>NZ_JAGGDJ010000019.1 GCF_017652985.1 Paenibacillus artemisiicola
GCCGAGGCCGAGCTGCTCCGCGGCCGCTTCCTGCAGCGCGGCCTCCGCCGTCTTCAGCCGCTGGCTGAGCTTCAGCGCCAGCCCGTCGCCGAACCGCTCGAGGCGGAACAGGCGCTGCAGCATGGAGCGGCGGTCCTTGCCCGTCAGCGACAGAAACTCCGCGAACTTCCCTTGCGGAAGCACGACCGCCCGCGTGAAGTCCTGCATGTTGAGCCCGATCCGCTCCTCGACGCAGCGGGTCACGTCCGCGAGCTTGTCCGCCACGACGACGTCGCCGCCGTCCGTCACTTCCACGAAGCGGCTCAGCGTATTGCTGACGGACACGTCCCCGCCGCGCTTGAACTGCCGCTCGACGCGGTACCGCTTGCGCTCCCCGCCTCCGGCCAGATCGAAGGTGAACGCGACGGCCAGCGTCTTCTCCGCCTGGTTCATGATGCCCTGCGTGCCGCCCGCGGCGCGCTCCACTTTGCCGTAGAGCGCCAGCGTCACGGCGTCCAATATGCTCGACTTGCCGCTGCCCGTCGGCCCGAAGATGCCGAACACGCCCGCTTCGCACAGCCGTTCGAAATCGACCTCCTGCGCTTCGCGGTAGCTCTGCAGGCCGCTTAATTTCAACAAGATCGGCTTCATGCCCGCTCACCTCCCGCTTGTACCGCGCCGGCCGCTTCCCCGTCGCCGGCATCCGGCGCGTCTTCCTCTTCGGCAATCAGCTCCAGGAACAACCGCACCGTCTCCGCGTCCGGTTCCGCGCCCCCGGTTTGGCGCGAGAAGAAGCGGCGGAACAACTCCTCGGCCGGCAGCTGCTCCCGCGCGCGCGCGTCGAGCGCCATCGCCTCCGCCGTCTCCGGATACACCGGCCGGATATGTACGAGTCCGTCGTGCATGCGGCGCAGCTGCTGGATATGCTGCAGCGTCATGGCATCCGTCATGTGAATGCTGAGATCGATCCAAGCCCGGGCGTCCCGGCCTTCCTCGAGCCAGCCGGTCACCTCGGCGATGCCGCCCTTGGCGTTCCACTTGACGACCGGGCGGCCGCAGCCGAGCAGCACCTCCCGCGGCTCGACGGCCAAGCCGGGCTTCGCGTCGAAGACGACGACCGATTTGGCCTGTCCCGCTTCCGAGAAGCTGTACGCGAGCGGCGAGCCGCTGTAGCGCATCGTCTCGTCCCCCGCCACGCGCTGCGGACGGTGCAGGTGGCCGAGGGCCACGTACTGCGCGCCGATCCGCAGCGCGGAGGGATCTACCGTATACGCGCCGCCGATCTGGATCGGGCGCTCCGAGTCCGTTTCCAAGCCTCCGAGCACGTAAATATGGCTCATCGCCAAATTAACGGTATCGGGGCGAAACGCCGAGCCGAGCCCGGTCATCAGCCGGCCGACCCGCTCCGAATAGGCGCTGCGGAGCAGCCCTTCGTCGGTCTCTTCGCTCAGCAGCTCCCGCAAGCGGGATTCCGACGGGTACGGCAGCGCGGCGATGACCGCCCGTTCCCCGGTGCGGGCGACGTCGACGGCGAGCGGCCGGTCCGTCGGCATGCCGACGAGCCGGATGCCGCTGCGCGCGGCGAGCGGCGCGGACGCCGCCACCCGGTCGGGATGGTCGTGGTTGCCGGCGATGACGGCGATCGTCCGCCTGCCGCCGTCCGCGAGCCGCGCGACGGCCTCGTAAAACAACGCTTCCGCCGCCGCGGGCGGATTGACGGTGTCGTACACGTCGCCGGCAAGCAGAATAAGGTCGATCGCTTCGTCGTTCGCCAGCGCCGCCAGCTCGTCGACGAAGGCCGCCTGTTCCTCCAGCCGGCTCCGGCCTTCGAGCGTCCGCCCGAAGTGCCAGTCGGCCGTATGCAATATCCGCATGATTGTTCGTTCCCCCGTCCCATGAATTAAAACAGCTTGACGGTCTTGCCTCCGTCCAAGAAAAACACGTAGCACTCGTCGACCTTGCCGCCGATGGCGGACGCGATCGCCTCCGCGTAGAGCGTCAGCTGAAAGCGGTGGCGTTCCGCCGCTTCTTCCCACCTGCCGAGACGGACGCGGTCCGTCTTGTAATCGAGCAGCACGAGCCCGCGGTCGTCCCGGAACAGGCAGTCGATCACGCCTTGAATGAGCACCGGCTCGCGCTCGACGCCGGACGGCAGGTCCGGGTAGACGCGGGCAGCCGGCAGCGTGCAGCTGAACGGGGTCTCCCGGCGCACCCACGGCGCGGCCAGCAGCCGGCGGCCGACTTCTTCCCCGAAGAAGGCCGCCGCGCCCGCCGCGTCCACGGCCTCGGCCTGCTGCGCCGTCAGCATGCGCCGCTCCACGAGATTCGCGATCGTGGCGGCGACCGTCGCCTCCGTCACGCCGCCTTCCCCGTCCAGCGGAAGATGCTGCATGACGAGGTGGCTGACCGTCCCCCGTTCCGCGGCCGTGAGCGACGCTTCCTCCATGAACCGCGGCCGGCGCAGCCGGAAGGTCATTTCCCCGCCTGCCGCCCGTTCGGCCGCCGCGCCGGCCGGCTTCCCGATCGCCGCGCGGCCGCTCGCCGGTCCGTGCGCCGCCTCGCCCGTCGCGGCTTCCGAAGAAGCGTCGAAGTCGAAGCTGAGCTGCTCCGGACCGTCGGCATCGTTCGCTGCGGGCGGTGCTTCGTCCGCGGCGCTTTCCCCTAACCGATCGGCTGCTCGGATATCCCCGAACGGCGCATCCCCGTCAGAGTCCGTGGACGACGGTGCCGCGTTCTCCAAACCGGCCATGCCGTCCTCGCCGGCCGCTTCGGGAAGCAGAAGCGCATCCTCGTCCCTGTTCAATTCGGCGTGGAGCCGCTTCATTTCCGTCACCGACGTTTTGGCGGCCGTGGCCGCCGCCGCGGCGAACGGGTACGTCCAGCCGAGCCGCCGGCCGATCTCGGCCGCCTCGGCGGGATCGGCCTCGTCGTCGACCGGCGCGAGATGCTGAACGGCGAGCATGCGCGCCTCGAAAGCGGCCTGCGCCGCGTCGCCGGCCTCCGCTCCCGCAGCGGCTTCCAAGCCGAGCAATCCCGCGGGAACGACCGACGTGCGCCAAGTGCCGAACGGCACGACGACGCAGCGCGCGTCGCCGGCCGGATCCCTTCTATCATCGCTATCCGGCATGGCATGCGACGATTCGGCGTCCGGCATGCGCGAGGACTTGTCCGCAGCCGCGGCTTCAGCCCCCGCAGGCATGTTTTCCGCGCCGTCCGGCTTCGCTGCCGCCGCGATGCCGGACGATTCATTCCCATGTCCGGTCGGCGCGTCCGTCGGCGCGTCCGATCCCGCCTCGCAACCGGCTTCCGTCTCCGCCGCTTTCGCGACCGACATCGGAAGGCCCGCGCTCAGGGCGAGCGGACCGAGCCAGTCCAGGAACCGGGCCGCGCCCGCGATGCGAAAATCCGGCAGCCGCCCGTCCGCGTCCAGCGCGGACTGCCAGCGCTGCAGCTGCTTGGCCGCGTCGCCGACCGTCCCGACGAGGAACATTTTTTCCTTCGGCCGCGTGAGCGCGACGTACAGAATCCGCATCTCCTCCGCCAGCGATTCCATGCCGAGCCGGTGGCGGATCGCCAAGTACGGCAAGGTCGGGTAGGTTACCCGCAGTTCCGTGTCCACGTAGCGGGGACCGAAGCCCAGCTGTTTGTGCATAAGGAACGGGCTGTTCAAATCTCTCCGGTTGAACGACTTGCCGAGGCCGGCCGCGAACACGACCGGAAACTCCAGCCCTTTGCTCTTGTGGATGGACATGATGCGCACGACGTCCTCCTGCTCGCCGAGCGCCCGCGCGGTGCCGAGATCGCCGCCGCTGTCCCGCATCCGGTCGATGAAGCGAAGGAAGCGGAACAGCCCCCGCAGCGTCGTCGCCTCGTACTGGCGGGCGCGGTCGTGCAGCGCGCGCAGGTTGGCCTGCCGCTGCAGCCCGCCGGTCATCCCGCCGACGAGATCGTAATAGCCTGTCTCCCGGTAGATCCGCCACAGCAGGTCCGCGAGCGAGCCCTGGCGGGCTTCGCCGCGCCACGTCTCGAGCGCCTCCAGGAAGCGGCCGAGCTTCGCCCGCGTCTCATCCGGAACGGACGAATCGGCCTCCGCCGACCGGACCGCCTCGAAATACGAGACGCGTCCGCCGGCGATGCGGACGAGCGCCAGCTCTTCTCCCGAAAGGCCGACGATCGGCGAACGCAGCGCGCCCGCGAGCGGAATGTCCTGGTACGGATTGTCGACGACGCGCAGCAGCGACAGCATCGTCTCCACCTCGGTCGCTTCGAAATACCCGCTGCTCAGCTCGGCGTAAGCCGGTATGCCGTGCTGCTGCAGCTCCTCGATGATGACCGGCGCCCACTGCTTGTCCGCGCGCAGCAGAATGACGATATCCCGACATTCGAGCGGCCGCTTGCGGCCCTTCCTGCCGTCGTAGACGAGGAACGGTTCCTCCGTCATGCCGCTGTCCGCCGCCGCTCCTTTCAGCCGGAGAATCCGGCTTGCGATCCAGCGCGCTTCCAGCTGAACCGTCTGGAGATCCTCCGCGCTTTCGGCCGGCGGCTCGCCCGCTTCCGCGGCTTCGCCTTCGGACGCCGCGCCGCTTCGCTCCTCGCCGTCGTCGCCTCCGCGGTCCAGCACGGCGAATTCCACCGCGTACCGCTTCGGCGGACCGCCTTCGTCGGACGGCGGATACGAGGCGCCGCAGACGAGCTCCGCGCGCGCGTCGTAATCCATCTCCGCCGCCTTCTCGCGCATGATGGCCCGGAACACTTCGTTGACGCCGTCCACGACCTCCTGCCGGCTGCGGAAATTCCGCGCCAGGTCGATGCGCACGCCGTACGCCGGTTCGTCCCCGTCCGGCTCCTCCCCGGCGGCGATTTCCGCGAGCGCCGGCAGCAGCGCCTCGCCGTACGGTTCGACGGCCGGTTCCTCCGCTCGGGCCGGCAGCAGGATCGCTTCGCGGTTGCGGGGCGTCTTGGCTCCGGGCAAACCGTCCGCGCCGCCGGCATCCGGCAGCACGGGCGCTTCCTCGGCCGGAACGAACGACTTGTATTTGCGCAGGAATAAGCCCGGCTCCGCCAAACGGAACCGGTAAATGCTCTGCTTCACGTCCCCGACCATGAACCGGTTGCCTCGGCCCGAACGGCCGATCAGCGAGACGATCGCTTCCTGCACCATGTTCGTGTCCTGATACTCGTCGAGCAGAATCTCCTCGAACTGCTGGCGGTACTCCAAGGCCGCCGGCGACGGCAGCAGCCGCTCCGGCGTCGAAGCCGGGTCGCGCAGGATGCGCAGGCAATAATGCTCCATGTCGCCGAAGTCGATCAGGCCTTTCTCCAGCTTGGCCGCTTCGAACCGTTCGCCGAACTGCTCCACGAGGCCGGCGAGCGTCTCCATGTAAGGCGCCGATTCCCGCAGCTCCGCCGCGAACTGGTCCGGCGTCCGCACGAACAGCTCGTCGTTCAAGCTCCCGATCATGTCCTTGGCCCGTTCCCGCAGGTCCTTAGCCTGCTCCTGCAGCCCCTTGTCCGCGTCGCCGCGCTGGCTCTTCAGCTTGCCGAAGCCCGCTGCCGCGAACGCCTCGTGCCATGTTTCCCAGGGCTCGTTATCCACGCGGGCAAGCAGCGCGCGTACGACCGCCAGATCGTCATCGAACGTGGCGGCGTACGCGTCCGGCCCCGCCGGCTGCCGCGCGATGTCGAGCGCCTGCCCCAGCAGGCTCTGCGCGCCCTGCAGCGTCAACGCGACGACGGCGCCGAGGCTCGCCACCCATTCCGAGCGTCCCAGCTCCGCCGCGTCCCCGACGCGGAAGGAAGCCGCCGTCTGCCGCAGCCACGCGTTCGGCCACGGATGGCTCCGGGCGAAGTCGTACAGCTTCAGCACGAGGGCGTACAGCGGCTCGTCGCCGCGTTCGCCGCCGAACCGGTCCGCGAGCGCGAGGAAATCCGCGCCTTCCGCGCCTTCCGCGCCTTCCGCGCCGTTCCCTTCCGCCGCCGCGTACCGTTCCTCGAACAGCTCGTCCAGCACGTCCATGCGCAGCAGCTCCGCTTCCGTCTCGTTGGCGATCCGAAAGCCGGGATCGAGGCCGATCAGCGAATAGTACCGCCGGATGACGTCGAGGCAGAAGGAGTGAAGCGTCGTGATCGACGCCCGGCCCATCAAGGCGAGCTGCCTGCGGAGATGATCGGAATCCGGGCGCTTGTCCAGCTCCTTCTCGAGCGCGATCCGGATCCGCTCCTTCATCTCGGCTGCGGCCGCCTTGGTGAACGTCGCGACGAGCAGCCGGTCGACGTCCGTGTCGTTCGCGATTTTGCGGATGATCCGCTCGACGAGCACGGCGGTCTTGCCGGAGCCCGCCGCCGCGGCGACGAGAATATTGCTGCCGCCCGTCACGATGGCGCGCCATTGATCGTCCGTCCATGTGCTTCCGGCCGGTTTGGCCGGCATTGTTTGCGCCGTCGTCATGCCTCGTCATCCTCCTTTCCTTCCGGTTTCGCGTTGCCCGCGGCATCGTTCGTAACCCGTTCCGTCTCTTGATCCGACTGCTCGTCCCCGGCCGACAGCAGCTTCCATACGTCGTCCTTGCCGGTCTTCTGCAGCTTGTTGTAGTCGTTGCCCTCGATCAGCGGATCGAATTGGCACACCGGCTTATAGTCGCAAAACTCGCACGGCGTCTTGCCGCCGAGCCGGTAAGGCGCGATCGACACGTCGCCGCTCGCGATCCGGTCGCCGATCTTGCGCAGCGTGCCGCGAACGGAACGGCGCAGCGTGCCCCACTGCTCGTCCGAGACGACGGAAGAGCTGCTGTAGAACCCGCCGTCCCGCTTCAAGGCGATCGGAAGCAAATCGGAGTAACCCGTCGACAGCGCGCCGTCCATCAGGCGGACCGTCTCTTCGTCCGCCAGCACGAGCCCTTTGAGCTTGAACCGTTTCAGCATCTCCGCCCGCGCCTTCGCCGGCGGCAGGCCGTTGGACGAAGCCAGCATCGGGTTATGCACGTGGAAATAAAGCGCGCCCGCCGCCTTCGCCGGCTGGCCGAGCCATTCCGGCGCGTGCGTGAGCAGCACGTCCAGATACGTCAGCATCTGCAGCGCCATGCCGTACGCCACTTCTTCGAGCCGCAGCTGCTTCGCGCTCGACTTATAGTCGATGACGCGCAGCAGCAGGCCGTCGGCCGTCTGCGCGGCGTCCACACGATCGATCCGGCCGGCCATCTCCAGCGTCCGCCCGTCCGACAGCGGAATCGTGACCGGCGGCAGCGGCCCGTCCGGCCCGAAGCCGATTTCAAGCCCGACCGGACGGAACTGCGCCCGCCGCGCATGCTCGCCGAGAATGACCGCGGCCTGGCCGATGATGTCGCGCAGCTTGCGCGCCACGAATTGGTGGCGGCTGCTGCTGAACAGGATTTGCGACTGCAGCCTCGTCGCCAGCTCGCCGACGATCGCCGCGCAATGCTCGCGCAGCTCCTCCGGCGTCAGCGACCCCCAGCGGTCGCCGAGCGTCTCCGTCAGCCGGCTGAGCGCGGCATGGAACAGCTGCCCGATGTCCGGCGCGGCCAGCTTGTACTGCGCCCGTTCGCGCAGCCGCAGCCCGTGGATGGCGAAATGCTGGAACGGGCACGAGACGAAGCGCTCCATCCGGGAGACGCTGCCGCGCAGCAGCTTGCCGTACAGCCGGTCCGCCGTCTCGCGGGACAGCGCGGGCTCCTCGTTCGTGTAGCGCAGCGAGCCGGCGAGCCGGTGCAGCTTGTCCTGCCATTCCGGCCGAGCCGCGAACCAATTGTACGTCTCCCACCAGAGCGGGGCGATGGCCGTCCCGTGCCGCCATGCCCGCAGCTGCGTCACGAGGTACGAGAGCGTCCGTTCCGGACGGGCCACGAACGAGCGCTGCTCGTCCGGGCTCATGCCCGGCACGGGTTCCATGGCGGCGCCCGTTTCCGCCAGCCCCGGGAACAGCCCTTTCACGTGCCGGATGACCTCGGACGGCAGCAGGCTCTTGCCCTCTTCGTCGGCCAGCGGCCAGCTGATCCACAGATGCCGGCTCGGTGTCGTCAGCGCGTTATAGATCATGAACCGCTCGTCCAGCAGCTTCCGGCGGACGCCGGGCGCCATGACGAGGCCGCCGCTCTCCATCGTTTCCCGCTCCTGCTCCGTCAGCACGCCGTCCTCCTGCATCCGCTGCGGCATGACGCCGTCGCTCGCCCCGAGCAGGTAGCAGACGAGAATGTTGCCGGAGCGCGTCCGGTCGATGCTGCCGATCAGCACCTGGTCGAGCGACGGCGGCACCGAAGCCAGCTTCAGGCTCTCGAGCCCGGTCTCGACCATGCCGGCGAACAACTCGAGCGGCAGCGCCTCCGCGCCGGTCATCTCCGTCAGCTGGTCGAGCAGATCCATCACGCCGTCCCACAGCTGCCGGTGCTCCCGCGCGCGCAGCGGACGTCCCGCGGCGATCTCCCCGCGGCTCCACCGTTCCAGCCGGTCCGGCGCGTCGACGGCCATCAGCAGCCGGTACAGCGCCTCGCACATGCCCCGGACGTCCCGCGCCTTCTTCAGCTCGCGGACGAATTTTCGCAGGACGGGAACGACGGCTTCGCGCGCGGCCATGACCGCTTCGAATTCGCGCCGCTCGCGTTCGCCCGCCTCCGCCGGCTCGCCTTCGAGCGTGTCGCGCGTCAGCGGCCTCCACTGGCTGGCCGTCAGCCATTTGTTGCCGTTCATGCCCGTCGCGAGGGCGAAGTTCTCCAAGAGATCGAACGTCTCCCGCGTGACGCTCCCGTCCTCCGGCAGCAGCAGCTCCGTCTTGACGCAGCGGAACACCGCCTCGAACCGCCAGCCGTACGACGCGATCTCGAGCGACGACCGGATGAATTCGACGAGCGGATGATGCAGCGCGGCATTCTTCTGGTCGAGGAAGAACGGAATGCCGTAATCGGCGAAGACCGCCTTGATATAGTCGTTGTAATCCGGCGCGTTCCGCACCATCACCGCGAGATCGCGGTAGCGCAGCCCTTCGTCGCGCACCCGGCGGACGATGTCCCGGGCCGCGGCCTCCACCTCGGCGCGCCGGCCGGAAGCGGCGCGCAGCGAAATCTGCCCGTCCGCCAGCGTCTCCGCCGGCAATTGCAGCGGCGTCCGGCCGCCGCGGCCGTAATGCCGCTCGACATGGGCGAGCATCGGGCTCTCCTTGAACCGCCACGGCGTGCCCGCCAGCAGCAGCGGCTCTTCGACGTCGACGCCGTTGTTCGCCGCCAGCTCGCGAAGCTTCAGGAACGTCTCCGCCGTCGGGCGGAACAGATCCAGCTCGTGCGGCAAGTCCCCGGCGCCGTAATGCTTGTCCAGGCACAGCGTGACCGTCATGTGCTTCGCGTGCTTCATGAGCGCTTCCAGCGCCTCCAGCTCCTTCGGCGTGAACCCGTGGAAGCCGTCGACCCAAATCTCGCAATCGCGCATGGACGGCGCCTCGCGCAGCCCTCTCGCCAGCCAGCCCAAATAATCCTCCGCATCTATGTACAAGCCCGCAAGCTCCCGTTCCAGCCGGTCCGCGATGAGCTGCAGGTCGCCGAGCTTCCGCCCCAGCAGCGAATGGCGCGACCCCGCGAGCCCCTGGTCCCCGAACGCGCGCAGCGCCTCGGCGTCGATGCCGTACCGCTTCCATTCCGTCATCAGCTCGCCCAGCCGTTCGATGAACCCGTGCTGGCTCTCGCTGCCCTCGAACAATTGCAGCTCGCCCTTCAGCCGGGAAACGATCTTGTAGAGCAGCATGTTTTTGCCGTCCTCGCCGATCGGCGTCAGCGCCGTTCCTCCGGTCTCCTGCATGACCCGGAACGACAGCCGCCGGAAGCTGAGCGCCTGCGCCCGGATCGTCCCCTTCAAGGGCGATTCCGGTCTGCCGAGCAGCGCGTACTCCGTCTGGAAGGTCGCCTGCTCCGGCACGAGCATGACGAGCGGCGGTCCGTCGGGCTGCTCCTTGATCCGGCTCGTAATGGCCGAGAGGCAATGATGGGTTTTCCCCGCGCCCGAACGGCCGAGGACAAAACGAAGCGCCATGCGCCCACCTCTTCTTTCTCGCAATCGATTCTACTATCGGTTGTTCTATTCTAGCATACCGGATGCGGTCCTTTCACCCCGAAAGGCGAATATTTGTTCGTTTCGGCCGCAGGTAAATCCTGCTCGGCGCCGGCTTGACCCGGATTCTCCCGCGAACGCGAAAAAAGAGCGGCCCATGGGGACCGCTCTTGCTCGCATGCCGACTCTCTGATCTTGCCGCGCCTCGCCGCCTGCCGTTTCCGCGTCAAACGGAGCCCGCCGCTCCTTTCGGAACCCGCGTCTTCCCCGCTCCGCGCATCCGACGCTGCTTCGGCCGTTCGGCGCCGCCGGTTCCTTACTTGCTCCGCACCTCGAAAATGGCAAACTTCAAGTAATGGCCTTCGCCCACGCCGAGAATTTGCGGATGGTCCTTGCCCGCCGCGCGCCATTCAATGAGCCGCAGCGTCTTGCCGGCATCGGCCGCCGCCGCCTGGATCGTCTCCAGGAACAGCTCGGGCCGCATGTGGTACGAGCAGCTGGCCGTCACGAGATAGCCGCCTTCGTTCACCAGCTTC
Organism: Paenibacillus artemisiicola; assembly: GCF_017652985.1. Lineage (GTDB taxonomy): Bacteria > Bacillota > Bacilli > Paenibacillales > Paenibacillaceae > Paenibacillus_Z > Paenibacillus_Z artemisiicola. Next base: position 10,563 of record NZ_JAGGDJ010000019.1, read on the forward strand.
ATGCCCTGCAGGTTGATGTCTTTGTAGCCTCTGACCGCGCCCTCGACCGCGTGCTTCGTCTTCGCGAACGCCGGCGGATCGAGGATGACGACGTCCCATTTGCGGCCCGTCTCCCCGCTCAGCGGCTTCGACGTGTCGACCTTCGCGCCGCTGCCGGCAGCGGCGGCCTTGCCCCGCTCCATCCGCTCCTCGATCCCCTTCGCCTGCGCACGCAAATACGCGAACGCGTCCGCGACCACGAATTCGACGCGGTCCGAGAACCCGTTGCGCTCGACGTTGCGCTTCGCCGTCTCCACGGCGTGGGCGGAGACGTCCAGGCACGTCACCTTCTTCGCCCCGTATTTGCACGCGTGCAGCGTGAAGCTGCCCGTGTGGGCGAAGCATTCCAGCACCGTCGCGCCGTCCCAGTACGGGAAGGTGACGACTTTGCCGTTCGCGTTGACCGGAACGGGCCGGCGCTCCTCCAGCTCGGCAATCGTGCCGGTATCGTCGGCCTCCGCGGCTTGGTCGTCCGCGGGCTGTTCGACGAGCCGGATGCCGCTGCGCGCGCCCCATCCCGTCATGAGCGGCGCGATCGACGCGCGGTTCTCGCGCTGGTCGAAGAAATAGCCCGTTTTTTGCCCTTCGACGATGTCGACCTCCAGCTTGAGGCCGTTCTCCGTAATCTCCACGATGCGCGAGCATTCGCCGTAGAGCACGCCGGTCCGTTCCTCGAGCCCTTCCAGGGCGCGCACGGATACGTCGCTCCGTTCGTAGATGCCCTCAGGCGCGAACACGGCGACGAGCGCCGCCACGAGCGCGTCCCGGTGCGCTTCCATCCCCAGCGTCAGCAGCTGGACGACGAGCACGCCGCCGAACCGGTCGACGATGAGCCCCGGGAGAAAATCCGCTTCGCCGTACACGAGCCGGCAATCGCGGCCGTTCACGAAGCGCCGCCGATGCTGCTCGCACTGCCGGAACCGTTCCGCGAAAAACGCCTCGTCCATCGCCTCGACCGGCCGGTGCGCGACGACGCGTACCGCGATTTGCGAGGCCGGGTTCCAATAGCCCGTCGCCAAATACCGGCCCTGGTGATTGACGACGTCCACCAGGCCGCCGGGCGCGCCTTCGCCTTCGATCCGCTCGATCTCGCTCGCGAAAATCCACGGATGGCCGCCTTCCGTTCTTTTCTTGCGTTCCTTCTTCAATACCGCTCTTGCGCGTTCCATCTCTGCTTCCGCCTCTTTCGCCCCTGAAATGCTTGTCATGCTTGTCTCGCCGTTCGCATATGTATCGTTACCTGATAAACCGCCGGATTGAATCGCGTCGTCGAATCGGCTTGCCGCCGTCCTTCGTTCGCCGCATTCCCGCCGTAAAGGAGCTTGCCCGATTATGCTGTTCACCATCGCGCTGCCGATGCTCGGCGGCTTCGTCTTATTCCTCTCCGGCATGCGGACGATGGAGCTCGCCCTGCATCGTTCCGTCGGACGCAATCTACATCGCCTCCTGGAACGGTTCACCTCCACGCCCCTGCACGGCTTGTTGGTCGGAACCGCGGCGTCGGCCGTCCTGCAGAGCAGCACCGCCGTGACGGTGATGGCGATCGGCATGGTCAATGCCGGCCTGCTGACGTTCCCGCGCACGCTCGGCATCGTGCTCGGTACCAATATCGGCACCTGCCTGACCACGGAGCTGATCGGCTTGAACCTGAGCCGCTTCGCCCCGCCGCTGCTCGCCTGCTCGCTCGCCCTCTGGCTGCTGACCGCGCTCTTCGGCGAAATGGAATTCGGCCGCGGCAGCGCGGCAATGCGGCGCATCGGACGCGCGATCGTCCCCTTGCGCACCGGCGCCGTCGTGGCCGGCGGCTTCGCCCTCCTGCTCGTCGGCATCGCGATGATGCAGTCGATCGCGCCGGCCATCCAATCGACGCCGTTCTTCGGCGCCTTCCTGCGCCATGCGGAAACGAGCGTCCTCTGGGGCCTCGCGGCCGGCGTGGTGCTGACCGCCGTCATTCACAGCGGCGCGGCCGTCATCGGCATCGCGATGGGCCTGGCCGAATCCGGCGTCATGCCCGTCGAGGTCGGCATCGCCATCGTGCTCGGCGCCAACGTCGGCACCTGCGTCACGGCGGTCATCGCCGCGATCGGCGGCACGCCCTCCGGCCGGTTCGTCGCCTGGTCGCACGTGCTGCTGAACGTCGGCGGCGCCGCCTTGTTCGCCCCGTTCACGGCGCAGCTCGGGCAGGCCGCGGCTTGGATGACCGCGTCGCCCGCCGCCCAAATCGCCCACGCGCAAACCATCTTCAACATCGTCTGCTCGCTGCTCGCGCTGCCCGTCTGCTACCATCCTCGGCTCCGTCGGTTCCGAGCCGGATGACGGACGCGGCTCCCGCGCCCTCCAGAGCCTGCTTTTTAGTTAATTGCCGTCCATGAACGTAAACCCGAGCAGACGCAGCGCCCCGCCCAAAATCCGGTCGTTGTTGTTGTAGCCGGACTGCTTCTGCCTGCGCCACGCGTCCGCCGGCTCGAACCATTCCACGCCGCGGATTTCCTCCACTTGCGCCTGCAGCTTGCCGCCGACGGCTTCCACGAGGTAATAATGGACTTCTTTGTCGACGAGACCCTTGGCCTCGTGGCTGTACCGATACTTGATCTGATCGATCGGGGACACGATCTTGCCTTGGATTCCGGTCTCTTCCGAAATTTCGCGCAGGGCCGTTTGCTCCACGGTTTCGCCTTGTTCCATCTTGCCCTTGGGCAGCGAGATTTTGCCGTAGCGGTCTTGAATAAGCTGAATTTGAAGCTCGCCGTTCACCCGGCGAAATACGACGCCGCCTGCTGAAATTTCTTTCATATGTGTCTCCCCTCCGCCATCTCGGAATCGGCTCGGTATGTAGAGCAAGGATTCTTGCCCGCCTCGGGGGCGGGGACAAGAATCCTTGCGGGTAAACCTGTTCGGTTCGTTAGGCTTGCAGCGCCTGCGGCAGCGGCTTGCGTTTGGCTTCCCCGGCCCGCACCGCGCTGGCGGCGCGTTCGGCCGGAGCCGTATGCTCCTCCAGCACGCGGACGAGCACGCCTTGGCATTCGTTGACCCCGGCTGCCGTAATCTTCACCCGGCACAGCTGGCCGATGAGCGATTCGGTCCCGTCGAACGCGATTTGAATGTAGTTGTCGGAGTAGCCCATGACGCGGCTTTCGCCGTTCGGCCCCTGGAGCTCGCGCTCCGGAATGACGTCCAGCACCTGGCCGACGTATTGCTCCGCGTATTTCAACTGCATGCGCTCCGACAAGTCGATGAGCTGATGAACGCGCTCGTTCTTCACCTCATCGTCGACCTGGTCCTCCATCCGCGCAGCCGGGGTGCCCGTGCGCTTGGAGTACGGGAAGACGTGCATTTCGGCGAAGCCGAGCTTCTCCATGAAGTCGTAGCCGTTGCGGAACATCGCTTCCGTCTCGCCCGGGAAGCCGACGATGACGTCGGTCGTGATCGCGACGCCCGGCATCGCTTCGTGCAGCAGCCGGATTTTCTCCGCGAACTCTTCCACCGTGTATTTGCGGCGCATCCGCTTGAGCACGTCGTTATGGCCCGCTTGGAGCGGAATGTGCAGGTGGCGGCACATTTTGGCGGACTTGCTCAGCACTTCGATCATCTTGCCGTCGATTTGGCTCGCTTCGATGGAGCTGATCCGGATCCGTTCCAGCCCTTCGATGGCGTCCAGGTCCCAGAGCAAATCCGACAAGCGGTAGTTTTCCATATCGTCGCCATATCCGCCCGTATGAATACCCGTGAGGACGATTTCCTTGTACCCGGCGGCCACGAGCTGGCGCGCCTGGTCGAGCACGCTCTGCGGATCGCGGCTGCGGGACAGCCCGCGGGACCACGGAATGATGCAGAAGGTGCAGAAGTTGTTGCAGCCCTCCTGAATCTTCAGGAACGCGCGCGTGCGCTCCGCGAAATCCGGCACGTCGAGCTCTTCGAACTCGCGCGTCTTCATGATGTTGCGGACGGCGTTGACCGGCTTGCGTTCATTTTGCAGGTCCTGAATATAGCCCATCAGCTTGTCCCGGTCCTGCGTCCCGATGACGAGGTCGACGCCTTCGATCGCGAGAATCTCGGCCGGCGACGTCTGCGCGTAGCAGCCCGTCACCGCGATGATCGCGTCGGGATTGCGGCGGATGGCGCGGCGGATGATCTGCCGGCTCTTCTTGTCCCCCGTGTTCGTCACCGTGCACGTATTGATCAAATACACGTCCGCGGTCGTCGTTTCGAAATCCACCTGTTCGTAGCCTTCGTTCTTGAACAGCTGCCAGACCGCTTCCGTGTCGTAGAAGTTCACTTTGCATCCCAATGTATAAAAAGCAACCGACGGCATGTCGTTAGACGCCTCCCATTTCTCCTGATTCGTACATGAGGCAGGCGAGTCCCACCATCGCGGCGGTTTCCGTGCGCAAAATTCGCTTGCCCAGGCCGACGACGACCGCGCCGGCTTCTTCCGCTTCTTCGGCTTCGCGCTCGGTGAAGCCGCCTTCCGGGCCGACGACGAGCAATACGCTGCGCGCCCCGTCCCAACCGCCGTCCCGCGCGCGAGCGGCCACGGCTTCTCTCAAGCCCTTGCCGCCGCTCTCCTTCTCGTAGCAGAACAACGCCAAGTCGTACGACGGAATCCGCGCGACCAGCCGCTTCCACGACGCCACGGCCTCGATCGCCGGAATGCGGCTCCGATGCGCCTGCTCGGCCGCTTCCTTGGCGATCTTGGCCCAGCGCTCCAGCCGCTTCGCTTCCTTCTTCCCGTCGTACTGCACGATCATCCGCTGGGATTCAAACGGCAGAAACGCCGCCGCCCCGATCTCGGTTCCCTTCTGGATGACCAATTCCATCTTGTCGCCCTTCGGCAGGCTCTGCGCGACGGTCACCGACCAGAGCGGCTCGCCGCCCATCGGCAGCCACTCCGCGGCATCCGCCTCAACACGGCCCGGCGACACGGCCGCGATTCGCGCCTCCGCCACGCGGGAGACGCCGTCGCTGACGACGATGACGTCGCCGGCCTCCATGCGCATGACGCGCGTTATGTGATGAGCATCGTCCCCGGCGAGCACGATTCGGCTCCCTTCGATCTGCTCCGGCGTTACAAAATATCGCTGCATCGGTGTTGAACCTTTCCTATCGAATCGCGGGCCGCCGGCCGGCAGTCCGCGTGAACGCTCCAACCTTCATCATACACGTTTTGAACCCGCTTCGCCAGCGGGCAAAAGATTTACCAGCGGGCTCGCGGATTACATGGAACTCGCAAAAAAATCGGTCCAAAGAAGCGGCCAATTCACGGGATCGAAAACAAGCTCGCACCTGCGGCAAACGAACAGGAAGATATCGACCCAGAACGAAAATAACGGATCCAGCGTATTGCTCCGCAGCGCGGGAATGAACACGATCAGCAGGAACAGAAAGATGCCCCAGTGGGCCAGCTGGTCCATCCGGTACCTGACCTGAAGCGGAACGAGATCCTGAATGATCCGGTAGCCGTCGAGCGGCGGAACCGGGATCAAGTTGAACAGGAACAGCAGGATGTTAATCGTAATGAGATAATAGGAGAAATGCCCGATCGCTTGCTGCACGCCGTGCGAGGCCGTGCTCAGATAGCCCGTTTCGTTGACGATATAGACCGCGATGATGCCGAGGACGGCAATCAGCAGGTTGCTGAGCGGTCCGACCGCCGACACGACGATACCCATCAGCCGGGGGTACTTGAACTTCCCCCGATTGACCGGAACCGGCTTCGCCCAGCCGAAGCCCGCGACGAGCAGCAGAATCGTCCCGAGCACGTCCAGATGCGCTCTCGGATTGAGCGTGACGCGCCCCGCGTCGTACGCCGTCCTGTCGCCGAACTTATATGCGCTGAACGCATGCGCGAATTCATGGACCGTGAACGCGATCATCAGAACGAGAAAAATAAAGGGCAGATCCTTAAGCGGGTACCACAAAAATTGCGACACGCTTCAGCCTCCTAAATCGATCGATTCGCTTAGCCGCGCAGAGCGACGACGGAAGCGTTTCTTGGCAGGATAATAGACGGGCGGGTTGAAATTTCGAATGTCGCCCGCCCTCTGTTCCCTCGACAAGTCTTTCTATCCGCTTACCCTTTACGCCCTTACTCCGGCTTCTTCGCCACGAACGCGATCCAGTCCTGGTCGCGCTGGCGGTCGACGATCGCGAAGCCCGCGGCTTCCAGCCCTTCGGCCACCGCTTCTTCCTTGTTCTTGAAAATCCCGGACGCGATGTACGTGCCGCCCGGCTTAAGCGCCGCATAGACGTCGTCGATGAACAGGAGGATGATCTCCGCGAGAATATTCGCGACGACCAGATCGACCGGCACCGTCACGTTGAGCGATACCCCGTTCCCGCCTTCTTCCTGGCTTTTCAACACGCCGAGCAGGTCGCTCAGATGCACCTGAACGTCGTTCTCCAGCCGATTCAACCGGCTGTTCTCCGTCGCCGAGGAGACGGCGATCGGATCGAGATCGAGCGCCAGCACGCGCTTCGCCCCGAGCAGCATCGCGCCGATGGCCAGGATGCCCGAGCCCGTGCCGACGTCGATGACTTCCTCGCCGCCCCGGATGACGGATTCCAGCGTCCGCAGGCAAAGCGCCGTCGTCGGATGGGTGCCCGTGCCGAACGCCATGCCGGGATCCAGCTCGATAATGCGTTCGTCCGGGGATGGGACATAGTCCTCCCACGTCGGCTTGATCGTCAACCGTTCCGTCACGCGGATCGGCTTGAAATACTGCTTCCACGCGTTGGCCCAATCCTCTTCGTCGACGAGCGCCGTCGTGATCGCATAGTCGCCCGGATCGATGCCGAATTCCCGCAGCTCGTCGATGCGCGGCGGAAGCTGCGCGACAAGCGCGTCGACGTCCGCGTCGAGCTCGGAGAAATACCCTTTGATGACCGCCCGTCCTTCGGGAATGTCGTTCAGCGGATGCTCGTACCACTGGCCGAGCGACGTGTCGCGCGGTTTGTTGAGCGTGCCCGATTCTTCAATGGATACGCCGTCCGCGTCCATTTCATGCAGGAAGTTGGAAATCATTTCGATTGCCTCTTCCGTCGTATTGATCGTCAATTCATGCCATTTCACGCGTTCCGTTCCCCCTGAATATCATCGGTATGCTGCCTGCGTATACGCAAACCTATGACGTCTATTCTACACTAGTTGCCGCTTCTTCACAAAACAGGCCTTCCCGCTCCGATGATGATAGGCGGCGGTCCCCGAGGCGCCCCGAACGAAAAAGCCGGATGCCCGGACCGCTGGGGTCCGAACATCCGGCTTTCGCGCTATCGCGTATGGGTTACAGCTCGACCGTGCCGCCGGTTTGGCGGACGAGATGAATCGCGCGCTCGACGAGCTCGTCGTCGAGCGTCGCGGTCCAGGAGGTGCCGTCGGAGCTTTCGTCGATGCCGTCGACGCGCAGAAACTGCAGCTTATGCTGCGCCTCCCGCGCCCGGCCGCCGTCGTCGAACGTCGCGCGGATCGTCGTCATGGCCGCTCGCCCGCCCTACAGCAGGCGCTGCGCTTGCTGCGTCGATTTCGCCTGCGCCCGGGCGTCCGCTTCTTCCGCGCGCTTCATCGCGATGCGGTCGGCATCGTCCGCCTGCTCCTCCGAAAACTCCACGTCTTCGTTTTTGCCGATCGGCAGGTCGCCGAAATTTTGCTTTTCCAGGTTTTCGCTCATCGTCGTCGGGCTCCTTCATGCGTGAAATGAAATGAACACGAAGGTTAGCATAAACCAACGGGCGCGATTCTATGCCTGGCGCCGCGCGGCGTCAGTCGCCGCGGAACGCTTTTTTCATTTTCTCGAAAATCGTCTCGTGGTGCTCGTGCTGCACCTCGCTGACGCCGCCCGCGCCGCCGGCCAATTGGCGGAACAGCTCCTTCTGCTCTTCGCTCAGGCTGGTCGGCGTCACGACCGTCACCTTGACGTGCTGATCGCCCGTGCCGTAGCCGCGCAGGCGCGGAACGCCTTTGCCCTTGAGGCGGAAGTATGTCCCCGTCTGCGTGCCGGCCGGAATCTTCAGCTTCACTTTCTCGTTCAGCGTCGGAATTTCGATCTCGTCGCCGAGCGCCGCCTGCGCGAACGTCAGCGGCACCTCGCAGTAGATGTCATCGTTCTCCCGCTCGAAGAAATCGTGCGGCTTGACGCGAATCACGATGTAGAGGTCGCCGGCCGGGCCGCCGCGCGTGCCGCCCTCGCCTTCGCCGGACAGGCGGATTTGCGCGCCTTCGTCTACGCCCGCGGGAATTTTCACGTTGATTTTGCGCGTTTTCTTGACTTTGCCCGCGCCGTGGCAGGTCGGGCATTTGTCCTTGATGACTTTGCCCGTGCCGCTGCAGTTCGAGCATGCCCGGCGGTTGACCATGCGGCCGAACGGCGTGTTCTGCACGACTTCCTGCTGGCCGGTGCCGCGGCAGACGGAGCAGGTTTCCGGCTTCGTGCCCGGCTTGGCGCCGGAGCCCGCGCACGTGTCGCAGTTCTCGGTGCGCGGAATCGTGATCTCGGTTTCTTTGCCGAAGACGGCTTCCTTGAATTCGATGGTCATCGTGTACTGCAGATCGTTGCCGCGCTGCGGCGCGTTCGGATCGCGCCGGCCGCCGCCGCCGAAGAACATGTCGAAGATGTCCCCGAAACCGCCGTTGAAATCCGCGCCGCCTCCGCCGCCGAAGCCCTGGTTCGGGTCGACGTGCCCGTACTGGTCGTACGTCGCGCGCTTGGAATCGTCGCTCAGCACGTCGTACGCTTCCTTGACTTCCTTGAACTTCGTTTCCGCGTCCGCTTCCTTGTTCACGTCCGGATGGTACTGGCGAGCCAGCTTCCGGTACGCCTTCTTGATTTCGTCTTCGTTCGCGCCTTTGTCTACGCCGAGCACTTCGTAATAATCCCGTTTAGCCAAAAATCCGTCACCCCGTCTCCTATTTCCGCTGGTTGCCCACTCCTGAACGGCAGGCGCTCCGCCGATCGCCGTGCGCGCGCCTCGTCCGGGCGCCGCCATGAGCGCGCGTTCCCCGCAACCTCCCGTAATCACACGAAAAACGGCTGCGCCGTCCGTGATTCAAGGACGGCGCACCGTTTACGCTAAGCCAACCGCATTCGTATTGTCGCGAAGCTTATTTCTTGTCGTCGACGACTTCGTAGTCGGCATCGACCACGTTGTCTTTGCCGCCGCCTTGCGCGCCGCCCGCTTCCGGACCCGCGCCTTGCGCGCCGCCGTCCGCTTGGGCTTGCTCGTACAGCTTCACCGACAGCTGCTGGATAATCTCCGTCAGCTCTTGCGCGGCCGCGTTGATTTGCTCCACGTCGTCCGTCGCGAGCGCCGTGGTCACTTTTTCCTTCGCTTCGTTCGCTTTCGCGATTTCGCCGGCGTCGACTTTGTCGCCGAGATCTTTGATCGTCTTGTCGACGGAGTAGACCAGCTGGTCCGCGCTGTTCTTCGCTTCGACCAAGTCGCGGCGCTTGCGGTCTTCTTCCGCGTTCAGCTCGGCATCTTTCATCATACGATCGATTTCTTCGTCCGACAAGCCGCCGGAGGACGTAATCGTGATTTTTTGGCTCTTGCCCGTGCCTTTGTCAAGCGCGGATACGTTGACGATGCCGTTCGCGTCGATGTCGAACGTGACTTCGATTTGCGGCACGCCGCGCGGCGCCAGCGGGATATCGCCCAGCGTGAAGCGGCCCAGCGTCTTGTTGCCGGCGGCCATTTGGCGCTCGCCCTGCAGAACGTGAATCTCGACGCTCGGCTGGTTGTCCGCGTACGTGGAGAACACTTGCGACTTCGACGTCGGGATCGTCGTGTTGCGGTCGATCATCTTCGTGAACACGCCGCCGGCCGTTTCGATGCCGAGAGAGAGCGGCGTAACGTCGAGGAGCACGACGTCTTTGACGTCGCCCGTCAGGACGCCCGCTTGCACCGCCGCGCCGAGGGCGACGACTTCGTCCGGGTTCACGCCTTTGTGCGGCTCTTTGCCGATCAGCTTCTTCACGGCGTCTTGCACGGCCGGAATCCGCGTGGAGCCGCCGACGAGGACGACCTTGTCGATGTCGCTCGGGGACAAGCCCGAGTCGCTAAGCGCTTGGCGCGTAGGGCCGAGGGTGCGTTCCACGAGAGCCGCGGAGAGCTCTTCGAATTTCGCGCGGGTCAAGCTCAGCTCCAAGTGCTGCGGCACGCCGTCGACCATCGTGATGAACGGGAGGGAAATCGTCGACGTCAGCACGCCGGACAATTCCTTCTTCGCTTTCTCCGCCGCGTCTTTCAGACGCTGAACGGCCGCTTTGTCCTTGGACAGGTCGATGCCGTGCTCTTTTTTGAACTCGGACACGAGGTAATCGATGATGACTTGGTCGAAGTCGTCGCCGCCGAGGCGGTTGTCGCCGCTCGTCGCTTTGACTTCGAAGAAGCCGTCGCCGAGCTCGAGAATCGAGACGTCGAACGTGCCGCCGCCGAGGTCGTAGACGAGAATCGTTTGGTCTTCTGATTTTTCAAGGCCGTACGCGAGCGCGGCGGCCGTCGGCTCGTTGACGATCCGGAGCACGTCGAGGCCGGCGATTTTGCCCGCGTCCTTCGTCGCTTGGCGCTGGCTGTCGTTGAAGTAAGCCGGCACGGTGATGACCGCTTGCGTCACCGTTTGGCCGAGGTAGGCTTCGGCGTCGGCTTTCAGCTTCTGCAGGATGATCGCGGAAATCTCTTGCGGCGAGAAGTCCTTGCCGTCGATGACTTCCTTGTGGTTCGTGCCCATGTGACGCTTGATCGAGATGATCGTGCGGTCCGGGTTCGTGATGGCTTGGCGCTTCGCGGATTCGCCGACGATGCGCTCGCCGTCCTTCTTGAAGCCGACGACGGACGGCGTCGTGCGGTTGCCTTCCGGGTTCGGGATGACGACGGCTTCGCCGCCCTCCATGACCGCGACGCAGGAGTTGGTGGTTCCAAGGTCGATACCGATTACTTTGCTCATAACTAGAAATCCTCCCTTATACTTAGGAAATGAATAGAGGCAGCCGGCGCTTACCCGCTTACTTTCACCATTGCGGGACGCAGGACTTTATCTTTCAGCATGAAGCCCTGTTGGACTTCTTCGACGACGATGCCTTCTTCGTGCTCGTCGGACTCCACCTGCATGATCGCCTGGTGGAACTCGGGATTGAACGGCTGGCCGACGGCGTTCATCGGCTTCAAGCCTTCGGCTTCGAGCACGCCTTCCAATTGGCGGAAGATCATCTCCACGCCTTTGGAGAACGACTCCACGTCGCCGCCCGCTTTCGCGGCTTCGATCGCGCGGCCGAAGTTGTCGACGACCGGCAGCAGCTGGCCGACGAGCTTCATCGACGCGTACTGCGCGAGCTCTTCCCGTTCTTTCGCGGTGCGGCGGCGGAAATTGTCGAAATCCGCCTGCGCGCGCAAATAGCGCTGCTGATTCTCGTCGGCGAGCTTCGTCAGCTCGGCGATGCGTCCGTCCGCCTCGCCGGCATCCGGAATATCGACTTCCGGCGCCGGCTCGCTTGCGGTTTCCTGTTCCTCCGCCGAAGCGGCGTCCATCTCTTGCTTAGGTTCCTCATCCGTATGCCGTTCATGCACAGACACGCGAGTTGACACCTCCTATTAAAATCCATCCTCGTGATTTGGCTCGGTCCGCCCCGCCGGATGGCGAAGCGTTACTTGTACCAGCGGCCGAGCAGCACGGCCATGTCCTTCGACAAAATGTCCAGCAGGCTGATGACCTTGCCGTAATCCATCCTGGTCGGTCCCAAAATGCCGATCGTGCCCAGCGATTTGCCCTCGACGGAATACGTCGCCGTGATCAGGCTGCAGTTGTTGATCGCCTCATGCGTATTTTCCGTCCCGATGCGGACTTGAATACCGCTTGGAAGCGCATTGAACATCTGCATGATCGTAGGCGTTTCTTCCAGCAAATCCAGGAGCGTCTTCACTTTGTCGACGTCCTTGAATTCCGGCTGGGTGAGCATGTTCGTCGTGCCGCTCATGAAGACGCGGTGATCGTTGTCGCTCGTCATCGTCTCGTCGAGAATGCCGAGCAGCCGCTCGAACTGGTCCGCGTAGCGGCCGAGCTCCTGACCGACTTCCGAGTGCAATTTCGATTTCAGGCGGACGAGCGGAACGCCGACCAGCTTGGCGTTCAAGATGTTCACCGCCTGCTGCATTTCTTCCATATTCATGTCGGGCGGGAGCGAGATGGTGCGGTTCTCGACGTGTCCGGTGTTCGTGACGATGATCGCCACGGCCGAATCCTCGCTGAGGGGCACCAGTTGAAAATGCTTCAGCGACGTCGTGAACGTCTCCGGTCCGAGCACGATGCTCGTATAATTCGTCATGTTCGACAGAATCATCGCCGCGTGCTGAATGATTTGCTCCATTTGGTTCATTTTCTCGGTAAAATACGAGCGGACCAAATGCAGCTCCCGTTCGGACACTTCTCCCAGTTTGACGAGATGGTCGACGTAATACCGGTAGCCCTTGATCGAGGGCACCCGTCCTGCCGAGGTATGGGGCTGTTCGAGGTAGCCGAGCTCCTCCAAATCAGCCATTTCGTTGCGAATCGTCGCCGGGCTGTAGCTGACGTCGCTTCGCTTCGAAATGCTGCGCGAACCGATTGGCTCCGCCGAGCGGATATAATCGTCGATGATGACGTTCAAAATCATGCGCTGCCGATCCGATAACATCGCAGTCCCTCCTATTCGCAGTGCAAACCGCCATGCGGCGTCCGGTCTTCGTCGTTCTCGCCCTCGTTAGCACTCGATAGCGTTGAGTGCTAATCATTACTACAAAAATACCAAACCAACTTGGCAATTGTCAAGTCAGTTCAGCATTTTGAGCACCGCTATTTCGTCGCACGCATGCTGCTTCGGGCAGTTCACGCAGTCGGTCCAAACCTTCTCCGGGAAAATTTCCTTGTTCACGACGGCGAAGCCGTTCTTCTCGAAAAACCGCACCTCGTACGTCAATGCCATGATCTTCGGAATCCCTTGCCGCTTCGCTTCGTAAATCAGCTGATCCACCAGCTTGCTGCCGATGCCGAGCCCCTTGTAGCCCTCTGAAATGCCGAGCGAGCGGACCTCGACCAGGTCGGTTCCGAGCCGCGTCAGCGACCCGCACCCGACGATTTCGTCCCCGATTTCGGCGACGACGAAGGTGTCGATCTGGCGCTTCAGCGTCTCGCGCGAGCGCGGCAGCATAATTCCCTTCGCGGCGTAGCCGGCTATCAATTCCGCCAATGTGTCTATATCGTCCTCGGTCGCTCGTCTGCATACCGCTTCAATCGCTTTTGCTTCCATCGCTCTTGCAACACCCTCTCGCCATGCCAATTTCTGCAAGGATTTAATACGAATAAATATACAACAACGTGCATGGATAAACAAGACCTATTTCAATGGAAAACGCGCGCCCCGGAATCGGCTTCGCCTACGCCAGGAACGCGCCGAACACTTCGTTGCCGAGCGGGATGCCCGGCTTGGACAGCCGGTAGCCTTGTCCGCCGTCTTCCTCGATCGTTTCGATCAAGCCTTGCTTCAACAGCCGCCGAATGGCCTCGCCGAAGACGCCCTCGATCGTCCGCCCCGGAAACTGCAGGGCGAAATCGTTCTCCCGCACGCCCTTCAGCATGCGCAGGCCGACCATCATGAAGTCTTCCATCGCCTCATCCTCGGACACGCCGTTCGTCTCGAGCCGCGGAAGCCGGGCCGCCGCCGCGTCGAGATACGGCTGGATGCCCTTGATGTTGACGTGGCGCTCCCCGCGCGCGTAGCCGTGGGCGCCGGCGCCGAGGCCGTAATACGGCTCGTTGCGCCAATACGTGATGTTGTGCCGGCTCTCGAAGCCCGGCTTCGCGAAATTGCTGATCTCGTAGTGGCCGTAGCCCGCGCCCGTCAGCCGCTCGATGAGCAGCATGTACATCGCGAGCTCGTCCTCCTCCGGAGGCAGCGGCAGCTCGTTGCGTTCGTACAAGGCGTGGAACAACGTGTTCTCCTCGACCTTCAGGCCGTAGAGCGAATAATGCGGCAGCCCGAGCGCCAGCGCCTTCGAAACGCTGTCCGACAGAAGCTCGACCGTCTGGCCCGGCAGGCCGAACATCAGGTCGATCGACAGATTGTCGACGCCGGCCGTCCGCGCGTTCTCGATGCTGCGGTAGACGTCGTCCGCGTTATGGATCCGGCCGATCCGTTCCAGCAACCCGTTGTCGAACGACTGGACGCCGAAGCTGATCCGGTTCACGCCGCCTTCGCGCATCGCCTGCAGCTTCTCCAAATCCGTCGTGCCCGGATTCGCTTCCATCGTGAACTCCGCGTCCGGCCGGATCGGGAAATGCCGCTTCACCGACGCCAGGAACCGCTCCATCTGCGGCGGCGTCAGCACCGTCGGCGTCCCGCCTCCGACGAAGACCGTCCGGATCTCCTCCGGCGCCAGCGCCTCGGCGGTACGGACCATCTCCTGCTCCAGCGCGTCGAGATACGCATCGACGGGCTGTCCTTTCAGCACGTAGGACGTGAAATCGCAATAATGGCACTTGTTCGTGCAGAACGGGATATGAATGTAAAGCGCCCTCGGCGCGTGCATCAGCATAATGTCTTTCCTCCAATGCTCACATCTTACCTAATTAAGCTTTCTTTTAAGGCTTCCTTGAAAAATAAAAACAAGGGAGCTCAGTTGCTCCCTTAAGAAGGCTGCGTTGAGTTGGGCCGGAGGCCGGCAAGGAGCTGCGGCATGGCAAAGGCTTGCGATGCAGGCGAACGCTGCGTTCCTCGTCCTCCGACAATGCACGCAAGCCATTCACCTGAAGCGGTCGCCTTTGTCGGCGGATTTCCGCTTCGAATCGCGCAGATCGAATGAATGACATCCGCCTGCGAAAGCGAGCGGAGACCCTTACCGGCCGCAAGCTGGCTCTTCGACGCCGCATTAATCCTCGTCGATCTTCAGCACCGCCATGAACGCTTCCTGCGGCACCTCGACGCTGCCGACCTGCTTCATCCGTTTCTTGCCTTCCTTCTGCTTGTCGAGCAGCTTCCGCTTCCGGCTGATGTCGCCGCCGTAGCACTTGGCGAGAACGTTCTTCCGCATCGCCTTGACCGTCTCGCGGGCGATGACCTTGTTGCCGATCGATGCCTGGACGGGCACCTCGAACATTTGGCGCGGAATGAGTTCCTTCAGCTTCTCGCAGATGATCCGGCCGCGGTTGTAGGCGCGGTCGCGGTGCACGATGACGGACAGGGCGTCGACCTGCTCGTTGTTGAGCATGATGTCCATCTTGACCAGCTTCGATTGGCGGTAGCCCGACAGCTCGTAATCGAAGGACGCGTAGCCCTTCGTGCTGGACTTCAGCTGATCGAAGAAGTCGTAGACGATCTCGGACAGCGGCATGTCGTACGTGATGGTGACGCGGTTCGTGTCCAGGTACTCCATGTTCACGAACTCGCCGCGCTTGTTCTGGCAGAGCTCCATGATGGCCCCGACGTAATCGTTCGGCACGATGATGGCCGCCTTGACGTACGGCTCCTCGACGTATTCGATCTTGCCGACCTCCGGATAGTTGGACGGGTTGTCGATCTCGAGCACGTCGCCGTTCGTCAGCGTGACGCGGTAAATAACGCTCGGCGCCGTCGTGATGAGCGGAATGTTGAATTCCCGTTCGATCCGCTCCTGGATGATCTCCATATGCAGCAGGCCGAGGAAGCCGCAGCGGTAGCCGAAGCCGAGCGCCGTCGACGATTCCGCCTCGTAGCGGAGAGACGCGTCGTTCAGCTCGAGCTTCTCCAGCGCGTCGCGCAGATCGTTGTAATCCTGCGTTTCGATCGGGTACAGGCCGCAGAACACCATCGGGTTGATCTTGCGGTAGCCTGGCAGCGCTTCGGGCGCCGGCCGCTTCGCGTCCGTGATCGTATCGCCGACGCGCGTGTCCTTCACGTTCTTGATGCCCGCGACGACGAAGCCGACGTCGCCGACCGCCAGCTCGCCGACGATGCCCATGCGCGGCATGAAGGCGCCGACCTCGATGACTTCGAACTCCGCGCCCGTCGCCATGAAGCGGATCTTCTTGCCGGCCTTGATGCTGCCGTCGATGACGCGCACGTAGACGATGACGCCCTTGTACGGATCGTAATGCGAGTCGAAAATGAGCGCCTTCAGCGGCTCGTCCGGATCGCCCGCCGGTGCCGGCACTTTGGTGACGACCTGCTCCAGGATGTCCTTGATGCCGATGCCGGCCTTCGCGGAAGCCAGCACCGCGTCGCTGGCGTCGAGGCCGATGACGTCCTCGATCTCCTGCTTGACGCGCTCCGGCTCCGCGCTCGGAAGGTCGATCTTATTAAGCACCGGGATGATCTCGAGATTGTTGTCGAGCGCCAGATAAACGTTCGCCAGCGTCTGCGCCTCGATGCCCTGCGCCGCGTCCACGACGAGCAGCGCGCCTTCGCAGGCCGCGAGGCTGCGGGAAACCTCGTATGTAAAGTCGACGTGCCCCGGCGTGTCGATCAAATTCAAAATATACTCTTCGCCGTCGTCGGCTTTGTAGCCGAGCCGGACGGCCTGCAGCTTTATCGTAATGCCGCGCTCGCGCTCCAGATCCATCTGGTCGAGCACCTGCTCCTGCATTTCCCGGGACGAGAGCGCGCCGGTATATTCGAGTATCCGGTCGGCCAGCGTCGATTTGCCGTGATCGATATGGGCAATGATGGAGAAGTTCCTGATTCGTTTTTGTCGTTCGCGTACGTCAGACATGCTTAACCCCCAGAGGTACCTAAATGCTAATCATCATTGTATTATACCAGTTCGGGCCAAGCCCATCAATCCGTCACCTTCTCGAAAAACGAGACGACCAGGCGAATGCCCTTCGCCGAAATGGACTGCAGCACGCCGGCCGTGCCGTCGGCGACCTGGTTGACGGTCGATTGGCTTCCCGCCGCCGGCAGGCCCGGCAGCCGCTTGGCCAGCTCCTCCTGCAGCTTCCGCTCGTATTCGCGGCGGATCTCCTCTTCCGTCCGGCCGTGCTGCGCGTCTTGAACCGTCATCTGCGGCACAGGCGCGATCACGACATCGCGCTCGGGCAGCAGGGCATCGCCCTGTGCTTGGGACCGGTCCTCCCCGTATGAGCCCGACAACCCCGTCGTCCCCGTCGCTCCCGACGTGCCCGTCGCTGCCGTCATGCCCGGCAGCGCCGACCGGATCGTGTCCACGGGACCGTTGATGCGCTCGATGCCGCTCGTCGCGATGTCGATGCCGAACAGGACGATCAGCGCGACCGCGCCTCCGACAAAGGCCGTTTTGATGGTTTGCCGACGCATAGCCTTTTCCCCCTTCTCGAATCCGCTTTATTTGTTCGCCGCCGCGGGCGGAGCGATGACTTTCTCGTCCTTCCAGTACAGGTCCGCGATGACCTTCGCGAGCGCGTCGACCGTCCGGTACGACTCCTTGAGCGTATTGTCCACGCCGCCGATCTCGATCAGCACGCTGTCCGCCGCGAGGGACTGGTTGTATTCGCCGTTCCCGTTGGCCGTCGTTTTGCCCCAGATGCCGCGCGAGAGGCCGGGATACTTTTTCTCGAGCGCTTCGTGAATCTCGCTCGCGAACGCCTCGTTCTTCTTCCAATCCGCATTGCCGTGCCCGATGATGAAGAACACCTGCGCGTAGTCCAGCCCGTTGATCGTCGCGGTCGTTTCCTTGCGGTGCTGCGAATCGCGATGAATATCGAAGAAAAACTTCAGGTTCTTGTTGGACGACATCGCCGTGAGCACCGACTGCTTCGAATATTTATAGGATAGGAGCCAATTGTAGTTTTTAACCGCGGTCGGGTAATCCGTCGCGGAATGGAGCGCGCCGACGCCCAGCTTTTCGAGCTGGTCGGCAAGCCGCGAGCCGAGCATCGTAATGTTCCGGGTCGAGGATTCCGCCGTCTTCTTGCTCTTGATCTCCGGGAACCACGACTCCCGGGCATGGGAGTGGTAAATGAACACGACGTTGCGTCCGCCGGTCGTCGGCTTCGCCGGATCTGCCGGCACTGCCGGGGCGTCGCCCCCGCTCCCGGCATCCTCCGCCGGATCCGCGCCGCCATCGCCCGTCGCGCCGCCGTCCGCGCCGCCGATGTCGCCCGGATCGTGATCCGGCCGGTCGGCGTCGGACAACCCGTCCGGCGCGTCGTCCGCCCCTTCGGCACCGGCGCCTTCGCTCGCCGTTACCGTCTCGTGATCCTCGGGTCCGACCGACGCGTCCGTGCCGGATCCGCCCTGAAGCAGGGTCGTCTTCTCCCCCTCCAGGCCGGGATACTGGCTGGCCAGCAGGCTCTTCGGATCGTCCGGATTGATGTCCGTCAGCAGCCGGACGAGAAAGCTGCCGATCTGATGGCCGGAGATGGCCGGCTGCACGTCCGCTTTGGCGGTTCCGGGCATTTCCATCGCGAGCATGTCCGAGAACAAGCCGTTCGAAACCGACGCCGCGAATCCTTTCATGGACGCGACCGGCGAAGTCGAGGCGCGCTGCTGCACGATGACGCCGACGCCGACAACGAGGACAAGGACCATCGATCCTAATGACAGCAGGGCAAAGGTGCGGCCGGCCACCAGCAGCTGCCTGAGCCGCAGGCTGCTTCGTCCGATATTGAGCGTCATTATGATACGTTTC
The DNA here is from genome assembly GCF_017652985.1 of Paenibacillus artemisiicola. Lineage (GTDB taxonomy): Bacteria > Bacillota > Bacilli > Paenibacillales > Paenibacillaceae > Paenibacillus_Z > Paenibacillus_Z artemisiicola. Next base: position 29,205 of record NZ_JAGGDJ010000019.1, read on the forward strand.
ATTGCGTTCGTTCCTCCCGGTTCCCGTTTTCGGTGCATCGCCCGTTTTCAAGCCTGATTCCATCTTATGAGGACGAGCGGATTGCTAGAACCGGAAGTTTAGTAGACGCTAGATTACCCGCGAGACTGCGAGACTGCTAGCTTGCTAGATTCGCGGGCGCCGTCCCGCGCGGAAAAGCCCTCCGGCGCGAGGCCGAAGGGCGGATGGCGGTACGTTATGCCGGCGGCCGGCCCTCCTCGCGCATTCGGCGCAAGGCGGAGCCGGTCAGTGCGTGTAGGCGGCCACGTTGGACTTGTCGACGGCTTCGTGAAGCGCCGCGTTCAAACCGCTCGCCACGATGTTGGCGATGTCCTCGATGAACTGGTCGATTTCCTTCGGCGTGACGAGCAGATCGTGGCCGAGCGGCCCGAGCGCTTCGCGGACGAGCAGCAGCCGCTCGTTCTCGTCGATGGAGTCCAGCAGCCCCATGAATCCGTCCGTCGCCTGATTGGCGTGCTTCTTCAAGTGCTCCCGCATGAGGTCGATGCTGTTGCTGACGATCGTCGAGGCGTACAGCACGGTGGGCACGCCGATCGCCACGACGGGCACGCCGAGAATGTCCTTCGTCAGCCCGCGCCGCTTGTTGCCGATGCCGGAGCCGGGATGGATGCCGGTATCGGCGATCTGGATCGTCGTGTTGACCCGCTCGAGCGCCTTGGACGCCAGCGCGTCGATGGCGATGATGAGGTCGGGCTTCGAGCGGTCGACGATGCCCTGCACGATGTCGCTGGATTCGATGCCGGTAATGCCGAGCACCCCGGGCGCGACCGCGCTGACGTTGCGGTAGCCGGGCGCGACCTCGTTCGGCATGAGCTCGAAAAAGTGCCGGGTCACGAGCGTGTTCTCGACCACGATCGGCCCGAGGGCGTCGGGCGTCACGTTCCAGTTGCCGAGGCCGACGATGAGCACGTTGGCGGTCTTCGGCACGTTGATGCGCTCCAGGAACGCCGCGAACTCCTGCGCCAGCTTCGTCGCGACCCGGTCCTGCAGGCCCGTGTCCTGCTTGCGCAGCTCGGGCACTTCGAAGGTGACGTAGTGGCCGATCATTTTCCCCATGATGCGCGAGCCTTCCTCCGTCGTGACGTCGAGCCGGGTAATCTTGATGCCGTCATCGTCCGACACCTCGGACACGACGCCGGGGATCGGCCCGTTGCCGGCCGATTCCGCAAGCTCCTTCGCTTCCAGCGCCAAGTCGATGCCGACGTTAAAGCGTTCCAAATCCAGGTCATCCATGCAATAAGGGCGCTCCTTCCATTTTCGAATGGTCTTAGTTTGCGGAAGCCCGGGAAAAATTATGCGGTTCGGGAGCCCCCGGAGAGGCGAACAAGCCCGAGCGCGCTATTGCATTTTGTCCCTGCCCATGATAAACTATGTCAAGTTGTGTTTGTTACAAAGGGGTTTCCCTTTTTTACGGGAGGTGAATGCAATGCCAAACATCAAATCCGCTGTAAAACGCGTGAAGACGATCGAGAAACGCCGCGCTCTGAACGCTTCTCAAAAATCCGCGCTTCGCACGGCCGTTAAAGCTGCCGACCAAGCTGTCGTCGCTACCGATGTGGAAGCTGCCAAAGCAGCTCTGATCGTCGCTACGAAAAAGCTGGACAAAGCCGTAACGAAAGGCCTGATCCATAAAAATGCAGCTGCTCGCAAAAAGTCGCGTCTGGCTAAGAAGCTGAACGCGCTGAGCGCTCAAGCCTAATTCAAACCCATAAAAGTCCTGCCCGCTCGCTTCGGCGAACGGGCAGGACTTTTTTAACGTTTCCGCGCAAGCCGCCAACGCCGCATACCGGCGGGCTTCGATCCGCCGGTACCGGCCGCCGCGCTCGCCGCCGGTTACGCGGCGAGCGACAGCAGGAACAGCTCCAAGCCGAGCGTTTTGTCTACCCGGCCCGTCTTCATGCCGTAATCCAGCTCCGCCAGCTTGCTCAGGTGTCGGCCCAGCGTTTGCGCGGAGAAGCGCCTCGCTTTCTCGGCCGCCAGCTTGACGGCGTACGGGTGCAAGCCGATCTGGCCGGCCATCTGCTGCTGCGAGTAGTTGCGCTGCTCCAGCTCCTTCACCTGCAGCATGACCCGGAACTGCCGGGCGATCAGCGCCGCGATCTTGATCGGCTCTTCCCGGCGCAGCAGCAATTCGGCGTACAGCTTCAGCGCCTTCTCCACGTTCAGCGACGCCATCGCGTCGATCAGCGCGAAGACGTCCTCCTCGACCGTCGACGCGATCAGCGCTTCGACGTCCGCGCCCGAGATGGCGCCGCCGTGGCCGGCGTGCAGGCAGAGCTTGTCCACCTCGTGCGCCAGCTGCTGCATGTTCGTGCCGGTGCGGGCGAGCAGCAGCTGCGCGGCATCGCGATCCAGCGAGCGGCCCTGCTCCTCCGCGCGCTTGACCGTCCATTGAAGCAGCTCGTTCTCCTGCAGCTCCTGGAAGGCGATCAGCGCGTCCTGCTCCTTCAGCAGCTTCACGACCTTGCGGCGCTCGTCGAGCTTCTCCGCCATCACCTGGAACACGAGAACGCTCGTCTCGCAAGGCTGCTTCAGATACGCGACCAAGGCCTCCGTGCCGTGCTCGAGCTTCGCTTCCTTGCCCTGGGCCGCCGCAAGCACGGACGCATCCCGTACGAGCACCAGCTTGCGCGACGCGAAGAACGGCAGCGTATCCGCCTCCGCGACCGCTTCCTCGACCGGCGTCTCCGACATGTCGTACTTCACGATGCCGAGCTCGCGCTCTTCCGCCGGCAACAGCTTCTCCGTCAGCGCCTCGACGAACTGCCGCATCCGGTAGCGGTCTTTCCCATATAACACGTAAACGGGCCGGAATCGCCCGGCTTTCCATTCCTTCGCGGCTTCCTTCGCGTCCATCCGCTCGCCTCCTCCGTACCGATCATGTTAACGATAGCGCCATTCCGGCTAAAACGCAACAAAGGGATGGGGCCGCTTCGCCCCATCCCTTTGTCCCCGAACATCTATATAAACACTCGCGAGCGCGGGTCCATGGTACCGGCTGCGAATGGTCATACGGACGTCAAGGCTTTCTCGATCGTCGCATGACGCTTTCTTCTCTACACCATACGCGAATGTCACGTCATGTGTGCTTGGGTAAATGCATTATTTGCTAGATTGCGTCTGCTCCGTCCCCGTCTTCGGATCGACGGCGAACGTCTTCTTGACGCCGTCCGCGTCGATCGCCGTGTACGTCAGCTTGTCGTCGTTCGACCACTTGAGATCGGCGATGCCGGTCCGTTTGGCGCTCTGGTACTTCAGCTCGCTGTCGCCGACGGTATACACGCTCACCGTATCCCCGTCCACGATGAACGCCTGGTACTGCTTGTCGGGCGAAATCGGCGAAGCCATCACGGGCGGCTCGCTCGAGGCGGATTTGTTGTTATCCGGCGCTAGCGCGGACGCATTGCCCCCGCCATTGCTCGCTTTGTCGGCCGCGACGCCGCCGCCCGCGGCGCTCATGGTCTGATCCGATTCGGCCGCCGGCGCGTTGCCGCCGCCGCTCGCGGTATCGCCCGCACCCGAAGAGCCGGTCGCGTAATTCGGCGAGTAAGACTTATCGGCATCCGCTCCGCCGGAGCTCCGTCCGCCCGTAATCGGCGGCATCGCTTCGCCGTTCGGATCGACGGCGATCTTCTGATCCTTGCGCAGCTCGCCTCCGCCGTCGTTCGCCGCCTTGCTCTTGTCCGCGCCCTGCGTCGAGACGCCCGCGTCGTTCTTCGACGCGGCGCCGCCGTCCGAACCGGCGTCGGCCGCCGCGTCGTTGTCCTTCATGGCATTGCTCATCACCGTGCTATCCGCGCTGGACGCGGTATCGGACGAAGCGGCCATATTGCCGCTGTCCGCGCTGTCGCGCAGCGTATGCGTGCCGTTGCTGCTCAGGAAGAACATGCCGACGATGACGCCGGCCGCGATGACGCCGCCCGCCGCGGACATCGGCAGCCAGCGGCGCCAGCCGTCCCCGCTCTTCTGCGTCCGTCGCGGAGGGTTCGTCCCTTCGCCGGCAACGACGATAGGCGGCGGCTCTGCGGTCCGCGCCTCTTCGGCCGCCGACAGCTCCGCGAGCTTCGGCAAGATCGCGTCGACCAAGCTGTAGCTGGGGGTTACCTTCGGCAAGCTTTCCAATCCCTCGGACAGCCGCTTCAACCGTTCGAACATCGCCGCGCACTCGGAGCAATGCCGCGTATGATTCATCAAGATTTCGGTTTCCCGTTCGTCCAGGTCCCCGTCCAGCTGTCGTTGCATATAGTCCATCACCTCTTGACAATTCATCCTCGGACACCTCCTCTCTGATAGTCGTGCAGGTAGGTCTGCAGCTGCTGCCTTGCCCGGAATAAATAGGATTTGACGGTATTCAGCGGCAAATCGAGCGAATCCGCGATTTCGTTGTAAGAGAAGTCCTGCAGGTACCGCAGCACGACGACCGCCCGGTGATGCTCCGGCAGCTTGTCGATCGCCTTGCGGATATCCTGCGCGGTGTACGACGACATGACTTCGTCCTCGACGGTATGCTGATCCTGAAACACCATCTCGTGTTCCTCGATGGACACGGTCGGTTTGTTTCTCCGGAACTTATCGATGCAAATATTCGTCACGATCCGTTGGACCCAGGTTTTGAACTGCGCCTTTTCCTCGTACGTGCCGATCTTGGTATAAATGCGGATAAGGGCTTCTTGGGCGGCATCCATCGCGTCCTGTTCGTTGTTGACGATATAATACGCGGTACGGTATACGTGATTTTCGATTTGGCGCAACAGAGTAATAAGAGCTTCGCCATCGCCGGCTTGCGCGGCTTTGATCAGGCCTGGCTCTACCACGGAGGATCCCCCCTCTTGCAACATAACAGACGGACGCGTCCTGTCGAATGTTGCACAGCATTAAGATCTTTTTTTATGAAAAATTTAGGTGTCTATGGTCCTAGTCGAATCAAGGCCTAGTACATCAAAAGAATAGCAGAAAATAAAAGGACCGTACACCCTGCCGGAACATTTCCAGGCAGCCGTACGGTCTTGGACGTCGTCCGCCGCTCGCTTCAATATTGCGCGCGCAGGTCGACCAGGTTGCGAACCGGCGCGCCATGCGCGCCGTAATGGGCCAGGTTCTCGAGCACGATCTCCAGCGCGCGGGCCGTGTAGACGTCCGTGCTGCCCGCCTCGTGCGGGGTCAGGATCACGTTGTCCAGCCCCCACAGCGGATGATCTTCCGGCAGCGGCTCCTGCTCGAACACGTCCAGGCCGGCGCCGGCGATGCCGCCGCTTCGGAGCGCCTCCACCAGCGCTTCGGTGTCGGTCGTGCCGCCGCGTCCGATATTCAAGTAATAGGCCGTGGATTTCATGGCGTCGAACCGGGCGGCGCCGATCAAGCCGCGCGTCGCGTCCGTCAGCGGCAGGCAGTTGACGACGTAGTCGCTCCGCGCCAGCACGTCGTTCAAGCGGTCCATGCCGTACATCTCGTCCACGTATTCGGCGGCGCCTTCCGTGCGGCGGATGCCGAGCACCTTCATTTGAAAGGCTTTGGCGATCTTGGCCGTCTCCAGCCCGATCGCGCCGACGCCGAGGATGGCGATCGTCCGGCCGTGCGCTTCCCCGAGCCGCGGCGAGGGCTGCCATCGGGCCTCGAGCTGGCTGCGCACGGCGCGATGCACCCCGCGGGTCAGCGACAGCAGCATGGCGAAGATCGATTCCGAGATTTGGAACGGATGCACGCCCGATGCATTGGTGACGACGATGCCGAGCTCCTTGACGCGGTCAAGCGGCAGATGGTCGATGCCGGCTCCCATGTTTTGCAGCCATTTCAGCGCGATGCCCTCGGTAAAGAGCGTCTTTTTCACGTCCCGGTTCCACCCGAGGATGATCTCGGCGGATTTCAGCAGCTCCCTCGCTTGCGCTTCGCCGAGCCCCGCGGCTTGCACGAACGCATGCCCCGGCAGCGCCGCCCGGATCGCCGCGGCCTGTTCGTCGTCGAACGCGTGAACGGAAACGATGGTTCCCATACGTACGGCTCCCCTCCCTGATTGTCCCTGATTTTGGTTTAAACGTTACCACCCGTCGCGGATTGTGTCAAACGGGAACGATCCGGTTATCTTAATAGCAAGCTGACTATGCGCTGCGGGAGGGTTGAGGATGATGACGAAGGAGCAGTGGAACGGGCGATGGGTCGACGACTACTTGGACTTGTACAATTTCGCGGGGGCGATCGGCGACCGGGCTTGGCAGGCGGAAATCGTGGAAGAGCTGCGGCAGAAGGACGCCGCCTACGACGAAACCGTCCGCGAACGGACGAAGGAACAGCTGTGGCTCCAGTTCAACGCGATCAACTATAAGATGATGGAATTGTTCGCGCTGATGCGCCAAACCGGCAGCACGGAGGAGGAATCCGCCATCCGGGACTTGATCTGGCAGCTGAAGCTGCAGCGGATGGACCTCGCCAAGCAGATCAAGGAGCTGTGCTGACGATCCGCCGGAACGAACCCCGCGCCGTCCGCCGGCAACGCCTGCACGCCGAATAAGCCCTTCCCGCAGCGTCGTCCGCACCGGGAAGGGCTTATTCGGCGTTTCTCGGTCGTACGTCCCGTCAGTCGACGATCAGTTTGCCGACCATGTTGGCGTGGCCCGAGCCGCACATGACCGAGCAGTTGTACGGATGCTCGCCCGCCTTGTCGGCCGTGAAGGTCGCCGTGCCGTTGTTTTCTTTGATGTCGACGTTGAAATCCGGGATCGCGAAGCCGTGGGACCCGGCTTCGTCGACGAGCGTGACCGTGACTTTGTCGCCCTGCTTCACGTGAATTTCGGTTTGGTCGAATTTGAAGTTGGTCGCCTTGACCGTAATGTTCTGCGCGCCCCCGCCGCCCGCGTTCGTGCCCGCGTTCGTGCCCGCGCCGTTGTTCGTACCCGCGTTCGTGCCGCCGTTGTTGGCGGCGTTGTTGTTCTTGTTGCCGCCGCAGCCGGTCACCGCCAGCGCCGCCATGCAGACGAGCGCGGACGTGAGGATGCCCTTGCGCAATCGGTTGTTCATCGGTTATCTCTCCTTATTTGGCTTGTTCCAATTCTTTGACGGGCTGCTGCTTCTCTTCCGTCGCATCATCGATTATGATGCCCTTCGTGGAGTTGCGGAATTCGCGAAGGGTATCGCCGAACGCGCGGCCGAGCTGAGGCAGCTTGGCCGGCCCGAAGACGATGAGCGCGATGGCCAGAATGATGATCAGCCCGGAAACGCCGACGTTGTTGAACATGCGGATGACCTCCTTTCCCGAATCGGATGGTTTAAACATGGATTGCCGCGTCCTCTTACGGCAGCGCCGGCTTCAGCCCCCGTTTCTCCCTTCTCCGGAAGTACCGGATGCTGACGAAGGCGCTGATCTCGAACAGCAGGATGAGCGGAAGCGTCACCGACAGATGCGAGACGAAGTCGGGAGGCGAGATGAGCGAGCCCAGCACCGCCAAGCCGACGTACGCGAACTTGCGGACCTGCTTCAGCTTGCCCGGCGTGAGCAGCCCGATGCGGGTCAGCAGGAGCAGAACGAGCGGCATCTCGAACGCGATGCCCATCGGCAGCAGGAAGCTGACGAGGAAGGAGACGTAATGCTGGATGCCGTATACCTCTTGCGCCCCGATCGACCGGTTGAGCTTGATCATGAACGCGATCATCATCGGCAGGGCGACGAGATAGCCGAACAGCACGCCGCTCGCGAAGAGCAGCACCGACAGCGGCACGTACATCAGCGTCGCTTTGGCTTCCGATTCCGTCATGCCCGGCCGCGCGAACGCCCACAGCTGATAGACGAATACCGGCAGCGACAGCAGCAGCCCGACCATGAGCGCGCATTTCATATAGACGGCCAGCCCGTCGGACAGCGAGAAGACGCTCCATTCCACCTTCACCGAGCCGAGATGCGTCTTGACGAAATGCAGCAAGCGCGGCGAAACGTAGAGACCGGCGGCCAAAGCGAGCACGAACCAGACCGCCGCGACGATGAGCCGCTTGCGCAGCTCCGTCAAATGCGCGATCAGGTCCCGATCCACGGACAGCTTGCCGTTCTCCGCGCCGCTCACGCGAGCGGTCCCGGCTTCGCGATATATTTGGCGATGCCGTCGGCCGCCCGGTACGCGAGCGCCCCGACGGTCGCCGTCGGATTGAACCCGCTGTTATGCGAGAACGCCGAGGCGCCGACGACGAAGACGTTCGGGGCGTCCCACATTTGCAGGTAATTGTTGACGACCGACGTCTTGGGATCGCTGCCCATGATGGCGCCGCCCGTATTATGCGTGGACTGGTACGGCACGATGTTGTACTGCTTGATGGAGTCGTGAATCTCCGTCTTCGTGCCGCCCATTCCGTCGGCGATTTCCTTCGTTTTGCCGGCGATGTATTTCACGAGCTCGCGATCCTGGTCTTCGAAATCGAACGTCAGCCGGATCAGCGGCAGGCCGAGCGCGTCCTTGTAGGTCGGGTCGAGATCGAGGTAATGGTGGCGCCACGGCATGCTGGAGCCCTGCGCCGCCACGGTCAGCACGCGGTTCGCGTAATGAAGCGTTTGCTTCTTGAACTCGGCCCCCCATTTGGCGGTGCCCATCGGCGCGGGCTGGAATTGGATCGGCCTGGCCCCCGTCTGCGTGAACCGGATGTTCGCGCCGTGCAGAAACTTCAGGTCCGCATGGTCGAAATTGTCGCCGTTGTAATCGTCTAGGCTGCTGCCGAGCGCGCCCGCGCCCATCGCCAGGTTGAATTCGCGGTCCTCGTACATGACGTTCGTGCTGGCGCCGTTCACCTGATAGGCGTAGTTGCGGCCGACCGCGCCCGTGTCGGATTGCGGATCGTACGGCCGGCCGAGCTTGGAGTGCAGCAGCAGCCGGACGTTGGAGAACAAGTAGCTCGCGAGAATGACGACGTCCGCCGGCTGGATATACTCTTCGCCGGTCGGCGTGTTGACGTAGCGGACGCCCGTCGCCTTCGTGCCGTCGTGCAGCACTTCCGTCACGGTCGAGTGCGTCCGGAGGTCCAGCTTGCCCGTCTTCTGGGAGACGGGCATGACCGTGACGACGGGATCGGACTTCGCGCCGTATTCGCAGCCGAAGCGCTCGCAGTAGCCGCAGTATTGGCAGGCGGCCCGCTCGATCCCGTCCGGATTCTTGTACTGCTCGGTCAGGTTGGCCGAGGGGATCACGTACGGGTGATAGCCGAGCTTCTTGGCCGATTCCTCGAACAGCTTCATGCCGGGCGTCTTCTTCATCGGGCCGACCGGGAACGCCTTGGACATCTTCCCGACGTTCGGCTGGGTCGTCGGTTCGCCGCCGATGCCGGCCATCTGCTCGAATTTCACGTAATACGGCTCCAGCTCGTCGTAGGTGATGCCCCAATCGCGGATCGCCATGCCGGCCGGAATTTTTTTGGCGCCGTAGCGCTCGATCGTCTTGCTGCGGATCTGGAAATCGTACGGCAGGAACCGGTAATACTGGCCGTTCCAATGCACGCCCGCGCCGCCCAGCCCTTCGCCGAGCAGGAACGAGCCGTAGCTGCGCATCGGCAAAGCCCGCTGCTTGTCCGAGTTGCGGAACGTGACCGTTTCCTTGGATAGATCCTGCATCAGCTCGTACCGGGACGCGTAGCGCAGCTCGTCGTGCACGTGGAAATAATCCTGCGTGTTCCGGCTCTTGCCCCGCTCGAGGCCGACCACGGAATGGCCGGCCTTCGTCAGCTCCGCGGCGATGATGCCGCCGACCCAGCCCATGCCGACGATGACGACCGGCACTTTCGGAAGTTTCGTTGCCATAGTCTGCTTCCTCCTCCTAACCCATTTCCAAATGGTCGCTCAGGCTTAACGGCTCCATTTTGACGAACTCGTCCTTCTCGATGTCGTTGATGTAGCTCATCTGATTGCCCGGGAAGCTGCGCATGCGCCAGCCCCCCATGTTTTTGTTGCCGCCGTATAGCGGATCCGCGTAGACGCCTTCGATCGTCAGGTTCAGGAAGTAATTGAAGAACGTCGATGCCGGCACGCCTTTCAAATGCACCGCGTCCGACTCGAAATCCCCGAGCACCTTGTCCTGCTCCTCCGGCGCCAAATCCGGGAATCCCTTCTGATACTTGTCGTTGCTGTACAAGCTGAGCGCGTCCAGGCCGAGCGCGATCAGCTCCCGCCGCTTGAAGGAGAGCTGGTAGCCCTGCGTCGCCTCCGACTTGTAGAACGGCGGGCTCATGTACTCGCGTCCGTTCAATCCGTAGGAGCTGGCCATCTGATGGTCGATGAAAAAAGCGACGCCGAGCTCCTTCGCTCCGGGACCCGACTCATCCTTCGGATAGATGCGTTCCGCGGCCGCCTCCGCCGTGAGGAATTGGTCTTGATTGAAGTACATCAGCGCTTGGTTGTAGTCCCGGTCCGCCGTCTGCGCCGGTTTATTGGGATCGGTCTGCCCCGCCGGCGGCGTCTCCCCGGTCTTCGTCTGCTTCGCGTTCGCGCCGATCAGGCCGCCGATGACGCCGCCGACCACGACGCCGCCGATCGCGGTGCCCGAATATTTGAGAAACTGCCTGCGCGACTCGTCGCGGGGCTGCCCGGGCGGATCTTGTTTGTTCGCCATGCCATTCGCCTCTCTTCCGAAAGTTGGAGGAATTCCTTGGGGTTAGTGTTTTCCAGCGGACGCAGCATTATCCACGCATAATCGGGAAACTTCCGGCGGCAGGCCGCGGACGGGCGGACGGAAATAATCGGACTGAACGGGGAGGCGGCCGAATAGGTAACGAACAGCGGTTTTATTTCACTGCTCCTAAAGGGAAGGGGTGAGCCGGCAGTGGCTTGTGCGAATTTGGGCGTGGCCAACGATTTCAACGTCTTCGTGCTCGGCAACCATACGCAATCGTTCGTCGACGCCGGCGGACGGGTCGCCGTAGGCGGGAAAGCGACGTACCGCGGCTACGGCATCGGCAGCGCGCTGAACGTATCCGCGACGCGGGCCGACTTGATCGTCGGAGGCAGCATGGACATCATCGGCGGCACGAACTTCAGCGGGAACAGCGTCATCGCGCCGGGCGGAACGATCGTCAATTATACGATGACGAACAATAACGGCGTGCTGCCGCAGCCGCAGACCGGCACGCCGGTCGATTTCGCCGCGGCGGGCCAGTACTTGACGTGCGCGTCCGCTTCCTGGGGCGCGCTCGCGCCGACGGGAACCGTGTCGGTCGCGTTCGGGACGATCACGCTGACGGGCACCGGTCCGACGCTCAACATTTTCAGCCTGAACGGCGCGAACGTGGCCGGCTCCGGCGTCTCGCTCGCGACGGCGAACGGCATCAACATCGTGACGCCGCCGGGTTCGACGGTGCTCGTCAATATCGCGGGCAACGGCGTCGGCTTCGGCAGCTACGCCATGTTCATCAACGGCGGCCAATCCTCGCCGAGCAACGGCGCCGTCATCCTCTGGAATTTCTACCAAGCGACGTCCGCCTTCAACCTGAACCTGTCCATCAAAGGCTCGGTGCTGGCGCCGCTCGCCGTCTGGAGCGCGGTCGGCTTCGGCAATATCGACGGCACGATGGCGGCGCAGTCGTTCGTCAATACGACCGGATCGCTGGAAGCCCATACAATCCCGTTCGTCGGCTGCCTGCCGGAGGTCGCGTGCACGCCGACGCTGACGATCCGCAAGACGGTCAACGGCGGCGCTTCGTTCGCGGGAACGGCCGGAACGCCGCTGACTTATGTGATTCAAGTCATCAACACGGGCGGCGGCGTGCTGACCAACGTGCAGATCAGCGATCCGCTGCTCGGCTTCAGCCAGACCGTCCCTTCGCTCGCTTCCGGGCAGGAAGTCGACTTTACGATCCAATCGCAGGTGCAGCCGGGCACGCCCGGCAGCAGCTACGTCAACACGGCGTTCGTGCAGAGCAATCAGACGCCGCAGCAGTCCGGCTCGGTCACCATTACGATCCAGGGCTTCCTGGACGTCAGCCTGATCAAGACGGCCGACCGGACGAGCGCCGCGCCGGGCGATACCGTCCAATACACGTTCACCGTCGTCAACCCGGGCGGCGCGGCGCTCCAAAACGCGACGCTGACCGACGCGGCGCTCGGGCTCTCGTTGTCCTTCCCATCCTTCGTAAGCGGCACGATCGCGACGGTCCCGTACACGATTCCCGCCAATGCCGTCATCGGCAGCACCTTCGTGAACACCGGCGTCCTGAACGCGTCGAATCTGGCGTCGCCGGTATCCGCGCAGGCATCCGTGCTCATCACGGAAACGCCCTCCGTCCTGCTCACCAAGACGGCCGATCGCGCGACGGCGCTGCCGGGGGATACGATTCAATACACCGTTACCGTGTCGAACGATTCCCAGGTCACGCCCGTCTTCAATCTGCGCGTCACGGATCCGCTGCTGTCGCTCGACCAGATCATTCCGCAGCTCAACGCGCAGGCTTCGTCCGTCTTCAACGGCATGTATGCCGTGCCGCCGGGAACCCCCGCCGGAACGGTCATCACGAACACCTCCGTGCTGCAGTCGTCGCTCGGCACCCAATCGGCGACCGTGCAGGTGACCGTCGCCCCGCTGGCGGCGATTTCCATCGCGAAGACGCCCCGAAGACCGGCCGTGGCGCCCGGGGATACCGTCATCTACGACATCGTCGTGACCAATACCGGCAACGTCCCGTTGACGAACGTCCTCGTGTCCGACCCCGCGCTCTCCTTCTCCACGGCGATCGCGTCGCTCGGGATCGGCGCTCAGAGCGCGTCCGAAGCGTTCTTCACCGTGCCGCCGGGGACGGCGGCCGGCACGAAATTCTTCAACACGGCGTTCGTTCTCTCGGATCAGACCGCCCCCGAGGAAGCGGGCAGCGAAATCATCGTCGCCCCGGTTTACTCGATCTCGATCCAGAAAGCGGCGTCGCCGACCACGGCCGCTCCCGGAGCGACGGTCAACTATACGATCACCGTGACCAACACGTCCAACGCGGCCATCACCGGCGTTGCGGTATCGGACCCGACGATCGGCCTGCAGCAGACGATCGGCTCGATGCCCGCCAATTCCTTGGTCGTGTTCGAGATTCCGTTTACCGTGCCCGCAGGTGCGGCAGCCGGCACGGTGCTCAACAACATCGTAAGCGCCGTCTCCGATCAAACGCCGGTCCGCACGGCGGCGGCGCAAGTGACGGTCGCGGCGGCGCCGGCGATGACGCTGGCGAAGACCGTGTCGCAAGCCGTCGCGAATCCGGGCGATACCGTCGATTTCACCCTCGTGCTTACCAATACGGGCAACATCGCGCTGACGAACGCGGTGCTGGTCGACTCCTTCCTCGGCATCAATCAGTTCATTCCGTCGCTCGCCGTCGGGCAGTCGTTCCAGCTGACGGCGCCGTATACCGTGCCGGCTTCGTCGGCGCCCGGCACGATCATCACCAATTCGGCCGCGGCGGCCTCGAACCAGACGCCGGCGCCGATCTTCGCGACGGCGTCGGTGACGGTGGTCGGGTCGCCTTCCATCGCGCTGACGAAGACGGCAAGCACCGCCGGCGCCGTGCCCGGCCAAACCGTTACGTTCACCGTCAGCCTGACGAACGCCTCGGCCATCGCGCTGACCAACGTGACGATCGAGGACGATTTTTTCGGGGTCGTCGACCAGTTCCCGACGCTGCTCCCGCTCGAGACGAAGGTCTTCACGCTGGATTACGCCATTCCGGCCGGGACGCCGGCGGACACCGTCTTCACGAACGTCGCGGTCGCGCGCTCCGACCAGACGCCGGAGGTCTCCGCGTCCGCGGCGGTAACCGTGCTGCCGGTTCCGGCGATCGCCCTGACCAAAACCGCCAACGTATCGATGGCCGCGCCGGGCGAGATGGTCATCTATACGATCGTCGTCACGAATACCGGCAACGCGCCGCTGCACGACGTGATCGTGACGGACGACAATCCTCCGCTCGATTCGCTCATTCCTGTGCTGAATCAAGGCGTCAGCGCCACGTTCGTCGTGCCGTATATCGTGCCGGGCACCGCGGATCCGGGCTCCGTAATCGTCGACACCGCCACGGCGGTCTCTGCGGAGACGTCTCCCGTCATCGCGAATGCCGGCGTGCTCGTGGCGCCGCTGCCCAGCACGTCCGCCAGCATACGGAAGCTGGTCGAACCCCCGGCCGCACTGCCGGGCGAAGCCGTCACGTACACGATCATCGTGACCAACAATACCGTCGTCACGCTCTTTAACATTCACGTCGTCGATCCTATCTTGGGCGTCGACCAGACGATCGCTTCGCTGGATGCGGGCGAAAGCATTGCGCTGCTCGTCCCCTTCGTCATTCCGGCCGATGCGCCGGCGGGAATCGGCTTCACGAACACCGCCACCGCGACGGTCGCCGGTCTGAGCATCAGCGCTTCCGCAACGGTCGCGATTCTCGCGGAGCCGGTCCTCGCGCTCGCGAAGACGCCGGATACGGCATCGGCGCTGCCGGGAGAAGCCGTCAATTACACCTTGATAGTCACGAACGCGGGCAACGTGCCGCTCACGAACGTCGGTCTATCCGATCCGCAGCTCGGCTTCGCGACGGTGATTCCGGCTCTGGCAGCCGGCGAAAGCCAAAGCTTCGTCGTACCCTTCGTCATGCCGGCCGATCCGCCCGGCACGATCATCGCGAACACGGCGAGCGCCGTCTCCGGCGAGACGCCCGTTCCCGTTCAAGCGACGGCCTACGTGAGCGTGGGGGCAGCGGCCACGATCGCGATCGCCAAGACGGCCGATCCGGCGCAAGGCGCGCCCGGCGACGTGATCGCGTTCACGATTACGATTACCAATACGTCCGCGGTGACATTGACGAACGTCATCGTGACGGACCCGCTGTTCGGCTGGTTCGAGAACGTGCCCTCGCTTCCTCCCGGCACGTCCAAAACCGTCGTCGTGCGTTATGCGATTCCCCCGCTGGCGCCGGCGGGCTCGACCATCGTAAACGAAGCCACCGTCTTCTCCGACCAGACGCTCCCCGCGTCCGCCGAGGCGAGCGTGCTCGTCTTGGCCGCTCCGTCGCTCCTGCTGCGCAAATTTCAGGATAACGTCGTCGTTAACCCGGGGGGCATGCTCATCTATACGCTGGAGCTGACAAATGACGGAAACTCGCCGCTCACCGGCATCCGGCTCATCGATCCGCTCGTCCGTCTCGACGAAACGATCTCGCTCCTGCAGCCGCAAGCGAGGCTCCAACTCACCGCCGTGTTCAACGTGCCGGCCGACGCGCCCGCCGGCTCGCGGATCGTCAACGTCGCGACCGCTTCCTCGGACCAGACCGCCCCGAGGGAGGCGGTCACGCTCATCGAAGTCGTCGGTACATACGCGCTCCAAGTCGCGAAGACGTACTTGACGCCCGCCGCGCTGCCGGGAACGCCGGCCGCCTTCCGGACGGAGATCACGAATGCGTCGAACGATGCCTTGACGAATCTATTCATCGAAGACCCGCTCGTCGGCTTGACCGGGAATGTCGCGTCGCTGGCGCCGGGCGGGACGATCGCCCTCGAGTCGGCCTATACGGTGCCGGAGGACGCGCCGGTCGATTCGCGGATCGTCAACCGGATCTTCGTCTCGTCCGCCGAGACGGTCGTCGTGTCGGCGGAAAGCGAGGTGACGGTGCTTCCGGGGCCAAGACTCCGGCTCGCGAAGCTGTTCCCGTCGATCGGCCTGCCGGGGCAGCGCGTACCCGTCACCTTATCGGTCGTCAACACGGGCAATCTCGCGCTGCATCGGGTCGTGTTGACCGATCCGATTCTCCGCCTGCACGTGGTCACGGCGGTCATGCAGCCGGACACCGTCGTGACGCTGAACGAATTTTTCGTCATCCCGGACGATGCCGTTCCGGGCTCCGCCATCGTCAACAGGGCCGAAGCAACGTCCGATGAAACGGAACCCGCGACGGCGTCGAAAGAGCTGACGGTCGTCGGCCTGCTCGTCGAGAAGAGCGCCGAGGCGGCGGCTGCCGAATTGAAGGGAACCGTCGGGTTCGTCGTCAACGTCGTCAATCCGACGCGTTTGCCCGCCCATGACGTCCGGGTGACGGATCCGCTTGCCCCCGGCACGTCGCTCGTCGCCGGCAGCGTAACGGCGGACGGCAAGCCGGTCCCGGCCGCGAGCCTGAACGAAGGCGTCCCGCTCGGCACGCTGGCCCCGGGCGCGAGCGCGACGGTGACGTTCCGGGTCCGGATCGAGAAGGAGCAGCCGAACGACGCGCTCGTGAACCGCGCGTTCGCCGCCTTCACGTTCGTGACGGACATGGAGCTCCGCGGCACGTCGGCATCCGATCCGGTCAGCGTGGAGATCTACGATAACGAGGAATGATCGCGCGGCTCGGAGGAACGAAGCCGCATGATAAGCATGCGGGCGCACCGCAGGTGCTGATATCGAGGCGCTTGCGATGCGCTTCTTTCATGGGCGGCCTCGCGCCGGATTGCGTCGACGGACGGCGCCAATCTCCGCCGATCCCGGCGCACGGTCTACCGGCGTTCCGGATGTGAAGGCGCCGGCAGCGGGCCCTTGTTAAGGCCGGGCGGCCAAGACCGTCCGCTTGCTTAAGGAGCCGGCCGGGTCGATCCGGAATTGAACTTCCCCGTTCAGATCCGTTCGCGCCGCGGGAATGCCGGCCTCGCGCAGCCGCTCTACGACGGTCGGATGCGGATGTCCGTAAAGATTATTCCGTCCCACCGAGATGACCGCCTGCGCGGGATGCCAGTACGCAAGCCAGTCGTCCGTCGTCGATGTCTTGCTGCCGTGATGGGATATTTTCATGACGTCGACCGGCGCCGACGAGAGCGGGGAAGTCGGCGCCTGCTCCTGGAGCTGCGCCAGCAGGCTGCGTTCCTCGGCGGCGTCCGCGTCGCCCGCGAACAGAAACCGCCGGCCGTACAGATCGAGCAGCAGCGCGACGCTTTCGCCGTTTTGTTCGTCGGCTTCGGGCACCGCGCCCGCCTCCTTCCCGGCTTCAAGCAGCACCGGCGGGGAGCCGACGATCCGGATGCTGGCATGCGGATCGAGGTCCCAGCCGCGGCCGCCTTCCGCGCGATAGAGCGGGATGCCGGCGTCCACCGCCTCCCGCAGCAGGGCGACGGCGTCCGGCGAATCCTTGACCGAGCCGTTCCACAGCACCGCGCGGACGGGGATGGAAGCCATTACCGCGAGCAGTCCCTTGATATGGTCGCTGTCGAGATGCGACAGCACGAGCAGGTCGAGCGCGTGCACGCCCCGCTGCTGCAGCAGCGGCACGACGACCTTGCGCCCGACTTCGAACGGGTCCTTGCGCTGGCGCCAAGGCTCGCGGCTGCCGAATTCGACGGCGCCCCCTCCGTCGATGAGCATGTGCTTGCCGCCGGGAGTCCGAATATAGATGGAATCGCCCTGGCCGACGTCGAGAAACTCGACATAGCCATGACGGTCCAGCGCATCCGGGCAATACGCGAAGAGCGCCAGCCCGGCGAGCGACGCGGCGGCCAGTCCCAGCAGGACGCGGTTCCGCATTAGCAAACCGGGCGAAGTCGCCGGCAGCCGGATAAACGGCGCCGACCAGACGTCTTCGCCGGCAGGGACGGGCGACGCTCCCCGAAGCGGCTGCGTCGGCTCGTCCCCCGTATGCCGCGCTGGCGGCAGCGGCGATCCAGGCGGCACAGAGCCGGCATCGGCCGCTTCCGGCGTGCCGAATTCGGCTTCCTCCTCCGCCCGCTTGGCGGCCTGAAGCCGGCCGAGCGCGCGGAACGCGAGCGCGAGCGCGGCGTAGAACAGCGCGACCCACCACAGCGGCGGCGTCGCCCAGATCAGCCGGAAGCGGTTCAAGCCGCTCAGCTTCAGGACGAAGCCGAAGGTCAGGTCGTTGCCGACCGCCGCGATCGCGGCGGCGAGCGCGCCCGCCGGGTGCCACAGGCCGTCCAGCACGAGGGAAGCGCCGCCGAGCGGCATGACGACGAAGCTGATGAACGGCACGAGCACGAGATTGGCCGCGACGGACAGCACGTGCAGCTGATTGAAGTAATAGATCGTCAGCGGCAGCGACACCGCCTGCGCGACGACCGTGACGGCGAGCAGGTCGCACAGCGACTTGCTCCACCATTTGCGGCCGCGGGGCAGCAAGCCGCGGACCGGCGCCGTGCCGAGCATGAGGCCCGCCGTCACGAGGAACGACAGCTGGAAACCGACGTTGCCGAGCATATACGGGTCCCAGACGAGCATGAGCAGGGCTGCCGCCGCGAGCAAGTGCAAGCCGTCCTTCAGCTTGTGAAGGCGAGCCGCCGCGAGGCCGAGCATCGCCATGATGCCGGAACGGACGACCGACGGCGAGGCGCCCGCGAGGAACACGTAGAATGGCACGGCCGCGATGAGGATGAGGAGCATCCGCTCGCGCGTCATCCGCAGGAGTCGCAGCAGGCCGCCGAGCACGTACAGAAACACGGCGACGTGCAGTCCCGAGATCGCGAGGATATGCGTGAGTCCCAGCTGCGAAAACCGTTGAAACATGTCGGGATCGAGGTCGTCGCTGATGCCGAGGACGAGACCTTTCATATAACCGGCTTGAACGCCGGGGTACAGCGCGTCCATCCGCCGGCCGAGCGAGGCGCGCAGCGCGTCGATCGGCTCCAGCAGCGCGGCCGCGCTCCAGCGCGGGCCGGGCGCGGTTCGCACGGCAGCCGCTCCGTCCGCGCCGAGCAGCCAGTGAATCCGCTGGCCGTGCAAATACGCGCGGTAATCGAAGCCGCCGAAATTGCTTCCCGCGGACGGTACCGACAGCATGCCGGCGACGCTCACCCGCTGCCCGCGGCGCCAGCCGGCCGCGACGGACAGTTCTTGCTCCTCCGCCAGCTTCACCTGCACGAGCAGCCGCTCCCCGCCCAGCGCGACGGGCGCAGATGCGCCGCCATCCTGCAGCGTCAGCCTGCCGCCCGACACGCGAAACTGCACCCGGTCGCCGTCGATCTCCGGCGGCGACGCGATCGTCCCGGCCAGCTCCGCCGCGAATTCGGCGGCGTCCGCCGGCGAAGCCGCAAGCGCCGCGGCATATTGCGCCGGCAGCGCCGCGATGTTGCGGGCATCGGCCCACGACCGCTGCCCGGCGGCCAGCCCGTACGCCGCCAGACAGGCGGCGGCGAGCGGCCAAGAGCTGCGCCGCGTCAGCGCAAGCGCCGCAAGCGCGGCCAGCAGCGCGGCGCCGGCCAGCGCGACGCCGCGCGCCGGCATGCCGGCTGCCGCGGAGCTGCCCAGTACCCAGCAGACCGTGAACCATACGAGCGGCCTTGCCGTCATGATGACCCTCTCCTTTCGATGTTTGCTTGTCTGCCCGGCCTTCCCCGATAACGCAAAAAAACCTCCGGTCCGCCCCGGAAGCGCGTTCCCGGCCGAGGAGGCCGGGGATGACGCTTCTTGGGGGCAGCCAGAGGTTCTTCCTCCTGGTTGCGTATGCGGTCAAGCTACGAAACGACGTTCCTGCTCGCTTGCGCGGGAGGCTCGTACGGCGTCAATTGGCGGAAAACGATGCCTTTGACGTCCATGAGCGCTTCGACCTTCTCGCTATCCTTGTGATAGACGCGATGGTAGACGATCTCCTTCACGCCGCTGTTGGCCAGCATGTTCGCGCACGTCCAGCAGGGCTGGTCCGTCACGTACACCGTCGATCCTTCGCGATCGATCCGGTCGGTGAAAAGCAGCAAATTTTGCTCCGCGTGGATGGTCCGGATGCAGCGCTGCTTCTTGATCATCCGCTCGGCGCCGTCCTCGACCTGCAGCTCGTATTCCTCCACGATCATGCAGCCGTCCTCGGAGCAATCCGCCACGCCCATCGGCGCGCCGTTATAAGCCGTGCCGAGCAGCTTCTTGCCCTGCACGAGCACCGCCCCGACATGCCGCCGCGGGCAGCGCGAACGGGTCGCGGCCATATAGGCGATGTCCATAAAATACGTATCCCAGTCTTTTCTCGCGTTGTCGTATGCTTCCGGTACCATGGCTTGCAAGTCTTCCTTCCTCCGGCTGCCGGCCTCGTGCCTACCGCTGGCTGGCCGCCAATGCTTGTGTTAAATCGTGCAAAATATCGTCGATGCCTTCCGTGCCCACGGACAGGCGGATCATGCCCGGCGTCACGCCCGCGGCGGTCTGATCGCTCTCCTCCAACTGCTGATGCGTCGTGCTCGCGGGATGAATGATAAGCGACTTGGAGTCGCCGACGTTCGCCAGATGCGAGAACAATTGAACCGCGTTGATCACTTTCTTGCCGGCCTCGACGCCGCCTTTGATGCCGAACGTCAAGATGGCGCCTTGCCCCTGCGGCAAATACTTCTGCGCGAGGTCGTAGGACGGATGGCTCTCCAGCCCCGGGTAATTGACCCACTCCACCGCCTCGTGCGATTCCAGGAACCGCGCGACGGCCATCGCGTTCGCGCTGTGGCGCTCCATGCGCAGATGAAGCGTCTCGAGACCCTGCAGCAGGAGGAACGAGTTGAACGGGGAGATCGCCGCGCCCATGTCGCGCAGCAGCTGCACGCGCATTTTGATGATGAACGCGACCGGACCGACCGCGTCCGCGTAAACGACGCCGTGGTAGCTCGGATCCGGCTCGGTCAGGCCCGGGAACTTGCCGCTTCCCTTCCAGTCGAACTTGCCGCCGTCGACGACGACGCCGCCGATGGACGTGCCGTGGCCGCCGATGAATTTGGTCGCGGAATGGACGACGATGTCCGCGCCGTGCTCGATCGGCCGGCACAGGTACGGGCTCGGGAACGTATTGTCGACGATGAGCGGAATGCCGTGCTTATGCGCGATGTTCGCCACCGCCTCGATATCGAGGATATCGCCCTTCGGATTGCCGATCGTCTCGGCGTAGAGCGCTTTCGTGCGGTCCGTGATCGCGGCTTCGAAATTGGCCGGGTTCGACGGGTCGACGAACTTCACTTGGATGCCCAGCTTCGGGAGCGTGTGCGCGAACAGGTTGTGCGTGCCGCCGTACAGGCTCGTCGCGGATACGATCTCGTCGCCGGCCTGCGCGATATTGAGAATCGAATATGTAATGGCGGCTTGTCCGGAAGCGACGGCCAGCGCGGCCGGCGCGCCTTCGAGGGCGGCGATCCGCTTCTCGAACACGTCGCTGGTCGGATTCATGATGCGGGTATAAATATTGCCGAATTCCTTAAGCGCAAACAAGTTTGCCGCATGGTCCGTATCGCGGAAGCCGTAAGACGTCGTCTGGTAGATCGGCACCGCGCGGGAAAGGGTCGCCGGGTCAATTTCCTGGCCTCCGTGGACGGATAGCGTTTCGATGGAAAGCTTTCGTTGTTCGGACATTAGACATTTCCTCCTCGCCTGATTGGAAGGGACGGCAAAGAAGTCCCTATCTCTACCATTGTCGCACAATCATGGACGCAGAACAATGAAAGACTTCATCTTTTCTAGTAGTTTCGGACCAATGCCTTTGACCCGAAGCAGATCGTCCGCGCTCTTGAACGGTCCGTTGCGCTCGCGGTCGTCGGCGATCGCCTGCGCCTTCGCCGCCCCGATGCCGGGCAGCGCGTCAAGCTCCTCCGGCGTCGCGCGGTTGATGTCGACTTTGCCCTCGTCCGCCGCCGAGGTCGAGCCCGCCTCGGCGCCGGTTCCGGAGAGAGCGCCGGCATCGCCCGCGCTCTCTCCGCCCGGAGCTGCCGTCCCGGCATTCCCGCCGGCTTTGCCATCAGCGTTGCCGCCTGCCGCCTGCGTTCCGGCACCCGTCCCGGCCGCGCCGGTTCCGGCGCCCTCTCCGGCCGCGTTCGTTCCGCCGGCCGCCGCGCTTGACTCGCCGGCTCCATCCCCGTACCCGGCCGGCGTCTTGCCGCCCCCCTCGCCTGTCGCGCCCGCTCCGTCCGCTGCCGCCTTCCCCGGCTCCCCGCCCGAAGCGGTCCCGGCCGCCGCGCCGCCGCCATGGGCCGGCGCATCCGCCTTGCCGGCTTCCAGCGCGCCGAGCGCTTCGGCCGCCTGCGCGTTCATCGCGGTCCACTGCGGCGGCCGCGCGGCCGCGTCCCGCTGCATCAGCGCCGCCGCGATCAGCGCGACGGAAGCGGCGGCGCACAGCGCGGCGCCCCAGCGAGCCGCGCCCCAGCGCCCGGCGCGCCATCGATTTTGCCAAACGGGTCGTTTCTTCATACGGATCTCCCCTTCGTCGTTCTACGATCTTTTTCCGAAAATCGGTCATGTCGGCCTTGCCCGCCCGCATAATGTAGTAAGAGCATCTTCGTTTGGGCCGAAAGGCCCATTCGAAGCGTTCGTCAGGCCGCATGGCCATCCAAACGTCTGTTGAAGCTGCGCCTACGAAAGTGGGGCGCATGGGAGGGATTGCAATGAATGTCGGGTTTATCGGGATTGGAAGCATGGGCAGCCTGCTGATCGATGCGTTCATCGGATCGGGCGCACTCAAACCATCGCAAATCACGGCCAGCAATCGAACGCTCGCGAAAGCCGTCTGCCTCGCCGACCGACACCCCGGCTTGCAGGCCGTCCCCATGAATCGCGATGCCGTGATCGGCCAGGACATCGTGTTTCTATGCGTCAAGCCGATGGAATACAAAACGGTGCTCGACGGCATACGCGAACACGTGCAGGCGAGCCAGCTGATCGTATCGATCACGAGCCCCGTCCTGCTGGACCAACTGGAGGACGCCTTGCCCTGCAAGGTGGCCAAGGTCATTCCCAGCATCACCAATTACATGTGCAGCGGCGCTTCGCTCTGCATGTACGGCAACCGGATGACCGAAGCCGACATCGCCCGGCTGAACGGCCTGCTGTCTTATATCAGCGAACCGCTGCCGATCGACGAGTCGCACACGCGCATCGTCTCGGATCTGTCCAGCGTCGGTCCCGCGATCATGTCCTGCCTGCTGCAGCGGTTCATCGACGCGGCGGCCGAGGAGACCGGCATCCCGCGCGAGCAGGCCCGGCTCATCGCGAGCGAAATGCTTCATGGCA
The DNA here is from genome assembly GCF_017652985.1 of Paenibacillus artemisiicola. Taxonomy (GTDB): domain Bacteria; phylum Bacillota; class Bacilli; order Paenibacillales; family Paenibacillaceae; genus Paenibacillus_Z; species Paenibacillus_Z artemisiicola. The sequence goes on from NZ_JAGGDJ010000019.1 coordinate 52,166, forward strand.
CGGGGCAGCTGCTGACCTCGGGCGGCATGTCGCCGGAGGAGCTGCAGGCGAGGGTCGTCGTGCCCGGCGGCATTACGGCGCAAGCGCTCGCCCTGCTGAACCGCGAGCTCGACGGGGTGTTCAACCGGGTCATCCGGGCGACGCACGCCAAGTACCGGGAAGATCTGGAGCGCGTCGCCGACAGTTTATACGGCAAAGAGGTGAACGGCCCTTAACGCATGCTTTGCGTTAAGAGGTCGTTCACCTCTTTTCTGTGCCCGCAGGGATTAGCCTACGACGATATTGACGAGCTTGCCTTTGACGACGATCAGCTTGCGGACCGTCTTGCCCGCGATCGCTTCGGCCACTTTATCCGATGCTTTCGCGATCCGTTCCATCTCCGCTTCGTCCGTGTCGGCCGCGATGGAGAGGCGTTCGACGATTTTGCCGTTCACTTGCACGACGATTTCGATCTCCTGATCGACCGTCCACGCTTCTTCGTACGACGGCCATGCCGCGTACGTCAGCGCGTCTTCGCGGCCGAGCTTCGCCCACAGCTCTTCGGCGATGTGCGGCGCGAGCGGCGACAGCATTTGCGCGAAATTCGCCATCGCTTCGCGCGGCAGCGATTCCGCTTTGTACGCGTCGTTGACGAAGATCATCAGCTGGCTGATCGCCGTGTTGAAGCGCAGGTTCTCGTAGTCGTCCGTCACTTTCTTCACGGTGCGGTGCCACGTGCGCTTGAACGCGTCGGAGGAGCCCTCGCCGATCTTCTCGCTCAGCTCGCCGTTCTCTCCGACGAACAGGCGCCATACGCGGCCGAGGAAGCGATACATGCCTTCCACGCCGTTCGTGTTCCACGGCTTCGTCGCTTCCAGCGGGCCCATGAACATTTCGTACATCCGCAGCGTGTCCGCGCCGTAGACGTTCACGATGTCGTCCGGATTGATGACGTTGCCGCGCGATTTGGACATCTTCTCGTTGTTGGTGCCGAGAATCATCCCTTGGTTGACCAGCTTGTGGAACGGCTCCTTCGTGTCGACCACGCCGATATCGTACAGCACCTTATGCCAGAAGCGGGCGTAAAGCAGGTGAAGCACCGCGTGCTCCGCGCCGCCGATGTAGAGATCGACCGGCAGCCATTCCTTCTGCTTCTCCTTGGAGCTCAGCTCCTTGTCGTTGCGCGGATCGATGAAGCGCAGGTAGTACCAGCAGCTGCCCGCCCACTGCGGCATCGTGTTCGTCTCGCGGCGCGCGCGCATGCCCGTCTCGGGATCGACCGTCTCCACCCATTCCGTCACGTTCGCGAGCGGCGATTCGCCCGTGCCCGACGGCTTGATCTGGTCGACGTCCGGCAGCAGCAGCGGCAGCTGGTCCTCCGGCACCGGCTTCATCGTGCCGTCCTCCAGATGGAGAATCGGAATCGGCTCGCCCCAATACCGCTGGCGGCTGAACAGCCAGTCGCGGAGACGGTACGTTACCTTGCCCTGGCCCTTGCCTTCCGCTTCCAGCCACGCGATGGCCTTCGCGATCGCCTCTTCGGTGCCCAGCCCGTTCAGGAAGCCGGAATTGACGTGCGGCCCGTCGCCGGCGAACGCGGCTTGCCCGACGTCGCCGCCCTGCACCACTTCCACGATCGGCAGGCCGAACTGCTTGGCGAACTCCCAGTCGCGCTCGTCATGGCCCGGAACCGCCATGATCGCGCCCGTGCCGTAGCCGGCCAGCACGTAATCGGCGATCCAGACCGGCACGCGCTCGCCGTTGATCGGATTGATCGCGTACGTCCCCGTGAACACGCCGGTTTTGTCCTTCGCCAGATCCGTGCGCTCCAGATCGCTCTTGCGCGCGGCCGTCTCCTGATAGTCCTTGACCGCCGCCGCTTGCTCCGGCGCCGTGATCGCCGCCACGAGCTCGTGCTCCGGCGCAAGCACGCAGTACGACACGCCGAACAGCGTATCCGGACGGGTCGTGAACACCGCGAACGAAGCGTCGCGGCCGTCGATCGCGAACGTCACTTCCGCGCCCTTGGACTTGCCGATCCAATTGCGCTGCATGTCCTTGATGCTCTCCGTCCAATCGAGCTCTTCCAAATCCTCGAGCAAGCGCTCGGCGTATTCCGTGATCTTCAGCACCCATTGGCGCATCGGCTTGCGGATGACCGGGTGGTTGCCGCGTTCGCTGAGGCCGTTGATGACTTCTTCGTTCGCGAGCACCGTGCCGAGCGCCGGGCACCAGTTCACCGGCACTTCCGCGACGTACGCAAGGCCCTTTTTGTACAGCTGGATGAAGATCCACTGCGTCCACTTGTAATAATCCGGATCGGTCGTGCTGAACTCGCGGTCCCAATCGTACGAGAATCCGAGCGACTTGATCTGGCGGCGGAAATTATTGATGTTCTTGACCGTGATCTCGCGCGGATGCTCGCCCGTGTCGAGCGCGTGCTGCTCCGCCGGCAGGCCGAACGCGTCCCAGCCCATCGGATGAAGGACGTTGTAGCCGCGCATTCGTTTATAGCGGGATACGATGTCCGTGGCCGTATAGCCTTCCGGATGGCCGACGTGAAGTCCCGCCCCGGACGGGTACGGAAACATGTCCAGCGCGAAAAACTTCGGCTTGCCCGGATCCTCCGTCGTTTTGAACGTTTTGTTCTCGTCCCAGTGCCGCTGCCATTTCGGTTCGATGGCAAGCGGGTTGTATCCCTGCTGTTCCTGGCGTTCCTGCGTCATGATTCGTGTGCCTCCCTGTTCTTCGGCTTGCGCCTTTCCGCGCAAGCGGCAATAAAAAAACCTCCCGCCCCCAGCGATAGTCGCTAGGGACGAGAGGCATGCGCTCCCGTGGTACCACCCTAGTTAACGGACGGATATGCTTTACCGCCGTTCACTCGTTACCCTTAACGCGGGCGAGACGGCATGCTTTCCCGGATCCGAAACCCGGTTCGCACGCGGCTCCGAGGCGAGTTCGCTTCGCGCTGGTCCGGCTTCCACCACCCGCCGGCTCTCTTGACCTAACGCGGCCCAAGCTACTGCTCCTCTTCAACGCCTTACAAAAAAATGGTTAGTTCGATTATAATGAAGCCGCCCTGCCCTGTCAAGGCGGGATCCGCCCGGATCGGACAAGATTCACTTCACCGCGGCGAAAAACAATCGTTCCGCGTCGCCGTCCGGCGCTTCCAGCTCGAAATCCGCGTACCGGTCCACCTGCGAGAAGCCCGTCGCCAACAGCGCTTCCCGGATCCATTCCGCGTCGTACGCGCGCTGCACGTGCACTTCCTCGATCCGCGCGTACGCGCCGCCGGAACGCTCCGCGAAGATCGTCAGCCGATGCTCGATCTCCATCCGGTCCTCGTCCAGCTCGCTCGTCCAGATGTAGGCGACGTCCGGCTCGTCCAGCACGAACGGCTGCTCCTCCGCGTAGCGAGCCAGCGTCCGCGGCGCATGAACGTCGAACAGGAACACGCCGCCCGGCTTGAGTCCGCGGTACGTCGCCCGGAACGCGTCCAGCACGTCGTCGTCGTCCGTCAAATAATTGAGGCAGTCGCAAAAGGAGACGACGCTGTCGACGGGCCGGCCGACATCCCATTCCGTCATGTCCTGCCGCAGCCAAATCGCCGTCCCGCTTGCGGCGGCATCGTCCTGCTTGCTCCGGGCGATCGCCAGCATGTCGGACGACAAGTCGATGCCGTACACCGTATAGCCCGCCCGCGCGAGCGGAAGGGCGATGCTGCCCGTGCCGCAGCCCAGGTCGACCACGGTCGCGGGCTTCCCGTACCGCCGCCAGCAGGCGTCCGCGAACGCGAGCCACCGCGGATAAGGCATGTCCGCCATGAGCCGGTCGTACACGGCGGCGAATTGCGTATACGCTTCCATCGTCGGCCCCCTACTCCGGCAAGCCTGGCTTCGCGGCCGCATTAGTACCGGCCGCCGGCCTCGCGCCGCCTCCCGGCGCCTCCACGCGCCCGCCGGCCGCATCCGCCTCGGTCAGCTTCGTCCAGCTGCCTTCCTGCGCGACGAGCCCGTCGCGCATCAGCTTCCCGAGCGCCCGCTTGAACGCGCTCTTGCTGATGCCGAACTTCTGCTTGATGATGTCCGCGCCCGTCTCGTCCGAATACGGCATCGCGCCGTTCTGCCGCGCCTTCATGAACGCCAGGATCCGGTCGGAATCCTCGAGCCGGCCGACTTCCTTGCGCTGGTGCATCGACAGGTTCACGCGCCCGTCCTCGCGGACGAACGTCACCCGCGCCTTCACCCGCTCGCCGAGCCGGAGCATCCGTGTCCGGTCGCTCGCCGGAATGAAGCCGAACGCGCCGAAGCCGAGCACTCCGCCGTCGATCATGACGAACGAGCCGATCTTCAGCGTCTTCGTGACCCAGCCTTCCACCCACGCGTTCTGCCAGGACGACGGCGCCCGGAACGCCAGCTCCGCCAGCTCCTCCTCGAACGCGACCTTCGCGACCAGCCGCCCGATCTTGTCGTGCGCGAGAATGACGTGCACCTCGTCGCCGCGGTGCGGACGCAGCTCCTTCAGCTCCGGCTGCTCCGACAGCGGCAGCAGCAGCTGCCGGCCGAGCCCCATCTCCAGAAAAGCGCCGATGCGCGGGTGAATGTCCGCTACCGCGAGCCGCGCCACTTCGCCGAGGGCAATGAGCGGCTTCTTCATCGTGGCGGCGATGCGGTCCTCGGAGTCGTAGAAGAGGAACACGTCGTAAAATTGCCCGATCTGCGGGCGATGGCCGACAAGCTCGGTATAATGCATCAGCACTTCGTTCTCGCCGTCCGTCATGAAGTAGCCGTAAGGCGACACTTCCCGCGCGAGCTTCAGCTTCATCGTCGTGCCGGCTACCAGACTCATGCGAATTCCACGACCTTCGCGTCGGACCACAGCCGTTCGATGCTGTAATACTCGCGTTCGTCCCGATGGAAAATATGCACCACGACGTCTCCGATGTCGACGAGCACCCATCGGCCGGCGTCCGCCCCTTCGATGCCGCGCACGCGCGCGCCGCGCGCTTCCGCCTGCTTGCGGATTTCCGTCGTAATCGCCTGCACCTGCACGTCCGAATTCCCGTGGCAGATGACGAAGTAATCCGCGATGAGCGAGATGTTTTTCAAGTCGAGCGCCACGATGTTATGCGCTTTTTTGTCTTCCGCCGCCGCAACCACTGCCTGCAGCAGCCCTTCGGAACTCAATGTCATTCTTCAGCCTCCCGTAGTCGTAAAATCAAATCGTTGCGCGCCGCGACGGTCAGCGGAAAAATCCGCTTCCCCTGCTGCAGCAAATACGAAATCGTCGAATCGAAGCCGGCGATCAGCGCCTGCTCCAGACTATGCTCGGCCAGCTCCCGGATGTGCGCCACGCCGGGAAATTCCCGGCCGGGCTCCATGTAGTCGGCCAGGCAGACGATCTTGTCCATCCGCGTCATGCCTTCGCGGCCGGACGTATGGTAACGGATCGCGTCCAGGATCTCGGGATCGTCCACGCCGTAATCCCGCTGCGCGACGAACGCGCCGACCGGCGCATGCCACAGCTCTTTATCGTAATGAAGCAGTTCTTCCGGCAGGTGCTGCTCCCGGATTATCGTTTCCATCCGCGCCGTCGGCCAATACTTCGCCACATCGTGAAGGATCGCCGCTCGCTCCGCCCGCTCGGGGTCGCCCCCGAACCGTTCGGCCAGGACGACCGACGTCGCCATGACGCCGAGCGTATGCGTCCAGCGGCGTTCCGGCATCTCGGCCTTGACGGCCGCCATCATCTCATCGCGCGTCATAGAGTCCGTTCCTCCGGATGAACGAATGAACCTTCTCGGGCAGCAGGAACCGGATGGAACGTCCCGCCGCGGCCCGTTCCCGGATCGCCGTGGAGGAAATGTCGATGCGCGGCATTTCGACGACGGTCAGCTTGTCCGCGATCGAGGCCGGCAGCCGGTCCGGATCCAGCGTCTCGCCGGCGCGCGTCACGCCGATGAACGACGCCATCCGCGCCAGCGCGTCGATGTCGTGCCATTGCGGCAAATCGTTCACGCGGTCCGCGCCGATGATGATGCTGAACGTCCGTCCGGGATACAGCTCGGTGAGCGCCCGGATCGTATCGATCGTATAGCTCGTGCCTTCCCGCTCCAGCTCCAGGTCCATTGCCCGGAAGTACGGCTGGAAATCGATGGCCCGGTAGACCATCTCCAGCCTGGCTTCGCCGTCCGCGACCGGCCCATGGTCCTTCAGGGGCGGATGCCCCGACGGCACGAACCATACCTCGTCCAGCCCGCAGGCTTCCCTGGCGGTTTCGGCGGCAAGCAAATGCCCGTAATGGACGGGATCGAACGTGCCGCCCATGAATCCCACTTTCATCAAATGCCCGCAGCTCCTTTCGCGTTCTCGCCCGGATGAGCGCCGAGCCCGTTATTTCGGGAGCTCGATCGTTTTGTGATCCTTCGATTCCTTGTACAGGACGATCGTCTTGCCGATGACCTGCACGAGCTCGGAGCCGGATTCCGCGGCCACCCACTCGCCCACTTCCTTCGGGTCTTCCGTGCTGTTGTTGAGCACGTTTACTTTGATCAGCTCGCGCACTTCGATCGCTTCCTCGATGTGGCGGATCAAATTCTCGTTCATGCCGGCCTTGCCGACTTGGAAAATCGGATTCAAATGGTGCGCGAGCGCGCGCAAATGGCGTTTCTGCTTGCCTGTCAACATGCTTCGGGTTCCTTCTCTCGTCAAATTAGCTTTTGGACCGGAGCGCCTCGAGCACCGTCTCGCGCATCGCGGCGGCCGGCGCGGGCCTTCCCGTCCAATATTCGAAGGCGTAAGCGCCTTGGTAAATAAACATACCGAGGCCGCCGTGGATCAGGCAGCCCCGTTCCTTCGCCTCCGCAAGGAAGCGCGTCGTCAGCGGATTGTAGATCAGGTCGCTCGCGATGCTGCCCGGCCGCAGCCACGCGCTGTCGAGCGGCGTCTCCTCCACGTTCGGATGCATGCCGAGCGAGGTCGTGTTGATGACGATGTCGCTCTCCGCGCACGCGCCGCGCAGCTCGTCCTGGCCGATCGCGCGGATGGCCGGCACGAGGCCGCGGAACGCGCCCGCCAGCTCTTCGGCGCGGGCGACGGTCCGGTTCGCGATCGTGACCGTCGCGACGCCCTCGCGGGCCAGCGCGTACAGAATGCCGCGCGTCGCGCCGCCGGCGCCGACGATGAGGACGCGGGCGCCCGCCAGATCGGAGCGGACCTCTTCCTTCAGCGAGCGGACGTAGCCGATGCCGTCCGTGTTGTAGCCTGTCAGCCGTCCGCCGTCGTTCACGATCGTGTTCACCGCGCCGATCGACCGCGCGCTCTCGTGCAGGTCGTCCAGCAGCGGCATGACGTCGAGCTTATGCGGAATCGTGACGTTCACGCCGCGGATGCCCATCGCCCGGACGCCGGCCATGAAATCGCCCAGCCGGTCGGCCGTAATATGGAACGCCGCATAAATGCCGTTGATGCCGCATTCCCGGAAGGCGCGGTTCATCATGACCGGCGACTTGGAATGCCGGATCGGGTCGCCGATGACGCCGTACAGCGTCGTCTGGCTGTCTACCGTGTTGCCCATGCTTTCGTTCACTCTCCCCGTCAAGCTTGCGGTCCGGCCGCGCTAGATCAGCGCGTCGCGGGTGAGCACCCGGACGCCCTTCGGCGCATGGATGTCCACGAGGGCGCCCGCCGCCCCGTTCACGTGAATCCACCCCAGACCCGATACGAAAATATCGGTGTCGGTTCCCCGGCGGATGTTCAGGCGGTGCCGCGTCCAGGCCGGCATCTCTTCCAGTTCTTCCTTCGACGGCGGCGCCAGCAGCTCGCCTTTATGGTTCGCGAACAGCTCGTCCGCGCGCTCCAGCTTCGTCCGGTGCACCTGCAGCGCGTTGGACGCGTAAATCGAGAACGATTGGCGGTCGCCCTCGACGAAATCGAAGCGGGCGAGCGCGCCGAAGAACAGCGTCTGGCCGGCGTTCAGCTGGTAGACGAGTTGCTTGATCGGTTTGTCGGGCAGCAGCGCGCCGAGCACGCTCCGCGGGACGAGCTCCGTCATGCGGTGCCTGTAGACGATCCCCGGCGTGTCGATGATTTCCTTGCCGTCGTCGAGCGGAATATGGACCGCGTCGAGCGTCGTGCCCGGGTAGCGCGACACCGTCAGCTCCCGCTCGAGGTCGCTGTAGTCGCGGATCAGCCGGTTGATCAGCGTCGATTTGCCGACATTGGTCGCGCCGACGACGTAGACGTCGCGATCGCCGCGATGGCGGCCGATCGACTCGATGACGCGCTCGAAGCCGATGTTGCGCTTGGCGGAGCAGAGCACGATGTCGACGACCTTGAGGCCCTCGGCCTTCGTCTGCTTCTGCGCCCAGTTGAGCAGCCGGTTCGGATTGATCCCTTTCGGCAGCAGGTCGATTTTGTTCACGACGAGCAGCACGGGGTTGTTGCCCACGAACCGCTGCAGGCCGGAAATGAGGCTGCCCTCGAAGTCGAACAGGTCGACGATATGGACGACGAGGCTGTTCGTGCCGGCGATGCTGCCGAGCAGCCGCAGAAACTCGTCGTTATCGACCGCGACCGAAGCCGCGTCGTTGTAATTTTTGATCCGGAAGCACCGCTGGCATACCGGCGGTTCCTTGTCCAGCGCCGCTTCGGGGATGTAGCCGGGCATGTCCGCCGATGCCGTCTGCAGCTTGGCGCCGCAGCCCGCGCACGACTTCGCGCCCGTTTCTTGACGATTGATCATGAATTCCGTTCCTCCTCGGGCCATAGCCCTTTCTTCCGCAGCCGGGACAGGGCGACCTTCTCGAGCATCCGGTTGAACCGGGTCATGATGCCTTCGTCGTCCGGCGCGATCGGACGGACCAGAATCGTGAACAAGCCCATGCGGCGGCCGCCGAGCACGTCGGTCATCATCTGGTCGCCGATGACGGCCGTCTGCTCCGCTTCCAGGCCGAGCTCCCGCAGCGCCCGGACGAACGCGGCGTTCGCCGGCTTGCGCGCGGCGTGCACGAACGGAATGTTGAGCGGCTTCGCGAACTTGGACACGCGCGTCTCGCCGTTGTTCGAGACGATGACGACCTTGAAGCCGAGGCCGCGCACGTCGTCCAGCCATTTGACGAGCTGCGGCGTGGCAAGCGGCACCTTGGCCCCGACGAGCGTGTTGTCGAGGTCGGTGATGATGCCGCGGACGCCCTGCTCCTTCAACGCATGCAAATTAATATCGTAGATGGTATTGACGCGCATTTGCGGCAACAGCCGTTCAAACATAGATTCGACTCCCTCGGTTGCATAGGCGAGCAGTACGCCTACGTGCATTCGTAAATAAGCACATGGTTACGACCAGCCCTGTCATCGCTATCACGCAAACTATACCATAAGTTGCGAATTTGTTGCAAAAAAGCCGGGAAGGCGGCTGCGCGCCCTCGCCGGCCTTTCGTTGCCCGGTCAGCCCAAGTGCTCGCGGATCTGCTTCATCGACGCCGATGCGCGTTCCGCTTCCTCCTCGGTCATCTGCCGGCTGCTGTACATCGCGTTCTCGAACGCCTGCTGCACCGCCGCGAACTGTGGCTGAAGCGAGGTCAGGCGGGCCGACCAGCGGCTCATCGTCTCGCGGACCGTCTCGTTCTTTTGCACCTCGAGGCCCTTCTTGCGGCAGTGTCGGATAAGCCGGTTCGTCTCGTAGACGACGCGCGCGTTGACGGAATCCCCGACGCCCCGGTAACGGCGGAGCAGCGCCGGGTAGGCGCGATAACCGTATGCCGCGAGCGCCAGCGCCAGCAGGCCGGCCGCCGTCCAGAACATCCACGGCTTCACGGCGAACCCGCCGTCTTCCTCGGCCGGGGCGGCGTCCGCGCCGCCCGCGTCCGCCGGCTCGACCGGCGTTACGGCCGCGGGCTCGTCCTCGGGCATCGCGTACGGGTACGAGAAGCCCGGCGTCGCCTCGAAGGGCAGCCAGCCGTAGCCGTTAAAGTACACCTCGACCCAGGAATGCGCGTCGGCGTTCCGGACGGTGTACGTTCCCGCCCCGTTGGGGTCGACCGGCGGCCCGCCCGGCATGCCCTGCAGTTGGTCGAGGCTCGGGTTGCCCGGCACGCTGCCGGACGAATAGCCCTTCACCCAGCGGGCCGGAATGCCGAGCGAGCGCGTCATGACCGCCAGGCTCGTGGAGAAATAATCGCAGTAGCCTTCCTTGATCTCGAACAGGAACGCGTCGACGAAGTCCTTGCTGGACTTCCGGCTCAAATCGGGCGTGTTCGTGTACGTGTAGTTCATCTGCAGGTAGCTGATGAGCGCCAGCACCTTGTCGTACGGCGTCGCCGCGTCCCGGGTCAGATCCCGCGCCAGCGTCTTGACGCGGTCCGGCAGCTCCTTCGGCAGCTGCAGGTAAATCGCGCTCATGCCGGGTCCCGCTTCCGCCGCGGCGCCGGCGCGCAGCGCCTTCTCGTCCAGAATCGGCACGCTCGACTGCAGCTCGTACGTCTTCGGATAGCTCGCCGACGACGACCGGGGCAACCGCAGCTCCCAGGAATCCGGCAGCCAGCTCAACGCCGGGAAGCCGTCCGCGCTGCCGTTGATCGAGGTCACCTTCGCGATCGGGCCGGCGCCGAACAGGACGGGAAACTTGTCCTTGCGGACCATGGTGATCGATTGCTCCACGGTTTCCGTCTTCGTGGACGCGGGAAGGCCGTTCGCCTTCAGCGCCTGCCCGCCGCCGACGTTCGGCTGCTGGTCTTCGGCCCGCTCTTCCGCCGATTCCAGCCAGCCGGTGCCGTTGTACAGCGACCGCGTCTCGCCGCGCCAGTAGCTTCTGAGATTCGTCGTCACTTCCATGACGGGGGTGTAATCGAACGTGAACCCGCCGCCGAGTACGCTGTCGTTGCGGCTGTAGCCGGAACGCGTATCGGCGTTGTTCTTGGTCGTGGCGACCGTGATCGCCTTGTCGCCGACGAACGACGGCACCGCCTCGCCGCGCGATTCCTTCCATGCCGTGTACGGGTCGGTCAGCACCGGCTTCACCGTCGGCACGAACAGGCCGGCGGCCATGACGAGCGTCAGGATGAGCAGAATCGGCAGGAACAGGCTGAGCGGATATTCGAGCAGCTGCTCCCAATTGTCCGGATGGCGCCGCTTAAAGCCGGCGAAATGGCTCGCCACCAGCCAGCCGAGCCCGATGAATACGATCCACGCGATCTCTTCCCAGAGGTAAATCGGGGTCAGGATCGAGTCCGCCACCGCGAGCGACAGCACCGCCGCGCCGGTCAGCAGCAGAATATAGCTCCGCCTGCGGCGAAGCAGCACGATGACGTGGAAGACGGCCAGGACGCCGAGGCTGATCCAGATGAACGGCGTCAGCTGTTCGAATTGATGGCCGAACCAATCGAACCAGTCCCGCAGAGAACGGCGGCTGCCCTCGAAGGCCGCCCATTGAAAATCGGAATACGCCAGATTGAGCCCGGCGAGCGCGATCAGCTGCACCCCGACCGACAGCGTCTTGGACGGGACGAGGACGTTCGCCAGCGCCGCGGCGAGCAGCACGCCGTTGACGATCGCGAACGTTTCGCTCCACCAATAATCGCCGAGGCAGCGGATCCATTGATAGATCAGGAGCGCCGCGAAGCAGGCGGACGCCTTGCGGTACAGATCGTCGGCGAGCCAGCGGACGGCCGAGCGTCGAATCGTCGTCATGGCCGGCCTCCTTCCAGCGCCTCGGGCAGCTCCTGGAGCTTGCCGACCTGATACACGGCGAAGCCGCTTCGGCGCAGCAGCCGCAGCCACTCGCCCGCCCGGATGTCGCTGACCTTGGCGCGTTCCTCGTCCGGCCGCTTCAGATGAATCAAGACCGGCACGGCGCCGGATCGGTTCAGCCATTCCATCGCGCGCACGACTTCCTCGCCCGCCTGCGGGCTGACGATGATGACGATCGAGCCCGCCGCCGCAAGCGCGCCCGACTGGCGGACCGCCCGGTACAGCGGCTGGTCGCCGTCCGCCTGCACCCGCACGAGATGCTTCAGCATGAGCTCGCGCTGATCGGCGGAGGCTTGCGGCGCGTAGCCTTCATGCTTGGCGCCGACCGAGATGAGCCCGACCGCCGTGGAACGGCGGAAGCCGAAGTCGAGCAGCGAAGCCGCGGCGGAGACCGCCAGCTCGAATTGGTCCGGCTGCTCGTACGCCCCGAAATAGCGGTCCAGCATGACGATCATGCGCGGCAGCGACTCCCGCTCGAATTCCTTGGATTTCCATTGTCCGGTTTTGGCCGTCGCGCTCCAGTGGATGCGGGACAGCCGGTCGCCGTATATATATTCGCGGACGCCGTTGATCTGCGTCGTTTCTTTCGACGAGGAACGCGACGCGGAGGTGGAGAACGGCCCTTTCGAGCCGTATTTCATCTGCCGCCAGTCGCGGATGGCCGCCGTGCGCGGATACACGCTGAACGGCACGGACGAATCGAACGTCCCCGTATGCTCGAACAGCCCGAAGATATCGCGCGTGGAGCACTGCGTCGACTCGAACCGGTAGACGCCGCGCTCCAGCGGAGGCGTGGTGTACTGGATCGTTCCCGCGCGGCGGTAATTCGGCACGAACGACGCCTCGAACGGGACGGCGTTGCCGTTCTGGGCGACCAGCCGGTCGCGCACGAGCACGTACGGGATCGGCCAGAAGCCGGGAATTTGGACGTCGAGGTTCACTTCGACCCGCGCGCCCGCGACGAGCGGCTGATCGCTCGGCGCGGCCGTCCCGCCGATCAGGCGGCGCTCCCCGGACACTTGGGCGATGCCGCTCCAACGGCCGAACACGAGATAGACGAGCAGCACGTTGAAAATGCAAAAGAGCATGAGCGACGTCTTGCCGCCTTGAAAAAGCACGAACAGCAAGGAAGCGACGTACAAAAAGCCGAGCAGCCGCCACCGGAGTATCGTTGCCTTCGCGGTCAGCATGGGCGTCAACGCTCCATGCGCACGGGCACGCTCGTCTCGCGGACGACCGCCTGCACGACGTCCTCCGTCGTCAAGCCGTTCATGCGGGACTCCGTGTGCAGAATGATCCGGTGCGCGAGCACCGGGGACGCCAGCAGCTTGATGTCGTCCGGAATGACGTAGTCGCGCTCCTGCAAGTAAGCGTACGCCCTCGCCGCGGCGGTCAGCGAGATCGCCGCGCGCGGGCTTGCGCCCAGCTGAACGCCGGCATGCTCGCGCGTGCCGCGCACGATGCGGATGATATAATCGGCCACGGCGTTGTCGAGGTGAACCCGCTTGACATCCTCCATCATGAGCGCGACCTGCGCGGCGGTCACGACGGGCTCCAGCAGCTCGGCGGGCGAGGTGGCGTTCGGCGAGACGATCATCTGGCGCTCGGTCGCCGCGTCCGGATAGCCGAGCGAGATTTTCATCATGAACCGGTCCAGCTGCGCTTCCGGCAAGGTGTACGTGCCGTCGAACTCGATCGGGTTCTGCGTCGCGATCATCGTGAAGGGCACGGGCAGGCCGTACGTATCGCCGTCGACCGTGACGTGCCGCTCCTCCATCGCCTCCAGCAGCGCGGACTGCGTCTTCGTGGTGGCGCGGTTGATCTCGTCGACGAGCACCAGGTTCGCCATGATCGGGCCCGGACGGAACAGGAACGTTTCATTCTTGGGATGGTAGATCGAAACCCCCGTGATGTCCGAGGGAAGAAGGTCGGGATTGCATTGGATGCGGCGGAACTGGCCGCCGATGGTGCGCGCGAGCGCCTTCACGAGCTGGGTCTTGCCCGTGCCCGGAACGTCCTCGATCAGCACGTGGCCGCCGGCCAGAAGCGCCGTGAGCAGCCGCTCGATTTCGGTTTGTTTTCCCAGGATGCAGCTTTCCAGATTGCGGCGGATTTCATTGCTTAACCGGTATTCCGCTGTACGAGTCTCCATGAACATTCCTCCCGGAAAAATTGCTGGAACATGAGTGCAAATGCTAGTCCTATTATTTTACAGAATTATGGGAGCGCCGTACAGCCGCAGCAACGCCAAAAAAAATTGGAGATTCCCACAGGAACCTCCAATTGCGCCGCTCTATCCGATTCGTTAGCCCTTCGGCCTGACGGCGAGCGCCGCCAGGAACGAGAAAATGATCGCCGCGGATATGCCCGCGCTCGTGATGTCGAAGATCCCGGTGATGATCCCGATCCACCCGTCGCGGTGCAGCTCCGTCAGCGCCCCGTGCACGAGCGCGTTGCCGAAGCTCGTGATCGGGACGGTCGCGCCGGCGCCCGCGAATTTGATCAACGGATCGTACCACCCGATGCCGTCCACGACCGCGCCTGCCACGACGAGCGTCGCCATCGTGTGCGCCGGCGTCAGCTTCGCGACGTCGAACATCAGCTGGCCGATCACGCAGATGCCGCCGCCGACGAGAAAAGCCCACAAATAAATCATGCAGTACCGCTCCTTTCTCCGTTAATTGTGCATCGGACTTTCGATCGCGACGGCGTGGGCGATGCACGGGATCGACTCGCCCTGCTGGTACGACAGCGGCGAGAGCAGCGCGCCCGTCGCGCAGACGAGGATGCGCTTCAGCTCGCCTTTCATGAGCCGCTTCAGCAAATGGCCGTACGTCACGACGGCGGAGCAGGCGCAGCCGCTTCCTCCCGCCTGCACCTTCTGCTTCGCCACGTCGTACACCATCAGCCCGCAGTCGCCGAATACCGTGTCCTGCATCGGAACGCCGTCCCGGGCGAGGAGATCCGTCGCGATGGCGTGCCCGACGGTCGCCAGGTCCCCGGTGACGATCAGGTCGTAATCCTTCGGCTGCCGGCCCGTGTCGTTGAAATGCATCGTCAGCGTATCCACCGCCGCCGGAGCCATCGCCGCGCCCATGTTGAACGGATCGGTGATGCCGAGATCGACGATCTTCCCGATCGTCGCGCATTGCACGACCGGCCCCTCGCCCTCCGGCGCCACGACGACCGCGCCCGCTCCCGTCACGGTGTACTGCGCGGTCGGCGGCTTCTGGGAGCCGTATTCCGTCGGGTACCGGAACTGCTTCTCCGCCGTGCAGTTATGGCTGCACGTGCCCGCGAGCACGTACTGTCCCGAGCCGGAATTGACGATCAGCGAGGCGATCGCGAGCGACTCCATGGACGTGGAGCAGGCGCCGAACACGCCGAGGTAAGGCGCGCCGATCGTCCGCGCCGCGAAGCTGTTGCTGATGATCTGGTTCATCAGGTCGCCGCCGACGTAGAACTGCAGCTGCTGCTTGTTCACCTTCGCCTTCTCGAGCGCCATGTCGGACGCCTGCTCCAGCAGCAGCCGCTCGGCCTTCTCCCAGCTCTTCTGCTGCATGTCCAGCTCCGGATGGACGAGATCGAAATCGGCCGCGAGCGGCCCTTCGCCTTCGTCCGGCCCGACGACCGTCGCCGAGCTGATGATAACCGGCCGCTGTTCGAACCACCACGTTTGTTTGCCGCGCAGCATGGTCAGTGCCCTCCGATCCCGAAGATGAAGTAAACCAGCCCGACGAAGAACGCGGCCACGACGCCGTAGACGATGACCGAGCCGGCCAGCTTGAACATGTTGGCGCCCACGCCGAGCACGAGCCCTTCGGCGCGGTGCTCGAGCGCCGCGGAGCACATGGAGTTGGCGAAGCCCGTAACCGGAACGGCCGTGCCGGCGCCGGCCCACTGGGCGATCTTGTCGTATACGCCGAGGCAGGTCATGATGACCGAGATGAGAATAAGCACCGCGACGGTCGGGTTGCCCGCCTCCGTCCGCGACATATGGAAGCCGTACATGAACGCCTCGGAGATGGCTTGTCCCACGATGCTGATCAAGCCGCCCACGAGGAACGCCCGCACGCAGTTGGCCAGCACGGAACGGGACGGCTCCCGGTTTTTGGCGAAATTTTGATATTCTTTAGGCGACATTGTCATCTTTTTATACTTGGGTTGTCCTGCGCTCTTGGTTGCGATGATCGTGCCCTCCTCTTGTTGGTCTTTAAAGAAGTATGCGTCTGCGGCGGGCGCTTTATGCCAGCGCTGGCAGGCCCGCGAACGCGGCGGCCGCGCCGAAGAGCCCTCGGCGCGTCCGTTGCGGCGCGGAGGGCTGCGGAATGGCTTGCGGAGCGCGTGCGCGCGGCGGTTCAGAACAGCGCAACCGCCAGGAGCGCGACGAGCAGTACGTAAAGCAGCAGCGCCAGCAGCATGACGACGGCGCGCAGATCGCGTTCGAAGGACAAGGGCATCGTGGAAACTCCTCTCGGCCGGTATGGGCGTATGCTGTATCTTATGCGGGCGGAAGCGGACCGGCGACTGCTTCGTCCGAATATCGCCCGGGTCCCGGGGCGCTCAACCGCCGGTCGCCGACGCAAATACAAAAAAGCGCGCGCGTCCCTTCCGGGAATCGGCGCACGCCTTCTAATCGGTATCGCAACGGCTTACTGCTCGATCCACGTCGTCTTGCTGGCCGCGGAAGCGCGCTTCGCCTGGGGCGCCGCCATGTCGGGCACGCCCAAATAAATAAAGCCCAGCATCTTGTCCTGCGGACGCAGGCCGAACGCTTCGTTCATGAGCGGGTGGTAGCACGGCTCGCCGCTTCTCCATACCGCGCCCAGGCCGAGGGCGTGAATCGTCAGCAGCATGTTCTGAATGGCCGCGTTGACGGCGCCGTATTCCTCCAGCTCGATGACGTCCTTGCGCTCGGCCGGCTCCACGGCGACGGCGATGACGACCGGCGCCCGCAGCGCCTTCTTGCGCGCGTCCTCGGCCTTCGCCTCCAAGGCCGCCGCGTCGAGCCCTTCCGCCGCCTGCGCGACCGCGATCGACGCCAGCGCGCCGCCGAGCTTCCGGCGCCCTTCCCCGCTCAGCACGAAGAAGCGCCACGGCTCCGTCAGCCGGTGGTTCGGCGCCCAAATGCCCGCTTCCAATATCCGTTCGATCGTTTCCTTGGCGATCGGCTCCTGCGTCACTTTGCCGATGCTTCTTCTCGTCCGGATCGCCTCGATTACGTTCATCATGATTTCCGTCTCCCCTTCTTGCGATGGCGTTTTCATAGATTCATTGTAGCACAGCCGGGACCGAATGTTGAATCGGCCGATGACCGGAGCGGGCGCCTTCCCGCTTCGCCGGACGCAGGAAAGCCCCGCGAAAGCGACCGAAGCCGCCCCGCGGGGCTTAACCGTGCTGCGGCGATTCGAGGCTTACGCCAGGTCTGCCGCCGCGTACACTTTATCGAAGCCGGCCTTCGAGCGCGCCAGCAGCGATTCCGGCGAGGCGGACGGCGCTTCCGCCGACAGGATTTCCTGCGTCACGGAGCCCTTGTAGCCGATCGCGTTCAGCGCCTTCAGGAAGCCGGCGAGATCGATGACGCCTTCGCCCGGGTAGAGGCGGCCGTTGTCGCGCGCTTCTTCCACCGGCACGTCCGGCGCGTCGTTGATGTGGACATGCACGAGCTGGTCCGGCGTCAGCGCTTCGATGTCCGCCACGCTATGGCCGTTGGTGTACCAGTGGTACGCGTCGAACAGCAGGCCGACGTTCGGCTCGCCGATGGCGGCGATCCAATCCAGCGTTTCGTCCATCGACCAGAGGAACGGATTCGCCCACGCCGTGCGCAGGTGATGCGGACCGACGAATTCCAGGCCGAGGCGGATGCCGTAGGCGCCGAGAATCTGCGCGCACGTGCGCAGCCGGCGCGTGGCGATGACCGCGAAGTGCGCCGCCTTGTAATCCGTGGCCGGCAGCACGTACGTGCAGCAGTTGCGGACGCCGAGCGATGCCGCCGCCGCGGCTTCCTCCGCCAGCTTGGCGAGGCCGGCGCGGAACTTCTCTTCCGATTGGCGCCATTCGACCGACAGGCCGATGGAGCCGATCGCGACGCCGCCGTCCGCCAGCAGCTTGCGGGCGCCTTCGAGTCCGTTGCGGTCGATCAAGCCTTTGGCGTCGATGTCGACCGTTTGAAAGCCGTATTCGCCAGCCAGCGCGATGAAGCGTTCGTCGCTGCCGATGTCGCCGAGCCCGGCGCGGGAAAGTCCTTTTAACATATTCGATCAGCCTCCGTCGATTCGATAGATTCGGGATGAGAGATTGGTAACGCTGGATTCGGAATGAAAATTGGCGATGATGGATTCGGAATGAGAGATTCGGGCTGCGCGGGAATCGCGCCTTACAGGTTCCAGTCCAGCTTGACTTCGTGGCCGGTGCGGGACGATTCGTAAATCGCGTCGAGCACCAGATTGTTCGTGTAGCCCGTCAGCGCCGACGTGATCGGCCGCTTGCCCGTCAGGATGCAGTCGATGAAGTGGCGGCTCAGGCGCAGCCGCTCGCTCTCGTCGTTCTCGGGCCGGGACAGCGGCGTTTCCAGCGGCTTGTCGAATTTCTCGGTGAGCAGCTTGCCCGTCGCGCCGCGGTAGCTCGCGCCGCCTTCGGTGCCCATCAGATGGACGAACGGCGTGTTGTCCGTGTCCATGTGAACGGCCCAGCTCACTTCCAGCGTCAGCGTGCTGCCGTCTTCCATTTTGATCATTGCCGTCGCCAGGTCCTCGACGTCGTAGACGCCGCTCCAGTTCGGCTTGCCCCACGTGCCGATGCCCTTGCGCTTCGGTCCGAATTCCGCGTACGTCGAGCCGAAGACCGAAACCGGCTTCGGGTTGCCCATCAGGTACAGCGCGAGGTCGAGCATATGGACGCCGATATCGATGAGCGGGCCGCCGCCCGACTGGTCCATGCGCGTGAACCACGTGCCCCAGCCCGGAATGCCCTTGCGCCGGAACCAGCCCGTCTTGGCCGTGTAGATCCGGCCGAGCTCGCCGCGGTCGATCTGCTCCTTGATCTGCATCGGCACGGATTCCCAGCGCATTTGATGCCCGATCATGACGACCTTGTCGGATGCCTGGCTCGCCTTCAGAATTTGCTTGGCCGCGGCCGCGTTGATGCCCATCGGCTTCTCCAGCAGCACGTGCTTGCCAGCTTCGATCGCCCGGACGGCGAGCTCCGCGTGATATTGGTTCGGGACGCCGATGATGACCGCGTCGACGTTCGGGCTCTGAATGAGCGCCTCCGGCGATTCCGGTACGCCCGGTATGCCGAACTCCGCCGCCCGCTGCTCCGCCAACGGCACGTACAAGTCCGTGATTGCCGTGATTTCGCATGCGTCGCGCAGCTGCGAAAATTGCGATGCGTGAACGCTTCCAATATTCCCCGCGCCGATGATGCCGATCCGTACTGCCATTGCTCCATCTTCCTCTCCGGATGTCTGCCGCCTGATACGCGCGTAACGATTCTATGATAAAGTAGAACCTAGAAAAAAGCTTGTCTCATATTTCGATAAACGTCCCAATTCTTCGGAGGATCGCCTTTCCATGACCCATTTTCCGGACTATTTGAAAACTTATCCGAACGCGGACGGCCCGTTCCCGTTCCATATCGGCGTCCATGCCCTCGAACGCGGCTTCCGGGCGCACCGCCACGATTTCCTGGAGCTGTCGTACGTCATCTCCGGCCGGGGCTCCGAGGCCGTCAACGACGTCCGGCACGACATGGTGCCGGGTACGTTCACCTTCGTGCAGCCGTACCAGGTGCACGAGCTGTTCACGGAGCCCGGAAGCACGCTGCTGCTGTACAACTGCATGTTCAGCATGGATCTGCTGATGGACGCTGGCGGCCACGGCGACGGGCTGGCGGAGCTGGTCGAGCCTAGCGCGCTGCCGCCGTACACGACGTTTACCGGCGCGATGGCGGAGCGGACGCGGTTCCTCATCGACGACATGATGCGCGAGTACGAAGGCGGCGAGCCTTGGCGGCTCCCGATGCTGCAAGCCCGGCTGAAGGAGCTGCTGATCTGCTTCGACCGCGAGCGGCGCAAGCACCGGCCCGACGCGGCGAGCGCCGCGCCGCCGATCAAGAAGGGCGCCTCCGTCTGGCCGATCCTTCATCATCTTCACCGCCATTACCAGGAGGACGTGACCCTGTCCCGGCTGTCGGAGCGCTTCGCCATGAGCGCCTCGCGGATCAGCGAGGTGATCAAGGAGCAGACCGGCCAGACGTTCGTCCACTTCCTTCAGGACCTGCGGCTGCGCCACGCCACCTCGCTGCTCGTCTCCACCGATTACAGCGTCGTCGAGGTCGCGCTCGAGGTCGGCTTCGGGTCCTACAAGACGTTCGCCAAAATCTTCCGCGAACGCAAGGGCATGGCGCCGCTCGCGTACCGCAAAGCGAAAAGACCCGTCTGACGCCGAAGCGCCGGACGGATCTTCCCTCGCGCCGGCGTCGGCCTACACGCGGTGCAGCTTTTGCCCCTTCGCCTCCGAGACCTCCCGCCACAGACGGCGCCATTCACCGGCGTCCCGCAGCACGCTTTCCGGGTCGCGCGCGCTGCGAACCGGGAAAGAGGGCTGGAACGAGCGGCCGGAGTTCGCCCCCGTCTTGTGGTAGCGCAGATCGATGGACCAGCGGACGATGCCGGACCGGTTGCCGATTCCGCGATGCGGCGTGTACTTGTTCATGATGACGAGGCTGCCCTTCGGGCATTCCGCCCGGACCGGCACGATCTCCGGCAGCTTGGCGGGGTCGATCATCGTGCCGCCCTCCGCGCGGTGGTCGAGATAGCCCCGCTTGAACGCGCCCGGCATGACCTCCATGCAGCCCGTCTCCGCGGTCGCGTCCACGAGCGGCATCCAGAACGTGATGATCTCGGAAGCCTCGGAATCCGGCGTCGTGACCGCGCAGTCCTGATGCCACGGCACGTTCTGAAAATAATCCGGCTCGTCCCCCGCGTACGCCGATGGCAGCTTCGCCCGGAGATGCTGGATCGGATTGCAGCTGATCTCGCTGCCGAGCAGGCATTCCGCCACGTCCAGCAGCTTCTCGCTGCCCAGATGGCGGAACATCGCCTCGCCGAGCAGGTGCTGGATATCGAACCCTTTGCCGATTTCGCGGCATTCCCGGTACAGGAACGCATAGCGCCGCTCGAACGGCTCCTCTTCATAAAGCGCTTTCAGCTTGCCTTCCGCAAACAGCCTCCTCGCCCTTTCGTCGATCTCCCGCTCCAGCTCGCCGATAACCGGCCGCAGATCCGCCTCGCTCAGCGCTTCCGGCACGATCAGATACCCTTCCGTCTGATACGCGATGATTTGCTCCACCGTTAACCGCATGTCCGCATGCCTCCGAATCGTAGAATGTCTTGCCGCTTCTACCTCCATGCTACCAGCGGCGCGTTCATGGCGGAAGGTACAAAACCCGCCCGAATGCGGACGATTTTATCCTCTTCGGTACGCGCCGGGCGCGCGCCCGCTGTGCATGCGGAACAAGCGCGCAAAATACGACGGGTCGTCGTAGCCGAGCATCCCGGCGATCGCGGCCACGGGATGATCCGTATAGAGGAGCAGCTTCTCCGCTTCGGTCATGCGCAGCCGCCGCAGGTACGATAACGGCGACAGGCCGGTATGGGCCTTGAACACGCGGCACAGATAATTCGGCGTCCAATGGACCAGCTCGGCCAGCTCCTCCAAGCGGACGGGCTCGGCGATCCGGGCGGACAGATGGCGCTTGAGCGCGTCGATCTCCTCGGCGCTGCCGGGACGTCCCGGCATGGCGTCCGCCGCGATCAGCCGCCAGACCACTTCTTCCGCGCGCAGCATCAAATCCGCCACGAGAAGCGACTTCCGCTCCGGCGTGGAGAACCGGTGCTCCGGATCGAGCAGCCGGGCGAACCCTTCCAGCAGGAACGGACGCAGCCGAGCGGGCACGGCGATCGGCTGCTCCCGCAGCGCCGCGGGCACGCGCACCCCTCTGCGCCGCTCGAGCCAATCGAAAAAATCGGCCCGTACGGCGTTGTCCGCCTCGTCGCGCAGCAGAAAGGTGCATTCCGCGTTATGCAGCGGCCGTTCGGGGTCGCCGTGGAACTGATGCCAGTCGCCGGGCTGGATGATGTACAACAGGCCGGGCTCCGCTTTGGTGATCCGATCGTTGACGAGAAAGCTCCCTTCGCCTTCCGTGACGTACATGAAGTGGTACACCGGATGCCGGTGGCGGTTCGTCAGCGTCCCCCCGCGCGCGCGCTGCAGATCCGTTGTGACGTGCTCCACGCGCAAGTACCGCTCATCCATTTGAACCCGCAAACTCATGCCGGACGCCTCCCCGATTTCGAACATGAATACGTACATTTTACTCCCGTCCGGACATGACGAAAAGACCGGAACCCTCCATTCCGGTCTTCTCTATGTGAACGCCTCATCTACATTCAGAAGATTTGGCCGAGGCGGTTGCGGCCATGCAGGACCGGCGCGCCTTCTTCGCCGTTTTGCTCCTGCTTCTGCGCGTTCGCGCGAAGCCGTTCCGTCAGCTCCGCGAACCATTCGGCGTCCCGCGTCGCGAGCGCCAGCTCGATGAAATCGAGCAGCGGGCCTTCGTAGTCCAGCACCTCCAGCGTCGGCTGCGGCTTCAGCCAACTGCTCAGCACGGCGACCGTAGTGCCTACCGCGGCGTCATGATCCGATTGTACGACATGGACCGTCGCGATGTTCCGCTGTTCATTCAACGACGCAATGAATCCCTGAATCATTTCTCCGTCTTTCGTTCTGCCTTGTACCCAATCGCTGATCGCAAAGCTCATCGTCAAGCACCACCCGTCTTCGATTTTTTGGAAGCACCAAAACTGTACTTGTCTCAGTTACAGTATAGGCGAGAAAAGGGGACGCTTCGCAAATGGCTGCCTTTGCTTACCGTCCCGTTTCCCTTTCGATACTGTAATTATATGAGTTACAGTTAATAATGTCAAGCAGCTTACAAAAATAAAGTACGAGCCGCTACACGGCTTTCGCGACGCTGACGCGCCCGGAGAAAAACGTCGCGCCCTGCCCCATGTCGGCGACGCGGTCCGGCGTCAGCGCGTTGACGACGGCTTTGCGGTCCTTGCCGTCCGCCCATAGGCCTTGGCTGACGACGACGCCCGGCAGCACGTCTTCCCCGACGGCCGCCGTCAGCTCGCATTCGCCGCGTCCGTTCCACACCTTCACCGCGTCCCCGTCGCGAATGCCGAGCGTTTCCGCGTCGGCGGCGTTCATATACAGCTTCGGCGTCTTCTCCATCGCCGCGTGCTTGCCGTTATGCGCGAACGTCGAGTTGAGGAAGTTATGGTTCGCCGTCGGAATGAACAGGAACGGATGCGTACCTTCCTCGACGAGCGGCATGTAGGTCGGCATCGGCGGGAATCCTTGCCGCTCCATGGCGGCCGAATACAGCTCGATCCGGCCGCTCGGCGTGCGGAGCTTGCCCTCGAGGACGGGCCGGACGTCCGCCTTGGCAAACTGCTTCTCCCGCAGCGCGTCCAGGGTGATGTCCCGCAAGCCCGGGTTCGCCGGATTGTCCAATGCTTGGGCGATCATGTCGTAATCGCTGTCCCGCAGCGCCTCGTCCTCGTAGCCCATCGCCTGCGCCAGCAGCCGGAAGACGTCCGTGTTGGACTTGCTTTCGCCGTAAGGCGCCGCGACCTGTTCTTGAATCTGCACGTAATGATGCCAGTAGGAGGAATACACGTCCGTATTCTCGAACGCCGACGTCGCCGGCAGCACGATGTCCGCGTAGGCGGCCGTCTCCGTCAGGAAGAGCTCGTGCACGACCGTGAACAAATCCTCGCGCGCCAGCCCTTCCCGGACCTTGCCCGCGTTCGGCGCGACGACGGCCGGGTTCGCGTTGTACACGTACAGCGAGCGGATCGGCTTCGCTTCGTCTTCCAGCGCCTCGCCGAGCAGATTCATGTTGATGTCGCGCGGCCGGGCAAGCGTCCTCGGCTTCAGATCGGGACGTCCCAGCGCGCGCTGGTTCAGCGCCAGATGGCCGCCGTTGCCCTTGATCGCGCCGCCGCCCCGCCTCAGCCACTGGCCGGTCAGCGCCGGCAGGCAGGCGATCGCCCGGGTCGTCATGCCGCCGTTGTCGTGATGCTGCGGGCCGTTGCCGATTCGGATGAACGCGGCGCCGTCTATCGTGCCGTACAGGCGGGCCAGCTTGACGATGTCCGCCGCGGGCACGCCGGTGATCCCGGAGACGTAGTCGGGCGAGTACGTCTTCACGTGCTCGCGCAGCTCTTCATGGCCCACCGTGTACGCCGCCATGAACGCCTCGTCGACGAGCCCTTCCGCGAACAGGACGTGCATGACGCCGAGCGCCAGCGCCGCGTCCGTGCCCGGCCGCACCGGGATAAACCAGTCGCCCCACTTGGCGGTCCGGTTGCGGTGGACGTCGATGACGACGACCGTGGCGCCGTTCTTCCGGGCCTTCTCGGCCAGCGTCACCTGATGCATGTTCGTGCTGACCGCGTTGACGCCCCACAGGATAAACAGCTTGGCATGGACGGTCTCCTCGGGATCCGTGCCGTAGCTGCCGCCCATCGTGTAAGCGTACCCGACGGTGCCGGCCGCTTCGCAGATGGAGTAAATCAAACGGCTCGCGTTCATCCGGTTGAAAAAGCGCCGCCCCATGCCTTCCGTGTTGACGCGGCCCATATTGCCGTAGAAACTGTACGGCAGGATCGCCTCCGGGCCTTCCTCCGCGATGATCGCTTTCCAGCGGGACGTGATCGCCGCGATCGCCTCGTCCCAGCCGATGCGCTCGAATTGGCCGCTTCCCTTGGGGCCGGTTCGTTTGAGCGGGTACCGCAGCCGCTTCTCGTCGTAGATCCGCGCGGTCATGTTCCGTACTTTATTGCAAATCGCCCCCTGCGTGACGGGATGCGAAGGATCGCCTTCGATTTTGACGATGACGCCGTCTTGCTTATGAACCAGCAGGCCGCACTGATCCGGGCAATCCAGCGAGCACACGGACGGGAATACGCCGTTTGCCTGTTCCACATAACTGCTCATGCCGCTTTCTCCTTCCAACCTTCGACTTGCGTACTCTCAGTATACTAGATTGCCGCGACGTCGGCATCCCCGCGGTAACGGCCTGCGGCGAGGGCTCCGCCCCGCCCACGAAAAAAAGCCCGGCGGCCGCATGGGCCTTCGGGCTTTTCAATGGCACAACGGTTAGGTTGGCGTGCCGACTCCAGCCGGCGGACGGTATGCCGCATTCCGCAGCCGGCCTCGGTCGGTCGGCTTATTCGCCGGTTTCCAAGTAGCGCACTTGGGCCGGCGTCAGCGTCAACTCCCCGGCGGCGCAGCTGTCGCGCACGTATTCCGGCCTCGTCGCCCCGATGATCGGGAAGACCGGGAACGGCTGCGACGTCAGATACGCCAGCGCGATGGCGGAGCCGGTCGTCCCGAGCTCGGCCGCCAACCGCTGCGCGCGCTCGAGCCGGCCGAAATTGGCATCGCTGAAATACTGCCGCTCGACGGCCTCCGCGCTGCCTTGGCGACCCGCCTCGCGATCGCGGGCGTAGCGTCCGCCGAAGAACCCGTTCGCCTGCGAAGAGAACGGAATCACCGCCATCCCCGTCCGCTCGAAATACGCCTTGTCCGCATCGCTCATGATCACGAGCGTCGTATCGCGAATGGAGCCGGGATTGACGACCGCCATATTCCACAGCGGCTGGCTCGCGACGAACGGCGTCAACCCGTTACCCTCGGCGTAAGCCCGCGCTTCCTCGATGCGCGCCACCGTCCAATTGGAACAGCCGATGCTGCGGATCTTGCCGGCCTTGACCAGCCCGTCCAACGCTTCCATGATGCCCGCGATCGGCGCGGCCGGATCGTCCCGGTGCAGCCAATACAGGTCGATGACGTCCGTCCCCAGCTGGCTGAGGCTCCGGTCGACGTCGGCGATCAGATCGTCCCGGCCGAGCCGGCCGATATGCATCGACGACAGCTCGGGATGCCCGCCCTTGGTGGCGAGCACGAGCCGTCCGCGGTTGCCGCGTTCCTTCAGCCATTTGCCGAGCCGGATCTCCGTCAGGCTTCGGCCTTGGTTCAGCCAATCGTCGTACACGAGCGCCGTGTCGAAAAAATTGCCGCCTTGCTCCACGTAAAGATCGAACAGCCGGAAAGCTTCCGCCTCCGTCATGCCGCCGCCGAAGCCGGCGGTGCCCATGACGATGACCGCGGCGTTCAAATCCGTTCCGGGAATAGTGCCGTATCGCATCTGCGTCCCCTCCAATGTAGGCCGTGCCTCGTCTGCCTTGCGTGCGTATGCGGCTCTCGGTGCGGGTCTAAGGTGGGGTCCGCGATAAGCGAATGAATCGAGCTAATACCGTGCGAGAATAAAGCCAATCGGGATCGGTCCCCTACTCGTTCGGGCTTCCGTCCTTGTTCGGCAGCTGCGATACGAAGCTGTCCGCCAGGTTCAGCAGCTGCAGCGACCGCTCGTACTGCGCGTCCGTCGCGGGCGTCGTCTCGGTCTCGCCCGGAAGCGGGAAGTTCGTGCCGTCCTGATATTCCTTGCCGGGGACGAAAATGCTCTCGTCCGTGATGAACGAACCGGTCGGCAGGAAGTGGCGCATCGGCAGCAGGTTCGAGCTTTGGTTTAGCAAATCTTCGCCGAAATGAATCTGGTTCGCCGTCGAGACGCCGAGCAGGTTCGCGACCGTCGGCAAAATGTCGATCTGGCCGCCGACGTCATGCTGCGCGGCCCCGTACGTCAGCCCCGGCACGTGCATGATCAGCGGAATCCGGAACATGTCGGGATAGCCGTATTCGTGGCCCAGCATATCCTTCAGCATGTCTTTCTCGTCGCCGCTCAGCGAGTATATCGGAAGTCCCTGGTGGTCACCATACATAAGAATCACGCTGTCGTCCCACAGGCCGGTGTTCTTCAGGTCTTGAATAAAGGCGCCGAGCGCGTAGTCCGCGTAGTTCTGGGCATGGATGTAATTGCCGACGAGCGTGTCTTCCATGTTTTCCGGCAGCGTCATTTTATACTTCGACTCCGGAATCTTGTACGGATGATGCGCGCTCATGGAGATGACCTGCGCGTAGAACGGCTTATCGGCCCGGTCCATGCGCTGCAGCTCCGGAATCGTCTTGGCGTACAGGATTTCGTCCGACGACCCGAACGCGATGTGGTCCTCGTCGCCGTAGAACTTCTGATCGTAATACCGGTCCCAGCCGATGGACTTATACAGCTCGCTGCGGTTCCAGAAATGCACTTCGTTCGTGTGGAACGTCGCGGTATCGTAGCCGTTCGCGTGCATCAGCTTCGGCAGGCTCGGCAAGGCTTTCTCGACGTATTTGTCCGTCGCGGCCTCGTGATGCGGTACGTAAAGCGACGTATTGACGACATACTCGGCGTCGGACGTCGTCCCTTGGCCGGCCATCGTATAGAAGCGGTCGTAATGGAACGTTTCCTGCAC
Organism: Paenibacillus artemisiicola; assembly: GCF_017652985.1. Classification (GTDB taxonomy): domain Bacteria; phylum Bacillota; class Bacilli; order Paenibacillales; family Paenibacillaceae; genus Paenibacillus_Z; species Paenibacillus_Z artemisiicola. The sequence continues at coordinate 79,376 of NZ_JAGGDJ010000019.1, forward strand.
GAGCTTGTTCAAGTTCGGCGTTACTTCCTGACCGTTGATTTTCAAACCGATGAGGAAATCCTGGAACGACTCCATCTGCAGGATGATCAGGTTCTTCCCTTTGGCGGCGCCGAAATATTTCGGGGAAGCCGGCTCCCGGAAGCCCTTCAGCCCGTCGATTTTGGCCTGCGTGATATCCTGCATCGGCACGACGTCCTGCTTCTCGGTGGAATCGGACAAGAGCGTGTACACCTCGTAGTTGAGGATGCCCATGTCCTCCGCCTGCTTGTTCTCGTTCATGCTCGCCCGATTCGGCCAGATGTTGAAGACGCACAGCGCGATCGAAGCGGCGATCATGGCGTAAAGGGCCATTCTGCGGGTCGGACGGGGACGCCAGTGCGGCGCGAACGACGGCTCGGAAGCGGCCTTCCGTTTCGGCCAAAAATGCACCGCGCCCAGGATCACGATATCGATGAAGAACAGCAGGTAATACGGATCCAGCAGCGAATACGTGCTCTCCCCTACCTTCGTCACCTTGTCGGCCTGGTGAAGCGCGTGGTACGTGACGATGACGCCGTAATACTTGTAATAGATGACGACGGTAAAATAGAGCAGCGTAATCAAGAGATCGGATAAGAGATAATAGAGCATCTTTCGCTTGCGGGCGATCAGTTCGATGCAGCAGAAGACGATCCAGATGAACGGAAGCTCCGTCACCAGCGTCTCCCACGAGAAGCCGATGTCGAACACGACGTACATGACCAGGCTTCCCTTGACCAGCAGCAGCAGCGTGAACAGCAGGAACCGCCGATTCAATAATTTTGACCAAAACATTGCTTTCATCACCTTCAATGCCATTGTTGTATAGCCCTCGCCTAACCCTGGCGGACGCCAAGCGAAGCGCTTCGGTTCTTCGTTCGGCGAACGATCGCATGCGCGCGTAACGAACAAGGAAGAAACGGGAACGCCGCCCGTGCAGGCGGCGAAGCGAGTTTCTTCCGAAAACGGCAAGCAAAACGACTTATTCGGTTGTCCCGTTCCCGTCCCCCGGCGGCTGCCAGAGGCTTAACGCGAAGTCGACCAGCTCCTCCATGTAGGCGCACGCGTCGGGCTCCGACACGACTTTGATGCCGATGATGGAGCTGTACGAGTGCTGCATCCACATCGACAGCAGCTGGCGGGCCGCCAGCGTGAAATTCATCTGCCGGATCTCGCCCTTCCCGTGCCTGCGCCGCAGGAAGTCCGCGATCGAGTCCACCCGCTCGGCCATCATGGACGCCAGCTGCTTGGCTTCGGCAAGGTCGAGCAGATCGTTCTCGCGGAACAGGATGCGCATCAGATCCAGGTCGTTCAGGAACAGCTCGTTGATCTTGCCCAGAATGGCCAGCAGCGCCTCGCGCAGCGGCAGGTGCTCGATCGTCTCGTTCGTCAATTGCTTGATTTCGCGCACGCGGTGCTCAAAACTTTCCCGCAGCAGGACCGCCATGATCTCTTGCTTCCCGCCCGGAAAATAATGATACAAAATACCGTCGCCTTTTCGGATTTGCCTCGTGATCGCACGAACCGGCGTTCCGTGATACCCCATCTCCGCGAACAAGCCTTTAGCGGTTTCCAGTAGCATTTCTCTCGTTGCGGTCGCCTGTTCTTTTCGGCTGATTTGGGTCATTCGGTTCCCTCCGGCTTTCGTTGAACGATCGTACAATGAGAAGTATATTCCCGCCCCGAACGATCTGTCAACGAGAACATGCTGGTCATCGCAGGCTCAATCCCCCGTCCACCGTGAGCACCTGGCCGGTCACCTGGCTGCTGAGTCCCGACGCCATGAACAGCACGCCGTCCGCGATATCCTCGCCCGTCTGGATGCGCCCCATCGGCAGGCGGGAGGACGCTTCCGCGAACAGCTTGTCGGGGTCCGTGCCGGTCGCGCGCAGCCGCGACGTCTCGCCTTCCGACGCGACCCAACCCGGCTGGACGCAGTTGACGCGAATGCCGTGCTTCGCCAGTCCCTTGGCCAAATTCCGGGTGAGCGTCACGACGGCGCCCTTGGAGACCGCGTACGCCATCGCCGCCGGGTCGCCGCTTCGGGCATGCGTCGAACCGATGTTGACGATGCTCCCGCCCCCGCGTTCGATCATGCCCGGGACGAAAGCTTGGCACATCAGGTAAGCGCCCTTCAAGTTAATACCCATAATCCGCTCCCAAAACGCTTCGTCGGTCCCCATTAAATCCGCCCGCGGGAAAATGCCGGCGTTATTGACCAGCACGTCCGCCGCGCCTAGCTTCGCCCGCACTTCGGACGCCAGGCCGCGGACCTCGTCCAAGCGCGAGACGTCGCAGCGGACGAAGAGCGCTTCGCGCCCCGCTTCGGCCAGCGTCCGCGCAAGCGCGGCGCCGGCCTCCTCGTTCACGTCCGCGATCGCGACCCGCGCGCCGTACGCGGCGAACCGCTCCGCGATCGCCCGCCCGATGCCCTGGGCGCCGCCAGTCACGAGCACCGTCTTGCCGGCTACGTCGATCCCGTTCACTGCGCCTTCACATCCTTCGGCGCCGCGGCTTCGTACGCGACCGCCGGGATTTGCGTCGCCAGCTTGCCGCCGCTGACGTCGATCATCGTGCCCGTAATGTAAGAAGCGAGGTCGGACGAGAGGAAGCAGATGAGGTTCGTGACGTCGTCCTTGCTGCCCCAGCGGCGCAGCGTCAGCGTGTCCAGCAGCCGGTTCTGGCGCTCCTCGCTCTGCTCCGCGAAATGGTTCATGTCGGTCGGGATCATCCCCGGCGCGTAGCAATTGACCGTCACGTTCCACGGGCCGAGCTCGCCCGCCAGCACGCGGGTGAACTGCTTGACCGCCGCCTTGGACGACGCGTACGCGGCGCTGCCGTATGACGGCACGATCGCGGCGAAGGAAGCCGCGTTCAGGATCCGCCCGTGCCGCTGCGCCTTCATGACCGGCGCCACCGCCTTGCACATGAGGAACGTCCCCTTCAGGTTGACGTCCATGTTGAGGTCCCAGATCTCCTCGCCGAGCGATTCCACGGGCCCGCCGCTCGCGACGCCCGCGTTATTGACGAGAATATCGATGCGGCCGAAGCGCCGCTGCACGTCCTCCACGACTTCTTCTATGGCCTTCGCGTCCCGGACGTCGCATAAATATTGGGCGCCGGCCAACTCCCGCTGCGCGAACAGCTCGCGGAGCTCGTCGAGCTGCTCCTGGCGGACGTCGAGCGCGACCGTCCGGACGCCCTCCTGAGCCAAGGTCAGCGCGATCTGGCGCCCGATTCCCCTGCCCGCGCCGGTGACGATCGCCACCTTGCCGTTCAGATCGATGATCACGATACCGCCTCCTCCCCGTCTTCGCGTTCGGAGACGAGCGGCAGCAGGTAAGCGATGCTGGTCCGCAGCTGCGCGCGCTCGTACGCGGCGACCGCTTCCGGCGCCGCTTCCCGCTCGTGCGGCGTCCGCCAGTCGCCGGCCGGCCGCGCGTGCGACTGGACGAAGCGCAGCAGCTCGGCCAGCTGCCGCGCGGAACGGCTCGGATACTCCGGCCAGTAATCGTCCGCGAGCACGCGGATATGCCGGGCTTCCAGCGCTCCGATCTCGATCGACATCGGCAGGTCCGCGGGGCCGTGCTCGCGCAGCAGCGCGAAGAGCGCCGGGAAGTCGACGGCGCCTTGTCCGATCGGGCTGCGCACGAGCCGGAACCCTTCCTCGCTCGGATAGATCCAATAATCCTTCAGGTGCACGTTGCGGATATGCGGCATGATCCGGCGGGCGAAGTCGATCGGCTCCTCCGCCGTCGCGAGCGGATTGCCGGTATCGAGCGTCAGCCCGAAATGCGGCGAGCCGATCGATTCGCACAGCCAGAGCAGCTCTTCGGACGCGAGATCCTGATGGTTCTCGAGCGCGAGCGTGACGCCCGCGCGTTCCGCGGCCTCGGTCGCGGCCGCGAGCCCTTCGCGCACGTCCGCCATGAAGGCGCCCCAGCGTCCCGCCAACGGACGGCGGTCGCCGCCGATGCGCGCGCCGCCGACGACGGTGCGCACGATGGGCGCGCCGGCCGCCTGCGCGATCCGGCAGGCTTCGGCTAGCTTGGCCGGGTCGTAGCCGCCCGAGGCGACCGTCACGTACAAGCCCTGCTCCTTCGTCAGCCGCACGATCGCCGGCAGGTCGGATTGGGCCAGCAGGTTGTCCGGAAGCTCCACGCCCTGCAGCCCGGCCCGCATGGCCCAGGCAATGACGCCTTCGGCCGTCATGGCCTTGCGTTCCGCGCGGGGATGCAGCCCCATCGCGTAAGTCGTGCCGTACATCGATAATCCTATCCGCATCTATCCTTCACCCTTTCGATTCGGAATGAGTCAGAGGCCGTTCGTTTCCTTGTTTCTTTCGCTGCTTATTGAGCCGTATACGGCGCCGATTATTTCGCCGTCCAGCCGCCGTCGACGGTCATCGCCGCGCCGGTCATGAAGCTGGACGCGGCGGAAGCGAGGAACAGGATCGGGCCGGCGATTTCCTCCGGCTTGCCCCAGCGCCCCAGCGCGATCTGTTCGATAAAGAAGCGGTTCGCTTCCGGATTGTTCATGACGACCGTGTTCAGCTCCGTGGCGATCGGTCCCGGGCAGAGGGCGTTGACCGTCACGTTGAACGGCGCCAGCTCCAGCGCGAGCACCTTGGTCAGCTGAATGACGCCGCCCTTGCTGGCGCAGTACGCCGAGCGCTCCGGCAAGCCGACCGCGCCGAGCATCGAGCCCATGTTGATGATGCGGCCGTAGCGCTGCTCCTTCATGACCGGCGTCACGGCGCGCGCGCACAGGTACGGCGATTTCAAATTCGCGCCGACGACGAGATCCCAGCTCGCTTCGTCGTATTCCTCGATCGGCTTGCGAATGTTCGTGCCCGCGTTGTTAATGAGAATATCGATGCGGCCGTGCCGCTCCAGGACCGCCTTGACCATCGCCTCGGCGCCGGCGAAGCCGGAAATGTCCGCCTCGAGCCCGGTCACGTCGGCGCCCGTGGACGCCCGAAGGCCGGCCGCCGCTTCCTCCGCCTTCGCGAGCGCGCGGCTCGTCACGACGACGGCCGCCCCCGCCTCGGCCAGCGTCCGCGCCATTACGAGTCCGAGTCCTCCCGCGCCTCCCGTCACGAGCGCGACTTGTCCGTTTAATTGAAACAACTGCTGCGTATTCATGGCTACATTCGCTCCTTCCGCACCCTTGTATGGGAATGCGCTTACATGGTACCATTCTCCTAACCGCATGGATTTACATAAAACTGACCGCTTTTTGGACTTTTCCGTAAATCTTCCGATCGGTGGTGACGATTGTGGAAGCTTCCTCCTACGCCAAGCCGCGGCCTTGCACGCTGCGGGAGTTATCGCCCGCCGTCCATTGGGCGCGGCATCACGTCCGCGCGCCGTCGTTCCAATGGAAACGGCGCATCTACGACTTCGAGCTGCTCTTCGTCAAGCACGGCGAAATCGCCGCGACGATCGGCGGCGAGCGGCATCTCGCCCGGGCGGGCACGCTGCTCGTCCTGCCCCCGTGGATTCCCCACACCGTCGAAATCCGCTCGGAGCTGAACGCGGAGCTGCTCGGCATCCATTTCGATTTTTTCGACGGGACGGTCGCGAGCCATCGCTTCATCGTCGACGAGAGCCAGGTCGACCCGGACGCCTTCAGCGCCGTCCCCTATCTGGCGGACAAGCCGCTGCTGGCCGGCTACTGCTTTGCGAACGTGTCGGGCCGGATCGTCGCGCTCATGGAAGGCGTCATCCAGGAGTGGAACGAGCGGCAGGCCGGCTACGACGCCGCGTGCAAGGCGATGCTGCTCCACCTCGTCGCGCTGCTGGCCCGCCGCGGCGGCGAGGCCCGGCAGCCGCCGCAGCCCAAACACGAAGAGCGGCTGCTCCAGCTCGCGGACGAGATCCGGCGGCACGTCAGCCGCAAATGGACGAGCGCGGAGATGGCGAAATTCCTGCTCGTGCACGAGGATTACATGAGCCGCCAATTCAAGGCGCTGATGGGCATCGGGCCGAACAAGTTCGTCCAGTCGGTGCGCCACCAGGAAGCGAAGCGGCTGCTCCGCGAAACCGACGACACGATCGAGCGGATCTCGCTCCTCGTCGGCTACGACGATTTTCATTATTTCAGCCGGATCTTCAAACGATGGGAAGGGATGAGCGCGCTGCAGTTCCGAAAGCTGTCGCGCACCGTTTGACGGGCGGCTCCGCCGCGCCGCGACAAAAACCCCTGCTCCGCGGCGCGAAGCAGGGGTTTTTGTCGTTTTCGCAGGGAAATCGGGGATCGGGCGCCGGCGCGACGTTGCGCGCTCAGCCTCGTTCCGCGCTTACCAGGCGTTCGTCATCGTCACCGGCCGGATGACGCCGTCGCCGATGTCCATCCGGTCGATGCACAGCACGCGGCTGCCGGGGTCGCGGTCTCCGATGATGCGGCGGTGGTACACGATCAGCCACTCGTCCGTCTCCGGCAGATGCAGGTAGCCGTGATGGCCCGGGCCTTCGGCGACCGGCTCCTGGCGCTGCAGCACCGTGCCCTTCGGCGCGAACGGACCGAGCGGGCTTTCGCTGACGCCGTAGTCGACGCTGTACGTGCCGTTCGTCCAGCCGCCTTTGGACCACATGAAATAGTACAGGCCGTCCTTCTTGACCATGCACGGGCCTTCCACGTAGCCTTGCGGCGTAATGCTGAGATGGAGCTCGCCGTTCTCGAACGGCGCGAAGCCCGTCAGGTCGTCGTTCATCTTGGCCACGTTGCAGTGGCTCCAGCCGCCGTAATACAAGTAGATCGTGCCGTCGTCGTCCTTGAACAGATGCGCGTCGATCGGCTGGGCGCCGTGAATGAACCGGTCGACGAGCGGCTTGCCCAGGTAGCCGCGGAACGGGCCTTCCGGCGTGTCCGAGACGGCGATTTCGAGGCCGCCGGTTTCGTCGTCGTTCTGGATGTCGTTCGACGCGAACACGAGGTAATAGCGGCCTTTGCTTTCGATGATGGTCGGCGCCCAGACGGCCCGCCACACCCATGGGAAATCTTCCATCGCGATGATGCCGTCATGCTTTTCCCAGGTAACGAGGTCCTCGGAGCTGAACGCGTCCAAATTCATTTGCTTCGTGTACTCCGTAATGGAGCGGGTGACGTAGATCCAGTGGCGCCCTTCATAGGTCCGCGCTTCCGGATCGGCATAGAAGCCGGGTACGATCGGATTGACGATGCCTCTCAAGCTTGGTTCCTCCCGAAGATGAAGATGATAGGATAAAACGCTTTCCTGGACGATTATACGGGCTGGGACGCCGGCTTGTCCACGCGCGGCGCGATCTTGCACGATCTTGCGCGAACTCGGCGGCGGCGGGAGGCGACAGGCGGGCTCGCCCCGGCGCGGCATTGGGCTCCGCGCGTTTGACGCGGCCCGCCGGCTAGGCTGCGGCCGGCCGGCCGGCGCGGACCGGAACCCCGGGCGGCCGCGCGCGCAAAAAACCGGTCCCCGGCAGCTGCGCCGGGAACCGGTTTCGTGTCCATATCGCCTGCCGACGCTACGAAACGGCCGGCGGCTTCAAGCAAGCGCCGCGGTCGCGGACGGCGGCGCGCCGTCCACCCGCCCGCTCCCGCGCGGCGCCATTACAGCACGATCGTCCTGCCGCGCGCGTGCACGGTCACGCCGCTCATGTCGCCGCCGAGCACGTCCACGGCGAACGCCGGGCGGCCGTCCGACGGATCGATGAACTCGCGGTACACGCCCCAGCCTTTGCCCGTGCTCCAGAAGGCCGCGTAATCGTCCGCTTCCGTCGCGGGCGCGAACGACATGACGCCCGCCGCCATGTCGAAGCGGAAGCCGGTCAGCGCGACGAGCAAGCCCCAACTCGACATCGACCGCGCGTAATGATGGCCGCATTCCACCTCGTTCCACGGGCTGCGCCGGTAGCCGTCCTGCCGGTCGCGGACCGCCTTCACGATCGTCAGCCCTTCCTCGACGAAGCCCTCGTAGATCAGATTGGTCGCCACATGGTATTCGATGCCGGTCCACACTTCGTCGGAATAGACGAACGGCAGCTTCGGCCGGCCGCCGTTCGGCCAGGAGCAGAGCACGAGCCCCCGCTCGTCGTGCAGGGCGTACACCCGCTGGCAGTTGACGTGGTCCTTGAAATCGGCGCGGAAGTTGTGGCGGTATACGGCATGGATCGCGCTCTTCAGCCGGTCGTCCTCTTCCAGGAGCGCGCCGAGCCCGTACAGATAGGCCAGCTGCTGACCGAGGAGCTGGTCCGACAGGCAGCCTGCGCCGTGCTGGTATTTGTGCGCGTCGACGTCCGCCAGCGCCTGCACGAAATACTCCCCGTTCCACGTCAGCTCGCCGAGCCGCTTCGCGCTGGCCGCGCCGGTCCGGGCGTACCCGTCCGCCGCTTCGCCGTCGCCCGCTTCGCGGGCCATCGCTTCCCCGGCCTTCAGCGCGCCGAGCAGCATGAAGCCGGTCAGCGGGTTCGGGCCGTAAAATTCGATGTCGTACGTGTTGTGCTGCTCCCCGTCCAGGACGCCGTCGCCGTCGAGATCCCAGTGCGGGAGCGCGAAATCGAGCGCGCGCTTCGCGTGCGGCCACAGCTCGCGCAGGAACGCGCCGTCGCCGGACAGCTTCCATTCCCGGTAGAGGCGCATGACGGAACCGAGCTGGCCGTCGGCCGCCGCCGGGCCGGCCTTGCCGCCCCACTGCCATTCGCAGCCGAACATCCGCACGGCGCGAAACGCCATTTTGCCGGCGTCGTCGGTCTCCTCGAGGAATTCGATCCGGCGCATGGACCGTTCGAGCGACGGGTACAGGAACGCCAGCGTCTGCTCGTAATTCCAGACGTGCGTGCAGCTGCCCTCGCAGGAGCCGCCGTCGTCGAACGTCCCTTCGAAGCCGAGAAACTTGCCGTTCTCGAGCCAGAAGCAGGTCGTGCTCCGCAGCACCGGCATGTTGCCCGCGAGCGCGTCGACGACGTACGAAGGAAGCGTCGAGCCGAACAGCGCGTCGCGGAACGCTTCCGTCCGCCCGCGCAGGTCCGCCATCCGGTTCAGCAGGTAAGCGCCCGCTTCCCATGAATCCGCGAAGCGCGTCGCGTAATGGTTCCGGATCGTCTCGCGTCCCGGCCGCGTATCCCTCGTGCCTTCGTGCCACCCGTTCATCCGGTTCGGGAAGTACCACGCGAGCGCGAACGGAAACGTCTTCGTCTCGCCCGGCTGCAGCGTCTCCACGATGCCGAGGGAGCCCGTGTCGGTCTTATGCTCCTCCGATGGGTCCTCGTAGCCGAGATCCGTAAGCCGGCCGTCCGAAGCGAAGTCGTCCCAGAACTCCTGCAGAAAATCGAACCACGCGCCGCGCAGCCACGCCCGCTTGACGGTCAAGCGCGGCGCCGTGGTCATGAGCGACAGGCTGCCGTAATTCAAGTCGCCCGGCGCCCACTTCTCAGAGGAGAATCGGAGGCCCGAGACGTCCGCGTCCCGCCGGAACGCGTTCACGTTCCGGCCGCACGGCATCGCGTAATGCAGATTGCCGAACTTGTCGTAGGTCAGGCCGCCGACGGGGTTGATGAGCGAGCCCGCGATCACGACCTCCGCCGGGCGGTCGCCCGTATTCGTCACCGTATACGTGAGCGAAGCGGCGGGGATGCCGGAGTTCTCCGGGTCGAGCGGCATCATCGGCGTGAACGCCTCGAGCTCCACGCGCACCGGCAGGTCGTCGTCGCGGAAGACGACGCGCGCCATCGGATACGTGCCGATCAGCTCGGATTCCGCGAGACGCGGCAGCCCCGCGCCCGAGAGCGGATGGTAGCCGTGCGAGAGCGCGTGGGGCGGCCGCAGACGCGATTCGAGGACGCGCGCGACCGGCTCGCCGCCCTCCGGCGCCACGCGGATCGCGAAGAAGGTGTTCGGCATCTGCGTGCCCTTGGCCGGCAGATTGAAGATTTCCCAGTCCCGCAGCTCGCCGCGGCTGCCGAGCGAGATGTTGCCCGTGCCGATCCCGCCGAGCGGGAAAAGCGCCTCCCCGGCGTCGCCGGGATACGTGCGAAGCCCGTTAGCCGGGTTCGCGTCAACCGTTCGTTTCGTGTCGATCATTATTGGCACCGTCGCTTTCCGATAAGGGATGGATGAGACAGAAGGCCCCGCGTCCCGCCAAACGAAGGCGGCGCGGCCGGACGGCCGCGCCGCGAGCGTGCGGGATGCGAATGCGAATCAAGGCGATAACCAATCCATGCGAATACGAGTCCGTGCGATTCCGGTTCAATACCATAACCGATACATTGCGGTTACCTGTTCCCTACAATCACCGCAGCATAGCGATTGCCGTTCCCCTACGATCTCGCGCCGCAGCGCGCCGCAGCGCGCTGCCGCTCCCGCGCGATTACTTGTACAGCGGGCCGAGCGCTTGGCAGGCCCGGAAGTCCGCGCCGACCGGATCCATGCCGCCGAACGCGCTCCACATGCTCGGACGGAAGACGCGATCCTCGGCGACGTTATGCATGCTGACCGGGATGCGCAGCATGGACGCCAGCGTGATGAGCTCGCCGCCGACGTGGCCGTAGCTGACCGCCGCATGGTTGGAGCCCCAGTTGTTCATGACGGTGTACACGTCCTTGAACAGCCCTTCGCCCGTCAGGTTCGGCACGAACCAGGTCGTCGGCCAGGTCGGGTTGCTCCGCTGATCGAGCTTGTCGTGCACCTCGTCCGGCAGCTCGACCGTGTAGCCTTCCGCCAGCTGCAGCACGGGACCGAGGCCCGCGACGAGGTTGATCCGCGCCATCGTGACCGGCATGCCGGCGCGCGTCGTGAAGTCCGTCGAGAAGCCGCCGCCGCGGAAGAAGTCGACCGCCGGGCTCCATTTCGTCGCCGCGAGGCAGTCCCGGACCTCCTGCTCGGTGATGTCCCAGAACGGCTTCATCGCCGGCTCGCCGCCGATCGTCTGGCGGCCCGTGCCGTCGAGCGCCGCGGGACCGGAATTGATGAGATGGATGATGCCGTTCGCCGCGCTGCCCTCCAGCCGGTATCCGGTTACGCGCTCCACCGCGTCCGGGCTCCAATACGTGCGCACGTCGGCGAAAATTTGCGCCGCGTTCGTCAGCAGATGACCGAACAGCATCGTGACGCCGTTCAGCGTATCGTTCTCCGTCGCCAGCATGAACGGCTCGCGGATGCCGTTCCAGTCGAACGAGGAGGTCAGCATCGCTTCCATGAAATCCCCGTTCGGGAAGAAGTCCGTCCAGGCGCGCTGGCCCTGGAAGCCGGCCGCGATCGCGTTATGGCCGAGCGCTTCCTCGCCGTAGCCGATCTCGTTCAGCTTCGGATTGCCGATCATCAGGTCGCGCGCGATCAGCGTCATTTTCACGACGGTCTCCCAGTCTCCGGCCTTCTGCTCCGCGGTCCGCTGCAAATGCTCCGGATTGACCTCGTCGCCTTCGTTGCAGTTCGCCTTCGCCCACGCTAATGCGCTTTCATATTCGGCCTGGTCGTAGATGCCGAGCTCCATGCGGCGCACGAATTCCGTCATGTCCACGTATTCGTTGCGGATGCCGAGGTAGCGCTGGAAGAACGTCTCGTCGACGATGCAGCCCGCGATGCCCATGGACACCGAGCCCATCGACAGGTAGGACTTGCCCTGCATCGTCGCCACCGCGAGACCGGCCTTGGCGAACTGCAGCAGCTTCGCCCGCACGTCCGGCGTGATCGTCGCGTCGCCGATGTCCTGCACGTCGCGGCCGTAGATGGAGAAGGCCGGCAGCCCCTTCTGGTTGTGGGCGCCCAGCACCGCGGCCAGATAGACGGCCCCCGGACGCTCCGTGCCGTTGAAGCCCCAGACCGCCTTCGGCCGCGACGGATGGGTGTCCATCGTTTCGGTCGGGTAGCACCATGACGGCGTGACCGAGATCGTGAGGCCGACCCCTTCGCGCGCGAACTTCTCCTCCGCTCTCGCCGCTTCCGCCACGCCGCCGATGCAAGTATCGGCCACGACGCATTCCACCGGAAGGCCGTTGCTGTGCGTCAGGTTTTCGGACAGGAAAGCGGCGGCGCTGCGCGCCATCTCCATCGTCACGTCCTCCAGCGATTCGCGGATGCCGCCGCGGCGGCCGTCGATGATCGGCCGGATGCCGATTTTGGGCAGGCTGCCCTGCAGCCGGTTGCCGATATGAATGTCCATGTTCATTCCCTCTTTCATGCGTAATGGAATTAAGCGGGATTAGCGGATTTGCTTGACTTCGTGATGGAAGATCTCGTTGAACGGCTCGGCCGGGCCGTCTTCCTTCCGGATGCGGCGCAGCAGGATCTCGCCCGCCTTGAGCCCCATGTCGTAAGGCGCTTGATCGAGATAAAACAGTCCGGGCTCCTTAAGCAGCTGTCCGGCCTCGACCTCGCCGTAGGACGCGACCGCCATATCCCCCGGAATGCGCAGCCCGCAGCGCACGAGCTCCAGCAGCACGCCGTGGCTCATCCGGTTGTTCAGCGACACGACGGCCGTCGGCCGCTCCTTCTCCCGCAGAAACCGCTGCACCGCCCGCACGCCGCCGTCCGTCGAGAAGTCCCCGCTGTAGACGAGCAGCCGGTCCTCCAGGCCGCGTTCCTTCATCGCCCGGAGCACCCCTTCCAGACGCTCCCGCCCCGTGCTGACCCGGGTCAGGCCGTTCACGACGCCGATGCGGATATGGCCGCGGTCGAGCAGCGCTTTCGTCAATTCGTACGCGCTCTGCGCGTTGTCCTCCGCGACCAGATCAAGCGGCGGCGCGTCTTCGTCCGTCTCCAGTCTCCGGTCGACGAGCACGACGGGCTGTCCGCTCGCGGCCAAAGCGCCAATACGCGCCGCGTTGCCGCCGGACGTCGCCAGCACGATCGCGTCCACGCGCTTCTCGTAGAGCAATTGAAGCAGGCGCGCCTCCTTCTCCGGCGATTCGTCGGAGCTGCAGAAGAGGAGCTGGAAGCCTTCCGGCCCGACGACGTCCTCGATGCCTCTCGAGATGCCCATGAAGTACGGGTTGGAAATATCCGGCACGACGACGCCGATCATGAACGTCTTATCCTGCTTCAGGCTCCGGGCGATCGCGCTCGGCTGGTAGTTCAGCTTGGCGATGGCGCCGAACACGCGCTCCTTGACTTCCGGGCTGACGTAGCCGCTTTCGTTCAATACGCGGGAGACGGTGGCCGTCGACACCTCGGCTTCGGCCGCGACTTGTTTGATCGTTGCTTTGGACAAGCTTCATTCACCTCTGAATAACTTCGATATGTAATCGTTTACGTAATCGATTACATAATGTTTACATACTGAGATTAGCGTGATTCCCGTTTGCTGTCAATCCTATTCTTTCGACATGTCCGGCGCGGGTCGGAAAAGCCCTGCCCGCCATGGTCCTGACAAGGCTTCCGCCCTTCGCTATGCGACGAAGGCGTATACGAGCAGCGCGATCAGCGGAATCAGCCACGGCAGCGGCAGGCCGTTCCAGATCAGCGCGGAACGGTAGCCGCGTTTGGCGAAGCGGATCCAGCCGGCGATTCCGCCGGCCAATATCGCCGCGGGATAAACGAGGACGTAGGCGAACAGCAGCCACGTCGCCGAATCCGAAGCGGCCTCCGGGCCGTCGAAGCCCATGACGGACATGCCGAGCACGAACAGCCAGGCCGCAAGCGAGATGACGTAGATCAGCTGCGAAACGATGAGAACGGCAGCGGTTGTCGAACGTTTCATGCGCGTTTCCCCCAAGTATCTGTCTATGCAAGCGCTATAAACAACCTTATCCAGTATAGCAAATCGGACGGCGGCGCAGGGCTAATTGGTCGGCCGGGGGCTGCCGCCGCGGCAATGATCGTCAGTGGAAAAGCGATCGGCAAGAACAAGCAAACTTATCCGAAAGATAAAGAAACGGAAAATCGATAAATATTCCTTGACAGGAATATTCCCTTTTGGGTATATTCTAAATGCAAGCAGGACCGACGAGACAAACAAACGAAACGGGCGAATGCCGCGCTCGCCGTCGGGCGGCCGCGACGCGATCCATTCGCCTCAAACGCACCGCGCGCGTTCTGACCGAGGAAGAACCAACCATTACCTATTATTCGAGGAGGAATCAGGCATGGCGAATCAACTGACGACGACGATCGAGGGACGCGATTTTATTTTGGAGCGGGAGTTCAAGGCGCCCCGGGAGCTGGTGTTCAAGGCGTTTTCCGATGCGGAGCATCTGAAGCGGTGGTGGGGGCCGCGCGGCTGGGAACTGACGGTCTGCAGCGTCGACTTCCGCGAAGGCGGCATTTGGCACTACTGCATGAAATGCTTCGACGAGCGGCAAGGGGATTTCTACGGCATGGAATCGTGGGGTAAAGCGGTGTACGAGGAAATCGTGAACGCGGAGAAAATCGTGTACACCGATTACTTCTCGGACGCCGAGGGCAACGAGACGCCGGGCATGCCGTCCTCGCGCATTACGATGACGTTCGAGGACCGCGGCGGCTCCACGCTGCTGGTCAGCCGTTCCACCTACGAATCCGAAGAAGCGCTGCGCCAAGTGGTCGAAATGGGCATGGAGCAAGGCATCGCCGAAACGTGGGAACGTCTCGCCGAGCACCTCGCATCCCAACAATAATCGCCGAACTTCGGCATGCGACAAGCCGTCCCGAATGATCCGGGACGGCTTGTCGCCGTTTGCTTTTTCGCGCGCGGCGGCAGCGGCCCGCAGCCGACTGTTAACGGCGGCGGCAGCGCCTCCCCAGCCGGCTGTTCGCTGGGAGCGCGTCGGCCGCCCAGCGTCCCGCTACTCCTTGGCGGCCATGAAATTCGTCTGCGCCGAACGGATCACCGCCTTGTACTTGCCCGGCGTCAGCCCGAACGTCTTGACGAATTGGCGGCTCAGATAGGCCGCGTCCCCCAGGCCGCACCGCTGCGCCACCTCGCTGAGCGGCTCCTCGGTCGTCTCCAGCAGCCGCTTTGCTTTGCTCAGCCGCATTTGGCGCAGCATCTGCATCGGATTGATGCCGTACGCTTCATGGAACGCCCGGTCGAAATAATTCGTGTTCAGGTGCACCTGCCCGGCCAGCATGTCGCGCGACAGCTTCCGCTCCATATGATCGGCCATGAACCGGATGATCGGGAAGAAGCGGTCGTACTTCGCCGTATATGCCCCGCTTCTCGCCTGCCGCCCGTTCGCGTCCCAGCTCTCTAGGATCAGCGCCGCGAGCCGGAGCATGTCCGCGGTCAGCGCGACGTCCCGGAAAGGCCCTTCCCCCCGCCATGTCCGGAGCAGCGAGCGGAACGCCGCGCTGAACGCCTCCGGGTCGAGCAGCCGCACGACCGGCTGCACCGGATACAGCTGGAACAGGTCCAGGTTATAGCTGGTCTGGATTTGCACCGACAGCCACTCGTGCCGCCCCGGCCCCTCCGACGTTTCGGAGAACGGCAAAAAGGGAGGGTGCAGCATGACCCCTCCTTCGCGCGCCTCGTGCCGCTCGCCGTTCGTCGTCGTCCATACGTGCCCGTCCGCGACATGGCTGACGATCCAATTGGGATAGACGATATGCTCATGGTTCAGCTTCTCGTAGATGCCCTCGTCGACCTGATACACGTTGACCTGCCACTGCTCGAGCGTCGTTCCCGCCAATGCCTTCGCCATGCGCGCATTCCCCGTCTCGGTGGTTTTTATTCAGTGTACCACGGGCGGCGCGTTACGCCTATCCGGCGTTCGGCGGTTCGGCGTTCGGTTTTTCGGCGTTCGGTTTTTTGACGTTCAACGAGCGGCGGCGCGGCGGGCGAGGCCGCAATCGGGACGGAGCGGCGGATTCAATCCGGCTTGCGCCGGTCCGGCAGCCGGTTCCCGTCCGGCTCCGCGTCGAACCCGATCGCCCGGCGCAGCGCCTCCTTGTCGGGCTCGCCGTGCCAGACGCCGTCCTTCTCCAGGGCGGGTCCTCTGCGGCAGCCCGCGCATTGGTGCAAGCAGTGCGCGAGCGAGACGTCGTGTCCGGCTTCGGCCAGCTCGTCGAGCAGGTCGCCGTGCCGGTTCTCCTGCAAATTCCAAAAGCAGCACACGATGGCCGCCCTCACGCCAACAGCGCCCGGCCGTCTTTGGCGATCAACGGTCCGTTGTCGAACACCGCGCCGGTCACGGGGTTGCGCGCGCCGTCCACGGAGTACTGGATGACGTACGCTTTGCGCGTGCCGTCGCTTTGGTTCGGCGTGCTGCGATGGAGCAGCAGCGAAGAGAACACCGCCATGCTGCCTTTGCGCAGCGGGACGGGCATGCCCGGATCCTCGCCGAAGTAGCACTGCCAGCCGGTGTCGGTCCTGACGTGTTCGATATAGCCCCGATGATGCGAGCCCGGCTGAATCCAGATGCAGCCGTTCTCCACCGTCGCGTCGTCGAGCGCGAGCCAGCAGGTCATGTATTCGACCGGATCCGTCGGCACGTAGCCGTTGTCCTGATGCCATGGAAAATCGCGCTTTGCCTCGGGGCGCTTGTACACCGACTGGTCCCAATACAGCCGGATGTCCGGGCCGAGCACGCCGGTCGTCAGATCGACGAAGCGTCGGTCGCCGATGAAAGACTCCAATTCTTTGTCGCGGCGCGTCAGGTTGCACGTGAAATTGATTTGGTTCGGGATATTGTTAAACCCCTTGCTTCCGCGCTTCAGCGCTTCTTCCCCTTCCTGATCGTACGCGTCGATAATGCCGCGGATGCGGTCCATCTCCTCGGCGCCGAAGACGTCCTCCAGCACGACGTACCCCTGCTCCCGGTACTGCTTCGATTGTTCGGCCGTCAACATTCCGGTTCACTCCTCGTCCATTGAATCGCGCTGCGCTGCGCGATGTACCTTTATTATCCGAAAGCGGCTCGCGCCGGACAATGAACGCATTCCTGCAGTTCTTGTACTTTTTCCACCCAATGTGCCCGATTAATGGTGCAAAACAAAGCGCCGCGGGGATCTCCCCGCGGCGCCTGCCGTCCTTCCGATTGCGATATGCGATCAGGTTTGCGGCACCCAGTCCCGCACCCCGTTATCTTCGATGATCCCCAAGGTCACGTCCGATATATCCGGATCCTGGAGCAGCTTGTCCCGCACGCGGAACTTCACGTCGTCGGCATCCGCGAGCGTCATGCCGACCTGCAGCTCGATCAAACCTTCCACGTGATAGTAGCGTCCTTCCTGAATGACCCGCAGCTCGTTGATGTCGCAGACGCGCGGCTCGGCGAAAATCGTGTCCGTCACCCGGCGCTGGATTTCTTCCGGCGCCGCGACGCCGATCAGCCCGACCATGTTGTCGAAGCCGACCCGGAACGCCACGACCAGCATCAGCACGCCGATCAGGATGGTCGCCACGCCGTCCGCGACGGGCTTATCCGTCAGCGCGGTGATGACGATCGCCGCCAGCGCGAGCCCCGCGCCGGATACGGCGACCAGGTCTTCATAGAACACCAGGCGCGTCGGAGGCGCCGCGCGGCCCACCGATTTGAACGCGGCCCCCACGATTCCGAAGCCCTTCGCTTCGACGCGGGCCTCGTGCGTGATTTCTTTCATCGCCTTGACCAAGATGCTTCCGTCCACCGCCAGATTCAGCAGCAGCACGGCAATGCTGAGCCACAGGCTTTTGCTGCCGCCCTCGTGATTCGACAGGCTGTGCCAGCCTTCATGAATCGTCTCGTACGCCATGATGGTGACCACGATGACGGCAACCATGCAAAAAATATTGATGACCCGGCCGAAGCCGGTCGGAAATTTGCGCGTCGGGGCTTTCTCGGAGAGGACGCTGCCGACGAAGACGAAGCCTTGATTGATCGTATCGGCGAACGAGTGCATGGCGGAGGCGAACAAGGCGCTGCTCCCGCTCATCGAGGCGACGATGCCCTTCACCGCGGCAATGACCGCGTTGCCTCCCATGGCTATCGCGGATGATTTGTTTCCTTTCTTGACGAGCTGCCAGAAGCTTTCGTTCGATTCCGTTTCGGTTAACATGAACAGGGTTCCTCCAATAAGGCGTATTTATCTACTATATAATCCATTAGTCGCCAATACGAATAATCCTTCGGCCTCGTTTCAGAATTCGGGAACATTTTACAAAACTCGCGAACCCAAACGCGAAAAAGCGGCCGCCCGGTCGGACAGCCGCTTCGAATCGTTCAAGCCGTATGAAACCCGGCGCGCGTATCAGGAAGTCAGCGGAAAATGGCAGGCGACCTCGCGGTCGAGTCCGACCGGCCGGGCCAGCGGCTCCTCCGCCTGGCAGCGCGCCTGCGCGAACGGACAGCGCGGGTGGAACCGGCAGCCGGACGGCGGATTGACCGGCGAGGGCACCTCGCCCTGCAGCGCCACCCGGTCCCGTTGGCGTCCCGGCGACGGCTGCGGAATCGCCGACATGAGCGCCTGCGTGTACGGATGCGCCGGCCGCGCGAACAGCTCGTCCGCCGGCGCCACCT
>NZ_JAGGDJ010000001.1 GCF_017652985.1 Paenibacillus artemisiicola
GCATCCGAGCCCGCGCGGCGGCCGTTCCGGGTCCGGCCGGGCGCGGACGACGCGTCGCCGATCGCGCGCTTCGACGCGCGCGCGGTCTGGCTGACGTACATCCTCGTCTCGACCGCGATCTTGAACGCGCGGGGCTGGACCGCCATCGGCGCGTCCGCGGCGCTGGCGGCGGCGGCCATCTGTTTCGGCCGCATTCCGCTCCGGCGCTGGAAAGGCGCGATCAAGGCGATCGCGACGTTCACGGTCGCCGTGTCGCTGTTCGCCGGCTTCGGCGGCGCCGCCGGAACCGCCGGAGCCGGGACGGTCGCAAGCGCCGGCCCGTGGCAATCCGCCGCGGCGCTCGCGACGTTCCAGTCGCTTGTCCGGCCCTTGATCGTCATGCTGCTCGGCTTCGGCCTGCCGATCGCCGTGACGCCGCTCCGGCTTCGTCGCGCGCTGGAGCAGCTGTTCGCCCGCTTCGGCCGGATGCCGGCATGGGGGACGAAGCTGCTGCTGACGATCACGCTGCTGCTGCGTTTCGTGCCCGTGCTGCTCGCGGAATGGGAGCGGTTCGCGCGGATCGCCGCGGCGCGCGGCAAGCGGACGGGCGGCTTCCTGCGCGGCGGCGTGCGGCGGATCGTCGAGACGGCGCTGCCGTTCATGCTGTCGCTGTTCCGGCTGGGCGACGCCGTGACCGACGCGCTCAAGAGCCGCGGCGTCGGCGCGCAGGCGCATCCGACGCTGCTGGCCGCCGAGGCCTGGCGCCTGCGCGATACGGTTCTCGTGCTCGGCGGCGCGGCCGCTTGCGCGCTGATTTGGCTTTGAAAAATAGGAATTTCGCCCGGAATGGGCTATGATAGGCTAGAAGGTTTCGAAGGGAGGGTTCCGATTCGATGACGCAGCCGCTGCAACCGAATCTCGACCGCACTTATATGTTGGCATTACTTGAAAGGCTGCTGAACACCCCGAGCCCGAGCGGCTTCTGCGACGCGATCATGAAGCTGATCGAAGCGGAAGCGTCCAAGCTCGGTTATGCGATGACCCGCACGCCGAAAGGCAACGGCATCATCGCGATTCCCGGCGCGAATCCCGGCGGGGACGGCGCGGTCGCGCTGACCGCGCACGTCGATACGCTCGGCGCCATGGTCCGGTCGGTCAAACCGTCCGGGATGCTGCGGATGACGCCGGTCGGCGGCTACGCGATGGCGACGGTGGAAGGCGAATACTGCCTCGTGCACACGCGGGACGGCCGCGCTTACGAAGGCACCGTGCTGACGACGAAGCCCTCCGTCCACGTCTACGCCGATGCCCGCGATCTGAAGCGGGACGAAGCGAACATGGAGGTCCGCATCGACGAGCCGGTCAAGAACAAGGAAGACGTGCTGAAGCTCGGCATCGGCGTCGGCGACTTCATCTCGTGGGACCCGCGGGCGCGGCTGCTGCCGAACGGGCTCGTCAAGTCGCGCCATCTCGACGACAAGGCGAGCGTCGCGGCGCTGTTCGCGCTGCTGGAATGGATGAAGCGCGAAGGCCGGACGCCGGAGCGCGACGTGAAGATCATCATATCGACGTACGAGGAAGTCGGCCACGGCAGCTCGCATATCCCGGCGGACATTACGGAGATGATCGCCGTCGACATGGGCGCGCTCGGCGACGACCTGTCCGCGACGGAGTACGACGTGTCCATCTGCGCGAAGGATTCGTCCGGCCCGTACGACTACGCGATGACCTCGGCGCTGATCGCGCTCGCGAAGCGCGAAGGAATTCCGCACGCGGTCGACGTGTATCCGCACTACGGCTCCGACGCCTCCGCGGCGCTCCGGGGCGGCAGCGATATCCGGGCGGCGCTGATCGGCCCGGGCGTGCACGCGTCGCACGGCATGGAGCGGACGCACGCGGACGCCGTCGCGAACACGGCCGCGCTGCTGGCGGCGTATTTGTTCGAGCCCCGCGCCTGAGCGTTCGCCGTAAAATTACAAGTGGACAAGCGCGAAACCGACATTATATGATGAATAGTGGGTGATTCGACATGACGACAGAAAACAACGTATCCAATTCCAACGAAACGCAGGATACGCAGGAACAAGGTAACGTTTCGGAGGCCGAATTCCGGCAGGTCGTTCAAGCCCTGCACGAGAACGGCTTGAAAGCGCTCCGCTTCAAGTTCGAAGACGAACAAGTGGACGGGCAAGTGTTGAACCACGAGGTATACGGACCGATTTTCACCTTCAAAATCGAAACGAAGGACGGCGGCAAATACGCGACGGGCTTCTTCATGCGCGAGCTGCTGCACACCTTCCAAAACAACGAAGATCCGGCGCTGTGGATGTCTTCCTTCTTCTTCGAGCTGATGGACGGCAACGAAGGCAAGGACAAGCTGCTGCCGATGCCGCCGCAATCGGAAGACGAAGCCAAGGCGCTGATCGACAACGTCATCGTGCCGTACTGCGCCAAGACGCTTCGCGAAGAGTTCCCGGACGAGCAGGTCTACGTCGACCTGGATCTGCACGAGGAGCATGGGCCGGTGCTGGAAGCCGGGTTCACGGGCATCACGGACGGCAACAATATCTGCGCGCTTCCGCTGCACGTGCTGATCGCGCACTTCCTGCTGAACCGCGATCCGGCCGAGCCGATGATCCAAGGCTTGTACCGCATCCGCGAAGAGCACGGACTGGAAGCCTAATCGCGCCGCCGACAAGCGGACATAGAAAAAAGCCTGAGCGATCAGGCTTTTTTCGTTCCCGTTTTCGTTTTTTTTCGTCCCTTGTTCGTGCCTTCTATTGTCTCAAAGGGGCGAGTTCGGATTATCGTTCGGCCTACGCTTGCAATGGATCGGCCGGCGCGGCTACCGCGGCGGCTTCCTGCTTCTCCGCGCGCATGTACAGGACGAGGCCGACGATGATCAGCAGGCCGCCGAACAGCTGGAAGCCGGTGACCATTTCGCGGAACAGCAGCATGGCGAGCAGGCTGGCGCCGACGGGCTCGGCGAGCACCGTCATGGAGATGGTCGTCGGTTTTACATATTTGAGCAGCCAATTGAAAATCATATGCCCGAACACGGTCGGCACGACGGCCAGGAGCGCGAACACGAGCCATTCCTTGGCGGGATAGCCGGTCATGGGAATGCCCAGGGCGACGTTGTAGCCCGCGAAGCAGGCCGCGGTAATGCCGAACACGATGAGGCTGTACAGGTACGACGGGAGCCGGCGCATGATTTGTTTCGCGATCAGCATGTTGACGGCGACCGCCAGCGCGCCGAGGAACGAGAGCAGATCGCCGAAAAACGCGCGCTGCGACAGCCCGACGTCCCCGGAGCCGATGCTGATCGCCCCGACGAGCGCCACGAGCATGCCGGCGACGGCGAATTTGGACGGCCGGTCCTTAAACACGAAGAACGCGCCGACCATGACGAAGACCGGCTCCAGGGCGAGCAGAATGGTGGAGCTGGCGATCGACGTATAGGTGAGCGAAGCCATCCACAGCAGAAAATGAAGCGCCAGGAAGAAGCCGGCCGCAATCAGCAGCAGCCAGTCTTTCCGCCCGATCGCGGTCAGCGTCTTCAGCTGCTTGCCGCCGAACGGGAGCATGATCAGGAACGTAAAGAGCATCCGGTACATGCCCTGCACGGAGACGGGAGCGTCCGAGGCGCGGACGAGGATGGGCGCGAAAGAAATGGCGAGCATGCCGACGAGCAGCGGGATGGCCGGCGAGATCGCGGGTTGGGCGGATTGCGTAGATGACTGCACGATGATGGTCCTTTCTGCGGCTTTGCTTTAATAAGAATCGAACGGCGCTCGGCACCCTTCATTATGCACCTCCGGGCTTGTCCAGGCAAGAGAAGAAGCGCGTTTCGGCGGACCGCGCAAGGACGGGCCAAGGATTCGTCATAATGTTGTCATTTGTGCCGCATGGCGAAGTCTGTTATCATTTTTCTGAAAAGACGGACAGCTCCGGCAAGACGGGCTGTCGAAGGGGAGACTAGACAAAATGGGCGTTCCGACAGGGGTGTGGGTGTCCGCGGCCATCATCGCGGTGCTTGTGACGTGGATCACGATCTGGGTGACCAACAAAGCGTATTCCCGGCGATGGGAAGACCATGGCATGGACAAGGAAAAGGATAACGGAGATCGCACCAAGTAACGGCCGGTTCGCTTGTAACCGGGCCGAAGGTGTCCTATACTGAAAAGCGAAACCGAAAGGGTTCGCTTTTTTTCATAGCGGGCTTGGACCGCAAGCACGAACCCATCAGATACGAAAGCATCGGAGGAGGAATCAAGCATGGATACGCCAAACGCGCTTCCGGACGTGCGCGTGACGCAGGTCTTCAACGCGCCGATCGAGAAAGTATGGCGCGCCATATCCACGTCGGAAGGACTGGGCGCCTGGTTCATGCCGAACGATTTCGCGCCCGTCGTCGGCCATGAATTTCATATCGACGCCGGCCCGTTCGGCAGGCAGCGGTGCATCGTCAAGGAGATCGAGCCGCCGTCGCGCATCGCGTTCCAATGGGGAACGGAGTGGACGATCACGATTCTGCTCGAGGACCGGGGCAATGACCGGACCGCCTGCACGCTCGTCCATGCCGGCTGGCGCGAGGACGGCATGACCGAATTCAACCTGCCGCACGCGGCGGTGCGGGAACGCATGGGCCAAGGCTGGGTCGGCATCGTGGCCAAGCTCGGCGCCGTCGTCGAGGCTTGACATGCCGGCGCAGCCGTCCGGCAAGCACGACGTGTTCCAGGCCATCGCCGATCCGACGAGGCGCGAGGTGCTGAAGCTGCTCGTCGACCGGGAGATGCCGATCGCGGCGATCACGGGCCATTTTCCGATGACGCGCACGGCGGTGTCGAAGCATCTGCGCATTCTGTCCGAGGCCGGGCTCGTCAAGGAGCGGAAGGTCGGGCGCGAGACGCGCTACCGGCTGGAGCCGGAGCCGCTGCAGGAGCTCCGCAATTGGCTGCGGTATTACGAGCGGTATTGGGAAAACAAGCTGTCCGCGCTGCAGCGCCTGGTCGAGGCGGACGACGGGGCGGAGCCTCCGACGCCGGACGGACGTTGATCGGCCCGCGAAAACCCGTGGTTTCGGACCACGGGTTTTTCTGGTACCCTTTACATAGGACGAAAAGGAGGAATGTTCCATGTTATCCGCTGCCATTCAATACATCGGACAAGTCGGCGTCATCCTGAGCCGCAACGGCTTCAAGCTGGCCGTCGACCCGTTCCTGACGCCGGATGCGCCCGGCGGGCCGCCGACCGAGTGGGTCCGCGCTTATCCGCCGCCGGTCGATGCCCGCGACCTGACCGACTTGAACCTGGTGCTCGTCACCCACGAGCACGGCGATCATTTGGATGCGGTCACGCTGCGCGCCATCGCGGAGGCGTCGCCCGGCTGCACGTTCGCCGGTCCGGACGTCTGCGCCCGCATCCTGGTCGAGAAGGGCATTCCCGCGGAGCGCGTCGTCAGCCTTCGGCACGGCGAGGCGTTCCCGTGCGGGGGCGGCTTGACCGTGCATCCGATGCCGGCGTGGCACGAGAAGCGCATCGTGGACGCCGAAGGCCGGGACCGCTTCCTGGGGTACCTGTTCGACTGGGACGGCATTACGATCTACCACGCCGGCGACACGCTCGTCGACGAGGCGCTCGTCTCCGCCTTGAAGCCGTTCCGGATCGATATCGGCATGCTGCCGATCAACGGGAGGGACCTGTTCCGCAACCGGCGCAACATCGACGGCAACATGAACGCGCGCGAGGCGGCCGATCTCGCGGCCGACATCGGCATGGATTACGTCGTGCCGCTGCATTTCGACCTGTACATGAACAACAGCGAAGGCATCGTCGGCTTCGTCGGCGAGCTGTTCAACCGGTTTCGCGGGCAAAAATATCATATCTTCCAACCCGGGGAAGTGTGGGTCTACGTCAAGACGAACGAGATTTGAAGGCCGCGCGGTTGCCCGCCGGGACATCGGATACACTAGGAAGACATTGGAGGCGATCGCGAGATGAGCATCCTGTCTTTCACGGCCTTGACCAAGTCGCTCCCCGGCGGCCGCACGCTGTTCGCGGACGTCTCGGCCGACATCGAAGAGCCTCAATCGGTCGCGCTGCTGGCGCCGTCCGGCCAAGGCAAGAGCACGCTGCTTCGCCTGCTCGCGCTGCTGGACGAGCCGAGCGGCGGGGAAGTGCGGCTGGACGGGAAGCCGGCCGCCGTCTGGCATCCCCAGGCATGGCGGCGGCGGGCCGCGTACGTGGCCCAGCAGGCCGTCATGCTGCCCGGCACGATCGCGCATAACGTCGGCGCGTTCAGCCGGCTGCACGGCGCGCCGTTCGATCGGGACCGCGCGGCGAAGCTGATGGACGCGGCGGGCTTGGCGGCGACGGACTGGGAGAAGGACGCGGCCGAGCTGTCGGGCGGCGAGAAGCAGCGCGTCGCGCTCGTCCGGTCCTTGATGGCCCGCCCGGCCGTCCTGCTGCTCGACGAGGCGACGGCTTCGCTCGACGAACACAGCAAGCTGGCCGTGGAAGGGCTGCTCGCGGACGCGCTGGCGGCGGAGCGGACGACGCTGGTCTGGGTGACGCACGATCTGGAGCAGGCGCGCCGCGTCGGTTCGCGGGTCTGGTTCCTGGCCGGCGGCGGGCTGGCCGACTCGGAGGCGGAAGCCTTCTTCCGCGAGCCGCCGTCGGAAGCGGCGGAGCGGTTCCTCAAGCGGGGCGGGACGGAGGCGGTTCCGCCATGAGCCTGACGGCGCTCGCGTTCACGCTGCTCTTCGTCGGCATCACCGTCTTCGTCTCCATGCGGCAGAAGCTGGGCTTGGAGCGCGACATCCTGATCGGGACGGTCCGCGCCGCCGCGCAGCTGCTCGCGGTCGGACTCGTCCTGCAATATTTGTTCCGGACGCGGCAGCCGCTGCTGCTCGTCCTCGTCGTCGCCGTGATGATCGCGGTCGCGGCCTGGCACGCTTCCCGGCGCGGCCGGGGACTGCGCGGCATCCTGATGCGCGTCGCCGTCTCGATCGCGGCCACGGAGGCGATGATCATGCTGCTGCTGCTCGGGCTCGGCATCATCGACGATACGCCGCAGTACATCATCTCCATCAGCGGCATGACGATCGGCAACGCGATGGTCGTCGCGGGCTTGTATTTGAATCAGATGAAGCGCGACGTCGAGGCGTCGCGCGGCGAGATCGAGACGCTGCTCGCGCTCGGCGCCAGCGCGCGGCAGGCGATCCAGCTCAGCCTGCAGCGCGCGGTCAAGGCGAGCATGATTCCGACGATCGACGGCATGAAGACCGTCGGCATCGTCCAGCTGCCCGGCATGATGACGGGCATGATCATCGCCGGCGCCGATCCGCTTCAGGCGGTCCGGTACCAGATCCTGATCGTGTTCGCCTTCACGTCGTCGGCCGCCGTCACGAGCATCCTGCTCAGCCTGCTGAGCTATAAGCTGTGGTTTACGAAGGGCATGCGGCTCAGCCTGCCGGCGCGCGATTAGCGCGGCCGGCGCGGAGCTGCCGCCTCATAGGCGAAATCGCCTGCTTCACGCGAGACAAGCTGCTGCATAATCGAGAGGAGCGATACATGATGAACTATCGGAAATTGGGCCGGACGGAACTCGAGGTGTCCGTCATCGGCGTCGGCACGTGGCAGTTCGGCGGCGAATGGGGACAGCAGTTCGCGCAAGCCGAAGCCGACGCGATCCTGGACCGGGCCGCCGAGCTCGGCATCAACCTGATCGATACGGCGGAATGCTACGGCGACCATCTGTCGGAATCGCTGATCGGCGACTACTTGTCCCGCCGCAAGCGCGAGGACTGGATCGTGGCGACGAAGTTCGGCCATCATTTTCACGAGCGGTTCACGCGGACCGACGATTTCTCGGCCGCGGACGTCGTCCGCCAGCTGGACGCGTCGCTGAAGGCGCTCAAGACGGATTACGTCGACCTGTACCAGTTCCATTCCGGCCCGGACGCGGTCTTCGACAACGACGAGCTGTGGGCGGTGCTGAACGAACAGAAGCAAGCCGGCAAAATCCGTCATCTCGGCACGTCCATCGGCAGCAATGCCAATGTCCATCAGACGGACGCGTCGACGCGGGTCGGTTCCGAGGTCATCCAGGTCGTGTATAACCGGCTGGATCAAGTGCCGGAGGAGGCCGTGTTCCCGTCCTGCATCCGCCAAGACCTCGGCGTGCTGGCGCGCGTTCCGCTCGCGAGCGGGTATTTGAGCGGCAAGTACAAGCCGGACGCCGTCTTCGACAAGACCGACGTCCGCCATCGGCACGACCGCGAGAGCACCGTCAAGAAGCTGGAAGAAGTGCAGCGCATCGCGGCGGAAGAGGTGCCGCAGGGCGTCGGCATGGCGGCTTGGGCGCTCGCCTGGTGTCTGAAGCATCCGGCCGTCACGGCCGTCATTCCGGGCTGCAAGAGCCCGGAGCAGGTCAGCTCCAACGCCAGCGTGGTCGAACTGCTGGAGGACGGCCATCCGCAAGACGTGAATCGCTGATCCTATCGCAGCGCGAAGCGTCGGGCGCACCGTGTAGTTGCGTTGCGCGAATTCGCGCCGCTTGCAGCGCTTGCATCGCAAGGAATCGCCGGCGTTCACCGAGCCGCAACGCACGCTGCCAACGCCGGAAAACCGTTCCCCGAGGGGAACGGTTTTTTTGTTTTCGCGGCAACGGAGGCGGGATGGAGGCCGGATCTAGATCGTGCCGCGTCGCCCGAGCCGGGAACGAAAACCGGAAGCATCGCGCCTTGACCCGGAGCGGCCGGCGATTCGGGCTTGAACGGAGCCGCGGCGAAGCTGCGGAGCCGGCTCCGGCGCGCGGGAGCGGCAGGAAAATCCTTTCATTCGGCGGCCGCAAAATAATGTTTGCTGCCCCCCGTTCGCAGTGGTAGTTTAGTAGTTACCAGGCAATTTACGAGACGCGGGGAGGTTGGATGACGGTACATGAAGGCTCTTGTGTGGAAACGCCGGCTGGCGGCGCTCCTGGTTCTGGCTTCGTTCGGCTGGGCAAGTCCGGTCCGCGCGGAGACGGCGGACGACGCGCGGCCCGAGCTGGCTTCCGAAGCGGCCGTGCTGATCGACGCCAAGACGGGAACCGTCTTGTACGCGCGCAATCCGGACGAGCAAGAATATCCGGCCAGCATCACGAAGATCGTCACGGGCATAATCGCCATCGAGGATGTATCGGATTTGGCGGCGACCGTCACGGTGTCGAAGGAAGCGCGCGGCGAAGACGGAACGCGCGTTTATTTGGCGGAAGGCGAGAAGCTGCCGCTGCTGAATTTGCTGTACGGCATGCTCATGAACTCCGGCAACGACGCGGCGACGGCCATCGCCGAGTACGTCGACGGCTCGAAGGCGAAGTTCGCGGAGCGGATGAACGCGTTCGCGAAGGACAAGGCCGGCGCGGCGAACACGCATTTCGTCAATCCGAGCGGGCTGCCGGACCCGCGGCAGTACACCACGGCGATGGACATGGCGAAGATCGCGCGCTACGCGATGCAAAACGAGCTGTTCCGCACGATCGTCGGCACGAAGCGCATGCCCTGGAACGGTGAAGAATGGAAGTCGGAGCTGATCAACCATAACGAAATGCTCGGCCGGTACGAAGGGACGACGGGCGTCAAGAACGGCTACACGGGCGACGCCGGCTTCACGCTCGTCACGTCGGCGAAGCGAGGCGGCATGGAGCTGATCGGCGTGCTGCTGAAATCGCCGACGAAGTCGCTGTTGTACAAGGACATGACGAAGCTGCTCGATTACGGGTTCGACCGTTTCGCGCTGCAGCAAGTAACGGCGGCGAATCCCGCTTATCCGCTCGCGGCCGGCGCGGAATTCGTCCGGACCGGACCGCTGTACGCGGTGGTGCCGAGGGGCGAGACGCCGGCGGTATCCGTCTTGCCGGACGGCGAAGTGCGCGTGCGGACGTCGCTCGGCGTCGCCGCGGCCGGCCGGCTGCGGCCCGCGGTTCCGTCGCTCGCGGCGATCGCGGCGCGCTACCCCGCGGTCAAGGCGGCGGAGCTGCGCGAGGACGATGGCGGAAAGCGCGCGCGGGAGCCGGGATCGGCCAAAAAAGCGGAAATTTTCGTCGTATGGGTCGGCATGCTCGTCTATCTCGCCCTGATCGCCGCCATCCGCGCGAAACGTCACCGGCTGGAGCGCGAGCGCAGCTTCTAGCAACTGTCGAAAATGTTTCCAAGCAGAGGTAAAACGGGTGCAGACGGCGTATATATAGCATGTAACCGTATCCAAAACGAGGAGATGGTAGCGATGAAACTATCGGTGGAACAGTCGGCCGCACGTTGGTATATCAGGGAAATGGATTTGTCGGACGGCGATCATTTGCGCATTTTCGTCAGGCTTGGCGGCAGCGGCAGCGTTCAACCGGGCTATTCGCTCGGCGTGATGAAGGACATCCCCCGGGACCCGGGAATCAAGGACGTCGTGGAAGGCATCACGTTCTATATGGAGTCGGACAATCTGTGGTTTCTGGAGGAGCGCGAGCTGATCATCCGGTTCATGGAGCAGGAAGACGACATCTCGATGGATATCGAATGAAACGGAACGCGATGAAAGACGGAACTCGAAACTTGGGCTGCGCATCAAATGAACTCGAAAAAGACGGCTAACGCGTTGCCCGAATCGAATACTCGACCGGCGAATACTTAAATCGGCGCTAGAAGCTAAGCAGCCCCAGAAACGGAGCGACGGACGTGAAGCTGTACCATTTCAGCGAAAATCCCGACATTCAGCGTTTCGTCCCGCGGCAGCTGCCCTACCGGCTGCACGAGCCCGCCATGGTATGGGCGATCGACGAGCGCCGCGCGTGCAACTATTACTTCCCGAGGGACTGCCCTCGGGTTTGCTTTTGGACGGAGGCGGAGACGACCGCCGAGGACCGGGAGCGGTTCTTCGGCTTCTCCCGCGCGAGCCATATCGTCGCCGTGGAGGCCGGCTGGCTGGACCGGATCCGGGACGCGAAGCTGTACCGCTACGCGTTCGAGCCCGGTCCGTTCGAATCGTACGACGGGAACGCGGGCTATTACGTCGCGCGCCATGAGGTCGAGCCGGCGTCGGTGGAACGGCTGGACGACTGCCTCGGCCTGCTGGCGGCCGCGGGCGTCGAGGTCCGCGTCACGCCGTCGCTGCATCCGCTGAAGGAGGCGCTGCCGGCGTCGACGGTGAACTTCTCGATGATCCGCATGGCCAACGCGCGGCCCGAACCGTGAACCGGCGAGCGGCCGGCCGACCTTGCTCCGGGGGACGATGCCCTCTATAATGGTTCCATGAAGCCGGCAAGGACGTGAAGCAGCATGGATTTCAAGAAATACAAGACGTTTCAGGTCGTCGCGGACACGCTCAACCTGACGCGCGCCGCCGCCCGGCTCGGCTATTCGCAGCCGACGATCAGCCTCCAGCTGCAGTCGCTCGAGCAGGAACTCGGCGTGACGCTGCTCGGCCGCAGCGGCAAGAAGACGTTTTTGACCCCGGCCGGCAAGCTGGTCAAGCATTACGTGGACCAGACGTTCGCGCTGATGGAGGAGATGGAGGCCGAGCTTCGCAAGCTGGAGCATCCGCACGGACTCCTGACCGTGGCGGCGCCCGAATTTTACTGCACCCACTACTTATCGCTGATTCTGCACTCGTACATTGCCGAGAATCCGGAGGTCAAGCTGCAGCTGTTCTCCTGCGACAGCAACGACGCCATGAAGAAGGTCGCCGCGAACGAGGCGGACCTGGCCATTATCGCCGGGCCGTGCAAGTCGCCGCAGATGGAGACCGTGCCGCTCGGGCGGGAGGATCTCGTCCTCGTGACGACGCGGGAGCTCTTGGAGCGGCACGAGCTGTCCGACTTGCTGGAGACGTACCCCTTCATTACGTACAAGTCCGGCTCCAATATCCAGCGGCTCGTGAACGAATGCCTGAACGACTACGGCTTCGCGCCGGACAAATACATCGAATGCGTCTCGGACGAGACGATCAAGCGCACGGTGCTCTACAACACCGGCACGGCGCTGCTCGGCGCGGCGCTCGTCGAGGAGGAGCTGCGCAAGGGCGCGCTGGCGGAGATTCACCGGTTTCCGCGCAAGATCGAGACGAATATGGTCATTCTCAAGAAAAGGATCGCGGAACAAAACATTCGTTCCTTCGCGGAAATCGTCCAGCGGATATGGAAAGAATGGGACTGACGCGGATTTTTCGCGAGACGCTGCCCCCGTCGGCTTCGGCCGGCGGGGTTTTTCGGCGCCGCGCGGGGGATTTCCGCCATCATTGCGTTTTCTAATCGTAATCATTGGATTATTCAATTTTTTACGCAAAAATCGCTATGCTACAATTAAGGATACCGACAGGTTGGAGAAGGAGTGCTGCATATGAACGCGGTAAAGAAAACGGACATCACGGTAATCGGCGTACCGCTGCATTATGGCGCGGACCGCAAAGGCGTGGATTTGGGGCCGGACGCGATTCGGGGAGCTAACCTTCACGAACGGCTGCACGCGCTCGGCTACGCCGTCGAAGACGCGGGCGACCTGCGGGTCGACCGGACGCTGCAGCCTCCGGCGCCGGGCGAGAAGCTGAAATATTTGGCCGAGATCGCGCGGGTCAACAAGGAGCTGTACGCCGCCGTCGCGGACCACATGGGCAAGGGGCGGTTCCCGCTCGTCCTGGGGGGCGACCACAGCATCGCGATCGGCACGATCAAAGGCGTGCTGTCGCGCGTGAAGCGGCTCGGCGTCATCTGGTTCGACGCGCATACCGACGTGAACACGGAGGCGACGACGGCGTCGGGCAATATCCACGGGATGTCGCTCGCGGCCGTTCTCGGCTACGGCCATCCCGATCTCGTCTCCATCGGCGGAACGGACGCGAAGCTCCGGCCGGAGAACGTCGTCATCATCGGCGCGCGGTCCGTCGACCCCGGCGAACGGGCGTTCCTGAAGGAGAAGGGCGTGAAAGTGTTCACGATGCACGACATCGACAAGCACGGCATGAAGCAGGTCATGGAAGACGCCATGGCCATCGTCGCGGACGGCACGGACGGCGTGCATCTGAGCCTCGATCTCGACAGCATGGATCCGGGGGACGCGCCGGGGGTCGGCACGCCGGTCACCGGCGGCATGTCGTACCGCGAGTGCCATTTCGCGATGGAGCTGCTCTATGAGCGCCAGCTGCTCGTCTCGGCGGAAGTCGTGGAAGTGAATCCGATGCTGGACCACCATAACAAGACGGCCGTGGCGGCGGTGGAGCTGATCGGCTCGGCGTTCGGCGAACGCATCCTGTAAAGCCGGCCGGCGCCGGCCGGACGAAGAAAAAACCGACAGAGCCGGAAGGAGCGTGACGGCATGACGAACGCGACAACCCGCATCATCGATCAAACGGAACGATTCGGCGCGCGCAATTATCACCCGCTGCCGATCGTCATCGCGAAAGCGGAGGGCGTATGGGTCGAGGATCCCGAAGGCAACCGCTACATGGATATGCTGAGCGCCTACTCCGCGCTGAACCACGGCCATCGCCATCCGCGCATCGTCGCGGCGTTGAAGGAGCAGGCCGACAAGGTCACGCTGACGTCGCGCGCGTTCCACAACGAGCGGCTGGGCGAATTTTACGAGAAGCTGAGCCGCCTGACGGGCAAAGACATGATCCTGCCGATGAACACGGGCGCGGAGGCGGTCGAGACGGCGGTCAAGGCGGTTCGCCGCTGGGCGTACGACGTGAAGGGCGTGCCGGCGGGCGAAGCGGAAATCATCGTCTGCGACGGCAATTTCCACGGGCGGACGGTCACCGTGACGTCGTTCTCTTCCTCCGACGAGTATAAACGCGGCTTCGGGCCGTTCACGCCGGGCTTCCGGATCGTGCCCTACGGCGACCTCGAGGCGTTGAAGGCGGCGATCACGCCGAATACGGCGGCGTTCCTCGCGGAGCCGATCCAGGGCGAGGCCGGCATCGTCCTGCCGCCGGCCGGGTATTTGAAGGCGGCGAGCGAGCTGTGCCGCGCGAATCAGGTGCTGCTCGTCGCCGACGAGATCCAGACGGGCTTCGGCCGCACGGGCCGGCTTTTCGCGTGCGATTGGGAGGACGTCGTCCCGGACATGTACGTCCTGGGCAAAGCGCTCGGCGGCGGCGTGTTCCCGATCTCGGCGGTCGCGGCGGACGCGGCGGTGCTCGGCGTGTTCGAGCCGGGCTCGCACGGATCGACGTTCGGCGGCAATCCGCTCGGCTGCGCGGTCGCGATCGCGGCGCTGGACGTGCTGGAGGACGAGGCGCTGGTTAAGCGCTCGGGCGAGTTGGGTACGTATTTCTTAGACTTGCTGCGCGGCATCGCCAGCCCGGCGATCAAGGAGGTCCGCGGACGCGGGCTGTTCATCGGTCTCGAGCTGCATGGCGAGGCCCGGCCGTATTGCGAGCGGCTGAAGGCGCTGGGCCTCTTGTGCAAGGAAACGCACGAGACGACGATCCGGTTCGCGCCGCCGCTCACGATCTCGAAGGAGCAGCTCGACTGGGCGTTCGCGCGGATCGCGCGGCTGTTCGACTGAATGGCGCTGCGGAGGTAGAATAGCGGTAGGCGAGCCGCGAAGATACCGGTCGCGAAGGTACCGGCCACGAAGGTACCGGTCACAAAGATGCCGTTCGCGAAGGAAACGCGAGCGCAAGACGACTAAATTAGCGTGAGAGGTGGCGTAAGCGCAATGGCGGATACCAAGCAGGAGACGGATACGAAGCGCGAGACGGAATCGACGAAGAAGCTGAGCCTGATCCAAGTCCCGTTCGGCTTGGGCGCCGGCAGGCCGGGCAGCGAGGCGGCGCCGGAATCGATGCTGCAGGCCGGGCTGCTCCGGCAGCTGCGCAAGACCGCGTTCGCCGTGACGTCGGAGGCGAATATCGAGGGCGGCAACGACGCGGGCGCGTCCGCGGACGGAACCCGGAGCGGCGCGGCCAAGCACCTGCCCGAGGTGCTGGATACGGGCCGGCGGGTCGCGTCCGAAGTCGCGGGGGCCGCGGGCCGGGGCGAGCTGCCGCTCGTACTCGGCGGCGACCGCAGCGTGACGATCGGCGTGCTGGCGGGACTGGCCGCCGCCGGGAAACGCGCGGGCGTCATCTATTTCGACGCGCATGCCGGGCTGAACACGGAGGCGGCGAGCCCGACGGGCGGCGTCGGCGGCATGGCCTTGGCCTCGGCGCTCGGCCTCGCGAAGCCGGACGCGCGGGACTTCGCGGACGGGCTGGACGGCCCCGCCGCCGACAAGCGGCGCGTCGTGCTCATCGGCGTGCGGGACGTCGAGCCGGAGGAGCGGGCGCTCATCCGCGCCGAAGGCATCGCCGTCTTCACGATGCACGAAGTCGACCGGATGGGCATCGAGGAAGTCGTCCGCCGGGCGGTCGACATCGCCGGGGACGGCACCGACGGCATCCACGTCAGCTTCTCCGCGGATTGCCTCGACCCGCTCGAGGCGCCCGGCGTCGCGCTGCAGGTGCCCGGGGGCCTGACGTACCGGGAAGCGCACTTCGCCTGCGAGCTGCTGGCGGAGACGGGGCGCGTGGCGTCCATCGACGTGGTGGAGGTCAACCCGCTGCTCGACGAGAGCCGGCGCACGTCCCGGCTGGCGGTCGGCCTGATCGCTTCCCTGCTGGGCAAACGAATCCTTTAAACAACGACAGCCGCTGCGCCGTCGCGATCCGAGAATCGCGCGCGCAGCGGCTGTTGTCATGACGGCGGCTATTCGAGGCCGAGCTCCTTGAGCTTGTTGTACAGCGTGCCGCGGGAGATGCCGAGCCGCTTGGCGGCGGCGCTCTTGTTGCCGGCCGTCCGGGCGAGCGCGTCGCGGATGAGCCGCAGCTCCTCCGACGGTCCGGCGCTCGCCTTGAGCGGCTTGAGTTCCGCGTCGGCGATGCCGTCCGCGGCGTCGGCGGCGGCCCCGACGACAGGCGGCGGACCGGGATCCGCGACGGCGGCCGGCTCCGCCTCGAGGCTCGGCTGACGCGCCTGCAGCGCCGGAGGGAGCTGCTCCATCGCGATGAGGTCGCCGTCGCACAGGATGACGCAGCGCTCGACGACGTTGCGCAGCTCCAGAATATTGCCCGGCCAGTCGTAGTTCGCGAAGGCGAGCATGACTTCCGGCGACAGCGCCGGAAGCGGCTTTTGGTACTGCAGCGAGAATTGCTTCAAGTACATCTGCAGCATCGCGGGAATGTCTTCGCGCCGCTCGCGCAGCGGCGGCAGCGCGACGGACACGACGTTCAGCGCGTAATACAGGTCCGCGCGGAAGCCGCCTTCCCGCACCAACGCGTCCAGATCGGCCGTCGACGCGGCGACGATGCGCGCGCGGGCGGCGATCGGCCGGCTGTCGCCGAGGCGCCGGAACGTCTCCCGCGACAGATACCCGTACAGCTTCGCCTGCAGCTCGGGCGGCATCCGGTCGATTTCGTTGATGAACAGCGTGCCTTCCTTGGCCTGCTCCAGCAGGCCCGGCTGGCCGCCTTCGCTGCCGGTGAAGGCGCCGCCCCGGAAGCCGAACAGCTCGGTCTCCAGCAGGCCGGCGGGCACGATGCCGCAGCTCGCGGTGAGGAACGCCTCTTTCGCGCGCGGACTGTAGCCGTGGATGATTTGGGCCAGCTGCTCCTTGCCGGTTCCGCTTTCGCCGAGCAGCAGCACCGGCGTGTCCGCGGCGGCGACTTTCTTCGCCCATTGCATGACGCGGCCGAGCGCGAGTCCCCGTCCTTTCGCGAACGAGAACAAGCCGGGATCGGCGGCCTTATGCTGATGGGAGAAGGTATGCGCGGACGTGAGCTGCTCGTTCAGCTTGACGAGCTGCGTAATGTCCTGCTCGGCCGCGATGCCGCCGATGATCTCGCCTTCCGGGCCGCGGACCGGCGAGGCGCTGATCAGCACGTGCGTGCCTTCCCGCGGGCGGTGGTAGGCATTGCGGATGAGCCGCCCTTCGTCGAGGATTTTGAGCACCATGAGCGTTTCCGTCTCGAAATGCTCGCCGATGCGCCGTCCCACGATGTCCGCGCGGGGCAGGTCGTAGATATCCTCCGCCGCCGGATTCCAGCAGATGACCTCGCCGTTGCGGTCCACGACCGTGACCGCGTCCGTGACCGTATCGGACAGCGTCGCGAAGTAGGCCTGCCATCGCCGTCTCTCGGCCAGCGCGAAGGCGAGCAGCGCGTCCGGCTCGATATAGCCGGCCCAGCTGCCGTCCGGGCGTCGCACGAGCAGCGGCCGGCCGCCGCCGGTCGGTTCGGCCTCCAAGGCCGCGACGGCGTCGGCCGCCGATTGGCCGGGCTCGAGCCGTACGATGCGGGAGAGGTATGGCGAATCGGCCAGCAGCGAGGCCGCCGGCTCCGCCGGCCGTCCGGAGAAGGCCGTCTCCAGGAAAGCCGCGTCGCGCGGCAGCAGGAGGGCGGCGCGCGTCCCGCCGTCCGTCCCGTCCGGGACGACGACGGCTTCCCCGCGTTTCAAAAGCGGGAGCAGCTCGCCGAGCGTCGCGACGGGACCGGCAGCCGTCAAGGATTCCTGCAGGGAAAGTTGTTCAACGTTGAACATATTCGTTCGTCTCCGCATCTATGTAAGGTATGACTGTAATCTACCATGAACGGCGTGCGGATTCAACGAAGCGCGTTTTTCGCAATTGTGTATAATTGTTCACTTCCATGAATAAGTATTTATTTTAGACGGGTATATGTTCAATATCTCTGAACGAGTGTATAATCAGAGTCGGTAATTGAACAACTATGTACAAACCACTGGAGGTTTGCCGCATGGACCTGCTTCTGAGAAACCTGTTCCAAACGCTCGGCAAGAGCCGCTCCGTGAATCGCCTGGCCAAGAAATACGGCCTGCGCTTCGGCGCCGGCCGATTCGTCGCAGGCGAGACGATCCGGCAGGCGATCGACGCCGTGCGCAAGCTGAACGGCGAGGGAAGGATGGCGACGCTCGACCATCTCGGCGAGTTCGTGTACAGCGCGGAGGAAGCGGAGCAGTCCGCGGACATGTGCCTGCGGACGCTCGACGCGATCGCGGATTCCGGCGTCCGGTCGAACCTGTCGCTGAAGATGACGTCGCTCGGCCTCGACATCGACCGCGAGCTTTGCGTCGCCAACATGAAGCGCATCCTGAACCGCGCGCGGATGCACGGCAATTTCGTCCGCATCGACATGGAGGATTACGCGCACTGCCAAGCCACGCTCGATATTTACCGCGAGCTGCGGCGGGAATACGGCAACGTGGGCATCGTGCTTCAAGCGTATTTGTACCGGACGGAGCAGGACGTGCGGGAGTTGAACGCGCTTCGTGCGAACCTGCGGCTCGTGAAAGGGGCGTACAAGGAATCGCCGAGCGTCGCGTTTCCCGAGAAGAAGGACGTCGACGAGAACCTGAAGCGGATCATCCGGCAGCATCTCTTGAACGGCAACTACGCCGCCATAGCGAGCCACGACGAAGCGATCGTTTCCTACGCGAAAGCGTTCGTCGAAGAACGCGGCATCGGCCGGGACGCGTTCGAGTTCCAGATGCTGTACGGGATTCGGGAAGATCTGCAGAAGCGCCTCGCCGACGAAGGCTACCGCGTGCGCGTTTACGTGCCGTACGGCATCGACTGGTTCGGTTATTTCATGCGGCGGCTGGCGGAACGCCCCGCGAACGTCTGGTTCGTCCTGAAGAACATGCTGAAATAACAAGTTTCCCGGGCGGGAGAGGAGAATGGCTATGACGACAACCCCAATCAACGAGATCAAACCGTACGCGAACGAACCGTTCACGGATTTCGGCAAGCCGGAGAACGTCGAGGCGATGAAGGAAGCGATCGCGAAGGTCAAATCCGAGCTGGGGCGCAATTACCCGCTGAAGGTGGGCGGCCAGAAGATCGAGACGGAAGCGAAGATCACGTCGGTCAACCCGGGGAACGTCGACGAAGTCATCGGCTTCGTCAGCAAGGCGGACCGGGAAGTCGCCGAACGCGCGATGCAGGCCGCGCTCGCGACGTTCGAGACGTGGAAAAAGGTGCCGGCGCGCGAACGGGCCGAATACCTCTTCAAGGCGGCGCGTCTGATGCGCGAGCGGAAGCACGAATTCTCGGCGCTGATGCTGCTCGAATCCGGCAAGAACTACGTCGAGGCCGACGTGGACACGGCCGAGGCGATCGATTTCATGGAGTTTTACGCCCGCGAAATGATCCGCCTGAGCACGATCGACGAGACGATGCCGCTCGCCAAGATTCCGGGCGAGGACAACCGGCTGACGTATATTCCGCTCGGCGTCGGGGTCGTGATCCCGCCGTGGAACTTTCCGCTCGCGATCTGCGTCGGCATGACGACGGCCGCGATCGTCTCGGGCAACACCGTCCTGCTGAAGCCGGCCTCGACGACGCCGGTCATCGCCCATAAATTCGTCGAGATGATGGAGGAGGTCGGCCTACCCGCCGGCGTCATCAACTACATTCCGGGCAGCGGCGCCGAGGTCGGCGACTTCCTGACGACGCATCCGAAGACGCGATTCGTCAGCTTCACCGGCTCGAAGGAAGTCGGGCTGCGCATCAACAAGCTGGCGGCGGATACGGCGCCGGGCCAAATCTGGATCAAGCGCGTCGTGGCCGAGATGGGCGGCAAGGACGGCATCGTCGTCGACGAGACGGCCGATCTGGACGCGGCGGCCGCCGCGATCGCGGCGTCGGCGTTCGGCTTCCAGGGCCAGAAGTGCTCCGCCGGCTCCCGGGCCATCATCGTGGAATCCGTCTACGACGAGGTCGCGGAGCGGGTCGTCAAGCTGACGGAGCAGCTGCAGATCGGCCTGCCGGAGCTGAATTTCGCCTCGGGCCCCGTCATCGACAACGTCTCGTACGCCCGCATCCTCGATTACATCGAAATCGGCAAGAGCGAAGGGACGCTGCTGACGGGCGGTGCCAAAGCGCCGGGCAACGGCTATTACATCCAGCCGACCGTGTTCGGCGACGTCTCGCCGAAAGCCCGCATCATGCAGGAGGAGATTTTCGGGCCCGTGCTGGCGCTCGCCAAGGCGAAGGACTGGCGCGAAGCGATCGACATGTACAACGATACGGAATTCGGTCTCACCGGCTCGTATTTCTCCGCCGACGAGGACCGGATCGCCGAAGCGCTGGAGACCGTCCACTGCGGCAATCTGTACGTCAACCGCAAATGCACCGGCGCGCTGGTCGGCGTGCATCCGTTCGGCGGCTTCAACATGTCCGGCACGGATTCCAAAGCCGGCGGCTACGATTACCTGCTGCTCTTCACGCAGGCGAAGCTCACGTCCCGTAAAGCGTAAGGAAGCCGCGCGGCCCTTCGGACGAAGCACGGGGGCCGCTTTTCCGCGCCGGCTATGGAAGCGCTGACAATGTTAGGCGCCGACTAACGGGGCATCGCTTAGATCGAACGCGGACCGACGCGGACGGATCCAGCCAACGAACAAGACGACGAT
Source organism: Paenibacillus artemisiicola (assembly GCF_017652985.1). Classification (GTDB taxonomy): domain Bacteria; phylum Bacillota; class Bacilli; order Paenibacillales; family Paenibacillaceae; genus Paenibacillus_Z; species Paenibacillus_Z artemisiicola. Next base: position 20,417 of record NZ_JAGGDJ010000001.1, read on the forward strand.
TCAGACAGAGATGACGATACGGACCAAGCACGGGACGAAGATCAAGCCGAATTCGAGTTCGAACCTACAAGGGGGATCACGGATATGTTGGTCAAGGAGAAGTTGGACGTGCTCGGCGGCACGCGGCAGGTCATCGGGGACGCGCTGGCGAGGCTCGGCTACGACGAGTCGTATTACGAGCTGCTGAAGGAGCCGCTGCGCCTGCTCACGGTGCGCATTCCGGTCAAGATGGACGACGGGAAGGTCAAGGTGTTCACCGGCTACCGCGCGCAGCATAACGACGCGGTCGGCCCGACGAAGGGCGGCGTCCGCTTCCATCCGGACGTCACGGCGGACGAAGTGAAGGCGCTGTCGATGTGGATGAGCATCAAGTGCGGCATTACGAACCTGCCGTACGGCGGCGGCAAGGGCGGCATCCGGTGCGATCCGCGCACGATGTCGTTCGGCGAGCTCGAGCGGCTGAGCCGCGGCTACGTGCGGGCGATCAGCCAAGTCGTCGGCCCGACCAAGGACATCCCGGCCCCCGACGTGTTCACCAACTCCCAGATCATGGCGTGGATGATGGACGAGTATTCCCGCATCCGCGAATTCGATTCCCCGGGCTTCATCACGGGCAAGCCGCTCGTCCTCGGCGGCTCGATCGGCCGCGAATCGTCGACCGCGCGCGGGGTCACGATCGTGCTGAAGGAAGCGGCCGGCGTGCTCGGCATTCCGCTCGCGAACGCGCGCATTATTATTCAAGGTTTCGGCAATGCTGGTAGCTATCTGGCTAAATTCCTGCACGACGCCGGCGCGGCGATCGTCGGCATCTCGGACGCGGTCGGCGCCCTGTACGATCCGAACGGGCTCGACGTCGATTCGCTGCTCGACCGGCGCGACTCTTTCGGCACGATCACCAATTTATTCCCGAACCGGATCACCAATCAGGAATTATTGGTGCAGGATTGCGATATCCTAATTCCGGCCGCCATCGAGAATCAAATCACGGAAGAGAACGCCCATCTGATCAAGGCGAAGCTGCTCGTGGAAGCGGCGAACGGACCGACGACCCCGGGCGCGACGGACATCCTGACGCAGCGCGGCGTCATGATCGTCCCGGACGTGCTGGCGAGCGCCGGCGGCGTGGTTGTGTCGTATTTCGAATGGGTACAAAATAATCAGGGCTATTATTGGACCGAAGACGAGGTGAACGACCGGCTGACCAAGATCCTCGTCGACGCGTTCCGCAGCGTGCACGACGCGTCGGTCGCGAAGAAAGCCGACATGCGCCTGTCGGCGTATATGGTCGGACTTAAACGGATGGCCGAGGCCGTCCGGTGGAGAGGCTGGGTGTAGGATGGCGCAAACGAGCATTATTTTCCGGCTGGAGCTGGATCACAGGAAGGTCAGCTTCGGCGACGTGGCGGCGACGATCAGCCGCGCCGGGGGGGACATCACGTCCATCGACGTCATTCGCCCGGGACACGACGCGTCGACCCGCGACATCACCGTGGACCTGCAGGACAACAAGGAGACGGCCGTCGTCGAGGCCCTGCGCAATTTGGACGGAATCAAGGTCGTGAACGTATCCGACCGGACGTTCCTCGTCCATCTCGGCGGCAAGATCACCGTGCAGCCGACGCTCCCGATCAAGAACCGGGACGATCTGTCGAAGGTATACACGCCGGGCGTCGCGAAGGTGTGCCGCGCGATCGCGGAGGACGTCGGCAAGGCGTATTCGCTCACGATCAAGCGCAACACGGTCGCCGTCGTCACGGACGGCACGGCGGTGCTGGGCCTCGGCGACATCGGGCCGCACGCGGCGGCGCCGGTCATGGAGGGCAAGGCGATGCTGTTCAAGCAGCTTGCGGGCGTGGACGCGTTCCCGATCTGCCTGGACACGAAGGACACGGAAGAGATCATCCGGACGATCAAGACGATCAGCCCGATCTTCGGCGGCATCAACCTCGAGGACATCGGCTCGCCGCGCTGCTTCGAGATCGAGACCCGGCTGAACGCGGAGCTGGACATTCCCGTGTTCCACGACGACCAGCACGGCACCGCGGTCGTGACGATCGCCGGGCTGATCAACGCGCTCAAGGTCGTGGGCAAGCGGATGGAGAACATCCGCGTCGTCGTGAACGGCATCGGCGCGGCCGGCGTCTCGATCTGCAAAATGCTGCTCGGGGCCGGCGTTCGCCACCTTGTCCCGATCGACCGGGAAGGCGCGATCGTGCGCGGCGGATCGTACCCTTATCCGATGTGGCAGTGGCTCGCGGACCAGCCGCAGGTCGAAGCGGTACCCGGCACGCTGAAGGAGCTGATCGCGGACGCGGACGTCTTCATCGGCGTCTCCCGCGCGCGGCTGCTGAACCAGGACGACGTGAAACGGATGAAGCCGGGCGCGATCGTCTTCGCGATGGCCAATCCCGAGCCGGAAATCTCGCCGGAAGAGGCGCTGCCCCACGTCGCGGTGTTTGCGACAGGCCGCAGCGATTTCCCGAACCAGATCAACAACGTGCTCGTGTTCCCGGGGTTGTTCCGCGGGGCGCTCGACTGCCGGGCGCGCGAGATCAACGAGCCGATGAAGCTCGCCGCGGCGCGGGCGATCGCCTCCGTCGTGACGGCGGACGAACTGAACGATCAATACATCATTCCGAGCATCTTCAACGAGAAAGTCGTGACGTATGTACGCAAGGCGGTCATCGAGGCCGCGATCTTGACCAACGTCGCGCGCCGGACGCCGCCGGATTTCAGGTAGGGCATCCGGTACCGCATCCCATGCGCCTTCGGCCGGACCGTCGTCTTCGCGGCGCCGCGGTTCGTGCCGGCTTAGCAAGCCGCCGTCCTTCCCCTGCGGGGAGGACGGCGGTTTTTTGCGTTGCCTTCGGATCGTGCGGGTCAGCCGGTGGACGGACTGTTCGGCACATGGCCTTTCTGGTTGCGGTTGCGGTCCGTGGATCCGGCGACGTCGTTCTCCGCTTGACGGTCGCGATCCCGCATGCCTCTCATTTTGCCGGGCAAGCCCGGAACTTGATGACGGCCCATGTCGTTCCCTCCTGACTCCTCGGACTAGCCGGCCTGCGCGACGGCTGCCGGCCCTTTCTAGAATGCCCCAAAGCGCGGAGCGCGCATTCAGCCGGGCGCGCGGCGCCGTCAAAACGGTCCGCATCGGAGAACGCATTGTCCCGATCCGCCATGAAACGCCGCGGAGGGACCGCTATGATGAGGGAAGAAAACGTTTTCTACCCGGACGGATGAGGCCCGCACGAGGCCGATCGCAGCGACGAACGCTTCATTCGCCCGCCACTACGCTACGGAGGTTGCCTATGAACGATACGATCGGCGTCGGCATTCTGGGCTTCGCCCACGGCCACGTCAACGCCTATTGCGAGGAATGGACGAAGCGTCCGGAGCTGGGCGTCCGCGTCGTCGCGGGCTGGGATCACGACGCGGCGCGCCTTCGGGCGGCGGCCGGCGCCTACGGCTCGCAGGCGCACGAGGACGCGCGGGCGCTGCTCGCGCGGGAAGACGTCCGCGCGGTGGTGATCGCCGCGGAGACGTCGCGGCACGCGGAGCTCGCCGAGCTCGCCGCCGCGGCCGGCAAAGCGATCGTCCTGCAGAAGCCGATCGCGCTGACGATGGCCGAAGCGGACCGGATCGTCGACGCCGTCCGGCGGCACGGCGTGCCGTTCACGCTCGCCTGGCAGATGCGGGTCGACCCGCAGAACGTCCAGATGAAGCAATGGCTGAAAGACGGCACCTTGGGCCAGGCGTTCATGGTCCGCCGCCGCCACGGCTTGAACGCGGGCTTGAACGCGGGCTTCGCGGATACGTGGCATGTCGATCCGGCCAGCAACCGCGATATTTGGGCGGACGACGCGTCGCATGCCGCCGACTTCATCCTGTGGCTGCTCGGCGAGCCGGAGAGCGTCACGGCGGAGATCGCCTCGCTGTACAATCCGCGCATCCCGAGCGACAACGGCATCGCGATCTTCCGTTATCCCGGCGGCCCCGTCGCCGAGATCTGCTGCTCGTTCACGTGCCATGCGGCGCAGAACACGACGGAGATCGTCGCCGAACGCGGCACCGTCGTGCAGAATTACGGCGACGCGCCGAGCGCCAACGCGCCAAGGCCGGACGGCGGCGCGGGGCTCCGCCGGTTCGACCCTGCGGCGAACGCCTGGGCGGACAGCGAGATCGCCTCGCCGCCGGGCCATTACGAGCGCATCCGCGGCCTCGCGGAGCCGCTGGCGGCCTTCCTGCGAGGCGAGCGCGGCCCGATCGCGACGGCGGAGGAAGGCCGGACGGTCCTGCGCATGGTGCTGGCGACGTACGTCTCGTCGCGGGAAGGCCGGCGGGTGCCGCTCGAAGACGCCGCCGTCTATGACGTGTAGCTTTGGGCCGAATCGAAGGCAAGGATCGAAGGTCTAGGATCGAAGGTCAGGGATCGAATCGACTCGCAATGCCTCGACTCGAAAAGGAACGAACTTCTTTTATCCAATTCCACGAATGGGAGTGACGATAATGCCGGTAAAAATCGGATTGGTCGGATTGAACGGAATCGGGAATTTGCATGCCGCCTGCTATCAAGAGGAGGAGCTGGCGGATCTGGTCGCGGTGTGCGACGTCGTGAAGGAGCGCGCCGACGCGGCCGCCGAGAAATACGGGGTCAAGGCGTACTACAGCCTGAAGGACATGATCGAGCACGAGCCGGACATCGAGGTCGTCGACATCACGACGGGCGGCATCGACAACGGGAGCTGGCATTTCGAGCCGGCGATGGAAGCGGTCGGCTACGGCAAGCACGTGCTCATCGAGAAGCCGATCTGCCATGACGTCCGCGAAGCGCGCGAGCTCGTCGCGTTCGCCGAGAAACAGAAGGTCTACATCGGCTGCAACCTGAACCATTACTTCACGGAGCCGGCGGCCAAGGCGAAGCAGTACGTCGACGGCGGCGACATCGGCGAGCTCGTGTACTGCATGGCCAAGATGGGCTTCAACGGCGGGGTGGACAATTACGGCCTGGCCGGCAGCCCGAAGGTGAAGGGCCATCCGTACTTCCACATGAAAGCGTTCCTGACGCATCCGTTCAGCGTCATCCGCCACTTCTGCGGCGACATCACGCACATCCAGACGTTCTCCGACCGGCCGGGCTTCCGCCGCAGCGCCGGGGACGTCATGGTCTCGATCAACAGCATCCACATGAAATTCGCGAACGGCGGCGTGGGCTACCTGCTCAGCCAGCGCGGCGACGCGGCGTACGGCCTCGGCGGCTGGTGGAGCCTCGAGATGGCCGGCTCCAAGGGAACGTTCTGCATCGAGAACTGCGTCGAGAAGGTGTCTTACTGGCGCGCCGAGAAGGGCATCCCGGCGATCAGCAAGCAGCCGGAGCCGGAAGTGACGGACTTCGGCACGACGAACTTCGACCGCACTTTCAACAACCGGCTGCGCGCGTTCCTCGAGGACGTGTCGGCGGGCGTGCCGCGCGACCAGCTTCGCGCCAACGGCCGCGACGCGCTGGCCGTGCTGGAATACACGTTCGCGGTCATCGAATCGTACGAACGGGGCGGCGAGCTCGTCCGTCCGCATCCGCTGCCGCCGCTGCACGGCGATCCGCTGTTCATGCGCTAAGCTTCGCCGGCCGGCAAGGGCGGGAGCGCTTCGCGGCGCCGCTCGCCCGGCTCGGCCCGCAAGGCGGCGTGCCAAGCAACCGGGGTATAGCCCCGAAACTTCATAGCAATTTTCATTTCGATTTCGATTTCGATCTCGATTTCGATCTCGATGTCCATCTCCATTTCCATTTCCATTCCCAATTCCAGGAGGTCATCCGTTCATGATTTCATTAGGCGTCAACTCCGTCCTGTTCAAGAACTACGATTTCGCCGAGGCGGCCCGCCTGATCGCGGCCTGCGGCTACGACGGCGTCGAAATCTCCGCCATCCAGGGCATGTGCGAGCATCTGGACCTGAGCCGCTGGGAGGAGCAGAAGGAGGAGCTGCAGGCGATCGTCCGCGAGCACGGGCTGAAATTCCTGTCCATGGAAGTCGCGTCGCTCGCCGACGAGCGCTTGATTCCGGCGTTCCAAGCGGCGGCCGCGATCGGCATCCCCGTCGTCAACGTCGGGCCGGGCGGCAAATCCGGCGTCGAGGCGGATCTCGACGCGTCCATCGCGAATCTGGCGCGCCTGTCCGACATCGCGGCGTCGCACGGCGTCGCGCTGTGCGTGAAAGCGCACGTGGGCAATGCGATCTACAACACGCCGACGACCCTCGCGGCCATGGAGCGGATCGCCTCACCGGCGTTCGGCATCGACATGGATCCGAGCCACGTGCACCGCTCCGGCGAGAACGCCGAAGAAGCGCTGCCGGCCGTCATCGAACGCGTGAAGCATATCCACATCCGCGACTGCAAGGGACGCGAGCAGGGTCCGGGCCCGATTCAGCTGCAGGCGTGCGGCCGGGGCGACATCGACCTGTACGGCTACTGCGCGGCGATGGTGCGGGCCGGCTACGACGGTCCGGTCGTGCTGGAAGTGATCGGCGCGACGCCGGAGCACGCGATCGAACAGGTGACGGCCGTCGCGGCCGAATCCTACGGTTACCTGAACGCTTGCCTCAAACAATTAGGAGCGCGCTAAGCGCCGCCAAGGAGGAACAATCATGTCCGCCAAAAAACCGAATCTGATTCTGTTCGGCATCGACAGCCTGCGCCGCGACCATATGAGCGGTTACGGCTACGGCAGGCTGACGACGCCGTACATCGATAAGCTCGCGTCCGAGGGCGCGCTGTTCGAGCAGCATTTCAGCCCCAGCATTCCGACGACGCCGGCCTACGCTTCCATGCTGACGGGGCGCGACGTCTTCGGCACGGACGTCGTGGCGCTGCGCCACGAGGGTCCGCTCGGCGGCCACGTGAAGACGCTCGCCGAGGTGCTGGAGGAGAACGGCTACAATACGACCTGCGTCGGCTTTACCGGCAACCCGTCGTCCCGCGGCTTCCAGACGTACTTGAACTACGAGTCGTGGGTGCCGGACGAGACGACCGGCCGCACGCCGAAGGCGGAGAACCTGAACGACGTCGCGATCCCGGAGCTGGAGCGCCTCGCGTCCGACGACAAGCCGTTCTTCCTGTTCCTGCGCCATATGGATCCGCATTCGCCGTACTTGCCGCCGCTGCCGTTCGACCGGATGTTCTACGGCAAGGACGAGAAGGATCCGGCGAACCCGTCGATGGAGCCGGTCTTCGGCTTCAAGCCGTTCGGCGATTTCCTGAAGTCGTGGATCGGCGAGGACGTCACCGACCATGAATACGTGACCGCGCAGTACGACGGCGCCGTGGCGTATATGGACGCCTGCATGCAGGCGCTGTTCACGAAGCTGCAGGACATGGGCATCGAGGACGAGACGCTGGTTGTCATCACGGCGGATCACGGCGAGACGCTGTACGAGCACGACTGCTTCTTCGACCACCACGGCCTGTACGATTGCACGCTCGTCGTGCCGCTGATCTTCAAATTTCCGGGCCGCGTGCCCGCCGGCAAGCGCGTCGGGAGCGTCAGCGTCATCGCGGACATCATGCCGACCGTGCTGAGCCTGCTCGGCGTGGAGAACGGCGAACCGTACGACGGCCAAAATCTCGTGCCGCTCATGAACGGCGAGACCGATCCCGCCGCGGAGCGGACCGAGCTGTACATCACGGAGTGCACCTGGATGCGCAAGCACGGCTGGCGGACGCCGGAATGGAAGCTCATCGTCGCGCTCGAGCCGGACTTCCACGGCAAGCCGGCGGTCGAGCTGTACAACCTGATCCGCGATCCGGAGGAGAACGCGAACGTGGCGGAGCAGGAGCCCGAGGTCGTGGAATTCCTGCGCGGCCGCATGCTGGACTACATCGGCAAGCGCGAGGGCGAAGTGAACCGGACGAACCCGATCTACACGAACACGAACTGGCACGGCCAGAACAAGCAGTTCGCATCCTCGGAAGAGGCCTATAATTCGCTCTACATCGGCTCCATCGTGAACGCCCGCTCGCTGCAGGCGAAAGACAAGGAGAAAGAGAAGGAGCAGGAGAAAGAGACGGTCGGCAATGATTAACGTCGCGGTCGTCGGCGTAAACCATATCGGCAAGATCCACTGCCAGGCGTACAAGAATCACCCCGGCACGACGCTGGCCGCGGTGTGCGACCTGATGCCGGAGCGGGCGGAGGCGGCGGGCCGCCTCCACGCCGTGCCGGCGTACACGGATTTGCGCGAGCTGCTGGCAAGGGAGCGCGTCGACGTCGTGATCGTCGCGACGGCCGGCGTCGAGAAGGGCAGCCATCACTACGAGCCGGCGATGATCGCGTTGGAAGCGGGCAAAGCCGTGTTCGTGGAGAAGCCGATTTCCAACGATATCGAGGAAGCGCGCCGGATGGTCGCGTTCGCCCGGGAGCGGAACCTCCCGCTCGCCTGCAACCTGAACCACCGCTTCACGCCCGCGGCGCACAAGGCCAAGGCGCTCGTGGACGCCGGCAAGCTCGGCTCCCTGCTGTTCCTCAACATGCGGCTGACCATCCAAAATCCGCAGGAGGACACCGAGTGGCTGCACATGCGCGCGCTGCATCCGCATTCCATCGACGTCATGCGGTATTTCGCGGGCGATATCAAGCGGGTGCAGGCGTTCATGACCAAGGCGCCGGGACGCAAGTCGTGGTCGACGGTGTCCGTCAACATGGAATTCGCCTCGGGCGCCGTCGGCCATCTGACCGGCAGCTACGACATGTCGATGCGGCATCCGATCGAATATTGCGAGGTGGCGGGCCATCAAGGCCGGATCGTCGTCGACAACGTTTACGAGAGCATGACGTATTACCCCCACGACAGCGACGAGCTGACGGTCGTGCGCAATCCGCTCTTCGGGGGCATGAAAGGGTTCGACGACACGTTCGAGCATCGCATCAACCGCTTCATCGAAGAGCTTCAGGCCGGCGTGAAGCCGGCGGACATCACGGCATCGGGCGCGGACGCGCTTGCGGCGCAAGAGGTCATCGAGGCCGCCATTCAATCGCAGCGGCTCGGCGGCGCTCCCGTTACAGTCCCTTCGTAGGGATGCTGCAGGAGAAGGAGAGAGTTCACATGAACAACAGTCAGGGCGCGGTATTATGGTTCACCGGCTTGTCGGGCGCCGGCAAGACGACGACGGCGGCCGCCGTCGAACGGCAATTGCGCGAGCGCGGGCGGCGGGTCGAGCTGCTGGACGGCGACGAGCTGCGGGCCGGGATCTGCAAGGGACTCGGCTTCAGCATGGAGGACCGGTTCGAGAACGTGACGCGCATCGCCTACGTCGCGAACCTGCTGGCGCGCAACGGCGTCGACGTGCTGGTATCGGCCATCAGCCCGTACCGGGCCATGCGGGATTACGCGAGAGAGCGCATACCGAGCTTCGTCGAGATCTACGTCGATTGTCCGCTGCACGTCTGCGAGCAGCGGGACGTGAAAGGGCTCTACGCCAAAGCCCGCGCCGGCGAAATCGGCCGCTTCACGGGCATATCCGATCCGTACGAGGCGCCGCAGGACCCGCAGCTTACGCTGAACACGGCGAGCGTGCCGCTCGAGGAGAACGTCCGCACCGTGCTGGCGTACCTCGACCGGAAGCACCGTTTCCAGCCTCCGGCCGGGAAGGAAGTGATCTAGGATGAAGATCATCCTCGTCTCCCTCGACACGCTGCGGGCATCGCGGCTAAGCGGGTACGGCTATGGCAAGCGGACCAGTCCGCATCTGGACGCGATCGCGCGGGACGGCGTCCTGTTCGAGCGTGCCTACGCGGCGGACATTCCGACGGAGGTGGCCCATACGGGCGTGTTCACGGGCAAGATCGGCCTGACGACCGGCGTGGTCTCGCACGGCTCCGACCTGACCCATCTGCCGAAGTCGGTGGAGTGGCTGCCGAACCTGCTGCGCGCCGCCGGCTTCACGACCGGGGCGGTCGACAACCTGTACCAGCTGAAGGAATGGTTCGCCCGCGGCTACAACCATTACATCAATTCGGTCGGCGGCAACCGCTGGATTGACGGAAAGAAAATCAACGAGCTCGCGATGCCGTGGCTGGAGCAGCACAAGGACGAATCCTTCTTCCTGTTCCTGCACTACTGGGACGCGCACACGCCGTATTTGCCGCCGGCGTCGTACGTGCCGGAATTTTACGAGGCCGGGCGGGATCCGTACGATCCGTCGAACGCGAGCATGGAGCCGGCCTACAACCATACGGCGTACCCGTTCTTCAAGCACCACCATTACGACCTGGTCGGCAACGTCACGGACACTGCGTACTACGACGCGCTGTACGACGCCGAAATCCGGTATTTGGACGATCGCTTGAAGGAACTCGACGACCATTTGGCGAAGCTAGGCATACGGGAAGACACGCTCCTCGTGCTGTTCGGCGACCACGGCGAAAGCTTGACGGAGCACGATATCTATTGGGACCACTGCGGCCTGTACGAGCCGACGGTCCACGTGCCGGTCATTCTGCGCTGGCCGGGGCGGATCGCGCCGGGCCGGCGGGTACCGGGCCTCGTGCAGCAGGCGGATCTGCTGCCGACCCTGCTCGAGGCGGTCCGCCGGGAGTCGCCGGCGGGCATCGACGCGGCGCGGCTCGCGGATCCCGAAGACCTCGACGGGCGCAGCCTGTGGCCGGCCATCGAGGGCCGCGCGGAGGGCACGCGCGAGACGATCTATCTCAGCGAATGCGCTTGGCAGGCGGCCCGCGGCATCCGCAACGACCGCTACAAATTCATCGCGACGTACGACGCGGGCCCCTTCCGCCGGCCGCCGCGCGAGCTGTACGACCTGCAGGAGGATCCGCACGAGACCGCGAACCTGGCGGACGCGCGGCCCGATATCGCGGACGCCCTGGAGAGCCAACTGAACGCGTTCGTCGCGAAGAAGCTCGCCGGGCGGCCCGATCCGATGACGGAGCAGCTCGAGCGCCGGGGACTTCCGTTCCGCCGGCGCATCGAGCAGATCTTGAACGGCGCCGGCATGACGTGGGACGCATGGCGGCGCAACCCGGACCGCGCGCTGTTCGACCGCGCGGCCGCCGGGAAGCAGCACCGGTAAACCGACCGTACGGGCAGACCGTGCAGGACAGACTGAGCGTAAGGGTGGGTCACGCATGAGAGAAGCGATCCTGAGCAGCAACCACTACATGAAGTCGGAGTTTCCGTTCTGGATCACGCGCACGGTCCAAGGCAGCATCGACGAGCACGGCCACGAGTTCGTCGAGCTGGTCTTCGTCGTGCGCGGCAACGGCCGGCATTTGTTCCAAGGCTCGCGGTACGACATCCAGGCCGGGGACGTGTTCATCATCAACCCCGGGGAGACGCACGCGTACGCGGTCGAGCCCGGGGAGCAGATGGAGATCATCAACTGCCTGTTCATGCCGTCCTTCATTCCGGACGCGCTCTTGACCGAGCTTGAAATTACGAATTCGATGGACTATTTCTACGTGCATCCGTTCCTGACGCACGACGTGCGGTTCAACCACCGCGTGAACCTGAACGGCCAGGAAGCGTCGCACGTGCTGGCACTGCTCGAAGGCATGATCCGCGAGATGAACGGCCGCCCGTCCGGTCACAAGACGATCATCCGGCTGCGGCTGATCGAGCTGCTCGTGCTGCTCTCCCGGTATTATTCGCTTCTGCAGCAGCAGCGCGCGCATCCGTCGCCCCGCCAGCTGGAGAGGGAGATGACCGCCAAGCGGATCTACGGCTACCTGGAACGCAATTACGAGAAGAAGATCACGCTCCAGTCGCTGGCCTCGCTGTTCAACGCGAGCATCCGGCAGCTGAACCGGCTCATGCGCGAGGAATACGACCGCAGCGTCTTCGAGGTGCTGCACGAGATCCGCATCGAGCGGGCGAAGCATCTCCTGCTCGAGACGGACGAGAAGGTGATCGTCGTGGCGACGATGGTCGGCTACGAGGACCAATCGTTCTTCAACCGGCTGTTCGCGCGCCACGTCGGCTGCTCGCCGAGCCATTACCGCTCGACGGGTTGAGAAGAAAGGAGCTGCTTCGCGTGAACGACCGCAAGCCGAATATTTTGCTGATCACGGCCGATCAGCTGCGTTACGATTGCCTCGGCAGCAGCGGCCGCTATCCCGTTCATACGCCCCATCTCGACCGGCTTGCCGAACAGAGCGTCCTGTTCGCGCAGGCCTATTCCCATATCCCGGTCTGCGGGCCGGCCAGGCAGTCGATGCTGCACGGCCGGCGGCCGGAGACGTTCGGCGCGCTGTGGAATTACGACGCGTTCCTGCCGGTCGGCTGCCTGCAGCCGGAGCAGTTCACGTGGACGAAGGCGCTTCGGGAGGCCGGGTACGCGACCGCGTTCCTCGGCAAATGGGGCGTCAATCCCGATCGCGATCCGACGGCGTTCGGCTACGATGCCTACGTGGGTGAGCACGAGTATGCCGATTTCCGCAAGGGCAAGTACCCGGACGTGACGTACGCCAACGGGTTCTTGGGCGAGGCGAATCCGATTCCGGTCGAGGACGCCGGGACGCATTGGTTCGCCGCGCGGGCGATCGAAACGATGGAGCGGCTCGGCGCGGAGGATAAGCCGTGGCATCTGGCGCTGCATTTCGCGGAGCCGCATCTGCCGTGCCGGCCGTCGGGCCGCTTCGTCGACCTGTACGATCCGGCGGAGGTGCCGGAATGGGACGGCTTCCGCGAGACGTTCGCCGGCAAGCCGTACATTCAGCGGCAGCAGCCGTACAGCTGGGGCTTGCAGGATTACGAATGGCGGGATTGGGCGCCGATCGTCGCCCGGTATTACGGGATCATCAGCCAGCTCGACGAGGCGGTCGGCCGGGTGCTGGACGCGCTCGAGCGGTCCGGCGCCGCGAACGACACGGTCGTGATCTTCACCGCGGATCACGGCGACATGTGCGGCTCGCACCGGATGATCGACAAGCACTACATTCTGTACGACGACGTCGTCCGCGTGCCGCTCATGATCCGGCTTCCGGGCGCGGAGCGGCCGGGGACGCGAACCGGCGCGTTCGCGTACAACCTGCTCGACCTGGCGCCGACGGTGCTCGGGCTGGCGGGCGTCGAGGCGGCGCCGGACCGCCCGTTCCAGGGGAGGTCGCTCGCGCCGCTGCTGGCATCGCCGGACGGCTCGCCGCCCGACGGTTGGCGCGACGCGGTCGTGGCGTCGTACAACGGGCAGCAGTTCGGCCTGTATACGCAGCGCATGATCCGCACGCCGTCCTGGAAATACGTCTGGAACTTGACCGACGTGGACGAACTGTACGACCTGGAGCGCGACGCGGCGGAGCTCGTCAACCTGATCGCGGAGGAGGCGCACCGCGGACTCGTCGCGGAGCTGCGCAAGCGGCTGTACGGGCAGCTGCGCGCCGACGAGGACCCGGCGGTCGCGAATATGTGGACCCGCCGGCAGCTGCTGGACGGGGCGATCGCGGACGGTCGGACGTGAAGCCCGAGCCGGGGACCGTTCCTTGCGGACGGTCTTTTTCGTTGGCGGCGCGGTTCGGCGTAGCTTTTTCCGGGCGTTGCTTATATAATGGACTCACACTACGCATGTCAGCTTAAGTGACATGAACGAGGAGGCCAATCATGTTCAAGCAGCTCTGGACAAGCCGCAAATCATGGTCCGGGTACGTCGCCGTCGTCCTGGCGTTGCACGCGCTGGGCCTTGCCGCTCTCGCGTACGCCGCGCGGGGAGACGCCGCGTTCTGGAGCCTCGGCCTGCTGGCGTACGCGCTCGGCATGCGCCACGCCTTCGACGCGGACCATATCGCCGCCATCGACAACACGGTGCGCAAGCTCGTGCAGGAGCGGCGAAGCCCGCTCGGCGTCGGCTTTTATTTCTCGCTCGGGCATTCGTCGGTCGTGTTCCTCATGGTGCTCGCCGTGGCGTGCTCGGTCAAATGGATCCAATCGAACCTGCCCGCGCTGCAGGACGCCGGCGGCCTCATCGGCACCTCGGTCTCCGGCATCTTCCTCCTGCTGATCGGCATTCTGAACTTCATGATACTGCTCAACCTGTACGGTATCTTCCGCCGCATGCGCGCCGGCGGCCAGAGCGGCGAGGAGCTGGAGCGGCTGCTGGAGTCGCGCGGCCTGTTCGCCCGGCTGTTCCGGCCGCTGTTCCGGCTGATCGGCCGCAGCTGGCACGTCTACCCGCTCGGCTTTCTGTTCGGCCTCGGCTTCGACACGGCGACGGAGGTCGGCCTGATGGCGCTCTCCGCCGGCGCCGCGAAAAGCTCGGCCTCGGTGCTCGGCATCCTGGCGCTGCCGGTGCTGTTCGCCGCGGGCATGAGCCTGCTCGACACGGCCGACGGCATGTTCATGGCGAAGGCCTACCGCTGGGCATTCAACACGCCGCTGCGCAAAATCTATTATAACGTCACGGTGACGGCCGTGTCGGTCGTATCCGCGCTGCTGATCGGCGGGGTGGAAATCCTGCAAATCCTGTCGGAGCGCCTGCGGCTCCAAGGACCGTTCGCGGCTTGGGTGAACGGCATCGATCTTGGCGATCTCGGCTACGTCCTCGTCGGCCTGTTCGCGCTGGCTTGGCTCGTGTCGGCCGCCGTCTGGAAGGCGAAGAAATTCGAGGAACGGACCGACTTCGCCGGCTGACGGCCTCCGCCGCTTGGCAGGCATCCGATGCGCCTGCTATAATGATGGGAAATAATCGAGGTGATCGCATGGCCAAGAAAGACAAATACCGCCCGGCTTCCGCGCAATCGAGCGCGCAGGCGAAGGAAGAGAAGGCGGCGACGCTGAAGGACCTGCTTCGTCCCGACGTGCTCGACAAGTTGAAGGCGACGGCGCAGGACTTGAAGTCCGCGGAAGAGAAGCGGCAGGAAGACCTCCGGAAACAGCAGGAGGAAGCCCGCAAAGCGGAGCAGAAACGGCTCGACAACGATTTCGAATACTTGCTGAACAACAGCAAAATGGACTGGCGGTCGAACAAAAGCTAAGCTCCGGCCGTCCGCGAAAAATCCCTCTCCGTTTAGCGGAAAGGGATTTTTTTGATTTTTTCGTGAAAGCGCCTTTCCGTATAATCCAATCATTGGAATAAAACTCGCATAATCTGGTAGCGTAAGGAGGTGATAACTATGCCTGCCAGACTGCTAGATTCCAAAACATCCCAGAATGCCAGCTACGCGAACTCGATCTCCATCCCGATCTCGGTCATCAATGCTCCGAACCTGGTCGCGCAGCAAACGCTGAATCTTTCGGGCGGCACGGCTACGCTGACGCGCGTCGAATTCTCGGGCGTGATCGCGATTCAGCTGCCGCTGCTCCCGGTCGCGACGAACGTAACGGTATTCGTGACGAGGGGACTGACCGCCGGCGATCTGAACGTGTTCTCGGCGGCGACCAACCTGAACCTCAGCCTGCTCGGCCCGCAGCTCATCTCGTTCTCCGGCTCCGACTTCAACGCGCCGAACATCGCCAACGTGGCGTACTCCGTTTTCGTTCAAGTCACGGCGCTCGGCACGTTCCGCGTCGGCCCGGAAAGCTTCAACTTTACGGGGTATTCCGACTGACGAAGCGGCTTTTTACGTGCCGGACTTGCAAATTCAATGCCGTATCGTGCTATAATAACCGTAACTTAACCGTATCGGAGGTATCCATTTAGCCATCATGTGGACCTAATTCCCTGTCGTTCATGATTTTCGAATAGAACGGTCAGAGAGGCTTTGCCCCGGCGAAGCGGAATGGGTTACGTGCGTCTAAGTGGAATGACTCCAGAAGGATGAACGCTTATTTCGGCGTTCCGCTGCATCAGCGGACGCCGCATGCCGGCTTTGGTTCGGCGCTGCGTTCCCGTACGGTCATTCTTATTCGAACGTATCCGATTTCGACGACAGCAGCCGCGGGCATGAGCCCGCGGCTTTTTTTGCGCCGCCGCCCCGCTCGGCCGCGACTTCGAAACTCATCGCCCACGCCAGCAATTCGACTAACCAAACGGAGCGGTGATGCGCAATGACATTGATGACGATACGCGAATTACGAAAGCATTTCGGCGACAAGGCCGTTCTGGACCGCGTGAACGCGGATATCGCGAAAGGAGAACGGATCGGCCTCGTCGGGATGAACGGGGCCGGGAAGACGACGCTCGCGAACCTGATCTTCGGCGCGCTGCAGCCGGACGGCGGCAAGCTGACCCATCTCGCGCCCGGTCTGCGCATCGGGTATTTGCGCCAGTCGACCTCGTTCACGGTTCACGCGTTCGGCGGATTGACGGACGAGACGGAAGAAGCCCCGGAGAGCCGGCGGTTTCTGGAGGTATCGAGCAGGCTCGGCTTGAAGAACGTGAAGGAATGGGACGCCGGCCGGCTCGAAGGCTTGAGCGGCGGCGAGAAGACGAAGCTCGCGCTCGCGCGAATCTGGTCGACGAAGCCGGATATCCTGCTGCTCGACGAGCCGACGAACCATTTGGATTTCCAAGGCGTCGATTGGCTGATCGGCGAGCTGCGGACGTTCGCTGGAGCGACGATCGTCATCTCGCACGACCGGTATTTCCTCGATGCGACGGTCGACCGGATCATCGAGCTGCAGGACGGCGAGTCCGCCGAATATGCCGGCAATTATACGTTTTACCGGGAGGAGAAGGCGCGCCGCGCGGCGAGCCGGCTGCACCGCTACGAGGAGCAGCGGAAGCACGAGCGCAAGATCGAAGCGGAAATCGCGCGGCTGAAGGACTGGTCCGCCAAGGCGCACCGGGATTCCGCCAAGACGGCCGCGGCCCGGGGCGGCTTCAAGGAGTTCTACCGCAGCAAGGCGAAGCGCATGGACCGGCAGATCAAGTCGCGGCTGCACCGGCTGGAGAAGATCGAGCACAAAGGCATCAAGAAGCCGAAGGAAGAAGCGACGGTCGCCTTCGGCTGGGAAGATCCCGCCAAGCGCGGACGCCGGATTATCGAGGCTTCCCGCATCGGCAAGCGGTTCGGCGAGCGGCGGCTGTTCGCGGACAGCTCCTTCTGCGTCCGGCGCGGCGAGAAGATCGGCCTCATCGGGCCGAACGGCGCGGGCAAGACGACGCTGATCGACATGCTGCACGGCCGCGCGTCCGTCGACGAAGGCCGATTGTGGGTCACGCCCACGGCCCGGATCGCCTACCTGACCCAGGACGTGAACGACCTCGATGGCAGCCGCACGGTGCTCGAGCTGCTCGGAGATGCCTTCGCGCTTCGGACCGAGGTCGGCAGAGCGAGAACGCTGCTTGCCAACATGGGCTTCGACGAAGCGATGCTGACCAAGCCGATGCGCCAGCTGAGCCTGGGCGAGCGGACGCGGATCAAGCTGGCGCAGCTCATCCTGCGGGAGCATGACGTGCTTGTGCTCGACGAGCCGACGAACCATCTGGACCTGGCGAGCCGCGAGCGGCTCGAGGACACGCTCGCCACTTACGCGGGCACGCTGATTATCGTATCCCACGACCGTTACTTGATCGAGAAGCTTTGCGACAAGCTGCTGGTCATCGAGGACGGCGCCGTCCGGCGTTGGGAGAGCGGGTACCGGGCGTATGCGGACCGCCGGGCGCACAGGGACGAGGAAGCCCGGCAGGCGTCCAAGCAGGCGGAGGAGCGGCGTCGGGAGGAGGAGCTGCTGCTGGTTACGACGCGCATTTCGTATTTGCTGGGGGAGATCGGCAAGCTGAAGCCGACGGACGCCGACTATGCCCGGCTGGACGCGGAGCTAGCCGGGCAGATCGCCAAGAAGCGGGAGCTGGGCCGGACCTGAATCTGAACCTGAACCTGAACCTTTCGGACCTGAAACTTTCCCGCGGCGGCCAGCGTATGGAGCCATAGAGGAGGCGGTGCGTTTGAAACTGTATTTTCGCGATAACTTCTTCAACGCCGGCGTGACGGAAATCGTGAACGGCGCGGGCGAGCGGGCGGGGGAGGTCGACCTGCGCAGCCTGCTCGGCTCCGGGCTCGACGTCTACGGCGCGGACGGGTCGTTGGCGTGCAGCGGCGGATTCCCGTTGCTGTCGGGCAAGTGGGGCGTATCGGGCCCTTCGGGCGAGAGCGTCGGCCAGCTGCGGGCGCGCATGTCGTTCCTGACGAAGCGCTTCGAATACGAGGCATACGGCAGGGGGGTATACGAGATCGAAGCGGGCGCGTTCTCGCAGGAATACCGGATCGCGGACGAGAGCGGGAATCCGGCCGCGGAATTCGCCAGGGCGAGCGGCTTCTTCGAAGCGTCGGCCTATGCCCTCGAAACGTACGACGACGCCGTCGGCGCGTACGAATGGATCGCGGTCATCCTCGGCATGCACGAAATCCAGAAACGCAGAAGGAACGCGCAGAATACGATGTAGGAACCGTTTGCAACCGTGCATGTGACCGTATTCATCGCCGCATACTAAGGGGCATGAAACGCCGAACCGGCCAGCATTCGGCGATCCAACGGGACGGTGATGGGCATGCAGGCTGAAGCGATGTTCGAATGGGATATTTATTTCATGGCCGGCGTCGGTTCGTCGCGGACGATCTTCGCGGAATGCGTGAAGGACTTGCAGCGGCGTTACGCGGAATCCGGGAAAATCCCGCGCATCCGCGAGCTGTATCCGTACGGCGACCATACGCAAAATTTTTACCGCCAGCTGCTGAAGGTCCGCGGCGATCTGTCGCGGCTGGGCAAGTCGGTGCAGATCGGAGCCAGGGCGGTGGCGGATCAGGTGCGCCAGCTGTCCGCCGGACGTCCCGTCCTGTTCATCGGGCACAGCGGCGGCGGGGTCGCCGCCTACCAGACGGCGGTGCTGCTCAGCCGGGACGGCACGATCCCGGATTGGCGCGTCGTGCAAGTCGGCTCGCCCCGGCTGCCGATCCGGGAGGAGCATGCCGGCAAGGTGCATTACGTCGTGGCGGTCAACGAGAAGGGCGAATGCGCCGATTACATTACGCGCATCGGCAGCTGGGGCGGCTTTAGCCGCAGCCGGTACGGCTTTCCGTACTGGAACCGCCGCAAATACGCGCCGATGCATATCCTGCCGATCGCGACGATCGGCGGCCATCAGCATTACTTTCGCAAGGAAGCGCCGTTCGTGCATCCGGAGCGGGGCTCGAATCTGCGCATGATTACCGACATGATCTGGGAGCGCGTCGCGCGCGAGCTGGAATTCTCGGCGAACCTGCTGTGAGCGGATGCGGCCGTCTTGGCAGACCTTAGCGGGGCGGCGCGGGAAGGGAAGAGAACGGCATGTGGATCGCGCAGCCATTGTACGGCCGGTACGCGGCCGCCATCGCGGCCTTGCCGCCGCGCGAAAGGTACGCGCCCGGCGAGCTGCTCGTGCCGGAGCTCCTCGTCGCCCGGGCCGGACCGATCGAGATGTACTACGCGCCTCATAACGAGATCGTCAATCCGCGGGCGCGCGTTATGATCGTCGGCATCACGCCGGGCTGGAGACAAATGGAAGTCGCGATCAGGACGGCGAGACGGGCGATCGCGGAAGGCGATTCGCCGGAAGCGGCATGCGGGAAAGCGAAGCAAGCGGCACGGTTCGCCGGCCCGATTCGCGACAACCTGCTGGGCATGCTGGACGAGCTGAAGCTGTCCGCGCATGCCGGGCTCCCCGACGTCCGAAGCCTGTTCGAGGAAGACGACTCGCTGCTGCATACGACGTCGCTGCTGCGGTATCCGGCATTCGTCGACGGCCGCAATTACGACGGCCACCGGCCCGGCTTGTCCGGGCGCGAGACGCTTCGGCGGATGGCGGAAGAAGCGATGTCGAGCGAGCTCGGGCTGTTCGACGGTCCGCCGTTGATCGTCCCGCTAGGCCGGACCGTGGAAGGCCTGTTCAGGCGGCTGGCGGACGAACGCCGGATCGACGAACGCCGCGTGCTGTGGGGGTTCCCGCATCCATCCGGCGCGAACGGGCACCGGCGGAAGCAATTCGAACGCGGAAGAGAAGAGATGGAGCGGCGGATCGCGGCCTTCTTCGAAAGCCGCGGGTAGTAGACGCGAGGCTCGGCTTCGAAACGGGAAGCCGGGCCGCTCCGCGTCCGCGCGCCGCGAAAAAAATGTTCATCGCCCTCTTGATATACTCTAGGGGGGTATTGTATGATAAAAGCAAAGGAGGCGGAACGATGGAACAAAGCGATCCAATCGGCCATGAGGAACACTGCCATACGGGCGGCGCGGAGCGCAAGAGCCATCATTCCGACAAGGCCAAGAGCAATTTGACTTCCCGCCTGAACCGCATCGAAGGCCAAATCCGCGGGCTGAAGGGCATGATCGAGCGGGACACCTATTGCGACGACGTGCTGAACCAGATCGCGGCGGTCCAGTCGGCCTTGAACAGCGTCGGGAAATTGCTGCTGGAGCATCACTTGAACAGCTGCGTCATCGAGCGCATTCAGGAAGGCGATCACGACGTCGTCAAGGAACTCATGAGCACGATGAATAAATTAATCAAATAAGCGAGGAGCGATTATCCATGCAATCCGTAACGTTGAAAGTCGAAGGCATGTCCTGCAATCACTGCGTGCAAGCCGTGGAAGGCGCGGTAACGAAAGCCGGCGCCGCCGGGAAGGTCAATCTGGCAACCGGTTCCGTCGCCGTCGAGTACGACGACGCCAAAGTGTCGCTGGCCGCGATCAAGGAAGCGATCGAAGACCAAGGCTATGACGTCGCGAAGTAACGGGGCTGCCGGGCGGCTCCTTCCCGCGCCGGTTCCGGCGCCCCTTTTTTTGGCTTCAAATATACCCCCTGAGGGTATAAAAGCGTCGAAAGGCCGCAAGGCGGACTCCTAGATGCAGATGCAATAAACGATGGATTCGCAAAATAGATTAGAAGTCGCAATCGCGAGGTGAATGATTATGGAAGAACAGTCGGCCGAGCAGCGGCAGACTACGCTGCAGATCGCGGGCATGACGTGCGCTGCCTGCGCGAACCGGATCGAGAAGGGCCTCGGCAAGCTCGAGGGCGTGGACCGCGCGAACGTGAATTTCGCGCTGGAGCAGGCTTCGGTGACCTTCGATCCGAGCAAGGTGGCCGTAGCCGATATGGAGAAGCGCATCGCGAGCCTAGGATACGGCACCGTGAAGGAAGAAGCCGATTTCCGGCTGGAGGGCATGACGTGCGCGGCCTGCGCGAACCGGATCGAGAAGGGGCTGAGCCGGCTTCCGGGCGTCTCCGGCGCCTCGGTCAACCTCGCGCTGGAAACGGCGCACGTGACGTACAACGGCGCCGAAATATCGGTGCCGGACATGATCCGCAAAGTGGAACAGCTCGGCTATCGGGCGGTCCGCAAGGAAGAAGCCGGGAACGGCGACGATCGCAAGCGGCGCGAGCTTCGAAGCAAACAGGCGCGGCTGATCGTATCGGCGGCCCTGTCGCTTCCGCTGTTGTGGGCCATGGTCGGCCATTTCTCGTTTGCGTCGTGGATCTACCTGCCCGCGTTCCTCATGAATCCGTGGGTGCAGCTCGGGCTGGCAACGCCCGTGCAGCTCGCGATCGGAGCGCCGTTCTATGCCGGGGCGTACAAGGCGCTCCGCAACCGAAGCGCCAATATGGACGTACTCGTCGCGCTCGGCACGTCCGCCGCGTACTTCTATAGCCTGTATCTCACGCTGGAATGGGCCGCCTCGCCGCATGCCATGCATGCGCCGGAGCTGTATTTCGAGACGAGCGCCATTCTGATCACGCTGATCCTGCTCGGCAAATGGTTCGAGACGCTCGCCAAAGGACGGACGTCCGAAGCCATCAAGAAGCTGATGGGCCTGCAGGCCAAGACCGCGCTCGTCGTCCGGGAAGGCCGGGAAATGGCTGTTCCTTTGGAAGACGTCGTCGCCGGCGACGTCGTGCTCGTCAAGCCGGGCGAGAAAATTCCGGTCGACGGCGTGGTGCTTGAAGGCCGGTCCGCGGTCGACGAATCGATGCTGACCGGCGAGAGCCTGCCCGTGGAGAAGGAGCCGGGCGACGGCGTCTTCGGCGCGACGGTGAACCGCTACGGCGCGCTGCGAATGAAGGCGTTGAAGGTCGGAAAAGATACCGCGCTCGCCCGCATCATCAAGGCGGTCGAAGACGCGCAAGGCTCGAAAGCGCCGATCCAGCGCGTCGCGGACGCGATCTCCGGCATCTTCGTGCCCATCGTCGTCGGCCTTGCCGCGCTGACCTTTTTGATCTGGGAATTCCTCGTCGCCCCGGGCGATTTCGCTTCGGCGCTGGAGAAGGCGATCGCGGTGCTGGTCATCGCCTGCCCGTGCGCCCTCGGCCTCGCCACCCCGACGTCCATCATGGCCGGATCGGGACGGGCGGCCGAGTTCGGCATCCTGTTCAAGGGCGGCGAGCATTTGGAGGCGATGCAGGGCGTGCAGGTCATCGTGCTCGACAAGACGGGCACGGTGACGAAAGGAAAGCCGGAGCTGACCGACGTCCTGATCGAGGGAATGGCGGAAGCCGAAGCGCTCGGGTACGTCGGCGCGGCCGAACGCGCTTCGGAGCATCCGCTCGCGGAGGCGATCGTGGCGGGCATCGAAGCGAGAGGCGTCGCGCTGCCCGCGGCGGAGCAATTCGAGGCCGTCCCGGGATACGGCGTCCGCGCCGTCGTCGAAGGCAAGCCGGTGCTCGTCGGTACCCGCAAGCTGCTCGAGCGCGAAGGCGTCGGCTACGCCCAGGCCGTACCGGCCATGGAGCGGTACGAGACGGAAGGCAAGACGGCGATGCTCGTCGCGATCGGAGGCGAGTACGCCGGCCTCGTCGCCGTCGCCGACACGATCAAGGCGTCGTCGGCCGCGGCGGTCGCGAGGCTGAAGGATATGGGGCTCGACGTAATCATGATGACCGGCGACAACCGGCGGACGGCGGAAGCGATCGCGCGGCAGGCCGGGATCGGCGAAGTGCTTGCCGAAGTCTTGCCGGAAGGCAAAGCCGAGGCGGTCAAGCGGCTGCAGGCGCAGGGCAGGAAGGTCGCCATGGCGGGAGACGGGGTCAACGACGCCCCCGCGCTCGCGACCGCGGACGTGGGGATCGCCATCGGCACGGGGGCGGACATCGCCATCGAAGCCGCGGACGTGACGTTGATGCGCGGCGAGCTGACGAGCATCGCGGACGCGATCGCGATGAGCCGCAGGACGATGGCCAACATTCGGCAAAACCTGTTCTGGGCGCTCGGCTACAACGCGCTCGGCATTCCGATCGCCGCGATCGGGCTGCTGGCCCCGTGGGTCGCGGGCGCGGCGATGGCGCTGAGCTCCGTGTCGGTCGTGCTGAACGCTCTGCGGCTGCAGCGGGCGAATCCGTGAACGGATGCGCCGCATACCGGAGCGCGAGGCAGCTTGCAGCCGATTCTAGCCGAACGAAGCGTCCCGAGCAAACGAACGTCAATACGCCTGCGGCATGTAAAGGAGCTGTAACCGATGAAAAAGAGTATGATCCTGCTGTCCGCCGCCGCCGCGTTGATGCTAGCCTTGAGCGCCTGCGGGAACGATTCGGCGAGCAAGAACGCGGATATGAACGCGCATGACGGCATGACCGACGCGGAGATGGGAGCCATGAATCATGCAAGCCCGGGCGAGATTCCGGCAGGTCTGAAGCCGGCGGGCCATCCGGCCTTCAAGGTCGGGGACAAGGCGACGCTGCTCGCCGATCATATGCCCGGCATGAAAGGTGCGGCGGCCACGATCGCCGGCGCTTACGAGACGACGGCGTATGCCGTGTCGTATACGCCGACGACGGGCGGCGCGAAAGTAAGCGGCCATAAGTGGGTCGTCCAGGAGGAAATCAAAGACGCCGGGGACAAGCCGTACAAGCCCGGGGACGGGGTCGTCCTGATGGCCGGCCATATGAAGGGCATGAAAGGCGCGGCGGCCACGATCGACACGGCCGAGCAGACGACGGTCTATAGCGTCGATTATGATCCGATGACCGGCGGAGCCCGAGTGACCGATCATCGCTGGGTGACGGAGAGCGAGCTCGAAGCGCCGAAATAAGCCCGAAGCCTGAAATGAAGATGAAATGGAATCGTGAAGGAGCCGCTGACAGAAATCCTGCATGAAGTCGCGAACGAAAACGTAATCGATTTCGTGAATGAAATCGTGAGTGAAATCGTGAGTGAAATCGCGAACGAAATTATGCAATAAATCGTGAATTTAATTCAATGCCAAAACGACCTGATAAACCTATACAGACGGCAGCGGGAAATCCGATCGCGGATTTCCCGCTGCCGTTTTTTTGTCCCGTCGGAAAGCAACGCGCTCGCGAACGCCGCCGCGCAAGTTAAAATTCGTTAAAGCTTGCATGACATTTTCGTAACGGCAAAGGGAAAAGGGCGGCGCGAATCGAAACACGAGAAGGGAGAATCCGGCGAGCGGCGGGTTCGCGACGTATCCGCATCGAAGCCGGCGGCTGCGCGGATCCCGACTAACGCAAAACGCCGCGACCGAACAAATGAGCGCGCCGGGTGAACATTTGGATCATATGAAAGCGCTGTCACTAATGCTAGGATAAGAACGAGGCAAAGGTTGCCAAATCACGACGATACAGGGAGGATTCCAAGGATGAGAAAGACGTGGATAACCGCGGTCGCGGTCCTGCTGATCATCTCGGCCGTGCTCGCGGGCTGCTCGCAGCGCTCCGGCAGCGGCAACGGCGCGAACGGCGCGAACGATTCGGGCGCCGGCACGAACGACTCCGGCACCGCCGCGAACGGCGGCGGCAACGCGCCGAAGACCGACGACTCGGCCGAGCCGGCCAAGACGGACGGCGGGGAGAAAGTCCGCCTGACGGTGTACAGCACGATCGGCGAGCTGAAGAACCAGGACATGATGAAGTCGATCGCCGCCGATTTCACCAAGGAAAACCCGAATATCCAGGTCGAGTTCCAATTTCCCGGCGCGGAGTACGAGAACATCCTGAAGGTCAAAATGGCGGCGAACGACCTGCCGGACGTCTTCGACACGCACGGCTGGGCGGTCATCCGTTACGGCAACTACCTGGCGGATATGAAAGACGAGCCGTGGGCGGCCAACCTGACGGATACGATCAAGCCGGTCGTCACCGACAAGAACGGCAAAGTCGAAGCGCTGGTGCTGAGCGAGGCGAAGGACGGCATCTCCTACAACGCCGGCCTGCTCGAGCAGTACGGCATCCAGCCGCCGACGACGTTCGCGGAGCTGATGGACGCCGCCGAGAAGCTGAAGACGGAGAGCAAGGGCGCGGTGACGCCGTTCTTCATGTCCGGCATCGACAACGGCATGATCGGCGGGTTCCTCGACCTGTACGCGACCTCCCAGTACATCAGCCCGTCGACGAACGACGCGGCGACGCTGCTCGACGGCTCGTTCGACTGGAAGAAGTGGACGCCGCTCGCGCAGAAGCTGCTCGACATGCAGAAGAAGGGCTACATCAACAAGGACGTGCTCACCGCGAAATACACGGACATGCCGCAGCGCTTCGCGCAGGGCAAGGTGGCGTTCGTGTTCGGCGCGCCGTCGTTCGCGGACGAAGTGTACAAAGTGAACAAGGACGTCAAGATCGGCATCATGCCGCTCACGACGATGGTGGACGGCGATTCGCCGACGTTCTCCGGCGGCGAGCGTTATACGATGGGCGCATGGAAGGACGGCAAGCACCTGGCGGAATCGAAGAAGCTGATCGAGTTCTTCGCGAGACCGGAGAACATGTCCAAGATCGCCAACGCGACGAAGCTGCCGCCGGGGCTGAAGGACATCCCGTCGGAGCACGAATTCACGACTTATTACGAGCAGTTCAAGGACGTGCGCGTCTTCCCGTATTTCGACCGCGTCTATCTCCCGAACGGCATGTGGGACGTCATGTGCAAGACCGGCACGGCGCTCGTCGCCGGGGACGTCTCGCCGGCGCAGTTCGCCGACAAGATGAAGCAGGAATACGACCGGCTGCGCAATCAATAACGGCAACCCGGGGCAGGGCGCGGAGAATCGCGTCCTGCCCGCAATCACGAATCCGGCTGGAGGGGAGCGCATGGCAAACCAAACACCGGCGGCGCAAGCCGTCCGCCCGTCCGCGCCGCCGCTGCGGTCATCCGGCAAACGGAGACGCAGCAGCGCATGGCTGAACCTGCTTTACGTGCCCGCGTTGATTCTGTTCGCGGTGTTCATCTTCTATCCGTTCATTAAAGGCGTGCAGATCTCGTTCACGAACTGGGACGGCTACAATCAGGACTACAAATGGATCGGCGGCTCCAACTACAAGCGGATCTTCAGCGATCCCGACATGGGCCGGGTCATCCGGAACACGGTCATCTACGGCGTCGGCAGCGCCTTCCTGCAGAACGTCATCGGGCTCGCGTACGCGCTCTTCCTTAACATGAACATCCGGACGCGCGGCGTCGTGCGGACCGTCATTTACCTGCCGGTCATCATCAGCTCGCTCATCATGGGCTACATCTGGTATTTCTTCTTCCAATACGACGGCGGGGCGATCAACGACATCCTGCTGCTGTTCCAGGACGAGCCGTCGAATCTGCTCGGCGACAAGGACGTCAACAGCTGGATCATCACGTTCGTCAACACCTACCAATACCTGGGCATCGCGATGGTGCTCTTCCTGGCCGGCCTGCAAACCATTCCGAAGGATTATTACGAGGCGGCGACGATCGACGGCGCCACGGCCGTCAGCCGGTTCCGCCACGTGACGTGGCCCCTGATCGCGCCGTCCCTGACGGTCAGCATGGTGCTGAACCTGATCGGCGGCCTGAAGCTGTTCGACGTCATCGTCGCGATGACGAACAGCGGTCCGGGTTACGCGTCCGCGTCGATGTCCTCGATCATGTATCTGCTCTACTTCGGCCGCGAAGACGCCGGCTACGCCGCCACGATCGGCATCCTGATGTTCGTCATGATCTCGATCGTCAGCATCGTCGCCTTGTTCCTGCTCCGGAGAAGGGAGGTTCACGCCTGATGCGACGCAAACGCAACCCATGGCCGACGGCGCTGTCGCTCCTGATCTGCCTCGTGCATATCCTGCCGTTCTATATTTTGCTGACGACCTCGTTCAAGGCGGCCGACGACTTAAGCTCCAAGTGGGTCATGCCCGGCTACATGTACGCGGACAACTTCAAGAACGCCTGGCAGGAAGCGAACATGCCGTCGGCGTTCCGCAGCAACCTGATCGTGACGATCGTGTCCGTCGCGTTGATCATCGTCGTCGGCTCCGTCGCCGCGTATCCGCTCGCGCGGTTCCAGACGCGCTGGAACAAATTCGTCTATGCCGTGTTCGTCTCGGCGCTCATCGTCCCGCCGCTCACCATCCTCGTGCCGCTCTATAAGTTCATGGTCGACATCGGCGGCATGAACCAGTATTGGGGCATCATCCTGCTGTTCGTCACGTTCAACCTGCCGATGACGATCTTCCTGTACACCGGCTTCATCGGCACGATTCCCCGCGAGCTGGACGAGGCGGCGATGATCGACGGCGCGGGGCGGCTCGGCCTGTTCTACCGGATCCTGCTGCCGCTCCTCAAGCCGATCACGGCGACGGTCGTCATCCTGACCGGCGTCGCCGTGTGGAACGATTACCAGTTCTCGGTCTTCTTCCTGCAGCATCCGCACACGCGGACGATCACGGTCGCGCTGGCCGCCTTCTTCGGCCAATACAACAGCAACATCGGCTGGGTCGCCGCCGGCTCGCTCATGGGGGCGCTGCCCATGATCGTGCTGTACCTGTTCCTGCAGCGGTACTTCATCTCGGGTTTGGCTTCCGGCGCGATCAAAGGGTAGGAGGCGAACGCGCGGCCCATGAGACGATCCATCCGGCTCAAATTGACGCTGTTGTTCCTCCTCACGATCATCCTGCCGATCGTCGTCATCGTCGTGGAGCTTCCCGCTTATTACGTCAAGTCCATCAAAGAGCAGCAGTCCTCGCTAATGGCGGGGACTTTAGCTGCTCTTACGTCGCATATCGAGACGTACCTCGACGACCTCGACCGGATGACGGTCACCCCGTATTTCTACGACGACGTCATGCGCGCGCTGAAGCTGAAATCGACCTACGGCTGGAACCTGCTCACCCCGTTCGAGCAGTACGAGGCCGGACAGACGCTGTCCACGACCCTGCCGAACGCGCTCAAAAACACCCGCAAAGACATTCTCGGCACGATCCTCCTGCCGATGGACGGCTCGGTCTACGCCTCGTATGCCGGCAATCCCAACGGCGCCGCGGCGCGCTTCCCGTTCAGCGAGCAGGACTGGTATATCCAAGCGCTGCGGGCGGACGGCAACGTGGCGTTCATCAGCGTGCACGACCAGGATTACCTGAGCGGCGCGCGCGCCACCGTGTTCTCGGTCGCCCGGCTGATCAAGGATCCCGATTCCCGGCGTCCGCTCGGCGTTATCATGGCGGACGCGGACACGGTCGCGATCGAGCGGATGATCACGGGCGTCGGACTCAAGAACGGCGCGCTCGCCGCCATTCTCGACGACAAGGGCAAGCTGATCTATGCCAGCGGGCCCGTCGACGACGGCGCGCGGCGTCAGCTGGCGCGCGGGCTCGGCGTCGTGCACGCGGCGTCCGGCGATTACGGCGTCGTCAGCAAGACGGTCTCGCGTTCCCAGTGGGGACTCTACGTGCTGTTCCCCGAATCGGCCGTCCGGCACAAGCTGCAGCGCGTCTACGCGGTCGGCGCCGGCTTCGCGGCCGGCGGCCTCGTCGTCGCCGTCATTCTGTACACGGCGGTGTCGCGCTGGATGGTGACGCCGTTCAAGCGGATGATTCAGACGATGAAGCGCGTGCAGCGCGGCGATCTCGGAGCGTGCTATCCGGTGAAGGGCAACGACGAGGTGGCGCAGCTTGGCGCGAGCCTGAACACGATGATCAGCCGGCTCGGCGAGCTGATCGACCGCGAATTCCGCGCCGTCCTCGGCCGGCGCGACGCGGAGTACCGGGCGCTGCAGTCGCAAATCCAGCCGCATTTTCTGTACAACACGCTGAACGGGTTCATCGGCTTGAACCGCGCGGGGCAGAGCGCGCTGCTCGAGCGGGCGATTTTGTCGCTGAGCGGCTTGCTTCGCTATACGCTGGAGACGGGCGACCGCGCGCGCCTGCAGGACGAGCTGGCGTTCGTCGAGCAGTACGGCGAGCTGCAGCGGATGCGGTTCGCGGACAAGATGGCGCTGGACGTCGACGCCGCGCCGGAGGTCTATCCGATGCTGCTGCCGAAGCTGCTGCTCCAGCCGCTCGTCGAGAACGCGGTCCTTCACGGCATCGAGCCGAGCAAGCATCCCTGCGCGCTGCGCATCGTCGCCGGGCTGGAGGCGGCGGGACTATCCGGCGAGCCCGAGCTCGTCATCGCCGTGACGGACGACGGCGTCGGGTTCGATCCGCGGCAGAGCCGGGAAGGCGTCGGCTTGTCGAACGTGCGCGAGCGGCTGCGGCTCGCGTACGAGCGGGCGACCTTGGAGGTCGTCTCCGCGCCCGGGGAAGGCACGCGCATCACCATTCGAATTCCGGCAAAGGATGTGGCGATCGGATGAAGCTGGTCATAGCCGACGACGAATATCCCGTACGTTACGCGATCAAGAGCATGATCGTAGAAATGGACGCCGCCTGGACGGTCGCCGGCGAGGCGACGAACGGCGGGGAGCTGCTGCGGCTGCTCGCCGAGCATCGGCCGAACGTCGCCATCGTGGACGTCCGCATGCCGGAGATGAGCGGCCTGGACGCGATCCGCGAAGGCAGGAAGGCGTCGCCGCTGACGAAATGGATCATCCTGAGCGGCTATTCGGATTTCCGTTACGCGCAGGAAGCGCTCAAGCTCGGCGCCTCGGAATACATGCTGAAGCCGGTGCGCTCGGAGGAGCTGGAGCGGGCGCTCTACGCCACGTACAAGGACGGCCGGGACATGCTGCTGCTGCATAACGAACGGTTCGGCAGCAACCTGTCCGCGCTGATCAACGGGCTGCTGTCCGTGCAGGCGGAGGAACGGGACGGGATCTTCTATACGGGGCGGTTCCGGGGCGCCGTCTTCGAGCCGGACCGCCCGGCGGGCGGTCCGGACCGCGCCGCGGCGCACGGGGCGTTTTACCGCGCCTTGACGGAATGCGTGCGGGCGCATGCCCATTGCGGCGTCCGGCTCGCGGTCGTGCCTTTGCCCGGCGGGGAGCTGGCCGCGGTCGGCGCGTGGGAACAGGCGGGCGGGCAGGAGGAAGGGGAGCGGCAGGTCGCGGATTTCTTCGGCGCCGTCCTTGAGCTTGCCGCCCGCGCGAGCGGGGCGGAGGAAGCGGTCACCGTGCTGACGACGGGCGAATGCCGCGGCTTCAAGGAGCTGAGCGCGCGGCTGGCACGGCTGCAGCAGCTGCGCGACTTGCGCATCTTCCGCGGGTTCGGCGGAACGGTCGATTACGCGGAGCTGAACGGCCTGGCGGAAAAGCGGGGGCTGGAGCCGCTCGGCCGGCAGCTGGCCGCGGCGCTGGAATTGCTGCGC
Source organism: Paenibacillus artemisiicola (assembly GCF_017652985.1). Classification (GTDB taxonomy): domain Bacteria; phylum Bacillota; class Bacilli; order Paenibacillales; family Paenibacillaceae; genus Paenibacillus_Z; species Paenibacillus_Z artemisiicola. The sequence continues at coordinate 50,825 of NZ_JAGGDJ010000001.1, forward strand.
GACGGGAGGTATCTGAACGCGCAGAACGCGCTCGGGGAGCTGGAGCCGTCTTGGGCGGCGTGGGAACGCGAGGGCGGCGAGGCGGAGAAACGGTCGCTGCTGCGGTACATGCGGCATGTCCTGCCGGGGCTCGGCTTGGCGGACGGCGGCGAAACCGGCGGCGTGCCGCGGGCGCTCAAGGCGTACGGGGAACGCGCGCTGCGCGAGCGCCAATCCAAGGAAGCCGAGCGGGTCGATCCCGTGGCGCAGGTGCTGCGCTACGTCGAGCAGCATTACGCGGAGGAGGTCGGCATCGGCCAGATCGCCGACCTGCTGAACGTGTCGCCCAGCTACCTCAGCACGCTGTTCCATAAGCGGACGGGCGTGACGTTCATGAAGTTCTTGACCCGGCTGCGCATGGGGAAGGCGGAGGAGCTGCTGCTCGGCACCCGGCTGCAGGTGAAGCAGATCGCCGAAGCGGTCGGGTATTTCAGCACGCGGCACTTCACGAAGCTGTTCACGGAGACGTACGGCAAATATCCGTCGGATTACCGGAAGCCGTCGTAACGGCGGTACGGGCATCCCACGGATCGTTGCCGGATCGCTGACGCGGCTTGAATGAAGCGCGAGATGCAAGCGGCGCGGGCCGGTCAGGCGTCCGGTTAACCGCCGGCGCCGCCTAGCCCTTTAGGACTCGGCGCCGGCGTCTTCCGGCCGGCTCGCCGGCGTCTCGGCCGCGGCCGGCGCTTCGGCCGCAGCCGGCGCTTCGGCCGCAGCCGGACGGGGCTTGCGCTTCGGCTTGGCGAGCTCGGCTTCGAACACCGCCTCGAGCTCCGCCATTTTGCGCGCGTCCTCGATGTCGACCTTCCCCTTCAGCACGTGCTCGACGACGAGCGGCCATGTCGCCGCGAGCTTCTGCGCCGCCAGAATCCGGGTCGCGTTCTTGACCAGCTTGCGTTCCTTGGCGTTGGAATAGACGTCCACGTACCGCTGGGTCCGCGAGAAGTCGAGATGCGGGAACACCGCCCGGAAAATTTCCGCCGTCATGCGGGCGTCGTCGAGCGCGCGATGCGCCTGATTGTCGTCGCCGCTGATGCCGAGGTCGGCCAGCGCGTTCTCCACGCTGACGTCGTTGGTGACGCCTTTATGCCGAATGTAGCCTTTGAGCAAGTCGAAATAATCGACCCCGAGCCAGTACGCGTCGTCCAAGCCGTGCATCCGCGTGTCGAAGACGATCCGCTTCATGTCCTCGCCGCCCCACGTAATGATCCGAAACCGCTCGCTCGGCCCGAGCCAGGCCAAAAAATCCTTGACGACGGCCGGGAATCCCTCCGCGGCGTCGATGCCCTCCTGCGGAATGCCGGTTTTCTTCTGAATGAAGTCGTTCAGCTTGGCGAAATAAACCGGTTTGACCAGCGCCGAGAATCGGCCGGTCTGCCGGAGCTCCGCGTCCAGCCGGACCGCGCCGATCTCGATGACCTCCATCGGCAGGTCGCTGGCGAATTTTCGCCCGTTGAATTCGATGTCGAGTACGATGTAGTCCACGTCCGTAACCTCCGCTGCAAATGTCGCTTCCATTCTAACAGAATACCGCAGCCGCTGTCGCGGTGCAAAATCCGCCTGCGCACATCCGCCGTCCTTGCCGTCCAGAAAGCGTCATTGGCTTTTGCCGGGCGAATGATAGATAATGGAGCAAGTAGATAGAGTAGGGGACTTACGTGCCGGAGGGAAGACGTGGTTACATTTTTGCAACTGAATACGATTTTTCTGAGCATGATCATGGAAGCGATTCCGTTCATTCTGCTCGGCGTCATCGTGTCGGGACTCATCCAGACGTTCCTGTCGGAGCGGTGGATCGCGCGCGTCATGCCGCGCAACCGGTTCGCGGCTTCGCTGCTCGGCTGCGGCGTCGGCCTGCTGTTCCCGGCCTGCGAATGCGGCATCGTGCCGATTACGCGCAGGCTGCTGCGCAAGGGCGTCCCGCTGCACGCGGGCATCGCGTTCATGCTGACGGGCCCGATCATCAATCCCGTCGTGCTGTTCGCGACGTATATCGCCTTCGGCAACGACTGGCGGATGGTGCTCGTCCGCGGCGGCTCCGCGATCGTCGTGGCCTACGTTACGGCGATCGCGCTGTCGTTTCTCTACCCGAAGCTGCCGATGCGCTTGCGCGAGGACGTCGCCGCGCTGGAGACGGCAGCCGGCCTCGAGACGCCGATAACCGGTCCGCGGCCGGTTCCCGCGCCGCTGCTTCGCCGTCTGTACGACGTCATGCTGCACGCGGTCGACGAGTTCTTCTCCGTCGGCAAATATCTGGTGCTCGGGGCGTTCATCGCGGCCTCCATGCAGACGTTCATCCCGACCGCTTCGCTCCTGAAGCTCGGAGGCAATCCGGTGACGGCGTCGCTTGTCATGATCGGTCTCGCGTTCGTCATGTCGCTGTGCTCGGAGGCGGACGCGTTCATCGCGTCGTCGTTCCGCAGCACGTTCCCGATCGGAGCGCTGTCGGCGTTTCTCGTCTTCGGCCCGATGATCGACATCAAAAATACGCTGATGCTGCTCGGCGTGTTCCGCGGCCGGTTCGTGCTCGTCCTGATCGGGCTCGTCGCCGCCAGCACGCTCGGCGTGTCGCTGCTCGTGGGGAGGCTGCTGGGATGATCCGACTCTACCTGCTCGCCGGGTTCGCCTGCTTGTTCCTGATGATGCATATGAACGGCAACCTGAACAAATACATTAACACCAAGTACGCGTACTTGTCGGAGAGCGCCATCGCGCTGCTCGGCGTGCTGTTCGTCTTCGAGTTCGTCCGGCTCTACGTCAAAGAACGCGAGGCGGCCAAACGGAAAGCCGCGGCCGCGGCGGCGATCTCCGCGGAGCCGGCCGACGGTCGGCCGGCTTCGCTTGACGGCAGCGCGGGGCATGTCCATGACCACTCTCATGGCCACGCGCATGACGGGCACGATCATCACGGCCACGCGCATGACGCCCGACACGACCATCGCGGCCATGATCATCACGGTCACGCGCATGACGGTCACGATCATCACGGCCACGCGCATGACGGTCACGACCATCACGGCCACGCGCATGACGCCCGACACGGCATTCACGGTCACGACCATGACGGGCACGGTCACGATCATTTCGGCCACACGCATGAATCGCCGATCCGGTGGAAGCGGTACTTGGGCTACGGCATCTTGATCTTCCCGCTGCTGACCGGGTTCTGCCTGCCCGTGCAGACGCTCGATTCCAGCTTCGTGAAGGCGAAGGGGTTCTCGTTCCCGGATTTCAACGTCTCCGCCGACAATCCCGGCTTCCATCAGTTTCTCAAGCCGGACACGAGCGTCTTCTACGGCAAGACGGGGTACGCCAAAGTGTCGAAGAAGGAATTGGACGATTTCCTGGGGACGAAAGACGTTCATCTGACCGACGCGAACTTCCTGAAGGGGCTGGAGGCGCTCTACAATTACCCCGACGCGTTCATCGGGCGGACGGTCAGCTTCGACGGATTTATTTACAAAGGCGATCAGACCCAAGGCAACCAATACTTCGTCTTCCGCTTCGGCTTCATCCACTGCGTGGCCGATTCCGGCGTGTTCGGCATGCTGGTCCGTTTCCCGGAAGGCGCGCCGTTCTCGAACGATCAGTGGGTCCACGTCGAAGGAAAGCTGGGAGCGGAATTTTACCAGCCGTTCAAGCAGACGCTGCCCGTGCTCGACGTCAAGACCTGGCAAGGGATCGACAAGCCGAAGGATCCTTACGTGTACCGGGCTTAACGTACAAGCGGCATAAGCAGCACTAGCAAAAAAGCATAATAATAGCCAAACAGCAAAGCAGCCAAACAGAAAAGCAGCCAAACAGAAAAGCAGCCAAACAGCAAACAGCAAAGCAGCAAAACGAAGCGCGGCGCTCCCATTCGGGATGCGCCGCGCTTCGTTGGCGTGCGTTCATTCTTCGTCCGCCTCGACGCGGACCTCCGTTTCGTTGGAGAAGGCCGCGGAATCGCGGCTTCGTTCGTTCACGTAATAGTCGTACGCGGCGCGGACGCGGAAGCGAATCCGGCTTTGCAGCGGATGGCGCGCGACGCGAAGCACGTACGTGACCGAGGCGGCGCCGCCCGCGGCGACCGTGCCGACCGGGATGCCGTCGGACGTCGCGCCGGAAACGGGCCGGCCGTCGACGAGCACGCTGCCCGGCACGAGCTCCGTCTCGCGCGGCACGAAATCCCGCAGGGTGACGGAAGCGGGGTAATTGCCCGCGTTCGTGACGCGAACGCTGGCCAGGAAGCTTCCGCCGGCTTCGACGAGATGCGGGTCGGCATCCAGCGTCACGCCGATGTAAGGATAGACGAGCTCCGTCACCGCGGCGTTGGAGAGCATCGTGTCCGTAACGGCGAGGCCGTTTGGCAGCCCGAACGCGTAATCGACGATCGCGCGGTTGGCGATCTGGGACAGCGCCGGCTGCAGCACCTCGCGGGTGACGGCGACGGCGAACGTCAGGACGAACGTCTGGCCGGGCACCAGCAGGCCGAGCGCGATGCCCGTCGACGGATCCGCGTTCGGCAGCGAACGGCCGTTCAAGGCGGCGGTGCCCGAGAGGAAGGAGGTCCCCGCCGGAATCAAATCCTTCACCGTGACGCTCGTCTCCAGCGTCCCCGCGTTCGCGATCGTTAACGTATAGGCGAGCTTGTCGCCGATCGTCGCCAGTACCGGGGAGACGGCGAGGACGGCCGTCAGCGACGGGCCCGAGACGATGACCGTGACGGCGCCGGATTCCACGGATTGCTCGTATTGGCCGTATCGGAACGCCAGCCGCGCCCGGTTGGTCAGCCGCGTCTGCACCGGCACGTCGAGCACGACGGCGTTGAACGTGACGAGCTTGGAGGTGCCGGGCTCGATCGTGCCGAGCACGATCCCGGCCGCCGGGGACGACGACGGGCTTCGGACGCCGCCTATGGTCACGCTGCCGGGCACGAACGCCGTTCCGTCCGGAAGCGGGTCGTACAGCACGGCCTGCGCGATGCCGTCGGAGCCATCGTTGGCCGCGAGAACGGAATACCCGATCATGTCCCCGACGAACGTCACGGCATTGGAAACGCTCTTGCTCAGCGTGACGGCAAGGCCGGTCACGGGCACCGACGCGACGTTCGAGAGCGCCGAGCCGGTAATCGTCCGGTGGTCCAAGGTCACGAACGAATAATCGGCGCGCGCCTGGTTCTCGATTCGGCCCGATGCGGGCACCGAGGTCACGATCAATTGAAACACGATCGTATAAAGACTGCCCGGACCGACTTCGCCTAGCGGAATGCCCGTTCCCGGCGTAATGCCGGGAACGGGCGCTCCGTTGACGAGGATGCTGTTGGCGACGAAGACGGTGCCGGACGGGGGCGTGTCGTACACGGTCACGTTCGCGGAACGGTTGCCCGTGTTCGTGACCGCGAGGCGGAACGTCAGCGGAAGCGACAGTCCCGCCTGCGCCGTATCGGACGTCTTCGCGACGCCGATCACGGGGCCGTTCACGATGGTATGGACGACGTTGGAATAGGCGAAGCCGGCAGCCGAGCCGGAGTCGAAGGAAACGACCGACTGGTTGCGGATCGTCATCGGCAGGCTGTCGTTCTCGATCATTGCACGAGCACCTGGAACGTGACGGTGGAGGTGGCGCCTGCCGCGATGACGCCGACCTGAATGCCGGTGTTCGGATTCGCGTTCGGCTGCGTCACGCCGTTCACGGTCACGCTGCCCGCAACGAACGTGACGCCTGCCGGCACGGGGTCGACGACGACGACGTTATCGACCGGCGAGATGCCGTTGTTCGTGACGACGATCGTATAGGTGATCGTGTCGCCGCTGACGGCGTCGATGGCATTGGTCGATTTGACGGCGGATACGTTCGGCGAGGAGACCGGGATGACGACCGTGTTCGATTGGACCGAGCCGAACAGCGTCCGTCCGTCCGGCGGCGAGAAGGAATAGTTCGCGGTCGCCGTGTTGGACAGCTGCTGCGGCGACGGCAGGGCGTCGACCGTGACCTGCAGCGTGATGATGACGTGCACCGTCGCGCCCGGCTGCACGGGACCGATCGGGATGCCGGTCGTGGGATCGGCGCCCGGCACCGGCACGCCGCCGACGGTGACGCTGTTCGGCACGAAGACCGCGCCGGTCGGAATCGGCTCCACGACGGTGACGTCGGCCACGATATTGCCGGTGTTGGTGACGTCGAGCGAGTACGTGATCGTGTCGCCGACGGTTGCGTTGGCGGTGTTGGCGCTCTTCAGCACGCCGATGATCGGATTGAAGATCGGCGTCGTGAGCGTATTCGATTGGCTCGTGCCGGAGAAGGCGCCGGACGTGAAGCTGATCGTCGCGACGTTGCTGATCAGGCCGTTCGCGGGCAGCGAGTTGACGACGATGTTGAAGGTGACCGTCACGGACGTGTTCGGCGCGATGGCGCCGATCGGGAAGCCGACGCCCGGATCCGCCCCCGGCTGCGGCACGCCGCCGACGGTGACGCTGTTCGGCACGAACGACGTGCCCGCCGGCACCATGTCGCTCAGCACGGCGCTGTTCACGGCGGCGATGCCCACGTTCGTGACCAGGATGGAATACGGGACGATGTCGCCGATGACGGCATCCGTCGCGGTCGTGCTCTTCACGACCGTCAGGTTCGGCGAGCTGACCGGAATTTGCAGGATGTTGGACAGCGACGTCTGCGAGAACGAGCGCGTATCCGGCAAGGTGTAGAGATAGTTGCCCGTCGCCTGGTCGATCAGCTGCTGCGTGGCCGGCAGCGATTCGATCAGGAAGTTGAACGTCGTGGTCGTGCTGGTGCCCGGCGCCACGACGCCGATGCTGAAGCCGACCGACGGATCGGCGCCGGCCTGCGGCGCGCCGTTCACGACGACGCTGTTCGGGACGAACGACGTGCCGGCGGGAACGTTGTCCGAGAGCGTCACCGTCGCGGGGTAATTGCCGGTGTTGCTGGTGACGACGGAATAGGTGATCACGGAACCGACGCTGGCGGTCGCCGTGAGCGTGCTCTTGACGAGTCCGATGACCGGCTGATAGACCGGCGTCGTGACGGTATTCGAGAACGTGACGGCCGAGAAGGCGCCGGACGTGAAGCTGACGGACGAGCGGTTGCTGATCGCCTGGCTGTCGGGCACGGCGTTGACGGTGACGCTGAAGGCGACCGTGACCGAGCCGCCCGCCGGAATGGCGCCCAGCGAGAAGCCCGCCGCCGGGTTGGCCCCCGGCTGCGCGACGCCGTTGATCGTGACGCTGTTCGCCAGGAAGGACGTCCCCTGCGGAATGGGATCCGAGAAAACGACGTTGTCGACCGGCGCGATGCCGCCATTGGTGACGACGGTCGTGTACGTCAGCGTGTCGCCGATCGTGAGCGCCGTGCTGCCCGTGCTCTTCGCGACCCGAACGTCCGGCGGCGATACCGGGAACGACAGCGTGTTCGAGACGGCCGAGCCGGTCAGCGTCCGGTTGTCGGGGAGCGTGTACGCGTACGACGCGGTCGCCGTGTTGGACAGCTGCTGGCCGGCCGGCAGCGAATTGATGACGACCGAGAACGTGACGACGGTCGTCGCGCCGGGCGCGATGACGTTCAGCGGGATGCCCGCGACGGGATCCGCGCCCGGCTGCGGCGTGCCGTTCACGATGACGCTGTTCGGCACGAAGGACACGGACGGGTCGATCGTGTCGGTCAAGGTCGTCAGCGCGACGTAGTTGCCGGTATTGGAGACGTTGAACGTGTAGACGACCGTGTCGCCGACGGTCGCGTTCGTCGTGTTCGCCGACTTCGCGACGCCGATGACCGGCTGGAAGACGGGTATGTTGACTGTGTTCGAGAACGCGAGGCCCGAGAAGGCGCCGGACGTGAACGATACCGACGACGTATTCGTGATCGTCGGCGGGGCCGGCACGGAGACGACGGTCAGCGAGAACGCCACCGTCGCGCTGTCGCCGCTCGCGATCGTGCCGATGTTGACGCCGACGGCGGGATTGCCGCCGGGCACCACGATGCCGTTCACCGTCACGCTGTTCGGCACGAGCGCCGTGCCGGCGGGGATGCCGTCGATGAAGACGGCGTTCGCGACGGGGGCGATGCCGGTGTTCGAGACGATCGCCGTGTACGGAATGACGTCCCCGATCGACACGGCCGTCATCGTCGACGATTTCGCGATCTGGACGTTCGGCGAGGAGACCGGAATCGACAGCGTGTTGGACAGCTGCGAACGCGTCAGCAGCCGGCCGTCCGGCGGCGTGAACGTATACGTCGCCGTCGCCTGGTTGACGAGGAACTGCGGCGTGGGCAGCGAATCGATGACGACGGAGAACATGACGAATACCGTGGCGCCGGGATTGACCGTGCCCGCGTTGATGCCGCCCGTCGGCGTCGCGCCCGGCTGCGGCGTGCCGGCGACGATGACGCTGTTGGCCACGAAGGTCGTGGTCGGCGGAATCGTATCCGTCACGGTGACGTTCGCGGGCAGATTGCCCGTGTTGCCGACGGCGATCGTGAACGTCACGGTATCGCCGACGGTCGCGTTCGCCGTGTTCGCCGTCTTCACCACGCCGATGACGGGCTGCGTGATCGGCGTCGTCGTGACGTTGGACGACGACGTGGCGGCAAAGGTGCCCGACGTGAAGCTGACCGTCGACTGATTGAGAATCTGATCGGAAACAGGCATGCTAATATTCACCTCATAGGTCACGGTCGCAGAGGCGCCTGGCGCCAAGGAACCGATCAGAATCCCGGCGGTCGGATCCGCCTGGGGCCTTGCCGTTCCGTTCACCGTCACGCTGCCGGGAACGAAGGTCGTGCCTGGAATCGGAGAAGCGACGAAGACGACGTTGTTGACGGTCGCGATGCCGTTGTTCGTCACGACGGCGGTATACGGGACGTTATCGCCGGTAACGGCGTCGATGGCGGTCGTGCTGAGCACGACCGGGACGTTCGGCGCGGAGACGGGAATCGTGACGATGTTCGACGGCGAGCTTCCGTTCACGACCCGTCCGCTCGGCAGCGTGTACGCGAACGTCGCGTTGCCTTGATTCACGAGCTGCTGCGGGTTCGGCAGCGAGACGACGGCGACCTCGAACGTGACGACGGCCGAGCCTCCCGGGGAGATCGTGAAGATCGGGATGCCGGTCGGCGGCGTCGTGCCGGGCTGCGGCGCGCCGTTCAGCAGCACGGAGTTCTCGGTGAAGACCGTGCCGGCCGGAATATTGTCCGTCAGGTTGGCCTGGACGGAGATGTTGCCCGTATTCTGCACCTGCAAGGTGTAGACGACGGTATCGCCTAGGGTCGTCGCCGACCGGTTCGCGCTCTTCTGGACCGTAATGACGGGCTGGAAGACCGGGATCGCGATCGTGCTCGAGAACGACGTGCCCGTGAACGCGCCGGAGGTGAACCCGACCGCCCCGCGGTTGGTGAGCGCGCCGCCGGCGGGAACGGAGACGACGGCGACCTGGAACGACACCGTCACGGAAGCGCCCGGCGAGAGCGTGCCGACGGCGATGCCCGACGCGGGATTCGCGCCCGCGGCCGGCGCCCCGTTCACGAGCACGCTGCCGCTGACGAACTGCGAACCGGCGGGAATGGGATCCGACACGATGACCTGGGTGACCGGTTGGAAGCCGTTGTTGGTGGAGAGGAGCGTATACGTGACGATATCCCCGACGGCGGCATCCGGCTCGCTGGCGGACTTGACGATCGTCACGTTCGGCGCGGACGCGGGAATCGAAACCGGGTTGGAAGCGATGCTGCCGTTGAACGTCCGGTTATCGGGCAGCGTGTACGCATACGAAACCGTGCCCTGGTTCACAAGGTTCGGCGGATTCGGCAGCGACTGGAGCAGCACCGAGAAGGTGACGGTTGCGGACCCGCCGGCAGCGAGAACGCCGACCGAGATGCCGGTCTGCGGCGTTTGGCCCGGGCGCGGCGAACCGTTGACGGCGATGCTGCCTGCCACGTAGGCCGTGCCGGCGGGCAGCGGATCCGTCAGCGTCAGCAGCGCGGCGTAATTGCCGGTGTTCTGGATCGCGAACGAGTAGGTAATCGTGTCGCCCACGGTCGCCTGCGTGAGGCTGGCCGACTTTTGCGCGGCGATCGCCGGCGCGGCGGCCGGGACGTTGACCGTGTTCGACAGCGACACGCCGCTGAACGTGCCGGAATTGTAGGTCGTGGTGGACCGGTTGCTGATCTGGGCCGGATTGGGAATCGACGTGACGAGCACCTGGAAGACGACCGTCGAAGAACTTCCCGCGGCGATCGTCCCGAGCGCGATGCCGGCGGGCGGCGACGCGCTCGGTTTGGAGACCCCGTCGACGACGACGGAGCCGGAGACGAAGGCGGAGCCGGTCGGGATCGGATCGGTGAACACAACGCTCGTAACGGCCGCGACGCCGGTATTGGAGACGACGGTCGTGAAGGTGACCGTATCGCCGATGGTCGTGTTCGCGCGGTTCGAGCTCTTCGCCGAATTGACGTTCGGCAGCGTGACGGGAATCGTCAGCGTGTTGGACGCCGCGGAGCCGCTCAGCGTCCTGCCGTCCGGCGGACTGTACGTATACGCAGCGGTGGCCTGGTCGGTCAGCTGCGGCGGCGACGGCAGGCTGTTCACGAGCACTTGGAACGTGACCGTTCGCGATCCGCCCGCGGGCACGGAGCCGATATTGACGCCCGTCGCCGGATTGGCGCCGGACTGGACGACGCCGTTCACGGTGAAGCTGTTCGCCACGAACGTGCTGCCGGCCGGAATGTTGTCCGTGAACGTGGTGTTCGCGGCGATGGTGCCGGAGTTGGCGACCACGACCGTGTACGTCACCGTGGAACCGACGGACGCGTTCGCGGTGCTGCCGGTCTTGGTCATGCTCAGGACCGGCGCGTAGACCGGCGTATTGACCGTGTTCGACGGGATGACGCCGCTGATGGTGTCGCCGCCGGCGACGCTTTGGAACGTGAACGCGGCTTTCGCCTGGTTCGAGATTTGGCCGGAAGCGGGCAGGGACGTGACGTTGGCGCGGTATGTAAGCGTCACGGAGCTGTTCAGCGCCAAGGTCCCGATGGCCACGCCCGCCGTTATGTCGGCTTGCGGTCGCGGGATGCCCGCGACGGTCACGCTGCCCGCGACGAACGTGGAGCCTGCGGGAAGCACATCGCTGACGACGACGTTCGCGGCGTTGGCGGTGCCGGCGTTGCTGACGGTGACGGTATAGATGATCTGGTCGCCGATGACCGTCCCGGCTACGTTCGCGCTCTTGGTCACGCCGACGTTCGGCGAATTGATGTTGACCTGAATGGCAACGCCGTTGACGACGTACGCATCCCCGGACGTCGTCAGCTGAAGGACGGCGGACGACTGGTTGTTGACGAACCGGGAGGAGACGTCGACATTCGTGATGTCCCAGCCCTGCCGGCCGCCGATGATGTTGCTGCCCGGCGCGCCGTTCGTCTGGTTGCGCGTGCCGAAGGTGCCCGTGGTGTCGAGCTGGCCCGCGTCGTTGTTGATCTGCGACGCGAAGAAGTTGTTGGCGAAGTTGTTCGGTCCCGACAGCGCGACGAGCGAACCCGTGGTCGGACCGAGCAGCGCCTGGTCGCCCGACCGGTTGGCGTCGCCTTCCTGCGCGCTGAGCAGCGCTCTGGCGCCAAGCGCGCCCGACGTCGGCGTGGCAAAGCCCGTGATCGTCGTATTGACCGGTCCCGAATCGGCTTGGATGAGTACGGCGCCCGCGCGCAGCGACATGTTGCGGAACGGCAAGGACGGGTTGGCGTAAATGACGCCGAGCGTCCAGCCCGCGTGGTTGACGGTCGGATCGGTCACCGCGATCGTGCCGACGACGCCGCCGACGTTGTACGTCCCCGCGCCGCCCTGCTGAATCAGCGAGGTGACGTTCGCGGAACGGGTATAGCCGAGCGAGCCCGAGTTCAGGTCGTACGTGTTGGCGGTGGCGGGATCGGGCGTGACGCTGAAGCTGGCGCTGTTCGGCAGCGTGAGCGTGACGGGATTGTTGATGGCGGACGACAGATTGACGCCCGGCACGACGTACGTGCCGCCCCAGATCAGCTCCGCGTAGACGACGGAGCTGCCTGCGGGCATGACGAGATTCGCGGACGCGTTGTTGACCACGTAGTTGTTCGTCGTCCCGAACGGATAGGTGCCGAATCGGGAGGACGTATTGGTCGTGACGAACGCGCCGATGCTGTCTTGGGTGCCGGGAATGCCTTCCGTCGTCGAGCGGCTGAGGCCGAGCGTGTTGCCCGTAAAGGTAATGGCGCCGGTCATGTTCACGGTAGCCCGAACTACGAGAGGAATGTTTCTCACCCCCTATGTGCCAATCTCGCGGATTGCACTATAGGAGCATATGCGGGTCCCCGACGGCATATGAAGCGTTTAATCGGGAGCAACTTGTCGATTTCGCAGTTGGAGGACGGCGTGCGGCTCGGACGGTTCCAGCAGGCAGAGGCGCCGCCACTCGTCGTCGGACAGGGCATCCTTGACGATGACGAAGCGGTACAGGATTTCGTCCACGACGTTCGCCTGCAGCTCCTTGAGCAGCTCGAGCTCTTCCGGCTCGTACAGCGGCGGGGAGAAGGCCGGCTCGTAGAACAGCTCCATGCGAAGCAAGCGGAAGTCGTAAGGGAGCGGAGGGACGTAATCGTAAGGCGCGATCGGGGGACAGCGCAGCCCTTCATCGGGCTGCATGAAGCGGGGGGTCAAATAACGGGGCGTATGTTCGTCGAAGCGGTGTTTCAAATACGGGTTGGCGCCGTGGCGGAAGTGATGCGCGTACGGGCAGAGCAAGGTCAGGACGGTCCCGTGCCGGCCGATCCGGTAAAGCTCCGCGAGCGCGGCTTCCAAATCGTTCGCGTACGGCAGCATGCGGCATACCGCGATGTCGTCGACGGAATCGTCCGGGAACGGCAGCGTGCCGTTCAAGTCGCCGACCCAGTTGACGCCGGGCATCGCGATGCGGTCGATGCCGTAGTAATCGGGGCGCTTATGCGCGCCGCAGCCAATGTCGAGTTTCATCGCCCATGCCTCCTGATAGCGGATCGCCGCTTGCTACCATAGTGTATGGGGCGGCGAATTGACAGGTCTCTACGCTTGCCCATCCGCGCAAAAAAGCGGAGGCCGGTGCCTCCGCGTTTACCGTATTTATAGGAAGTTTCTACTTAATGACGCGGCGCGCCGTGACGAAGTGGCGGTCCCACGCGCTGCCCTTGAACGTCGAGACGGTTACGCCGATGCCGACCCGGTACGTATGCAGCAGCTTGCCGTTGCCGATGTACAGGCTGACGTGATTGATGACGCCGTCGCCGTTCGTGTCGGAGAAGACGAGATCGCCGGGCTTCAGCGCGCTCTTGGATACTCTCACGCCGGCCTTCGCTTGCTGCTGGGACGAACGCGGCAGGCTGATGCCGTTCTTCTTGAAGATGTACTGCGTGAAGGACGAGCAGTCGAATGCGCTGGTAATGCCGGATTTCGCGCCGAATTTGTACGGCTTGCCCAAATATTTCATGCCCGTGGCTTCGATTTTGGCGGCCAGCGACGTTTTGGACGCGGACGACGACGTCGCGGCGTGCGTCGTGTGCGGCGTAAAGGTTAATGCGCCCGTGAAGGCGATGGAAAGGCCCAAGGTCAGCGTAAGCGCGCGTTTGGCGAAGCGGGATGGCAAATTAATCATAGGAAGATTTCCTCCAGGCGGTAAGTTTGTGGTTGTCTTGGCTGTCATTGTCATGTCCTAAACCGACTATAACACGCCGAAACTTTCCACCACTTACCAATGTAAACGGAAGTCCTTGCCTGCCATGGAGAAAAGCCGGTTTCTTAGAAATAAATGAGAAAGTATTCATGAAACCGGGGTTGACAATAAGAAAAAACCAACCAGCATCTGCCTGGTTGGCGATTACGATTCCTTTTCTTCTATATTAAGGTACTGTTAACGCGCGATCAGCCGGAAATCGTCGTAATGGAAGCCCGGCGCCACCACGCAGGACACGAGCACGGGCTCGTCGCCGAGCGGCTTCGCCATCTGCCAGGCCTTCGCGGGAACGAGCGCTTGCGGGCGCTGGCCGTTCGCGATATCGGGTCCGACGACGATTTCTTCCTCGGTCGCGGGGTGCTCGCCCGTACCCCCGAGCGTCAGCAGCAGCGGGCTGCCGGCATGCCAGAGCCACAGCTCGTCCGACAGCACGGTATGCCATTCGGAGAATTCGTCCGGGTGCAGGACGAAATAAATGGAGGACGCCGCCGCGCGATCGCCGGAATACGGCTCCCCAAGCACCTCCCGCGGAATCGTGAAGCCGGCCTTCCATAATTCTTTATACCAGCCGCCCTCCGGATGGGGGGTCAAATCCAGCGCCTTGACCCAGGGCGACAGTTCCTTCGTAATCACGCCGTTGCTCATGTCTCTCCGTGCTCCTTCGTCTTCGAATTTCTCTCTTCCGCTATAGCCATGACTCGCGAAACGCAACTCTACCAATGTACCGGATTTGCGCGGGCGTGTAAACGAAAGAAACCACGGCGGGAGGATTTCCCGGCCATGGTTTCGTCGAAGCGCCTTGCTATTATTGAATGACCCCGCACGCGATCCGGTCGCCGGAGTTGCCCGACGGGTCGGTCACGTAGTCGTCCGCTTTGTCGTGAATGACGAGCGCCGTGCCGCCGTCCTTCAGCAGCGAATTCGGCTGTCCCTTCGCAAGCGTCACGACCTTGGTCTCGAATTCGGCTTTCGCGTTGCCGGCGGCGTCGACCTTCAGGTTCGGGAGGTCGCCGTTGTGGAAGCCCTTCGGATTATTGAAGCCGTGCATTCTCGCGGCCGGGTTGAAGTGCGCGCCTGCCGACGTGAAAGCCGGCGCCTCGCATTTGCCGGTCTCGTGGAAATGAAGGCCGTGCTCGCCCGGCGTCAGCTTGCTCGCTTCGACGCGCACGAGCACCTGATCGTCCTTCTGCATGAGCGTGGCGGAGCCGATGGATTCGCCTTTCGCGTCGATGATCTTCACCGTCACCGTCTGGGATTGCGTCTCGTGATGATCGCTCGCGAGCGCCCGAAGCGGGCTGACGGCCGCGAGTCCGGCAAGCAGCGCGACGGCTGCCGTTCCTTTTAACAAACGTGCGTGTTTCATGATCGGTAATCATCCTCCTGTTTGCAGCTCCGTGTAGTCGTGTTCCTTGCTTAGCTTTGCCTACAATCCCATTCGCCAAACATTGCGATTTTTGGGATGCGCGCGGCCGCAGGTTGGCGCGATATTGGATTGGTAGCGCTTGCCGATTGTGCTACGTTAAAGGAGAAAGAGCCAATTTCACGCTCATCAGGAGGCGAAGCAGTTGAACGCAATTCGCATGGGGATCATCGGAACGGGCGGCATCGCCGGCTGGCATGCGCGCCAGCTGAAGGAACTGCCAGAGGTCACGATCACGGCGCTCGCGGACACGAGCGCGGAGAATCGCGACCGGTTCATCGCGAACCAGGCGCTCGAAGGCGTCAAGACGTATACGGATTACCGGGAGCTGCTGGACGGCGGCGAAGTCGACGCCGTCGTCGTTTGCTCCCCGCATACGCTTCATTTCGAGCAGGCGAGCGCCGCGCTGCAGAAGGGTCTGCACGTGATGCTGGAGAAGCCGATGACGTGCTCGTCGGTCGAAGCCGCGCAGCTCATCCAGATCGCGGCGGATTCGGGCAAGCTGCTGCAGGTGTCGTACCAGCGCCATTTCCAGCCTGAGTTTCTGTATATCCGCAATGCCATCGCAAGCGGCGAAATCGGCAAGCTGACGTCCGTCACCGCCTCGCTGTACCAAGAATGGAAGCAGGGCACGAGCGGCTCGTGGCGCCAAGATCCGTCCTTGTCCGGCGGCGGCTTCCTGATGGATTCCGGCAGCCACATCATCGACGTGCTCTTGTGGACGACGGGCCTCACGCCGGTCGAGGTGTCCCCGCAGCTGCAAATGCACGGCACGCCGGTCGAGATCGACACCTTCACGTCGATCAAGTTCGCCGAGGGGGCGGTCGCCGGCTTGAACCTGGTCGGCAACGCGCCGTGCTGGCACGAGACGTTCGTCTTCTGCGGCGAGACGGGCGGCATCTTCTACGACAACGGCAAAATCACGCTGCGCCGGTGGAAGCAGGAGCCGGTCGTGCCCGAGCTGCCGCAGGCGACCACGAACCAGGACAAGAGCTTCGTCGACGCGATCCTGGGCCGGCACGAGGTGCTCGTTCCGGGCGAATTCGCGCTGAAGGTCGTGAAATTGTCGGAAATGATCTACGAAGCGGCCGGCTATTCGCCGCTCGCGAAGGTGTAATCCGCTTGATCGCATGCATGGCCGGAGGCTCCCGTAGAGGAGCCGCCGGCCGTTTTTCGTTCGCGGGACCGGGCCGCGCGGGACCTTCGCCCAAATGGCGTTTTGTGCCGAATTGAAGTAAACTGGCTGTAGAGGAGTGGATGTCTACACATGAAGCCGGTTACGTTTACGATCGAGGAAGCGAACGCGCTGCTGCCCGAGCTCCAGGAAGACTTGATCAAGCTGCAGCTGCTCACGCAGCAATTCGAAATGAAGTTCGAGCTGCTTCATCAATTGACGAAGCAGCGCAGGGAAGGCACGCTGCCCGAAGGTCCGGAAGCGTCGGATCCGTTCTTCGAGCTCGAGACCCAGCTGGAGTTCATGCGGATGGAAGTGGAGCTGGCCATCGGCAACTTCGAGCGCAAGGGCGTCTTGCTCAAAATGATCAATCCGGGGCTGATCGATTTCCCTTCGGTGCTCAATGGTGAGGAAATTCTAATCTGCTGGAAGCAAGGCGAGGAGCGCGCGGCCTATTACCACGGCTACGAGGACGGCTACAAAGCCCGGAAACGCTATCCCGACGCGGGTTTGGCGAATTGAAGAGGAAACCGAAAAAACATTGGAAATTTCTCATTTTCGAAGCCTGAGCAATCAGGCTTCTTTTTATTTCGCCAGAAGAGGCATGTCCGTCGACAAAAGTTCATACGATTCGTACAGAAGCTTTGACATGCTTCTCGTTAGACAGCCTTTACAATCAGACTCATATCGGAAAGGCCCCTAAAAATCCAAGGAAGAGGTGCAAGTCATGACCCGGAGTATCCAGTGGAATGCAGTGGCTTATTTGATGATCGCGGCGCTTCTCGCGTCTCTGTTCTTCTCGTTTAACCTGTTGACGAACGAAGGAAGCAACCGTTCCGCCGACATGGCGTACGGCTTCCCGCAGTGGCACGGCACGGCGTCGGCCGCGCCGGCTTCCAGGATCGCGGCGCCGGTAGCGCCGGATCAGCCCAAGTCGCTCTTTCAACCCGCGACGGTCATCCCCAAAGCTTCGGCCACGGTTCATATACAGACGGCAGCCGCTCTCAAGAAACCGACCGCTCCGGCAGCCGCTCCCTCCATCCGTACATATCGCGTCACCTCCTATTATCTGAACGTTCGCGCGCTGCCAAGCGCCGATGCCGATATTGTCCGCGAAGTGAAGCAAGACACGCGCCTCGACGTCGTCGGCGCGACCGCCGCCGGCTGGCTCGCGCTGAAGGGCGGCGGCTACGTCAACGGCCGCTACACCGCCCCGATCGATCCCGCCCAAGCCGCCGCAACCGCGGTTCCCGAGCCGGTTCCCGCCCTTGCGTCCGCGCCTGCGGAAGCGGCGAAATCGGCGCCTGCCCCCGCGCAAGCCAAAGCGAAATCCGAAGTCACCGTGCAGTCGGCCGCTCCGTTATCCGCATCCTCCGGCGATCCCGTTAAGCCGTCTTCCAAGGTCATGTCCGACTCCGGGCTGACGAAGGCGCACATCGCCCGATTGCTCAAAGGAACGAAGCTGGCGAATCAGGGACTCGAGGACGCCATCCTCGCCGTAGAGCGGGATTACGGCATCAACGCGTTCTTCACGATCGCGGTCATGAAGCTCGAGAGCGGCAACGGCAAGAGCAAGCTGGCCAAGACCAAGAACAATCTGTTCGGCTTGAACGCGGTCACCGGCAATGCGCACGCGATGGCGTTCAGCTTCGCCACGAAAGGGGACAGCGTCAAAAAGTTCGGCAAGCTCATCAACGATAATTACGTGGAACGGGGCTACACGACGATCGAGAAGGTCGCGCGCAAGTACTGCCCGGCCAACGGAAAATGGGCGGGGCATGTCCGCACGATCATGCGCGGCGACTTCGGCAAGCTGACGTGAGGCAAAAGGGCGAATTAACGGTTGACAGCGTTTCGCTTGTCAGGTAAGATTTCGATGTTGAGCGCGCAGCAGCTCGGATCGTTCGTATAGCCTCGCAGCAGGGCGAGGGTTTCTACAGGAAGCCGTAACTTCCTAACTACGAATATGGATTCATCCCCGGATGATTTCATATTTGCGGTTAGGAAGTTTTTTGTGCGTACGGCATTGTTAACCGCCGTCCGCTGCGCCGCTTCGGAAGGAGACATTATAGCTATGAAATTCGATATGAAATACGCGATCGCGGTGTTCCTCGGCGCCGTCAGCTACGGCATCCTGTCCACCATCGTCGTCAAGGCGTACGGACGCGGTTACGAGCTTGGCGAGGTCGTGGGCTCGCAGCTGCTGGTCGGCTTCGTGCTGTCCTGGCTGCTGGCCGCGGTCACCAAGCGGAACGCCATCCGCAAACGGCGCAACGCCGTCGGCTCGGGAGAGGGCGGCCGTTCGGCCGTGCCGGCGCGTCCCGCGCTGTCATGGAAGCAGCGGCTGCTGCTGATGGCGGCGGGCATGCCGACGGCGCTGACGGGCCTGCTGTATTACCAATCGCTGCGCTATATTCCGAATTCGCTCGCGATCATCCTGCTGTTCCAGTTCACGTGGATGGGCGTGCTGGTCGACGCGGTGCGCCGGCGCAAGCGGCCAAGCAATTTGATGCTGATTACGCTTGCCGTTCTCTTCGGCGGCACGCTGATGGCGGCTGGCATTCTGGATCACGGCCTGGCGAACTTCGATGCGCTCGGCGCCGCGCTGGGCCTGTCGGCGGCCGTCAGCTATACGATGTTCGTCCTGTTCAGCGGCAAAGCCGTTCCGTCCGCGGAGCCGGCCTACCGCAGCGCCTGGATGATCACCGGCGGCCTGATTCTTGTATTCGTCCTGTTTCCGCCGGCCTTCTTGTTTAACGGCCTGATCTGGGGGCCGCTGCTGCTGTTCGGCTTCTTGCTCGGCTTGTTCGGCGCCTTCATCCCGCCCGTGCTGTTCGCGGCCGGCGTGCCTCACGTCGGCGAAGGGATGGCCGCCGTGCTCGGCGCTTCGGAGCTCCCGGTCGCCGTCATGCTGTCCGCCGTCGTCCTGCACGAATCGGTGAGCGTCCTGCAGTGGGCCGGCGTCGTGCTGGTGCTCCTCGGCGTCGCGATGCCGGAGGTCGTCCGGCGGCTTCCGCATTCGCGGCCGAAAGGCGGGGCGCATCGGGCGTAACGCAACGTCTTTGTTGTCATCTCGCTTTGCGCCGGGTATAGTGGAAGCAGCTTGGACGGAGGGGAGGAAGCGGGCATGACGAATTACGCCGCGCTCGTTCGCGGCATCAACGTCGGCGGCAAGAACAAGCTGGCCATGGCGGACTTGAAGCGCGAGCTGGAGGCGATCGGCCTCTCGAAGGTGCAGACGTACATTCAGAGCGGCAACGTCGTCTTCCGGTCCGCGAAGGACGCCGGCGAGCTCCGGGACGCCATCGAGCAGGCCATTACGCGAATCTCGGGCATTCGCGCCAAGGTGATGATCCGCGAGCAGCGCGAGCTGGACGCCATCGTCGCCGGGTGTCCCTATGAGGAAGCGGCCGCGGCGGAGGGCAAGAGCGTTCACCTGTCGGTGTTGAACGAGCCGCTGAGCGGCCCGCAGCTGGAGAAGCTAAGCGCGGGCTGCTCGGAGCTGGACCGGTTTCAGGCGGACGGCACGGTCGTCTACTGCCATTACGGCCAAAGCATTCGGGATTCCAAGCTGGCGGCCAACTTCGCCAAGCTCGGCGACGTCGTGACGACCCGCAATTGGAACACGGTCGTGAAGCTGCAGGCGATGCTGCGCGCGATGGACTGACGGGGCTCGGCTCCGCGGATTGCAGGCGCCGGAATGAAGCGGCGAATCTTCAATGAACGGAAGACGAGCCGAAGACGCCGCAAAGGAAGAAACCTCCCGGGATGAGGGAGGCTTCTTTTCGCGTCGCGTGCGCGTACGAACGGCGAATCACCGCTCGCGAACCGTTTATGCTTCTTCCTCGTTCTGCGCCGAACGGTTGGCGGAAGCGCCGGATTGGAACGCTTCGGCGGCTTCTTCGGCGGAGAACTCGGTGTCGTCCTGGCCCGGAACCGGCAGCTTGTTCAGCTCGGAGGACTGTACGTCGGCTTTCGTTACTTCGTTATTCGCGTTGTTCATCTATGTACACCTCCTTGCAGCGTGCGTTGGATGGCAATGGCAGCCAATTGTAGAATGCCCCCGGAGGGCGGCATCGTATACGCGTTTACGAATTCTTTACGGCGCCTGCCCGCCAATCGAATTGGAAACGGCTACCATTGGCGTCCGCGTCCATGAAAGCGTTATAATAGAGGTCAGACTATGTTTGACGAAAGCGGGGTTGAACATTCATGAGAATCGTCATTACCGGCGCCAGCCGCGGCTTGGGCTACGAGCTTGCGGTCATCGCCGCGAAGCGCGGCCATCAGATCGTCGCGGGCGTCCGCGACAAAACGGCGGCCGAAGCGCGTTACGGCGCATTGGAAGAAGAACTTCGCGCGCGGATCGAGCTGTTCGAGCTCGACGTCACGAACGACGCGTCGATCGAGCGGCTTGCCGACGAATTGAAAGAGCGGGAAGCGCCGATCGACGCGCTCGTGAACAACGCCGCGATTCTGCTCGGCCGCGAGGCCGGCATCGAATCGCTGGCGTTCGCGGACGTGGCGGCTTCGTTCGAGACGAACCTGTTCGGCCCGATCAAATTGATCCAGGCGCTGCTGCCGGCGCTGCGCAAGGCGAGCCTGCCGTCCATCATGAACATTTCGTCCGAGGCGGGAGCGTTCGCCAATGCGTACGCGGGCGACTATCCGTACGGCTTGACGAAGTCCGCGCTCACGTTCCTGTCGGAGAAGCTGCGCAAGGAGCTGGAGCCGCAGGGCTTCCAGGTGCTGGCGATTCATCCGGGCTGGATGAAGACCGACATGGGCGGGGACCGGGCGCCGGGCGATCCCGTCGAAGCGGCCCGGCAGCTGGTCGGCATTCTGGAGCGCGTGCGTCCCCTTCGGGTCAAGAAGCACGGATTCGTCGATCCGGCCGGGCGCGAGCTGCCGATTTAAGATTCTGTTTTGAGTCCCGAACGAAACCTCAAATGACTCCCAATGGAATCCTTATTTTAAGTCCTTATGCAGTGAAGCAATAACCGCGGTTTTCCCGGGCGCGCCCGGGAACCGCGGTTCTTTTTTGCGTCCGGGAGCGGGGGCGGGCACCGCCAGGATGACGTGCCTGAAGCAAAAAAGCGTTCCGGACCCCGGGTCCGGAACGCTTTTTCATCCTGTCGTCAGCCCATGTCCACCGCATGGGAGACCGGCGGGTTCGCCGCGTCCGTCTTCGGCCGCTTCAGCGTGGCCGCGCACAGCAGGCCGAACACGGCCAGCCCGACGAGAACGTAATAGGCATCGTGGAACGCATGGGTCATCGCGTCCGGCATCGCCCTGCCGTCCGCCGCGTAATGCGCCGTCCGGTTGGCGATGATCGTCGTGAGGCCGGCGACCGAGAACGACGTCATGATCTGTTGGGCCGCGCTGGTCAGCGAGGTGACGCGGCTGACGAGGTTGCTCGGCGCGGACTGGATCAGGTGCGTGTTCAGCCCGAGGAACGACAGCCCCATGCCCATGCCGAGCATCGCGCGCGGCACGAGGAACTGCCACGGGCTCTCCGTCGGGTCGATCCGGGCGATCAGGAACGCGCCGACGCCGACGATCGTCAGCCCCGCCAGCACGAGCGGCCGCGCGCCGATGCGATCGTACAGCCGGCCGCCGATCGGCATGAACACGCCCGCGGCGATCGCCTGAGGCAGCGTCCACATGCCGGCTTTGAACGCGGACATGCCCATCAGCTTCTGCATGAAGAACGGCACCGAGAAGATGATGCCGAACATGACGAACTGAAGCACCCATTGCACGAGAATGCCGCGGGTGAAGAGCGAGGAGCGGAAGACGCGCAGCTCCAGCAGCGGCTCCTGCTTGCGGCTCAACTCGATGACGATGAAGGCGGCGAGGGCGACGACGCCGACGACGAGCCCGATGATCGTCTTGTCGGACGTCCAGCTGGTGGAGCCTTCGCTCAATCCGTACGACAAGCCGGCGAACGCGAGCGGGCCGATCAGGATGCCCAGCATGTCGAGCGACGTGTGCGATTTCTTCGGCAGGCTCGGAAGCAGCAGCGCGCATAGAATGACGCCGAGAATGCCGACGGGGATGTTGATCAGGAAGATCCACTGCCATTCGACGTAGTCGACGAGGTAACCGGCGATGATCGGGCCGAGCGCCGGGGCGAGCAGGATCGGCAGGCCCATGAGTCCCATGATCGAGCCGGCTTTCTCCGGCGGGCTCAGCCGGTACGTCATCGCGAACGCGATCGGACTGACCATGCCGCCGCCGAGCCCTTGCAGCACCCGGTAGAAAATCAGCTGATCGACGGTAGTCGCGGTCGCGCACAGGACGGAGCCGATGGTGAAGAGCACGAGCGAGACGATGAAAATCTGCTTGGAGCCGAACCGGTCCGTCATCCAGCCCGCAAGCGGAATGACGGCGGCCTGCGCGAGCGCGTAGCCGGTAATCGTCCATTGAACGGTTTCCAGCTTGCTGTGGAAGTCGTCCACGAGCTTGGGCACCGCGACGTTGACGGCCGTACTGTCCAGAATGACCATGAAAATGCCGACGATGATGGCGAGAAGCGGACCAACCAATTGACGCATGGACGTGAACGGCACGGTTGGGGGAGCGGTACGTTGGGCGGACATGTCGGGCCTCCTAAATACGATTTGTTTCCACTTTAAGCCGTTGCGAAATGGAAGTCAAAGGAAAAATTGCGGCGAAAAAGCGACGATTTTCACAGCGGAGCCTACCGCAAGCATACCCCTCGCCGGTGACAAGGGCTGTCAGTGAAAACCGCTTGTCCCGCGCTGCCGGACAAATAAAAAAGAGGCGTTCTCCGCCCCTTGCCGCCGCTTATGCTTCCGGTTCGTCCAGCGCCGTGTCGATTTCGCGGAAGGCCTGGTTGTAGCACCGCCTGCAGACCGGCTTGTAATCGTCGTTGCCGCCGATCTGGATCTGCTCGCCGGAGTTGCTCGGCTTCCCGTCGCGAAACCGGATGACCATCGTCGCTTTGCGGTCGCAGTACCAGCAGATCGTCTTGATCTCTTCGATCTTGTCCGCCTGGATCAGAAGATTATAGCTGCCCTCGAACAGCTGGTTTTGAAAATCGTTTTTGAGCCCGAACGCCATCACGGGGATGTTCAGCTCGTCCACCACGCGCGTTAGCGCCAGGATATGATGCTTCTTCAGGAACTGGGCTTCGTCGATGAGCACGCAGTAAATTTGCTTCGGGCCCGAGGCGGACAGATGCGACTTGACGTCCGCGTACAGGTCGGTATCCGCCTCCACCGGAATCGCTTCCCGCTCGAAGCCGACCCGCGAACCGACCAGCTTCGACGTGCCGCGCGCGCTGAAGGACGGCGAATAGATGAGCACCCGTTTTCCCTGTTCCTCGTAATTATGGGCGACCTTGATGATTTCGAACGATTTCCCGCTGTTCATCGTTCCGTATTTATAATACAGCTGAGCCATTGCAATCTCTCCTACGCATGATGTCTTTTACTGGTGTACCATATTTGAACGAAGCTGACAAGGCGGCGCCGGCAAAATAAAACAGCCGCCGGATTCCCGGCAGCTGTCCTGAACGCGATTACAATTTGCCTTTCAAATCCATCAGATATTTGACGACGACACCGAATGCGCCAATGTAGAAAGCCGTTTCCATGATCCAGCCGGTGCTATCGAAGACGGTCATGTTGGAAAGCATGAACAGCGGGAGCACGAACATGACGAGATCGGACAGGTACTTCGTGATGAGGTCGCTGGAGAACGCGCCGTCCTTCAGGGATTGGTAGAGGCCGACAAGGAAATTGAGGCCCATGGCGCCCATAACGACCCACATCGAATAGAGCATCCAGTCGGTGAGTGCGAATGTCATTTGAAATCACCTCCCCGCGGGAAGAGTAAGGGCATGGTACATCCTATGACGGAGGGAGGCGGGTCGTACCGGGGCCGTTGCTGATTTTGCCGGCGGGAAGGAGATCCGCCTAACGGCGGCGAATTGAACGAACGGCGAACGCTTAATCGCGACGAATCATACCCATCAAGGACGAACGGCCGGGCGGCCGTTCGCGTAAGGAGCATGCGCATGGACGACAACATCACGCTGAAGCAGGCGTTCGACAAATCGGCGTATCCCGTCGGCGGACACGGCCGGCGCAACGCGGAGGTGCTCCTGGAAGCATTCCGCGGCATCGACGGGGAGACGGAGAGCGATATGTACGGCTCGGGCGCCGTCATCGAAGGGTTCCAGACGGAGATAGCCGAATATTTGGGCAAGCCCGCCGCGGTCTTCTTCCCGAGCGGGACGATGGCGCAGCAGATCGCGCTGCGGATCTGGAGCGACCGGCGGGGCAGCGCGACGGTCGCGTACCACCCGCTGTGCCATCTCGAGATTCACGAACAGAACGGGCTGCGCGAGCTGCACCGGCTGGAGCCGATCCTGCTGGCGGACAAGAGCCGCACGGTGCTGCCGCGGGACGTCGAGACGCTGGGCGCCGACGTCGCGTGCCTGCTGCTCGAGCTGCCTCAGCGCGAAATCGGCGGGCAGCTGCCGGATTACGCGGAGCTGGAGGCCATGTCGGCGCTGTGCCGCGAGCGGGGCATCAAGCTCCATCTCGACGGGGCGCGCCTGTTCGAAATTTTGCCTTACTACGGCAAGACCGCCGCGGAGGTCTGCGCGCTGTTCGACAGCGTGTACGTCTCGTTCTACAAGGGCATCGGCGGCATTGCGGGCGCGATTCTGGCCGGGCCCGAAGATTTCGCGGCCGAGTCGAAAATCTGGAAACGCCGGCACGGCGGCGACCTGATCAGCCTGTATCCGTACATCATCCCGGCCGAGCGGTATTTCCGCGAGCGGGTGCCGAAGATGGAGCGGTACTACCGCGACGCCGTCGAGCTGGCCGGGCTGTACAACGGCTGCCGCGGCGCGAAGACGCGGCCGCAGACGCCGGTGTCGAACATGTTCCACGTCCACCTCGACGCGCCGAAGGAAGACGCGGAGCGGATCTTCGCCGGCATCGCCGAGCGGACCGGCGTGGGGCTGACCGCGTACGTCAACGCCGCCGCGGAAGGCGGAAGCCAATTCGAGGTCAGCTTGGGCGACCGGTATGCCGGCGTGCCGGCGGATAAGCTGCGCGAAGCGTTCCGGCAGCTTGATGAAGCGCTCGGCGCTCAAGCTGCCGAGCCGAAGGCGGGGCAATAGCAGCCGCTTCCAATCGTTGGATCCGTTTATGTAGAATAGGGAAATAGCGGAAGAGGAAGTCCCGCAGCGGAAGCTGCGGGACTTTTTGTCACAAAACCAATTGTACACGCTCTCCGACACCGTGAAGCACGTGACCGTTCAACGCGGCGGACGCGCAGTTGACGGCCGTCATTTTCTTTTCGTAACGGGCAAAGGAAAGAAACTGAATTGAACGCCCGGGAGCGGCCATAGCGGCCGCCGCCCCGGCGCAAGCTGGCCAGCCGGAACGTCCGGCCGGCCTGTTTGGTCTGCCCGCGAGCCTGACCGTGCGCCGATGCCGTAATCGCGCTCGCCTTGCCGCGCCGGATGCAGGGCCGCTTCGCCATGCGAATAAACCTAAGGGCCGATTGGCAAAATGAAGGAACGGATCAAGAAAAAGGAGGGCCACGCCATGTCATTTTTACGACGCCTGGTTAAGCTTGCGCTGGCCGGCGGGCAAGGCGCCGCGCGCCGGGACGGCGCTTCTCCGAACGGCCGCGCGCCGGTCGCCGCCGAGCTGGAACGGAACCTGGCGGAGCTGCGGCGCGTCTTCAGCCATACGCCCGACCTGGTCATCCGTACCTTCCGCTACGAGCAAATCGGCCGCCAAGCCGCACTCATTTATATCAGCGGCCTCTCGGACATCAACGCCATCAATAATAATATCCTGCATGAACTGATGCGCCACGTGCCGGGCGAAAGCCCGTCCGGCTATTTGCCGGTTTCGCTGGGCCGGATGGCGGTGTGCGGCGATTGGTCGCAGATCGAGCACGGACTGCTCGACGGCCTGAGCGTCCTGTTGGTCGACGGCATGGCGCACGCTTACTCCATGAATACGCAGGGCTGGCCGCAGCGCGCGATCTCCGATTCCCAAATCGAAGCTTCGCTCAAGGGGGCGCACCAGGCGTTCGTGGAAACGGCCGATTCCAACATCGCTCTCATTCGCCGCTACTTGCCCACGCGCGAGCTCAAGATCAAGGAATACACGGTCGGCGCGCGTGCGCCCAGCCGGGTATCGCTGCTTTATATGGAAGACGTAACGGAGCCCGAGCATATCGAGACGATGGAGAACCGGCTGCGTTCGCTCGACGTGGACGCCGTGCTCAACACCGGCGAGCTGGCGGAGCTGCTCGAAGACAGCGTCCTGTACTTCTTCCCGCAATTCATCACGACGGAGCGCCCCGATACCGCCGCGTCCCAGCTGCTGCAGGGCCGAATTTGCGTCGTCGTCGACCGTTCTTCCAGCGTGCTGATCGCGCCCGTCGGCATCGTCGCTTTCTTCCACGGCATCGACGATTACAGCACGCGCTGGCCGATCGCCAGCTTCCTGCGCATGCTCCGGCTGTTCGCGTGCCTGATCGCCATATTCCTGCCGGGCTTGTACATCGCGGCGATCTCGTTCAATTACGAGATCATCCCGCTCGACCTGATTCTGTCGATCGGACAGTTCCGCGCGTCGGTCCCGTTCCCGCCGTTCCTCGAGGCGCTCATCATGGAAGTGACGCTGGAGATGCTGCGGGAAGCCGGCGTCCGGCTGCCCGCGCCGGTGGCCCAGACCGTCGGCATCGTCGGCGGCATCGTCATCGGCCAAGCGGCCGTGCAGGCCGGCATCGTCAGCAATCTGATGGTCGTGGTCGTCGCCACGACGGCCGTCGCGTCGTTCATCATTCCGAATTACGACATGGCGGCGGCCATCAGGCTGACGCGGTTCCCGGTCATGATCGCGGCCTCGCTCTTCGGCATCGTCGGTCTCGTCGCTTGCTTCATGATCATCATGGCCCGGATCATTACGATGCGGTCGCTCGGCGAATCGTACAGCAGTCCGCTCGCGCCTACGCGCGTCGAGGACTGGAAGGACGTGTTCGTCCGGCTGCCGCTTCGGTTCATGGTCAAGCGGCCGAGAAGCGTCCGGTCCATGCAGAAGAAGCGCATGGGCACGGGCGGCGAAGGAGGAGGCGCGCCATGAACGGCTCGGCTTACCTGCGGCCGGACGCCAAGCATAACCGGATCACGATCACGCAGTTCATCTTGATCATCCACAGCATGCAGCTTGGCGTAACGGGGCTCTCGTTGCCGTCGGATTTGGCGAGAAGCGGCGGGACGGACGGCTGGATCGCGCTGCTTATCGGCTGGCTCGGTTCGGTCGCCGCCAGTTTGATCATCGTGCAGGTCATGAAGAAGCATCCTACGGGCACGATCATCGAGCTGATCTCCCGCTTCTTCGGCCGGTGGATCGGACGGCTGGCGACGGTTTTCTTCGGCGTCTACGCGACGTTCTACGCTTACCTGATCCTGGATCGGATGGTCCTGCTCGTGCAAAGCTGGATCATGCAGCAATCCCGAACGTACGTCCTGATGCTGCTCTTCGTCGTCCCCGCTTACATGATCGTCAAGGGCGGCGTCCGCGTCATGGGGCGGTATGCGGAAATCGTCGTGTATTCGTCGATTTGGATGTTGCTGCTCTTGGGCGTGCTAATGCGGGAAGCGAATTGGCTGCATCTGCTTCCGGTGCTGAAGGAAGGCTGGCAGCCCGTGCTGGACACGGTTCCGAAGACGCTGCTCGCGTTTCTCGGATTCGAGATCATCTATTTCATCTATCCGAACCTGGAGAAGAAGCAATATGCGTCGCTCGGCGTACTGATCGCGAATACCTATACGCTGGTCATCTATTTGCTCGTGACGCTCGTCTGCTTCCTGGTCTACAGTCCCGACGAGATTACCCAATTCAATCAACCCGTCATCTCGATCTTCAAGATCCTCGAGACGCGGTACATCGAGCGGTTCGACATCATCATGCTGACCTGGTACCTGCTCATCATCTCGAAGACCTGGATTCCGTCGCTGTTCATGAGCGTGTATTGCATGAAAAGCCTGTTCGTCGTCGGAAAACCCGGGACGTATACCGCCCTGCTCCTCGGGGGCATGTTTCTGGTCACGTGGATGTGGAACCCGGATTGGAATGCCAGCTCGAGCGCGCTAAAGGGGTTTAGTTCGTTCGGGTTCGCGATCGCGTACCTGCTGCCCGTTTGCCTCTGGTGCATCCTCTCCGTCCTTCTGAGATTCAAGCGGTGGTCGACGTGAAGCGGGCCGTGCTGCTGCTAGCCGCGCTGTCGTCGCTGCTCGTGCTGCCGGCGTGCAAGGACCGCATGAACCTGGAAGACATCACGCTCGTGCTGATGATGGGCGTCGATCTGGACAAGGACAATCGGTTGGTCGTCTACTCGGCGAGCCCGGTGTTCAGCAAGGAGGCGAAGGTGAAAAACGAAGTGACGCAGGTAAACGCGCTGACGCTTCGGGATTCCAGGGGACAGCTCGACGCCCGCGTTTCGGCGCTCATCACCACGGGAAAGCTGCAGAACGTCCTGCTCGGCAAGAAACTGCTGCAGCAGCCGGACTGGGTGAAGCTGCTCGACATTTTCTACCGCGATTCCAAGACGCGGAATAACGCGAGGCTCGTCGCCGTCGACGGCTCGGTCGCGGACATCATGTATTTCGCGCCGCCGGACAAACGCAGGCTGCCCCTGCATATCGCGAAGCTGCTCGATACGACGTACAAACGAAATCTCGTGGAGGAGACGACGCTCTGGGAGATGCACCGGCTGCTGTACGAGCGGGGCCGGACGCCGGACATGACGATCATCCGCAAAACCGAGCGCGAGGTCGTGGCCGACAGCTCGGCGCTGCTGAATCACGAAGGGCGCTACGTCGCCTCGATCGACATGAACGAGTCGATGATGCTGCAGATCGTGCAGGACGACAAGAAATCCGACCTGTCGATCACCCTCTTGCTGCCGGAGGAACAGAAGAAAGGCTCGGCAATCAACACCGGCGCCGTGAGCTTCTATGTCCTTGACGTCGACCGCAAAGTGAGGACGACCTATGCCGGCGGCAAGTTTCGCTTCGATATCGAGCTGGGGCTGCCCATTCGGCTGACGGAGCGGCTGTTCGCGTTCGACGTGGAGAAGAACGCCGCGGGGCTGCAAGCCCAAATCGACGAACAGCTGAAGGCCAAGATGGATGCGCTGGTCGCCAAGTTCCAGCGGCATCGCGTGGATCCGATCGGCCTCGGCTTGTTCGCGAGGGCCTATCAATACCGGGCGTGGAAGAAGGTGCAGGACAACTGGGGCGAAGCGTTCGGACAGGCGGAGGTCAACCTGCGCGTCCGCACCCGGATCGTCGACATGGGCGATGTCCGCTAGGCGCGATTTCAACGGCCGCCCTCCGCCGCGTAATGATCGCCGAGCCGCCCGCATAGGCTAAACGGACGAAATCAAGCCGGAAAGGTGGCGGTCGGACGTGGACGGGAAAGACGCCGTGTTGTTCGAGCATCGGTTTTGGCTCCAAATCTTGGGGGATCACAGCCGGTTTATCCGGAACGCGCTCGCGCCCATGGAGACGAAGGACATCGAGCTTGCCATGCGATTCATCCAGTCGTTCGACGGGTTGCTGGCGCGTGCGCGCGGCGCGCAGACGGACGCGGAGGCCGCGGCCGTGACGGCGGAGGCGCGTCCGCTGACGGAAGAGCTGCGGAATTTCAAGCTGCACCTCCTCGAACGGATGCTGCTCGGGCAGCTGACGTTCGGGCTGACGCCGTCGTTCATCAACCATATGGTCAACGAGCTGGAGGAATATTTGCGCATTCTCGCCGAGCTGGAGGCAGGCCGTCCGGTGCCGCTCTTTCCCGCGCTGCATCACGATCTGCTGTGGTTGACGGACGCGGCCTTCCACGCCGCGACGATCGTGGGAGATCTCGATCCCGTCGAGCAGCGGCTGCAGCAGCGCGGACGGGAGTTCATGAAGCATTTTCACGACCTGTACTTGAAGAGCATCGAGCTCGCGGGCTACATGCGCACGCAGCTGCGCGACTTCCCGGCGTTCCGGCGTTTCCACAAGGACGTGGACCTGGAGATGAACCTGTTCCGGAGCTTCCTCGCGGAATTGGAATCGTGGGAGCTGACCGACGAGGTGCTCGACAGGCTCGCGCCGCTCGTGCCCGATCACATGCTGCGCGAGGAATGCTATTACTTGCGCAAACTGGCGGCGCTCGGGCTGGTGCCGAGCCCGAACTGCGATCCGGACCGGCCTCGGGCCGGTTCCTGACGCGATCGACCCTACGCTTGCGGAAGGCGGCCTATATCGGCCGTCTTTTTGTTTGGGAGCGGAGCCTCCGCGCGGGGCGGCGATTTTTCATTGAGTTGGGAGAAGCGGAACGCTATAATAGTACGGAGTATAAAGTCTAACAGAAAAGGTGTCATCGATGAGCATATTAAACGTAGAACGGCTTAGCCACGGCTTCGGGGACCGGGCGATTTTCAACGACGTATCCTTCCGGCTCCTGAAGGGCGAGCATATCGGACTGATCGGCGCCAACGGCGAAGGCAAGTCCACCTTCATGAACATCATCACGGGCAAGCTTCAGCCGGACGACGGCAAAGTGGAATGGTCGAAGCGGGTGCGCGTCGGGTATTTGGACCAGCATGCGGCGCTGCAGCGCGGATTGACGATTCGCGACGTGCTGAAGGGCGCGTTCCAATACCTGTTCGACCTGGAGCAGGAAATGAACGACATGTACGGCCGGATGGGCGAGGTCACGCCGGAGGAGCTGGAGCAGCTGCTCGAGGACGTGGGCACGATCCAGGATACGCTGACGAACCAGGACTTCTACATGATCGACGCCAAAATCGAGGAGACGGCGCGCGGCCTCGGGCTGACGGACATCGGCCTCGACAAGGACGTCACCGACCTGAGCGGCGGTCAGCGCACGAAGGTGCTGCTGGCGAAGCTGCTGCTCGAGAAGCCGGACATCCTGCTGCTCGACGAGCCGACCAACTATCTGGACGAACAGCATATTACGTGGCTGAAACGCTACTTGCAGGAATACGAGAACGCGTTCATTCTCATCTCCCACGACATCCCGTTCCTGAACGACGTCATCAACCTGATCTACCATATGGAAAACCAGGAACTGACCCGCTACGTCGGCGATTACGACCACTTCCAGCAGGTCTACGAGATGAAGAAGCAGCAGTTGGAATCGGCGTTCAAGCGCCAGCAGCAAGAGATCGCCGACCTGAAGGACTTCGTCGCGCGGAACAAAGCGAGCGTCGCGACCCGCAACATGGCGATGTCGCGCCAGAAGAAGCTCGACAAGATGGACGTCATCGAGCTGGCGAAGGAGAAGCCGAAGCCGCAGTTCGGGTTCAAGGAAGGACGGACCTCCGGCAAGCTCATCTTCGAGACGAACCAGCTTGTCATCGGCTATGACGAGCCGCTGTCGAGACCGCTCGACCTGCGCATGGAACGCGGGCAGAAGATCGCCCTCGTCGGCGCGAACGGCATCGGGAAGACGACCTTGCTGCGCAGCATCCTGGGCGAGATTCCCGCGATCTCCGGGACCGTGCAGCGCGGGGAGCATTTGCAAATCGGCTACTTCGAGCAGGAAGTGAAGGATGCCAACTACAACACGTGCATCGAGGAAGTGTGGAAGGAATTCCCTTCGTTCACCCAGTTCGAGGTGCGCGCGGCGCTGGCGCGCTGCGGCCTGACGACGAAGCACATCGAGAGCAAGATCGCGGTGTTGAGCGGCGGCGAGAAGGCGAAGGTCCGGCTTTGCAAGCTGATCAACCGCGAGTCCAACGTGCTCGTCTTCGACGAACCGACGAACCACTTGGACGTCGACGCGAAGGAAGAGCTGAAGCGGGCGCTGCAGGCGTACAAGGGCAGCATCCTGCTCATCTCCCACGAGCCGGAATTCTACCGCGACGTCGTGACGGAGACGTGGAACTGCGAATCGTGGACGACGAAGGTGTTTTAATCCTACGGCCGAAAGCGGGCCGCT
Source organism: Paenibacillus artemisiicola (assembly GCF_017652985.1). Lineage (GTDB taxonomy): Bacteria > Bacillota > Bacilli > Paenibacillales > Paenibacillaceae > Paenibacillus_Z > Paenibacillus_Z artemisiicola. The sequence goes on from NZ_JAGGDJ010000001.1 coordinate 83,195, forward strand.
TCGCGCGAGAGGGCATGGGCCCGATCCGCGAAGCGGCTTTTTTGTCGCGCAGGGGGGCGGCGCGGCGGCGCGGCGCGCATGCGCCGGCTCCGCTCCGCCCGCGGCCGTCGCCGAGCCTTGCGCTTGACGGGCCTCGTCCCGGCGCGCTACATTGGATTATGCATCCAGTATGAGTTGGGAAGGGCGTGTCGATTTGAAACTGAAGTACGGCAGACCCGCGCGCGTATGGACGGAAGCGCTGCCGGTCGGGAACGGCCGGCTCGGCGCCATGGTCTACGGCGGCGTGGAGAGCGAAGAGATTCAACTGAACGAGGATACGCTGTGGTCGGGTCATCCGACCGACGGCAGCAACCCGCGCGCGAAGGAAGTGCTCCCGGAGGTGCGCCGGCTGATCATGGAGAAGCGGTTCGTCGAGGCGGACTTGCTGTGCAAAGAAATGATGGGCCCGTACACGCAGGCGTACATGCCGCTCGGCCATCTGCGGCTGACGTTCGAGCACGGCAGCGTCCACTCCGATTACGCGCGTTCGCTCGATTTGACGCAAGCGGTTACAACCGTGACGTATAAAGTCGGCGGCGTGGTCTACACGCGGGAGCTGTTCGCTTCGCATCCGGACGGCGTCATCGCGCTGCGCCTGCAGGCGAGCCAAACCGGGAAGCTCAGCTTTCACGCCCGTTTGGACAGCCCGCTGCGCTATAAGACGTTCGCGGCCGACGGGCGGTACGTCATGCACGGCGTGGCGCCCGAGCATGCGGCCCCGAGCTATTACCCGGTGGACGAGCCGCTCGTCTACGGCGATCCGTTCACGTCGGAGGCGATTTCGTTCGAAGGCGGCCTGACGGTCAAGGTCGAGGACGGCGACGGCTTCTCTTGGATCGACGGCGACGGCTTGCACGTCATCGGCGCCACGGCGGCCGTCTTGTATTGGAGCGCGGCAACGAGCTTCAACGGCTTCGACCGGATGCCGCGCAGCGAAGGCAAGGAGCCGGGACCGATCGCGGCGGCCGCGCTGGAAGCGGCCGCGGCGCTGCCGTACGAGACGCTGCGCGCCCGTCACGTCGACGATTACCGCGCGCTGTACGACCGCGTCGGGCTCGAGCTCGGCCCTTCGGCGGCGCCGGACGCGATGGATACGGACGCGCGGGTCGCGGCTTACGGCGCGAAGGATCCGGGCTTGGCGGAGCTGATTTTTCACTACGGACGCTACCTGACGATCGCGAGCTCGCGCCCGGGCACGCGCCCGACGAATTTGCAGGGCATCTGGAACAAGGAAACGCGGGCGCCGTGGAGCAGCAATTATACGATCAACATCAACACGCAGATGAATTACTGGCCGGTCGAGAGCTGCAATTTGGCGGAGTGCCACGAGCCGCTGCTCGGCTTCATCGGAGAGCTGGCCGAGAAGGGGAAGCGGACGGCGTCCGTCAACTACGGCACGCGCGGCTGGACGGTGCATCACAATACCGATCTGTGGGCGCAGACCGATCCGGTCGGCGATTTCGGCAACGGCGACGCGATTTGGGTCAGCTGGCCGATGGGCGGCGTCTGGCTGTGCCAGCACCTGTGGGAGCACTACGCGTTCGGCCGGGACAAGACGTACCTGCGGGAGCAGGCCTATCCCGTCATGAAGGAAGCCGCGCTCTTCTGCCTCGACTGGCTGGTCGACGACGGCCAGGGCCGGCTGATCACGATGCCGTCGACGTCGCCGGAGCATAAGTTCCGCACCGCGGACGGGCTGGCCGGCGTGACGAGCGCGTCGTCCATGGACCTCGAGCTGATCTGGGATCTGTTCACGAACCTGATCGAGGCGTCCGAGACGCTCGGCGAGGACGAAGCGTTCGCGGCGGAGCTCGCCGCCGCGCGCGAACGGCTGCTGCCGCTCGCCGTCGGCCGGCACGGGCAGCTGCAGGAATGGGCGAGCGGCGACTACGAGGACGAGGACGTGCACCATCGCCACGTCTCGCACCTGTTCGGCGTGTACCCGGGCCGCCAGCTGACGGCGGACGCGACGCCGGAGCTGTTCGAAGCGGCGAAGACGTCGCTCGAACGCCGCGGCGACGAAGGCACCGGCTGGAGCCTCGGCTGGAAAGTGTCGCTCTGGGCGCGCTTCGGCGACGGCGACCGGGCGCTCGGCCTGCTCGACAACCTGCTGAAAATCGTGCGCGAGGACGAGCCGGACAATTACCACAAGGGCGGCGTCTACCCGAACCTGTTCGACGCGCATCCGCCGTTCCAAATCGACGGCAATTTCGCGGCAAGCGCCGGCATCGCCGAGATGCTGCTGCAGTCGCACTTGAACGAGCTGCGGCTGCTGCCCGCGCTGCCGTCCGCCTGGCCGGAAGGCCGGGTCTCCGGCCTGCGCGCCCGCGGCGGCTTCGAGGTGAGCCTGCGCTGGTCGGGCGGCAGGCTGGCGGAAGCCGAGATCGTCTCGCACGGCGGTGAAGCCTGCGTGCTCGCGGCGGACGGCCCGGTCGCGGTGTCGGCCGCGACGCCTGGCGGCGAAGCGGCGCCGGTCGAGCTCGAGCGGCTCGAAGACGGCCGCGTCCGGTTCCGGACGGAAGCCGGCGGCCGGTACGCGGTCGCGCGGGCGTAGGGGCATAGCGGTTGCTTGTGTTGTAGCTCTTGGCGCCGCCGGCGGATCGTGAGATACGCCGCGCGGAGTTAGTAAAGTGAGACCGTCCCATCGGCCGTTGGCCGGCGGGGCGGTTTTTTTGTTATCGGGAAGGCGGGATCGGCGCGTGGCATCCTCGACTCCCGGGCCGGGGAGCCCGGCATGCCGGAAGCGTGAGACAGGGGAAAGAGGTGGAGGGGTGTTTGCATGCGGCGAAATCTCGGGGTTATCAGGCAAGAAGGGGGTGGGGGCGCCTACTTGTTGGGAAACCCGGGTGGTTTCAGGTCAAGAAGGTGGGAAGGGCGCCTACATGATGGGGAACCCGGGTGGTTTCAAGGGAAGAAGGTGAGGAAGGCGCCTACATGGGGCGAAATCTCAGGTGTTTCAGGTCAAGAAGGTGATGTGGGCGCCTACATGGGGGGAGAGCCGGGCGGTTTCAGGTGAAGTAGGTGAGGAGAGCGCCTACATGAGGGGGAAGCTGGGTGGTTTCAGGGGAAGAAGGTGAGGAAGGCGCCTACCTGGGGCGAAATCTCAGGCGTTTCAGATCAAGAAGGTGATGTGGGCACCTACATGAAGGGAAACCCCGGGTGGTTTCAGGGGAAGAAGGTGAGGAGAACGCCTACATGGGTGAAATCTCAGATGTTTCAGGTCAAAAAGGTGATGGGGGCGCCTACATGGGGGGAGAGCCGGGCGGTTTCAGGTGAAGAAGGTGATGGGGGCGCCTACATGATGGGAACCCCCCGTGGTTTCAGGTGAAGAAGGTGATGGGAGTACCTACATGATGGGAAACCCGGGTGGTTTCAGGTCAAGAAGGTGAGGAGAGCGCCTACATGGGGTGAACGTCGGGTGGTTTCAGGTGAAGAAGGTGATGGGGGCGCCTACATGGGGGGGAGAGCCGGACGGTTTCAGGTGAAGAAGGTGATGGGAACGCCTATTTGAGCGTGGGAACCGGTACGGGTACAATGCCAAGGAAGACCGGTTCCGGACTAATTGCCGCAAGCTATTCGATACCCTCTTCCAATGCCTATAAGGATCGCCGATGGTCAAAGAATCGAAAATTGTCAAAGAATCGCGAATTGTTGAAGATTCTGCGAAGCTTTCGTTCTCGCCTACTCCGCTTCGGGCCGCTGCCGCTCCTCTTGGAGTTCCTCCGGTTTAAACCACAGGTCGCGGAACCGCACCCAGCCCAAGGAATCCAGCGAAATGCCGCGGACCGACGGATGGAAGGCGGTTTTCAGATGTTTGCGGTAGAGGAACAGCAAGCTCCGCGACGCGCGCAGCTCCGCTTCGATGGACCGCAGCGCCGCGTTGCGCCGGTCCCCGTCACGTAAGGTCATCAGGTCGTCGATTCGACGCTCCAAGTCCTGTCTGGTCCCGGGCAGCAAGTGATGCAGCATGCTCCTGAACAGCTCGATGAGCCTCAGCTCGCGGTGTTCGTCCAGCATGACCGCGAAGAGCAGCAGGTCCGCCCTCAAACGGGACTCTCCCTTGAACAGCTCGGCGGGAATCAGCTCGATGCGCATCCGGATGCCGGCTTTCAGGCATTCGTCCCGCACAAGCTCGGCGTCGTTGCGATACTGCGGAATAGTGGCGAGCACGATGGGGGCGTCATCGCCGTTCGCGGTCGCGAGCCGGGAAGCGGCAGGCACCGACGTAAAAGCTCTTTCGTTGTCGGGCTCGCCGGTAGCGTCGGCGGCATCGATTCCGTTCCTCGCTCCGTCAGCATCGATACCGTTCCTCACTCCGATAGCATCGACAACGCTCTTCGCTCCGATAGCATCGATAACGCTCCTCGCTCCGTCAGCATCGCCGAGGGTCCGCGCCCCTTCGACATCGACATCGGGATCGGAGGCCTGTCCCGAACGCCGGCTAGCGCCGCCTTCGCCATCTCCGGATTCCCATAGAGCCGCAAATCGGTCCGCATTCACCGAATCGGCCATGCCGCCAGCGGAAAATAAACCTCCGAGTCCCTGCGCGCCGCCGCCCCAACCGGCCGCGTCATCCGAGGCCGGCTTCGGCCAGAAGCTGTCCGCGGCTTCGATGACGTCGCCGGACAGCCGCTCGATCAGCCGTCCCCGGTCGAGCGCCGCGTCCAGCGCCGCCCGGGCGGCGGGATCGCGCAGCGGACCGTCGCGCAGCTCGTTGACGGTCAGAAATTTGCACGTCGTGCCGGACTGCCTGATCTGCTGGAGCCGCTCCGCCGCCGGTCCCGTCAGCCTCACGTTGTGCATGACCTGAAAGGCGGGCGCTTCGGCGCCGTCCGCGGCATCCCCGGCATTTCCAACCGTCCTGCCGTCCGCTTCCTCCTTGCCCTCGCCATAATTGCCCACGCCATCCCTGCCTGCGGCTTTCCCGACAGAAGCCGCCTCGCGACGCTCGGGATCGGTCCACACCTCCACGACGTCCAGAAAGCCCCTGCCTTGAAAATACGGCGCGAACGCCTCCAGCGTGAAGATCCCATGGCTGCTCCCGGCAAGCCGGAACGGACCGGTCCCAATGGGGTGCAGTCCCAATAAGGCGCCGTTCTCGAGCTCGGGAAGAGCCGGCACGATCGACGCGCGGTTCGTGGCCAGAAACGGCAGGAACAGCTCGTTCGGCGACCGCAGGCGGAAGGCGACGGTGCGTTCGTCCGGCGTTTCGATCGCGGCGATTGCCCGGTACACCCGGCTGAACAGCCCCTTCGGCGCCAGCCGCAGAAGCCGCTCGAAGGAGAACTTCACGTCCGCGGCGGTCAGCTCCCGGCCGTTATGGAACAAGACGCCCTTGCGCAGGTAGAACGTCCACGAGCGCCGCGACGCGTCCGTTTCCCAGGCATGAGCCAGATGCGGCAGCGGTTCCGTCCCGCCGGGTCCCATGCGGACAAGGCCGTCGAAGAGCTGATTGACGAGGTGCGACTCGCCGGCGAAATGCATCTCCGCGGGATCCAGCGAAGCGATGCGCTGGGGCAGCGGAAAGCGCAGCAGATCGAGCCGCCGCTCGCCCCGCACCTCGGACCGGAAGCCGAACCGGCCCGACAGCCAATCCTGGAACCGCGCGCGAAGCCCGGCGCCGGCATCGTCCTCTTCGCCGAGGTAGGCGGCGGCGCGGGCCAAATCCTGCCGTTCCGCGATTTCCTGCGCCTCCGCGAGGATCAGCTCGTCCTTGGCGGCCAGAAACCGCAGGACGGAACGGTTGCCGCGCCCGCGCTTCGGCTCCCAGCCGAGCCAACCTTCCCGCTGCATGCGCCGCAGCAGCAGCACCATGTTGCGGTGCGTGCAGTCGAGCGCCTCCGCCAGCTCCTGCGTCGTCACCTCGAGCGGTTCCCGCTCGCGGACCTGCGGATACAGCTTGCGCAGCGACAAGTAGTGCCGCCTGATTTTCATCCCGTCCGCCTCCGCTCCGTCATTAAAATAGGAAAAGCCGAAAAAATAACTTTCACTTTTTGTTCTTATTTTATCGGCTACAATAAATGGAAGCAAGGTATGCAAGCAATTCGCGCCAACACCGGCGCCTGATCGGAGCGTGACACGATGCGCCACCCGGCCCCGTGGCAGCGGCGGTACGACAACCTCGCGCTGCTGTCGCTGCTGTTCGGTATCGTCAGTCAATATGTATTCGTCGGGAACGGCTTCAACGTCTCCGTCCCGATTTTCGTCGCCGCGTTCTACGGCTTGTTCTTCTACGCGGTCCGCGGGCGGATCGGCGGATTCGAGCGGTGGCGCGGACAAACCAAGTCCGGCTGGCTGCTGGCCCTGCCCGTGGGCTTGCTGTCGTTAACGTTCGCGATCTTCGCGGACGAACAATTCCGCACGCTCAACCTGTTCGTCCTCCCGGCGCTCGCGGCCGCCCAAACCGTGCTGCTGACGCGCAATAGCGAGAAGCCGTGGTTCCGTCCCCGCTTCTACGGCGACGTGCTGATGCTGGCGCTCGTTCAGCCGTTCGCCTACATAGCGGTGCCGTTCGGCCTGCTCGCGAACCGGCTGCTGCCGAAGCCGGAGGGAGGCGGCCGCCGCGCGGCCGGCAAGGCGCGCCGGATCGCGCTCGGCCTGCTGCTCGCGGCGCCGCCGCTGCTCGTCGTCATCGTCCTGCTCGCCACCGCCGACCGGATCTTCGGCGATCTCATCTGGCGCTTACCGAGCCTGCTCCTGCGGGCGGATTTGTTCGAAGGCGTCGCCCGAATCGCCGTCGGCGCCTGGTTCGCACTCTACGCGTTTTGCTACTTGTGGGCGTTGCTGTTCAATCGGAGCGACCCGCAGGCCGCGGAGCTCAAACGCACGCTTTGGCTCGAGTCGGAGACGGAGACGGCCGGCGCGGCGGAGAAGCGCGAACCGTTCGGGCTCGATCCGCTGACGGCGAACACGCTGCTGATCTGCTTCAACGCCGTCTATCTCGTCTTCGCGGCCATTCAGTTCTCGTACCTGTTCGGCGCGGCGAACGGCCTGCTTCCGGACGGCGCCGCGTATGCCGATTACGCGCGGCAGGGCTTCGCGCAGCTGGTGGCGGTCGCGGTCATCAACCTGCTGCTCCTGCTCGGCGGCCTGCATGCCGTGAAGCGGGGCGGGCCGCTCGAGCGCCGCGCGCGCCGGCTGTCGCTCAGCCTGCTCGTCGGGTTCACCGTCGTCATGCTCGTCTCGGCGTTCAGCCGGCTCGCGCTGTACGAGGAGGCCTACGGCTTTACCCGCACCCGGCTGCTCGTGCACGGCTTCATGCTGGTGCTCTCCTTCGTCCTGGCCGTATCGCTGATCCGCATTTGGCGCGACCGGTTCCCGCTGGCGAAGACGTATATCGCGATCGGACTTGCGGCTTACGTCGCGTTCAACTATGCTAATCTCGACAGAATGATCGCGGCGAAGAACGCCGAGCGGTACGAGGCGAGCGGAAATATCGACATGGCCTACATGATGACGCTGTCCGCGGACGCCGTGCCGCCGCTGCTGCTGCTGCGGGACCGCCACCCGGAAGGCGTGGAAGGGCTCGACGTCGTCTTCGCGAGCATTCGCGGACGATCGGAAGGGTCGGGCGGCTGGCCGGCGTGGAACCGGTCGAAGTCCCGGGCGCTGCGGGAGCTGCGCTGACGCGGAATCATGTCGCACAGGTTTGGCGGCGGCAGCCGACGTCATTCGCCATGCACGCGCCTCGGCCTAAGTCGCTCGCGCGCGATCCGGATCCCGATGCATGAAAATCGCCGGAAAGGAGCCATGCCATGACTGTCGAACACGAACCGTTTTTGGCGGAAACGCGGGCGCACTGCCTGTCGCTTCCGGGCGCGGACGAACGGGAGAGCCACGGGTCGCCCGGCTTCTTCGTCGACGGGAAGAAAGCGTTCGTCCACTACCGGAACAATCATCACGGCGACGGCATCGTCGGCTTATGGTGCGCCGTGCCGCCGGGGATGCAGCAGCTGCTCGTATCGGGCAACCCGGAGCTGTACTACGTGCCGGCGTACGTCGGTCCGCGCGGCTGGGTCGGCGTTCGTCTGGACCGCGGGGCGGAATGGGGCGAGATCGCCGCCGTGATCGGCGAAGCCTACCGGCACCGGGCGCCCAAGAAATACGCGAAGGCGCTGACGGAAGGCAAGGACTGACGCCGGCGGCAATCGGCCGCTTGACACGGGTGCCGGGACTGCTGTAAGGTAGGAAACAATCATCGAACGACCGTCATCAAGGACATGCCGATCCGCACAAGCCGCGTTCAGAGAGGGAGCCCGCCGGCTGAGAAGCTCCCCGCCGCCGCGAATCGCGCCCCGCCTTGTAGTCGCTGCAAGGAATTCAGTATTTGCAGCCGGGAACTCCCCGTTATCCGATCCAGAGCGCCGCCCGGCTATCGCTGCCGCGCGGCTGAATTTGGGGTGGTACCACGAGCGCGCACTCGTCCCTTAACCGGGAACGGGTGCGCGTTTTTTGGCGTGATCGGGCAGTCGAGATCCGGCGCCGCGCGCGCCGACGACCAATCAAGGGGGTTATGTTCATGCGGCAACAATCAGCGTTCATCCCGACGATGCGGGAAGTGCCGGCAGACGCGGAAGCGGTCAGCCATCAATGGCTCGTCAAGGGCGGCTTCATCCGCCAGCTCTCCGCCGGCGTCTATTCGTTCCTTCCGCTCGGGCGGCGGGTGCTCCGCAACGCGGAACGCATCGTCCGCGAAGAGATGGAACGGACGGGCGCGCAGGAGGTGCTGCTTCCCGCGCTGCAGCCCGCCGAGCTGTGGCGGGAGTCCGGCCGGTACGAGGTATACGGGCCGGAGCTCGTACGGCTGCGCGACCGCGGCGAGCGGGAGTTCGTGCTCGGACCGACGCACGAGGAGGTCGTGACCGCGCTCGTCGGGCAGGAAATCGGAACGTACCGGAAGCTGCCGGTGACGCTGTTCCAAATCCAGACGAAGTTCCGCGACGAGCGCCGGCCGCGGTTCGGCCTGCTGCGCTGCCGCGAATTCGTCATGAAGGACGCCTATTCGTTCGCCGCCGACTGGGAAAGCCTCGACGCCGCGTACCGCGCCATGTACGCGGCGTACGGGCGGATCTTCGCGCGCTGCGGCATCCGCTACCTGGCGGTCGAAGCGGATCCGGGCGCCATCGGAGGCGAGGGCGGCACGCACGAATTCATGGCGATCGCGGAGTCCGGCGAAGACGACGTCGTCACCTGCAGCCGCTGCGACTATGCCGCCAACCTCGAGAAGGCCGCCGGGCGCAAGCCGGCCGGGCGCCATGCCGGCGAAGAGGCGGCGGACATTCCGGCGCCCGAGCGCTTCCATACGCCGGGGCTGCGATCCATCGACGATCTCGCGTCGGGGCTCGGCCTGCGCGAAGACGAGCTGATCAAGACGCTGATCTACGCGGCGGACGGCAAGCACGTCGCCGTGCTCATCCGCGGCGACCGCACGGTGAACGAGACGAAGGTGAAGAACGCCCTCGGCGTCCTGGACCTCGAGCTGGCGGATAGCGCCGCCGTGAGCGCGATCACGGGAGCGGCGACGGGCTTCGCCGGGCCGGTGGGCCTGTCGATCCCGCTGCTGGCGGACGACGAAGTCGCCGCGATGCGGCAGGGCGTCGCCGGCGCGAACGAGACGGATTACCATCTCCGTCACGTCGTGCCGGGCAGGGATTTTCCGCTTGCGTCGACCGGGGATTTCCGCAACGCGGCGGAAGGCGAAGCCTGCCCGAACTGCGCGGACGGAGAGCTGCGCGTCATCCGCGGCATCGAGATCGGCCACGTGTTCAAGCTCGGGACCAAATACAGCGAGAAGCTGGGGGCCGCGTTCGCGGACGCCGGCGGCGAGCTGCGGCCCGTCATCATGGGCTGTTACGGCATCGGCGTCACGCGGCTGCTGTCGGCGGCGATCGAGCAGCATCACGACGAGCACGGGATGGTCTGGCCGGCGGGACTGGCGCCGTTCCATGTCCATATCGTGCCGGTCTCGGACAAGGACGCGGCGCAGACCGAGGCGGCGAACCGGCTGTACGGCGAGCTGCGGGCCGAAGGCGTCGAGACGCTGCTCGACGACCGCGGCGAGCGGTTCGGCGTGAAGCTCAAGGACGCCGACCTGATCGGCATTCCGATTCGAATCGTCATCGGGAAAGGAATCGCCGAGGGCGAGGTCGAATGGAAGGAGCGGGGCGGCGGCGGACCTGCCGAACGCATGGCGCTGGCGGACGTTCCGGCCGCCGTCAAGCGGTGGCTGAGGGAGAAAGGGCAGGGTCAAGTCTAGGCGGGGTGTAGAGGCAGTGCACGCCCCTAGGAACTTCATCAGAATCCGCGGCATACCCGAAGAATGGCCGACGGCATCGCCTTAACGCCGACAATCGGCGCCGCCCGGACGCGCATTGCCGCGCGGACGCTGCGGGAGGCCCGCGGGCTCGCGCCGCCGCCGACGCTGATCTCGAGAGGGGAATCGGAAGCATGAGCCTGGAATGGAAGATGGTCGATGCGCCGTATCGCGTCACGTTGTACGGCTTCTCGAGGCTCCGTCGTCCGGAGGAAGCGGTCGGCGCGGTCGCGATGGAACTCCTGGGACGCCTGTGGGAGGAAATCCTCGGCAAGCATGTGACGAACCGAGGGCTGAGCCATCTGATCTACGACGCGGACGGCACCGTCTTCGCGGGCGTGGAGCTCGCGGACGGGCCGGCGGAAGAAGGGCAGCCGGCCGGAGGCATGTCGCGCCGAACGCTGTCGCTGGGCGCGCATGCCTACTGCGTGCACCGCGGCCCGTACGCCGGTCTCGGCGCGACGTATGACGCGCTGCTCGCGGCCGTCGCCGAAGCGGGACGCTCGTGCCGCAAGCCTTTGCTCGAGAAATACGGGCACTGGCAGGAAGACGAGTCGCAGCTGGAAACGGAAATTTATTTCTCGCTAACCTGACGCGCCGCAGACGGGCGGCGGGCAGCGGCGGAAAGCCTCGGACCTAAGGGTCCGAGGCTTTTTTGCCCGCGAACGGCCTGTTCCGCCGGCGACTCCAGCTTGATGACGAGCTTGAAGAAGGTGCTCTTCAAGTAATCCAACGAATCGAACAGGGGCCGGTCCTTTTCGTCGTAATGCAGCTGCTTGAGCAGCAGGATCTAGGGACCGAGCAGGTCGACGGCGTTCCGGTCCAGCGGATCGTCCAGGACGGCGAGCCTCGACCTGTGCCATATCGCGTCCGGCCGGCTGACCGGCTTCTGGCACGACGGCCGCGACTAGACCAAACCTGCCTGCCAAACCTGTAAAAAGAGACGGCCCGAAGCTTAGCTTCGGATCGTCTCTCTGCTCTTTTTTGCCGTGACGGCGCTGTCCCGTTACGCTTCCTTCGGCCGGTCGATCGCTTCCGCCATCGTTTTGTCCGTCAGATGCGCGTAAATCTGCGTCGTCTCCGGCGACGCGTGGCCGAGCTGCTCCTGCGTCTTGTACAGGTCGTTGCGCAAGTAATAATCGGTCGCGAAGGAGTGCCGCAGCTTGTGCACGGACAAATACGGCTTGCCGAACCGTTTGGCGTACTTGATGACCATTTCCTGAATGGCCCGCTTGGTCATCCGCGAGCCTTCGCGCTTGCCGTTCGGGAGCGCCAGGAAGAGCGCCTTCTCCCGCTTGGGCGCCTTGTATTGCGATTCCCGCCGGGACAAGTAGTGCTGCAGGTCGCGCAGCGCCTCCTGCCTGAAGTAGACCGGCGTCTTGAACGTGTCGTCGTTTTTCCCTTTGCGGTAGACGTAGAGCAGCCGTTTTTTCAGATCGAGGTCGTCGACGTTCATATTGTACAGCTCCGATACCCGCAGCCCGGAATTCAAAATCAGGCTGACGATCGACGTGTCGCGCGCGCGGTTGTTCGCGTACGCGTACAGCGCCTGCTTGTTGTCCGCGACTTCCGCGCCGTAGTCCTCGTTGATGTAGCGGATGAACTCGTCGATCTCCCGCTCCTGCAGCAGCTTGCCCTCCAGCTTGGCCGCGGTATCTTTCGGCTTCGCCGTGCGCTTGATCGAGACCTTCGCCATGACGTTGCGCTTCAGAAGCGGATAGAAGTCCTCGTCCTCCGCGATCTGGCTCAAATAATGAAACAGCGACCGCAGCGAGCTGAGCTTGCGCGAAATCGTCGTCCGGCTGTTGCTCTGCTCGGCGCGCGTCATCAGGAACATCCGGAACGCGTCGATGCTGTCCATGTGCAGCTTCTCGAGCTCCTCCAGCTTCACGTCGCGGATCGCCGGTCCTTCCGCCAGCCCTTCGGCCAGCAGCCAGGAGAGGAAGGCGTCGTAATCCCGGACGTACTCCAGCAGCGAAGAGGGGGAGAGGTCGGGCAGCTTGTAGTTGATGAATTTCTCGATGTACCAGGGCATGGACGGCGTTCTGCGGTCCAGCTCCTGCCGGTCTTTCGCCTTGATCAGGTTCATGCCGTTGTCCACCTCCAAGTAGCTTTATTGTAGTGCAGCGCGCGCGCAAAGTAAATCCTGGAAAGGAACGTCCGTTCGCCGCTCCTTGCAGGGAGCGGTCGCCCGCGGTCGGTCCGCCGGCTGCACGCGCAGCCGCTCCGCGCAGTGCCGTCCTGTCGAACCGCGCCGCGCGCTGCCGCCCCGTCAAGCCATGCCGCATACCGTCGTCCCGTCAGTACGCGCCAATCGAAACGCGGCGAAGCGCGGAGCGGCCGCCCGCGAAATTAGGCCCGAGCGGAAATTTCGCGCCGCGTGTTGACAACGAACCTCATTGCTTATATAGTTAGTTACATGAGTAACTAACCAATATGGTGGTGAAGCGATGGGCAACCAAATCGACGACAGCCGTCCCATCTTCGTGCAAATCGCCGAACGAATCGAGGACGACATTCTCCAGGGCGGACTGCCGGAGGAATCGCAGGTTCCTTCCACGAACCAGTTCGCCGCGTTTTACGGCATCAATCCGGCGACGGCCGCCAAAGGCGTGAATTTGCTGGTGGATCAAGAGATTCTGTACAAGAAGCGAGGGATCGGGATGTTCGTGTCAACCGGGGCGAAGGAGAAACTGACGGAGAAGCGGAGGGAACAGTTTTTCGAGCAGTACGTGGTGACGATGATCCGCGAGGCGGAGAAGCTCGGCATCACGAAGGAACAATTGACGGACATGATCCGCGAAAGGGGGGGCCGCGCATGAACAAGGTCGTGGAAGCGAAGGGGCTGACGAAGAGCTACGGCAGCTTCACCGCCGTCGACAACGTCGACTTCTCGATCGAGGCGAACAAGATTTACGGCCTGCTCGGCCGCAACGGCGCCGGCAAGACGACGATCATGCACATGATTACCGCGCAGCTGTTCGAGACGGGCGGGGAGCTGCTGGTGTTCGGCGAGAAGCCGTACGAGAACGACAAGGTGCTCCGGCAAATCTGCTTCATTAAGGAAAGCCAAAAATATCCCGATACGTTCCGGGTCGTCGACGTGCTGGAAACGGCGGCGCTGCTGTTCCCGAACTGGGACCGGGCGTACGCCGAACGGCTGCGGGGCGACTTCAACCTGCCGCTCAAGCGCCGGGTGAAGAAGCTGTCCCGCGGGATGCTGTCCTCGGTCGGCATCATCATCGGCCTGGCCAGCCGCGCGCCGCTGACGATCTTCGACGAGCCGTACCTCGGGCTCGACGCCGTGGCGCGGAACATTTTCTACGAACGGCTCATGGAGGACTACACGGAGCATCCGCGCACGGTCATTCTGTCCACGCATCTGATCGACGAGGTCAGCCGGCTGCTGGAGCACGTCATCGTCATCGACAAGGGACGGATCCTGCTCGACGACGAAGCGGATGCCTTGCGCGGGCGGGCTTATACGGTTACCGGTCCGACCGCGAAGATCGACGCGTACGCGGCCGGCAAGCGGGTCATTCACCAGGAATCGCTCGGCGGCAGCCGCGCGGTCACGGTTTACGAGGCGCTCGGCGCGACCGACCAGCGGCGGGCGGAGGAGCTCGGGCTGCATTTCTCGCCGGTCACCATCCAGCAGCTGCTCGTCTATCTGACGAACCGCGGGCCGGAAACGAAGGAGGCGTTCGCATGAATACCGTTCAAGGCATCGTAAGAATGCATTTGCGCGACAAATGGTCCTGGATCTATTTGCCCTGGGTCATCGTCCTGTCCAGCTTCGCCGTCAATCTGCTGATCGCCGGGCTGATGGCGGACGACGAGCGGATCATCACCGGCGGCCTCATGTCGATCTTCGTCTACATGCTGGTCAGCGGCATCGTGGCGGTGCATCACACGTTCCCGTTCGCGCTCGGCCTCAGCGTCCGCAGACGGGATTACTTCTCCGGCACGCTCATCATGATTCTGTCCGTCAGCGTCGCGTCGTCCCTTATTCTGATGCTGCTCTCGTATATCGAATCCTGGACCGACGGCTGGAACACGGACCTGTTCTTCTTCCATCTCCCTTACGTCAGCGACGGCAACGCCCTGCAGCAATTCATCGTGTTCGGCTCGTTCATGCTGTTCATGTACCTGCTCGGCTTCGCCATCTCGTCGCTGTTCCGCCGGTTCGGCAAAACGGGCCTCTATTCGGCCTCGATCATCGGCCTGCTGCTCGGCACGCTGTTCGTCTACGGGCTGATCTATTGGGGATGGTGGAACGGCATCCACGATTTCTTCGACGGCCGTTCGGCCTTCAACCTGGCGCTGCTCCTGCTTCCGTTATCCGCGGTGCTGGCCTTGGCCGGGTATGCCTTCCTTCGCAGAAGCACCGTCTGATGAGGGGGCCGCGAAGGCCGGATGAGAAACATTTAAGTTCATTAAAAATCGCCTTTATTCCGCATAAACGCCCCTCCGGCATGCTATGATCGTCTTCCAGACTTTCGCTTTGGAGGGGATTCGGGCTTCATGAGAAGAAAGAAAACATTGACTGCCGTCCTTGCGGGCGCGATCGTCGCGGCCGGCTCGTTAGGAGCCTTCGGCGGATCGGCCTCCGCTTCCGCGGCGCCGGTCCTGCGGCCGGGCAGCACCGGCGGGGACGTGGCGGACCTGCAGTTCCGGCTGCAGACGCTCGGTTATTTCAAAGGCGCGGTCACGACGACCTACGGTATGGCGACGCGCAACGCGGTGTCCCGCTTCCAGCGCGCCAACGGGCTCGCGCACGACGGGATCGCGGGACCGGCTACCTGGAGCAAGCTGAAGAAGCTGTCCGTCAACAAGCCCGAGCTGGCGAAGCTGGCCCGGGTCATCTATTCGGAGGCGCGCGGAGAGGTCTACAAAGGCCAAGTCGCCGTCGGCGCCGTGGTCATGAACCGGCTGCGTTCGCCGCTCTTCCCGAAGACGGTGACGGACGTCATCTTCGAGCCGTACGCCTTCACCGCCGTCGCGGACGGCCAATACTGGCTGCTGCCGAACAACACCGCTTTTCTGGCGGCGAAGGATGCCGTGCGCGGCTGGGACCCGACGAAGAAGGCGCTGTATTATTACAACCCCGTGACGGCCAAGTCCAAATGGATTTTGACGCGCAGAGTCACGGCGAAAATCGGGAATCACGTGTTCGCCATCTGACGCGCGATGACGCGCGCGATCGCGCTTCAGGAAAAAAACCGCCTCCGGGCGGTTTTTTTGGCGTTCGGCTGCAACATTCGCGCAACCCGGCGCGTTTGAGAACATAAGGAGAACGAACGGAACCACGAACGACACATCCTGCCGGCGGCGATCGTTCCCGACGCGCGGGCGCCCGGGCCGCTGCTTAGCGCCCGGCGCGCATCGCCCATTCCAGGTAGCGGGGAGAGAGGTTCATGAAGAAGTGGCCCATCATCATGCTCGTCTTAGCGCTGTTCGCAAGCGGCGGCACGGCCGCGTTCGCGCACGGCGGCGGCTCCGGCGGCTCGAACGACGCCAAGCGCCAGCAGCAAGCCTGCAACGAAGCGACGGCCCGGCTCAACCAGGTGCTCGCGAAGACGAAAGACGAACGCGCGCGCTCGCTGCTCAAGTCGATGATCGCGTCGTTCAAGGCGCAGTGCGCAGCTTCGAACGCCGCGTCCCAGGATGCCAAGAAGGTGAATGCCGACAAGGACGCGCTCGCCATCCAGTTTCTCGGCGGCAATAGCGCGAACAACGTGACGCTGCCCGTGATTCTGCCGAGCCGGGGGAAGAACGGCTCCGCCGTCGTCTGGACGTCCAGCAATCCGAACGTCATCTCGAACGACGGGCTGACCGTCCGCCGGCCTACGCAGGGAGACGTCGCGGTGAACCTGACCGCCGCGCTCCGGTTCCATAACGCGACGGCTTCCCGGACGTTCCGCGTCGTCGTGAAGGCGGACTATCCGCAGCTCTCCGACCGCGACCGCGTCGCGAAGGACAAAGCCGCGCTCGCGATCGATTACGGCGGCTCCGACAACGCGGGCAGCGTGACGCGGGCGTTCGACGCGCTCCCCGCTAAGGGTCCGAACGGCTCGAGCGTGAAATGGATCTCCTCGCTGCCGGCCGTCGTCTCGAATGACGGCAAGACCGTCAACCGGCCCGCGAACGGCAGCGGCGACGCCGTGGTCGTCCTGACCGCCTTCATCCAATCGGGCGCTTACACGGACGTGAAGGTATTCACGGTGACCGTGAAGCAAAGCATGCCGGACGCGCAGCGGGTCGCCGCCGACAAAGCCGCGCTCGCGATCGATTACGGCGGCTCGGACGACGCCGGCCGCGTGACCCGGCCGCTAGACGGCCTGCCGGCCAGAGGCGCGAACGGCTCGGCGATCGTCTGGACGTCCAGCGCGCCGGGCGTACTGTCCGCCGACGGCAAGACGCTCCGCCGGCCCGCGGCCGGTACGGGCGACGCGACGGTCGTCCTGACGGCCATCCTCACGAGCGGCTCCGCCAGCGACGTGAAGGTGTTCGTGCTGACCGTCAAGGACGACTTCACGAGCCAGGAGCGGGCGGCCGCCGACAAGGCCGATCTCGCGATCGCGTATAAGAGCGGCGACGGCGCTTCGAACGTGACCCAATCGGTCGGCTTGCCGGCGAGAGGCTATTACGGCAGCACGATCGCGTGGTATTCCAGCAATCCGTCCGCGGTGGCCGCGAACGGAACGGTCTATCGCCCCGCGCGGGGCAAAGGCGACGCGGCGGTCACGCTGACGGCCGTCGTCAGCAGCGGCGGATCGGCGGAGGTGCGCGCCTTCAACCTCGTCGTAAAGCAGCAATAACGCGTATGACGGCCGGCCGCCCCAAGCCGGTTTCGTCCCGTCCGATATTTGAAGTTGATCTTTAGGCGGCGATGGCGCTATGATTTAAAAGTAACGTCGCTATGTCAGCATCAACATATCGGACAGATCGGGTGAAGCGAATGGGAGCGAATTATTGCATGTCATGCGGAGCGCCGCTGGCGCCGCGGGACGTCGACGGCACGATGCGCCACGCCTGCACGGCGGAAGGCTGCAGCTTCGTGCATTGGGGCAATTACAGCATCGGCGTCGGCGCCCTCGTGCTGCGGGAAGGCAAGGTGCTGCTGGTGCGCCGGGCCCAGGAGCCGGGCAAAGGCTACTGGACGAATCCGGGCGGCTACATCGAGCAGCTGGAAATGATTCACGACACCATCGTCCGCGAGGTGAAGGAAGAGACCGGCGTGGAAGCGTCCGTCCGCGGGATCGTCGCGCTGCGCGACCTGCCGCGGAACATCCACAACGTGTACGTCGCCTTCGCGATGGACTACATCGGCGGCGAGCCGGTGCCGGACGGCGTCGAAGTGGACGCGGCGGGCTTCTACAGCATGGAGGAGCTCGAGACGATGAACGTGGCCGGGTTCACGCGCTGGCTGATCGACGTGGCGCTGAAGTCGGGCGGGGACGGCTTGATCGAAGACCGCGAGCCGGTCGTCAAGCTGGACGGACACGGATTGTTCCGGCTGTAAGGCCGGCGCGGAACGAAGAAGAGCCGGGCAAGCGGAGGAGAAATCCTCGCTTGTCCGGCTCTTCGCGTATCGGGCGTTGCTTCGCGCGTAATCGCGCGTTAATTGAGCACGCGGCGGGCGGTGACGTATTTGGACGACCAGTAGTTCGAATCCATGTCGGAAATTTCGACGCCGTCGTTCGCGCTGTGCAGAATCTTGTTGTTGCCGGCGTAAATCGCCACGTGGCTGATGCCGTAGCCGTTCGTCTTGAAGAAGACGAGGTCGCCCATGCTCAGGTAGCCTTTCGCGACCTTTTGGCCTTTCAAAGCCTGGTCGATCGAGGTGCGCGGCAGCGTGATGTCGAAGTTGTCGAAGACGTATTGCGTGAACGAAGAACAATCGAAGGCGTTGGTCATGTACGGCACCGCGCCGTACAAGTAAGGCGTGCCTATGTATTTTTCGCCGTAGTTGATCAATTCTTTGGATTTCGCCGTCGCCGCGTTCGCGGTAGCGGCCGTTCCGGCGACAACCGCCGTGATGCCGATCGAGGCGCAAAGGCCCACGTTAAGGATGCTTTTGAGTAAGCGTTTATACGAAACTCTCATGTCTTTCCCTCCAGCTCTTCAAGGTGTCCGTTGGTCTGGTTAACACTATAGCACACTTGAAACAGGGGTTTTTTGGCCGATGAGGAACAAAATGAAGCGCGTTTTTGGCGAAATTCGACTTTATGAGAATTAAGTGAGAAATTTCTCATATGAAAGCGCTTGTCTTCGCTTGTCTTGTCGAAACGCGAAATTTGGAAAGCGGAACCCTCTCTGCTATGATAATCGTATGAAGACCCGATAGGATGTTCAGAGAGGAAGGACGTGCGAAAACATGAGCGACAGCAATGCAAATACAGCCGGCGGCGCCGGCCAAAAATTGGAAAAAGCGACCTTCGCGGGAGGCTGCTTCTGGTGCATGGTAACCCCGTTCGACGAACAGCCCGGCATCCATGCCGTGGTATCCGGATTTATGGGCGGGCACAAGGCGAATCCGACGTACGAGGAAGTATGCTCCGAAACGACGGGCCACGCGGAGGTCGTGCAGATCACGTTCGATCCGGACGTCTATCCGTACGAGAAGCTGCTGCAAACGTACTGGATGCAGATCGACCCGACGGATGCCGGCGGACAGTTCCACGACCGGGGCGAATCGTACCGGACGGCGATTTTCTATTACGGCGAGGAGCAGCGCGCCGCGGCGGAGCGCTCCAAGGAAGAGCTGCGGCGGAGCGGGCGCTTCGACAAGCCGATCGTGACGGAGATCGTCCCGGCGACGGAATTCTATCCGGCGGAAGATTATCATCAGGGCTATCATCATAAGAACCCGCTTCGCTACAAGATGTACCGCAAGGGCTCGGGCCGCGACGCGTTCATCGCCGAGCATTGGAACACGCCGAAGGACCGCGAAGCCCGCCGGAGCAAGCTGACGCCGATCCAGTACGAAGTGACGCAGAACAGCGGGACGGAACGCCCGTTTACGGGCGAATACTGGGATTTCAACGGGGAAGGCATCTACGTGGACATCGTGTCGGGCGAGCCGCTGTTCAGCTCGAAGGACAAATTCGATTCGAACTGCGGCTGGCCGAGCTTCACGAAGCCGATCGTCGGCGCCAACGTGAAGGAGCATCTCGACCTCGCCCACGGCATGGTCCGCACGGAAGTGCGCAGCCGCGAGGCGGACTCCCATCTCGGCCACGTCTTCGACGACGGTCCGGGTCCGAACGGGCTGCGCTACTGCATTAATTCCGCGTCGCTGCGGTTCATTCCGAAGGCCGACATGGAGAAGGAAGGATACGGCCATCTGCTGCCGCGCCTCTAATTCGGCGCGGCAGTCCGGGCGAACCGGTTGAATTCCTCCTCGAGGCGCTTCTCGACCTCGGGGAGGTTCCGGTTCAGCACGGTCACGGCGCTTTGCTCCACCATCGCCATGATTTTGAGGCGGAGCTTCACCGTCGGCACGGCGTCCTTGGAGACGTCGACGTGACGGGACGCTCTATTGATGTCGACGACGAGCCGCTTGCCTTCGAAATCGATGGCGAGCCCCGATTTGGCGAAGGCGTTCGCGCTGAGGTTGTACAGGCTCGTTTCGGCCTCGGAGAGCTTCAGGCGGCGCTCTTTCGATTTGTCCAGCAATGAAAGCCGTTCCACGACGTACGAGTCGCCGTCGAAGCGGATGGCGGGGAAATACGGATCGAGCCCGATCTCTTCGAAGCGCCGGAAGCTGTCGAACAGCTACTCGGTGACCGTGTACGGCGACACGGTCCCTTCTTTGCCGAACGTCAGGAAGAACGCGTTGCCGGCGATCCGTTCCGTCGTCGGATCGGCTTCGAGCAGCTTCGCCGCGCTCGGCTCCGCGGCCGCCGCGTAGGAGATCAGCTGGATGTCGCGGCGCCGGCCCATCCAATTGAGCGGCTCCTCCATGGAGTGCTTGACCAGCCTGTCGCCGAACAGGAACACGCGGCATTGGCCGAAGTCCAGCTCCTTGTCGACATGCGGCTTGAGGCTGCGGACGGCTTCCGCGATGCTGGGCGATTCCACCCGTTCGACCTGGCTCTCGGCGAGTCGTTCGCCGATTTTGGCCGCGGGAATGGCGAGCCGCAGCGTGACGAGGTACGGATTGTCCGGCTTACCGGTCCAATCCACGCCCATCGCCATGACGAAAAACCGCTTGTCGAGGTTCTTGAACCCGCATCCGGCGCAGACGAGCGCCATACCGGCAAGCAGCAGCAGAGCAGCGGCGATTCGTCTCAATGGGCCGCCTGCTCCTTTTTGTGCTTCCAGACGAAGAAGAGCAGCAGCGCGAGCGTTTCGAATTCGGCGAAGAAGCGGATGACGAGCACATGCTGCTCCACGCAGAAGGTAGGTTCGTTATACCGCACCCGGACGAAGCTGATGTTCATGCCCAACGCGAGGCAAACCACGGAGAACGGAGCGTTCAACCGAATTCATGACAATCAACCGAAGCAGAAACGCGAAAAAAGGAGCAATCGGCATGAAAATCGTGGTAGCACCGGATTCGTTCAAGGAAAGCATGACCGCCCGCGGGGCGGCCGCCGTCATGCGGGCGGCGATCGAAGCGGCGGCGAAAGAAACCGGGACGGAAGCGGACGTCGTCGAGCTTCCGATCGGAGACGGCGGGGAAGGGACGCTGGAGGTGTTGACGGCCGCCATGGCGGGACGCTTGGTCGAGATCGACGCGACCGGACCGCTCGGCGAGCCGGTGAAGGCGACGTACGGCTTGTCGGGCGACGGAGCGACGGCGATCGTCGAGATGGCGCAGGCGAGCGGCCTGCAGCTCGTGCCGCCGGAGGCGCGCGACCCGCTGACGACGACGACTTACGGCACGGGGGAACTGATCCGGCACGCGCTCGGTCATGCTTCCGTGCGCCGGCTGATCGTCACGATCGGCGGCAGCGCGACGAACGACTGCGGCGCCGGGATGCTGCAGGCGCTCGGCGCCGCGGTGCTGGACGAGGCCGGACGGCCGATCGGCCGCGGCGGCGGCGCGCTCGCGCAGGCTGCGCGCGTCGATCTGGCGGGCTTGGACCGCCGGCTTCGGGAGGTAAGCGTCTCCGTCGCGTGCGACGTGACGAATCCGCTCGTCGGACCGCGGGGCGCTTCGCGGGTGTTCGGGCCGCAGAAAGGCGCGACGCCGGAGACGGCGGATGCGCTGGACGCGGCGCTGGCGCATTTCGCGGACGTGCTTGAAGCCGCGAGCGGCGAGCGGCTGCACGACGTGCCCGGCGCCGGCGCGGCGGGCGGAATCGGCGCGGCGCTGCTGCTCTGCGGCGGCAAGCTGATGCCGGGCATCGAGCTCGCGCTGGACGCGATCGGCTTCGACGCGGCATTGGCCGGCGCGGATTATGTGTTCACCGGGGAAGGGCGCATCGACGGCCAGACCCCGGACGGCAAGGCGATCGCGGGCATCGCGCGGCGCGCCCGCGCGGCCGGCGTGCCGGTCGTGGCGTTCGCGGGCAGTCTGCAGCCGGGCTACGAACCGCTGTACGGGGAAGGCCTGCTCGCCGCCTTCGGCATTACGCCGCGGCCGGTCGCGCTCGCCGATGCGCTGCGGGAGGGAGAAACGAATTTGTACCGGGCCGTGACGAACGCGGTTCGGCTGCTGGCCGGCGCAAGGCGGCGGGAATAGGGCGGGAGGCCGACGGGGGTAATTGCGACCGCGAGGCCCGTTTGCGATAGGCCAAAGCCGTCACGGGGCGGCAGCCCGACGGGAGTGCGGCGCTCTGGCAAGCGACGTGCCAAGGGTTCGGGTTCGCGCGACGGGCGAACGTGGCGCAGGTTACGATTCGCGGTATCGCGACGCGAGCCGTCCGAACGCGGCCTTCGGTTCCCACGGCATTCCGGGGTACGCATCGCCGGACCGGCCAATCAAGGGCTTGACGACGCCGTAGCTCGCGATGTCGAGGTCCAGCGCCGGTTCGCCGCGGTGCGGGTAATACGGCATGACGAACGTGAACCAGAACGCGGCGTCCGCGCCTTCCTCCTCGAAGACCGGCAGCAGATCGTCCATGTACCGGACCTGCTCGTCTTCGTCGCGCGCGTAATCGCCTTTCAGCCGCGGGGGCGTCTGCTTCCGGTCGACGATGGCCCAGCCGTAGCCGCCTTTGTCCGCGGCGCCCGCGTACGTGCAGCAGCCGAACTCCAGAATCGCGACGGGCTTGCCGTGCTTGAAGTAGCCCCGCAGCTTCTCGCGGTAGCTGCCCGCGTTTCCGCGGTCGCGGTAATAATCGACGCCCACGAAATCGAACGGCGCCCAATCGACCTGCTCCCAGGTTCCGGATGCATAGGTGACCGGGCCGCGGAAATGACGGCGGACGACGGCGGCGGCTTCGGCCAGAAACGCGTTCAGCCGTTTATGGAACGAGCCTTTGCGCGCCGTGTTCAGCAGCAGCTTCCACGGGCTCATGAACGTCCCCATGCGGTCGAACGCGGTTTCGCCGGCGACGAGTCCTTTCATGAAGATCGTCAGTTCGCAGCCGGCGACGAACACGACCGACGGGTACTGCTGCCGGAGACGCTCCGCGGCGTCCGCGCACGCTTCGAAGTAGGCGAGCGTCCGCGCTTCGTCGGCGTCGACGAAGGCCGGCGAGAACCAGACTTCGAGGCCCTGCTCGAGCGCGAAGCGCGCGGCGGCCGTCAGCCGCTCGAGGTCCTGGCCCGAAATGCGAACCGCGGTGCAGTGCAGGTCGCGGCGGATGATCTCCATCTCGCGCCGCACGACGTCGGGCTCGAACGCTTCGCGCGAGGAAGAAGCTTGCCCCCGGGTATGCGTCCCGACGTCGTAGTTGATGCCTTTCCGATTCAATGCGCGTCTTGTCAATTTGGCGGCCTCCCGTTCTTGAGTGGACGGCTTACTTTGTGGTAAAGTAAACAAAAATGAACTAAAGTAATTATAATTAATCTATTTGTTGGATATAAGATAAATAATTGTGAACCGATTGTCAACCTGAGAGAAGGATGGAAGCAGCATGGGGAACGATAGCATCGGATCGATCGCCTCTAGTTACATGCAGCTCTTACCGCTGCTGTACCGGGCGATGGACGATCCGCAGCGGGGCAGCGGGGGATGGAAGGCGCCGGCGGACATCACGCATTTGCAGATTCATATTTTGGAGGAACTGTACCGGAACGAGGAGGGCATCGCGATGACGCCGCTGTCCCGCGTCATCCGGGTCTCCAAGCAGCAGCTGACGCCCTTGATCGCGAAGCTGGAAGAGAAAGGCTACGTCGGCAAGCGGGCGGGCGAGACGGATAAGCGCCTCGTGCTGCTGCGGCTTACGGACAAGGGGCGGGCGATGGTCCTCGAGCGCTGGGGCGGCTTTCACGCCTCGCTTCGCGTCCGGCTGGAACGGCTTGGCGACGAAGACCGGACCGACCTGGCGTTCGCGATCGACAAGATGGCGCGCATTCTCGGGCGGCTGCCGGATCCGGAAGCGCAGGCCTAATAAAAGCCGCGGCAGGCGCGGCTATCGAAGCTTATTCGCAAGGCAAGTTCAATAAGCTATACGCGAAGGACGAGGTCGAACGCGGACGGCGGGCGGAGCTCGGCGAAGTAGAAGTCCTCGGCGGGATCCCAGCGCGCGTGCCAGTCGCGCTCGTCGCCGGGCTCGCGCTCGTCGTGCCGCCTGCGCCGGACGTCCGTCGGCGCGTCGACGAGGACCGCAAAGCCGATCAGATCCGCCAGCTCCGGCAGCGTCGAATAGATGCCGTCGAGCAGGATGATGTCCGCCGGCCGCACGACGACGGGGATCGGCGCTACCCGGTCCGCGGTCTCGAACGAGAACGGGCGATAGCTCGCGGCTTCGCCGGCCAGCAGCGGCAGCAGCGCTTCCCGGCGCGCGCGTCGCCAATCCATGCAGCGCCGGCATTTCTGCCCGGACGTGCAGCGGTCCCATTCCTCGTCCGCGACCGACGCGTCGAAGAAGTCGTCGTAATGGACGACCGCCGCGCCGATCAGCGGCGCGGCCAGCAGCGCGAGCGTCGATTTGCCGGCGCCGCTGCCGCCGTCGAGCGCGACGAGGAGCGGCTTGCCGGGCGGCGAATGCCGGCGGCGCAGCCGGACCGCATCCGCGAGCGAACGCGCGGCGGCGCAGACGGCGTCCGGCGGAACCGGCACGCCTGGCTGCGGTGAGGAGAACGGCGAATTCGGGTCATTACGATCCATGGGCGGCACTTCCTTTCTCGGGCGGGTTGTCCCCATCTATTCGCGCTTCGCGCCGCATATACCTGCTAACGGGAGGCCGGAAGCGGCTCGCGACCGGGCCGCCCGAGCTTCGAAAGGGGAGAGGCTGCTCATGCATGGTCCGGGATATATCCTGCTGTGGCTCGTATTGCTTCTTGTGCTGTTCGCCGCCGGCTGGCGGAGACGGTGGTGGCCGTTCGCCGCGTACGCGGCCGGCTGCGTCGTCTTCTTCGTCGAAGTGAACCGCGGCAACGGCGGCTGGGACGATTTGGCCGATTTCGCCACGTTCCTCGTATTCGTCGTGCCGCTCTATCTCATCGGAACCGCCGCGTGGCTGATCATGCTGCTCGCGGAGCGCAGGCGGAGAACGCGCCGCTAGCGGACGGCGTCGCGCGGCGGTATTGAAAGTCCGCTGTTTATCCAGGTTAATCCTAGTCATCTACAATAGGAGGGTGATGCAAGCATGGCGATCGTACAAGTCACGGTCGTGCCGCTCGGCACGGAAACCCCGAGCCTCGGCGCCTATGTCGCGTCCGTCGTTCGGGTGCTGCAGGAAGCGAAGGAGCCGATTACGTACCAGCTTACGCCGATGAGCACCATTATCGAAGGCGAGCTGGACGACCTGCTGGCCGTCGTCCGTCGCATGCACGAAGCGCCTTTCGGGAGCGGCGCGGCGCGGGTGTCGACCTCCGTCACGATCGACGACCGGCGGGACAAGAAGGGAACGATGGCCCAGAAGCTGCATTCCGTGGAAGAAAAGCTGAAGTAGGACGGTTTTCCCGCGGTCGGCTGACGGCGGCTGTCAGCGAAGCCGGCGTAAGCTGGAGGAGAAAGGAGGCGGCGGCATGGAAGAGCGATTCAAGGAGCTCCCCGTACTCGGATTTGCCGACACGGCGGAACTCGAAGACTGGCTGGCGGAGCATCACGCGACCTCGTCCGGCTTCTGGCTGCTGATCGCGAAGAAGGGATCGGGCGAGGCTTCGGTGACGTACGGCGAAGCGCTGGAAGCCGCGCTCTGCTACGGCTGGATCGACAGTCAGAAGGAAAAGCGGGACGCGTCGCATTGGATCCAGCGGTTCACCCCGCGCGGTCCGCGGAGCATCTGGTCGAAGGTGAACAAGGAGAAGGCGGAGCGCCTCATCGAAGAAGACCGGATGAAGCCGGCCGGCCTGCGGGCGATCGAGGCGGCGAAGCGCGGCGGCGAATGGGACAAGGCGTACGCCTCCCAGAGCAGCGCGGAAGTGCCGGCGGATTTCGCGGAGGCGCTGGCGGGCAGCCCGAAGGCGAAGGCGTTCTTCGACGCGCTCGACAGGCAGAACCGCTACGCGATGACGTTCCGGATCCACGGCGCCAAGAAGCCCGAAAACCGGGCCAAGCGGATCGCGCAGTTCGTGGAGATGCTGGAGAAGGGCGAGAAAATTTATAATTAGCCGGCGGTCTCCGGACGGTCGGCGCACGCGAAAGAGGAGGCCGCCGGCCTCCTCTTGTCATGTCGCGGCTTCGTCGTTGACGGGCGGCTCGGCCGGAATCATGGCCATGAACGCCGTCAGCGCGCTGCTCGCGAACGCGTCCTTGCGCGTGATGAACGCCGTCGTCATCAGGCGATGCCGTTCGTCGAGGGGGAAGACGCGGATCAGGCCGTCTTCCCGCTGCTTGCGGACGACCGACAAGGGCAGAAGCGAGATGCCGAGCCCGGCCGTCACGCCGCCGATAATGGCTTCCAGCGTGCCGAATTCCATGACGGGCGTCCGCGCCGGCGCGTGCTCGCGCATCCAAACCTCCAGGATGTCGCGGTACGAGCAGCCGCGGGCGAACACGAGAATCGGCCGCTCGACGGCCTCTTCCAGCGTGCCGACCGACGGGTGCGCCCCGATGGCCAGCTCCTCCGTGAAGGCCGGCACGGATTGCAGCTCCGGGTGGTCGCAGTCGGCGCCGATGAAAGCCCCGTCCAGCTCATAGCGCAGCACCCGCTCGATCATGTCCTCCGTATGGCCCGTCGCCACCGAGAGGCGGACGTCCGGGTAGCGCGCGTAATAGGCCGTGAGCAGCCGGGGCAGCCGCACGGCGGCGGCCGTCTGGGTGGAGCCGATCGCGAGCGGGCCGGCGGGCTTCTCGTTCGAGGTCAGCGCCTTGACCGCTTCGTCCAGCATGCCGACGATCCGCTCCGCGTAGGCGAGCAGGGTCGTTCCCGCGGAGGAGAGCAGCATGCCGCGGTTGTGCCGGTGAAAGAGCGGGGTGCCGAGCTCCGCTTCCAGCTGGCGGATGCGCGCGGTGACGTTGGACTGCACGTAACCGAGCCGCGCGGCTGCTTTCGTGATGGATCCTTCGCGGGCGACGGCTTGGAACACCCGCAACTCTCCGCTTTCCATTTGCGATCACGCTCCCATTCTTGGACATCATTATTTATGATTGCCGGTATCGTTAACAATCATTATACATAAAACCAGACCTCCTCTACAATAGGGTACATCGCTCGCATACAGAAGGAGGAACACCATGAATAAAGTCCGCTATTTCGGTCTCGTCGCGATCACGACGTTCATCATGGGGCTGGCGTTTCCCGTCGGCAAAATCGCGCTGCGCTACGCGCCGCCGTTCTTCATGATGAGCATCCGGTTCGTGTTCGCCGGCATATTGCTTGCCCTGATCGTCCGGCTGCTCGGCAAGCGGCAGCCGAGGGGAGGCCGGCAGTGGCTGCAGGCGGCGGTCATCGGGCTCGTCCAATCCGGCGCCGTCATGGGCTGCGCGTATTATTCGATGCGTTGGATCACGTCCGGCGAATCCGCGATCATCACGTGCTCCAATCCGCTGATCGTCATCGTGCTCGGCACGCTGTTCGGCGGCGCTACGTACCGCGCCCTCCAGTGGCTCGGCGTCGCGGTCGGCCTCGCCGGCGTCGCGTTCGCGTTCGGCTTTCAGCTCGGCTTCCAGCCGGGGACGTTCATCGGCCTTGGCGGGGCGTTCAGCTTCGCCGTCGCGACGCTGCTCATCAAACGGTGGGGACCCGGCTTCGACATGACCGTTCTCGCCGCTTATCAAATGCTGGCGGGCGGCCTCGGGCTGCTTGCGCTGAGCTTGATCACGGAGCAGCCGCGCTTTACGTTCTCGACCTCGTCGGTCTTGGTCACGCTCTGGCTATCGCTTATCTGCTCGATTCTGCAGTTCGCGCTGTGGTTCTATCTGCTGCGCACCGGCGATCCGGCCAAGACGAGCTCGTTCCTGTTTCTCGTGCCCGTCTTCGGCGTCCTCTCCAGCTGGTTGCTGCTCGGCGAGCAGGTCCATTGGTACGTCGGCGTCGGCGGGGCGTTCATCTGCGCCGGCATCGTGCTCGTCAACCGGGAGCCCCGGAAGCGCGAAGCGGCCGCCGCGCTATCGGCCTGATCCCGCGCGAGCACGGGCGCAAGACGGATAGAAGGCGGGAGAAGCCGGCCCCTTGCGATCGGTTCGCATGCCCTTCGGCGAATTGCCAGATCGGCGGGCGGCTGATATACTGGACACATCTTTTGGCAAGGGGGCTGGTACGGATGGCAATACGAGATTGCCGGACCGGAGCAACTCATGCAAAGCCCGCATCAGGGGCGATACTTTGCATGGGGCCTAACGGAGCAATGCCGATCGCCCGCATACGTGATCGCGTCTCATGATGGGCTTTGCACCTTATGGAACGACCAATCCAAAATAAGGGGCTGACCATCCAATGCCGACGCCATTCATTCGCAACCATCAATTCAACGCCATTCGCAGGCAATCCGAGCTGCTGATCCAAGCGCTCCGCACGGTCGCCGACCGCAACGTGCTGAAGGCGGTCCGCGACAACGCCGCGTATAAACTCGACGAACTGTTCCCGGAGCTTCCGGACGAGCGGAGACGGGAGCTGGCGGCGCTGTCCGAGCTGGATACGGCCGAACAATTCCAGCAGTATCTCGAAGGGCTGGAGCCGTGGCGCGAAGCCTTTCCGCCGATGTCGAACAATCAGCTGCGGAAGCTGTTCCCGAAGACCAAGAAGCTGAACGCGCCGGACATGGCGCTGCTGGATTTCCGCCGGCTGACCTATCTCGGCTGGACGGATATCGCCGCGAACCGCATGTACCTCGTCTACCCGAGCGACGGTCGGTACATCGGCATCGCGGGCCGGTTCACGGCCGTGAACAAGAAAGGATACTGCCTGATCTGCAACGGCTACGAGGAGATCGCGCTCTTCACGGTCAAGACGCGGCCGGCCAATTCGCCGCCGGACTACTACAAGGCGTTCGGCAACTACATTTGCCTCGACAGCCAGGCGTGCAACCGCCGCATCGCGGACACGGCGGCGCTGGAGCAATTCATTCAGACGATTCGCGAAGGCAAAGCGGCCGACGCCTAATGGCGCGTCGCCGGCTCGCTAACGCGGAGTCCCGGGTGCGGGCATCGGAAACGCAGGTTTCTCCGATGCCCGATCCGGGCTTTTTTTTGCGCGCGGAAGGCGGTCCGGGCGAATTTAATTTTTCTAAACTTACGTTAACGTAACCTGAAATTTCTGCTATGATAGCAGAAGCAAACCGAAAACCGCGAGAGGAGGAACACGGGACATGACGGCTGCGGCCAGATTAACGATGGAAGAAGTGACGGAGCGCCTCGGGATCACCTCGCGGACGCTCCATTATTATGAGGAGATCGGCTTACTGCCGGACGTTGCGCGGACGGAGGGCCGCCATCGGGTGTACGACGAGGAGACGGTGGACCGGATCGCGCATATTTTGCGGCTGAAGCAGGTGCTCGGCGCCTCGCTGCAGGAGATTCGCGACATACTGGATGCCGAGGAGGAGCTGGAGCGCATCAAGGCGAGTTATCGCGGCGAATCCCGGCTCGAGGAGCGCGACCGGCTGCTGGACGAAGCGGCGGAACGGCTGCGATCGATCATCGCCCATATCGACGAGAAGATGGAGAAGCTGCAGGCCATGCGGCAAGGATTCCAGGCACGGCTGGAGCGGGCGCACCGGCTGAAGGGCGGCCAGTCCGAGTAGGAAGAAGAGAGGAAGAAGTCCGAAATGAACGATTCCCGAAAATGGTGGATTTTATCGGTGACGAGCCTCGGCTCGCTGCTGTCGGCGCTGAACTTCAGCACGCTGATCATCGCGCTGCCGGACTTGCTGAAGGGCCTTGAAGCATCGCTGCTGCAGGCGATGTGGGTCATGCTGTCCTACATGGTGGCGCAGACGGTCATGGTGCTCATGGCCGGTTCCCTCGCGGACCGGTTCGGACGCAAACGCATCTATATCGGCGGCATGCTCCTATTTACCGTCGTGTCGCTGATCGCCGGCTTCGCCGGCAACGCCCCGCTGCTCATCGTGCTGCGGATTCTGCAGGGGATCGGCGGCGCGATGATCATGGCCAACAGCACGGCCATCGTCGCGGACGCGTTCCCGAGGGAAGAGCTCGGGCGCGCGCTCGGCGTCAACATCATGGTCGTCGCCGTCGGCCAGATCATCGGCCCGGTGCTCGGCGGCTGGCTGACCGAGTCGTTCGGCTGGGAATGGACCTTCTGGTTCAACGTGCCGTTCGGCCTGATCGGCGTCATCTGGGGCATGAAGGTGCTTGGCCTGAAGGACGACAAGCTCGCCGCTCCGAAGACGGGCGGCCTCGACCGCGGCGGCGCCGTGACGTACGTGCTGTCCATCACCGGCCTGCTGATCGCCCTCACCTGGGGGCCGATCCAGAGCTGGACGTCGCCCGTCGTCTGGATTTCCGGGCTCGTCTTCGTCATCCTGTTCCCGGCGTTCCTGCGCTGCGAGAAGCGCCATCCGAACGCGCTGCTGCATCTGCCGCTGTTCGCGAACCGGGTGTTTTCGTTCGGCATCATCTCGGCGACGCTGAACGCGCTCGCGCGGATGGGCATCATGTTCATGCTCATCTTTTACTTCCAGGGCGCGCTCGAGAAGGATGCCCTGGTCGCCGGCATCATGACGATTCCGCTCGCGGCCGGCATGCTGGTCGTCTCGCCGCTCGCCGGTTACCTGGGCGACAAGTACGGCGAGACGATGCCGGCGACGCTCGGCCTGTTCCTGAACATCTTCGGCATGGCGGGACTCGCGCTCGATACGGAGCTGTCGACGCCGTTCTGGCACCTGGCCTTGTACATGACGATCATCAGCGTCGGCGCGGGGTTGTTCAATTCGCCGAACTCCAGCAGCATTATGAACGCGGCCGGTCCGAAATACCGCGGCGAAGCGTCCGGCATCCGGTCGCTGACGACGAACATGGGCATGATGCTCAGCATCGCCTTCTCCATGCCGATCGTCACGCACAGCATTCCGCACGAAGCGATGCTGGCGATTTTCTCCGGCACGCAGGTCGGCATGGACGATAAATCGTCGCTTCACGGGTTCATTACCGGCCTGCACGGCGTATTCTGGTTCATGGCGGCGCTGATGGCGATCGCCACCGTCATGTCCTATCTGCGTTCGCACCGGGGCTCTCGCGCGGCCTCCGGCGCCACGCTGCCGCATAAGTAACGCATTCGAACGACCAAGGAGACCTTACCGAAGATGCCTGACCGGTCCGTATTAAGCAAACTATGGGGCGTATCGCTCCTTTGGGGCGGCAATTACGTCGCGAGCGCCTATCTGCTGCGCGAATTCTCGCCGATCCTGTTATCGTTCTCGCGGCTTGTCGTCATGTCGCTGTTCCTCATCGCCGTCGCGCTCGTCAACCGCTCGATGCGCCGGCCGACGAAGCGGGAATGGCTGCTGCTGCTCTACGCCGGCATCACCGGCACGCTGATCAACCAGCTGTTCTACTTCACGGGCCTGCAGCATTCGACGGCGGGCAACGCCGCGCTCATCGTGGCGCTGTCGCCCATCATGACGACGATGCTCGCACGCGTGTTCCTGAAGGAAGTCATTACGGGCCGCAAGCTGACCGGCTCGGTCCTCGCGCTGGCCGGCGTCATCTGCATCGTGCTCTACGGCGGCAAATCGCTCGGCATCTCGCTCGGCGACATTTACCTGCTGCTCGCGACGCTCGGCATGTCCGTCAGTCTGCTGTTCATCCGCAAGCTGACGACGGGCATGAGCTCGTACGAGGTGACGATCTACGCGACGGTCATCGGGACGATCCTCATGTCGCCGGCCGTGGGCTACGAATCGCTGGCGGGCCAGGCGCAATGGAGCCATCACGCGGCCAGCTGGCTGCTGCTCGCCGGCGTCGCCGTGATCGGGCAAGGCCTCGCGGGCTTCTGGTGGAACAAAGGCATCGCCGTCGCCGGTCCATCCGTCAGCGCGATGTTCATGAACATTCCGCCGTTCGTGGCGATCGTCGTCAGTCACTTCGTGCTGGGGGACCCGATACGCGCCGCTCAGATCGGCGGCGGCGTCCTGATCCTGGCCGGCGTCGCGCTGGCCAATTGGAGGCCGCGTCCGCGGCCGAGAGCGAAGGGGCAGGAAGCGGTCGGATTGTAGCCGAATGTCGGCGGGTGTTCGGTGGAAGGTTGCATGAACGCGGGTCGCCGCACCTTTTCGCCGGGGCGCATCGTCGCCGGGGCGCATCGCCGCCGCGGCCGACCGGTGCCGCCGATCGCTGCCCGCCAATCGTTGCCCGCTATCGCTGCATCCGTCCGCTCGCAATCGTCCCGATAAAAGCCGCGCCCCCCCCGCGCGGTTTTTATCGTTTTTTGCGATCATTTTCACTTTCCTTTCAACATGTCACCTTGCCGAACATATGGTGGAGCAAGGTGGTGATGAACAATGCATTACGGACTCTCGCTCGGGGATTGGGTCGTCTATACGATGTGGGGCGTATTCGCCTTCATGATCCTGGACTTCGCGGTCGCCTTCGCCCGTTCGTTCTGGTCGGGCTCCTTCGATACGACGTTTCTCGGGTATTTGAAGGATATTTTGTTCTATGTCGTGCCACTGAATCTCATCCTCTCGATGACCTCGATCGACCCTACGCATTACACGCTGATCGTGCTTTACTTTATCGGCGGCGCGTCGGTCATTATCAAATACGCCGCAGACATCGTCAAACGGTTCCGCGTGCCGCAAACCGACTAACACTCGAGGGCTCGCGACAGCAAAAAAAAGCACCCTGCGTCCATTCCGAGCTTCCCCGCATGTGGGGCCCGAAACGGACGGTAGGGTGCTTTTTCACGGATCGGCCGGCGCTTGGCGTTAAGCCACTTCTTGCTTGTTCTCTTCCTTCGGCGCCGTGACGCGCTTGATGAAGAAGCCGAGCACCAGCGCGACGAGGCCGATGAAGAAGCCGATCAGGAAGGCGTCCTGCAGGCCGGCGACCAAGCCTTCGGCCGGGGTCGCGTTCGGCGATTTCGTCATGAAATCCTTCGTGCCGGACGACATGATGCTGATGAACAGCGCCGTGCCGATCGCGCCGGCGACCTGCTGCAGCGTATTCAGAATCGCGGTGCCGTGCGGGTACAGCTGGCGCGGCAGCTGATTCAGCCCCGTCGTCTGCGCCGGCATCATGACGAGCGAGATGCCGACGAGTAGAATAATATGGAGCGTGACGACGTAACCCGCCGTCGTGTCGACGGAGATGTCGGTGAACAGCCAGACCGCGAGCAGCACGAGAATGAGGCCGGGCACGACGAGCACGCGCGGTCCGAACTTGTCGAACAGCTTGCCGGAGACCGGCGCCATGACGCCGTTGATGATGCCGCCCGGCATGAGCGTGAGGCCCGCCTTGAACGCCGTCATCAGGAGCGCCGTCTGCAGGAAGAGCGGCAGCAGGATCATCGTGGAGAACAGCGTCATCATGAGGACGAGCATCATGACCGTGACGAGCGAGAACATCGGGAATTTGAACGCCCGCAGGTCCATGATCGGCTCGCGCACGAGCAGCTGGCGGATGACGAAGAGCACGACGCCGACGGCGCCGACGGCGATCGTCCAGACGACGACCGGATCCGTCCAGGAGCCTTCGCCGGCTTTGCTGAAGCCGTAGACGATGCCGCCGAAGCCGACGGTCGAGAGCAGGATGGACAAGACGTCCACCTTCGGCTTGGTGATGTCGGACACGTTGCGCAGGTATGCCGCCGCGAAGGCGACGGAGAACGCCGCGAGCGGAATGACCAGGTAGAACAGCCAGCGCCAGTCCAGCTGGTCGATAATGAGGCCGGCCAGCGTCGGGCCGATCGCCGGTCCGAACATGATGACGAGGCCGATCATGCCCATAGCGCCGCCGCGCTTCTCGGGCGGGAAGATGACGAGAATCGTGTTCATCATGACGGGAAGCATGAGCCCCGTTCCGAGCGCCTGCACGACCCGGCCGACGAGCAGCATCTCGAAGACCGGCGACGCGCCGCAGATGATCGTCCCGGCCAGGAACAGAATCATCGCGCTCAGGAACATCTGCCTCGTGGTGAACCATTGCTGAAGCAGCGCCGTGACCGGCACGAGGATGCCGATGACGAGCATATACGCCGTCGAGAGCCATTGGATCGTGGCCGGCGAGATGTTGAATTCGATCATAAGGTCGGGGAAGGCGATGTTCAGCAGCGTCTCGTTCAGAATCGCCACGAACGCGCCGATGATGAGCGCGGCGACGATCGGCCCTCGCTTGATGCCGCTCAAATCGGTTGAAGCGCGTTCCGCTTCGGTGGAAACGTTCACTTTTTTGCTCCTCCTTTAAATGGGCGATTGGATAACTGGAAAATGCCCTTATCTTTTCCATCTTAGCATCTTCCGGACATTCGAACAACTGTTCGTTTTTGCCGAATAGAAGTTAACGATTGCCAAATCCGCGGGGCATGGCGTATGGTATTGCTTAAGAACGCCGAGAACGGATCACCCGTCGGGGGAGGGGCCGCATGTACAGCGTCATGATCGTCGAAGACGAAATGCTCGTTCGCTTGGGCTTCAAAAACGCGGTCGCGTGGGAAAGGTACGGCATGGCGGTCGTCGCGGACGCGGCGAACGGCCGGGAAGCATGGACGCAGTACAGCGGCGGGCGGAGGCCCGACGTCGTCATCACCGATCTGCGGATGCCGATCATGGACGGCCTGGAGCTGATCAAGAAGATCCGCGAGCGCGACGCGCAGACGCGCATCGTCATCCTCTCGTGCCTGGAGGATTTCGATCTCATGCGCCAGGCGATGCAGCTCGGCATCTCGAGCTACATTTTGAAGCTGACGATGACCGAGGAGGAAATCCACCAGGTGCTGTCCCGCGTGCGGGACGAGCTCGGCGCGCAGCGGGCGATCGGTCCTTCGACCGGCATCATCCGCAATCCCGGCCTGCTGAAGGAGAACGTCATCAAGAATTTCGTCTTCTACAGGCTCTATTCCAAGGAGGAATTCGCCCGCCACATCGACCAGCTGAAGCTTCGCCTGCATCCCGAGCGCCTCGTCGTCTGCACGATGGAGATCGATCACTTCGAGCGCGTCCGCGCGAAATTCAACGACGCCAAGGGCGAGCTCATCCGCGTCACGTTCCTGAACGTGCTGAACGAGCTGCTCGACCAGGCGGAGCGCGGCGAGGTCGTCGCCGACGAGGATAAGCGGTACCTGTTCCTGTTCAGCTTCCGGGATGTCGCGAGCGAGCTGAAGATCCGCGAGGAATTGTCCGCCGTTCTGCTTCAGGTGCAGAAGGTCATGAAGCGGTTCTTCAACATCTCGGCCTCGTTCGGCGTCAGCGGCATGCGGACCGGCTACGGCGCGCTGCACGAGCTGTACCGGGAAAGCGAGCAGGCGATCGGCTGGAAATTCTTCTTCGGCACGGAGCGCCTCCTGTTCAGGAGCGACATCGATCCCGCGGCGGTCGAAGCGGGCGCGCGCCGCAAGATCGGGCTGTTCGGCGAGCAGTGGGCCGGGGACGAGGGCATCGGCCGGCAGGAGCTCGAAGCGATCGTGCGGACCTTCCTCGCGTCCGGCCAACCGGGAAGCGAGCAGGACGTGCGGAAGCTGTTCGTCCGGCTGCTTCACGGGCCGGCGGTCGCCGCGGCGCTGAGCGAGGTCGAGGCGACCGCGCTCGCCGCGAGCCGCGGCGAGGAGATGCAGGCCTGCGAGACGCTCGACGAATGCGCGGACGCGTTCGCCGGCTTCCTGCTCGACGTCGCCGCGGCGCGCGGGACGAAGAAGCGGCTGAGCCCGGACGTCGCCCGGGCCGTCCGGCACGCGCAGGAACGGTACGGCGAGGAGATCTCGCTGCAGGGCGTCGCCGAGCGGCTCGGGCTGTCGCCGAACCACTTGAGCGCGCTGTTCAAGAAGGAGCTGCAGCTGAATTTCACCGAATACGTGAACCGGGTCCGGCTCGAGAAGGCGAAGGAGCTGCTGCTGAACACGAACCTCAAGTCGTACGAGATCGCCCGCCGGGTCGGGTTCGCCGACGACAGCTACTTCAGCCGGGCGTTCAAGAAGCATACCGGCGTCCGGCCGAACGGCTTCCGCCGGCTGTGGATCGACGACCGGCCGGGAGCGGCGGACTGATGGCGCGAGGAGGCCGGCCGCGGCTCGCCGGATTTTCGCTGAAGGCGCAGCTGATACTGTCGTTCATGGCCGTGACGCTGCTCGTCCTGTCGGTCAGCTCGTATTACAGCTATTCGCGGACGCTCGAGCTGTTCAACAAACGGACGCGGGAGACGACGCTGTCGCAGTTTCGCCAGATCGAAATGAATACGCTTACCATGCTGCGCGAGGTCGACAAGCTGTCGAATACCTTCCTGCTGGAGAGCAAGGTGCAGGCGTTCCTGCAGAGCGACCGGCCGACCGACCTGGAATTCATCGCGCTGGAGCGGGACATCACGGAGCGGATCATTCAGTATTTGACGAATTACGATTACCTCGATTCGATTTACATTTTCGGCGAGAACGGCGTCGTCATCGGGGGCACGCTGGCGCAGAACCAGAGCACGAACGCCCTCGGCCGGCAGTATCCGTTCTACGGGACGGACTTGTACGCGCGCGTGAAAGAAAGCTTTCCGCAGCCGATCTGGCAGGGCGGGCTGACGACCGCCGATTTCATGCGGACGTCGATTCCGGCCGGCCTGAACGATAACCGCTTGATCTCGTCGCTGCGCGGCATCCGCTGGATCGGCGGCAGCCGGATCAACGCCGTCCTCGTCTTCAACGTCGACGAACGCTACTTCAATTCCAGCTACGGCAGCCTGCAGAGCACGCCGGACGGCTCGCTCACGATCGCCGACGACGGCGGCCGGGTCATCTCCAGCACGCTGACGGACAGCATCGGCGCGCCGTACCTGTTCGGCGGCGAGGTGCGGGCGAAGCGCGGCTTCGGCAGCTTCGCGGCCGACCGCGGCGGAACGCCGGAGCAGGTGCTGTACTACCGGATGGACGACACCGGCTGGCTGTTCCTGAACGAGGTGCCGACGGCGCATTTCACGAAGGACGTCGCGGAGATCCAGCGCTTCATCGCGGCCGTGTTCCTGCTGTCGCTCATCCTGATCGTGGCGTTCGCGTCGTTGTGGATGAACCGGATCATGAAATCGCTGCAGCTGCTGGTCAAGGGCATGAAGCACGTGGGCCGGGGGCGGGCGGGCTTGACGCTGGAGCAGGCGTCCAATAAGGAAATCGGCGTGCTGATCGAGCAGTTCAACCGGATGTCGACCGGCATTTTGGAGCTGATGCGGCAGAACGAGGAAGCGGAGGGGGAGAAGCGGCGGCTGGAGGTGGAAGCGCTTCAATCGCAGATCAACCCGCATTTTCTGTTCAACGCGCTGAATACGGTCAAGTGGATGGCGGCCGTGGCGAACGCCCCGAACATCATGGAATGCATGACGAGCCTCGGCAGCATGCTGCGGCCGATTTACTACGATCCGTCGCCGTTCTGGACGATCCGGGAGGAGCTGGCGTTCGTCAAGCATTACGCGAACGTCATGAATTTCCGCTACGGGGAAGAGATCCGCCTCGAATTCGACGTGCCGGAGCCGCTGCTCGATTGCCGGACGGTCCGCTTCATGATCCAGCCTTCGGTCGAGAACGCGCTGCAGCACGGCGAGAACCGCAACGGGACGATCCGGGTGTCGGCCGCGGAATCCGGCGGCGAGCTGTCGGTCGTCGTGCGCGACACGCGCGGCGGCATGCCGCCGGAACGGGTCGAGGCGCTCAACCGGATGCTGAGGGACGCGGAAGCCGGCGACCGGCCGTCCAAGGGAATCGGCCTCAGCAACGTCAACAAGCGGATCCGGCTGCATTTCGGCGAGCGGTACGGCATCAAGGTCGGCAGCGCGGAGCACGCGGAAACGCGGGTGACGATGAACATTCCGGCCATTTACGGGCATGCGGCGGATCAGCCGGCGCCGACCGGCGACGACGAAATCGGGAGGCGGAGGGCATGAAGCGGAACGCGACGAAACGCGGAATGGTCATGATCGCGCTTGCCGCCGCGCTGGCCGCGGCGCCCGCCGGCTGCGCGGACGGCGGGGAAGGCGCGGCAGGACCGCCGCCGGGAGGCACGGCCCCGAACGGCGGCGCCGGTTCCGGGCGGAACGGGCAGGACGCCGCCGCCGGCGCGACGGACAGCCGGCCCGTGACGCTGAAGGTCCAGGTCAACAGCACGGGGAAGGACTTCGAGCACACGGAGGTGTACGACGAGATCAAGCGCCTGACCGGCGTTACGATGGACCTCGAGACGTACGACGAGCAGAAGTTCAAGGTCGAGCTGGCCGGCGGGGACTTGCCCGACATCATTCAGGTGCCGAACAAGAACATCAAGGAGCTGATCGAAGGCAACAACATCCTTCCCCTCGACGAGCTGGTCCGGACGCACGGCCCCGACATCGGCCAGCCGGCGCTCGTGCCGAGCTTGGACTATATCCGGCGCTTCTGGAGCGACGGCACGAACAAGCTCTACATGGTGCCGGTTCAGGTCGGCGAGACCGGCTTCGGCTTCGAGCAGCAGGTCGGGCTCAATCTGCGCTGGGATTACTACAAGGAGCTCGGCTATCCGGCCATCCGCAGCATCGAAGACATGGTCGGCGTCATTGCCGAGATGACGGCGATGCACCCGACGACGGCGGACGGCAAGAAGGTGTACGGCGTCGGGATGTGGAACGACTGGGGCTTGTGGGGACTGCGCAGCATCGGGCTCGTGACCGGGAACAACACGTACGACGTCCGGACCGGCCGGCTCGTGAACGACTACGCCGATCCCGACAGCGGCATTTGGGACACGGCGCGGTTCCTCTTCCTGGCCCAGCGGAAGGGCATCCTCGATCCCGACGCTTTCACGGCCAAGTACAACGACGTCGTGGCGAAGGCGTCGCAGGGCACGTTGATCTCG
This sequence comes from Paenibacillus artemisiicola, assembly GCF_017652985.1. Classification (GTDB taxonomy): domain Bacteria; phylum Bacillota; class Bacilli; order Paenibacillales; family Paenibacillaceae; genus Paenibacillus_Z; species Paenibacillus_Z artemisiicola. Next base: position 122,025 of record NZ_JAGGDJ010000001.1, read on the forward strand.
TCGTTCGCGACCTGGCCGTTCGAGCCGGTCAATGCCGAGCTGCTGAAGCAGGGGCCGGACAAAGGCTTCGTGACGATTCCGCTCGACTGGGGCTTCACGAACGCCGGCGGCAGCACGGTCGCCGGGTGGAGCGACCGCGCTTGGGCGATCTCGCGCAACTGCAAGGATCCGGAACGGGCGATGGAGCTGATCGATTTCCTCGTCTCGGACCGGGGCTCCCGGCTGATCGCGAGCGGCATCCAGGGCACGCACTGGGACTACGTCGACGGCATGCCGCGGATGAAAGCGGAGACGGTGAAGCTGGCGGCCGAGGGCGGCGACGAATGGAAGCGGACCGGCATCGGCATGTTCGCCAACCAGCAAGGCTTCACCGACCAGGCGAAGACGAGCGACGGCGGCGTGGTCAGCCTGTTCGAGACGCCGGACGTCTACGCGGCGAAGATCAATTCGCTGAACGCGGATTACGACCGCCATTACGGCGTCGCTTACCCGGCGGAGGCCTACAAGCGGCTGGCCGAGCAGGGCAAAGTGAAGACGCTCGATCACGTGCCGCAGGACATCCTGAACGCCATGCCGCCGAAGCCGGACGACATCATCCGCATCCAGGCCAAGCTCGACGAGCTGCTCGTCAAGGGGATGCCGGCCGTCGTGCTCGGTTCGGCGAACGAGACGGCGTTCGCGGCGAACAAGGCGGCGCTTATCGCGCAGTTGAACGAAGCCGGCGCCGGGACGTATTTCGCCTGGTTCCAAAGCGCCTTCGAGGAGGCGAAGGCGCGGCTTGCCGAAACGCCGCCTGCCAAGACCGCCAAGTAACGCGGCGCCATACCGTACGGACCGGCCTCTCGCGGCACTGCCGCCGAGAGGCCGGTTTTTTGCGCGCTTTCGGCCCGGCGGCGGCTCGCTTCAGTCCAAAAATCGTAGATAACTTCATAGTTCCGTCCGATTCGGTCCCGTATACTGGGGGCATCGACCGAAACCAGATTGGAGGACGGAGTGATGCGCATGCTGACTAAGGAAGCCGGCCGTATGGCGCCGCAAGCGGCTTCGACGGGCGCGCGGACCCGCAGGAAGAAGCCGAAGGCCGCCCGGCTGACGCTGCTGGCCATGGTGCTGCCGTTCGTCGCGCTCGTGTTCGTGTTCAACTACATTCCGTTATTCGGGTGGATCTACGCGTTTTACGATTACAAGCCCGGCATTCCGCTGGCGCATACGCCGTTCGCGGGGTTGAAGTATTTCCGGCTCGTGCTGGACGACAAGGACGATCTGGTCCGGGTGCTGACCAATACCCTCGCGCTCAGCTTCCTCTCGATTCTGGCGTCGCCGCTCGCGGCCGGCTTCGCGATTCTGCTGAACGAGACGAGCGGCAAGCTGTTCAAGAAGGCCGTTCAGACGCTGACCACGCTGCCGAATTTCATCAGCTGGATCATCGTGTATTCGCTGGCGTCGGTTCTCTTCTCCTCGGGCGGTCTGCTCAACGCCGTCTTGTTCAAGCTGCATTGGATCGACGAGGCGACCAACGTGCTCGGCAACGAAGCGGCGACGTGGTGGTTCCAGACGGCCGTCTCGGCGTGGAAAGGGCTCGGCTTCGGCAGCATCATCTACCTCGCGGCGATCGCGGGCATCGACCAGGAGCTGTACGACGCGGCCAAGGTCGACGGCGCGGGGCGGTTCCAGCGGATCATGGCCATCACCGTGCCGGGCATCCTGCCGACCTTCTTCGTCCTGACGCTGCTGAACATCGCCAACGTGCTGTCTTCGGTCAGCTTCGAGCAGAATTTCGTCTTCTACAACTCGCTCGTCGCCGACAAGATCGAGACGCTGGATTATTTCGTCTACCGTACGGGCATCGCGACCGGCGACGTCTCGTTCGGCACCGCGGTCGGCATCGCCAAATCGCTCGTCAGCATCGTGCTGCTGTTCTCGATGAACGCCTTGTCGAAGCGCGTCCGGGGCCAGTCGGTATTCTAAGCGGAAAGGAGCCCGCGCAAGCATGAAAAACGAATCCAGCCTTGCGTTCAACGTCTTCAATTACGGCATTCAGCTCGCGTTCACCCTGATGTGCGTGTTTCCGTTCTACTACATTTTCATCTATTCCGTCAGCGATCCGCAGCAGGCGCTGAAGGGCGTGCTCCTGCTGCCCAAGGGCTTCACCCTCGTCAATTACACGCATATTTTCCGGCTCGACAACATGCTGAATTCGTTCGTCGTGTCGGTGCTGCGCACGGTCATCGGCTGCGCGCTCACGATCGCCTGCAGCTCGTGGTTCGCCTACGCCGTGACGAAGAACGAGCTGTATTTCCGCAAGACGATCTACCGCTTCCTCGTCGTGACGATGTACTTCAACGCGGGCCTCATCCCGTGGTACATCACGATGAAGGAGCTGGGGCTGAAAAACAACTTCCTCCTCTACGTGCTGCCGGGCGCCGTCGTCGCGTACTACGTGGTCCTGCTGAAAACGTTCATCGAACAGCTGCCTCCGGCGCTGGAGGAATCGGCGACGATCGACGGCGCCGGCCATGCCGCGATATTCGCGCGGGTCATCTTCCCGTTGTCGATGCCGATCGTGGCGACGATCGCCGTGTTCGCGTCGGTCGGCCAATGGAACACGTGGACCGACAACTACTTTCTCGTCTCGAGCGACCGCCTGCAGACGCTCCAGCTGATCCTGTACAACTACTTGACGGACGCCCAGCAAATCGTCAACAGCAGCAATCTGCAGGACTTGAACCGCGGACTGGCGACCAAAATATCGCCCGAGTCGATCCGCATCACGATCACGATGGTCGTGACGATTCCGGTCATGCTCGTCTATCCGTTCCTGCAGCGGTACTTCGTCAAAGGCATCATGCTCGGCGCGATCAAAGGATAAGCCGACGCTCGGGCGATCGCGGGGACGGCCCGCGCATGGAATCACGGATGAACCGGCTTCCTTCGAAGCCGTCATCATAGGGACTAGAGGGGATTCACACTTTCGATCGGGAGGTCAAGCGATGAAGGGAAACAAGTCGTTCAAAGGAAGCATGCTCCTCGCGATGACGGCCATGCTGGTCACGCTGACGGCATGCGGCGGCAACAGCGGCGGCAACGGCGGCGGGAACGGTACGGACGGCGCGAACGCGACGTCGGAGAACAACGGAGCGGCCGTGCCGGACAACGGTTCGGGTACGGGGAACGACGCGGCCGGGAATGACGCGGCGGGGAACGGCGGCGCGGCCGCGAACGACGGCGGCGGCACGGACGCGCCGGCGAAAGCGCCGGTCACGATCAAGCTGGAAGTGAACAGCACGCAGAAGGATTTCGAGAATACGGACGTCTACAACGAAATCAAGAAGCAGACGGGCGTGACGATGGACCTGCAGACGTACGACGAAGAGAAATTCAAGGTGGAGCTGGCGAGCGGCGACCTGCCCGACGTCTTCCAGGTGCCGAACAAGTATTTGGCGCAGCTGATCGACGGCGGCAACATCATTCCGCTGGACGATCTGGTGGCGTCGAACGGACCGGACATCTCGAAGCCGCTGTTCCAGAAAAGTCTGAGCTACAGCAAGCAATTTTGGAGCAACGGCACGGGCAAATTGTACGTCATTCCCGTCCAGGTCGGTCAGGCGGGCTGGGGCTTCGATCAGCAGACCGGCTTCAACGTCCGGTGGGACTATTACAAGGAGCTCGGCTTCCCGGCCGTCAAGAGCGTCGACGACATGGTGAACGTGCTCGCCGACATGGTCGCGAAGCATCCGAAGACCGCGGACGGCAAGAAGGTGTACGGCACGGCGATCTGGAACGATTGGGGCACCTGGGGACTCAACAGCATGGGCATGATCGTCGGCAGCGGCGCGGTCGCGAACAACTACACGGACGTGCCGAACAGCGGGTTCTGGCAAACGGCCGAGTTCCTGTACAAGGCGAAGCAAAAAGGCATTCTCGATCCCGACGCGTTCACGGCCAAGTACAACGACATCGTCACGAAGGCGTCGCAAGGCACGCTGCTCAATTCCGCCGCGACGTGGCCGTTCCAGGCGGTCAACGCGGAGCTGTTGAAGGAAGGGCCGGATCATGGCTTCGTCACGCTTCCGCTCGATTGGGGCTTCGCTTGGGTCGGCGGCTCCACGGTCGCGGGCTGGTCGGACCGGGCATGGGCGATCTCGTCCAAGGCGAAGGATCCCGCGCGCGCCATGGATCTCATCAATTTCCTCTCGTCGGAGCAGGGCTCGCGCCTCATCGCGAGCGGCATTCAGGGCGTGCATTGGGACCTGGTCGACGGCAAGCCGCGGATGAAGCCGGAGATCGTGCAGCTCGCCGCGGCGGGCGGGGACGCGTACAAGAAAACCGGCATCGGCATGTTCGCGAACCAGCAGGGCTTGACCGACTTCACGGCGCTCGGCGACGGCAGCGTCGTCAACCTCTTCAACACGCCGGAGGTGTTCGCGACGAAGGTCAACTCGCTGAACAAGGATTACGATGACCATTACGGGGCGACGTATCCGGCCGAGGCGTACAAGAAGAACGCCGACGCGGGCAAGGTGCTGACGCTCGACGTCGTGCCGCAGGACGTGCAAGCCGCGATGCCGGCGCCGCCGGACGACGTCAAGCGCATTCAGACGAAGCTGGACGATCTGATCACGAAGGGGATTCCGGACATCGTGCTGCATGCCAAGGACGACGCGGATTACAAGAAGAAGCAGGACGCGCTGATCAAGAAGCTGAACGACGCGGGCGCGGACAAATACTGGACGTGGTATATGCAGGCTTTTAATGACACGAAGGCGAAGTTTGAATAAGGGCGAAATCGAAGTTTCCGCCAGAGCGAAAGCGAAGTTTGCATAAAAAAAGTCCGACATTCATGGCGAAGCGATGACGAAGCGACTTGAGCGAGGCCGCAAGCCGACGGATAATAAGGGTATCAACGGGGAAGGGCTGGGATCGCCGAATGAACCAAAACGTCAAGCTGCGGAGACTTAGCGAGTTGTCGTACGAAGCGTCGCTTACGCTGTGGAACGAAGGATTTTCGGGCTATTACGCCGACATGACGCGGACGTTGGCCCAGCATGTGAAGTATATCGGGACGGCGAACATCCAGCCGGAGCACTCCGTCGTGGCGGTCGCGGACGGCGAGCCCGTCGGCTTCGTCCTGACCGGCTTGCGCCGGGACGGCGGCCGGACGCTCGCCTGGAACGGAGGCACGGCCGTCGTGCCCCGATATCGCGGCACGGGCGTCGGGACGGCCATGATGCGCGAAGCGATCCGCGTCTACGAAGAGCTCGATGCGCATGCGGCCAGCCTGGAAGCGATCACGGCGAACGACGCGGCCGTCGCGCTGTACCGCCGCTGCGGCTACGCGATCCGCGAACGGGTGCTGATCCTGGCGCAGCCGAAGGAACCGGCGAATAAGCCGTTGTTCCCGGACGGCGCGGACGGCGGACGCGCCGGTGCCGGCGCCTACGCGCTGCGCCGCGCGCACCCGCGCGAGGCCGGGCGCCTGCCGTACTATCGCGGCGACGCGCCGTGGTGCTCGCAATGGCCGAACGCCGCGGACGCGGAAGCGGCGCTGGCGGCGGACGGAAGCGGCGAGACCGCGGGCTTCGCGCTGTACAAGCGCAGCTTCGGCGAGGACGGAACGCCGAGAGGCGTCCATCTCCTGCAGGCCGGGTTCGATCCGGCGCGAGGCGACGGCCGCGAAGCGGCGGCGTTCCTGCTGGCGGCGTTGTACGGCCCCGCGGACGCGCCGATCCGGCGGACCGCCGACAACCTCCCCGAATCGAGCCTCGCGGCGAAGCTGCTTATCGAGGCCGGCTTCGAGACGGCGTTTGCCCAGTACGTCATGGAGCTAACGGTGCGTCCGTAGAATTGGCGCAAGCGCAAAAGCCGCGGATTCCGCGGCTTTTGCGCTGCCGATTTTTCCGGCTTCGCGCGCCGTTAGGTCAACGGGGAATCGATCAAGGTCGCGAAGTTGAATTGGTGCCGATGGTCATCGACGAGGGTCGTCCGGCCGGTGACGAAATGCACGTGCTTGCCGTTGCCGACCGGAATGGCGGGTCCGGTGCGGATTTTGATCAGCTTGTGAAAATGATCGAAGAAATCGGTTCGGTTCAGGACGATTTCGTGCACATGGCTGCTACCCGAGCGAATGGCTTGGCCCGTGACGCCGGCGAAACGGTGATTGTGGCGATCGTTGCCTTCTTCGGCCAATTTCGTGCTGCCTTCGAATTCGTGGATATGCCGCTGCGCCCGATAGCGGGCTTTCGTTTCGTTTTTGAACCGGCTGGCTGTTTTTCTCAACATCGGATTCAGGCCTCCTCGCGGAATGATTACATCGTTATGCTATTAAGCCGGCTCGAGCGGTGTGCTGGGTAGGAGACATGCGGGGACGGCCGCCTCGGATCCCCGTTCGCCCAAGGATTGACAGGCTTGGACGATCGGCGCTACACTACGGATGATTATCGGCTCGCTGCCGGATATCGGCGCGGAGGAAGGGAGCGTTCGGAACGGAATGGAGTTCATCGTTCGTCGGGCAAGCTTGGCGGATGCGGAGGCGTTGCGCGAGCTGTACGTGGAAGCGGCGGCGTGGATTCGCGAGGCGAAGGGCATCGCGCAATGGCAGGAAAGCTGGTTCACGCGGGCGTTCATCGAAAACTTCATCGGCGAGCATGCGGTATTCGCCGCGATGGCGGAAGGCCGCCCGGTCGGCTGCTTCTCGGTGCAGTGGGCGTACGAAGACATCTGGGGCGAGCTGTACCACGAAGATGCCGGTTACGTGCATAAGCTCGTCACGTCGCGCAAGCATCGGGGGCATGGAATCGGAACCCGGCTGCTCGAGCAGGCCGCCGGTTACATCCGGGAGCAGGGCAAGTCGTGGCTGAGGCTCGACTGCATGGCGGACAACCCGGCGCTCAACGCGTTTTACGTCCGGCACGGCTTGACGCTTCGCGGCCGGTTCGACGGGGAATACAGCGCGCATCTGTACGAGATGCGGCTTGATGCCGAGGCCAGATGACGGGATGTTCCGGAGGCGCCGGGACAATTCGAGAGTGTCCGTTTCCCTCTTCGGGAGAATCGCTTGCGGCTGACTTGGCAGCCTCGGCACCGCAGGCGGCTATCGGCTCGCCGGGGCGTCGCGTGCCGGGCCGCCCGGCGCTCTTCTCCCGGCGTTCGCCGGACGAGCCCGCCGCCTCCCGCGCAGCGTACGTAAGCACGCCGTACCGCCGTGCTTTCACGCAGCGTGCGCATCCTGACCAAATCAAAGAAGGCTTCCCGAGCGGGCATATCGCCCGCTCGGGAAGCCTTCTTTCAGTGCTGCGGCCGCTTGACGGTCGACCGGGCCGACGACGGATCCGTGTTGATGATTTTCACCAGCTGCTCCTGCATGTAGGCGGGCGAATAATGGAAGTCGTTCTCGATCCAATAGAAGACGAGCCCGAGCAGCGCATGGATGGCATACACGACGAGCAGTTCCTGGTTAAGCCCGCGCCCGTCGTCCACCGGCTGCAGCTCCTCGACGAGAATCCGCTTCAAGGCGAGCAGCATCGCTTCCTTCACTTTCGGCAGCACTTCGCTCTTCAGCAGCACCGTGTACAACGAGGCGTTCGCGTAAATATGATCGAAAATCATGACCGAATTCGCGGACAGCTCGCTGATCAGAAAGACGTCGGTTCCTTCGTACGGAGCACGGAACGACTGCAGCAGTTCCCGGATGAGCTCGGCAATGATGTCGTCCAGCAGCGCTTCTTTGCCGTCGTAATGCGCATAGAACGTCCCGCGGTTGTAATTGGCCGTTTCGACGATCTCCGTGATGGAGATCGCGCCGAAGCTCTTCTTCTTCATGAGCGCGATCAGGGCGCAGCGCAGCGCTTCCCGGCTGCGCTGGACGCGCCGGTCCGGTTTCTTGTCTTCTTCCGTCATCGTCATCGTTTTCATTCCCTTTGCGCGTTATCGGACATTTCCCATCATACTGTATAGTAAGTCACATTTGAAAGAGGTTTACTGATTGTGGGACTTCCGCGCCAGGCTTATAATCGGCATATACAGACGTACGTTAATGTACATTTGTATATTTTCTTGGCACTAACGGACTGCCCGGCGTCGGAATGAATTCGTGCCGGACAAGCCTACTACACGGAAGCGGAGGAATTCGAACATGAGACTTTCCGGTAAAGCAGCGATCGTGACGGGCGCGGCATCGGGCATGGGCAAGGCGATCGCGGAGCTGTTCGCGGCCGAAGGCGCGAAGGTGGTCGTCGGCGACCTGCGGCTCGATGCGGCGCAAGCCGTCGCGGACGGCATCGCGGCGGCGGGCGGCACGGCGATCGCGGTCGCGGCCAACGTCGCCAAGGAAGACGACGTGCGGCAGCTGGTCGCGAAGACGGTCGAAGCGTACGGCACGCTCGACATTCTCGTCAACAACGCGGGCATCATGGATAATTTCGTGCCGGCCGCGGACCTGACGGACGAGCTCTGGGACAGGGTCTTCGCCGTCAACGCGACGGGCGTCATGCGCACGACGCGCCAGGCGCTGCCGATCTTCATGGCGAAGAAGAGCGGCGTCATCGTCAACATCGCTTCGGCGGGCGGCCTGCAGGGCTCGCGCGCGGGCGCCGCGTATACGGCGTCCAAGCACGCGGTCGTCGGCTTCACGAAGAACGTCGGCTTCCAATACGCGAACTACGGCATCCGCTGCAACGCCATCGCGCCGGGCGGCGTCAACACGAACATCGGCACGTCCATCAACGAGCCGAACGCCTTCGGCATGGAGCGGGCGATGGCCGGCATCCAACTGAATCCGCGGTCGGGCGAGCCGCTCGACATCGCGCGCGTCGCGCTGTTCCTGGCTTCGGACGACGCCGGCTTCGTGAACGGCACGGTCGTGACGGCCGACGCGGGCTGGACGGCTTACTGATTCGAATCCGTCCGGGCGATCCTTCCCCGACATTCGAATCCAACGACAACATACCCCCGGCATCGGATGCCGGGGGTATCGCGCGTTCAGCGGACGTTTGCCCGCGGCCAGCCGCGGCGCGGCGGAAGCCGGCGCCCGTCCGGTCCGGATCAAACGGTCCGGGCTTGGGAATACGAAAGCGGTTTGCCTTCTTTATAATACAGCGAAGGCGAGAGAATGACGAAAAAAATATGAACGTTCTCATAGCCGAAGTCGGTCAGCATCCGGTGCACCTTGGACGCGATGGCGTCATGCAACTCCTGGGCGCGCTGGAACATAAGAATCTCGACGGAGCGGGGGGTGTTCGTAATGAGTTGGATGTCCAGCTGTTCGATCTTCACGATCTCCTTCGGAATGCGGACGAGCTTGGCGAACTCCTCGACGAGCGGCGGCGCGAGCTGCTTCAGAAACGCCGTCGGAAAGCCTTTAAACCGTAAAAATGGCACGCGAATCCCTTCATTTCGTTGGAATGGTCTACTTGTGATTATAATCACAATCTTGGCATTATTCAATGCCGGATGCGCATGATACCGATGCCGGAGCTCGCGCGGTGCCGCGCGCGCGAAGTCCCGATTCGTCCGCGCATGCCGCGCGACGCTTCGAATCGCGTTTTTTCGCGCCCGGTTCCGGGCGCTTCGCCGGTCGTCCGCCCACCGGACGGGCACCCCGTCCCGATGCCGAGGACCCGTTTTCGCGCGGGCTTCGGCTTTTTCTGTCGAGGTCTGCCATAAAGATTCGTTAAAGCGTGATTCATTGTCCGCGAGCGGCGGTGATAAAGGGTATAAGCAACTTTTGAAAAGGAGGGGACGCCGAGCGGTGGAGCCATCCGTACAAGTGCTGATCGTGGACGAACGGCCGGAGCATCTGGCCGCCGTCGAAGCCGCCATCGCCGGAATGCCGGGCCTCGCGATGCGGGCCTATTCGGGGCGCGAGGCGCTGCGCCGCTTGCTGGACCACGACTTCGCCGTCATCGTCCTCGCCGTCCGGATGTCCGAAATGAACGGCTTCGAAACGGCGCGCATGATCAAGGCGCGGGACAAGTCGCGGCATATCCCGATTATTTTTCTTTCCGCGGGCGAACGCGGGGAATCCGGCGAGACGGCGGAATTTCCGGGCGCCGTGGATTATATGGAGTGGCCCGTCATTCCGCAGGTGCTGCGGGCCAAGGTCGAGGGATACATCGGCTTCTACGAGGCGAACCGGTCGCTTAGCCGGCAGAGCGAGCTGCTAAAGCTGCAAACGCATCAGCTGGAGAAAGCGAACCGGGAGCTGCAGCGGGCGAAGGAGGAGGCCGAGGTGGCCTCGCGCGCCAAGTCGGATTTCCTGGCGATGATGAGCCATGAAATCCGGACGCCGCTGAACGGCATCATCGGCATGTCCGATCTGCTGCTGACGTGCGATCTGCCCCGCGAGCAGGCCGAGATGGTCGAAATCATCTTTACGAGCGGGAATGCCCTGCTGAACGTCATTAATCATATTTTGGATTTCTCGAAACTGGAATCCGGCAAATTGGCGCTGAACGAGGAACCGTTCGCGCTCCGCGCGTGCGTGGACGAGACGCTGGAGCTGTTCACGGCGAACGTGCGCAAGCTTCGGCTGACCGTCGGCGTGAACGTCGATCCGGCGCTGCCCGAAGTCATTGCCGGCGATATGCTCCGGCTGCGGCAGGTGCTCGTCAACCTGATCGGCAACGCCGTGAAATTCACGCCGGAAGGCCGGATCGATATCGGCGCGAAGCTGATGGAGGAGCGGGGCGAACGGCTGCTGATCGAATTTTCCGTCCGGGACACGGGCATCGGCATCCCGGCCGGCAAGCTGCGGCTGCTCTTCCAGCCGTTCTATCAGGTCGACGGCTCCGCGAACCGCAAATTCGACGGGACGGGCCTCGGACTGTCCATCAGCAAAGCGCTCGTCGAGCTGATGGGCGGCACGATCGAGGCCGTCCCCGTCCGCGGCCGCGGCGCTTTGTTCCGGTTCACGATCGCGGCGCGACGCGTGCCCGGCGCCGGGCAAGCCAATGGCAAGACCAATCTCGATGAAGGCAGGGATTCCCTATGATCGAACCCGATAACGAATGGCCGATGCAGACGGCCGATCCGCTCGACGCGGGGCTGCTGCTCGGCGCCTTGATGGCGATGAAGAAGGGCGATTTCGCGTATCGGCTGCCCTATCACCTGACCGGCGTATCCGGCAAGGTCGCGGATACGTTCAACGAAATCGCCGATATGATGGAAAGCCTGGTGAAGGAAGCGGAGTCCGTCGCGCGGGTCGTCGGCAAGGAAGGGAAGCTAAGCCGGCGCTTCGTCCACAAGAACCCGGGCGGCTCCTGGGAGACGGCGGTGGATTCGCTGAACGGACTCGTCGTCGACCTCATTCAGCCGACGAGCGAGATGGTGCGGGTAATCAACGCCGTCGCGCAGGGCGACCTGTCGCAGAAGGTGGAGCTCGAGTTCGAGGGGCGGCCGCTCACCGGCGAATTCCAGCGGACGGCGAACAACATCAACCGGATGGTGAACCAGCTGAGCACGTTCGCGTCGGAGGTGACGCGGGTGGCGCGCGAGGTCGGGACCGACGGCAAGCTCGGCGGACAGGCGGACGTGAAGGGCGTCTCCGGCACCTGGAAGGACTTGACCGACAGCGTCAACAACATGGCGAGCAATTTGACGGATCAGGTCCGCAACATCGCCGCCGTAACGACCGCCGTCGCGAACGGCGACTTGTCCAAACAGATCACGGTCAGCGCCAAAGGCGAGATCATGGAGCTGAAGAACACGATCAACACGATGGTGGACCAGCTCTCGACGTTCGCCTCGGAAGTGACGCGGGTGGCGCGCGAGGTCGGGACGGAAGGCAAGCTCGGCGGGCAAGCGGACGTGAAGGGCGTTTCCGGCACGTGGCGCGATTTGACCGAGAGCGTCAATTACATGGCGAGCAACCTGACGAACCAGGTGCGGAACATCGCGGTCGTGACGACGGCGGTGGCGAACGGCGACCTGTCGAAGAAGATCACGGCGGACGTGCAGGGCGAGATTCTGGAGCTGAAGAACACGATCAACACGATGGTGGACCAGCTTTCGACGTTCGCCTCCGAGGTAACGCGGATGGCGCGCGAGGTCGGCACGGAAGGCATCCTGGGCGGACAAGCCGAGGTCAGCGGCGTGGCGGGCACGTGGCGCGATTTGACCGAGAGCGTCAACTACATGGCGAGCAACCTGACCAATCAGGTGCGGAACATCGCGGAGGTCACGACGGCGGTCGCGAAGGGCGACTTGTCGAAGACGATCACCGTCGACGCGAAAGGCGAGATCCTGCAGCTGAAAAGCACGATCAACACGATGGTGGACCAGCTGAGCAATTTCGCCTCCGAGGTGACGCGGGTGGCGCGCGAAGTCTCCAACGAAGGCATCCTGGGCGGCCGGGCGGACGTGCAAGGCGTATCGGGCACGTGGAAGGATCTCACGGACAGCGTCAATTTCATGGCGAGCACGCTGACCGATCAGGTGCGGAATATCGCCGAAGTCACGACGGCGGTGGCGAAGGGCGACCTGTCGAAGCACATCACGGTTAGCGCGAAGGGCGAGATCATGGAGCTGAAGAACACGATCAACACGATGGTGGACCAGCTCTCGACGTTCTCCTCCGAGGTGACGCGGGTGGCCCGCGAGGTCGGCACGGAAGGCATCCTGGGCGGACAAGCCCAAGTGCGCGGCGTGGCGGGCACCTGGTACGACTTGACCGAAAGCGTCAATTACATGGCGAGCAACCTGACGAACCAGGTCCGCAACATCGCGGTCGTGACGACGGCGGTGGCGAACGGCGACCTGTCGAAGAAGATCACGGCGGACGTGCAGGGCGAGATCCTGGAGCTGAAGAACACGATCAACACGATGGTGGACCAGCTCTCGACGTTCGCCTCCGAGGTGACGCGGGTCGCCCGCGAGGTCGGCACCGAAGGGAAGCTCGGCGGCCAGGCGCAGGTGAAGGGCGTCGGCGGCACGTGGCAGGATTTGACCGAAGGCGTCAACAGCATGGCCCGCAACCTGACCGACCAGGTGCGCAACATCGCGGAGGTCACGACGGCGGTGGCGAAGGGCGATCTCTCGAAGAAGATCACGGTCGACGTCAAGGGCGAAATTCTCGAGCTGAAAAATACGATGAACACGATGGTGGACCAGCTGAGCAACTTCGCCTCCGAGGTGACGAGGGTCGCGCGCGAGGTCGGCACGGAAGGGAAGCTCGGCGCGCAGGCCGAGGTGAAGGACGTCTCGGGCACGTGGAAGGATTTGACCGACACGGTCAACTACATGGCGAGCAACCTGACCGTGCAGATGCGGAATATCGCCGGCGTCACGACGGCGGTGGCGAACGGCGACCTGTCGAAGAAGATCACGGTCGACGTCAAGGGTGAGCTGTTCGAGCTGAAGAACACGATCAATACGATGGTGGACCAGCTCAATTCCTTCGCGTCGGAGGTCACGCGGGTGGCGCGGGAGGTCGGGACGGAAGGCAAGCTCGGCGGCCAAGCGCAGGTGCGCGGCGTCGGCGGCATCTGGAAGGATCTCACCGATCACGTCAATATCATGGCGACGAACCTGACGGACCAAGTGCGCGGCATCGCCAAGGTCGTGACCGCCGTGGCGAACGGGAACATGAAGCAGAAGCTGAACGTGGAGGCCAAAGGCGAGATCGCCGAGCTGACCGACACGATCAACAACATGATCGACACGCTGGCGACGTTCGCGGTGCAGGTCACGACCGTCGCCCGCGAGGTCGGCGCGGAAGGCAAGCTCGGCGGCCAAGCCCACGTGCCCGGCGCGGCGGGCACGTGGCGCGATTTGACCGATAACGTCAATTACATGGCGACGACCTTGACGACGCAGGTTCGGGCGATTACGAACGTCGCGACCGCCGTGACGAAGGGCGACCTGTCGCGGACGATCGACGTGGCCGCGGCGGGCGACGTGGCGACGCTGAAGGATAATATCAACGAGATGATCCGCAACCTGAAGGAGACGACGCGGATCAACACGGAGCAGGACTGGCTGAAGACGAACCTGGCGAAGTTTTCCCGCCAGCTGCAGGGCCAGCGCGACCTTAACGCGGTCTGCCGGATGATCCTGTCGGAGCTCGCGCCGCTCGTCTCGATGCAGCACGGCGTGTTCTACATCAACGAGACGGCGAACGGCGAGCCGTCGCTCGCGCTGTTCGCGAGCTACGCCTACCAGCAGCGCAAGCATCTGTCCAATGCGTTCCGCGCGGGCGAAGGGCTCGTCGGCCAGTGCCTCATCGAGAAGCAGCGCATCCTGCTCACGAACGTCCCGAACGACTACGTCGTCATCTCCTCGGGGCTCGGCGAGGCGACGCCGCTCAATATCGTGCTGCTGCCGATCATTTTCGAGGATCAGGTGCTGGCGGTGCTGGAGCTGGCGTCCTTCCGGCGGTTCACGGAGATCGACATCGCCTTCCTGGACCAGTTGACGGAATCGATCGGAATCGTCATCAACACGATGCAGGCGAACCTGCGGACGGAGCAGCTGCTGGCGCAGTCGCAGCTGTTGACCGAGGAGCTGCAGAAGCAGCAGGACGAGCTGAAGAACACGAACGAGGAGCTGGAGGACAAGGCAAAGCTGCTCGTCATCCAGAAGGCCGAGGTCGAGAGCAAGAACAACGAGGTCGAGCTGGCGAAGCGCTATTTGGAAGAGAAGGCGGAGCAGCTCGCGCTGACGTCGCGGTATAAATCGGAGTTTCTCGCGAACATGTCGCACGAGCTGCGCACCCCGCTGAATTCGCTTCTGCTGCTGGCGGAGCAGCTGGCGGAGAATTCCGAGGCGAATCTGTCCGAGCAGCAGGTGAAATTCGCCAAGACGATTCAGGAATCCGGGCTCGACCTGCTCAATCTGATCAACGACATTCTCGACCTATCCAAAATCGAATCCGGCACGGTGACCCCGGAATACGGTAACGTCTCGCTGGCCGATCTGACCGGCGGATTGGACCGGATGTTCCGGCAGATCGTGACGAACAAGCAGCTCGACTTTCGGCTGACGACGGAGCCCGGCGTGCCCGCGGTCATCTCGACGGACGCGAAGCGCTTGCAGCAGATCCTGAAGAACCTGCTGTCGAACGCGTTCAAGTTCACCGAGCAGGGCCAGGTCATGCTGCAGATCCGCCGGGCGGACGGCGGGTGGAGCGCGGACAACGAGGCGCTGAACCGGGCGAAGACGGTGCTCTGCTTCTCCGTCAGCGACACCGGCATCGGCATCCCGGCCGAGAAGCAGCAGATCATCTTCGAGGCGTTCCAGCAGGCGGACGGCAGCACGAACCGCGAATACGGCGGCACGGGGCTCGGCCTCGCGATCTCCAAGGAAATCGCGGCGATGCTCGGCGGCGAGCTGACCCTCTACAGCGTGCCGGGCATCGGCAGCACGTTCAACTTCTATTTGCCGCTCGACGCCGAGGCGGACGAGCCGGCGCCGAAGCCGGCTTACGTGCCGGAGGTGATCGACGTCGCGCCGCAGGTCCGGTCGCGGAGCTTGTCCGCGTACTCGGGCGAGCCGGCGATCGACGACCGGGAAACGATCGCGCCGGGCGACCGGGTGTTCCTGATCGTGGAAGACGACATGAAGTTCAATGAGATTTTGCTCGATCTGCTGCGAAAGAAAGGCGTGAAGGCGATCGTCACCACGAAAGGGGCCGACGCGCTGCACCTGGCCGTCCGTTACAAGCCCGACGCCATCACGCTCGACCTGCGGCTCGGCGACATGGACGGCTGGCTCGTGATCGAGCAGCTGAAGAACAATCCGGACGTCCGCCACATCCCGATCTGCGTCATTTCCGTCGAGGAGGACGCCGTCGAGCTGCTGCGCAAGGGCGTCACCGATTGCATCCGCAAGCCGGTATCGCACGAGGAGCTCGACCGGGCGCTGGAGCGGCTCGGCGCGGAAGCCGGCCGCGGCGTCCGCCAGCTGCTCGTCGCCATGCACGACGAAGAGCGCCGCGGCCGCATGGCGGAGCTCGTGGCCGGCAAGGACGTCAAGCTCGTCGCCGTGGACACGCAGCGCAAGGCGGCGAACCAGCTGAAGGCGAAGGCGTTCGATTGCGTCGTCGTCGACAACGACCTGCCGGACTTCGCGCTCGCCGCGCTGGTACGCGACCTGCAGAAGCTGCCGGAGCGGCGGCATGTGCCGATCGTGCTGCACGCGAGCCGAAAGCCGCTGCCCGGCGAGGCTCGGGAAGCGGAAGAGCTGGCGCGGCACGCCGTGCTGAAGGAGGCCGGGACATGGGTGACGCTGCTGGAGGATACCGCGCTGTTCCTGCATCGCAAGACGGAAAACCTAACGGATTCGTCCCGGGAGATGCTCGTCCGGCAGCGGACGTCCGACGAGTCGATCGCCTTCAAGAAGGTGCTCGTCGTCGACGACGACATCCGGAACATCTTCGCGCTGACGACGATTCTCGAACGGCACAACATGCAGGTGCTTCCGGCCGAGAACGGCCATGACGCCATCCGGACGCTGGAGCAGAATCCCGACGTCGACATCGTGCTGATGGACATCATGATGCCGGTCATGGACGGGTACGAGACGACGCGGGCGATCCGCGAACGAAGCGCGTTCGCCGAGCTGCCGATCATCGCCTTGACCGCGAAGGCGATGAAGGGCGACCGGGAGCTCTGCCTGGAAGCGGGCGCGTCGGACTACATCACGAAGCCGGTCAACAGCGCGCAGCTGCTGACGATGATCCGCCATTGGCTGGGCAAGCCGGTATTGGAGCCGAGATAAGTCGATGCGCGGGGCGGACGAGGTGAGGCAAACGATGGCAGGGAAATCGTAAAGAAAAGGGCAGCCGAGGCTTCGGCTGCCCTTTTCGCCCGGGTCCGGGATTAGTTTTGCTGGCCGTTCGCCATGCCTTGCTGGCCGGCCGCCATGCCTTGCTGAGCGGGCGCTTCCGCGTACGTCTTGTGGCAGTGCATGTTGGAGATGCGGGGAATGGTGACCGTTTCGCCGGCCTTCAGCTGGTTCGGGTTCAGGTGCGGATTCGCTTCTTCCATCATGACGTGCGGCATGTTGTATTTGTGGCAGATCGAAGCCATCGTGTCGCCCGGCTTCACCTGATGCTGGGCGAAGATCATGTCGGCCGCTTGATCGTCGCGGAAGAACGGAAAGAAGAACGGGGAGAAGAAGAACGTCGGGAACAGGAAGCGGCCCGGGAAAAACGGGCTGGGGAACGGGCGGAAGAACGGGCGTCCGAAGCCGCCGCCGAAAAATGCGCGATTCATGGTATTACCTCCGTTGTTTTTAGTGATAGTCAAAAGTCTATATATCGTATTACGCTCCCGCCCATTGGTGACAGTTCAGGACGTTTTTTCCGGCTTCACGCCGCCCGGCCCCGGGTAAAGTTCTTGTAAAAACGCTGCGAAGCGACGGGGGTTGAGAAGGATGGACTATACGATGATCGCGTTGAAGCTCGCGACGGGCTTCTTCGGGCTGTGGCTGATGACGAAGCTGCTGGGCAAGAAGGAAATTTCCCAGCTGACGCCGTTCGACTTCGTGTCGTCGCTCATGTTGAGCGAGCTCGTCGGCAATACGATCTACGACCGGCAGGTGCATTTCCTCGAGCTGATCTACTCGCTCGCGCTGTGGATGGCGCTGTCGCTCGCGCTCGAGAAAGCGGTTCAGCTGCTGCCTTGGTTGTCGGTGCCGCTAAGCGGCAGGCCGGATATCGTCATCCGCGACGGGGAAGTCGATCTCCGCGCCATGCGGCGCAACAAGCTCGACATGCACCAGATCGGCATGCTGCTGCGGGAGCAGGGGGTATTCAGCGTGAAGGAGGTCGCGTTCGCCGTATTCGAGCCGAACGGCAGCCTGAGCATTATGAAGAAACCGGACGAAGAGCCGCCGAAGCGGCGCGATCTCGGGCTTTCGGTCAAGCCGGCGTCGCTGCCGCGCATTCTCATCTCGCAGGGGTACGTGCAGCACGACGAGCTACGGGAGCTCGGGAAGGACGAAGCGTGGCTGCTGGCGCTGCTGCGGGAACGGGGCGTCGAACGGCCGCGGGACGTGTATTATGCGGAATGGTCCGAGGATGCGGGCCTTCACGAACAGCGGTACTGAAGTCGGCTTGCGGCCAGCGGCCTGGCTTATCTCAGAGCTGACGAAGGCGGGTCCGGTCGAAGGAGAGATCCGTCGACCGGACTCTTTTTGGCGCGTCCGTCGATGCGCGGTCGAAACGGCCTTTTCCGTTTTCCGGATGGCGGCTATCTTGGATCGGAATACCCGCGCGCTTGAAATGAGGCCGGCAATGGGGCGATAATGGCGGTACGGCGCTTCCGTTCGGAAGCGCGATGCTCGGGAGAGGGGCGCGGGCCGGATGAGAGAGGCGATTAACGAGGCGATCGGCGAGACGCTTAACGAAGCGGTCTGTCCGCTATGCGGCGGCGTCAACGCGTGCGCGGGCAGCCGGGCTTGCTGGTGCGCGGGCGAAGCGTTCCCGGAGGGGTTATTCGCGTTCGTCCCGCCGGAGGCGCGAGGAAGGGCGTGCATCTGCCGGTTCTGTCTCGAATCTTATAAGGAAACGGGTCACCCCCTGCGGAAGGAGACGCGCGCGAAGGAGAGCGGATCATCCGGGGAGCCTTCGGGCGCATAAGGAGGAGAACGAGCATGAATCTTCGATTGGATACGGACGTCTGCCGGCTGTTCGGCATTCGGTATCCGTTGTTTTTGGCGGGGATGGCCGGCGGACCGGGAACCGCGGAGCTGGCCGCGGCCGTCTCGGAGGCGGGCGGGCTCGGCTTCCTGGGCGCGGCGTACATGGAGCCGGAAGCGATCCGGGAAGCGATTCGCGCGATCCGCGCGAAGACGGGCGCGCCGTTCGGCGTCAATTTGTTTACCGTCTCGCTGACGGACCGGAACGACGGCGTCGAGGCGGTGCAGGGACGGTTGGACGCCATTCGCGACCGGCTCGGCATCGAACGGGCGGGCGCGGCGCCGGTGCGAACGCCGGACCGGTTCGAGGAGCAGGTCCAAGTCGTGCTGGACGAGCGCGTGCCCGTGATCAGCACGGCGTTCGGCTTGCTGCCGGAGCGGCTGGCGGCGCGGGCGAGGGAGGCCGGCATGCGGATCGTCGCGATGGCGACGACCGTGCGCGAGGCGATGCTGGCCGAGCAGGCGGGCTGCGACGCCGTCGTCGCGCAAGGCGCCGAAGCCGGCGGCCATCGCGGCACGTTCGAGCTGGACGAGCACCCGATGGGAGCGGCGGTCGGCACGTTCGCGCTGGTGCCGCAAATCGCGGACCGCGTGCGCATCCCCGTCATTGCCGCGGGCGGGATCATGGACGGGCGCGGGCTCGTCGCCGCCCTGGCGCTCGGCGCTCAAGGCGCGCAGCTCGGGACGCGCTTCCTGACGGCCGCCGAGTCCGGCGCGCAAGCCGCCTACCGGAAGGCGCTGCTCGGTAGCACGGAGGAGAGCACCGTGATCACGAAGGCATTCTCCGGCCGCCCCGCGCGCGGCATCCGCAACGCGTTCGTGCGGGAATGGGAAGCGGGCGGCCTGGAGCCGCTGCCGTTCCCGACGCAAAACACCGCGACGCGCGACATCCGGGGCGCCGCCGCGAAGCAAGGCAACGCCGAATACCTCTCGCTCTGGGCCGGGCAGGGCACGCGGATGCTGACCGACGGACAGCGGGCGGCGGACATCGTCGCGGAGATCGTCGGGCAGGCCCGGGCGATGCTCGGGTGAGCGCAGAAGGTCGTCTACGCATGCGGGATAATAAAGAGATCGATCCGCCTCCGGCGGCTCGCTTGAGCGCCGGCATGGGACCGGTTCGCGAATCGGCGGTGAACGCTCCAAGCAGCGCCGGCGAAGTCGGATCTTCTATCTGGAAGCTGCACCTGTACGCTAAAACGCCAAGAAATCGGATCGATTTCTTGGCGTTTTGATGTTGCGGCTCTGTAGATTCGATTCCGTGAGGTTAGCTGCAAGTTTAGCGGACAGGAGAGACGTTATTCGCAGGATATAAGCCGATCTGACGCGTTTGGCGGACACAGTTGCACTTATTCAGCCTCATACCCTATTCATGGCCGGCAATGGCGGCAATTAACGGAACGTCAGTCCGATCAACGGGCCTAAATCCCAAAAACTAGCCAATAACGGCTTCTGAGTCCGGAAAGTGTAGTGGTGAGCGAAAGACGTCTGTTGAACGAACAATGCTGCTTGATCGAGCTAGCCCGCGGCCCTGCGCCGCCGGCCGCTCGCGGCCCCCGAGCCTCCGATCCCCCTCGCCGGACGCCTCATTCGACGCCGTCGTTAAAATGCTTCTCGTAATGCTTGTCGCCTTTGTGCTCGAGATCGCAGACCGTTTTCTCCAGAATTTGGACGATTTGCTCCTTCACCTGCGAGAGTGTTTCGTAGAACAGCACTTCCTCGCTGCCGACGATCCTGTAGCCGTTGATCGCGTGCATCGCGGTCAGCAGGCGATGATGCTCCGCCAGCTCGTTGATGGCTTTGAGCGTATGCGCGGTTTGCAGAAACAGATCCTTGTGCTGCTGCTCGATAAGCCGGCGTTCCAGCAGTGCCATTCGTTCGTTCATGGATTTCCTCTCCTTCGCTCGCGGGCGACGCGGATTCGGCGCACCGAGGTGGGCCGGTACACTGATTTTTATGAACGGAAGAGGCTCGGCATGACTGCGCGGCCGGCACGGCGGAGGCACCGCCAATTGCGCCGCCGAGCGCGGACGCAGCAAAAAAGCCGCGCGGACGCGGCTGTTCCGGCTTCCCTATGAACGACCGGCAGGATAGGCGCGAAGGCGTTCGTCAATTCAAGGCCCGGTTGAATTTCCCGGCGAAGTGGTCGATGACGGGCTCGATCAGGGCGTCGTCGAGCAGGTCCAGCTTCCCGGCTTGGAACAGTTGGATCTTTTTGAACCGGTAGTAGTCGCGCAGCACTTCATGGACGGTCGTCTGGTTGTGCAGCAGATACTTCACGTTCAAAATCTCGCGAAGCAGCACGTTATCCTGGAGCAGAATGAACTTCTCGTTGATGGCGTTGAAAATCCCTCTATCCTGGCCGTCCCGGTAGAACCGCAGCGTCTGCTCCTCGCGCTTGTGCAGCACTTGCTTCAGTTCGTCGTACAGCTCGGGAAAGGCAGCTTGCAAATCCTTCAGGAATACGTCGGATATTTTGCCGACGAGCGCGATCGATTGCTCGAACAGCTGTTGAAACCAGGTCCCGAACGACCGCTCGTCGCCGTCCTCGGTCCGCTCCTCGAGCTTCTCGATATAATCGATGAAAATCCGCACGACGCCCTCGATGACCTCCTGCTTGGAGGAGAAGTGCTTGTACATCGTGGCCCGGCTGACGTCCATGCTTTTCGCGATATCGTCCATGCGCAGCGATTGAAAGCCCTCTTTCGTGAAGGAGTCGATCAATTTCTTCAGCAGCTTCGTTCTCGCCGGATAATCTTGATTCTCGTTCGTCATATTCGTCGTCTCCTCAGCCGATACTTTTCTCCGTATTATACATGAGTCGTGAACGGATTACACATATTGCGCGCGAAAGACAAATTGGATGCACCTTGATCATTCGGGCTCAGCGCGTGCGGCGCGCCTAGAAAATGACACCCTATGCAAGTTCCTCCAAGAACCGATACCGGCCCGGCGAACAAACAAAAAAGCCTCGCAACGAGGCTTTTTTGTTTGTTCCAGGCTCGCCGAATTACGGCCGGTCGCCTTCCAACGGGACCCCGGTGCCGCCGCGCCGCTCTTTTCGCAGCAGCGGCCGGGCGAGCGCGCCGATCAAGCTGCCGAACAGCAGGAGAATGCCGGCGGTCTGCAGCGGGTCCGGGCGGAAGCCCGTCACGCCGACGTCCAGGAGGATGGCGACGGCCGGGTCCACGAAGACGAGCAGCGACACGGCCGCGGACGGCAAATGCCGGATGCTGCGGAAGAACAGCAGGTAGACGAAGCCGGTATGGATGACCCCGGTCAGGACGGCGAACCGCCACTGCGACGGATCGAGCCCCGAATAGGACGCGAAACGAACGAAAGGCAGCAGCGCCAGCGCGCCGATCATCATCTGGATGAGCGTCGTCGCGTACACGCTCGTCCGGCGGACGCTTCGGCCGAGAAGCATCGTCGCGGCGTAGAAGAACGCGGCGGCGACGGCGTACAGCATGCCCCGCCAATCGGGCGCCGACGCGCGGAAGCCGTCGGCGCCCATCAGCAGCAGCGTGCCGGCGAAGCAGCCCGCGAGCGCGACGACCGAACCGGTCTTCAGCCGGTCCCGGAACAGGAAGCTTCCCGCCAGCAGCACGAGCACGGGCGCGAGGTGATAGAGCGAGATGGCGATCGTGACGGAGATCAATTCGAACGACTTGAACAGGAAGATCCAGTTCAGCACGTTCGTGACGCCGCACGCCGCGATCAGCAGCGTTTCTTTCGCGGACCAGCGCTCGCGCCCGAAGCTGCCGGACAGCACCCACGCGGCGGACAGGAGGGCGATCGCGCACAGGCAGCGCGCGAAGACGAGCTCGAGCGCCGGCAGTCCGGCATGGCGCGAGAAGAAGCCGATCGAGCCGAAGATCGCCATGGCGAGCAGCAATTGCAGCAAAGCGGGTTTATTCATCGCGAACAGTCTCCCGGTCAACGGATTAGGATGCGCATGCGCAACGTGACAGTTGGTATTGTATGACGAACCGGCGGCCGCTTGCAATGCCGATTTGCGCCTGCGGACGGGCGGTGCCGATTTGATCGACGGGGTAAATTGAGGTACGATAAAAGGATACAGGAGATTGGAATGACGGGAGAGGAACGTGACGATCATGAATTCCGAAACAGGCATCAAACTCACTTCGCTGTCGAGCAAAGGCGGCTGCGGCTGCAAAATCGGACCGGCGGACCTGGAGCAGGTCATTCGCCGTCTGCCGAAGGCCGATCCGAATCCCGACCTGCTCGTCGGGCTCGATACGAGCGACGACGCGGGCGTTTACCGGCTGAGCGCCGATACGGCGATCGTGCAGACCGTCGACTTTTTCACGCCGATCGTGGACGATCCGTACGCGTTCGGCCAGATCGCCGCGGCGAACGCGATCAGCGATATCTACGCGATGGGCGGCAAGCCGCTGACGGGCTTGAACATCGTGGCGTTCCCGATCGCGACGTTGGACAAGGGCATTCTGGCCGAGATCATGCGGGGCGCCGCGGATAAAGCGAAGGAAGCGGGCGTGACGATTCTCGGCGGCCATTCCATCGACGACAAGGAGCCCAAGTTCGGCATGGCCGTGACGGGCGTCATCCATCCGGACCGCATCCGGACGAACGCGGGCGCGAAGGCCGGCGACCGGCTCATCCTGACCAAACCGATCGGCGTCGGCATCATGACGACGTCCATCAAGAAGGACCAGCTGTCGGCCGAAGAGACGGCGCGCGTGACGCAGGTCATGGCAACGCTGAACAAGCGGGCCGCCGAGATCATGGACCGCTACGACGTGCATGCCTGCACGGACGTGACCGGCTTCGGCCTGCTCGGACATGCCCTCGAGATGGCCAAGGGCAGCGGCGCCGCGATCACGATCCGCAAGCGGGACGTGCCGGTGCTGCCGCGGACGCGTGAGCTGGCCGAGCTCGGCTTCGTTCCCGGCGGCACGAAGAACAATTTCGCGCATATCGCCGGCAGCGTCACGTTCCCGGACGGCATGGACCAGATCGATCAATGGATTCTGTGCGATGCGGTGACGTCAGGCGGCCTGCTGATCTCCGTCGCGGAAGGCGACGCGGACGCGCTGCTCGCGGACCTCTTGGAAGCGGGCGTCGAAGCCGGCTTGATCGGCGAAGTGACGTCGGCGGGCAGCGGGCATATTCACGTCGAAGCGTAACCGGCGGCGGCCCGGCTGCCGTACATCCCGCAACGCGGACGAACGCAAGGAGCAACCGATATGTTTCAAGACATTACACTCGAGAACTGGCGGGCGCTGAAGGACGATGGAGGCATCACGACGATCGACGTCCGGTCGCCGTCGGAATTCCGCTCGGCCACCATTCCGGGCAGCCTGAACATCCCGCTGTTCGACGACGAGGAGCGTGCCGAGATCGGCACCCTCTACAAGCAGGTCAGCGTGGAGGCGGCGAAGCAGCGCGGCCTCGAAATCGTGTCGGCGAAGCTGCCGGCGTTCATTCGCGAATTCGCCGGCGTTCCCGGCAAAAAAGCGGTGTTCTGCTGGCGGGGCGGCATGCGCAGCAAGACGACGGCGACCGTGCTGTCGCTGATGGGCATTCACGCGTATCGCTTGAACGGCGGCTACCGCGCTTACCGGCAGTACGTCGTCGCTGAGCTGGAGACGATGGCATTCGCGCCGCGCGCCGTCGTGCTGCACGGCAATACGGGCAGCGGCAAGACGGAAATTTTGCGCCGGCTCAAAGCCCAGGGCCGTCCCGTGCTCGATCTGGAGGGCATGGCCGGCCATCGGGGCTCGATCTTCGGCGAGATCGGCCTTCACGCCACCAACCAGAAGATGTTCGACGCGCTGCTGCTGGAGGAACTGTGGGCGACCCGAAACGAACCGTTCTTCGCGGTCGAGGCGGAGAGCCGGCGGGTCGGCAAGGTCGTCCTGCCCGAGCTGGTGATGCGCAAGAAGGAAGCGGGCGTCGGCATCCTGATCGAGCTGCCGCTGCGCGAACGGGTGCTGCACATCGTCGGGGATTACAAGCCCTGGGAGAATCCGGAGGCATGCCTGACGGCGTTCAAGCGCATCAAGGCGCGGCTGCATACGCCGATCGCGCACGAAATCCAGAGCTGCCTGGAGAAGGAATCGTACGAGAAGGCGGTCGAGCTGCTGCTCGTCCATTATTATGACCCGCGGTACGCGCATTCCGCGGAGCAATACGAAGAAGCGCCGCGGTACGTCGTCCGGGCCGGCAGCGTCGAAGAAGCCTACCGCGAGACGGAACGGATCCTGGGCGAGCTGCGGGAGCAGCCGGCGCTCGCGGGCGAGCATTGAATGGACGGGATAGTAACGAAAAGGTCCGCTACCGGCAATCGCCGAGAGCGGACCTTTTGACGTGCGTATCGTTCACAGCGCCAGCTCGCCGACGAAGCCGCAGAGGATGCCGAGCACGACGACGGAAAGCGTGACGAAGGCAAGCACCTTCCGCGGGAATGCCCTCGAAACGAGCAGCAGGGACGGCAGGCTCACGGCCGGCAGCGTGACGAGCAGCACGGCGGCTGGCCCCGCGCTCACGCCGAGCGACAGGAACGACTGGATGATCGGAATCTCCGCCGCGGTCGGAATGACGAACAGCGTGCCGGCAATGGCGAAGAACAGGATTGCTCCCAAGCCGCCATGCAGCCAATTCGGAAGTTCGAAGCTTTGCAGCACGCCGAGCGCGAGCACGGCGACGATGTACACGGGCACGAGCGTGATTGCCATTTTGAATAAGCTCTTGAACCAAGCGACCCACAAGGAGCCTTGCCGAGGCGCGGCTTCGGCGGCCGGCAGCCGCTCCGAGAGGCGCGCGGCCATGGCGCGCGGCGCTTCGAACCGGTTGGCGGCGTAGCTGACGCCGAAGGTGATCAGCAGCCCGAACGCCACCCGGAGCAAGGTGAATTTCCACGACAGCACGAACGTCATGAAGATCAGCGTCGCGGGGTTAAGCAGCGGATTGCCCAGCCAGAACGCCAGGCTGGCGCCGGCCGATACCTGCTGCTTGCGCAGGCCGGCGGCGATCGGAGCGGCGCAGCACGTGCACATCATGCCGGGCAGCGAGGACACGCCGCCGATCAGCGTGCTGCGCATCGACGCGCGACCAAGCACCTTGAGAAGCCAGTTCGCGGGAAGCAGCACTTGGACCATCGAGCCGACGAGCATGCCGAGCACGGCCGCTTTCCAGATGGCCTTGAAGTACGCCTGCGCGTAATCCAGCGACGATTGCCAGACCGACAGCGCATGGTCGGCGCCGGCGCCTTTCAAGATCGAGCCGCCGATGGAATGCTTGTCGGCCGCCGTCAAGGCTTTGCCGTAATACGGCCACCATTTGACGTAGGCTAAGCCGGCCGCGGTAAGGACGAGGAATAGAAGGACGAGCAGCCACGTTTTGCGGTTTGACGCGCTTGGCTGCAAGGTAGGGTTTGCGTGCGACATGGGACCTCCGTTTATCCGATGAGAAGTAGACAGACCTTCTGCATTATAGCACAAACCGGACGGTTAGGGAGCATCGGCGCGGGCAAAAAGCGGCTGCAGAAAAGAGGCGGATCGCCGGATCCGCCTTTCGCCGGCCGCGTTAGCGCAACTAAACGCGGCTGTAGTTGATTTCGTACTATTTGCCGGTCAGCGCGGAAGCCGGGAGCGTCTTGTTCACGCTCGCGACCTGCGTATGGCCCCTCCTCAAAACATGGCCGCAGTACAGGGTGCATCTATTGCCGGAAGCCCTTCGGCGCTTGTCCGCGATCAGCCGCTCTTGCTATAGTGGAGTCAAGCGTCGACGAAAGCCGTCGCGCATCGGAGGAGGGGAACGCGATGGCGGAGAGCGTCCAATATCGGCTGTACACGATGTGCATGATTCAAGACGGGAACCGCGTGCTGCTCGTCAACCGTCCGGACGGGAAGGGCTTTCCCGGCTATCTTGCGCCTGGAGGCAAGGTGGAATTTCCGGAGAGCATCGCGGACGGCGCCGTCCGCGAAGCCGAGGAAGAAACCGGCCTCAAAGTGAGCGGGCTCGTCTTCAAAGGGCTGGACGAGTTCTGCGATACGCACCAAGGCTTGCGTTATATGGTATTCAATTATTTGGCGACCTCGTTCGAAGGCGAGTTGTTGGCGCACCCGCCCGAGGGCGAACTGGTCTGGGTGGAGATCGGGCAGGCGCTCGAGCTGCCGATGCAGCCGTGGTTCAAACGGCGGTTCCCGCTGTTCTTCGAGCCCGGCACGTTCGAACTGAGCTTCGTTCGCGACGGAAGCACGAACGAGACGCTAGGCGCGACCATGCGCCATTACGGGCGGGAGACGCAGCCGATATGACGGCCGATCGGCGAAAGGGAAGCGTGCCGATGCGGACGGAGGCGGTTTTCTTCGATTTGTACGAAACGCTGATCACCGAATTCGAGGATGGCCGGAGACGGTCGAAACGCGCTTACGACTATGACGGACTTCTCGGGCTTAGCGCCGAGACGTTCAAGGCCGAGTGGAGCGCGCGCCAAACGCGGCGCATGAACGGGACGTTCCGCGATTATCCGGACGTCCTTCGCGATATTCTCG
The DNA here is from genome assembly GCF_017652985.1 of Paenibacillus artemisiicola. Lineage (GTDB taxonomy): Bacteria > Bacillota > Bacilli > Paenibacillales > Paenibacillaceae > Paenibacillus_Z > Paenibacillus_Z artemisiicola. The sequence continues at coordinate 149,195 of NZ_JAGGDJ010000001.1, forward strand.
CCGCTCGCGGGCTGGCGGTCGACGACCGTGCGGTCCGGTTTTTGCATGAATCGCGTCTTGAAGAGAAGCGCATTCCGTTCGCTCCGATACGGGAGGACGTGCTCGCGCTGCTAGCGCGGCTGCGGGCGCAGGGCATCAAGCTCGGGCTGATCAGCAACTGCGCGCGGGAAGAGGTCGACGCTTGGGAGAGCTCGGAGCTTGCGCCGCATTTTGCCGACCGCGTCTTCTCGTTCGAAGCGGGCTGCAGCAAGCCGGATGAAGCGATCTATCGGCTGGCATGCGGCCGGATGGGCGTGAGGCCGGAAGCGTGCGTCTTCGTCGGCGACGGCGGATCCCGGGAGCTGGAGGGCGCCGAGCGGGCGGGCATGCGGGCGTTCCATGCCTATTGGTACAATACGCATATCGAGAGCGCGTATCCGAAGCTGACCGCGCCGCTTGAGCTTCTGCGCGTGCTTGGCTGACCGCCGGACTCGGGCGCGGATTATCGGCGACGCCGGTCACTGCGGCTCCAGCCGGCCGAAGACGGACCGCCGCGCTGCCCGGCAGGTTGAATCCCGTCCCGCCGGTGCGTCATAATGCAGGTAGACCATATTCGCCAACGAGCTAGGGAAAGGGGCGCATCGCATGAAAATCGGGGAGTACGGGACCGAGCCGGCCACGTTTGCCGGGGGGTGCTTTTGGTGCATGGTGAAGCCGTTCGACGAGCTGCCGGGCATCGTGTCGATCGTCTCGGGGTACACGGGCGGGCATACGGAACATCCGACGTATAAGGAGGTCGGCGCCGAGACGACCGGGCATTACGAGGCGGTGCGGATCGTGTTTCAGCCGGAGGTGTTTCCGTACGAACGGCTGCTGGAAATCTTCTGGCAGCAGATCGACCCGACCGACGACGGCGGGCAGTTCCAGGATCGCGGCCATTCGTACCGGACGGCGATCTTCGCGCATGGCGAGCGGCAGCGGGAGCTGGCCGAGGCGTCGAAGCGGGCGCTGCAGAAGAGCGGGCGATTCAGGAAGCCGATCGTCACGGCGATTCTGGACGCGGGGCCGTTCTATCCCGCGGAGGACGAGCATCAGGACTATTACAAGACGCACCGGGGGCATTACAACAAGTACGTCGAGGCGTCCGGACGGGAAACGTTCGCGAAGCGGCATTGGCATACCGAGCGCGATCGGGAGCGGTGGAAGCGACAGCTGACCGACCGGCAGTTCCGCGTCACGCAGCTGGGCGAAGACGAGCCGGCGTTCGATAACGCCTCCTGGGACGATGACCGCGCCGGCTTGTACGTCGACGTTCTGAACGGCGCCGCGCTGTTCGGCTCGGCGGACAAGTTCGCTTCCGGCACCGGGCACCCGGGCTTCTTACGGCCGATAGAGGAAGGGGCCGTCCGGAGGGAGGCGGAGCTCGGCGGCGGCCGGGCGCGGACGCTGCTGCGCGCGCGGCTGTCGAACGCGTTCCTGGGCGAGCTGCTGCATGACGGCCCCGGCTCCGACAAGCTGCATTACCGCGTGAACGCCGCCGCCTTGCGCTTCGTGCCCGCCGAAGAGCTAGAACGCGAGGGTTACGGTCGTTATGCCGCCCGAATCAAGCCGTGAACCGCGCGAGGCGGTCGGGCGGTCAGACGAACGGCCCCTGCTCCGCAATGCGTTTCTCTTCGACGAAGCGCTGCAGCAGGGCGATGAACGCTTTGACCGGGCGCCCGATGAATTTCTCCCGGTTGTGCACGATGACGACCTCGCGCCTCAAGACCGGATCGACGATCGGGATCGCCCGGATCTTCTCGCTGCCGTACAGTTGAATGAGCGACTTGGAGAGGATGCTGACGCCGGCGCCGGACCCGACGAGGCTGAAGATCGATTCGATCGTGTTCGTCTCGATGATCGGGTTCATGGCGATACCGGACGACTTGCACGTCGCCTCGATCAGCTGGCGGCACTTATGGTCCTGCGGGAACCAGATGACGGGCAGCCGTTCCGCGTCCCGGAACGGAACGCTGGCCGCGTCCGCCAGCGGATGGTCGGGGGCGACGGCCAAATAAAACCGTTCCTCGTACAGCGGCAGCGCCGCGAGCCGTTCGTCGTTCACGGGCATGAACGTAATCGCCGCGTCCAGCTCGTTGTTCACGACCAGCTCGGCGACGTTCTCGACGGCGGAGATTTTGATCTTAATGTTCGGGAACTGCCGATTGAAGGCCACGAGCTGCGAGGCGGCCAGATGATTCAGCTCGCCGGGCAGCGTGCCGACGGAGATCGTGCCGCGGTCGCCCTCGCGGAGCTCCCCGAGTTGATCCTTCGCGCTGCGCAGGGCGCCGAATACGACGGCGGCATGCGTCTTCAGCACGGCGCCCGCCTGCGTCAGGGCGATTCGCTTGCCGATCCGGTCGAAGAGCGGCGTCCCGAGCTCGTCCTCGAGCGCTTTGATCTGGTGGCTGAGCGTCGGCTGCGTGATGCCGAGCTTGTCGGCCGCGCGCGTGAAATGCAGCTCGTCGCAAATCGCGCTAAAATATTCCAGCTGTCTAAGTTCCATGGGACACCGACCTCCGTGCGGGGTTTTCATTGATGACACCTATCATTATAGACGAATGAATGCGGGAAATCTATGATGCGGAGAAGCATGAAATCTAAAATGATCAATTTTATCTATGATTAATATAGAAACGATAGTATTGATCAATGATAGATCGCTTCGTACAATGAAGGCGTAAGCCAACTTGTTCTTATGGAGGTCATTGATGATGTCGAAAACCATTGCCGATATCGCGATCCCGGACAGCCGGCTGGCGTCGCAGGCGGCCGAGCTGCTGCGCGACCACGGCGACGAGCTGCTCTGGAACCATTCCCACCGCGTCTTCCTGTTCGGCGCCCTGCAGGGAAGGCAGGCCGGTCTAGCGTTCGATTCGGAGCTTCTGTATATCAGCGCGCTGTTCCACGACTTGGGCTTGACGAAGCGGTACAGCAGCCCGGACCTGCGCTTCGAGGTGGACGGCGCGAACGCCGCGCGCGATTTTCTTCGTTCGCACGGGGTGCCGGAGGCGTCCGTCCGGCTCGTCTGGGACGCGATCGCCCTGCACACGACGATCGGCATCGCCCAGCACAAAGAGCCCGAGGTCGCGCTCATCTATTCGGGCGTCGGCTACGACGTCATGGGGGAGAATTTCGACGCCTTGACGACGGACGTTCGCGAGCAGGTGACCGCGGCGTTTCCGCGCGACCGGTTCAAGCAGCAGATTTTGCACGCGTTCCTCGAAGGCTTCAAGCACAAGCCGGAAACGACGTTCGGCAACATCAAGTCGGACGTCTGCGAGCTGCTGCTGCCGGGATACAAGCGCCCGAGCTTCTGCGATTGCGTGCTGCACAGCCGCTGGTCGGAATAGCGCCGGGCGGCCCGCCCGCCACGCGCGAAAAAGCTGCCGTCCCTGTCACGGGATGGCAGCTTTTCGCGCGTTTCGCGCCGATGCTAGAAGAAGGCGCGCGTATCCCGGCTTTCCTTCAGCAGCTCCACCGCTTCGCGGAACCGCTGGCCGTGCACGATTTCCCGCTCCCGCAGGAACTTCAGGCCGTCGTTGAGATCGGGATCGTCGCTGAGGTCGATGATGAATTGATACGTTGCCCGCGCCTTCTCCTCCGCCGCGATGTCCTCGTAGAGATCGGCGATGGGATCGCCTTTGCCCGCGATATAGGAGGCTTGGAACGGCACGCCGGCCGCGTTCTCGTAGTAGAGCGCGCTGCCGTGGTTGACGTAGTGCGGCTCGAGGCCCGCTTCCCGGATCTGGTCGGGCGTCGCGTCCTTCGTCAGCTTGAACACCATCGTCGCGATCATTTCCAGATGCGAGAATTCCTCCATGGCGATGTCGGTCAGCAGGCCGATGACCTTGTCCGGAATCGTGTACCGCTGATTCATGTAACGCAGCGCGGCGGCCAATTCGCCGTCGGAGCCGCCGTATTGCTCGATGAGGTATTTGGCCAGCTTCGGGTTGCAGCTGCTCACTTTGACGGGATACAGCAGCTTCTTCTCGTATACGAACATGGAAATTTGCCTCCTTCGCGTTATCTTGCGGGACGTCGCGCGCGCTACAGCTGCCAAGGCCACGGGCCTTCGCTCCAGCTCACGGCTTGTCCGGCCCGGGACGCTTCGCTGCTGCAAAGCGGGCCGAAATCCGCCTCGACCTGTTCCTTCAGCTTCAGCCGCTCGCCCGCGAGCTCGTCGAGCTGCGCCTGCGCCTCCGCGTCGCCGGGATGCGTGTCCAGGTACAGGCGAAGCTCGACGATCGCGAAATCGACGGCTTGCAATTGCTCCAGCTGATTCATCGCTTTGATGGTCGGTTGTTTCATGGTTAATCCTCCTTCTTCCGGGCGCGCGGCTCCGGCTCGAACGGCGATTCGTACGGGCCGAACAAGGCCGGCCAAAGCGTGCCTTTCTTCAGCGCTTCCGCGGGGGCGAACTGTTCGAGACCGGGCTCCTGCACGCCGAGGTACAGGTTGGGCGGCGTCTCGTACGTCTTTTCCTTCAGCGGGGGACAGGGGTCGTGTTTGCCGGGAATCGGCTTCCAGGTTTTGCGATGTTCGCTCATGCGCTTGAACCTCCTTGACGAGATTACGTGTTAATAAACGCCAGCCGGACGGTTGAATCGCGGATCCGTTCGAGGCCTCGCGGGCGGAGATCCGGCGGATGAAGCGTTGGAACGGCTCCGGCAGGTTAATGAATGGCGAGAGACGAACGATGACAGGAGGATGACGATGAACGTATATCCCTACCCCGAATCGTACTGGCTGGCGTCCGCCCCGCTGCCGTCCTATCCTTCGCTGCAAGCTTCCGTCGACGCGGAGGTCGCCGTGATCGGCGGCGGCATCGCCGGCATCACCACGGCTTACCTGCTGGCGCGGGCGGGCAAGCAGGTCGTGCTGGCCACCGCCGGCAAGCTGCTCGGCGGCACGACGGGCCATACCACGGCCAAAATCACGGCGCAGCACGATTTGATCTACGCCGACCTCATTCGCCGCTTCGGCGAGGAGCAAGCGCGGCTCTATTACGAGGCGAATGCCGAGGGACTGCGGTTTATGCGCGAGACGGTCCGCGAACTCGGCATCGACTGCGATTTTCGCGACGAAGAGGCGATCGTCTATGCGACGTGCGAGCGGCAGGCGGAGCGGCTCCGCGCCGAATACGAGGCTTACGCCAAGCTGGGCATTCCGGGCGAATGGCGCGAGCGGCTCGCGCTTCCGTTCGCGGCGAGAGGAGGTCTTGCCATGAAGGACCAGGCGCGGTTTCATCCGGTGCCGTATCTCGCCAAGCTGGCGGAAGCTTTCGTCCGTCTCGGCGGACGGATCTACGAAGAGACGACGATCGAAACGGTCGAGGAAGGCGAGCCGTCCATCGCGGTTACGGCGGACGGGGCGAAAATCGCATGCGAGAACATCGTGTCCTGCGCGCATTTTCCCGTCTTCGAAACCGGGCTGTTCTTCGCTAGGCTGCACGCGGAAAGCTCGTACGTCGTCGCGGCCCGGGTCCCCGGCGAGCATCCGAAGGGGATGTACATTAGCGCCGGCGAACCGAAGCGGTCCATCCGCTCCGTCGCGTTCGGCGGGGAAGAGCTGCTGCTCATCGGCGGCGAGACGCATAAGACGGGACAAGGCATCAACACCGTCGAGCATTACGAGGCGTTGGAAGCCTGGGCGCGGGAAACCTTCGGCGCGGCGGCGTTTCCGTACCGGTGGTCGGCGAACGATTTCATTACGCTCGACCGGCTTCCCTATATCGGCCGGGCGACGAGGAAGCGGCCGCATAGCTTCGTCGCGACGGGCTTTCGGAAATGGGGCATGACGACGGGCACGGCCGCGGCGCTGCTGCTGCGCGATCTGCTGACCGGCCGGAGCAGCCGGTACGAAGCGCTGTTCGCGCCGTCCCGGTTTCACGCGCCGGACGTCAAACCGCTCGTGGCGGAGAACGCCGGCGCGGCCAAGCATTACATTCAGGGCAAGCTGGAATGGTTGGGCCGCAAGCCGGAAGAGCTGAATCGCGACGAAGGCGCGCTCGTGCGCGTGAACGGCCGGAAAGCAGGGGCTTACGTCGATGCGGACGGTACGCTGCATCTCGTCGACGCGACCTGCACGCACATGGGCTGCGAGGTGGAATGGAACAGCGGCGACCGGACGTGGGACTGCCCGTGCCACGGATCGCGGTTCGACTATCGCGGCCGCGTCGCGGAAGGCCCGGCGACGGAGCCGCTCAGCGAGCTGCGGGCCGCGCCGCCTGTGCCGAAACCGGCGCGGTGAGCGAGGAAGACGCAGGTTCGGATTGACGTTCGTTCAAGCGGCTGGACGATTGGATAGGCGGGAAGCCGTTTCTCGCGCGCATATGCGCAAGGGACGGCTTTTTCGCGCTGCGCCGGTCATTCTTGCGCCGGACCCGACGGTTTCCGCGTCCCAAACAGGAGAAAACGGCCCGGGCGTGGAAGTAGGTAGCATCAACCGCGTGAAGGAGGAAAACGTCTTGTTGCAAAAAAGCGATCTCGCCCGCGCTTACGACCGCGAAGCCGAGCGGCGTTCGAATTCCGTTCCGGCGGAATGGAAGCGGTACGAACGGGAGTCGTTCGCGCGCCTGCTGCGGAGCGAAGGGAAGCGGACGCTGCTGGAAATCGGCTCGGGTCCCGGAACGGACGGACGCTATTTTCAAAGCCGGGGCCTGGAGGTCGATTGCGTCGACTTGTCGCCCGAGATGGTCCGCCATTGCCGGGAGATAGGGCTGCGGGCGCGCGTCATGGATTTTTATGCCTTGGACTTTGACGAAGAGGCTTTCGACGCCGTGTATGCGCTGAATTGCCTGCTGCACGTGCCGAAGCGGGACATCGGCGGCGTCCTTGCCGGCATCCGGCGCGTGCTCAAGCCGAACGGCTTGTTCTTCATGGGTTTGTACGGAGGCGCGGACGCTGAAGGCGTTTGGGAGCAGGACGCGTACGAACCGAAGCGATTTTTCGCGTCGTATACCGACGACGAGGTGCGCGCGCGCGTCCGCCCGTACTTCGGGGAACTAGCCTTCCGGGCGATTCCGGTGCCGGGCGGCGGCCCTCATTTTCAATCGCTGACGCTCCGGAGGCGCGAGGACGGCTAACTTGCGCAAGTGGTTCCGCGCGTAACGAACAGGAGTGGAGGAATGGAAATGTTCAACGAATCCGAATACTACGACGAGTCCTTCGGCGAGCTCCGCTTCGAAGAGGAGAAGCTGGAAGGCGTCCGGTTCTACGACTGCGTGTTCACGGATTGCCATTTTGCCGGCACGGCGTTCCGGGACTGCAAATTTTCGGGCTGCAGCTTCGTCCGCTGCGACCTGAACGGCGTGCGGATCGCGGATACGGCGTTCGCGCAGGCATCGTTTACGGGCTCCAGGCTGGTCGGCGTCAATTGGACCGAGGCGGACTGGCCGCGGATTGCCGTGCCGGGCTTGCTTACATTCGAAGGCTGCACGCTGAATCACGCCACGTTCATCGGCCTCGAGCTGCCGCAATGCGTCTTCAACGGCTGCCTGGCCAAGGACGTGGACTTCCGGGAAGCCAATCTGGCGCAGTCCGACATGCGCGACACGGACTTCAGCGAAAGCTTGTTCGGCGATACGGATCTTCGCGGCGCGGACTTCTCCGATGCCGTCAACTACCAGATCGACCCCGGCGCCAACCGGCTCTCGCAGGCGATCTTCTCGCTTCCGGAGGCGTTGTCGCTGCTGCATAATATGGATATCCGGCTGAATGAAGATTGAGCCGGCGATCGTTCCAACCCCCAATTCGCGTTAGAATCAAGCTGAGCGGACACGAAAGCCGTTATTTTGCGATATTCGCCATTTTTGTGAGTTTGGCGGACAGGAGATCCGTTATGGAGGGCGAATGCGCCGAAATGCGGCCGTCTTAGTTCCATGGCGGAACTTGCGGCCGCTTAAACGGAAACAAGGGCGATTTAGCTTAAATAACGGCTGCTGTGTCCGCTTGAGGCGCGGTTCGCGCGAGCATGCATGCGGCGGACAATCTACGTACCCGCATCGTGCCACCTTTAGCAGCGTCCGCATCCGCTCGGCTTTACGCGGTCTCCGCGCCGCGCCGCCGACGCTCGAACGCTCCGCGCCGCCGACGCTCGAACGCCTCCGCTTCGCCGCCGCTTGAACGCTCCGCGCCTCCGACGCACGAACGCTCCGCGCCGCCAGCGGCGAAGCGCAACCGCGCCGCCGCCAAAACTTCCGTGCTGCACTGCCGCCACAATTCGCGCCACGCAAGAAAATAGCCCCGGACAAGGTTCGCTCAACCTTGCCCGGGGCTATTGCGCATGCGGGGCCGCTACAGCACGCGCTCCAGAAACCGCTGCGCGCGTTCGCTCTGCGGAGCGGTGAAAAACCGCTCCGGCTCGGCCTTCTCGACGAGTTTGCCGTCGTCGAGGAAATAGATCGTGTCCGCCGCTTCGCGGGCGAACTTCATTTCGTGCGTGACGATGAGCATCGTCATGCCGGAATCGGCGAGGCCGCGCAGCACCTCGAGGACCTCTTTGACCATCTCGGGGTCGAGCGCGGACGTCGGCTCGTCGAAGAGCATGATCTCCGGATCCATCGCCAGGCTCCGCGCGATCGCGATCCGCTGCTTCTGCCCGCCGGACAGGCGGGACGGGAAGGCGTCTGCCTTCTCCAGCAGCCCGACGCGCTCGAGCAGGCCCATGCCTTTCGCGCGCGCTTCCTCGCGGGACAGCCCCTTGACCTTCACCGGGGCGAACATGATGTTGTCGATGACGGACATGTGCGGGAACAGGTGGAAGTGCTGGAACACCATTCCGATCCGCTGCCGGAAACGGGTGATGTCGGTCTTCGGATCGGTGATCGCCGTGCCGTCGATCTCGATCCGGCCGCCGCTCGGCGTCTCGAGCAGGTTGAGGCAGCGGAGGAACGTCGATTTGCCGGAGCCCGACGGGCCGATGACGGCGACGACCTCGCCGCGGGCGACGTCCGTCGTGATGCCGCGGAGCACCTCGTGCTTGCCGAAGCTTTTCGTTAATTGGTCGACCTTAATCACTGCGGCGCAGCCTCCTTTCGAGCAATCGGGCGAGCGAGGTCAGGACGAGCACGAGCACGTAATAGATCGCGCCGACGAACAGCAGCGATTCGAGCGCGCGGTACGTGGCGGCCTGCACTTCGCTCGCGCGGCGGAGCAGGTCGGCGACGCCGATGACCGAGACGAGCGACGATTCCTTGATCAGCGCGACGCATTCGTTCACGAGCGCGGGCAGGATGTTCTTCACCGCCTGCGGGAAAATGATGCTGACCATCATCGTCCGGTACGGAATGCCGAGCGCCATCGCCGCTTCCCGCTGCCCGCGGTCGACGGCCATGATGCCGCCGCGGATCGTCTCCGACAGGTACGCCGCGGAGTTGAGGCCGAACGCGAGGCCGGCGGCCAATAACGCGGGGATGTCGTAGCCGGTCAGCTGCGGCGTCGCGTAGTAGATGAGCACGAGCTGCAGCAGAAGCGGCGTGCCGCGGAAGACCGACGTATAGACGGTCGCGAACCATTGGAGCGGCTTGACCGTCGACAGCTTGAACAGCGAGAGGATCGTGCCCCAGATGAAGCCAAGCAGGGCGGATACGAGCGTGAACAGCAGGGTGACGAGCGTCCCGCGCAAAATGAAGCCGGTGTAGCCGTCGAGCGAGCTGAAGTCGATCAGCCCCGACTTGGCCTGGACGGCGTCGTGCTTGCCGAACCACGCGTCGATGATGCGCTGCTTCTCGCCGCTCGCGTCCATGTCCTTCAGCGCCTCGTTGAAGGCCGGCGTCAGGCTCGAGCCTTTCGGGAACGCGATCGCGTACCCTTCCTCGGTTGCGCCGGCCGGCAGCATCGCGAAGGACAGGTCCGGGTTCGTCTCGATGTTGTCGAGCGCCACCGCGTCCTCGATGATCGCGGCGTCGATGCGGTTCGATTTGATTTCTTGAATGAGATCGGTAACTTTGTTCAGCTTCTTGACCGCGGCGCCGTCGATGGCCGCGGCGACGCTCTCTTGGGTCGAGCCGAGCTGCGCGCCGACGCGCTTGCCCGCCAATTGATCGAGCGACTGGTATGCGTTTTCCTTGGCCGAGACGATGGTGTTGCGCGCGACGTAGTACGTATCCGAGAAATCGACGCTCTTCTTGCGTTCCTCGGTGACGGACATGCCGGACATGACGAAATCGACCCGTCCCGTCTGCAGCGCCGCGATCAGGCCGTTGAAGTCCATGCCGGTTATCTCGAGCTTGCAGCCGAGCTTGGCCGCGATCGACTTGGCGATATCGATGTCGAGGCCGATAATCGCGCCGCCGTTCTTGGCGTCCGTGTTCTCGTAAGGGGGATAATCGGGCGAGGTGCCCATGACGAGCGTCTTCCCTTGGCAGACGTCGCCCGCCGCGGCGGCCGCGGTCCCGGCCGTCGCCGCGGCCGGCGTCATGCTGACCGCGCCGAATGCCGCAAGCAGCAGCAAGAGCGCGACGAGAACGCGCCCGGCCCGGATGTTCGTGATGTTGTTCATTCCTGACTCCTTCCGGTTCCTTCCGTTCCTGCCTTTTAAACCATTGTTTACTATGCCCTAACGGAAGAAACGCAGTCAATAGTCCTTTTTTGGGATTGCCAGGAGAGGAGCCCGGGTTCGAACGAACGAGCAGTTCCGAAGTCTCTTGTCCGACGTCCGAAAGCAGGCGTTCCGAGAGCCGTCCCGCAAGCGCGGCATTCGGGCCGGTACATCTGCGGACCTAGGCATATCTTCCCGCGCGCCGCATACGATTAGGCGAACGAGAAGGGAATGGGGGAGGCTGCGGAAAATGAACGGATACGACGTTCGGCTGGCGCAGCTGGCCGCGGCGCATCTGCCGGCCGGCGCGGAGCTGGTCTGGATCGACAAGCCTTATCCGCATGCGGCGGTGTGCGCGGCGGACTTGAACGGGGACCGGCGGCCCGAGATCGCGGCGGCGTATCGGGCGAACGGGGAAAACCGCCTGCTCGTGCTGCATTACCGGAACGGCGCCTGGACGGAAGCCTGCCGGGCGAGAGGGCTCGGCTACGGCGTCTCGCTGTTCGGCGCGCTGCCCGTGACGCGCGCGGGACGGCCGAACCTGACCGTCGGCTGGCAGCTCGAAGGCGGCTACACGAAGCCGTCGGTTTACGAGTGGAGCCAAGGCGGGCTGCGGGACGCGGCGCCGCCGGATATGTTCTGCAATCATATGGAAGCGGCGGATATGCCGGGGTTCCGGGGGACGGACGGCAAGGCGGAGCTCGCGCTGTGGACGCATGTCGCGGGCGGCGCGTACCGGGTCGACGTCGTCGGCTGGACGAACGGCGCCTTCGCGCCGGCGCGGGAGTCCTACGCGCATTATTATCCCGGCGTCGCCCGCTATCACGAGGCGCTGACCCGGCAGGACCCGGGCAATGCGTTCTATTGGTATTACCTCGCCGAAGCCCAATGCCTGGCCGGGCTGCCGGAGCCCGCGCTGGCGTCGGTGCGCCGGGCGCTCGGCTGCGCGCTTCCGCCGTCGCGCGAGGAGATGCTGGACCTGGAGCGCGGCTTGCTGGCCATGCTGGAGCCGGACGCGGATTCCCGGGCGGCCGGGCTGTACCCGGCTTCGGTCAAGACGGTAGGCGGGCTGCGCTGGGGTTATATCGACGAGGCCGGCAACATGACCGTGCCGCCGCGCTTTGACGACGCGAACGATTTTCAGCCGAACGGACTGGCCGTCGTGGCGGAACGCGGCAAGTACGGCTTGATCGACGCCTCGGCCAACTATGTCGTGAAACCCGTCTACGATTCCGTCAGCGACTTCTCCGAAGGACGGGCAACCGTCATCGACGCCGACGGCTTCAAGCTGATCGACGAACGGGGACGCGTCCTGACGAAGCGGGCGTATCCGTTCATCGCGGGGATGCGCGACGGCCGGGCGATGTTCTACGTCATGCCCGAAGGCGGCGCTTCGCGTTACGGTTACCTGGACGCGCAAGGCGCCGAGATCATTCCCGCGCGGTTTGCGGAAGCCTATGATTTCGAAGACGGCAAAGCGCTCGTGAAAATCGCCGACAACGAGTACGCGCTCATCGACAGGGACGGGACACGGCTCGCGACGTATGCCTATCCGTACGTCGGTCCGCCCGGGGACGGCCTGCTCGCCTTCCAGAAGGAAGCGAACGGGAAGTACGGCTATCTGGACGAACGCGGCACGATCGTCATTCAACCGGCGTATACGTCCGCCTTGCCGTTCCAAAACGGCCGGGCCATCGTGAACACGGCCGAGGATTTCAAGGACAGCTACGGCATCATCGACAAGCAGGGCCGGTTCATCGTTCAGGCGGGCTACAACGATATCCGGGATCTCGGCCAGGACCGGTTCGCGCTCGGCACGGCGATCGACCCCGAGCAGCCGTTCATCGGCTCGCGGTATGCGATCGCGGACCGCGGCGGCAAGCGGCTGACGGATTTCCTGTACCGCGACGTCGGCGAGTTCAAGAACGGACTCGCTTCGGCCGAGGACGCGAGCGAGACGTATTTCGTCGACCGGTCCGGGAAGCCGGCCCCGGGGCATCCGCGGGTGGCGGGAAGCGGCACGCTGACGATGGAGCCGGGCGGGTTGATCAAGGCGTACGTCGACAGCCGGCTGTCCTACTTGCGGCGCGACGGCCGCATCGCATGGAAACAGAATACCGTGATTCCGCTGCGTCCGCCCTATGCGGTCAAGGAGCTGAAGTTCAAACCGAACCGGGATTACCTCGTCTATTATCCGCAGGTGGAGGGCATGGCCGACCGGACGGCGGAGCGGAGCGTGAACGAGAAGCTGAAAACGATGTCGCAGGTCAAGCCGGTTCCCGCGGACGAGCAGCTCGGCTATACGTACAGCGGCGATTTCGAGGTGGCGTTCTACAAGCAGCAGCTGCTGGAATTGGATCTGACCGGCTATAACTTTCCCTTCGGAGCGGCCCACGGGATGCCGACGAAAACCTACGCGATCGTGGATTTGACCGACGGCCGGATGTTCGCCTTGAAGGACTTGTTCAAGCCCGGAAGCGATTACGTGAAGGTGCTGAGCGGCATCGTCGGCAAGCAGATCAAGGAGGACCCGCAATATTCCTACGTGTTCCCGGACGCCTACAAGGGCATCGCGCCGGACCAGCCGTTCTACGTCACGGAGAACGCGCTGCATCTTTATTTCGCCCCGTACGACATCGCGCCGTATTCCGCGGGCTTCCCGACGTTCACGATTCCGTTCACGCAGGTCGGGCAAATTCTCGATACGAACGGGCCGTTCTGGAAAGCGTTCCACGCTTGAACGGATGCGGAGCTGAGACGGCAGTCGCGGCGCGGCTGGACGTCGTCAAGCGGAAGAAGCGGATTCCGGAATCGGGATCCGCTTTTTTGATTGTTCGAGACGCGAGGATAGCTGCCCGTTGACGCCGGCAAAGGGATGGGGCTATAATGACGATGTATTTACTAAATTACTAAATAATTATGCGAGTTAAATTAGTAAATTACTAACTTAAAGGTCGTTCGATGCGATTCCGACCCCAATCTCAACTCAACCCAAACCCAATCCACAAGCCTTGGCGGCCGGCGGCCGCCGATCGAAAGGAGCACGACCCCATGAACCGACCGCCCCATGAACCGTTGTCGCCGGACAGGCGGCTGACGGCCGACGAACGGGCGCTCGTCTGGACGAAGCCGCCCACGCACGCGGAAAGCGACGAAGAGCGCCGAATCAGCCGCGAAGTCCGGCGCAACTGGCACCGCGGCGACCTGAAGATCGCCACGATCCTGCTCGAGGGCGACGCCGGCTCCGGCAAGACGCAGCTGGCGAAGGCGCTGTCGGCGAACTTCGGCCTTCCTTATACGAAAATCACGTGTTTCGCCGACATGGACAAAACCGACGTCATCGGCGCCATTTTGCCGGTCATCGCCCCCGAGCGGCAGCAGGGCCTGGAGCCGGACGACCGGACGGCGCTGCAGGCGTTGTACGCGAGCGACGGCTTCCGCGGCGCGGGCGAGCTGATCGCGGACGCGCTCGGCCTTACCCCGGAATCGGCGTCCGCCCGGTTGAAGCGATTGATCGGTCTCGTCTCGGCGCAAGCGGGCGGCGAGGCGGTGGCATACCGGTTCTACCCGTCCGAGATCGTCCGGGCGTTCGAGCGGGGCTACCTGCTCGAAATTCAGGAGCCGACGGTCATCCGCGACGCGGCGGTGCTTATGGCGCTGAACGCGGCGCTCGAGCCGGACGGCGCGCTCAATCTGCCGACGGGGCTCCTGCGGCGGCATCCGGATTTCGTCGCCGTCATCACGACGAACCGCGGCTACGCCGGCGTCCGGCCGCTCAACGAAGCGCTGCGGGACCGCGTGCAGCACGCGGAGAAGATGGATTTGCCCGCCAGGGAAGTCATGATCGGGCGCGCCGCCGCCAAGACCGGCTGCCGCGACATACGGGCGCTCGGCACGCTCGCGGACGTCATCCTGGCGCTGGACCGGACGGCCAAAGCGCACGCGATCAAAGGCGTCGCGGGCATGCGCTCGTACTTCGCCTGGGCGGACGCGGTCGCGGACGGCGTGGATGCGCGGGAGACGCTGTACACCAAAGTCATCTACAAAATCTCGACCGACCCGGAAGAAGTCAAGCTGCTGGAGGAGGCGCTGGCGCAGGGCGGGCTGTTCCGCGAGCTGGAGGACCTTGACGCAGCGACGGCCCGCGAGCCGCGCGACGGCGGCGAGCCGTCCGACCGACGGCGGGAGACGCGCGCGGCCGAGACGGAGCCGGACAGCGAAAAGGAAATGGACATCGAAAAGGAAATGAAGATCAAACAGGAAATGGAAAAGGAAACGAAGATCGAAATCAAAACCTGGGGCGCCGCGGAATCCGTCTTGGAAGACGGGTCCGAACCGGAAGCCGATGGCGAGCGGGCGCTCGCGCTGAAGCGGTCGGCCGACAGCGAAGACGGCTCTTCCGGCGCTTCGGCGAAGGATGCCGCCATGGAGCGCTCGGACCGCGAGGAAGACGGAGCGCCGCGGGTTCACGGCGCCGGGCAAGACGAAGCCTCTGCGGAGGAGGTCAAGCAGCGCGAGAAGGCGTTCCGCAGGCAGCTGAACCAAGAAGCGCGCGGCGCGGTCGAAGGGTCCATGCATCAGGGCGTAAAGCTCGTCGTGCACCGCCCGGGCTTCGACGAAGCCGACGAGCGGGCCTACGGGCGCCTTCGCGCCGAGCTGCTGCCGGTCGTGCGCGAGATCGCCGCGCAGACGCTCCCGCTGCTCGAGCACGAGCAGGCGCCCGACTTCGCGCGGCATCAATTCTATGGCGCGCGGTTCCAGGCGGACAGCGCCGCGCGGCGCGATTTCCGCCATTTCGCGAAGAAGCGGCCGCCGTCCGATTCGCCGTCGCTCGCCGTCGGGCTGCGGATCGACGAATCCGGCTCGATGGCGGCGTTCGGCCGGCTGGAGGCCGCGCGGCGCGCGGCGGTCGCGGTGTATGAATTTTGCGCCATGTGCGGCATTCCGGTGCTGATCTACGGCGACACGGCCGACGTCTCGCGGCTGGAGCAGATGTCCGTCTACGCATATGCCGATCCCGCCGG
This sequence comes from Paenibacillus artemisiicola, assembly GCF_017652985.1. Taxonomy (GTDB): domain Bacteria; phylum Bacillota; class Bacilli; order Paenibacillales; family Paenibacillaceae; genus Paenibacillus_Z; species Paenibacillus_Z artemisiicola. The sequence continues at coordinate 164,779 of NZ_JAGGDJ010000001.1, forward strand.
GCCCGACGCCGGGGACCGCTTCAGGCTGATGGGCATCCGCGCCCGCGGCAACAACCGCGACGGCATGGCGCTCCGCATCGCGGCGGACCGGCTCGCGGGCATGCCGCAGAGCGCCAAGCTGCTCATCAGCGTCAGCGACGGACAGCCGAAAGCGATGGACGATTACGCCGGCGAGCGTGCCGCCCGCGACATGCGCGCGGCGATCTCGGACTACGAGCGCAAAGGCGTCGCGTTCGTCGCGGCGGCGATCGGCCAGGACAAGGAAATCATCGGCCGCATCTACGGCGGCGAGCGGTTCCTCGACATCGCGAAGCTCGAGGACCTCCCGGCCAAGCTCGTGCGAATCGTCGCCCGGCATTTATAACGGTCATTACCGAATGGATCCGATCGAACGGAGAGGAAGGAACGCCATGGATAAACAGAAGCGCAAAGAGCTGCAGGAAGCCTACAAGGAAATCAAAACCTACATGGGCGCCATTCGCATCGCGAACGCCGCGAACGGCAAAGTCTACGTCGACGCCTATCCCAACCTGAAAAACAAGTGGCTCACGATCCGCGCCCAACTGGACATGGGCCGCTTCGCCAACGCGGAGCTGCAGCGCGACTGGAAGACGTACGGGGAAAGCGCGTTCGCCTACGACGTGCTGGAGGAGAAGGATGCCGGCGAGGTCGCCGACGTCCGCTGGGAAACGAAGCAGATGGCCAAGCGCTGGCTGGAGAAGCTGGAACCCTACGGCGACAAAGGCTATAACAAGCCGCCGAAGCAGCCGTAACTCAGGCCTGAATATCAAGAACCGGGTCCGCGTTGGCGGACCCGGTTCTTTCTGTTGGCATCGGCGCGGGAAGCAACGATAGGGTTCGGCAAGCCGGCTGCCCGTCAAGCGCCGAAGCGGGGAAGCCGCGGCCATGGCGTAATCGCCGCTTCCCGCCGGAAGGACGCCCGGCGGCTTCGGGCTATTCCTCGTACATCATTTTCCGCGTCATGCCGCCGTCGACGACGAGGTTCGCGCCCGTCACGAAGTCGTTCCCGGGATCGGTCAAGTACAGGCAAGCCCGCGCGATATCGTCCGGCCGGCCGACGCGCTGCGCGGGATGCTGGGCATGGTCGACGGGACGCAGGGCGGCGTAATCGCCGTTCTCGATCCAGCCGGGGCTGATCGCGTTGACCCGGATGCGATCGGGGCCGAGCGAGAGGGCGAGCGCGTGCGTGAGCGCGAGAATGCCTCCCTTGGACGCCGCGTACGCTTCGGAGTTCGGCTCGGACATGAGCGCCCGCGTCGAGGCGATGTTGACGATCGCCCCGCCGCCGGTTTCCCGCATCAGCTTGGCCGCCTCCCGCGCGCACAGGAACGTGCCCCGCAGATTCGTGTTCAGGACGTAATCCCACTCCGCGACGGACAGGTCGTAGACGGACTTCCAGGCGCCGAGCCCGGCGTTGTTGACGAGCGCGCCCAGCTTGACGCCGCGCTCCCGCAGCCAGGCGAAGCAGGCTTCGATCTCGGCGGGATCGCTCAGATCGAGCGCGCGAACGAGCGGCTCCCGGCCTTCGGCGCGCGCGAGCGCGGCCGTCTGCTCCAGCGCCTCGGCGTTCCGGTCCACGAGGACGACGTTCGCGCCCCGCTCGGCGTAGGCAAGCGCCAGTCCGCGGCCGATGCCGCCGCCGGCGCCGGTGATCAGGACGGTTAGTTCATGGGTCATGGTCGTTCGCTCCTATCGTTCGATGCTGAAATCGGGAAGGCTTCCATTTTGGTATACCTTTATTGCCAACCATTGTCAAATCGGATGTTCGTCCGCAGAGAAATATATGGTATTTTGGCGACGGAGCAGGAATACTTCTCGGCATGTGGAAATAGTACTACGTTTCTTTTCGTTTATTTTTCGATTATTTTTCGTTTATTTTTCGTTGCGTTTATCGGCAACTCTCTAATTTTACTTCTAATCGGAGCGATCCCATGAGCGAACTCAACCGTTTTTTTGACACCCAGCAGGACATCATCGTCGAGAGTTGGATTTATCGCATGGAACAAGCCTACCCGGGTTACTTCGATTTGGACGAGCTCCGCATACAAGGCAGGAAGTACGTTCGTTTGGTGGCCGACGTCGAGATTCCGATGAAAGAGCATCCGCTGTTCAAGGAATACGAACGCTGGTGCCAGATGCTGTTTCAAAAAAAAGTATCCATCGAGCATATCTTGAACAGCTCGCAGTTCTTCCGCGAGGCGCTTCTCGACGCGCTCGCCGAATACGACGTCGAACGCGCGGCGTTGACCCGTTTGATCGCCGGCGTCATTTCCCGGATCGATCATTTTCAATCCGCGATTTATATCTATTTTTGGGATCATGCCCATTACCGGATCGAGCGGCAGGACAAACTGATCGAAGACATGCACGACGAGAAGCTGAACCTGATCGGCAAGATGGCGTCCAGCATGGCGCACGAGATCCGCAATCCGCTCACGACGATCCGGGGCTTCTTCACCCTGATCCGCAAGACGCTGCCGGCGGGGGAGCTCGGGGCGGTCGATCGGTACATGGATATCATCGACAAGGAATTCCATACGATCGAAATGCAAATCACCGGTTTTCTCAGCTTTTCCCGGAAACCCATCGCCGATGAAGACAGCGTTTACATCTCGCTGAACGAGCTGATCGAACGGACGCTGTTGCTCGTCGGCCCGCTGCTGCTCAACGAGAACATCGAGCTCGAGCTGTCGCTGCAGGAGAGCCTTCGCGTGAAGATCCAGCGCTCCTCGGTCATGCAGGTGCTGTCCAATTTGCTGAACAATGCGATCGACGCGCTGCGAGACGCGGAAGGGGAACGCAAGATTTTGGTACATACTTATAGCGAGGGCGAAACGGCATGCGTCCGGATCGGCAATACCGGTCCGGAAATCCCCGCCGAACTCCGGCCGACGCTGTTCGACCCGTTCGTCACGACCAAGTCCGACGGCACGGGCCTCGGCCTCGCGATCTGCAAGCAGATCGTCGAACGCAACGGCGGAACGATTACGTTCGAGTCGGACCCGGAACGGACGACCTTCACCGTGGCGTTCGACAGCGCGGCGGAGCGGGAATGACGACGGACGCCTATCCCGACGGGAAGAAGGTGCAGCCATGGAACATGTAACGACCGCGCAATGGGACGAAGCGCTGTGGGCGGAAGCGGAGCCGATCTACGAGGAAGGCTTCCCCGAGCACGGACGGAAGCCGCGCCGCATCGTACGCCGGATGTTCGAGCGGAAGCTATGCGCGCTTCACGTATGGCGCGAGCAAGGGGAGGCGGCCGCCATGGCGCTCACCGCCTTCGACGCGCCGATGGACGTGCTCGTCGTCGATTACATGGCCGTCCGGCATCGGCTGCGGGGCCGCGGCATCGGCCTGCGCTGCGCCGCGTCGCTGCGCGGCTGGGCGCTGGCGGTCCGCCCCGGGTGCCGCGGGATCGTCATCGAGGCGGAAGCGGAAGCGACGGCGGAGAACGCGGCGCGCATCGCCTTTTGGCAAAAAGCGGGGTATGTCGCTACCGAATATGTACACGCGTACATTTGGGTGCCGGAGACGTATCGCGCGATGCGGCTCGGCTTCGACCCGGAGCGGCCGCTGACGGACGACGGCCGCGAGCTGTTCAAGGCGATCGCGCGTTATCACGAGAAGGCCTACCGCGGCGGCACGTAGCGGCGCGAGAAGGGCCCCGGGATGCAGGAAGGGATTCACAGATCACGATCCGCGTTCCTTGCGACGCGGTTTTTTTATTAGGGGGAGGTTGATTCACGTGCAGCAGCAAGTATTCGCGGGACTCCGGTCCAAATCGATTTATCCCAAGATTCTCATCGTGTTCATGCTCGTCGTCGCGCCGCTCTGCGTGCTTAGCCTGGTCGTCAACGCGAAGGGCGAATCGGCGGTCAAGCAGGAGATCGACAAGTCGATCGGCTCCAAGACGGCTTATTTCGTCGACTCGCTCGAGACGGAGGCGAACCGGATGTACGAGCATCAGCAGGGCTTCAACCTGGACAAGGACCTGCAGCGGCTCGTCTACGTCGATTCGACGCTCGGCCGCTTCGAATGGGGCGAGACGATCAAGCGGCTGCAGGAGAAGATGGAGATCATCAAGACATCGAGCAAGTACATCGATACCGTCAGCGTCCAGATGCTTACGCTCGGCAAGGCGATCTCGAACGAAGACCCGTACAATTCGCTCGACCGCGAGGCGGTCGACGCATTCATGAGCCAATATAAAGAGAAGGGCACCTCCATCATCAACGTGAACGGGCGGCTGCTGCTCGGCTACGTCAATCCGGTCGCCATCTTGGCGCAGAAGAAGCCGGACTACATCATTTTCATCCAGCTGTCGGTCCCGGAGCTGCGCAAGGCGATGGCGCAATTCGCGAATTATCCCCATTCGGGAGCCGTTCTCGCGGACGCGGAACGGAAGTGGACGATCGCGACCGGCGCCGACAAGGAACTGCTGGCCGCCATGAACCGGTTCGCGGACGAACGGAGCGGCACCGATGGCCCGGGAGAGACCGAGACGCTGAAGGTCGGCGGGACGACCTACCTGATGTCGTATCAATATTCGACCGCCATCCACATGAAGCTGCTCGTCTGCGTGCCGGAGAAGGAAGTGCTGGGCGACCTGGATTCGTACCGGATCTGGTTCTGGGTGCTCGCGCTGTTGTCGATGCTGATCATCGCCGTGTTCTCGACATGGATCTACCGGCTGATTCATAAACCGCTGAACAAGCTCGTATTCGCGTTCCGCAAAGTCGAGGACGGCTACTTGGAGCCGACCGTGCTCCCGACCGGACAGGACGAGTTCCGCTACCTGTTCGAGGGCTTCAACTCGATGGTCGTCAAGCTTAAGGAGCTGATCCACAAGCTGTACGAGCAGGAAATCCGGGTGAAGAGCTCGGAGCTGAAGCAGCTGCAGTCGCAGATCAACCCGCATTTCCTGTACAATACGTACTTCATTCTGCACCGGCTCGCCAAGATGGACGACATCGAGAACGTCATTTTGTTCAGTCAATACCTCGGCGAATACTTCCAGTTCATCACGCGCAACGGCGCCGCGGAAATCCCGCTCGAGGACGAGGTCAAGCACGGACGGCTGTACGTGGAAATCCAGCAAATCCGCTTCTCGAACCGGATCGACGTCGAATTCGACGAGCTGCCGGAAGGATGCAGGCAAGTCATGGTGCCGAAGCTGATTCTGCAGCCGATCCTGGAGAACGCTTATAAGTACGGCATGGAACGCAAGAAGGACGACGGCCTGATCACGGTGAAGATCCGGCAGGACGACGCCGCGATCCGGATCTCCGTCGAAGACAACGGCGCGGGCATGACCGACGAAGAGCTCGGCAAGCTCCAATCGCAGCTCGGGCTTCAGCTCGAGGGCGGCGAAATCACCGGCCTGCGCAACGTTCACCGGCGTCTGCAGCTGCAGTTCGGCAAGGACAGCGGCCTCCGGCTGCACCACGGAAGCGAAGGCGGATTGCGGGTCGACGTCACGATCCGGGACAAGGCCGGACAGGCCGCGAACGAACCGGACAACAACGCTTGAAACGTCAACGGATCACAAAAGTTTATTATATAAGCGCCTTGTCCTCCGACCCTATAATGAACATGTAGCAGCCAGAATTCAAAAAGTTCTTAAGATTCAGACATTAAAAAGGGGGACTCATGAATGGGCAAACGAAACGTGAAACTGGCCTTCGCGGCGAGCCTTGCCGCCATGATGATGTTGTCCGCATGTTCCGGCAATTCGGGCAACGGCGGGAACGGAAACGGCAACGCGGCCAGTAACGGCGGCAACGCGTCGTCCGGAAACGCGGCGAACGCCGGCAACGCGGGCGGCGACGCGAACCCGCTCGGCAAGTACGATCCGCCGATCGACCTGTCGACTTTCCGCTGCATGAACGACGCCGAGACGTATCCGCCGGGCGACTCCATCGACAAGAACGTCTGGTACACCGCGTATCAGGAAGAGCTCGGCATCAACGTGACGAACAAGTGGACGGTCAGCACGACGCAGTGCGAAGAGAAGACGAACCTCTCGATCGTCTCCGGCGACCTGCCCGACTTCTTCCCGGTCGACACGAAGCAGCTGAAGAACCTCGTCGACGCCGGCATGGTCGAAGACATGACCGAGGTGTTCGACAAGTACGCGTCGCCGCTCGTGAAGGAAGCGTACGCGGCCAATAACGGCGTGGCGACGACCGCCGCGACGTTCGACGGCAAGCTGATGGCGATCCCGGGCACGACGCGCGGCCTGAACAACGTCGACATGGTGTGGATCCGCGAGGATTGGCGCAAGAAGCTGAACCTGCCGGAGCCGAAAACGATGGACGATCTGCTGAACATCATCAAGGCGTTCGTCGATCAAGATCCGGACGGCGACGGCAAGAAGGACACGATCGGCCTCACGATGGGCAAGAACTTCTACGACGGCTACGCCGGGCTGGCCGGCTTCTTCAACGCCTTCCACGCGTATCCGTACACGAGCGCTTCGACCTCTATGTGGATCCAGGACAAGGACGGCAAGCTCGTCTACGGCGGCATTCAACCTGAAATGAAGCCGGCTTTGCAAGCGCTTCAGGACCTGTATAAGGCCGGCGCGATCGACCCGCAGTTCGTCGTCTACGACGGCGCGAAAGCCGCCGAAGCCGAGAACCAGGGCAAAGCGGGCGTCCACTTCGGCTACTTCTGGAACATCGGCTGGCCGATCGACGGCATGGCCAAGAAGAACGATCCGAGCATCGAGTGGAAGCCGTACCCGGTCCCTTCCGTCGACGGCACGCCCGCGATGGTGCAGGTGCCGGATCCGACGGCCTTCTGGAACTTCGCCGTCAAGAAGGGCACGAAGCATCCGGAAGCGATCGTGAAGATGATGAACCTGTTCTTCGAGCATATTTTCAGCGACAACGCCGAACCGGAGAAATACCACTCGGGCACGGTCGACGGCAAGAGCTACGGCTACTTCGATTACGCGGCGGTGCAGGGCGAGCATCCGGAGAAGAACCAGATCGCGTTCCGCAAAGTCAGCGAGGCGATGAAATCCGGCGATGCGTCCGGCCTGAATCCGGAGCAGAAAAAATACTACGACGCGTTGAAGAAGTACCAGGAAGGCGATCTGACGCAGTGGGGCGGGGACCGCACGTGGGGACCGGAAGGCTCGTTCTCCGTCCTCGAGAACTACAAGGACAACAACCTGATCAAGATCAACGAATTCCTGGGCGCGCCGACGAACACGATGGCGACGAAGGGCTCGATCCTGATGGACCTCGAATCGAAGATGATCACGAAGATCATCCTGGGCGACCCGGTCGATTCGTTCGACCAGTACGTCCAGACGTGGAAGCAGTCCGGCGGCGACCAAATCACGCAGGAAGTCAACGACTGGTACGCGAAGAACCATCAATAACCGAAGCGGGGAGAGAGGGGAGCGATGCTTCCCTCTCTTCATAAAGAAAGGAAGGGAGCGGCCATGAACAAGAGATTCAAGCTCGGCGATTACAGCTTATACCTCATGCTGTTGCCCGGCCTGGCGCTGATCGTCATCTTCAACTACGTCCCGATGGCGGGACTGGCCATCGGCTTCCAGCAGTTCAATCCGACCAAGGGGCTGTTCGGCTCCGACTACATCGGCTTCGACAACTTCAAGTACGTCTATTCGCTCGACGACACCATGAACGTGCTGCGCAACACGGTTTCCATCGCGGTGATGAAGATGGCCGCCGGCCTCGTCGTGCCCATCGTCGTCGCTCTGCTGCTGAACGAAGTCGGCAAGGCGTTTTTCCGCAAGGGCGTGCAGACGATCATCTACCTGCCGCACTTTCTGTCCTGGGTCATTCTCGCGGGCATTCTCATGGACGTCCTGTCGCCCTCGACGGGCATCGTCAACCAATTTCTCGCGTTTCTCGGCTTCAAGCCGATTTTCTTCCTCGGCACCCCGTCCTGGTTCCAGCCGGTGCTCGTCCTATCCGACGTCTGGAAGGAATTCGGCTTCAATACGATCGTTTACCTGGCCGCGCTGACAGGCATCAATCCGAACCTGTACGAAGCGGCCCAGATGGACGGCGCCGGCCGATGGAAGCAGACGTGGCACATCACGCTGCCCGGCATTCTCCCGATCATCATCCTGCTCGCGACGCTCAGTCTGGGCAACGTGCTGAACGCGGGCTTCGACCAAGTGTTCAACATGTACAGTCCGGTCGTTTACTCCACCGGCGACATTATCGATACGTACGTCTACCGGCTCGGCATGATCAACTTCCAGTTCGGGGTCGCGACCGCGGTCGGCCTGTTCAAATCGGTCGTCTCGTTCGTGCTTATCTCGGTGTCGTACCTGCTCGCGTACCGTTTTGCCAATTACCGGATTTTCTGACGGCCGCCTAGCGCCGAAATCATCACTTACCGCCATTTAAGGAGGGGCCGTTATGGTACAACGAAACAGTCCGGGCCGCACGGCCTTCGTATACGCCAACTATGCGCTGCTGGTCTTGCTCGGCTTGCTCTGCATTTTCCCGCTGATCCAGGTGCTGGCGATTTCCTTCAGCTCCAGCTCCGCGGCCGCAAGCGGGCTCGTCAAGTTCTTCCCGGTCGACTTCACGTTCGACGCGTACAAGTACGTCGCGACGAAGCCGGAGTTCATCCGGTCGTTCGGCATTACGCTCGAGCGGGTCGTGCTGGGCGTCGCGATCAACATGGTCGTCACGGTGCTGCTCGCGTATCCGCTGTCCAAGGATGCGTCGCAGCTCCGGTTCCGCACGGGCTTCGTCTGGCTGTTCGTCTTCACGATGCTGTTCAACGGGGGACTGATCCCGACCTACGTCGTCATCAAGAACCTGCATATGCTGAACTCCATCTGGGCGCTGGTACTGCCGGGCGCCGTGCCGATCTTCAACGTCATCCTGCTGCTGAACTTCTTCCGCAACATCCCGAAGGAGCTGCTCGAGGCCTCGTACATCGACGGCGCGAGCCAGTGGAGCACGCTGTGGCGCATCGTCGTGCCGGTGTCGCTGCCCGCGCTCGCCACGATCACGCTGTTCGCGACGGTCGGCCACTGGAACGCCTGGTTCGACGGCATCATCTACATGAACCAGCCCGAGAAGTACCCGCTGCAAAGCTACATGCAGACGATCATCGTGGCCCGGGACATGAGCAACCTGTCGCTCGACGACATCGAGAAGCTGAAGAACGTGTCGGACCGGAACATCAAGGCCGCGCAGATCTTCCTCGGCTCGCTGCCGATCCTGCTGATTTATCCGCTGCTGCAGCGCTTCTTCATGACAGGAATCGTGTTGGGCAGCGTCAAAGAATAATAGGAACCCGTTCAGAGAGGGGATACTTCGCATGCTTTACTCCTGTCCAACGCACGTCCGCTCCTATGCCGCCACGGCGGAAAACCAAACCGCGGCGCGGGGCGCCGGCGGCCAGGCGAACAACGGCCGGAAAGGCTCGGCGTGCATCCATCCGTTCAAGGCCGGCGCCGTCCATACGCTGCTCGACGCCGAAGGACCGGGCATCGTCCGCCATATCTGGTGCACCGTGCCGCCCGGCAATCCCGCCGTCATGCGCAATCTGATCATTCGGATGTATTGGGACGGCCAAGAGACTCCGAGCGTCGAAGTGCCGCTCGGCGACTTCTTCGGCGTGGCGCACGGCCGGCAGCGCAGCCTCGTCACGGATTACGTCACGATGCAGAGCGGCAAAGGCTTCAACTGCTGGATCCCGATGCCGTTCCGGAAGCGGGCGCGCATCACGGTCGAGAACGACGCGGGCTTCGACGTCGACATGCTGTTCTATCAGGTCGATTTTACGCGCGGCGACCGGCTGGACGAAGACGCGGGCTACTTCCACGCGCAATTCAGACGGCGGAATCCGTGCCCGCTGTACGAGGATTTCGTCATTCTGGACGGTATCGAGGGACCGGGCGTCTACCTCGGCACCGTCATCGGCGTGCGCAGCATCCTGCAGGCGAAGACGTGGTTCGGGGAAGGCGAGATCAAGTTCTTCATCGACGAGGACGAGACGCACCCGACGATCTGCGGCACCGGCCTCGAGGATTACGTGGGCAGCGCGTGGGGACTGCAGGAGGTCGTCACGCCGGAGCAGGGCGCGCCGCTCGTCGAGTACGAGAAGACGCTGTTCTCCATGTACCGGTTCCACGGGAAGGATCCGATTTACTTCCGCGAGTCGCTGAAGGCGACGCTCCAGCAGCTCGGCTTCGGGCCGCGCGAGTCGTCCGACGCCTTCTACGGCGAACGGTCGGTCTGCTACGCCGCGCCGGGCGTGCCCGAAGACAGCGAGAACTGCCTGTTCGAGCGCAGCGACGACGTCTGCTCCGTGGCCTATTGGTACCAGACGCGGCCGACGAAGCCGTTCCCGGCGCTGCCGGACCGCGAGGCGCGCACCGCGGACCTGATGGAAGACGGGGAGAAAGGGCCGGAACGCGCCGACGTGTAAGCGAACGAATGCACGGGAAACCGCTCGCCCGGCTCCGGCCGCGCGGCGCGGATCGCGCGTCACGCCATATCGGGCAAGGCCGATGTACGGGAGGAAGCCGGGCTTCCTCCCGCGCATGTCATTAAGCACGCAGGAACGCGGATGAGGAGGAGGATGGCGAGATGTACAGACTGCTGGTCGTCGACGACGAACCGATCATCGTGGACGGATTGATCGATCTGTTTTCCGATCCGGCGCACGAGCCGGAGCTGGAGCTGTACTGGGCGTATTCGGCGGCCGACGCGCTGGCATGCCTGAACGCGACGCGGATCGACATCGTCCTGACGGACATCGAGATGCCGGAGATGAACGGGCTTGCCCTGCAGAAGGAGATCAACGCGCGCTGGCCGCGCTGCAAGGTGATCTTCCTGACCGGCTACAACGACTTCAATTACATTCAGGTGTCGAGCCGCAGCGGCGCGACCGATTACGTGCTCAAGACGGAAGGCGACGCCCAGATCGTGGCGGCCGTCAAGCGCGCGGCGGCCGGCCTCGACGAGGAGCTGGCCGTGCGGCAGCTCGTACGGAAGGCCGAGAGCCAGCTCTCGCTCGCCCTGCCGCTCATGCAGCGGGAGTTCGGGCTTGAGCTGCTGAAGGGAGCGGAGCCGGCGGCCGATCCCGCGGCGGCCGGCCGGACGCTGAAGGAGCTGAACATCCCGCTCGCGGCGGGCGAGCCGCTTTACATGATCATGGGACGGATCGATTCCTGGCGGGCGGAGATGAGCCAATCCGACAAGATGCTCCTGATGTACGCCGTGCACAACATCGCCGAAGAATATTTGTCCGATTCGTTCCGGATGTTCCATATCAAGTACGGGCAGGACCGGTTCGTCTGGCTGCTGCAGGCGAAGGACGGGGGAGCCGGCGCGGAAGACGGGACCGCAGGCGCGGCCGCGTCGGCGGCCAATCCGCTCCGCCGGCTGAACGGCTACCTGGAGCTCGCGCAGTCGGCCTGCACGCAGTATCTGCGCGTGCCGTGCTCGTTCGTGCTCGTGAGCGAGCCGTTCGGCTGGCGCCAGATCGCCCACAAGTTCGATACGCTCTCGTTCCTGTTCGCCCGCGGTCTCGGGACGCGGCAGGAAATTTTGCTGTCGGACCAGCAGCTCGTCGACGCGTTCCGGGAGCAGCACGACGGCCGGGTCAAGATGCGCTCGCTCCAGCTGCTGGACGAATATTTGGACAAAGGCCAGAAGGCGGAGTTCTTCGAGCTGTACCGCCAGTTCATGGAGCTGGTCGAAGGCGAATCGGTGTCCAAGACGGGCGTCGCCGTCGAAATCTTCTACTCCATGGTGTCGATGTTCATCACGTACATCAACCGCTGGGGCTTGATGAAGACCGTTACCGACCGGTTCAACCTGAACCAGCTGTTCAACATCGGCGAGCACGCCACGTGGCGGGAGACGACCGCGCGCTTCGAGGGGCTCGCGAATTTGTTGTTCGAGGAGACGGCGAGCGAGAACGAGAAGCAGACGAACGACGTCATCTGGAAGGTGCAGGATTATATCCGGGACAACCTCGGCGGCGATCTGTCGCTGACGAAGCTGGCCGAGCTCGTCTACCTGTCGCCCTCGTACCTGTCCAAGCTGTACAAGCAGGAAACCGGCCAGAGCCTGAAGGATTCCATCATCGACGCCCGGGTGCAGAAGGCGAAGGAGCTGCTGCTGCAGCGGGAAATGAAGATCCACAAGATCGGCCGCGCGGTCGGCTTCGAGTCCGCCGCGTACTTCACCCGCTGCTTCAAGAAGATGACGCAGCTGAGCCCGCAGGAATTCCGGGACGGCAAGCGGGTCGCGGCGGAAGCACTGGAGTAAGCCCGCGCCGGCGGCCGCATGCCCACGAATAGGAGGAACTACCGTGTCCAACGAAACTACCCGCGTGCCGCTTGACGGCGCGCTCGCCGCGTTCATCGCGAGCATGGAGGCGGCATCGCTCGGCGGCGTCCGCCCCGCGGTCGACGCGACGCGCGCCGGCGTCGGCCGGGTGAACGTCAAGCTGCGCTTCGAGCTGCCCGAGCCGGTCCGTCAGGACGATTGGCGGATCGACATCGCGCCGGCCTTCGCGCCGACCTTCCATTGGGCGCCGCATCTGACGCCGACCGACCGCCATATCATCGACCAGCACGGCTTTCGCTCGCCGGCGCTGATCGTGCACGACGCGGACCGCTGGCTGGCCGTCGTGCCCGACCTCGACCTGCTGCTCGCGGGCTCGCCTGTCCGCTGGTACATGGATCTGAACGCCCGGGATAACCGGCTTACGCTCGGCATGAGCCGCTACCGCGTGGCCGAGCACGTGCTGTACGAACGGGAAGCCGGCGCGGCGTATCCTGCGGGAACCGTCGAATTCGGCTTCTTCGTGCTGACCGGGGAAGGACCGGATTACGCGCGGAATCCGTGGCGGCCCGTCCTCGATCTGCTGTGGAGCGGGTGGGGCGGCCCGCTGTTCCGCGCCGGCGAGCCGCTCGGACGGCCGCTCGAGCCGTACGTCGACCACGCGTACCGCTGGGCGTTCGAGGACTGGAAGGACGCGGTGTGGCAGCAGTTCGAGCTGGACGGCAGGACGGTCGGCGCGCCGGTGTTCATCGTGAACGTCACGCAGAGCCCGAACTACCCCGGGCCGGTGAACGAACGGGAATTCCGCTCGATCTGGAATCAAGCCTGGTTCAGCTCGCTCCGTTCGGCGCAGGGGCTGTACCGCTACGGGCTGGAGACCGGCAACCGGGAGCATCTCGAGCGCGCCCGGCTGATGAAGGAGCTGGCGCTGTCGGCGCCCCGGCGGGAGGGCTTCTTCCCGGCCGTCATCGCGGCCGAGATGGAGCAAATCGACGCCGGCGGCAGGACCGTGAGCCGCGCGAAAGGCTGGGAGACGGCGTACTGGGGCAATTCCAACCGCAATCCCGTCACCCGCTCGGCGAAGGAAGCGCCGTACCATATCCTCGACATGAGCTTCACCGCGCTGCTCATGCTGCGCTGGCACGAGGAGCTCGAACCGGACGAACGCCTGCTCGCGTACGCGGAGCGTTACGGCGAGGCGCTGCTGCGCCTGCAGGACGGCAAAGGGTTTTTCCCGGCCTGGCTGGACGCCGCGACGCTGCAGCCGCTGCCGGTCCTGGCGGAATCGCCGGAGACGTCGATGTCCGTGACGTTCCTGCTGAAGCTGTACGAGCTGACCGGCAGCGACGCGTACCGGACGGCCGCCCTGAAGGCGATGGACGCCGTGGCGGAGGAGATCGTTCCCGTCGGACGCTGGGAGGACTTCGAGACGTACTGGTCGTGCTCCGGCTATGGCAGCGATACGCTGCTCGGCCGCAAGGCCGAGCGCAACGACATGTTCAAGCAGTGCAATTTCTCTATGTTCTGGACGGCCGAAGCGCTGCTTGCTTGTCATCGGACGACCGGCGAGGACCGCTATCTGCGGCTCGGCGAGCGCTGCCTCGACGAGCTGCTCATGACGCAGGCTTCGTGGCAGCCGCCGTACATTCACGTGAACGCCCTCGGGGGCTTCGGCGTCATGAACGCCGACGGCGAATGGAACGACGCGCGCCAGAGCTTGTTCGCCGAGCTCATCCTCGACTACGGCCAGCTGCTCGGCCGGCAGGAATACGTCGAACGCGGATTGGCCGCGCTGCGCTGCGCGTTCGTCATGATGTACTGCCCCGAGAATCCGAGGACGAAGGCGCAGTGGGAGAAGGCGCATCCGTTCTTCGGCGAGCGGGATTACGGCTTCATGATGGAAAACTACGGCCACGGCGGCGTCGCGGACGAGAACGGCGAAGGCATCGGCGAATTCACGATCTTCGATTGGGGCAACGGCGCGGCAGCGGAAGGCTTCCTGCGGGTCAAGGCGCACCGGCGCGCGCTGCTCGAGAAGTACGGGCTGACGGAACCGTCGGCGGAAGGAGCGCCGCTATGATCCGGGAATCCATGCTGTCCGGCACGGGCAGAACGATCACGGTCGGCGGGCCGGGCGCGGAGGTTCAAGGCTTCTCCTCGGCCGCCGTTCAAGCGGCCGTCGAGGAGCTGCGCCGCGGCGGGGAAGGGGGCACGATCCTGCTGGACGAAGGCGAGTACCGCGCGACCGGCCCGATCCGGCTTTACGGCGGCATGACGCTGCAGGGCCGCGGCCCGAACACCGTGCTGAAGAAAAGCGGCGGCGTGAAGACGCGCTTCGTGACCGACGCCGATTACGGCGAGCTGCAGGCCGAAGTCGAGGATCCGTCCGGCTTCGAGCCGGGGACCGGCCTTCAGCTGTTCGACGACAAGCAGAAGTGGGGCTGGGACGAGAGCACCGCGGTCGTGACGCGCGTCGAGGGGCGGATGCTGTACTTCGACCGCCATCTGGAGCGCGATTACATCGCCGACCACGGCGGCACGGTGACGAACGCGTGCTCGGTCATCGAGGTGCGCGACGCCCGTCATGTGCGCATTCTCGACCTGACGGTGGACGGAAGCGGCGAGCGGAACGAACCGATCGGCGGCTGCCGCGCGGGCGGCATTTACCTGTACAAGGCCGGCGACTGCCGCATCGAGAACGTGGCCGTCCGGAATTTCAACGGCGACGGGATCTCGTGGCAGATCACGGAGCACGTGGAGGTGCGCCGCTGCGCGGTGACGGACTGCGCGGGCTCCGGCCTGCACCCCGGCGCCGGGACGGCCCGCACCGTCGTCGCGGACTGCCGGCTCGAGGGCAACGGCTTGGCCGGCCTGTTCATCTGCTGGCGGGTGCGGTACGGCGAGTTCGTCCGCAACCGGATGAACGGCAACGGCAGCTGCGGCATCTCCATCGGCCACAAGGACTCGTACAATTTGTTCGCCGACAACGAAATCCGCGGGAACGGCGAATGCGGCGTCGACTTCCGCGAAGAGAAGCCGGGCAACGGGGCGAACGGCAACCGGTGGCTGCGCAACGCCATCGCGGACAACGGCGGCGAAGACGGAGAGGGCTGCGGCATCGTCGTCCGCGGAGCGGCGGCGGACAATGTCTTCATCGGAAACGCGATCGACGGAGCGGCGGACGCCAAGCCGGCCGCGGCGACGGCGGCGGCCGGCGGCGCGACGGAGGCGAGGATGACCGGCGAGCAGGCCGCAGCCGCGCCTCAAGGACGCCAGCGGACCGCCGTTCGGCTCGGCGAAGGCGCGGCGCGCTTCACGTTCGAATAGCGGAATGGGCGCGCGGAAGCGGGCGAAGGCGATCGGGCCTCGCCCGCTTTTTGATTTTGGATAACGAAGGTCAACGGATGTCCGGTTTTTAGTATATGGCGAAGGGCCCGCGGCATCTATAATTACGCTCAGAAGCAACCGGAGCCGCGCTTTCGCTTCCCGATGGAAGAGGAACGGCATGCCGTTCCTCTTCCATCGGGAAGCGGACCATCCATATCTACCGACAGGAGGAAACGACGCAATGAACGGATTCAACGGACTGGGCTTGCATTTGGGCAATTTGCACCTGCTGTCGGACGCCAAGACGCGTTCGACCAGCGCGGAAAATTTCGACGGGGCGAAGGGCCGCGGGGGAATGGCGACGGAGGGCACGGGCGCGGGCTGCGCGCGCGATCTCGGGGTCGGCTGGAAGGTGTCCCCGTCGGTCGAACTTCAGCCGGGCGCGACGTTCGCGATGGCGGACATCGACGGCCCCGGCGCGATCCAGCATATTTGGCTGACCTGCTCGCCGAACAACTGGCGCAACCTGATTCTCCGCTTCTATTGGGACGGAGAGGCGGAGCCTTCCGTCGAGGTACCGCTCGGCGACTTTTTCTGCAACGGCTGGTGCGAGCGCAGCAACGTCAATTCCTTGCCGATCGCGGTCAATCCGGCCGGCGGCATGAACAGCTATTGGACGATGCCGTTCCGCAAGCACGCGCGGCTTACGGTGGAGAACCGCTCGGTCAAGCCGGTCATACTCTATTATCAGGTGACCTATACGCTAACCGACGTGCCGGACGACGCGGCGTACTTCCACGCGCAGTGGCGCCGCAGCAACCCGCTGCCTTACAAAGACGTCCATACGCTGCTGGACGGCGTGACGGGCAAAGGGCATTACGTCGGGACCTATATTGCCTGGCAGGTCAACAATACCGGCTGGTGGGGCGAAGGCGAGATCAAGTTCTTCCTGGACGGCGACAAGGAGTACCCGACGATCTGCGGCACCGGCACGGAAGATTATTTCGGCGGGGCGTGGAACTTCGAGCATCCGTACGGCGAATACGGCAGCTTCTCGACGGCGTACCTGGGCATGCCGCAGGTGATCAAGCCGGACGGGCTGTACAAGAGCCAGCAGCGCTTCGGCATGTATCGCTGGCACGTCATGGACCCGATCCGCTTCGAATCCGACCTGCGCGTGACGATCCAGGCGCTCGGCTGGCGTTCGGAAGGACGTTACCTGCCGCTGCAGGACGACATCGCGTCCGTCTCGTACTGGTACCAATCGGAGCCGCACGCGCCGCATCCGGCGCTGCCGGACCCGGACGGCCTGGAGGTGATCTGACCATGACGCGCGAAACGGATACGAACGCAAGGGGACAAGCGGCCGATACGGAAGCGTGGATCGCGTCGGCTTGGAATCGAACGGCCGCCAAGATCGCCCGCAACGCGGCCGACATCGGCGCGAGCTTCCCGCACGCGTCGCTCGGCGGCCGGTACAATGCCTGCCCGGCGCACGATTGGGGCGCGGGCTTCTGGCCCGGCCTGCTCTGGCTCGCCTACCGCGAGACCGGCGACGCCAAGCTGCGCGAGACGGCCGAGGCGCTGGAGCGGAAGCTCGCCGAGACGCTGACCGCGTACGACGAGCTGCACCACGACGTCGGCTTCATGTTCAGTCTGAGCAGCGTCGCGCAGCATAAGCTGCTCGGGGACGCGGACGCCCGGCGCCACGGCCTCATGGCGGCCAACCTGCTGGCCGGCCGGTTCAACGTGAACGGCGATTTCATCCGCGCCTGGCCGGACTGGAACGGCGAGGACCACAGCGGCTGGGCGATCATCGACTGCATGATGAACCTGCCTTTGCTCTACTGGGCGTCGAAGGAACTCGGCGACCCGCGGTACAAGCATATCGCGATGCGGCACGCCGATATGGTCTTGCGCGAGTTCGTCCGCCCGGACGGCTCTGCGTACCATATCGTCTGCTTCGACCCGGAGACGGGCGAACGCGTCGGCGCGCTCGCCGGCCAGGGCTACGCGCCGGAGTCGGCCTGGGCCCGCGGGGCGGCCTGGGCGCTGCACGGCTTCGCGCTCAGCTATGGCTACACGGGGGAGCATCGGTTCTTGAACGCCGCGAAGCGGGTCGCGCAATTCTTCCTCGCCCGGCTGCCGGAGGACAAGGTGCCGTACTGGGACTTCAGGCTGCCGGACGTATCGGGCATGCCGCGCGATTCCTCGGCTGCTGCGATCGCCGCCTCCGGCCTGCTCGAGCTCGCTTCCCACGCCGGCGGCGCGGACGCGGAGTTTTACCGTTCCGCGGGCGCCGCGATCGTCCGGTCGCTCGACGAACGCTACGGCGCGTGGGAGCAGGACGAGCAGGGGCTGCTGCTGCACGCGACGGGCTACTACGAGAAGAACGCGTACGTCGACGTGCCGATTATTTACGGCGATTACTTCTTCGCCGAGGCGCTGCTGAAGCTGAAGGGGCGGACGGCTTTTTTCTGGTAGGGTGACCGCGATGCGGGGACCTGTAGTCGAGACAAACCGTTCCTCTTAGTTGGACCGTGACCGTCGTTTTTACTTTTCCGTGCAACGCCGAGAAACCGCGTCGCTCCATCCGGGAGCGACGCGGTTTTTTTGGCGTTCCCGGGGTCGCTCGGGCCGCGGAACGGGCGCCGCGCCGCGCTCGGAAACTCCCGCATCGAACCGGGTTCGGCGGGCATACTAGCGGCGTTCGTTTCCGGTCAGCGAAAATGATGTCAACATCGATCATGACTGAAAGCGATTTACATTTGATTGAACCCTCGGCCGCTTGGCTTTACGATAAGGACACAAACCAAGCAACATATATTTCGCAACTGGGGAGGCTATCCTTATGGATACAGCAGCACAACAACGCGCGTCCGCCGGCGGCGCCAGAGTCCGCGTACAGCGGTTCGGCCGCTTCCTGAGCGGCATGGTCATGCCGAATATCGGCGCTTTCATCGCGTGGGGCCTCATCACCGCGCTGTTCATCCCGACGGGCTGGATTCCGAACGAGGAATTGGCGAAGCTCGTCTCGCCGATGATCACGTACCTGCTTCCGCTCCTGATCGGGTATACGGGCGGGACGATGATCCACGGCACGCGCGGCGGCGTCATCGGCGCCGTCACGACGATGGGCGTCATCGTGGGCACGGACATTCCGATGTTCATGGGCGCGATGTTCGTCGGGCCGTCAGCGGCGTGGGTGCTCAAGCGCTTCGACAAGGCGATCGAGGGCAAAGTCAAGTCCGGCTTCGAGATGCTCGTCAACAACTTTTCGTCCGGCATCATCGGAGGCATCCTGGCGATCATCGCCTACCTGGTCGTCGGACCGGTGGTGGAGGTCGTGAGCAAGACGCTCGCCAACTGCGTGCAGGCGCTCGTCGACGCCAACCTCCTGCCGCTCGCGAACGTGCTGATCGAGCCTGCCAAGGTGCTGTTCCTGAACAACGCGATCAACCACGGCGTCCTCAGCCCGATCGCGCTCGACCAAGCGTCGAAGACGGGCAAGTCGATTCTGTTCATGCTGGAGTCGAATCCGGGTCCGGGTCTCGGCGTCCTGCTGGCGTATTGGCTGGTCGGACGCGGATCGGCGAAAATGTCCGCGCCGGGCGCGGCGATCATTCACTTCTTCGGCGGGATTCACGAAATCTACTTCCCGTATATTCTGATGAATCCTCGCCTCATCCTGGCGGTCATCGCGGGCGGCGTCACCGGCACGTTCACGTTCTCGATGTTCCACGCCGGCCTGGTCGCGCCGCCTTCGCCGGGCAGCATCTTCGCTTACGCCGCCATGGCGCCGAAGGGCGGCCTGCTCCAGGTCTTCACCGGCGTCATCTCGGCGGCGGTCGTCTCGTTCCTCGTGGCGGCTTTGCTGCTGAAGACGGGCAAGCAGGCCGAAGGCGAGGACGAGCTGGAGCAAGCGTCCGAGAAAATGAAGCAAATGAAGCAGGCGCCGATCGCGGCGGCGGCAGCCGCATCCGCGGCACCGGCAGCGGTGACGGCCGCACCTTCGGCGGGAGCATCCGTTAACGCCAAGGCGGCGGCGGACGTGCGCAAGATCGTCTTCTCCTGCGATGCCGGCATGGGCTCGAGCGCCATGGGCGCCTCCGTGCTCCGCAAGAAGATGAAGGACGCGGGCGTCGGCGTCACGGTCGTCAATACGGCGATCAGCGAGATTCCGGCCGACGCGGACATCGTCGTCACGCACAAGTCGCTGACGGACCGGGCGCGCGGCCAGGCGCCGCAGGCCGAGCATATCTCGATCGACAATTTCATGAAAAGCCCGGCCTACGACGAGCTCGTCAAACGGCTGAGCGAATAAGACAAGGTAACGCTGGCCGCCAAGCCGGCGTTATCTCCATTTCCGCAAGAGGTGTACGCGCATGAAATTGACCCACAGGCATCGGCAGATTCTGGAGCTGCTGCTCGGCCGGAGCGAGGAAGTGACGGCGGGCGAAATCGCCGCCGAGATCAACGTCAGCACCCGAACGGTGCACCGGGAGCTCGCGGAGCTCGAGGACGCCGCCCGGGAGGCGGGCGTGACGCTGCTTAAGAAATCCGGCCGCGGCATCCTGCTGCAGGGCGACGCCGAGCGGCTGCAGACCCTGCGCCGGTCGCTTCGCGCCTCGTCCGCCGTCGAGTATTCCGCCGAGGAGCGCCGGCTGCTCATCGCCTGCAGCCTGCTGCGGGAAGCGGAGCCCGTCAAGCTCTTCGCGCTCGCCCACGAACTCGGCGTCACCGTGCCGACGGTTACGAGCGACCTGGACGAACTGGAAGAGCCGGTCAAGCAAGCCGGGCTGATCCTCGTCCGACGGCGCGGGTACGGCGTCGGCCTGAACGGCGCCGAGGCGAACATGCGCCGGATGATTTGGCGCCTCGCCGATAATTTCCTGGACGAATCGGATTTGTTCGGGAAGGCCGATCCCGCCGCGAGGCCGTTGACGAAGCGGCTGCTCGAGCTGGCCGGCAAGCCGTTCTTCGCCCAAGTGGAGGAGGCGCTGTGGAAGGCGGAGGACGCCGGGCTGAGCGCCTTGTCGGAGCACGCCTACACGGAGCTGCTGATCCGAATCGCCATCGCGGCGGCGCGGATCGGCCTCGGCCGGCCGATCGAGCTGCGGCCGGAGCAGCAGTCCTTCCGGCAGAGCGAGCTGCTGACGGCCGTCATGGCGCATCTGGCCGAAGCGACCGGACTGTCGTTCTCGACGGCCGAGACGGCGTATATCGCCGGACTGCTGGAGCCGCGCGGGCAGCCGCATCCGAACCAGCTGCTGCCCGAGGAGGAGCTCGGCTACATGGAGCTCGTCTGGCGGCTCGTCCGCGCCATGGAGGCGCGGACGGGCGTCCCGTACAGCGAAGACCGCCTGCTGCGCGACGGCCTGCTCAGCCACCTCGAATCCGCGCTGGACCGGCTGCGGGCCGGCGCGATCATCCGCAATCCGCTGCTCGCGCAGATCCGCAAGGATTACGAGCCGCTGTATAACGAGCTGCGCGCGGCGGCGGACGAGACGCTGACCGCCTACCGCGTCCCCGAAGAAGAAATCGGCTACCTGGTGATGCATTTCGGCGCGTCGCTGGAGCGGCAGAAGCTCTTTCCCCGCAACGTCCGGGCCGTGCTCGTCTGCACGAGCGGGCTCGGCACGTCCCGGATGCTCGCCGTGCGCCTGACGAAGGAGCTGCCGCAGGTGGAGATCGTCGGGCACGCCTCCTGGTTCGAAGCGGCGCGCATTCCGGAGGAAGCGTACGACCTCATCATCTCGACGGTGGAATTGCCCCTCGGGGACGAGCGGTACATCAAGCTCAGCCCGCTGCTGACGGGGGAGGAAGCGGAGCGCCTGCGGCTCTTCATCCAGAACGTCACGCTGCGCAACGACGAGCTCGGCCGCCGCGAACAGACGGTGCCGGTCTACGGGCCGCGGGCCGACCTGCAGAAGCGGATTCAAGCCTACGTCGCCGAAATCGTCCATATTCTCGATCAGTTCCGCGTCTACCGGCTGGATCAGCCGTTCGAGGGCCTGCTCGAGACGCTGGAGGCGATGTGCGGCTTTGCGCGGCGGGCCGGCGTCATCGCGGACGAAGCGCCGGTCGCGCGGCTGCTGCTGCAGCGGGAACGGCAGAGCAGCCAGGTCATCCCCGACACGGGACTGGCGCTCTTCCACGTCCGCAGCGAGCTCGTGCGCGTCCCGTCGCTCAGCCTGTACCGGCTGGAACGGGACCTGGTGCTCGATCAGGTCCTGCCTTCCGGCGTCCGGCAAGTGCTGCTCATGCTCGGGCCGCGCGAGCTGGCGAAGGAGAGCCTGGAAGTGCTGAGCGAGATCAGCTCCTACCTCCTCGTGCCGCGCATGATCGAACTGCTGCGGGACGGCGGGGAGCAGGAGATCAAGGAATATTTATCGCAAGAGCTTGAGCAATTCCTGGAGACCAAAAAACAAAACGGATAGAATCAAAACGAATAGAGGAGAAATCTACGATGAGCATACTTTCGATCGACAAAGTGAAACTGCAGGCGCGGCCAACCGATAAATCCGACGCGATCCGCATGGCGGGCCGGCTGCTCGTCGACGCCGGACACGCGGCGGAAGGCTACATCGACAAAATGCTGGAGCGCGAAGCGACGCTCTCGACGTACATGGGGAACGGGCTGGCGATTCCGCACGGCACCGGCGACTCCAAGGAGCTGATCCGCTCGACGGGCTTGTCCGTCGTGCAAATCCCCGGCGGCGTCGATTTCGGCGAAGGCGAGAAGGCGGTGCTCGTGATCGGCATCGCGGCCGCGGGCAACGACCACCTCGATATTTTGACCAACGTGGCGATGATCTGTTCCGAGGACGAGAACATGGAGCAAATCATGAACGCGACGACGGCCGAAGAGCTGGTGCGCATCTTCGAAAGCGGGATGGAAGCGTGAGGGCGCTCCATTTCGGCGCGGGCAACATCGGCCGCGGCTTCATCGGCTTGGTCTTGTCCCGCGCGGGCTACGAGGTCATCTTCTCGGACGTGAACGACGGGCTGGTCGAGCAGCTGAAGGAGCGGAAGGCGTACACGGTGCGCCTGGCGAGCGAGCTGCAGGAGGCCATCCGCGTCGAGAACGTCACGGCCATCAACGGCAAAAACCTCGACGACGTCGCGGAAGCCGTCGCGCAGGCGGACCTCGTCACCACGGCGGTCGGCGTCAACATCCTGCCGCATATCGCGCCGGGCATCGCGAAAGGGCTGGCGTTGCGCATGGCGCGGGACGCGGCGCCGCTGCATATCATCGCCTGCGAGAACGCGATCGGCGGCAGCACGCAATTGAAGGCGCACGTCTACGCCCTCCTGACCGAAGAGCAGCGGGCGCGGGCGGAACGGTTCGCGGCGTTCCCCGATGCCGCCGTCGACCGGATCGTGCCGATCCAGCATCACGAGGATCCGCTCGAGGTCCAGGTCGAACCGTTCTACGAATGGGTCGTGGACGAATCGCAGCTGCTTCCGGGCGAAGGCCGCATCGCGGGCATCCATTACGTGAACGGGCTCGAGCCGTATATCGAACGGAAGCTGTTCACGGTGAACACCGGCCACTGCGTCGCCGCCTACTTCGGCCGCTATTACGGATTCGCGACGATCCAGGACGCGATGGCGAACGGGCCGATCGCCGCGCTGGTGCGTCACGCCATGGAAGAGACCGGCGCGGTGCTGGTCAAGCGGTACGGCTTCGACGAAGCGGAGCATGCGGACTACATTCATAAAATTTTGGACCGCTTCGTCAACCCGTACCTGACGGACGAAGTCGCGCGCGTCGGCCGCTCGCCGATTCGCAAGCTGTCGGCCGGCGACCGCCTCGTGCGTCCCGCGCTGCAGGCGCACGAGCTGGTCCTCGGCACGAAGCATCTGACGCTCGGCATGGCGGCCGCGCTGTTGTTCGATAATCCGGACGATCCGGAGGCCGTACAGATCCAGACGGATCTGCGCGAGATCGGGCTGAATCGCACGATCGCGAAATACACGTCGATCGCCGAGGAGCATCCGATCCACGCCGCGGTCGCCGCGCAATACGAGCAGCTGAAGCAAGCGAAATCCTGACGAGAGGGCGTGGGCCACAGATGAATACGACAACAAACCGATTGAGCGGCATCGCGGCGTCTCCGGGCATCGCGATCGCCAAAGCTTACAGGCTGCGGCAGGACCGCTTCGTGCCTTCGGCGGACAAAGCCGCGGATCCGGGCGCGGAGAAGGAGCGGCTGGATGCGGCCGTCGCGGCCGCGAAGACGGAGCTGGAAGGCATTCGGGCGATGACCGAGGCGAAGATGGGCGCCGCGAAAGCCGAGATTTTCGAAGCGCATCTGCTGCTGCTGGACGATCCCGACCTGATCGACGGCATCCTCGAGCGGATCGACAACGACGGCGCGACCGCCGAATACGCGCTTCACGAGACGGCGAACGGCTTCGTCGAATTGCTGCTCGCGATGGACAACGAGCTCCTGCGTGCGCGCGCGGCGGACGTCCGCGACGTCGCCGGCCGGATCATGAGCCGGCTGCGGGGCCTCGACTATGCCGCGGCATCGGCCATCAGCGAGCCGTGCGTCCTGATCGCGGAGGACCTGACGCCGTCCGATACGGCGCAGCTGAACGCGGATTACGTGCTCGGCTTCGTGACCGAAATCGGCAGCCGCACGTCCCATTCCGCGATCATGGCCCGCTCGCTCGAAATTCCGGCGATCGTCGGGGCAGGCGCCGCGGCCGGCGGCATCGAGACCGGCGCGACGGTTATCATGGACGCGGTGGAAGGAACCGTCATCGTCAGGCCGAGGGAGGACGAACTCGCGGCATACCGGGCCCGCAAAGCCGACTACGACGCGCGGCAGGCGGAGCTGCGCAAGCTGCTGCACGAGCCGTCCGTCTCCAAGGACGGCCACCGCGTCGAGCTGGCCGCCAACATCGGCAGCGTGGAGGACCTGCAGAAGGTGCTGGCGAACGGAGCCGAAGGCGTCGGCCTGTTCCGGACGGAATTCCTGTACATGGGCCGCGGCGCGCTGCCGACCGAAGAAGAGCAGTTCCAGGTCTACAAGCACGTGCTGGAGCGGATGGAGGGCAAGCCCGTGGTCATCCGGACGCTCGACATCGGCGGCGACAAAGAGCTGCCGTACATGAAGCTGCCCGCCGAGAGCAATCCGTTCCTCGGCCTGCGCGCCGTCCGGCTCTGCCTGGACCGGCCGGACCTGTTCCGGACGCAGCTGCGGGCGCTTCTCCGGGCGAGCGTGCACGGCCAGCTGAAAATCATGTTCCCGATGATCGCGGTCGCCTCCGAATTGCGGGCCGCGAAACAACTGCTGGAAGAGGAGAAGGCGAAGCTGACCGCCGAAGGACGCGCCGTGGCTGAGGGGATCGAAGTCGGCATCATGATCGAAGTGCCGGCCGCCGCGCTGGCCGCGGATACGCTCGCGAAGGAAGCCGACTTCTTCAGCATCGGCACCAACGACCTCATTCAGTACACGATGGCGGCCGACCGGATGAACGAGAACGTGGCGTATCTGTACCAGCCGTGCCACCCGGCGATTTTGCGCTTGATCCGCATGGTCATCGCGGCCGCGAAGCGGGAAGGCAAGTGGGTCGGCATGTGCGGCGAGATGGCGGGCGACCGGACCGCGATTCCGATCCTGCTCGGCCTGGGGCTGCACGAATTCAGCATGAGCGCGAGTTCGATCCTTCCCGCGCGGGCGCTGATCAAGGCGCTCTCCCGCGAGGAGTGGGCCGCGCACGCGGAGGCGATCGTGAACATGGACAGCCAAGAGACGATTCAAGCATTCGTCCATCAACATACGAGGAGCGACAACCGATGACATCCCAAACCTTTACCGTCTTGAACCCGTCGGGCTTCCACGCCCGGCCGACCAAAGTGTTCGTGCAGGCCGCGAGCGAATTTCCGTGCAAGATCAGCGTCTCGAAGGGCGGCAAAAAAGCGAACGGCAAGAGCTCGCTCAGCATGCTGACGCTCGGCATACAGCCGAACGACGACGTGACGCTGGAAGCGGACGGCGAACGGGAAGCGGAAGCCGTAGAGACGCTCGGCGCGCTGCTGACGAAGATTTTCGAGGAATAGCGGCGGGGCGGCGGATCCGCCGGCGAGTGCCCTCATTTTGCGCGCATACAGCGAGCATCGTGAATAAACGGAAAGAAACCTCCGGTTCCGGCATGCGGAAAACGGAGGTTACTTTGCGTTTCGGCGCGTCTTAGCGCGGGGCTTGGAGGGAGCCGCCGCGGGCGTCAGTCGAACGAACGATGCGACGGCCAGGAGCCTTGGAGCTTGCGGATCAGGATGATTTGGCCGGTGTGGTAAGCGTCGTGCAGGGCGAGCGAGTTAGCCCAAATTCCAAACGGCAGCCGCTGCCCGGGAAGCTGGCGCTCGAAATCGTGTTCGTTCCAGGCCGCGATGCGGTCGCGGATGGCTTGGTGCACCTCGGCGAGACGCGCCGCCGCCGCGTGCCAATCCTCCGGCTCGCCGGGCCTCGCCGCGAAGGTGTCATCGTTCGTCACGCCCGGAAGATAAGCGGTTTCTTCCCCGGTCAGCCGGCGGAGGAGCCGCTCCTTGTAAAAAATCAAATGATGGACCGTCTCCCGGATCGTGTTGGCGTGCTCGCCCGCGGGATGCCAATCCGCCTGTTCGGCGGTCAGGCCGTTCAACGCGTCCGCGAGCGGCGGATACCAGTCCTCCTTGTCATGGCAGGCATCCCAATTGCGAAGCAGCAGGTCGTTCGCGTTCATGACGAAACCTCCTCGTTTCCTTTTTCGTTTCCGAAGTTGTAACGAGCTAATGAATGATTAACGGGTTACGTTGCCAAATTTACCATGCGGGGCGCACAGCGTCAAGTAACTAGCAAGCGATCTGTTAGCATGTTACAATATCGAAAAACAACCGGGGGCTTGGCCATGCTTTGGGACGACTTTTTGAATAGTTTGCATCATGATTGGAGAGGCGACGGCGCGATCGACGATCGGCTGGACCGCGCCGATTGGCTCGCCGGCTGGCTTGGCGGTTACGGCTTGTCGGCGCCGGTGCCGCCGTCGGC
Source organism: Paenibacillus artemisiicola (assembly GCF_017652985.1). Lineage (GTDB taxonomy): Bacteria > Bacillota > Bacilli > Paenibacillales > Paenibacillaceae > Paenibacillus_Z > Paenibacillus_Z artemisiicola. The sequence goes on from NZ_JAGGDJ010000001.1 coordinate 191,474, forward strand.
GGAGGAGCTGCGCGCGCTGAAGCGGATGCGCGACGAGCTGCACGGCATGGCAGCCGGCTTTGCGGCGGGGGCGGCGCCAAGCGAAGCGGATCTCGCGACACTGAACGCCTATATGGCCGCGAGCGCCGTAGTCCGGCGGCTGACGGCGTCCGAGGACGGCGGCTTGCGGATCGGGCATATTCCGGCAGGCGATGGATGGACGGCCGCGCAGGCGGAAATCGCGGCGTCGATGGCGCGGATGATCGCGGCCGGCGATCCGTCGCGGGTGCGCATTTGCCAGAACCCGAGCTGCCTGTGGGTGTATTACGACGAGACCCGCAACCGCTCCAAGCGTTACTGCGACGATAAGATGTGCGGGAACCTCTTGAAGGTACGCCGCTTCCGCGCCAAGCGGAAGGCGCCGGACGCCCCGGCGGAGTGACCGGCCGGAAGCGGCCGACGCCGATCGGCGGCTGAACGGGACAACGAGGTTCGTTTGCGAGGCGGGCATAGTGGAGAGGCTAACGCTAAAAAGGAATTCTCCGCATGATTCTTCGGATCGCTTCCGTCCTTTCGTTCAACAGGCTCGCTTTCCGTCTGAACCGCGTCGGCGGCCGCCAACAAACGGCCAGCGTCCGGGCGTTCACGATGGCGATCCAGCTATTGTTCGACCTGCTCTTCGATTTCAAATTCAAGGGCTATCGGTACGTCGAGAAGAATTCCGTCGATTGAACCGCTGGTGGAACAGCGGCCGCCCGGCCGTCGTCGATCCGATTTTGTTCTTAGTCGTTCTCTTACCGCTGCTTCATTCAATCGCGATAATTCGGATTCCCCCTTGCGTAAGGAGTTCGAAGCGTTTATTATGGACATTATAGGTCCGTAATGGTTGTTAAGGGTCTTGGAAGGAGGAGCGGTCCCATGCAATTCTCCAAAAGCACCGGCAACGCGCTGCATGCCTTGATCCATCTGGCTCACGCGGAGTCCGGACGGCACGTGGGCATCAAGGAACTGGCCGATTCGCTAGGCGTTTCGGACAGCTATCTGTCGAAGATCATGTCCAAGCTGCGCCAGGACGGGATCGTTCGCGCGGTCACGGGCGCCAGCGGCGGCTACGAGCTCGCGCGGCCGCCGGGGCAGATTACGTTCCTCGACGTCGTGCAGGTGATCGAAGGGCGGCAGCAGCTGTACGAATGCTTGAACGCGAACGCGCTGCATCATCCGGTCGAGGGCGGCGAAGGGGAGAACGAAGGTCCGCCGCGCCATGCGGAATGCCTCGTCGAGAAGGTGATGAACGGCGCCGAGCGGGAGCTGCAAGCGTACCTGCGCCGGCATTCGATTCAATGGGTGCTGGATGCGGCGGCGGCCGCGGGCTCGCCGCAATGATTGGCAATCGGCGCCATGCGCGCTTTTAGTATGGATATTACAAGTCCGGGAGGTTGATGACTATGGGAGAGAAGTTCGAAGCGGACGTCGCGATTATCGGCGGAGGACCGGCGGGGCTGAGCGCGGCGCTGGTGCTGGGCAGGGCCCGGAAACGGGTCGTCGTGATCGATGAAGGCCGGCCGCGGAACCGGGTGACGAAAGAAACGCACGGATTCCTGACGCGCGACGGGGTCGCGCCCGGCGAGTTCCGGCGGATCGCGCGGGAGCAGCTGCGGGCGTATCCGTCCGTGGCGTTCCTCGAAGACGCTGCCGTCTCGGCGGCCGGAACGGACGGCGACTTCCGCATCGCGACGGCAGGCGGCGCGGCCGTGCGCGCGAAGAAGCTGCTGTTCGCGGTCGGGATGCGGGACCTGCCGGTCGGCATCTCCGGCTTGAACGACGTATACGGCAAGAGCGCGTTCGTCTGCCCGTACTGCGACGGGTGGGAGCTTCGGGACCGCTGGCTCGCGCTGATCGCCAAAGGAGCGCGGGCGCTGCACATGGCGAAAATGCTGGCGGGCTGGACGCGTAATTACGCGATTCTCACGAACGGTCCGCACGAGCTGACGGATGAACAGCTGCAAGAGCTATCGCGGCACGGCGTGCCGGTCTTCGACGCGCCGATCCGGCATATCGTTTCGAGCGAAGGCATGGTCGAGGCGATTCTGCTGGAGGACGGCAGGAACGTCGCGTGCGAAGGGATCTTCTTCGCGCCGAAGCTGGCGGCCGGCTCCGAGCTGCCCCGCTCGCTCGGCTGCCGGGTGACGGAAGGCGGCACCGTCGTGGTGGACGCGTTCGGCAAGTCGAGCGTGCCGGGCGTATACGCGGCGGGGGATGCCGCCTCGGAGCTGTACCAGGCCATCTCGGCCGCGGCGCTCGGCTCGCTCACCGCGGCCGGAATCAACAACGAGCTGCTGCATGACGCGTGGGAGGCCGTGAATTGAAGGTTGCGGCAACCGGATTGAAATATAACGAGCATCGCGCGGCAACCCCGCGCGATGCTCTTTTTTGCGGCGCGGATCGCGTTGCGGCTCAGACGGCGGCCGGCGGCGAGCTTGCCGGCAATGCCCGCGGCTCCGATTGAGGGCGAGCATGGCGCCGATTTCATTACCGGACATGTGCTTCACACGCCCGTGAAGAAACGAAAAAGAGGAGCCCGAAGGCTCCTCTTTCTAGGGAACAGGATGAGAGGGTTCGTTCATGGGATCTGCCGGTCGTCCGCGGCGAGGGACGATCTCCGCCAACCGGTTCACGTACGCTTGAAGCACGTCTTCCTGAAGGACCAGGCTCATGAATTTGCCCTCGCGGATGCTCTGCACGAGACCGGCTGTTTCCAGCTCTTTCAAGTGATGGGAGACGGTCGCGGCGCTTACGTTATGCGTCTCCAGCAGCATGCCGCAGGGCAGCGGCTCCTTGGACGCGCCGATCTCCTTGAGCATCCGGTAACGTCTCGGCTCGGCCAGCGCGCGCGAGATGCGGGAAAATTGCTGATCGGACAGATCGGACATGGCGGTCGACTCCTTTAGCGGGGCTGGCGTTCCGTCCCTAACCAGCAGGCCGGAAGCCTCTCCATCATAGCACAATCAAACGGCCATTGCCCGCCCAACGCGGAGCGCCGCGCTTGATCCGCCAGGCCCTGTCAACCCTCTCGGAGCGATTATTTCGCCTGCGGCGTAAACTCGGCCTGCACGTCCGCGAGATAGAGCGTGCTCAGCCCTTCGTAACCGGAATCCGTGCCGATGACGAGATACGCCTCGCCATTGGCGTTCGTCGTGACGGAGGCCTCCAGATGAATCGGCTTCAGCTGGTAGCCTTCCTTGGCCGAGTCCGGCTTGGAGGCGTCGCCGACCAAGCGCATGTCTTTGCCGTCCGTCGCCTGGTTGCCCTTGTCGAGGTTCATCCGGTAGTCGCCTTCGGTCTCGACCGCCTTCGGCTCGACGTTCACCACGCCCGCCTTGACGTAGACGGATTGGCCCGGCGAGCCGCCGATGCCGACCGAATCGGAGGCTTCGTTCGTCGCCAGCCGGAAGCCGAGCTTCACGGCGTACGCCGTATTCGGCTTCAAGCCGTCCGCGGCGCCCAGCTTTTTGACGGCGTACATGAACAGATCGTCGCTGCGGTTCATGCCGCTTAGCTTCAGGCCGTTCAGCTGCTTGCCGTCGATTGCCGGCAGCGCCGACCAGTTGAAGGCGAGCTGGTAATCCGCGTCTTCGTGCTGGACCGGCAGATCGGCGAAGCCGCCCGTCCAGCCTTGGGCGTCCTTCTCGAACGCGTAGCCGACGGATACCGGCTGCTCGGCGGAAGCGGCCGCGCGCACGACGGCGGTCTTGGACGCCGGGTTCCAGGCGATGCCGGCGCCGAGCGCTTCGGCAGCGGCGCGAAGCGGGATATAAATTTTGCCGTTTATATTTTGAACGCCGGCCGGCAGCGCGACGGTCTTGCCGCCGGACTGCAGGCTGCTGCCCTGCAGCTTGACGGACAAGCCGCCTCTGGTGAGCAGCAGGCTGCCGTTCGTCCATTGCGCGGCGGCGTTCAAGCCGAGCGCCAGCTCGCGCGCCGGCACCATCAGCGTGCCGGCGTGCAGGAAGGGCGCCTTTTGGACCTGGATTTGCCGGGTGCCGATCTCGACCAGCGTGCTGTCTTGGCGGAAGACCGCGCTGCCGCTTGCGTCTGCCGAAGCGGCGTTCGCCTGCGCGGCGGCCGTCGTGCCCGCCAGCACGGCGGAAAGCATCAGGAGAGATTTTATCGTCGGTTTCATGGATTCGCGAGCCTCCTCTGGATAGTTGCACCTCCTAGACGGGGGGCCGGTCCGAAAGGTTGCACGCCGGCGCGTTGACGCGCCCGGCGCCGGCGTATTATGATGGAGCGGACAACTCCATACCCGAACGTATAACTTCGGCGATACGGGCCGAGGGTCTCTACCAGGAACCGTAAAATCCTGATTACAAAAAGCGCAGCCATGCTTCTTTGTAGTCGGGATTTTTTGCGTTCGCGGCTGTTAACGGGTTCGGGATTTACAAATACTTATCGTTAAGGCAGGGTGAATCCAATGGAACAAACGAACCGATTGAAACGCCTCATCGAGGTCGCGGCGAAGCGCGAGCCGGCCGATCTCGTCATCAAGAACGGCAAGATCGTCAACGTCTTTACCGGCACGGTCACGGAAGGCGACGTGGCGATCGCGGACGGCCGCATCGCCGGCATCGGCGCGTACGCGGGGAAGGAAACCGTCGACGCGGGCGGCCGCCATATCGCGCCCGGGTTCATCGACGGCCATGTCCACATCGAGAGCTCGATGCTGACGCCGCGCGAATTCGCGAAGGTGCTGCTCCGGCACGGCGTGACCGCCGCCGTCACCGATCCGCACGAGATCGCCAACGTCGCGGGCACGGACGGGCTCGACTACATGCTGCGCAGCGCCGAAGGGCTGCCGCTCGACATCTTCGTGCTGCTGCCGTCCTGCGTGCCGGCGACGCCGTTCGAGACGAACGGCGCCCGGCTCGAAGCGGAGCAGCTGGCGCCTTATTACGGGCATCCGAAGGTGCTCGGTCTCGCCGAGGTGATGAATTTCCCGGCCGTCGCCGGCGCGGAGCCGGGGATGCTGGGCAAGCTCGCGGGCGCGGAAGGGCGGCATATCGACGGCCACGCGGCGGGCATCGGCCGCGAAAGCTTGAACGTCTACGCGGCGTCGGGCATCCTCACGGACCACGAATGCGTCACCGCGGACGAAGCGCGGGACCGGCTGGAGCTGGGCTTCTACCTCATGATCCGGGAAGGGACGGTCGCCAAAAACCTCGCCGCGCTGCTTCCGGCCGTCACGCCGCGGAACGCGCGGAGATGTCTGTTCGTCACCGACGACAAGCTGCCGGGCGACCTGATCGAGGAGGGCAGCGTGGACCATATCGTCCGGCTGGCGATCCGTTCGGGCCTCGATCCGGTCACGGCGATCCAGATGGCGACGATCAACGCCGCGGAATGCTTCGGGCTGCGCGGCAGAGGCGCCGTCGCGCCGGGCTACGCGGCCGATCTGCTCCTGCTGGACGACCTTGAGGAGGTCCGGATCCGGGCCGTATACAAGGACGGGGTGCAGGTCGCGGAACGGGACGTCTTGCGCGAAGAAGCCTTTCCGCTTCCGGACGCCGGCGAATCCGGCGACCGGCCGTCGTCCGTCGCGGCGCTGCGCGTGAAGCCCGTCGCGCCGAAGGATCTGGAGCTGCCGCTGAACGGCGCGCGCTGCAACGTCATCGGAATCGTGCCGAACCAGATCGTCACGCGCCGGCTGCTCGAAACGGTCGACGTGCGCGACGGGCGGTTCGCGCCTTCCGTCGCGAAGGATCTGCTCAAGCTGGCCGTCGTCGAGCGGCATCACGCGACCGGCAATATCGGGCTGGCGATTGTCAAAGGGTTCAAGCTGCGCAAAGGCGCGCTCGCCTCGACCGTCTCGCACGACTCGCATAATCTCGTCGTCGTCGGCGCCTCGGACGAAGACATGCTGGCCGCCATCGCGCATCTCGCGGCCTGCGGCGGCGGGCTTGCCGTCGTCGCGGACGGGCGCGTGACGGCGTCGCTGCCGCTGCCCGTCGCCGGCTTGATGTCCGACCGGCCGCATGACGAGGTCTACGCCGGGCTGCGGGCGATTAAGCGAGCGTTGGCCGACATCGGCGCGCCGGACGACTTCGATCCGTTCCTGACTCTGTCGTTCCTGACGCTGCCGGTCATCCCGTCGCTCAAGCTGACCGACCGGGGTCTCTTCGATTTCGAGGCGTTCGGGCATATCGCGGCGGAAGCGGGCGGGGCGGAAGGACCCGGCGCGGGCTAGCCGTCGTGAGACGGGGGCATGAAAAGGAACGAACGCGGTGCGAACGGCCGCCTGAACGTGTATACTGGGAGATAACGGAAATTCGGACGAGGCGAGGAGGAAGACGGAAGGATGAAACCGATACGGACGACGAAGCGGGCGCTGCGGCGCCTGCTTCTGGAACGCCAGCTGCTGCTCGGCCCGCCGGCGAAGCGCGCCCGTTCCGCGGCGGAGCTGCGCCGGCACGTCGTCGCCGCGCTGGAAGCGCTCGAATGCGTGCAGATCGATCCGGTGGCCGCCGTGCGCCCGAACCAGCATTTGGCGCTCGCCGCCCGGATCGCCGGCTACGAGCCGCGCGTGCTGAACGGACTGCTGCGGGACAAGGAAGCCTTCGAATATTTCGCGAACGCCGCCTGCATCATTCCGTTGAAGGATTACGCGATGTTCGAGCCGGTCCGGCAGCGGATGCGGGCGCGCACGAGGGACGCGATCGAAGGGCTCCGCTCCGTCGTCGACGACGTGCTCCGCAAGCTGGAAGCCGAAGGGCCGCTCCCGGCGAAAGCGTTCGAATCCGAGGAGCGCGTGCACGGCTACTGGGACAACGTCGCCGCCAAGACGAAGGCGACGTCGCACGCGCTCAATTTGCTGATGGACGCTTCGTTCATACGCATCGTCGGCCGCGAGGGGAACCAGCGGCTGTTCGATGTATCGAGCCGTAGCGTGCCGGAGGATCTGCTGCGGGAAGCGGAGACGATCGGGCCGGAGGAGGCGTCCGACCGGATGCTGCGCAAATACTTCCGCGCGTACCGGGTATTCGAGCCGAGCGACGCGCGATTCGGCTGGCAGCGGTTCGGCGCGAGCGAGCGGCGGGAAGCGCTGGAGCGGTACGTGCGGGCGGGCGAGGCCGCGCCCGTCGAGATCGACGGCTTGAAGCAGCCGTACTTCATTCTGACCGAGGATGCGGAGCTGCTCGAACGGCACCGGGAGGCGGAGGAAGGGCTGCGCGAGGACGAAGGACCGGTGCGCTTCCTGCCGCCGCTCGACAACTTGCTGTGGAGCCGGAAGCGGCTCGAGGATTTGTTCGGGTTCGCGTACCGGTGGGAGATCTACACGCCCGCGGTCAAACGGACGTACGGCTATTACGCGATGCCGATCCTGGCCGGGGACCGTTTGATCGGCCGGATGGATCCGCGCCTGGACGCCAAACGGAAGCATCTGACGGTCGAGCTGCTGCACATCGAGCCGGAGATCCGGTATACCGCGAAGCTGAGACGGAACGTCGAACGGGCGCTGGACGCATTCGCCCGCGCGCACGGCGCGGAGACCGTGTCGGTCGAGCGGCAGGCGATCGGGCAGGCCTTGCGTCCGTGACGGCCGGTTCAGCGGGGAGAGCCACAGCGATTGTGGCTCTTTTTGCGTTCGGCGGATTTTTTTGCGCGGGCAAGGGAACATTCGAGCTTCGGCGTTGTCTAGTCTATGGAAGGGGAGGGCGGCAAAGTGGAGGACGATTATCTGAGGCACGTCACGCGGCTGAACCCGCCCGAAATCGACGCGCTCGTCCGGCATTATTGGCATGACGTCTGGCAGTACGCGTATTTTCTCGTGCGGAACGAGCATCTGGCGGAGGACATCGCGCAGGAGACGTTCATCCGGGCGTTTCGGGCGATCGAGGCGTTCCGCGGCCAATGTCCGGTGAAGAGCTGGCTGTTCAAGATCGCCCGCAACACGGCGTTCAATTTCCGCAAATCGGCGTTTCTCTGCCGGGTCGTGCTCGCGGGGCAGCCGCCGGATACGCGCCGCGCGCCGTCGGCGGAAGCGGAGTATTGGGACGGCCGGCGGACGGACGACGTCTGGGCGGCCGTGCTGGACTTGCCGCGGGCGCATCGGGAAATGCTCATTCTCCACGCGCATTACGGGCTGACGTACGCCGATCTGGCGGAGGTGCTCGGCGTCGGCGAGGGCACGGTCAAGTCGCGGCTGCACCGCGCCAGGGCGAAGCTGGCCAAACGAATGAAGGAGGCGATTGCGCATGACGACGGGACGTAATCGGGAGGATACGGCTGCTGGCGATCCATGGCTTGCCCGGATGCGGCAAGCCGCGCCGGTCGCGGAGAAGCGCAACCCGCCGGAATGGCGCATCGCCGAGATTCAGCGGGAGACGGCTGCCCCCGAGCGGGCGGCCGCGGCATCGAGAAGGGGATGGCTGGTCTGGTCCGGCGCCGCGCTCGTCTTCGCGATGTTCCTGTTCGCGCTTGCGTACGCGTACGACATGCCGGGCGGCATCGCGGATTGGCGCTATTCGCGCGCGTCGGGTCTTCAGGGGACCGCGCATATCCCGCTCGAGCGGACGCCGGAGGAAGCGGCGCGGAAGGTCCGGGACATTTCGACCATGGACGTGGTGCATCGGGAAAACGTGAACGGCGGAGCGCTCTTATTCGTTAATTGGAGCACGAAGCCCGGCCAAGTCACCTTCGGCGTCGAATTCGTCCGCAAGTCGTGGCTGGGGTGGAAATGGGTGACGGGCGGGCAGTACGGGTTTTCGGGCGCCGGCGTCGACAGCCGAAAGGCGGATTATATGAGCTTGCCGGCCGCGAAAGGCCTTCCCGCGCCGGCGATCCTATTCGGCCAGCTCCTGTCGCCGGACATCGCGAACGTGACGGTCACGATCGGCGGACCGGACGGCGGCGACTATGCGGCGAAGATCGTCCCGTACGGCAGCGAAGGGCGGCGAATCTGGTTCGCCGTGCTTCCGCGGACGGCCGCGGCGCCGTACGGCATATCGGCGACCGGCGCGTCGGGCAGCGCCGTCGCAGGCATCTCGTTCGACGACCCGACGAAGTTCGGCATCCTCCCGCTGGCCAAGGGGCAAACGCTATCCCGGCAGCCGTAGCCGCGAACAATGCCCTCATTTGCATGGGGTTGCCGATACTAGCAGGCACGATTAGCCGAGCGTGCATCCTGCGAGGGCCGGAAGCCTTCCGCCCTATGGCGGAAGGCTTCTTCGCGTCGGCGCATAGGACAACGGTCCTCCGCCATACGATGGTAGAAAAAGCACGCGCGGCGCGCGGCCCGACCGGCGCCCGCGCCGCCGCGTGCCGGCAAGAAGGGAAGCGTGGAGCGATGGAAACCGTCGGCAAAGCCGTACCGCGCGTCGAATCGCGGGAGAAAGTGTCCGGTCTCGCCAGATACGCGAACGACTGCCAATCGCCGGATCAGCTGCACGGCTGGCTCGTGACGAGCCCGTACGCCCATGCCCGGATCGTCGCGATCGACTGCGCGGCGGCGCGCGCGTTGAGCGGTGTACATGCCGTGGTGACGGGCGAAGATTACCCCGTGCTGACCGGCAATTTTTTGGCGGACCGGCCGCCGATCGCCTTCGGCAAGGTCCGTTATTTCGGCGAGCCGGTCGCGGTCGTCGTCGCGGAGACGGAACGGCTGGCCAAGCACGCCGCGTCGCTGATCCGGCTCGAGCTGGAGCCGCTGCCCGTCGTGCGGTCGCCGAGCGAGGCGTTGAAACCGGACGCGCCGCTCATCCATGAAGAGCTGGGCGCGTACCGGACGTTCGGCGGCGCTCTGCCCGTGCCGGGCACGAATATCTGCAACCGGGTCCGCATTCGCAAAGGCGACATGGAAGCCGGCTGGGCCGCCAGCGAGGTGACGGTCGAAGGGAGCTACGCCTTCAACACCTCCGACCATGCCGCGATGGAGCCGCGCTGCTCCATCGTCGAGGCGATGCCGGACGGCACGATCGAGGTGACCACGTCGACGCAGGATCCGTTCATCCTGAAGCGGCTGTTCAACCGCTTCTTCGGTGCCGACCAAGCGAAGGTCATCGTCCGCGCCCCGCTCGTCGGCGGCGGATTCGGCGGGAAAGGCTCCGTGTTCCTGGAGTACGTCGCGTATCTCGCCTCGCTTGCCAGCGGCGGGCGTCCCGTTAAGATCAATAACACGCGCGAAACGGACATCGTCAGCGCTCCGTGCCATATCGGCCTGGAAGCGCGGGTGAAGCTCGGGGCGACGCGCGACGGCAAGCTGACGGCGGCGGAATTCACGCTGCTGTTCGACAACGGCGGCTACGCCGACAACGGGACGATCGTCGTGCAATCGGCGGCGGTCGACTGCACCGGGCCGTACCGGATCGACAACGTGCATTGCGACGCGCTCGCCGTCTATACCAATCATCCGTACGCGACGGCGTTCCGGGGCTTCGGCCATCTCGAGAATCATTTCTGCATCGAACGGACGATGGATCTGCTCGCGAAGAAGCTCGGTCTCGATCCGCTCGAGCTGCGCGCGCGCAACGCGATCTTGCCGGGCGACACGACGCCGACCCAAGCGCCACTGAACCGCAGCAACCTCGGCGATCTCCCGGCTTGCATCGCGAAGCTGAAGCCGCTGATCCGCTGGGACGAAGGCGACCGCGTGGCGGTCGACCGCGACCGGATTCGCGCGAAAGGCTACGCCTGCATCTGGAAGACGTCGGGCACCGAGATCGATACGGGCTCCGGCGCATTCGTGACGTTCAATCACGACGGGTCCATGAACCTGAGCGTCGGCGCCGTCGAGCTCGGGCAGGGCAACCGGACCGTCATGGCGCAGCTGCTGGCCGAACGGATGCGCGTGCCCGTCGACCGGGTGCACGTCATGCTCGCCGTCGACACGCAGGTGACGCCGGAACATTGGAAGACGGTCGCGAGCTGCTCCACGATGAATGTCGGCCGCGCGGTGCTGGACGCGGCGGACGACGCGGCCGGCCAGCTCAAGCGCAACGCTTCGCTTGTCCTGGGCGTGCCGGAGGGCGAGCTCGACTACGACGGCGGCTTCGTGTTCGTCCGGGCGGATCCCGATAAGAAGCTCAGCTTCGCCTCGCTCATGAGCGGCTATATGGACGCGAACGGCAGCGCCATCGGGGAGCCCGTCTTGGGCCGCGGGCGTTTCCGGGTACACGGGCTGACTACGATCGACCCCGAGACGGGCAAAGGCGTTCCAGGCGAGCAATGGACGGTCGGCGCCGAGGCCGTCGAAGTGGAATTCGACACCCGCGATTGCACGTACCGGCTTCTTAAGGCCGTCTCGGTCATCGACGCGGGGAAGGTCATCAACGAAGGGACGGCGCGCGGGCAAGTGACGGGCGGCATGAGCATGGGGCTAAGCTTTGCCTCGCGGGAGAGCTTCCAATACGACCCGAACGGCGTCGTGCTGAATCCGCAGCTGCGTGCCTATAAGGTCATCCGTTACGGCGAGACGCCGGAATACGTGGCCGCTTTCGTCGAGACGCCGTACGCGGATGGTCCGTACGGCGCGCGCGGCATTTCGGAGCACGGGACGATCGGGATGCCCGCCGCGCTGGCGAACGCGCTGTCGGTCGCGGCGGGCGTCGAGCTGAACCGGCTGCCGCTCACGCCGGAGACGATCTGGCGCTGCGCCGCCGGGAAGGATTGATCGGAAGCGAAGGCGGGTCATCCGGACGGAAGCGCACGGAGCAGCAACGAAAAAAGCCCGCGGAAGCGGGCTTTTCGGCGTTGCGCGGGCTAACGCCGCGGCTGCGCATCCGGCTGCGGTTTCGGCGTCTCTTCGTCCGCGAAAACGAACCGGCCGCCGCGGGAAGGCGCGATCCCCGCGAGCAGCAGGGCGGCGGCCGCGAACGCGAGCAGCAGCATCGGCACGGTCCAGTTGCGGACGGCGTCGTGCAGGAGTCCGAACAGGAACGGGCCGACGGCCGCCAGCAGATAGCCGGCCGATTGCGCCATGCCCGAAATTTCGGACGCTTCCCGCGCGGTTCGCGTCCGGAGGCTGAAGAACATCATCGCCAGGCTGAACGAAGTGCCGCCGGCGATGCCGAGCACGATGACCGATGCGGCGGTCATCGCGAGCCCGCCGTTCGCGAGCGTCAGGCCCGCGAAGCCGGCGAAGTAGAGGCCGCACGTCAGGACGAGCAGCACGAGCTGGCTCGACAGGCGCGCGGCAACGATCGGCACGAGGAACGCGAACGGAATCAAGCCGATCTGCAGCAGCGACAGCATGTATCCGGCCTGCGAGTCGGTCATGCCTTGATCCAGCAGCATGTCCGTCAGCCAGGCGACGAAGACGTAGAAAATGAGCGACTGCAGCCCCATGAAGAGCGTAATCTGCCAGGCCAGCCGCGAGCGCCAGACGGAGCGCCGCTTGCCCGCCGGGTTGCCGGAAACGCGTACGGCCTTGGCGTTATGCTTCAGCTGCGGGATCCAGAACGCGGCGGCGATCAAAGTGACCGCCGCGATCGTCAGGAAGGTGCCGCGCCAGCCCAGCGCCGTGCCGTCCGCGATGGGCACGCTGACGGCCGACGCCGCGGCGGCGAAGACGTTCATCGCGATCGAATAGAGGCCGGTCATGAGGCCGATTCGAAGCGGGAATTCCCGCTTGATCAGCGCGGGCAGCATGACGTTGCCGGCGGCGATGCCGAGACCGGCGATGACCGTTCCGGCCGCAAGGGCGAAGGCGCTGCCGCCTTCTCGGGCCAGACCGCCCGCCAGCATGGCGAGCAGCGCGCCGAACAGCATGGCCTCCATGCCGAACCTGGCCGCGAGGCGCGGCACGAACGGGGAGAGGGCGGCGAACGCGAGCAGCGGCAGCGCGGTCAGCATGCCGGCAAAAGTGCCCGAGATCGGCATATCCTGCCGGATCCGCTCGATCAGCGGACTGAGCGACGTGATCGGCGTGCGCAAATTCGCGGCGATCAAGAGGATGCCGGCGAGCAGCAGGGCGGCGCTGCGGCGCGGCTGCGCGTCCGCGTCCGAGAGCGCCGCAGGGTAGGTTCGTTGGTTCATGATGGTCAACACTCCATGCGAGTTATATTTGAAGCGGGCAATTCATTAATCGTTCTTGGCGGCCGAGACGTCGGCCGACCGGGTCAAATCCCGAACCAGGCTTTTGTTCACGGCGATGTAGGCGTCGACTTCGGCGGCGGCCTGGCCGGCGTTCCGCGCTTCGATCGCCTCCAGCAGCCCGGGATGGCCGACGAGGGAATCGCTGCCGAACTCCGTCGAGCTCGCGATGGACAGCTGGATCTCTTCGAACAGGTTGGCGTAAATATCGGTCATCAGCGCATTATGCGCGGACGCGACGATCGCCCGGTGGAGCAGCCAGTCCGCTTTGACGAACCGTTCCAGGCTCTGCGCCCGGAACGCCGCCGTGCAGAGATCGCGGCACCGGCGGAGCTCGGCGAGATCCTCGTCCGTCCGGTTCAGGCACGCGAGCGCGGCGGCCTGGCGGTCGAGGGCGTGGCGGACCTCCATCGTTTCCAGCACCGTCGAATGGCGGATCCGCTTCCGCAAGATCGCGTTCAGCTCGCTCGTCGCCACGACGAACGTGCCGTCGCCCTGCTTCGTCTCCAGCAGGCCGACGTGGACCATGGCGCGGACGGCTTCGCGCAGCGTATTGCGGCTGACCCCGAGCTGCTCCATCAGCGCGGTCTCGCTCGGAATGCGGCTGCCAAGCAGCCATGTCCCCGATTCGATCATCCGTTCCATCTCGGCGTACGTCTGGTCGGCGAGCGAGGTACGGGTAACTTTGTTCAGCAAAATGGCGTCTCCTTTCGTAATGAACGAATGCTATAATGCGCGATGAATCAAACGTAGGATGTTTGGTTGATTGGGTATGCACCCCATGATACGCCGGCCGCTCTGCTTTGTAAAGCGCCCCGGCTAAAAAATACGGCCGTCAGCGGATAAACTCCGAATGGATTGTGTAAAATTAAATAGGGCGTTATACTAGGTGGCGCGAGGCGTTTACACGGGAAGGAGTGGAGGGTCATGGCGGATAACGAAGGGGCGTTCGGCATCGACGAGATGCTGTGCTTCGCCGTCTACGCGGCATCCCGGGAGCTCACGCGCCTGTATCGGCCAACGCTGGAGAAGGTCGGCTTGACCTATCCGCAGTACTTGGTCATGGTCATGCTCCGACAGCACGGGGAGAGCAGCGTTACGGACATCGGCGAGAAGCTGCTGCTCGATTCCGGCACGCTGACGCCGCTGCTGAAGCGGCTTCAGGAAGCGGGGCTGATTTACCGGAGACGTTCGCAAGGCGACGAGCGGAAGGTCGAGGTCGGATTAACGGAACAAGGGCTGGCGCTAAGCGAACGAATCAAGGACGTGTCCAAGGACTTGTTTACCGAGCTGTGCAAGACCGAAGAACGCTACTTCGAGCTGTTGAACTCGGCGCGCGCGCTGCTGCGGGACGCGCATGAGCTCGCAAGGCGGGAGTAAACGGAAATAAGGAGCAGCCGGCAGAAGATTCTGCGCGGCTGCTCCTTATTTATGCGGCTATATTGAGGAAGATGTTGAAGGGTGGCCTTACTTGTCCGTCCAAGCTGCTTCGTCTATTCGGATCCGGCTTCAATTCGGCGTATCCGATTCGGCCCGTGTTGGCGCGGTTTCTTATCCGATCCTATCCGCCAGGGCGGATGTTACAGAAGGGCCGCGACGTCCTTCTCCATCTGGGACGGCTTCTCGGCGGAGCCGAACCGTTTCAGCACCTTGCCGCGGCGGTCGACGAGGAACTTCGTGAAGTTCCACTTGATCGATTTGGAGCCGAGCACGCCGGGCGCGGCTTCCTTCAGATGCCGGAACAACGGATGAGCGTCGTCGCCGTTGACGTCGATCTTCCCGAACAGCGGGAAGGAGACGCCGAAGTTGATTTCGCAGAAGGATTCGACTTCTTCGTTCGAGCCTTTCTCGCCGCTGCCGAACTGGTTGGTCGGGAAACCCAGCACGACGAGACCGGCATCCTTGTATTTGGCGTAGAGCGCTTGTAGTTCTTTATATTGAGACGTAAACATGCAGCTGCTCGCCGTGTTGACGATAAGCAGCACTTTGCCTTCATAGTCGCGGAGCGATTTCGTTTCGCCGCGCACGGTCGTTGCTTGGTAATCGTAGATGGACATATGCGATCTCCCTCTCATCGTGTTTTCTCAAATTAAATTGTGCACAATGTTTATGTGACGCTTCTGAGTATAACGCCGTATTAGGCTTTCGTCAATTATATTTTTCACAATTTAATTTTGCGCTAAATGCAGGAAACCGACAACGCGGAATTACGCTGCTGGCTGTTTGCCAATCTTGGGAATCGAATGTGCACGAACGGATGGGATCACCGAATCCGGACACATCAAAAACCCCCGATGCGGCGATCGGGGGTTTGGCTTTTGGGGTGGTCAGGCGCGCGGAACGGCGCTCAGTTCCTTATCGATAAAACGTCGGATCCGGTCAAGCACGGCATCCATCGCATCCGGGTAGAGCTTGCGGAGCAGGATGCCGCCTTCAACGGCGGAGAAGAGGAACAGCGCCGCTTCGCGCGGCTCGATCCCGGGCCGCATCTCTCCGCTTGCGATGCCGTCCGCGATCGTCGCTTCGATGAACCCGAGGATGTCGTCCATTGCCGCTTTCGCGCGGCCGAAGAGCGGCCCGGAGACGGCTTCGGCCTCGATCACCACGTTCGCGATCGGGCAGCCGCCGGGATAATCCATCAGGCAGTACGCCTCGATGTACGTCATCAGCCGTTCGACGGAGCCGGGAGGCGCGGCTTCCAGCCGATCCCGGATGATCGCCTCGACGGCGCGGCAGTTGTGGCCGAACGACTCGAGCGACAGCTCCTCCTTGTCGCGGAAATGATTGTACAGCCCGCCCTTCTGCAGCCCCGTCGCTTCCGTGATTTCCGACAGCGGGGTAGACAGATAGCCCCGTTTGTTCAGCAGCAGGGACGTCGTTTCGATGACGTGCTGCTTCGTTCGTTCGCCCTTTCGCATGCGATTCCCTCCGTGCTTGCGCGTTTCCCAACATTGTAAGCCCGGAGCGGCGGCAAGTCAACGGTTAAAGACAGACCGTTCGTTTTCTTGAAGGGGAAACGCGCATGCATCGCCTGCCCTGATTGTCATATGCAAGCAATCGAGTCGACGCGAGAGGGTTCGTGACCGGCCGCTTCACGATGCCTCCTATTTCGCTTTCTCCCGGCCGCCGAACCGGCCGAAGCGCGCGCGGCGCACGTCGCGGTCGTCGGCGCGGCCGCGTTTTTGCGCGTATACGAACAAGTCCGTGATCAGCTTCGCCACGACGACGACGACGACGTACAGCAGGAACAAGTAGACGTAATTCATGCCGTTCAGGATGGCGAACAGATCGGCGGACACCATGATCGGCTTGACGACGAACGCGAACAGGGCGGACATGAGGACGGCGTACAGGTAGTAACTTTTGCCTCGGTTTACCGTCCATTGATAGAGCAGCATGTAGGTCACCGGCACGATGGACGTGTCCAGCGCCAAGCTCACGGGGAGAAACGGCATGAATTTGTAGGGATAATTCGTTAAGCCGTGCGTCGTCGTGGCGAGGTCGCTATAGTGGAACCACGCATGGACGTTCAATCCGTAGAAGCCGATCAGCAGCGCCTTGGAGCGATCGAGATACGCGTACAGCACGATCAGCGGCACGATCAGAAGCACGAGCAGCAGCCAGAACTGCCAAGTTCCCATGTTCGAATAGGAGGTCCAGTAGTCGGACATCGCATCGGTCGTATCCGTCAGCATTCGGACGGTCTTGCGAAAGGCGCTCTCTTGCTCCGTCGTCACCGTTTCCGCCCCCTTTACCTTGGTTTTGATGTTAGGCTTCCCCCCGCAGGAGTCGAAATATGTGAGATCCCCGTCGTTTTTTCAAGCCTGCCGAAGGGCGGGGGCGGAAGGCGGCGCCTGTTGCTCCGACGCGGATTGTGAGCTACAATGAACGGGCATTCCCATTCGCCATATAAGGAGAGCCATCCTATGTTTCATACCGAACGATACGATGGAGCGCGGGAGGAGCAGTACGACCTCGTGATCCGTCAGCTGCAGGCGCTGCTGGAGGGCGAACCCGACCGGATCGCCAACCTGTCCAACGCTTCGGCGCTGCTCAATCAATTTCTGGACCGCATCAACTGGGTGGGGTTCTATCTCTATCGCGACGGCGAGCTCGTGCTCGGACCGTTCCAAGGGCTGCCGGCCTGCGTCCGCATCCAACTGAACCGCGGCGTTTGCGGGAAAGCGGCGAGCGAGCGGCAAACGGTGCTCGTCCCGAACGTGCACGAATTCCCCGGGCATATCGCGTGCGACGCGGCCTCGCAATCCGAAATCGTCGTGCCGATCGTTAAGAACGGCGAGCTGCTCGGCGTCCTCGATATCGACAGCCCGGAGCTCGAGCGCTTCGACGAGACGGACCGCGCCGGCTTGGAACGCTTCGTCGAAGAGCTCTTGCGGCATCTGTAAGCTAGACGAAAACCCGCCGAACGATCGGCGGGTTTTCCGTTTTTGCTCTTGCGCTTGCAATGCGGGACTTTGGTCCTGTTTTCGGATTGAAGGGTTTATCTCGCCCGGACAAGGGTAAATAGAACATGTGAGCGGATGTTGCTCGCAAGCGATCAACCTGAAGGAGTGATTCGTAATGGCACAGCATGATGGCAAGATGAGCCGTGAAGAAGCAGGACGGATGGGTGGAGAAGCGACCGCGAGGACACACGACAGGGAATTTTACCAGGAGATCGGCGCCAAGGGCGGCAAGTCCAGGGGCGACGAGCGAAGGGACGACGGCAAAATGAGCCGCGAGGAAGCCGGGAGGCTGGGCGGCGAAGCAAGGGCCAGGCAACGGGACAGGTAATAGGCCCGTTCAGGCCGCGGCGAAACGGAGCGGCTGGGCGCGGAGTCCGACGCAGATCGTGCTCGAGTTAACGCGTTGTTTGAGTTCATAGGGTAAGATTTCATGCGATCCCGTCATTCACCCATAAACAAGAAGCGAGCAGCCGCACGTGACGGCTGCTCGCTTTTTTTTAGGTTCGGCGCGGCTTAGGCGGATTGGTCCATGAGCGCCTCCCGGTAGGGGCGGAGCGATTCCGCGACAATCGCGCCGAAGAACGCGCCGTCGCGCTCCGGCAGCAGCGCCTCCGCGTACCGCCAGGCGTTCTCTTCGATCCGCAGCGCGGTCTCCAGACGCTCGCGCTCCGTGGTTCCGCGCTCCAGCGCGTCGACGAGCGCGGGCAGCTCGCCGTCTTCCGCATGGCCGAGCTCGTGGGCCAGGATGACGGCCGCGTACTCCCGCAGCCGTTCAGCCGAACCGAACAGCTGCATGCACTGTTCGGCGATCACGCCGCGGTACAGCGTGACGGCGTGGCTGCGCATGGCGTATTTGCCGCCGATCAGCCGGCCTCCGGGAAAACGGTCCTCGACCGCGACCGCGGCGCGGCTCCCTGATTTGGCGATGAGTCCTTCTATGATGTCTTCGTACGACCCGAGCGGCAATTCCTTCACCGGCCTTCCTGGATGAATAAGGCAATATGGATGCTATTATAGAGAACCGGCCGCGATCCGTCAACGATTGGGGCAGCGGCGGAGCGCGTCCGTGCGCGTCTGCCGTCCGCCCTCCGACGAAGGGGATCGGCGAAACGCCCTGCGTCGCGAAATAGTCGTTGACAACGGTTGATTTGAATGGTTAAATAAAAAATGAACGGTCTGTCTTTTTTATATTCGCCCGCTAGTTTTCTTGTTCTCTGATTCGTTCTGAAGTTGATTCCCGGCTTCACCGCACCAAACATTCTTTCATTTCCGGAGGTTTAACGATGAGCAAAGTATGGTTTATTACGGGTACGTCTTCGGGCTTCGGCCGCCAATTCGTGGAGCAGCTGAGCGGTACCGGCGACAAAATCGTCGCGACCGCGCGCAACCTGGACGACATCGCCGATCTGCAAGCCGCCTCGCCGGACAACGTCCACGTCGCCGCGCTCGACGTTACGGACAAGGCGCAAATTCAAGCCGCGGTCCGGGAGGCGGTCGAACGCTTCGGCCGGATCGACATCGTCGTCAACAACGCCGGCTACGGACTCTTCGGCATGCTGGAGGAATATACGGACGAGCAGATTCGCCGCCAGTTCGACGTCAACGTGTTCGGGATGCTGGACGTCATCCGCGAAACGCTGCCCGTGTTCAAGCGGCAGGGATCCGGCCACTATGTGAATCTCTCCTCGGTCTTCGGGGTGTGGGCGATCCCCGCTTTCAGCCTTTACGCCGCATCCAAATTCGCGGTCGAAGGCTTCTCGAAGGCCATGGCGGCCGAGCTCGCGCCGTTCGGCATCCGCACGACGATCGTCGAGCCGGGCATTTTCAAGACGGAATTCATGGGCGGATCCATGAAGCAGGCCGACCGGCTGCCGGAATACGCCCCGGTCTACGAGGCGTTCGACAAGAGCTACGCGGCGGTCCATAAGGGCGAGCAAAGCAAAGCGGTCGAAGCGATCATCGCGATGATCGACAGCGAGAATCCGCCGGAACATTTCCCGGTCGGTTCGACGGCGACGTTCGGCATCCGGGACCAGCTCGGCAAGCGGATCGAAGAGGCCGCGGCTTGGGAGCAGGTTTCGCTGCTCGCGGATTGAACGAACGAGAGCCGTCACGTTCGCGCTTAAAGATCCTCCAGGCATGCGCAAGCGGCCGTCCCTGCCGAAGGGACGGCCGCTTTTGCGCTTTGCCGCGACCGGCTCAGGCGGCTTCGCCCGAGACCGGTTTGCGGAGCAGGTTATGCGCGAACACCCCCAGCGCGAGCAGGGGGACGTAACCGTACAGCAGCGCGCTCCCGGCGGCTTGCGCCGTTGCTTTGAGCAGTTCGACGGCCGCGGCGTCCTTGGGCCAGGCGACCAGGGCGTAAACGAAGGCCGCCGCGAGCCAGAGCGACGGCCGTCCGGACAGAGGCGTCGACGCGCGAAGAATGCGCATGCAGCCCCAGAGCGCCAGACAGCACGGCGGCGTGATGACGAAAATCCAATTGAAGATGTAGAAGTAATCGAAGCGCTCCAAGAAGGAGAACGTGATGATCTTGGACAAGCCGAGCGTCGGCCAGACCGAGTGGCCGAGCTCGCCCAGGTTATAGTACGCAAACGTCGCGGCGGTCACGATCAAGTAGAGGACGTACGTATGCAGAACGCCGATATGCGCCCACTTGGATGCATCGGCATTGTTCCGGATGTACGGATAGTAGAGCAGCAGCAGTTCCGCGCCCATGTAGAGCGGCACGCTGTTCGCGGCCGAACGCGCGTAATCCGGCAGCGCGTGATTGAACGCCGGCAGGAAATTGCGCCAGTCCGCGTACTGCAGCGGGATGAACAGCGTGGCGATCAGCAGGGACGGAATAAGCACGAACCAGAACGAGATGCCCGTAATGACGCGAAATCCGCCGTGCACGATATACGCGAACATCAGGATGAAGACGAGCGCGATCCGCCAGGCCGGGCTATCCGGAAACACGAGCGTCTGGATCACCTGCGTATAGGCCGTGAGCTGGTAGCCGATGAACAGCAGCAAGTACAGCAGGAAAGCGGCGTTCAGCAGCGTCCCCAGTCCTTTCCCGAACAGTTGGACATGCAGCGAGATGACGTCGCCCTTCTTCGCGTGTTTCAGCGCGTACAGAATCAAGAACACGACCAGATGCATGGAGAGTCCGGTCAGCAGCACGGACACCCAAGCGTCCTGACCGGCTCCCGGGGCGATCTTGCTCTGGAAATCGAGCATGGCAATGCCTGTTTGCGACTTATGCACCAGAAACCAAAGGAGATAGGGCGATACGGTTTTGGTAAGCGAGGCCTGATAGCTCATGGTCGTTATTCACCGGCTCCCGAATTTTGTAGATTCGCCTTAACGCGTACGTCGAAGGTCAAGACGGGATAGACGTCGCGGTAGAACGCGGCCGCGTTCCACTTCCGGTCCACGGAGCGGTAGCATTCGCCGATGCCGAGCGAATCCAGGCCGGCGGCTTGGATTTTCCGGAGCAGCGCGAGCAGCCGGTCCCGCATTTGAAGCTCGATCGCCGCCGCGAAAGGGCCGGAACGGGCGATGTCGCTCGCGAGGCGGTTGCCTTGCAAATTCCGAACGCTGCCGTTCACGCGCACGTCGAACCGGAACGCGCCCGGCCGCGCATCTCCGACGCTCCACCGCATCCGGCCGTTATGGAGCGAAAGCGAGTAATGGTTCCCGCCGTAGTCGAACGGCAGCTCGCCAAGGACCCGTTTGCCGTTCAGCACCTCGAACAGCGTCATTTCGACCGGGCTCAGCACGAGCTTCAGACGATCCTGCTTGAACAGGGCGTAGCCGTCGATCTTCAGCGCGTGCGTCTCGTCGAGCGTGATGCTCGGCATCGACGGGTCCTTGCCTTCCGCGTAATAATCGTGCAGGAAGAGATGCAGGTTGGAGACGGGCACGCCTCCGCTGCGGATGTTCTGCTTCACGATATTATAGGGCGAATTTTCCAGCTCCTGGCGATCCAAGCTCGCGATGACGGATGCGGCCGAACACGACGATACGGCCAGCAGCACGTTGCTGCCAAGCGCCGGATCGCGTATGACGGTGCTGATCGCCTCGCCGAGGCCTTGCTTCGCGATGTCATGGCTGAAGACGATCGTATCGAGCTTGTTGTAGCGGACCTTCCTCGGCGACTCCCGTTCGAACTGATCCATGATCATCTTGGGCTCCTTGCCCCGTCCTTTCAGGATCGCAAGGCTGCCTTTGCGCTGAATGTAGTTCGGATACGCGGCGGTGCCGACGCATTGTCCGCCTTCCCGGTCGAACCCGACCGCGATCAAGACCTGAATCCGGTTCACGATATTGGCGTTGCCGCAGCCCGCGAGCAGCGCCGCGAGCAGAAGGAGGGAGAGCGCAAGCCGAAGCGGCCGTTTCGAATCCGGTCTCATGCCATCCACCTTCATGCCTTTTCAACCTTCATGCCATTCAATCCTCATGCCGCTCAATCCTCATGATCGATATCTTCCTTCTTCCTGCCGGGCCGATAGCGCTTCGTTCGCTGCGGATTCAAGAACAACGTCCGGTTGGTCGTGTACTGGTACGATGACCGGATCAGGCTGTCGTTCAGATTGCCGCTCCGGAACGGAAAGAACGGCACCAGGTACGGCGTATCCAAGCTTTTGAGCTGAAGCAGATGGGCCAGCAAGAGGGTGAACCCGACAACGATCCCGAAGCCCCCGAGCAGCGCCGAGAGCAGGATGAGCGGGAAGCGCAGCACCCGAATCGTATTGGCCATCTTGTAGATCGGAGTCGTGAACGAGGCCAAGGCGGACAACGCCACGATAATCAGCAAAATATTGCTGGTCAGCGCAGCCTGCACCGACGCTTCCCCGATCACGATGCCGCCGACGATGCCGAGCGTCTGGCCGATCTTGGCCGGCAGCCGGGCGCCGGCTTCCCGCAGCAGCTCGATGGTCGTTTCCAGGAACAGCACCTCCATCACGGGGGAGAAGGGCACGTGCAGGCCCGAAAGCATGATGGGATGGAGCAGCCGGGTCGGAATGACCTCGAAATGATAAGTCAGCACGGCGATATAGATCGGCGAGGCGAACAGCGAGAACAAGACGCTGAGTAAGCGGATGACCCGGAAGAAGGAGCCGGAAATCCAATTCAAATAATAATCCTCGGGCGAGACGAAGAAGTCCATGAACGTCGAAGGGCCCGAGAACACATAGGGCGAGCCGCTCGTCAGCACGGCGACTTGGCCGGACGAGATGACGTACGAGATGCGGTCGATCCGTTCCGTCGTCAGGAAGAGCGGGAAGGGCGTGTTGGAGTTGTCCGCGATCGCCTGCTCGATGAACGAGCCGTCGTACACGATATCGAGATCGATGTCCTTGATCCGGTCGCGCATGGCCGAGACGAGCTCTGCATTCGTCAAGCCCTCGATATAGGCGAGGACGACCGTCGTCTTCGACAAGGAGCCGACCGTCAGTTCTTCGAAAATCAGCTGCGGAATGGCGATCTGCTGCCGCAGCAGATGCAGGTTGACGGTCAAATTTTCGACGAAGCCTGCCTTCGGTCCGATGACGCTGAATTCGTTCTCGGTATCGTTGTCCGAACGGCGCCCCCGCGCTTCGTCGGCGACGTTCACGAGCAGCGCCTCGTCCGCGACGGCGTCGGCTTGAATCAGGATGCAGCCTTGCTGCAGCTTCTCCGCTATCCGGGCGGGCTTCGTCTCGGGCGCGACGTCGTCGTACGGCAGCCATTTGACGAGATCCGCCCACGCGCGGACGGGCGCTTCGATGCGCTGCAGGGCGGGCAGCAGGTTGTCGTGCAGCTCGCGGGCGTCCGTCAAGGACGGATAGAAGCTAAGCGTCAGGCGATTGGGACCGGCCTCCACGCCGATCCGGGAGAAGTCGCAGGATTTGCCGACGATCGAGAGCAGCTGGTCGAGCGAATCGATGGTGAACTGTTCGGACGGCTTCATGCCGGCAGCGCTCCTTCCCCGAAACGGCCAAACGGCCTCCCAACTCTTGGCATGGATAGAACTGAACGTAGTGTGGCCCCGAAACGCGATCTTATACTTGCGCCGGCGGCCGCGGCCTTTCCATAAAGCACCATTGCCATTGCTTCGTCAACTCGTTAACATAGTGAATTGTTCGTCTGATTAACTACTAAAATCCTCGTCCGCCTGGGCGAGGTAGAGGTCGCGAAGATGAAGAGTACGACGGAGGAAGCCCGGCAAGGCTGCCGATTCCGCCGGAAAGGCATCGTCGCCGAAGCCGCGGCGGTTTGCTGACCGTCCCGGCTGGGGCCGCTTCCGAAAGGAGCGGAACTGTCATGCCGCCGCGTTCGCGGGGCATGTTGCGCTATCAAGGTCCAGGACGCATGAGGGAGTCGCAAAGCTGCCTTGTTCCGCGAGGCGGCTTTTTTGCGTCCGCGGATCCGCGCGCCGGCGAACGGCCGGCCGGGAGCCGCGGCTGCGACAATACGGCACGAAGTAAAGGAGATAGATTTCATGGATAACCATTCACTCCGCAGGGGGTTGAAATCGCGCCATATGACGATGATTTCCCTCGGCGGTTCGATCGGCACGGGCTTGTTCCTCGCGAGCGGCGGCGCCATTCACGACGCGGGGCCGGGAGGCGCGCTGCTCGCTTATAGCGTCATCGGCATCATGGTGTATTTTCTCGTGACGAGTCTCGGGGAGATGGCGACGTACATGCCCGTATCCGGCACGTTCAGCACGTACGCGGCGAAATTCGTGGATCCGTCCCTCGGCTACGCACTGGGCTGGAATTACTGGTATAACTGGGCCATCACGATCGCGGCGGAGCTGTCCGCGGCGACGCTCATCATCAAATTCTGGCTGCCGGACAGCCCGTCGTTCCTCTGGAGCGCGCTGTTCCTCGCGCTCATGGTCGGCCTCAATCTGCTGTCCGTCAAAGGCTACGGCGAGTCGGAATACTGGTTCGCCATGATCAAGATCGTGACGGTCGTCCTCTTCATCGCGATCGGCCTGCTCATGATCGTCGGCATCTGGAACGGACACGCGGTCGGCTTCCGCAACTTCGCGGCCGGCGACGCGCCGATCTCGGGCGGATTCTTGTCCGTGCTCGGCGTCTGCATGGCCGCCGGCTTCTCGTTCCAGGGCACGGAGCTCGTCGGGATCGCGGCCGGCGAATCCGAGGATCCGCGGCGGAACGTGCCGCGCGCCATCCGCAGCGTGTTTTGGCGGATTCTGCTCTTCTACGTCCTGGCGATCTTCGTCGTCGGGATGCTGATTCCTTCTGCCGCGGATACGCTGTCGAGCGACAGCGTGACGGCCAGCCCGTTCACGATTATTTTCGAGAAGGCCGGCCTCAGCCTGGCCGCGTCCGTCATGAACGCCGTCATCCTGAGCTCGGTGCTCTCGGCCGGCAACTCCGGCATGTACGCTTCCGCGCGCATGCTGTGGGTGCTGGCGAAGGAAGGCAAGGCGCCGCGGGCGTTCGCCCGGCTGAACGCCCGCGGCGTCCCGGTGCCCGCGCTGCTCGCGACGGCCGCCGTCGGCATGCTGGCGTTCCTGGCGTCGTTCTTCGGCGACGGTCAAGTGTACGTCTGGCTGCTGAACGCCTCCGGCATGTCCGGCTTCATCGCCTGGCTCGGCATCTCGGTCAGCCATTACCGGTTCCGCAAGGCGTATGCCGCGCAGGGACGGTCGCTCGCGGATTTGCCGTACCGGTCGAAATGGTTCCCGTTCGGACCGATCCTGGCCGGCGCGATGTGCATGGCCGTCATCGTCGGCCAAAGCATCGGCGCCGTCTCGGACGGCAAGGTCGACTGGACGTTCCTGTTCGCCTCCTATATCGGCATCCCGCTGTTCCTGGCCATCTGGCTCGGGTACAAATGGAAGCACGGCACGAGGCTGCTGAAGCCGGAGGCATGCGACTTGGAGACGGAAGAAGGCTGATCGGAGGCGAACTGCCGGATGCGCCCCGAACTCAAGGCCGAAGACAGAGGCAAGAGCGGAGGCCGCGGCGGGCCTTCGCTCTTTTTGTTTGCCGCGGCGCCGCGTCCACGGGAGGGAATCGCGCGCCGTTCGCGAAGTGTATGAAGGCAACCGGATACGACGGTATGCGGCAGCACCACCAACATTCGCGCTCGCATGGAGGAAT
Source organism: Paenibacillus artemisiicola (assembly GCF_017652985.1). GTDB lineage: Bacteria > Bacillota > Bacilli > Paenibacillales > Paenibacillaceae > Paenibacillus_Z > Paenibacillus_Z artemisiicola. Next base: position 217,113 of record NZ_JAGGDJ010000001.1, read on the forward strand.
GAATCAATGGAACAGCATCGCAATTGGGCCGGCAATCTCGCGTACGCCGCCTCGAACGTTCAGTATCCCGAATCGGTCGCGCAGCTGCAGGAATTGACGGCTGGCGGCAGCACGGTCAAGGCGCTCGGCACGCGTCATTCGTTCAACGACATCGCCGATACGGAAGGGACGCATATCTCGACGCAGAAGCTGAACCGCGTCGTCTTGCTCGACCGCGAACGCCGCCGGGTGACGGTCGAAGGCGGGATCCGGTACGGCGACCTGTGCGGCTATTTGCACGACAACGGCTTCGCGCTGCATAATTTGGCGTCGCTTCCGCATATTACGGTCGCGGGCGCCGTCGCGACGGCGACGCACGGCTCCGGCGTCCGGAACGGGAACCTGGCCACGGCCGTGGCGGGGCTCGAGCTCGTCCGGGCGGACGGCGAGCTGGTCTCGTTCTCCCGGGACGACGAGACGGGCGACTTTCACGGCGCGGTCGTCGGGCTCGGCGCGCTCGGCGTCGTCGCGAAGCTGACGCTGGACCTCGTGCCGGCGTTCGACGTCGCCCAGACCGTCTACGAGAATTTGCCGCTCGCGGCGCTCGAGACGGGCTTCGACGACGTTATGTCGAGCGCGTACAGCGTCAGCCTGTTCACGGATTGGAAGCAGGTGGGCTTCAATCAGGCGTGGGTTAAGCGCAAAGCGGGCGAGTCGGCGGACGGTCCTTCGGCCGCGGAACGGGCCGGCGCGACTCCGGCTGCATCGCCGCTTCATCCGGTGCCGGGCTTCTCCGCGGAGAATTGCAGCGCGCAGCTCGGCGTGCCGGGACCGTGGCATGACCGCCTGCCGCATTTCCGGATGGCGTTCACGCCGAGCGCGGGCGAGGAGCTGCAGAGCGAATTTTTCGTGCCGCGGACGCAAGCCTTCGAGGCGCTGAGCGCCGTCGCGGAGCTGCGCGAGTCGATCGCGCCGCTGCTTTACGTGACCGAGGTGCGCAGCGTCGCGGCCGACCGCCTGTGGCTGAGCCCGAGTTACGGGCAGGATGCGGTTGGCATCCATTTCACGTGGAAGCCGGACTGGGAAGCCGTCCGCCGGCTGCTGCCGGTCATCGAGGAGCGCCTCGCGCCGTTCGGGGCCCGTCCGCACTGGGGGAAGCTGTTCACGATGGCGCCGGAGCGCCTTCGCCCGCTGTACGCGCAGCTGCCCGAATTTCGGCGCCTGGCGGCGGCCTGCGACCCGGAGGGCAAGTTCCGCAACGCGTTTTTACAAAAATTTATCGCCGAAAGCGGCAGCTAGCTGTTTCGATTCCGCGGGAAACGTTTAGTTATTCTAGGGGTAAAAAAGCATCCGTCCGGCGCGGCATCGGGGAGCTTCCCCAAGAATCAACGGGTACCATGCGGCTCGTCGGGAGGTAGGCTTCATGCAGGAATTGGACGTGGTCGGTCAGCAATCGGTATTTGAACACGCCTTTAAGCACGCGCCCATCGGCATCGCGGTCGTGTCGCTCGAGGGCAATTGGATCAGCGTGAATCCGGCCGTCTGCCGCATCTTCGGCATCTCGGAAGAAGAATTGCTCAGTCTGCCCGCGGCGGGCTTCATCTATGCGGACGATGCCGGCGTCAACGCGCGCCTGATGCAGGAGCTGGTCGAAGGAAAGCTCCACACGATCGAAATCGAGAAGCCGTTCGCGCATCGCGGCGGTACCATCTGGACGTCCCTGCACATCTCGCTGGCGCGCTCCGAGGAGGACGGCCTACCGCTCTATTATATCGCGCAGGTGTTGGACATCACGGCCAGCAAGGCGACGGAGTTGAAGCTGCAGGAGAGCATCGAACGCTACACGTCGCTCAAAAAATACAACCATGACGCCATCGTCTCGTTCTCGCTGGACGGCAAGATCATCAATGGCAACAACATGACCGAGCAGCTGACCGGTTACCGCATACCGGACCTGATCGGGACGAGCATCGCCAACCTGATCGGGGAAGCGAATCTGCGCAACGTGCTGCTCGCGCTGGAAGATTACGCGGCGGCCGAGAACGGCATCACCCACGTGCGCCACAAGAGCGGCCACGAGGTGGAGGTGCTGGCGACGATCGCGCCGATCATCATTCACGGCAAGAACGTCGGCTTCTATCTGATCGCGAAGGACATGACGGAGCAGAAGCGGCTCATTATCGAGAAAGAGGCGGCGGAGAAGACGAACCGGGCGAAGAGCGATTTTCTGGCCATGATGAGCCACGAAATCCGCACGCCCATGAACGGCGTCATCGGCATGACGGACCTGATTCTTCAGACGGCGCTGGACGACGAGCAAAACGAGTACGTCCAGATCATCAAGAAGAGCGGGGCGACGCTGCTCGCGATCATCAACGATATTCTCGATTTCTCCAAAATCGAATCGGGCAAGTCCGAGATCGTGGAGGAACCGTTCAACGTCCGGACGACGCTGTCGGATACGCTGAACGTCATTTTGCCGAAAACGCTCGAGAAGAACCTCGATCTGCGGACGTCCATCGAGCCGGACGTGCCTCCGATGCTGATGGGGGACGTGACCAAGCTGAGGCAGGTGCTGATGAATCTGCTCAGCAACGCGATCAAGTTCACGCCGAACGGCGCGATCGCCGTTCACGTCAAGTGCGGCGGCATGGAGAGAGACCGCATCCGGCTGCGCTTCTCCATCCGCGATACCGGACTCGGGGTGCCGCCGGACAAGGTGCCCCATCTGTTCGATCCGTTCTACCAGGCGGATTATTTCATGACGCGGCAGTTCGAGGGCACCGGGCTCGGGCTGGCCATCTGCAAGAAGCTCGTCCATCTGATGGAAGGCGAGATCTGGCACGAGGATAACGGCGAGCAGCCGGGATCGACCTTCGTGTTCACGGGGAAGTTCGGTCTCCTCGAGGATCCGGCGCACCAAACGCAGGAGGCAGGAGCGAAGGAATCGCCGTACGACAATTCGCTGCGCATCCTGATCGCCGAAGACAACGAAGTGAACCAGATGGTGCTGAAGAAGATGATGGAAAAGCTCGGCTACAACTCCACCGTCGTCTCGAACGGCGCCGACGCGATCGAAGCGGTGAAGCGGATGCCGTACGACATTATTTTCATGGACATCCAAATGCCGCTGATGGACGGCATCCAGGCGACCAAGCATATCAAGGACATGCTGGCGGGGAACGAACGGCCTTACATCGTGGCCGTCACGGCGCATGCCTTGAAGGGCGACCGGGAACGCTATATCGCGGCAGGCATGGACGAATACATCAGCAAGCCGATCCAGATGGAGGCCGTCGCGCAGATCATCCGCACGTGCGAAGACTGGAAAGCCGTAACCTAGACGTTTCCAGGGTACGGCATGCCTGATCTCCGATCGGCCGAAACGCCAAGCGCCCTGCGAGGGGCGCTTTTTTTGGCGTTGGCAGCGCCGCGGAAACGGCCGCGATGCGCATGCGCACGTACGGGAGCGCTTGACAAGGAACGCGCCGCCATGACAGCATGGAGAAGAACGGACGCAGGACAAGCAGGCGAGCGGAAGCGGCGGATCGAAGACGCCCGAACGAAGAAGGGCGGATGATTAGGCACAGACGAAGAGGCAGGAAGAAAGAGGACGATCAGAAGCGGAAAATAAGGAGCGATCAACATGACCGATCGGACGGCAGGCATTCACCACATTACGGCGTTCTCGCGAGACCCTCAGGCGACCGTGGACTTTTATACAGGCGTGCTGGGGCTCCGCCTCGTCAAGCAGACGGTCAATTTCGACGCGACCGATACGTATCATCTCTATTTCGGCGACGAAGCGGGCTCGCCCGGCACGGTGATTACATTCTTCCCTTCCGCCCGCGCGCGCGTCGGCCAAGTCGGCGGGGGACAGGTCGGGGTGACGACGTTCGCCGTGCCGCCGGGAACCGCCGGCTACTGGGAGGAGCGCTTGTCGGACCGCGGCGTCGCGACCGAAAGGGAAGCGAGATTCGGCGAAACGTACGTGCGCTTCGCGAACGCCGAGGGACTGCGGATGGAGCTGATCGAGCGGGAGGAAGGCGCCGAGCGGAGCGCCGCGTACGCGGGCATACCGGCCGGCCGGGGCATCAAGGGCTTCGGCGGCGCGGTGCTGTTCAGCCGGGATCACGCCCGGACCGCCGCCGTGCTCGAGACGATTCTCGGCCTCGCCAAGACGGACGAGGACGGCGAATACGCGAGGTACCGGTCGTCGTCGGCGATCGGCGGCGTGATCGATCTGCCGCTTTCGAACCTCGAATGGGGGAAGGGCGGCGTCGGCACGGTGCACCATATCGCGTTCCGCGCGCCGGACGAGGACGCGCTTGCGGCCTGGCGGGAGCGGATCGTCGGCTTCGGCCTGAAGCCGACGGAGATCAAGGACCGGCAGTATTTCAAAGCGGTGTATTTTCGCGACGAAGGCGGCATCCTCTTCGAAATCGCCACGGATCCCCCGGGCTTCGCGCGGGACGAGCCGTCCGGCGAGCTGGGGCGGAAGCTGATGCTGCCGGCCTGGTTCGAGCCGAACCGGGCGGAGCTGGAACGGGGCTTGCCGCCGATCGCCGTGCGGGCGACGGATGACGCGGACGGCTTGGGCTAAGCGTCGCGCCCGGATCGGGAGCGGCGCTTAGCCGCTGCACCGCCGCTGAACCGCTTATAGCGGCTTGAACGCCGCGAGGGCTACCGCCCGCGGCGATAATCGCGGGGCGCAGCGCCGTAGCGCTGCTTGAACAGTTTGGAGAAATGGAATTCGTCATAGAACCCGAGCGCCGCCGCGATTTCTTTCACGGCGGCGTTCGTCGTCTCCAGCGCCGCTTTGGCGGACGCGAGCCGCAGCTCCTGCATGTACCGGGCCGGCGACATGCCGGTGCGGGCACGGAAGCGCGCGAAGAACGCGGTGCGCGACAGGCCGCTGCGCCGCACGAAGTCGTCGATCGGCGGCGGTTCGCCGATCCGCTGATGCATGCGGAACAGGATCCCGTCCAGCTCGGGATGGCGGCTCCGGGCGTTCGCCGCCTGTTCGCGCGCCAAGACGAGCAGCAGCTCCTGCGCCGCATGCTGCGCGGTGAAGCCGTAGCCGACCGGATGGACGATGAGGCAGTCGATCAGGCGCTCGCACAGCAGGGATGCTTCCGGCAGCATGGAGGTAGTCGTCGGCTCTCCGACGGCGAGTTCCAGCTGAAGCGCCATGTCGAGCGGATCGAAGTGGAGGAAGCAGAATTTCCAGTCGCCGCCTACGCAGCGGTAGGCGCAAGGCTCGCCCGGACGGACGATCATGTACGTGCCGGCTTCCAGCCCGCGCGAAACGCCTCCGGATTCGAAGCGGCCTCTTCCTTCGAACGTCACGAAGATGCCGGGATACGGAAAGCCTTTCGGCTGCGCCGCTTGGTAGCTGTCGTCCGCGTGCACCTTCCAGATCATCTTGAAACGGAAATCGGGCAGGTCGACAGAGTCGTCGAGCCCGTAGGGAATATTCATGTAGGCCATTGCCGTTCGTTCCCCCCTGTCAGCGCGTCTTTGTGTACGATTATACATGTTTTCGCGATGGTCTTCCATGGCCGGAAGCGCTTGCGGCCCGTACAATGAAGCTATCACGGCATGGAGAGGGTGGCAGGCGATGTACGTAAAAGTCGGAAGCCGGGAGCTGGAGCTCGGCGGGCCGGATTTGACGGAGCTGAGGGATTCGAGCGGGATCGCGGACGATATCGAAGCGCTGCGCGCGAGGCTGGCGGAGGACGGCTATCTGCTGCTGCGCGGCTTTCACGACCGGGAGGACGTACTGACGGCGAGGCGGGCCGTGCTCGAGAAGATGCGGCGGATGGGCAAGCTCGAGCGGGATACGCTGTTGGAGGAGGCCGTCATGGCGGACGGTTCCAAATCGCTCTTCTTGGGCGGGACGAACGAGGATCTGCCGGAGCTGCTGAACGTGCTGAACGGCAGCGCGATCATGGGCTTTTTCGACCGATTGTTCGGGGCGTCTTCGCTGACGTACCATTACAAGTGGCTTCGGGCTGTCGGCGGGGGCGATTACACGGGGGCGCATTACGACATCGTCTATATGGGCCGCGGCACGCATAACCTGTACACCGTCTGGACGCCGCTCGGCGACGTCGATTACCGGACGGGCGGGCTCGCGCTGTGCTTGGGGTCCCATCGGTTCGAAGACCTGAAGCGGACGTACGGCTCCAAGGACTCGGACCGGGACGGCGTCGGCCATTATACGGATGATCCCCTCGTCATTACGGGCAAGTTCGGCGGGCAGTGGGCGACGACGGAGTACCAAGCGGGCGACGTACTCATCTTCGGCATGTACCTCATGCACTGCTCGCTCGAGAACACGACGAACCAGTACCGGCTCAGCGTCGACACGCGCTATCAGCCCGCGCACGAGGAGATCGACGACCGCTGGAGCGGCAAGAAGCCGCGCGCCCATTACAAAGACGCGCCGGTCTCGCCTCCGAACCCGGCTTAAGCGGGAGCCGTCGGCGTTAGCTCGGCTGGATCCCGGATGATGGTAAGCGATGGCCCTCCGCTCGGCGGCCCGGACAAAGCCGGGTATCAGGCGACGTGGAGGGTCTTTGCGCTGTCTGAACAGGATAGCTACTATACTAAATGTAACCTGCTATTCAAGATTTCACTTCTTCCGGGCGGGGAGAACTCCGCCTATAATGGATACACGTCTAGGCGAACGCTTCGCGCGACCGGAAGAGCCGGCCAAGAACGGCGGAGCAGGGCAGAGGGGAGCTGCCCGCGCGACCGGTTGCCGGCGAGCATTCGCGACGTTATCTACGCTTCTCGTTTCGCCGCAAGCCGCCGTAGAGAAAAAAGATCCAGGATAGGAGAACCCGCGTGCAACCACAACCTAACAACCGTTGGCGGCTCGTGCTGCTGCTCGGCGCCTTCTCGGCGCTCGGACCGCTTACGATCGACATGTACCTGCCGTCGTTTCCCGAAATCACGGCCGACTTCGGCACGAAGGCATCGCTCGTGCAATTAAGCCTGACGGCCTGTCTGATCGGCCTCGGGCTCGGCCAAATCATCATGGGGCCGCTGAGCGACGTTCACGGACGCCGCCGGCCCGTCATTATTTCGCTCGCGCTGTACCTGCTGGCGTCGTTCGCCTGCGCGGTGTCGCCGAACATCTACGTCTTCATCGCGGCCCGCTTCATTCAAGGCTTCGCCGCTTCCGCGGGCATCGTCATCTCGCGGGCGGTCGTCCGCGACCTGTACAGCGGGCCGGAGCTGACCCGGTTCTTCTCGATGCTCATGCTCGTCAACAACCTGTTCCCGCTCATCGCTCCGGTGGCGGGCAGCGGCGTCATCTCGTTCACGACGTGGGTCGGCGTGTTCGTCGTGCTCGGCGCGGTCGGCATCACGCTCGTGCTGCTCGCGACCGCGGGGCTGAAGGAGACGCTGCCGCCGGAAAGGAGAATGGCCAGCAATTTCGGCCAGCTGTTCCAGGGAATCCAAACGCTCGTTCGCGACCGGCAGTTTCTCGGCTACGCGCTGGCGCAGGGTATTATGATCGGCGGGGTCTTCGCGTACGTGTCCGGCACGCCGTTCATCTATCAGAAGATTTACGGCGCATCGCCGCAGCTGTTCGCGGTCTTGTTCGGCTCGAACGGCATCAGCCTGATCATCGGCTCGCAGCTGGTCGGCCGGCTGAACGGCAAGTTCTCGGAGCGGCAGTTCCTCGTATTCGGGCTGCTGCTGTCCGCAGCGGCGAGCCTGACGGCGCTCGCGGTCATCCTGCTGCACGGGCCGTTGTTCGCGCTCGTCGCGCCGTTGTTCTGCTTCGTGGCGTCCATCGGGATCACGTCGACGGCGTCGTTCTCCCTCGCGATGGAATCCCAAAGCCACATGGCCGGCAGCGCGTCGGCGCTCCTCGGATTGCTGCCGTTCGTGCTCGGCGCGGTCACCTCGCCCTTGGTCGGCGTCGCCGGCGAATACTCGGCCGTGCCGATGGGCGTGATCATCCTGTCGACGAGCATGCTGGCGCTGCTCGCGTATTACGGCTTGGCGCAAAAGAAGAAGCAGCCGGGCGTCAACGTTCCCGTCCGCCAGAAGCTGAGCTCGTAAGGGCGCAAGAAAGGGGCGCGGTAAGCGGCGGTTAAGCGCCGCGTACCGTCCTGTCCGAGATACGCTCCGCCATCGACAGGCGACTGTTATGGCAAATTTAAAAAAGCCGCAGGCAAATGCCTGCGGCTTTATGTATTGCGCATCGCGAAACGCTATGGTAAGATGAAGTCTCCATTGTGTCTGTTTTTTAATTGTGGGTGAAGTAAGGCTATCTTAACTTACAATTAAATGATAACACAGGGACGCACGGAATGTCAACTCATCGTTTGCATTCTCCATTACATGACGCAAAGGAGCGTGTTGTCGGCATGAGCAACGCAACGGACTGGGGACGGGAACGGGAACGGCTGACGCTGGTGGAGGCTAAATTAGCGGCCAAAATCGCCGAGCTGGATCCGCAGGTCGACGGGCTGCATGAACAGGCGGCGGACATTCGGAAGCGGTTTTGGGAAGAGGTCACGGTCAATACGAGCACGTCGGAGGACTACGAGGAGACGTTCTTCAGCATCCGGCAGCAGGAAGCGGTGCTGGCCGAACGGGAACGCAGCCAGCGGCTGCTGCTGCGGCAGCGGAACAATCTCCGGCGGCTGCAGGCGTCGCCTTATTTCGGCCGCGTCGATTTTCGCGAAGCGGGCGAGTCCGGCGAGGAGCCCGTCTACATCGGCGTCTCGTCGTTCGCCGACGAGGACGCGATGAGCTTCCTCGTATACGACTGGCGCACGCCGGTCGCGAGCCTGTATTACGACCACGTTCCGGGACCCGCGTCTTACGATACGCCCGGCGGCACGGTCGGCGGAACCATGACGCTGAAGCGGCAGTACCGCATTCAGGACGGCGAGCTGCGGAGCGTGTTCGACGCGAGCGTGACGATCGGGGACGAACTGCTGCAGCAGGTGCTCGGCCACGGCGCCGACAACCGCATGAAATCCATCGTCGCGACGATCCAGCGCGAGCAGAACGCCGTCATCCGCGACGATCGCAGCCGCATGCTGATCGTGCAGGGCGCGGCCGGCAGCGGGAAGACGTCGGCCGCCCTGCAGCGGGCCGCGTACCTGCTGTACAAATACCGGGACCGGCTCAAGGCGGACCAGATCGTGCTGTTCTCGCCGAATCCGCTCTTTAACGGCTACGTCTCCACGGTGCTCCCGGAGCTCGGCGAGGAAAACATGCAGCAGACGACGTTCCAGGATTACCTCGACTATTGGCTCGGCAAGTCGTTCCGGCTCGAGGATCCGTTCGACCAGATCGAATACGCGTTGACGCAAACGGAAGCGCCGGACTACGGCGCCCGTATGGCGGGGATGGCATACAAGGCTTCCGAGGCGTACCGGCTGGCGCTCGACGCGTACGCGGCGCGGCTCGGGGAGGAAGGGCTGCGCTTCGCCGGCATCCGGTTCATGGGCCGGGAGCTCATCTCGGCGGAGGACATGGCGGCCCGCTTCTACGGCTTCGATCGTTCGATCCGGCTGCCGAACCGCGTCGCGCTGCTGCAGGAATGGCTGCTGCGCGAGCTGGCCGCGCTGGAGCGGAAGGAACGGAAGGCGCAGTGGGCGCAGGAAAAGGCGCAATACCTCGACCGGGGGCAATATGCCGAATCGTACGACGAGCTGCTGCAGGAATACCGGCGCGACGAAGGCATCTTCATGTTCGCCGAGCAGTACGTCGAAGCCGACGACGCGATCCATAACCGGCGCGAACGGGTCGAGGACGTGTTCGACCTGGCCGACCGGGAAGAAGCGCTGCTCCGCAAGACGATCGTGAAGGAGCGCTTCAAGCCGCTGCGGCGGAGCGTGAAACGGTTGAAGTTCCTCGACTTCGCGGGCATGTACGGCCGGTTGTTCGAGAGCGGGTCCGCCTACGCGGAGCTGACGAACGGGACGGACGCGCCGGCGGAGTGGGCGGAGATTTGCCGCCAGACGGCGGAGAAGCTGAACCGGCGCGAGCTGTTCTACGAGGACGCGACGCCGTATTTGTACCTGAAGGAGCTGATCGAGGGCGTCCGGACGAATACGCAGGTGCGGCATGTCTTCGTCGACGAAGGACAGGACTATTCGGTGTTTCAGTACGCGTATCTTCGCAAGCTGTTTCCGCATGCGCGCATGACGGTGCTCGGCGACTTCGGCCAGGCGATCTTCGCGCAGGCCACCGAGCTGGGCGGCGCGGAGTCGCCGCTGCTCCGGCTGTACGGCGAAGCGGACACGAACGTGATCCGGCTCGCGCGCAGCTACCGGTCCACGCGGGAAATCGCGGCCTTCACGCGCGCGATGCTGGCGGGCGGCGAAGAGATCGTGCCGTTCGACCGGCCGGGTCCCAAGCCGCTGCTCGTCCGGACGGAGAGCGGCGACGCGCGGGCGAAGCGCATCGCCGCGGATCTCGCCGCGCTGACCGCGGAAGGCTTCGGCTCCGTGGCCGTCGTGACGAAGACGGCCGCGGAGGCCGAGGCCGCCCGCCGCGCGCTGGCCGCTTGCGGCCGCGAGGACGCGCGGCTCATCGACAAGGCATCGCCGTCCTACGAGAAGGGGATCATGGTCATCCCCGCCTACCTCGCCAAGGGCGTGGAGTTCGACGCCGTGCTGATCCATGACGCCGGGGAGGAAGCGTACGCGCAGGAAAGCGAACGGAAGCTGTTCTATACGGCGTGCACGCGCGCGATGCACCGGCTGACGCTGTACGCCGCCGGGGCATGGTCGCCGTTCGTGCGCGCGCTGGATCCGGCGTTGTACGAGACGGCGGCGGAGCCGATCGGACCGCGCGAATGAAGCGCGCGCCGGTCATGACAAGCGAATGCGCCGAAGAGCGGCAGTCCGGGACGGGGTCCGGGCCTGCCGCTCTTTGCGTTGCCGCTGTTTTCGCCGCCGATGCGCCGCGCTAAGCTTTGGACGCTTCGCCGCGGGCGAACGCCTTGTTCGCTTTGTCGACTTCGGCGAAGAAGTGCCGCAGCTCCTTCTGCGCCGCCTCGCGGACGAAGGGAAGCTCCTCGCCCATCAGGTCCGGCGTCCACTTCCGTCCGAGGTTCGCGTGGACGATTTCGTCCGCCCAGTCGTAATCCTGGAACTGCGCCATGAGCGGATGCTTCGCTTCGTCGCGGCACCACTCGTACTCCTTCTTCTTGCCAAGGCTGATCATCGCGCCTTCCTCGATGCCGATGCTGAGCCACGCGTACTGCACGGCGGGAATCTTGTCCGCGTTGATGTCGTAATCGGACGTGTACTGCGGCCGGGACATCCATTCGTGCCCGTCGGCTTCGAGCGCCGCCTGCCCGAACATGGCGTGCCGCGCTTCGTCCCAAATATGGCGCGCGAGATCGCGGTAGAACGCCCACGGCATGTTCTTCTGGCCGTACAGCACCGCCGCGACCAGGTCGCACGCGGTCATCTCCTCCTGGCGGACGCGCATCTTCATGAGCAGCTCGCGCCCCGCGGGATCGTCCGGCGGATTCGCGACGCTCGTCCGCGCCCACGTCGTTTCGCCCATCTTGCGGGGATCGCGGACGGATCTGCCCGGCACGGCATACGTCGTCCGGGAGCGCCCGCGGCGCGGCAGATCCGTCGGCCGGGACAGCTCGCCCGCGACGCCGCCGGCCGCCGCGAGGAAGGCGGCGATCGCGTCGGCGAACGGCGGCGCGTCCTGCGCGGCAGCCGCTTCAGCGGTCGCGTCAGCGGTCGCGTCCTGCGCGGCCGCCGAGGCGCGCAGCTCGGCCAGGAACGCTTCGCCCCATTCGAGCTGCGCTTCAAGATCGAGAATCGCGCCGCGCAAAACGCGGATCGTCGGCTGGTCGACGATCTGCTGGGTGGCCGCCATATGTTCCCGGTAAGCGGCCAGCAAAGCCGGCTTGACGACTTCGTAGACGGCGGACGCCCATTCCAAGTCGCTCCCGGCGTGGACGAGCTCGTCCATCAGAAGGGAGAGGACCGGGTCGGGCTCTTTCGATAGGACGGCGCTCGACGTGCGGAGCTCCGGAATCCGCTCGCGCCACTGGTTCGCGATCTCGGCGTCCTCGTACATGTGGCGGCACATGGCCACCCGAAGATCCCAATCCTCGCGGCCGGGGAGTTGCCCGGCCGCCGCTTTCAGCAGACCTTCGTGCAGGAAGCGATAGCGCTGCAGGACGCGGGCATTTTGCTCGACGCCGTATTTGCCGAGCGCGTACGGGTTGGCGATGCCGGAAAATTTCAACATGCGGATTCCCCTTTCCGAAACGGCTGGTATCGCTTGCTTGCCCCTATTATGGCAGATCGCCCGCGCCGAAGCCTATGGCCCGAACCGCGCAATTGATGTGTTATTTTGATGCGGCCCGAAACAAGCGAGCCAAGACGGGCGATGATAACCGGCCCCCGATCGCCGCGTTGCTATCGGTATCGCCGTCATCGCCGCCTCGCTATAGGCTGAATTTATAAAACTCATTCGATTTATATATTTCAATGCCCGGCCGCCGCCGTATACAATGACAAGTAAATCCAGCGGTTACGAAAGAAGGCGGATGTTCCCATGCAAGCTTATTTCGCGATATTCGGCTCGGTCAGCGTGCCGATCTTGATGGCGTGTCTCCTCGGCTATCTCTACCAGGCATTCAAGTCCCCGGATACGAAGATGCTGGCCGACCTCAGCCTGTTCGTCCTGTCGCCCTGCCTTATCGTCGGCTCGCTCGCCGGCAGCAGTCTCGATTCGTCTTCGTTCGGGCATATCGCGCTGTTCACGGCGCTTCAGACCGCGCTGTGCTGGGCGGCGTCGCTCGCGGCGGGCAAGGCGCTTCGCTTCGACCGCTCGTCGCTCCGGTCCATGGAGATGACGACGATCTTCGCCAATTCCAACAATTACGGGCTGCCGCTGCTCCTGCTCGCGTTCGGCACGGAAGGCTTCGCGATCGGCGTGACGAACGTGGTGCTTCATATCGTGCTCGTCAACACGCTCGGGCTGTACATTTCGTCGCGCAGCTCGTTCAGTCCGCGCCAGGCCGCCGTCGCGATGGCGCGCAATCCGCTGATCTACGCCGCGGCCGTCGGCCTCCTGCTGTACGCGCTGCGCATCCCGCTGCCGGACAGCCTCGCGGACGGATTCCGGCTCATCGGCGGCGCCTATGCCGCGGTCGTGCTGCTTATCCTCGGCATGCAGCTGCGGAAGGCCAACTGGCGCAGCGGGATGCGGCGGGAGCTCTGGATCGCCGTCGCCATGCGGATCGCCGGGGTGCCGCTGCTGTCCTGGCTCACGATCTCGCTGCTCGGTCTGCGCGGGCTGGAGGCGTCCGTGCTGTTCGTCCAATCCTCGATGCCGTCGGCGATCAATTCCGTCGTCATGATGGAGAAGTACGGCGGCGATCCGGAGATGACGGCGCTGAACGTCGCGATCACGACGGTCGCGAGCTTCCTGTACCTGCCGCTCATCATCCATTGGGCGCACGGGTTCTGACGCGGCGCGGGAATCGGCGGAGCCGGTGGTGGCAGGACCTGCGCCGGACGCGGCCGCCGGCAGTACGGCGCTTCCCGCGCCGCGCACGCGCGCCGCGATCCGGGCGGCTTTTTAGGAAAACTTAAAAATTGCCCGCTTTCTCTTTAAGGAGTCTGCCTTAAGCTGGTCTTACGCGAAACAAAGACCACCGGAAAGCAGGGATTGCCCATGAAAGAAAAGCTGGCGCATAAGCTCGAGCTCGCGTCGTTCGTGCTGTATATGTACGTATTATTCAAAATCGTCCTCTTCAAGTTCAATCCGATCTCGCCCGGCTATCTGTGGGCGGAATTGCTGCGGAGCGTCCGCAACCCGCAGGACGTCGGCTGGCGAGTGCACGCGGGCAATCTCGTCCCGTTCGAGGAAATTTCGCGGACCGTTCACGTGATGACGCCGCACGGCTTCGTCAACGTCGCCGGCAACGTCGCGATATTCCTGCCCTTCGGCGTGTTTCTCGGCTTGCTGTCCCGCAACGGCATCTCGCTCTTCGGCGCGCTGATCTGTTCGTTCGGCCTGAGCTTCTGCTTCGAAAGCGCGCAGGCGGTCTTCGCCATCGGCCGCTTCGACGTCGACGACATGATTCTGAATTCCGCCGGCGGCCTGCTCGGCTGCATCGGCTACCGTCTCCTTGCGGCGAATCCGTTCCGCGGGCGGACGAACCGGGAGCAGGGCGGCAGGACGCGGGCTCCGTACGACACGGCGCGTCCGACGCCGGATAGGGCGGCGAACGGAACGGGCGATTCGCCGCCGATCGCGGCCGCTTTGACCGGCGCGGCCCAGGGGCGGCTGTTCGCCGCCGAAGCGCGCGACGCGCATACGTAAGCCGACAAGCGGTCCCGCGAGGGGCTGCTTTTTTTATTTTCGGCTATCGTACACGCGGTTCCGTACGACCCCGGGTTACGATTTTATAAAAATTTAAGAATTGCTTTGGTTCTCTTTAAAGTTCATTGTTTATGATGAAACGGACGAAACGGAAGCTCGAAAGCGAGGAAGCGAAATGTCACCAAACACGGAACGGCATCACGATGCTCCGGACGATTCGGGATACGGCGGTTATCTCGCCGCGCGGACAGGCCTCGGCGATTTCGGCGGGGACGCGGGGGAAGGCGAGCCGCGCGGCGCGGCTGCTCAGGCCGGCGGCCCGGCGGCCGCGTACGAGGCCGGGGATACGTTCGACGCCTGTTACCAACGGTATTACAAGCACGTCTATTATTGTGCGTACGCGATTTTGCGCGACCATTTTCTGGCCCAGGACGCGGCGCAGGAGACGTTCATCAAAATATTCCGCCGGCTCGGCGAGACGGGCGCGGCGGACGTTCAGGAAGGCTGGCTGACCGTCATCGCGCGCAATACCGCGATCGACCTGTACCGCAAGCGGGTGCGCAGCCTCGAAATCTCGAGCGAACGGATGGAAGCCGTCTCCGGCGCGGGCGACGGCGGAATCGGGCGGTTTGCCGAGGTGCCGGACGAATACGAGCTGCTCGAAAGCTTGAAGCCGGAAGCGCGCAAGGCGCTCGTGCTCGTGTACGAGTACGGCTTGTCGTACAAGCAGCTGGCGTCGATCCTGAACTTGTCCGTCGGCGCCGTAAAAACGCTCATTCACCGCGCCAAGAAGAAGCTGCAGGCGATGTCGGGCAAGGCGGAGGCGACGGAGACGTCCGCCTGACTTGGCGCCGGCGATGCTTCGGACTGCGGAAGCGCTGGCTTGCATGGCGCCATGAGACGGCTCGCTTGCCGCCGGCGCGAACCTGACCCGCTTGCGCAACCGCCGAAAGGCCCGTTCCTCCCGGAACGGGCCTTTCGTGCGTCCGCATGCCGCCGCGTACACGCAGCCGGCCGGTTAATCCAAGCCAGTCCCGGAAGCGGGCGACGATGACCGTGACGATCTTACCATTCCCACGGCATCATCACCGGATAGCCGACCTTCTCGGCGCGGAGCAGCTGCTGCGAGCGCTTCGGCAGGGCGTCGTAGGTTTCGCGCGGGATTTGGATGGAATAGCCCGAGCCGTACCAGTCGCGGTTGTAGATCAAGGCGATGTTCGTGCGGCGGTAGTCCGAACGGTTCGGCGTGCCGCGGTGCCACATCCGAATGTCGCGGATCACGATGGAGCCGGCGGACATGTACACCTTCTCGGAGTGCATGTACTGCGACGCGCGCACGATGTGCATGTGCGGATTGACGACGCCGCCGAGCGTGTCCTGGTTCGCCCGGTCGCCGTGCAGGTGCGTGCCGCCCGGCCAAACCTCGAGCGGGCCGTTCTCCTCGGTCGTGTCGACGAGCGGAATGTTCAGCACGAGGCTGAAGGGAGGCAGCGGCACCGACAGCTCGGGGAACAGCGGGTTGATGTCGCAATGCACGGCCTGATAGTCCGAGCCGGGCATCGGCGTGTCGGAGGCGAAATAGCTGATCTTGCTGTATGGGCCGAGCACTCCGTCGATGATGGCCATGGCGATCGGATGCTCGAGAATGGACGGGTCGTTGAACGGCGCTTGGAACGGCAGGTGCATCTGGGCGCGGTTCGTGCCGGTATTGTAGCCGCGGCGCTCGATGTACTCGTCGAACAGCGGGTCGAACGATCCGCGCAGCTCCGCCATTTGCTCGTCGCCGTACACTTTGTCGAGCACGATGTAACCGTTTGCTTTTACTTGCTCGACGGCGATCGCGAGCTTCTCGGGATCCAGCTTGCCGGACTGCCGTTCTTCGGGCGTCAGTTGCATTTTCATTGTCGGTACCTCCAGAGGCCCTTGTCGGCCGTATTTTTATGCGGGAGCGGTTAGTCTTGATGCGAATGTTCGGCGTACAGCAGCGGCCAATAGTGATTGTCGTAGCGCTGGCCTTCCTTCGGGCGCGGGCCGAGCAGCCGGATGTTGTCGACGTTGTGATGGCCGTGCTTCTTGTAGGCCATGCCGTCCGGCATGAGATGCGCGACGACGGAGAGGCGCGGATCCGCCGAATGATTTTGGCCGGAGCCGTGGATCGTCAGCGCGTGGTGAAAGCTGGCCTGGCCGGCCTTCAGCGTGACCGGGACTTCCTTCCATTCGCGTCCGGATTCCTGTGCGATGCGGTGCTTGACCGCCTCCAGATCGCGGTTGAAGAACGCGTCGCTGCCCCCGAGCAGCCCCCACTTGTGCGAACCGGGCACGACGGACATGCAGCCGTTCGTCAGGTCCGTATCCTGCAGGGCGATCCAGGCGGTGACCAGATTCGGGGTATCCGTGCACTGCCAGTAGATATAGTCCTGATGCCAGCCGACGTTGCCGGGGGACAAGGCATCCTTCTCGCCGGTGCCGGTGCCGGGCTTGTAAATGACCTGGTCGTACCACAGCCGCGCGCCGGAGCTGTCCATCAGGCCCGCCGCGATCCGGCCGAGCACGGGGTTCGTGACCGTCTTGCGGACGGCGTCGTTGATCCACCAGGAGTTGTCGATTTTGCGGAGCATCTTGGGATTGTTCGACGGGCGCCATTCTTCCAGCGGGTAGCCGTCGCCGTCGTAATCGAACGACCAGATGCGGTCGTGGGCGCGGCGGAGCTCCGCGATTTCGTCCTCGCCGAACAGCACCGGGCTGACCCAGTAGCCGTTCTCCTTGTAAAATTCTTTATCTTCTTGCGTGATATGTCCGACCGTCTCCTTCATGGCCCACATCCCTCTTCGCATGATAGTCCCCTGCAGAACTACTCCGAGTATAGTTCACAATCCGCGATCCGTATTGTATAGTTATTCTATCAATTGTAAAATTGTAAGAAAAACTGGGGGGTGCTGCGCGATGAACAGCTTCAAACCGGCGTCGCATCTGAAATCGCTGATCGAATTGTTCGACCGGGAATGGCACCGGTTTTCGTTCCCGGCGTTCGGCTTCTGGCGGGACCGGGGCTGGAACGGCGCGGGCTCGGGCTTCGAGCTGAACTATTACACGCGGGGGACGAACACCGTGGTGCAGGACAAGCGGACGCTGCGTTTCAAGCACGGCGACCTCATCTACGTGCCCGACGACGTCCGCAGCAGCTTCTGCGAGGAAGGTTCGTTCGATCTCTATTACGTGATGTTCCGGTTCGATGCGCCGGATCTGAACGCGCGCATGGCCGAGCTGTTCCGGCTGCTCGACTTCGAAGCGGCCCCGCTGGCGATGCCGGGCCTGCAGGCGGAATTCCGCGCTTTCATGACGGAGCTGCGCATGGACCGGCACGTCTCGGTGCTGGCCAAGAATTATTTCCTGCACATCTTCGTGAAAATCTACATGGAGCTCGCCGAGCATGCCGGCCACCGGAACAAGCACGAGCTGATCGTCCGGCAGGTCATCGAGGATTTGCAGGAACGGATGGACATCGGCGGCAAAATCCTGCTGCCGGACGTAGCCGCCCGCCACGGGCTGAACGAGCGCTACCTGAACCAGCTCTTCAAGGCGGTGACGGGGACGACGATCGGCCAATACGTGCTCGCCGCGCGCATCGAGAGCGCCAAGCGGCTGCTCGAGACGACGACGATGCCGATCACCGAGATCGCGATCGTCAGCGGCTTCTACGACGGGGCGCATTTCTCCAAGGCGTTCCGGGCGAGCGTCTCGCGGACGCCGCAGGAATACCGCGGGCAGCACGGCTATGCGTAGCGAAGCGGGTGGAGCGTCGATGGCCCCGGGACAAGCGGCAAGCAAAAATTTACAATTGGGGCCGGGTGCCTTAATGAAGCGGGACGGAGGAGGCCCGATCGGCCGAAGGCTGCAGCGGCGCGGAAAGTAGGCTTGAATCGAGGGAGAAACGGCGGCACCCGGGATCGGGGCCGCCATTTTTTTATGACAATTTTACAAATAGCATCGCGATTATACAATACGGCCCAAGGCGCGTGCTCTATAATGCATTCAGATCGTAAAGCGCTTACAACGCGAGACGTCCTGCGCATTTCAAAACGACGGGCTCATCCGGCTCGTACAGGGGGAAATTCAGCATGAACAAGAAGAACGCGGTTGCGCCGCTCGCCGTCGGCCTGTCCTTGACGCTGATTCTGGCGGCTTGCTCCGGCAACGGCAACGGCGGTACGGGGAACGCCTCGGGCGCGAACGCCGGGACGAAGAACGGCAACGCGGCCTCGGAGACGGCCGTGCAGCTCGATCCGAACGCGGAGCCGCCGCAGGATCCGTACGGCAAATACGATCCGCCGATCACGGTCACGACCGTGCACACGAACAACGAGGTGGCGACCAACCTCAAGAAGCCCGACACGCTCGAGAGCAACATCTACACGCGCACGTGGGCCGAGAAGCTCGGGATCGACCTGAAGTTCAACTGGACGTCGCCGGGCGCGCAGGGCGAAGAGAAGATGAACCTCATGATCGCGAGCGGCGACCTGCCGGATTTCTTCTACGTCTCCCCGTCGCAGTTCGAGCGGCTCGCTTCGACGGGACAGCTGGCGGATTTGACCCAGGCGCTGCAGGACTACGGCTCGACATACATGAAGAAATATTTGACCGGCGATTACGCGGGCTTGCTCGAAGGCGTCACCAAGAACGGCAAAGTCTACGGCATTCCGAACGGCCAGACGTACCACGATTCCGGCTTCATGCTGTGGATGCGCTCGGATAACGTGGAGAAGGCCGGCCTGACGCTGCCAAAGACGGTCGACGACCTCGACAAGATTCTAAGCGCGTTCAAGAACAACGACTACGACAACGGCGGCGGCGAGAAATACCCGATCGCGCTCGCGGACGCGAACATCGCGTCGAATTTCTGGGGCATCGGCGACGCGTTCTTCAACATGTTCCATGCCTACCCGAACATCTGGGTCAAGAACGGCAAGGGCGAGCTGGAGGACGGCATGTTCGGTCCCGAGCACCGCGAGAACACGCGCAAGGCGCTGCTCAAGCTGCAGGACTATTACAAGAAGGGCTACATCAACCCCGACTTCGCGACGTTCGACGATACGAAGTACAACGAGTCCATCGTCAACAACCAGTCCGGCGTCGTCTTCGGCGGGCTGTGGGACGCGTGGTGGCCGCTGAATCTGAACCTCGACAAGCATCCGGACAATAAGTGGCTGCCCGTTGCCATTCCGTCGGCGGACGGCGAGCAGGCCAAGTCCTCCGTGACGGCCGCGACCGTGCTCGGCATCAGCGTGGCGCGCAAAGGCGTCGAGCATCCCGAAGCGCTCGTGAAGATGGAGAACCTGTACCACGACTTGAACAACAATCCGGAGACGATGCAGTTCGGCAAGTACAACACCGATCCGAAGGACAATTCCGGCATCTTCCTGGCGTATCCGATGCCGGTGTACAATCCGTCGTTCAACTACGAGGCGTTCCAGGTCGTCAGCAATGCGTTCAAGACGGGCAAGGCGGACGGCATGCCGGAATCCGACAAGCTGTTTTACGACCAAGCGAAGGCGTACGCCGACAAGAACGACAAGGCCGGCTTCCCGTCCTACCTGTCGTATACCGACCAGGGCAGCCTCGCGGTCGTCGACGGCTACATCAAGAACAAGGCGTTCCAGATGAACGAATATACGGCGATGCCGACGCAGGAGATGATCGACAACGCGCCGATCATCAAGAAGGCGTACGACGTCATGTTCCTGAACGTGGTCAAAGGCGGCGACATCGGCCAATACGACGACTTTCTGAAGCAGTACGACGCGATCTACATGTCGGCGGTTTATTCCGGCGTAAACAAGTGGTTCGAAGCGAAGAACAAGGAAAGCATCCAAAGCTGGTTCGACAGCAAATAGACCGCCGGCGCCCGCGGCGGGCCGGCTGCGGACGGACGCTCGCCCGCGGCCGCCGTCATCCCGCGGGCGGCGGAAGCCGAATGGAGTGAAGGGAAGCCATGAAACTGCTGCATGCCTTAACGATCCCGCGCCGCCAGCTGGCCCTCTACGTCATGCTGATCGCGCCGGTCGTCGTCTTGTTCGTCTACGCCTATCTCCCGATGTTCGGGGTCGTCATGTCGTTCCAGCGGTTCGAGCCGAGCCTCGGGTTTTTCCGTTCCGACTGGGTCGGCTTCGATAACTTCCGGCGGCTCGCGTACATTCCCGACGTGAAGCAGGTCGTGCTGAACACGCTCTTCATCGCCTCGATGAAAATCGTCGTCGAGACGCTCGCGGCGATCGTCGTGGCGGTGCTGCTGAACGAGATCGTCTCGAAGCTCTTCCGCCGCGTCGTGCAGACGATCATCTATTTCCCGTATTTTCTGTCCTGGGTCATCCTCGGCGGCATCCTGCGCGACCTGCTCTCCCGGGAAGGGCTGATCAACATGCTGCTCGGCAAGCTCGGCTTCGAGCCGGTCGTGTTCCTGTCGAAGGCGTCGCTGTTCCCGTACGTGCTGGTCGGCACGGAGACGTGGCAAGTGACCGGCTTCGGGACGATCGTGTTCCTGGCCGCCATCACGATCATCGATCCGACGCTGTACGAGGCGGCCGTCATGGACGGGGCAAGCCGGTTCAAGCAGATCCTGCACATTACGATTCCCGGCATCAAATCGACGATCATCCTCATGATGACGCTCAGCATGGGCTACATCCTGAACGCCGGCTTCGAGCAGGTGCTCATGCTGTACAGCCCGCTCGTCTATTCGACGGGCGACGTCATCGACACGTGGGTGTACCGGATGGGCCTGCAGCAGTCGCAGTATTCGCTCGCGTCGGCGATCGGGCTGTTCCGGTCGGTCGTCAGCCTCGCGCTCATCTCGGTCTCGTATTACGTCGCGCGCAAAGTATCGGATCACCGGATCTTCTAGGAAAAGGAGGGGAACGCCGATTATGCCGGATCGTTCTATCGGAAGGCGTACGTTCGCGACGCTGAACGGATTGCTGTTCGTACTCTTCTCGCTGAGCTGCGTGGTGCCGATGATCCACGTGCTGTCCGTCTCGCTCAGCGCGAGCAGCGCGGTCAACGCGGGAGAGGTGACGCTGTGGCCGGTCAAGGCGACGCTCAAGTCGTACGAATACATTTTGAACAAATCGGAGTATTGGACCGCGATGGGCGTCTCGATCGAACGCGTCGTGCTCGGAACATTCGTTAGTATGCTGCTGACGATCCTGATCGCCTACCCGCTGTCGAAGAACAAAGCGTCGTTCAAGCACCAGTCGGCCTTCGCCTGGTACCTCGTCGTGACGATGCTGTTCTCGGGCGGCCTCGTGCCGTCGTTCATGATCGTCAAGTACACGGGCATTCTCGATTCCGTCTGGGCGCTCGTCCTGCCCGGCGCGGTGTCGGTCTTCAACGTGTTGCTGCTGTCCAACTTCTTCCGCGGCATCCCGAAGGAGATCGAGGAATCGGCGTTCATGGACGGCGCCGGCCACTTCCGGATCTTGGCGCGGCTGTACCTGGCCTTGTCGATGCCGATCCTGGCGACGCTCGTCGTGTTCATCGCCGTCGGCCACTGGAACGCCTGGTTCGACGGGCTGATCTACATGAACAACCAGAAGAACTATCCGCTGCAATCGTATCTGCAGACGATTCTGGTGCAGTCCAACTCGCAGGTCATGACGCAGCAGTACGCCAAGCTGATGAGCATGGTGTCCGACCGCACGATCAAATCGGCGCAGGTGTTCGTGGCGTCCATTCCGATCCTGTGCGTCTATCCGTTCCTGCAAAAGTATTTCATCTCCGGCATCATGCTCGGCTCCGTGAAGGAATAGGTCTTAGCTCCCTTCGCGAACGAGCGAGCACATGAACCCGGAACCGCGAGAAAAACCGCGAATGCCAATTCGCGGTTTTTTTGGCGCATCCGGCCGCTTATGGATACGAACCGCCGGCGCAGGGAAGCCTAACCGCCAAACGAACGACCAAGGAAGGTGGCGCCATGGAGCGGTTCAACCCGGAAGACGCCGTTCCCGGCGTGACGAAGTCCGTCGATCTGGTCAGCCGCGAACTGCGAATCGGATCCGACGCGGCGCGGCTGTATTATCTGTCCTCGCTCTGCGATAAGCTGTATATTCAGCAGACGATCCTGGACCCGTTCGGCTTGTCGGTCCGCATGCAGGACTTCATGGCCAGGCTGAAGCTGAGCTCGGGCTACCAGACGATCGAGCCGGGCGAGCAGACCGCCGACAAGCTGCTGCACGGCTATGCGCTCGTGATCCGGAACGGAAGCATCGCCGCGATTGAGGCGCGCAAAACGCCGACGACCAAGCCGACGGACGCGACGGTGGAGAGCATCCTGCAGGGTCCGCAGACGTCGTTCTCGGAGGACGTCGAGACGAACGTGCGGATCGTGCGGATGCGGTATCCTTCGAAGAACCTGCGCGTCGAATATACGGAGGTCGGACTCCAGAGCCGCACGCAGCTGGCGATCATCTACGACGAGTCGAAGGTCGAGCCGGATCTGCTGCTCGGGCTGGACCGCCGATTGACGAAGGTCAAAGCGGAGGTCGTGCAGGCGGCGAACCAGCTGTCGATGCTCCTGACGAACCGGTACCAGCTGTTCCCGACCGCGATGGCGACGGACCGCCCCGACCGCACGATCTTGAACCTTAGCCAAGGCAAAGTCATTCTGTTGCTGGACGGAACGCCGTTTGCCGTTTATTTCCCGGCGGTCTTCTACGATTTCATGGTCTCCATGGACGATGCCTACCAGTTTCCCTGGCTGGTTCACCCGCTGCAGGCGCTGCGGTATTTGAGCGCGTTCATTACGACGACGCTGCCGGCTTTATATATCGCGTTCGTGTCGTACAATCCGGAATTTCTGCGGGCCCAGCTCGCGATCGAGATCGCCGGCAGCCGCGCGGCGGTTCCGTATTCCTCGTTTTACGAGGTCTTCTTCATGCTGTTCCTGACCGAAGCGCTGACGGAAGCGAGCATCCGGCTGCCCAAGCATATCGGCTCCACGGCGACGACGGTCGGCGGCCTCATCCTGGGGCAGGCGGCGCAGGAAGCGGGACTCGTCAGCAGCATCATGATCATCATCGCGTCGGCGGTCGCGATCTCGAACTTCGTCATTCCGATCAATACGATGAGCTATGCCATGCGGGCGGCCAAGTTTCCGCTCGTGCTGCTGGCGATCTATTTCGGCTTGGCAGGCGTCGTGACCGGGATTTTCGGCTTTATCGTCTACGCGGCCAGCCTCCAGAGCTTCGGAAGGCCGTACTTAAAGCTGTTTCCCGGGGAACAGCGAAAAAGCAGGTGAGCGGATGACGCGCTATTTCTTTTATTTCGTGATCGTGGCCATGCTGATCCATACCGTCATCTTCGTCCCGCGCGTGCATATCGACGAACGGTTTCGCGGCGCGATCCTGTCGTTCGCCATCGGACCGGCGATCGCCGTCGTCTTGATCGCGGCGTTCACGGCGACCATGCGCAAATTCAAAGGGCAGGGCGTGCCCGAGATCTTCGCGGCTTCGCTCCCCAAGGCGGTGTACGTCCCGATTCTCTTCGTGATGGGCTTGGGCTCGCTGTCGGCGGGCGCGATCGTCTGGGTGCACTGCACGTTCGTGTTCGCCAAATATTTGAATCCGGACATGGCGCCGTCGATCCTGCTCATCCTGTTCGTGACGGTGACGTGCCTGGCGGCGGCGCAGTCGTCGAAAGCGGTGATGTACAGCACCGAAATCATCTTCGTGCTGAGCGTGCCGCTGCTGCTCGTGCTGCTGCTGCACGGCGTGTTCAGCAAGAGCCTGAACGTCGACTCGATCCGCGCCATGCTGGATTATACCTGGATCCCGCCGTCCTGGAACTGCCTCTCGGCCTCGACCAACACGTTCGCCGGCTTCTTGACGCTGTCGATCTTCAACCGCTTGTTCACGGAAGACCGGAAGATCCGGTACGTGTGGGCGATTCCGTTCATCGGCTTCGCGCTGGAAATCCTGTCGTTCTTCATCCCCATCGGGTTCCACGGGACGGACGGCGTGGACGATTACATCTATACGTGGGTTTCGACGATGGACGCCATCAGCATCAAATACATCTTGATCGAGCGCGTGATCTCCATTTACCTGCTCGTCTCGCTCGTGATCACGTTCACCTACACGATGTTCGTCTGGCACATCGGCGCGCAGACGATCGGCAGCTGCTTCCGCGCGTTCGACTATCGCAAGAACACGCCGCTCACCAAGCTGATCGCGTTCGGCATCTGCGCGCTCGCAGGCATCGCCACCATCGTGCTCGGCCTCCGGATCGACGAAGCGACGCTGTTCAAAACGATCTCGAAATGGATGCAGATCGGCCTGCCGATCGACCTGCTGTTCGTCGCGTGCGTGTATGTGGCGGGGAAACGGCTGCTGGCGCGGAGGGCCGGGTCATGAAGCGGTTCAGCGCCTGCCTCGCGGGGTGGCTGCTCCTGCTCGCGATTCTGTCCGGGTGCGGGTTCAAGGACATCGACCGCCGCTTCTTCGTCATGGCGATCGGCATCGACAAGTCGCATGCCGAAGAGAAGGCGTACCGCGTCTCCCTGAAGCTGGCCGTGCCGTTCGCCAAGATTCAGCCCGGCGAGACGAATACGTACCGGCTCGTCTCCGACGACGCCAGCTCCATCGCGGAAGCGGTACGCCACATCAAGTCGAAGGTCGACAAGGAGCTCGACTTCACGCAATCGAAAATGATCGTCGTCGGCAAGGACGTGAGCGACGAGCTGCTGCGCGAAGACCTGCTCGATTGGTTCTTGCGCCGGCGCGACATTCAAAGCGCTTCGTATATGGCGGTCGGCGACCCGTCGGCCGAGGCAGTGCTGAACGTCAAGACCAATTCCGAGCGGTTCCCGGGGGACAGCCTGTTCCTCAGCTTCGACCAGGACGGCACGGAATCGTCGTTTATCGCGACCGAGCATTTATTCGATTTTCACCGCAGGGTGCGGGAGAAGGGAATCGATCCGTATCTGCCCGTCATTCGCACGATCGACGACGGCGCGTTCCTGATCGATCAGGTCGCCGTCTTCGACGAGGAGCGGATGAAAGCCGTGCTCTCCGCGGACGAGACGCGCATCTTCAACGAGCTGGTGGAGCGCAATCAAAACTTCGACGTCGAGACGAAGACGGATAAGGTGCAATTCGCGCTGAACGTGCATCGCTTCCGATACGATTACAAGATTCAAGCTTCCCCGCCGGCCATCCATCTGAAGGGCCGCATCGTCGCGCAGGCGGAGGAGTCGACGGAAGC
Organism: Paenibacillus artemisiicola; assembly: GCF_017652985.1. Lineage (GTDB taxonomy): Bacteria > Bacillota > Bacilli > Paenibacillales > Paenibacillaceae > Paenibacillus_Z > Paenibacillus_Z artemisiicola. Next base: position 242,691 of record NZ_JAGGDJ010000001.1, read on the forward strand.
GTTCTATACGCGGCCTTGGAGCTATTACGAGCAGCTGGCCGAGCGGCAGACGGAAACGCGTTACGCGCGCCTGCTTCAAAAGCTGCAGCGCTTGAACGTGGACCCTGTCGGCTTCGGCCTTCGCTACCGCGCGACCCGGTACGGCGGAGCGAAAGAGTGGAAGGCGTGGCAGGCGCTCTACCCGAAGGTGACCTTCCATCCGAAGGTCAGCATCGACATTAAGAGCTCCGGGGGGATCAAATGACTGCTTCCGCCTACGGCGAACGGGCCTGCAAACCGGGCGTCGGACTAGGCGGCGTTCGCGTCGGCGGACCCGGTGGCTAGCAGCCGTTCGAATCGCAGAGGCCGCGGGACGCGGCAAGCAGGGAAGGCCAAAAACCGCCGGGGCGATCCCCGGCGGTTTTTTTGGCGGCCGGCGCAGCGAGCCGGTCGGACCAGAGGCCGCGGGACGCGGCAAGCAGGGAAGGCCAAACACCGCCGGGGCGATCCCCGGCGGTTTTTTTGGCGGCCGGCGCAGCGAGCCGGCTTACGACGTTTTCGCCTGCGCGACGATTGCTTCGACGTGGCCGCGCAGCGCCTTGATGAACGCGCGCATCGCATGGCCGACATAACGGTCGCTGCGGTAGATCAGGCAGATATCCTGGCTCGGCACGGGCTGCGTCAGGCGCACGGTCGCGATGTCCTTGCGGTCCATATGATCCAGCAGCAGGCGCGGCAGCACGCACGCGCCGATGCCGCTTTCGACCATGCGGAGCAGGGAGGAGAGCGTCGTCGATTCCATATGCGGCTTCAGGCGGAAGCCGTGCTCCATGCAGAAGCGGTCGATCAGCCGCCGGCATTGGTGCTCGGGCGGGAAGAGGACGGTCTTCACGCTCTGCAGCCGGCGCAGCGGGACGGATGCTTCCCGCGCAAGCGGGACGGACGCGGCGACCGCCAGCGCGAATTCCTCGCGGAAGAGCGGAATCTTCGTCAGGCGCTCGTCGGCGACCGGTTCGATCGTCACCCCGACGTCGATGGTCCGGTCGAGCACCCGCTCCGTCACGTCGGCGCTCTCCAGCAGGGAGAGCGAGATCGCCGGGTGCGCCCGATGGAACGCGAGCAGCAGCGAATCGAACATCAGGTCGGCGTCGCCGGGCAGCACGCCGATGACGAGGGCGCCGCCCTTCGTCTGCTTCAGGTCGGCGATAGCGTCGCTTGCGCGGCGCAAATGCCCGAAAACGGCCGCGCCGTGCTCCCGCAGGATTTCGCCGGCCTCGGTCAGGAGGATGCGTTTGCCGCTTCGCTCGAACAGGAGGACGCCGAGCTCTTCCTCCAGGCCGCGGATCTGCTGGCTGATGTTCGGCGCGCTGACGCCCGTCTTCTCGGCGGCCCGCGCGAAATGCAGCTCCTCGCATACCGCCATAAAATAGTGCAGCTGTTTCAGCTCCATGCCGGAACCTCCCTTCTTCGCCATAGCAATCTTTGTTCCGGTCTCACCCATTATAGCGTTCGCGCGGATGCGCTCCAAGGGCGTTCGGTAAGTCTCGCTTAATCCAATGGTAAGGCGCGCTGCATTGAGCGGACGCGGCAGGCGGCCTATACTGGGCACAGATCGGCCGTTACCATCCCAAAGGAGGAATCATCCATGTCCGAAATCATCGTAAACTCGGCGCTGACGCTGCGCCGCATCGTGCTGCAGCAGGTCGACGCCATCCCCGAGGAGCTGTTCGACGTCCAGCCCGCCGGCTTCAACAACACCGTTCGCTGGAACGTCGGGCATCTCGTCTATTGGGCGGACGCGTACATGACGCTCTGCTTCGGGTCCGGCTCCGGGATCCCGTCCGCATACGCCGCCTTCTTCAATTCCGGCACGAAGCCGGCGGATTGGACGGAGGCGCCGCCGTCCAAGGCGGAGCTGCTCCGCGAGCTGTCCGCCCAGCTCGACCGGTTCGCGGACATCGCCCCTGACCGTCTGAACGCGCCGCTTGCGCCGCCGCTGCGGCAGGGACCGCTCGAGTTCCATGCCGCGGGCGAATTGTTCAACTTCGCGCTGATGCACGAGGCGATGCATCTCGCGGCTTGCGGGAGCTTGCTGAAAGCCGCCGTCCCCGCCTAAGCGCCCGGCGTTCCGCCCGGCTGCGGCCGGGACGCGCGCCGGTCGGGCCGGATGCCGTACCGTTTGAGGCGCCTCCGGGCAGCGGCGGCAGTTACCTCAAGGTTACTGAGTAAACGTTTTTTCACTCCTTACCCCGCATCGGCGCCATTGGTATACTGAGGGCAGGTCCAACCGGCCGTTCACAGGGAAGGGGAAATCAGAATGAACATCTTGATCACCGGGGCTTCCGGAAGCGTGGGTTCGGGCGCCGCGGAGCAGCTGCGGGAAAACCACGACATCCGCTTGTCCGACGTCGTCGAGGTCGACGCGGAGCTGCCGTTCCATCTCGCGGACGTTCGCGAGCCGGGCGCGCTGGACGCCGCGTCCGAAGGCGCCGACGTCATCGTGCATACGCCGGCCTGGCACGGCATCCATATGGGGCAGCGCTCCGAAGAGGAATTTTACGCCTTGAACGTGACGGGGACGTTCAACATGTTCCGCTCGGCGGTCCGCAACCGCGTGCGCCGCGTGGTGTGGCTGTCGAGCATGTCCGTCTACGGCGATGATTTCTATGCGTACACGAAGAAGCTCGGCGAACAGCTGTGCCGCTATTATCACGAGCATCACGGCATCGAAGTCATCATGCTGCGGCCGGCGGATTTCACGCCGTTCCGGGATCTTCGCCACTATGGCGAACGCATGCTGCACGGCGGCGTCGACCGGCGGGACGTCCTGCAGGCCGTGGAGCTCGCGGTAGACGGGCCGCAGAAGTTCGGCGCCTATCATATCGTACGGGAGGACCGGTTCACGGAGGACGACGCGCGGTCGTACGCCGATGCGCCGGCGGATGCGTGGGAACGCTTGTATCCCGGCGCGAAACGCGTGATCGAGCGATACGGCTTCCGGCTGCCGGACGCCGTACGTCCGCCCGATCTGGCGAAGGAGCGGGAGGAGCTGGGCTACCGGCCGGCCTATCACTTCGGCACGTTCCTCGCGGAAAGCGCGCGGGACGGGGAGATCGTCGAATGACGGCGGCGAAGCTCGGCCTCGGCGGCCATTCGTTCATCGCCGAGCTCGGCAACGATCCGCAGGCCTCGTTCGAGGAGCAATGCGCGATCGTCGCCGCCTGCCTCGACAGCGGCGTCGGCTTGATCGATACGACGTATTACCAGGAGCGCGTCGCGCTCGGCGACGTGCTCGATCGGCTCGGACGCCGGGACGAGGCCGAGATCATGGCGTGGAATTTCTTCAAGCGGCCGGGCAAGGAAGGGGAACTCGTCGGCTTCACGCCGTACGAGCCGGAGCATCTCGCGGCGATGCTGGCGGAGCTGCGCACGGACCGGATCGACGTGCTCGTCGTGCACGTCCATGACGACGAAGCGCGGCTGCGCGCGGAGCTGGCGCTCGCCGCGCGCTGGGTGAGCGAGGGACGGGTCAAGCGCGTCGCGCTCGGCATGGCGCGTCCCGAGCATCTGCTTGCGCTGCCCGAAGGCCATCCGGTAACGGCGGTGTTGGCGCCGTACAACGCCTTCTACCGGGAGGCGGGAGAGCTGTTCCGGCTCGCGAAGGAGCGGGGCATCGCGACGATCGCGCTGTCTCCGTTCGTCCGCGGCTGGCGGCTGGACGAGCTCGGGGCGGACAAGGACGACGCGGCGGATATTTTGCTCCGCTGGGCCGCGACGCAGCCGGCGGTCGACCGCGTCATCGTCTCGATGCGCCGGGTGGAATGGGTCGACGCCAATCTGCGGGCGGTCCGAAGCGGTCCGCTGAGCGAAGCGGAATCGGCTCGACTGCGCGGCTGGCTGTCGCGAGGAGGCTGAACCGCCCGCGGTTCTTCTAAGTAATGGCCGTCAGGCATAGTCGGTCATCTATGGCCGTAACGAAGGGAAAAGCCCCGGGCTCCGGGGCTTTTTTTTCCTAATTTATGGAACCTTATGGCGCGCCGTCGCGTCTGGAAAGCGTATTCGTTCCGAATATCCATCGAACAGGGGGCCATGCCATGCTTCACCGATCACGCAATCGCACGCTGCTCTTGACCTCGCTTTTGACCGGCGCGTTCCTGCTGCCGGCATCCGCGCCGCCCGCACTCACCGCCGGCTCGGCCGTCGGCTCTATCGCCGCAGCCGCATCGGCCGACGGCAATGCCGTGAAGCTGACCTACAACGGAAAAGCGTTCGTACCGAAAGCGGCGCCTTTCGTCGCCGGCGGCACCGTCTATCTCCCGCTCCGGGACATCGGAGAGCTGCTCGGGCGCTCGTCTACTGGAACGCGGCTGATCAATCCGTCACGATGCAAGCTCCCGAACGGAAGGCGAGGCTGGCGTTCGGCTCGACGACCGCGACCGTCAACGGCAGGGAGGTCGCGCTGAGCGCGCCGCTGCGGCGCGCAGGCGGCCAGGTCTTCGCGCCGCTCCGGTTCTTCGCGGAAGCATTCGGGGTCGCCGTCGCATGGGACGAGGCGGGCAAGACCGCCGCCTTGACGCAAGCGAAGCCGTTCGTGAAGGCATACGACGGCGGCACGCTATGGCTGAACCGCGGCACGGGCGACCTGTACTGGGCGAAGGACGAGCAATCGCCCGTGCTCGGCATCGGACGGGTGGACGCCGATTTTCAAGGCGAGCTGACGATCCGCTCGAGCGGCTTCAGCGGCGGCCAAGCGGTCATCACCATCGTCGACAAGTACGGCGGACCGCCGGCGCATTACGACGCGTACGAGGCGTTCATTCGCGACCGGACCGTCTTCGCGCAGAAGAAAGCCAGCTACGACCGGCGGTTCGACCATAACGTCACCGTGCTGCCCGTCGAGGACGGGGCAGGCGGCTGGCTGTTCCGCACGGTGCTGACGGACGGGCGGACCGCGACCGTCTATGACGAGACGGGCAAGATCGCGGAGGAATACGATTTAACCAAGCTTGCTGGTGCCGAAGACAGCTATTCGCTGCTCTCGATCGGCGGCGACTATCTGCTCGTTCGGCCGAATCGGACGGGACTGCTGACGCTGATCGACCTGAAAGACCGTTCCGTCACGGCGCTCGCCGGCAAGCTCTTGACCGGGAAGGACCTGGATTACGCGCTCCATAACCAGGTTCCGTATCCGGGCGACGAGCTGAGCTTTGCCGCGGACATGGGACACGGCCAGCTGGATTTCTTCTACGACAGTCCGCTCGGCGGCCCGTACGCGCATGACCGGTTGTCGTATTTCCGCCCGTCTTACGCGGAGGAGCAGGCCGCGCTTCCCAAGCCCCGGACCGTCCGGGAGCAAGCGGCGGGCTGCGCGCCCGAGACCGTCAAGGCGGTCGACATGCAGGACGCCGACCAGCTCTACCTGCCGCTGATCGGCGCCGATCCGGACGACCGGGCGGCGATCGCGAAGGTCTGCGGCATGCTGAAGAAATTCGCGTCGAACGGCGTCCGCGAAGACATCCCGAAGGTGCCGGACGACCAATTCTTCCACGGCATGAGCATCGTCTTCGCCGGCGGCGACGGCGCCATCCTGTACGAGACGCAAGGGCCGATGCTCGTCTACGGCGGGACCGGCGGGAAGAACAGCCTCGTGCTCCGCGACGGCGCCGCCGTTCATGATTTCGAAGCGCTGAAGAAATTGCCGTACATGGACATCGCTCCGAACCCGCTCCGCTTCGGCCAATCGGCGCATTTGCGGGGGGACGACGGCGATACGGCGAAGAACGGCAAGCTCGCCGTCCATTGGACGCCGATGACCGGCGCGGCCGGTTCAGGGTCCTTGACGGTGTACGAAGGGACGACGACCTACGGCCGCTACGACGTCAGCTTCCCTATGCCGGCCTACGGCAAGGCGGAGGACGGAACGCTCCGTCCGATCGCGCCGGGCAAAGGGTACTTCTCCCTGGTCCCCTATACGGGCGGGGCGCCGTTTTACGCCGAGGTTCAACCGGCGGAAAGCGCGTTTCTGTCGGTCAACGGCGTGCCTGCCGCCGATCCCGCGCTGATGCCCTTCGCGAGCGAGGGCCGCGTCTACGTGCCGGTGCGCGCCGTCGCGTCGCTGTCGGGCCAACCCGTTCAATGGGATCCGGCAACCCGCGCCGTCTTGATCCGGACGAAGCCGTCCGAAGCGAAGCGCGGCGCGGGCATGCGCTTGTGGATCGACGGCAAGCCGGCGGCGGCGGAGCTGCAGCCGGTATTGCGCGGCGGGACGGCTTACGTGCCGGTCCGCGCGGTGACGGCGGCGTTCGGGCTGCCCGTCGCTTGGAACGCCGATAGCCGGAGCGTGAACGTGACGGTTCCGCCCGTCAATGCTGCCGCCAAAGCCGCCGGCAAGGCGTGACGGGCGGTCTATGCATTTGCGGCGGCGCGTGATAGAATAGGCTGACTTCGCCGTACAGACAGACGCAAGAACGATTTCCCTCCCGGAACCATCGCTTGGTCGTACGCGCAGCAAAGGGGGAATCGCAATGGTTAGCGCCGTCATTCAAGGCTTCGTCTTGGCGCTCGGTCTCATTCTGCCGCTCGGCGTGCAAAATATGTTCGTCTTCAATCAAGGGGCGACGCAGCGCCGCTATGTCCGGGCGCTCCCGGCCGTGCTCGTCGCCTCGCTCTGCGACACGCTGCTTATTCTGCTCGCGGTGCTCGGGGTCTCGACGGCCGCGTTCGGCATCGCGTGGCTCAAGCTGACGCTGATGCTCGCCGGCATCGTCTTCCTGCTGTACATGGGGCGGGCGACCTGGAAGAGCGGCGCCGGCACGGGCGGCGGCGGCGAACCGCCGGCTCCGCTCGGTCCGCGCCGGCAGGCGGCGTTCGCGCTGTCCGTGTCGCTGCTGAATCCGCACGCGCTGATGGACACGATCGGCGTGATCGGCACGAGCTCGCTCAATTACGAAGGCGCGGACAAGATCGCCTTCGCGGGCATCTGCATCCTCGTCTCGTGGCTGTGGTACTTTGCGCTTGCGCTCGCGGGCCGCATCGTCGGCGCGAAAGACCGCGCCGGCCGCCTGCAGGCGGGGCTGAATCGGTTTTCCGCCCTCGTCATGTGGGGGACGGCGGCGTACCTTGTCTACATGCTGCTGGCTTGAGCGCGCAGCACGGTCGCCGTCCGCGAATCCGCGCCGGCCATGCCGAACGCCGCGTCCGCCAGCAACGACAAAACGCCAACCCGATGGTTGGCGTTTGTCGAATGTCTTCTTCGTTTGAAGAACGCCAACCCGATGGTTGGCGTTTTGTTCATTGTGCGGCTTTTTCCGTATGCCGGCGCATGGCTGCTTATAACTGCGACGCCTTGGCGAACGTCTTCCGGTAATGCTTCTCCAAGCCGACCGAGATGAGATGGAAGCCGAGGATGAAGACCACGTAGGCGGCGAGCGGCACGAACAGAATCCACTGGTTCGTGAACAGGTTGTCCCGCGCCTGGCCGACGAGCCCGCTCCATTCGTTCGTCCGGCTGAGGTATTCGACCGGATCGAACAGCATTTTCGTGCCGCCGACGAAGATGTTCAGGATCGCCAGCTGGCCGAACAAGCCCAGAATCAGCACGATCTCCTGCACGAACAGGATGAGGAAGCTTTCCTTCATATGCGGAAACACGTGCTTCCGCAAAATCCGCCAGGAGCCGGCGCCGATCGAGCGGGCGGAGAGCACGAACTGTTTCTCGCGGACGATCGCCGTCTTCTCCTTCATCGTGCCGGCGACGGACGGGATCCCGACGGCCGTCAGCACGACGGCAAGTATAAGCGACATGGCCGGCGCGGACGCCCCGGGATTCATCGTGATGCCGATCATGATCATCCAGACGATGACGAAGACCGGAATGCCGTTCAGCACGTTCCAGAGCGGCAGGCGTCCCGCGCGCGGCTTCGCCTTGCCGAAGTAGCCGGCCATCAGCCCGAGAAGGCCGCCGATCGCCATGCGGGCGAGAGCTACCGCGAACGCGACGAAGATCGTGTACCGCGAACCCGCGAGCAGCTTGGCGAGCATGTCGTAGCCGTATTTGTCGGTGCCGAGCGGATACGACGCCGACGGCGGAAGCGGCGGAACGGTCAACGTGCCGCCGCTGTAGCTGACTTGCGCGGACTCGTTCAGATCGTGAGGCGCGAAGTAATGGCCGAACAGGGAGGCCAGGATCATGAAGGCCGTGACGACGAGGCCGGCCAGCAGCGTTTTGTTCATCGCACGATCACCTTCTCCCAGCCGTACACGACGGCGCGCAGCAGCGCGTACACGGCAGCGTAGAGCGCAAGCAGCGCGAGCAGTCCGTTGACCACGAGGCCGTATTGGTACCCTTTGTAGGCGAACGCGTTGGAGAAGACGAAGAGCGTCACGCCGTTCAGGTTGTACAAATATTCGAAAATGAACAGGTTGCCGAACAGGATGCCCATGAATTTATGCAGGTCGGCCTTAATGAAGGGGAGCACGTTCGGCAGGGCATGGAAGAACACGATGTAGGTTTTCCCGAGCCCGCGCGCTTTGGCGAAATTGATATAGTCCTCCGTGAACGCGTTGTTCATCTGCAGGGCAACGTTCCGGACCATGTAGTTGGCCGGTATCAGAATCGTCGAGATGAGCGGCAGCGCGAACGCCGGGTCATCCGAGGACGCGCTCGCGACTTTGAAGACGACCATGCCGGTCTCCGACGCGACGTACACGACGAGGAACTGCAGCAGGATGACGATAACGAAATCCGGCAATATGCCCGTCAGCTCCAGGACGCGCTTCATCCAGCGGGCGCGGGACACCGCGAAATACACCCCGAGCAGCACGCCGCCCGTCAAGCCCGCCAGTCCGCCGACGACGGTGTAGAACCCCGAGATGGAGAAGCTGGCGCCGATCTGCGCCCAGAACGACAGCTCCGTCTTGCCCGACAGATAACGGAACGAGCTGCCGGAAGAGAAGCCGGCGAAATAATGGCGGATGCCGGCGAAGCCGTCCCCCCAATGAAATTGCAGGGCGGCGCCTTGGCTGCCCTGCAGCACGGCGGGGAACATGGCGAACAAGAGAACGAACAACAAAATGCCGGGTACGATTAACACGGCCTGTAAGGCTTTTGACATGCGGGGCATTCCTTTCTTGGGATAATCGAACGATTCTCGTTCAAGTATAGCCCCTTCCGCGATAAAAACAAGACTTGACTCGACAGATTTTGACATATAACAAACATCTTATGTCAGCTTTATCGCACCGATAAGGAATCGCTGCCTTCCATGTCCGGTTTCGGCGCCGATCAGCCCAGGTAGAGCCCGATCTCGGCATCGTCCCGGAAACCGAGCTGCCGGTAGACGTTCAGTCCCATGCCGCTGGCCTGCAGCACGGCGAGCCGTCCGCCGGCGGCTTGTCCTTCGCGAACGGCATGCGCCGTCAGGACGCTCCCGATCCCGAGGCGCCGGAAGCCTTCGGACGTGGCCACGTTATAGATGCCGATCGTCTCGCCGTCATGCACCGCGGTCGCCGCGCCGGCCGGCTTGCCGTCCAGGAAGCCCACGTAATGACGGAACGCCGCGTCCTCGCCGGTCCCGGCGATTTTGTTGATTTGCATGAAGACCTCGCCCGCCTCGCCTTCCAGTCCGAAGGCCGGCAGGATGACGTCCTCGAGCCAAGCGAAATCCGCCTCCGTTCGGACCGGCCGGATGTCCAAGCCGGCCGGCGCGGGAACATCGGGCGTCCAATCGGCCAGCGGGAGCGACATCCCGGTCATGACGCCGGCATGCTTGAATCCGTGCGCTTCCAAAGCGCGCGCGAGCTCGGCGGCGTCGCGGTCATGCGACCAGGTCAGCCACGACAAGGGAAGACCGCGTTCGCGGTAACGGTTCGCGATCGCGCCGATGTCGGCGGCCGCGCCCGCTTCGTCTGCTCCTTCGTAGGCAATGACGCGGTTATACAGCGGATGCGGGAGGTCGGATTCGTATCGGATCGCCCGCGGCGTACGCTCGAAGACGATGCGAGGGCTGGACAGGCTCATGTGCTCCAGCGTGCGGATCATATTGCGTTTAATCGTTTCGGGGATGGTTGTCATGGGTCGGTCCTCGCTCTGCTGAATGAATTTGCCGTGCCCACAGGAGGACACGGCCTGTAGATTAAACGACAAAAAGTGACGTTTTGTTGCATGGTTCCGCTAAATACAGGCTGGCGGCGAAAGCTTCAGGGCCGAACCGCGATAGGGGGACCGCTCGCCCGGAGCTGAACGGCTTTGCCGTGCCGGGGACTTTGCGTCCCGACGGAAGAAATGGAATATTTTCGTCGGCGGCACGGGAAAATAACAGCTAACGCGGAACAGGAGGTATCAGGGTGAAACGGTTCAGCAAACGGAAGCGCACGCAGCCCGGGTATCCGGTTTTGCCGGAGGACTTCGACGCGGGAGACGGGGACGACACGGGCTTGTCGGCGGATTTGGAGCGGAACGAGGCGGAGTTCCGGGCGCGGTTCGACAACTGTTTCGACATCGTCTTTCACCGCGGGACGCTGAGCGGCGGCGAGCGGTGGCTGGTCATTTATTTGGCGAGCATCGCCGACGAGCGGCTGATCGACGAACAAATTCTGAAGCCGGTCAACGCCTTCGGCGAAGCGCGAATGGAGGGCCGGCCGCTCGGCGCGCGGGCGCTGGACGAGCGAGTCGTTACCGCGGGAGCGACCAAGCGGTCGTCCGACCCGAAGGAGATCGTCCGCAACGTGCTGGACGGATTCGCGGCGGTGCTGGCGGACGGAGACGATTCGGCGCTGCTGGTCATGGCCACGAACCCGAAGCAGCGCGGATTGGAGGAGCCTTCCTCCGAGCAAGTCATTCGCGGACCCCGGGACGGCTTCATCGAGAACCTCGCCGTCAACATCGGGCTGCTCCGCATCCGGCTCAAAACGGCGCGCTTGAAGATGGAACCGGTCACGCTGGGGGAGCTGACGCAAACCAAAGTGGTGCTGTCCTACATCGCCGGGCTCGCCGACGACTCGCTGGTCGAGGAGGTCCGGACGCGGGTCGAGCGGATCGAGATCGACGGCATTCTGGATTCCGGGTACATCGAGGAGTTCATCGAGGACCTGCCGTATTCGCCGTTTCCGCAGGTGCACAGCACGGAACGCCCCGACGTCGTCGCGGCCGAGCTGCTGGAAGGCAAAGCGGCCCTGCTCGTCGATAACACGCCGTTCGCCCTCGTCATGCCGATGACCTTCTGGACCGGCTTGCAGGCGAGCGAGGATTATTATACCCGCTGGCCCGTCGCGACCTTCGTTCGCTGGATCCGGTTCCTGTTCATCTTCATCGCCGTCTTCGCGCCGTCCCTGTACGTCGCGGTGACGACGTTCCATCAGGAAATGATTCCGACCAACCTCGTGATCAGCATCGCTTCCTCGCGGGAAGCCGTGCCGTTCCCGGCATTCATCGAAGCGATCTTGATGGAAATCACGTTCGAAGCGCTGCGGGAAGCGGGCATCCGCCTTCCCAAGCAGATCGGACAAGCGATCAGCATCGTCGGCGCCTTGGTCATCGGGCAGGCGGCCGTGCAAGCGGGCATCATCTCCGCGCCCGTCGTCATCATCGTCTCGATCACGGGCATCGCGACGTTCACGATTCCGCGCTATAGCTTCGCGAGCGGGGTCCGGCTGCTGCGGTTTCCGATGCTGTTCCTGGCGGGGACGCTCGGGCTCTATGGAATCGTGCTCGGCTTCCTCGGCATTCTGCTGCACGTCGCGTCCTTGCGGTCGTTCGGGGTGCCGTACTTCGCGCCGGCGGCGCCGACCATCGTATCGGACTTGAAAGACATTTACATCCGCGCGCCGATCTGGGCGAAGACGCGGCGCCCGAAGCTAATCAGCCGCGCCGATCCGGTTCGCGAGCCGGACGGCCAGAAGCCCGGCCCCGGCCGGGGCAGGCGTTCGCCGTAAAACGGACGGACGCAGCCGGAAGCGGACACAGAGAGGAACCGAGGCATGAACTTATTGCGATGCGCGTGCGCCTGCTTCGCCCTGATCTTCCTGAGCGGCTGCTGGGACCGGACGGAGATTAACGATCTGGCGTTCATTACGGGCGCCGCCTTCGACAAGACGAAGGAAGGCGCCTACCTGCTGTCGGTGCAGATCGCCATTCCGTCCGTTTCCGGCGAAGTCGGAGGCGGCGGGGGCGGCGGGAAGCAGAAGAAGTTCTTCGTCCTGTCCGCCGTCGGCAAGGACGCGAACGAAGCGTTTCTGATGATTCAGAAGAAGAGCTCCCGGAAGTTGTTCACCGCGCACCGCAGCGTCATTTTCATCGGCGAAGCGTTTGGCCGGCAGGGAATCGGGGAGATGCTGGACGTGTTCACCCACGATCCGAGGCAGCGGCTGCGAACGTACATGCTGGTCGTCAAAGGCGGGCAAGGGCGGGATATTCTGCAATCCTCGTATCCGTTCGAACAGGTTCCGGTGGAAGCCGTCAAGGAGATGGAGATCGGGCGAAGCGAGCTCGCGGTGACGCTGCGGGACTTCTTCATGGCGTCGTCCGGCCAAGGCGTCGATCCCGTGATCGGCGTCATTCAGGCGGAGACGCGGGAGAAAGCGGAGGTCCGAAGCGATACCGAGATGCTCGAGCTGGCCGGCACCGCCGTCTTCAAAGACCTGAAGCTGGTCGGCATGCTGGACGGGTACGAAACGGACGGCTTCATGTGGGCTGCGGGCCGCATGAAGCAAGGCCGCGTGAACGCCGCAATGCCTGATGGCGGCGTCGTCGGCATGGAAGTCAATCACGCCGAACGCCGCATTGTCGCGGACGCAAGCGGCAAACGGCTTCGGCTGAAGATCTCTCTGACGGGGGAGGGCACCATCATCGAAAATAACAGCCGGTACGATATCAGCCGGCCGGACAATCTGGACGCCGCCCGGCGCGCCTTGGAGAAGGCGACCGAAGGGCAGGTTCGCGCGGCGCTGACGAAGCTGCAAAAGCAGTTCCGGGCGGACAGCGCGGGATTCGGCTCCGCGCTTTACCGCCGTCATCCGAAGCAATGGCGCGCGCTTCAAGGGGATTGGCACCGAAGATATGCCGAAGCGGTCATCGCCGTCGACGTCCAATTAAAGATCGGCGGTTCCGGAATGGCGGGTCCTCCGCTGCAATTGAACGATAAGGAGATCATCAAATGATCGTGAAATTGACGGTTTTCGTCCTGATCGCCGCCGTATGGTCCGTGGCAGGCATCCGCGCTCTGCGCGGCCGGGAGCAAAACAAAGAAGCCGCGCTATACGGCGGCATCATGGGGATATCCGTCGCGCTCGGCTGCTTGTTCATCGCGCGCGTCCATGTCCCGAGCTTCATCCGGCCCTGCCAGATGGTGCTCGAGCCGATCGGAAAGCTGCTGCTACGGTAGCGACGGCTCGGCTGCCTTCCTGCGCAGGCTGTCGACCGCGAGCAGCAGCAGCGGAAGGAGCGTATGATTGAAGAAGGCAAGGAGCGGGAACGTGTAGATGAGGTAATTCACCAACTCCGCGCCGTTCCTGAAGATCCAGACCGATCCGACGGCCGACAACAACGTAAGCGGCGCGACGAGATCGCGGTAATTCCGGATGCCGAACAGCTCCTTGACGCACAGGCATAAAATGAAGAGCGAGACGGAGACCTTCACGAAGCAGCCCATGACCCACATCGACACGGCAACGGCTTCCAACCGCTCGAATGAACCGGAAATGCCGATGTATTGAATGACGCTCAGGAACGAATACGTCAGCTTGCTGGTCATCGGCCCGAGCACCATGATCGTCATGAGGACGATGGTAAACGACGAGAGGACGATGCCGGCAAGCGCGAGCAGCGAAGCCTTGCGGGCTTTGCCCGGGTGGTTCAAGTACGGCAGGAGCCACCCCAAAATAAAAAATTGATTCATGTACCCCCCGGCCGGGCTGAACGCGCCTTGGAGCACCGGCACGATGCCGTCCCCCAGCACTGGCTGCAGCTGCTTGAGATCGGAATCCATGGTCGTCAGCACCAAGAGCGGCAGCAGGAGCACGAGAATGAGCATAGTCAGAAATTCGTTGCTTCTGCCGATGACTTCGATGCCGGCCAAGGCGGCAAAGCCGCACAGGATCAAGAACGTTACCGTGGAGACGATCGACGGGCTGTTCGGCAGCAGGAGCGTCTTCAAGAATCCGGTGTGCTGATAGACGATCGTGGTGATCGACACGAACCAATAGTAGATGTAGTTCAGCGCCAGCAGCTTGCTAAGTCCTTTGCCGACGATTTTCGAGCTGTATTGGGTCACCGTAAGCCCCGGATACCGATTGCCAAGCACGATCATGATCCAGATGGTGACAAGCCCCGTCGCGGCGGCGGGAAAAACGGACATCCAGGCATTTTGCTTGCCGAACATCGCCATGATGGACGGGACGGTCAGCATATTGGTGGATACGATAAACGTAAAGAGCATGTAGCCAAGCTGGGAGCCGGTTATTTTCTCCGTAGTCTGCATCGTCGCCTCTCCTTGCCACTGTCAGGGTGTTTCCAGTATTCGCAGAGACCCACCCAATTATACCCAACCGAAGCAAGCGGTACGGAGAGTCCGTCTTAGGCGAAATGCGCCCGCACCGCGGATAAGAACGCGGTCAGCGCCGGCGTCTCGAGCGCGTCCTTGCGCCGGATGAACACGGTCCTGAGGATCGCGTGCTTGCCGGCGACGTCGTGACAGCGAATGCGCCCCTGCTCGGCGGGCTCGGCGACGATGGACCTCGGCATCAGCGAGATGCCGAGTCCGGCGCTGACGCAGGCGATGATCGTCTCGATCGAGGCGAACTCCATCAGCTTGTCGGGAATCAGCCCTTGCTCCTGCAGCAGCAGATTCATGCGCGCCCGGTACGAGCAGCCGGCTTTGAACGCGAGGATCGTGCGCAGCCCCGCGTCCCGGATCGAGTCGACGGGCGGGTGGGAGGCGGGGGTGACCAGCACGAGCTCCTCGTCGACGACGTGCTCCTGCACGAGCTCGGGATGCTCGACGGGACCGGTCACGAACGCGCCGTTCAGCTGATAATGAAGCACGTCGTTCACATGCTGCTCGGTCATGCCGGTGACCAGGGAGAAGTCGACGCCCGGATGCTCGCGATGATAGTCGGTCAGCAGCGCGGGCAGCCGGATGGCGGCCGTGGTCTCCAGCGCGCCGATCGCGAGCGGGCCGGCGGGCTTGGCGGAATCGCCGACGGCCGCGCGGGCTTCTTGGACGATGTGCAGGATTTTCTCGACGTACGTCTGCAGAATCTGCCCCGAGGCGGTGAGCGTAATGCCGCGGTTGTGGCGGTAGAACAGCTGCGTGCCCAGATCGGCCTCCAGCTGCTGAATTTTCTGGGTGACGTTGGATTGGGCGAAATTGAGCCGCTGCGCCGCTTTGGACAAGCTGCCCTCCTGGGCGGCGGCGTAAAACGCGCGTAGCAATTGAATATCCATGGCGTACTCCTTTTGCGATCGGATTTCGTGATACCGGCCATCTAGAATTCATAGTATGCACGATAGCGAGTTCATTGTATGATCGGTTTGCGGTCAGGAACGACGGAGGAGGCGGTCAAACGAGCGGCAGACGGACGGACGCGCTATTGCAATCGACCTACTGAAAGGTAGAATTACCGCTTAACCTAAACGATACCACAGGAATGCAGGAAATGAAAACTGTCCCGTCGTTTTTCGCATCGCTTGCGATCGTCAGGTCCATCCTAAGCAAGGCGGATTCATAAGCGACCATTACCTATTTACTAATAGATAAATTAAAAGGAGTGCATACACGATGAATTCCCTTCAAAACCTGCAAGGAAAAACATTCGCGATTACGGGCGGCAGCAGCGGGATCGGCAAAGCCGTCGCGATCGAACTGGGAAAGCGCGGCGCGAACGTCGTCATTAACGGCCGCCGCGAAGACGCGCTGGCGGCAGCCGCGCGCGAAATCGATCCGACGGGCGAACGCGTCGCGTACGTCAGCGGCAGCATCGCCGACCGTGCGGTCGCCGAACGTTTCGTTAACGCCGCGCTGACTCGCTTCGGCTCGCTGGACACGCTGGTGAACAACGCCGGCATCTTCATGGCCAAGCCGTTCACGGCTTACACCGCGGAGGATTACGACGCGCTCTTGACCACGAACCTGAACGGTTTCTTCCACGTGACCCAGCTGGCCGTGTCCGAAATGCAGAAGGCGGGTTCGGGCCACATCGTCAATATCACCGCGAGCGGCGCCGGCGAGCAGCCGATCAAAGGCGTGCCGTCCGTGCTGACGTCCTTGACCAAGGGCGGTTTAAACGCGGCGACGCGGTCGCTCGCGATCGAGCTGGCCGATCAAGGCATCCGCGTGAACGCGGTGGCGCCGGGCGTCATCAAGACGCCGATGCACGCGCCCGAGACGCACGCGGCCATGGCCCCGCTGCATCCGCTCGGCCGCTTGGGCGAAGAACGCGAAATCGTGGAGGCGATCCTGTATCTGGATGCCGTCGCCTTCATTACCGGGGAAATTCTTCACGTCGACGGCGGACAAAGCGCCGGCCGCTGGTAAAACGCCGATAGTAGACCTTTAGCCGTTCCGTTATTCAGCCAATCGAAAAGGGGCCGAGACTATGCTGTACGAGCTGCGCATATATACGATTCCGCCGGGCCGCATGCAGGCGATGCTGAACCGCTTCCGCGACGATACGATTCGGATTTTCGCCCGCTATGACATGAAGGTGACCGAATTTTGGGTCGACGCGGACGAGTCGAAGAACCGCTTGTATTACGTGCTGGAGCACCGCGACGCCGAAGCGCGCGAACGGAATTTCGAAGCGTTCATGAACGATCCGGAATGGCTGGCCGTACGGGCGAAGACCGAGCAGGACGGCCCGTTGTACGAACATATCGATATCGTGTACATGCACAAGGCGCCATTCTTCAAGGCGCCAGAACCGAACCGCTGATTTTCGCCGCTGATTTTCAGGGCTGCGCGGGCCAACCCCCGCAGCCCTATCAAACCAAACAAAACTCAACACGACAAGGAGCCAACATCATGAAAACATTGGTTATCGTCACGCACCCGAATATCGAAGCATCCCGCATCAACAAAGCATGGATCGAAGAACTTCGCCAGCAAACCGACGTCACGGTCCATGAACTGTACAAAGCGTATCCGGACGAAAAGATCGACGTCGCGGCCGAGCAGCGCCTGGTCGAAGCGCATGACCGCGTCATCTTCCAATATCCGATGTTCTGGTACAACACGCCGTACCTGCTGAAAAAATGGTTCGACGAAGTGCTCCAGTACGGGTGGGCGTTCGGACCGGAAGGCACCAAGACGGCCGGCAAAGAAATCGGCGCCGCCGTGTCGACGTACGGCACGGAAGAGTCGTACCAAGCGAACGGCTTCAACCGCTTCACGCTGCGCGAAATTCTGCGCCCGATCGAAGCGATCGCCCCGTTCATCGGCGCGACATATCTGCCGCCGTTCACGCTGAGCGACTCGTCGAACCTGTCGGACGAGCGCCTGGCGCAAAGCCGGATCGATTACGTCCGTCACATCCGGAACGCTAAGCCGGTCGGCGCGCGCGATTAATCGGTTCCGGTATAGCTTGGCCGAACCTGCGGCCTATCATCCAAGCCGCCTCCTTCGAGGCGGCTTTTGTCGTGTTCGGGAGGCGATGGGGAGCACGCGCGGCCAGGTTCGGATCGGTCATTCGATAGGGCGAACGGGGAGGGCGATATCAGATGTCCCGCCAATCGGGCAAAATCGGTTAAGCTTCGGACCGGTCGCGGTGGTATAATGCCTGTATTGTCTTCATACCCCCGTCCTAAGGAGTGTACTTGTCACGATGTCAGAACCCGATGAATCCGCGCTGAATGCCTCGTCCTTTACGAAGTTCTGGGTTTCGCGCACGTTGTCGTCCACGTCCTTCCAGATGCTGTCCGTCGCGATCGGCTGGCAAATGTACGACCTCACCCATGACGCCTACAGCCTCGGTCTGGTCGGGCTTGCGCAATTTTTGCCCATGCTGCTGCTGACGCTGGTCGTCGGACAGGCCGCGGACCGGTTCGACCGCCGGCTGATCGTCGTCCTCTGCCAGTTTCTCGAAGCCATTATTACCGTCCTGCTGCTCGTCGGCACGCTCGCGGGCTGGCTCGGGCGCACGGAAATTCTCGTCGCGGCCGCGGTTCTCGGCGCCTGCCGCGCGTTCGAAGGACCGTCCTCGTCCGCGCTGCTGCCAATGCTCGTGCCGAAAGCGCAGATGCAGAAGGCGATCGCGTGGACGACGTCCGCGGGCCAGACGTCGCAAATCGTCGGCCCGACGCTCGGCGGCGTGCTCATCGCCGCCGGTCCGGTCTACGCGTACGTCACGGCGGCGGCGGCGCTGCTGATCGGCGCCGTGCTCACGCTCGGGATCCGCATGGCGCGCACCGTGCGCATCGCCGCCCCGGTCACCTTGCGCTCCGTCTTCTCGGGACTGGTGTTCGTCCGCCGCCATCCGGTCATCCTCGGCACGATCTCGCTCGATCTGTTCGCCGTGCTGCTCGGCGGCGCGACGGCGCTGCTGCCGATCTTCGCGGAGGACATCCTGCACACGGGCGCGCTCGGGCTCGGTCTGATGCGGACCGCGCCGGCGGTGGGCGCGCTGCTCATGTCGCTCGCGCTGGCGTACTTCCCGCTGCGGCGGGCGCTCGGCCCGATCCTGTTCGGCGCGCTGGCCGTATTCGGACTCGCGACGATGCTGTTCGCCGTCTCGACCAGCATCTACCTGTCCTTGGTCGCGCTGCTGCTGATCGGCGCCTCGGACGTCATCAGCGTCGTCATCCGCTCGTCGCTCGTGCAGCTGCAGACGCCGGACGAGATGCGCGGACGCGTCAACGCGGTCAACTCGCTCTTCATCGGCACGTCGAATCAGCTCGGCGAGTTCGAATCAGGCACGCTCGCCGGCTGGCTCGGCGCGGTGCCGGCCGCCTTCATCGGCGGCGTCGGGACGATCGCGGTCGCCGCGCTGTGGATGGTGCTGTTCCCGTCGCTGCGCCGGCTGCGGTCGCTCGACGGCGAGGCATAGCCTTGGACCGGGCCGGGCGAATGATGCTGCCGGCGGCGGGCGAACGGTGCTCCCGGCGGCCGCTGTACAAAAACCTTCCTCGTTGAGGAAGGTTTTTGTTTTGCGGAAGAGGTGCGGGGCGCGGGCGTGACATTTGGCGAAAGAGCCGTATCGGTGCGGTACATGCGGGTGAAACCGGCGATTCGGACGAAAGAGCGGTACGAGGTACTGTACATGCGGGTGAAACTGGCGATTTGGACGAAAGAGCGGTACGAGGTACTGTACATGCGGGTGAAACTGGCGATTTGGACGAAAGAGCGGTACGAGGTACCGTACATGCGGGTGAAATCGCCGCTTTGTGCGAAAGAGCTGTACCAGATACGGTACATGCGAGCGAAATCGCCGCTTTGGACGAAAGAACGGTACCAGGTACCGTACATGCGAGCGAAATTGCCGCTTTGGGCGAAAGAGCGGTACGAGGTACGGTACATGCGAGCATAACCGTCGATTTGGGCGAAAGAGCGGTACAAGATACGGTACATGCGAGCATAACCGTCGATTTCGACGAAAGAGCGGTACGAGGTACCGTACATGCGAGCGCAACCGACGATTTCGACGAAAGAGCGGTACGAGGTACCGTACATGCGAGCGGAACCGCGCTGGCCGCCGCCATACGCGTTTCCAGTCTTTTGAAACTTTTCCTCCGAGCTCGCGTCTAGTAAACTGAAAGTCTATCTACTATACGCGAATAGGGAGAATAGCGATGAACCTCAAAAAGAACGCAATCCTGGCGATCGCCGCTTCCGCCATGCTGCTGGCGTCGGCAACGTCCGGCGCGCCGGACGCGGCAGCGGCCGCGGCGAAGCCCGTCAGCATCGTGCTGGACGGCTATCCGCTGCCGTTCCCGGCCGCGCCGTACGTGGCGAACGGCACGACGATGGTGCCGTTCCGCGCCATTGCCGAAGCGCTCGGCATTCAGGTTGACTGGGCGAACCGAACGCTGACGGCGACCAAATCGCAGAACGGCGCGGTCCGGAAGGTCGTCCTGCACCAGAACGACAAGAAAGCGCTCGTCAACGGGCAAGCCCAGCAGCTCCGGGTCGCGCCCGCGGCGAAGGACGGCTCGATCTTCGTGCCGCTCAGTTTCTTTAGCCAGCAATTCGGGGCGACGGTCGGCTGGGACGGTCCCTCGCAGACGGTGTCGATCACGTCGCCGGTCGCCAAGCTGTACACGGAAGCCTTCTACGCGATCTCGTCGTATAAGGAAGTCGGGCTCGTCCGGAAGTTCGATTCCGTCTCTTTCGGCTGGACGCGCATCGACGCGACGGGCAAGCTGACGCTGGCCGGCCAAGACTTCTTCTGGCCCAAGCCCGCGGGCGACGTGACGCCGGAGTCGATCGTGCAAGATGCCGCCGAAGCGGGCGGCAAACCGATGCTGATGGCCGTCGCGATGGACGGGAGCGGCGAGCTGACGAAGCTGCTGTCGGACAAAACCCTTCAGGCGGACGTGATCGGCCAGCTTGTCGGCTTGGCGGCGCAGAACGGGTTCGGCGGCATTACGCTCGACTTCGAGGGGCTCGGCTTAAGCGGCGATCTGCCGGCGATCCGGCAATCCTTCACCGATTTTGTCGCGGCCCTGAACAAGAGCGCCAAAGCGTCGAACCTGACGCTCGCGCTCGCGCTGCATCCGCTCAACAGCTCGTACCGCGGGTACGACTATAAATCGCTGGCCGCGCATGCGGACGAAATCATCATGATGGCGTACGAATATTCGTACGAGGACGGCCCGGAGCCGCTGAACCGCATCGACGAGGCGATCCGGCTCGCGCTTGCGGAGGTGCCGAAGAGCAAGCTCGTGCTCGGCATCTCCATGGGCAGCGAAACCGCGGCGACCGTCAACGGCAAAATCGGCCTCGCCAAGCGCTACGGCTTGAAAGGCGTGGCGTTCTGGCGCCTCGGTCTGATGGGCGACCAGACGCTGGCGGCCATTCAGAAGTCGGTATTCCTTCGCTAAAGGTTGACCTTTTGAAAGCGACTAACCTATAGGACAGCAGCTACTCGCCGAAGCGCGTACTTCCAAGCGGCCCGAAGATTGGCTATCCCGGGCAGCCCGCTGAGCGCGGCAGGCGTCGCGTTCGTGCGCGGCGCGCTTCAGGGCGCTTGATTCCGAAACCGAGTCGAGGTTAAGCGATGAATGAGAGCCGAGCGAGTCGATGCCGCTCGAATGGCTCGGCGAGCTTGCTGCGCAGGTCAAAAAGGACGAAAAAAGCGTCAAAACGAAGCAATGCTAGCAGCGTTTCATGCGAGAAGACATGGGTCCTGCCGCCTCCGGGCGCCGGCGCCGATGTCTTTTCGTTTTTGCCGGGCCTTGTGCGGCGACGGTCGTTTTGTCTTTTTGCCGAAACGTATTGACGCGGGCGGCGGATTGTTATATTTTCTTATAAGCTAAATATCTTACCGACTAAGTTATTTAATCATTAAGTTAGTGAGTCGGTAAACGAATGAAGCTCGGAAGGGAGGGAAGACCGATCGCGGAACCAACCGGCAAAGAGAAGAAGCTGAGCGAGCTGCTGCTGCTCGTGCAGCGGTGGGGCCAGCGCGCGAAGAACAGTTTGAAGACGGTCGAAAACCCGTTCCAGCTCGCCAACGGGCAGATCGTCGCCTTGATGTATTTGCAGCGCAACGGCGCCTGCCGGGTCAATGACGTCGCTCGGATACTCGGCATTACGTCGGGCGCGGCGACCGGCCTGACCGACAAGCTCGTCGGTCTCGGGCTCGTCGAACGGACGCGGCAGGAGAACGACCGCCGCGTGGTGCTGCTCAGCCTGACGGAGAAAGGCGCAGAGACCATCAACATGATTTGGGAGCAGCGCAGCGAATGGTTCGCCGGGATCGTCGGCCAGCTCGACGAAGCGAAGATCGACGTCGTCCTGGAGGCGTTCGGCCTGCTGCTTCAAGCATTGGAATCCCATCAGACACCAGAACCCAACAAGGAAGTGGAAAGATGAATTCGATAAGTCCAAGGCAGGTCCGATGGATCGTGACCGGGCTCATGCTGGGCCTCCTGCTCGGCTCGCTCGACCAAACGATCGTATCGACCGCCATGCCGCACGTCATTGCGGAATTGAACGGCTTCAACCTGTACAGCTGGGTATTCACCATCTACATGTTAACCTCGACGACGGCCGTGCCGATCTTCGGCAAGCTCGCCGACTTGTTCGGCCGCCGTCTCGTCTATTTGATCGGGATGGGGCTGTTCCTCGTCGGATCCGCGCTTTGCGGCCTGTCGCACGACATGACGCAGCTGATC
Source organism: Paenibacillus artemisiicola (assembly GCF_017652985.1). Taxonomy (GTDB): domain Bacteria; phylum Bacillota; class Bacilli; order Paenibacillales; family Paenibacillaceae; genus Paenibacillus_Z; species Paenibacillus_Z artemisiicola. The sequence goes on from NZ_JAGGDJ010000001.1 coordinate 264,994, forward strand.
GTGTTCCGCGCCATCCAAGGGATCGGGGCAGGCGCCCTGATGCCGATCGCCATGACGATCATCGGCGATATTTTCCCGCCGGACCGCCGCGGCAAAATGCAAGGCATCTTCGGCGCCGTGTTCGGCTTGTCCAGCGTCATCGGCCCGGCGGTCGGCGGCTTCATCGTCGACCACCTCGCGTGGCAGTGGATTTTCTACATCAACCTGCCGTTCGGCATCTTCGCGGCCATCATCCTGTCGATCGCGCTCAAGGAATCCAAGAGCGACGAAGAGAAGGCGATCGACTGGGGCGGCGCGGCCACGCTTACCGGCGCGATCGTGGCGTTCCTGCTGGCCATCGAGATGGGCGGCAGCGGAGGCTCCTCCTCCGAGGGCGGCATGACGCACTACGCGTGGAGCTCCCCGCAAATTCTCGGCTTGTTCGGCGCCAGCCTCGTGCTGATCCTGCTGTTCCTGTGGATCGAGTCCAAGGTGAAGGAGCCGATCATCCCGCTCAAGCTGTTCGGCAACCGCGCGATCTCCGTATCGAGCATCGTCGGCTTCTTGATGGGCATGGGCATGTTCGGCGCCATCACGTATATCCCGCTGTTCTCGCAGGCGGTTATCGGCACGTCGGCCTCTAATTCGGGCTATATCCTGACGCCGCTCATGCTGTCGCTCATTCTGTCGAGCATCATCGGCGGCCGGCTGATCATGAAGCTGAGCTACCGGACCATCGTCATGACGTCGATGGCGATCATGACCGTCGGCTATCTGTTCATGTCGCAAATGACCGTGAATACGAGCAGCTTCGAGCTGATCCTGTACATGATCATCATCGGCTTCGGCATGGGCGCGCTCATGCCGGTGCTCACGATCGCGGCGCAAAGCGCGGTCGGCCACGAGCTTCGCGGCGTCGCGACGTCGACGACCCAATTCACGCGTTCGATCGGCGGCACCGTCGGCGTCGCGATCATGGGCGTCATGATGTCGAGCAAAATGACGGACGGCATCGGCGGCCTGCAAAGCCAATTCAAGGACATTCCCGAGGATCAGCTGAGCACGCTGGCCAATCCGCAGGCGCTGCTGCAGCCCGAAGTGAAGGCGCAGGTGCCGCCGAAGCTGCTCGAGGCGCTGCAGCATATTTTGAGCAACGCGGTTACCTCCGTCTTCGTCATCGGCATCGTCGTGGTCGTCATCGGCCTGATTTCCGCGTTCTTCTTCGGCAAGCTTCGGATGCCGAAGCGCCAAGAGGGCGCCGCTCCGATGAAAGTCGAAGCGGAAATGATGTAAGCTTAGATTAGATTGCGCAAGGCCAAGAGTTCCTCCGTTAAGAAAAGCGTGTTGCGGCGATTTCGTTCGTCTTGCAATCATTCGTTCGGTTCCGCTTCACCGCCAAGCCCCTTCGGGGGCTTGGTTTTTTTGCGTTCGCCGTAAAGGAAGCCTGCTTTTTTGGGATAGTAGGCGGCCGCGCAAGCTTGAAAATCGCGATTTTCATAGAATGCAATGGAGCCCGCCGGACGGCGGGACAATCACGACGCAAGGAGAGGATCGCGAATGGCTTGCAATGCACAGGCTTTGGGGACATGCTCGGAAGCGGAAGGCACGAATACCGTCGCCGGCGGGGACTCCTCGCACGCGGAGGGGCTCGATACGTCCGCGAGCGCCGTCGCCGCGCACGCGGAAGGCTATCGGACGCAGGCGGACGCGCCGGCGTCGCATGCCGAAGGCGGGGGCTCGGTCGCGAGCGCGCTCTATGCGCACGCGGAGGGGCAAGCAACGCGGGCGCAGGGCGAGAGCTCGCACGCGGAAGGGTTCGCGACGTCCGCGGCGATCGCGGCGCACGCGGAAGGGTATTTGGCGCAGGCGCTCGGGCCGGCTTCGCATGCCGAGGGCGGCGCTTCGATCGCGAGCGGGCTGTACGCGCACGCGGAAGGCCGGGAGACGCGGGCGGCCGGGGACCAGTCGCACGCGGAGGGGCTGATTACGCTGGCGCAAGGCTTGAACGCGCACGCGGAAGGCGAGCTGACGCAGGCGACGGGGCTGGACGCGCATGCCGAGGGCTTGGAGACGGTCGCGTCCGGCCAAAGCGCCCATGCGGAAGGCGAGAGCAACGTCGCGAGCGGCCGCGCCTCGCATGCCGAAGGCAACCTGAACGCGGCCGGCGGCTTGTTCGCGCACGCGGAGGGCCAGCGGACGACGGCGAGCGGCGATCTGTCGCACGCGGAGGGCAGCCAGACGACGGCGGGCGGACAGGCCTCGCACGCGGAAGGCGCCGTCACGGCGGCGAGCGGGTTCGCGTCGCACGCGCAGGGCGTGAATACGGTCGCGGACGGCTTCGTCAGCCATGCGGAAGGGTTGGAGACGTCCGCAAACGGATTGGACGGCGTCCACGTGATGGGGCAATTCGGGGCGGCGAACGAGCTGCCTTACTCGTGGTACTTGGCCAACGGCGCAAGCGCGGAGGCGCCCGGACTGGCGGCGAAAATATTAAGCAACGGCGACGCCAAGCTCGACGGGACGGTCAGCAGCCCGGCGGCCGATTACGCGGAGCTGTTCGAGACGGCGGACGGCCGGCCGATCGGGCCGGGCTACTTCGTCGCGCTCGAAGGGGACAAGGTCCGGGTCGCCCGCTCCGGCGACCGGCTGGTTGTCGGCTTGACGAGCGCGAAGCCGGCGTTTCTGTCCGACAGCGGGGAACTGGCCTGGCAGGGGAAATACCTGACCGACGAATGGGGCGCGACGCTGTACGCGGACGCGACGGTGCCGGCCGTGGTCGGCCCGGACGGCGGGGTCATCGCGCCGGCCCGGACGGAACGCCGCCCCGTGCTGAACCCGGCATGGGACCCGGCGCGCACGTACGTCCCCCGGCTGCGGCGGCCGGAATGGACGGCCGTGGGCATGCTCGGCAAGCTGCTCGCGCGGGACGACGGCAGCTGCGCGGCCGGCGGCTTTTGCCAGCCGGGCGACGGCGGCATCGCGACGGCCGCCGACGCGGGTTATTACGTACTCAAGCGGACCGGCGCGAACCAAGTACTTGTGCTGATGGGCAAGACATTTGCTTGAGGCGGCGTGGCGAGGTGCCGGAAGGTGATGGGATCACCTACATGGATGATTAGAGATGCCAATGTGGAGCGAGAAGGTAATGGGATCGACAACGTGGATGGTTAGAGGTGCCGATTTGCAGCAAGAAGGTGATGGGATCACCTACATGGACGGTCAGAGGTGCTGATTTGCGGCAAGAAGGTGATGGGGTCACCTACATGGATGATTAGAGGTGCCAATGTGGAGCGAGAAGGTAATGGGATCACCTACATGGACGGTCAGAGGTGCCGATTGGGAGCCAGAAGGTAATGGGATCACCTACATGGACGGTTATGGCGCTGATTTGAAACCAGAAGGTGCCGGAGTAGCCTATATGGATGATTAGAGGTGCTGATTGCAGCAAGAAGGTACGATGGCAGCCAACTAATCGATTAGACAGGCAGTTCTGGCGCACGAGGAGGCTGCCTGCAGCTGCGAACAGACGGGAAATTCAAGGTTGGATCGCGCTACGGCGACCGCAAACCGGCGAAGCATGCCACGCATGCAGCCGGTTTTTTGTATGCGTTCAGGCATCGGCTGCATGCCTTGGAAACATAAGTGCGCATTTTCAAATACTAAATAGACAAAATACATACTTTTTGTTTACATCGAATAATCCCTGTGCTATGATTCAAATCAACGCACACGGAAAGGGAGTGAGCAAGGATGAAACGGCCTTGCGGCAGCGCGGTCTTCTAGCTTCGCGCGACGACGTTGCATAGCGCTCCGGCAGGCACGGGCCGCCGGTTTACCCCATACGAAAGGATGATAACTATCCAACACGCAAAGAATATGATACTGACGATCATCGTAGCCTGCCAGCTGATGATCATCCTGGACTCGTCGATCATGGTCACGGCGCTGCCCGAGATCGGCCGCACGCTTCATCTCACGACCACGAACCTGACCTGGGTGCAAAACGCGTATATCCTCGCCTTCGGCGGGCTGCTGCTGCTCGGCGCCCGGGCGGGCGACATCCTGGGCCGCAGGCGGATGTTCAGCATCGGCATCGCGCTGTTCACCGTCGCGTCCATGCTCGTCGGCCTCGCGCAATCGTCCGAATTTCTGCTGATCACGCGGGCGCTGCAGGGCGTCGCGGCGGCGTTCACGACGCCGTCCACGCTCGCGCTGCTCACGGTCAGCTTCCCGGAAGGCCCGGACCGCGCCAAGGCGCTCGCCTTGTACAGCGCCGTCGTCGGCGCCGGCGGCAGCGTCGGGCTCATTCTCGGCGGCCTGCTGACCGATCTCGTCTCGTGGCGGCTCGGCATGTTCATCAACGTGCCGATCGGCATCCTGCTGCTGATCATCGTGCCGCGCTACCTGAAAGAAACGGACCGCAGCACGGGACGCTTCGACCTGCCCGGCGCGATCACGTCCGTCGTCGGCATGACTTCGCTCGTCTTCGGCTTCGTCCGTGCCGCCGACGCGGGCTGGAGCGACGCGGTCACGCTCGGTTCGCTGGCGCTCGGCATCGTCATGCTGGCCGCGTTCATCGCCGTCGAGTCGCGGGCGAAGCAGCCCATTACGCCGCTGCGCCTGTTCTCGGACCGTCGCCGGACCGCCGCTTACCTCGGCCGGTTCCTGTTCGTCGGCGGGAATTTCTCGCTCTTCTTCTTCATCCCGCAGTTTCTGCAAAACGTGCTCGGGTTCGGGTCGTTCGCGGCGGGTCTCGCGTTCCTGCCCTTCACCGGCGTGATGTTCGGCATGCTGTACGCGATGCCGCGGCTGCTCGCCCGGTTCGGCAGCTTTAAAGTGCTGGTCGCGGGCATCGTCATTGCGATCGCCGGCACGGCGTGGCTCAGCCGGATATCGGCCGACGTGCATTACTTCCCGGACATGTTCTTCCCGCTCATCGTCATGGGTATCGGCGCCGGCCTGGTGTTCCAGCCGTTCACGGCGCTCGGCATCACCGGCGTGGAGCCGCGGGACGCGGGAGCCGCGTCCGGCCTCGTGAACGCCGCGCATCAAACCGGCGGCTCGATGGGCCTCGCGATACTCATCACCGTATTCGACGCGTTCAGCCGGCACGCCGAGGCTTCCAAGGCGGGGCTCGCGCATGCCGTGTCCGCTTCCATACTGGGTTCTGCGGCGTTCCTGACCGCTTCGCTCGCCGTCATTCTAATCTGGTTCCTGCCGACGGCGCGAAAGAAGCGGGCGTCCGCCCGCGATGCCGTGAACGAAGCGCCTAAAGCTCGCGAATCGGTGAATCCGGCTACGTAACGGCGCGGCATCAAAGCCAACGGCACGGTTCAAATCAGGAAAGACGCCAAGGCATACGGCCTTGGCGTCATTTTCGTATGCCCGCGTACCGGATAACGTCCGCACCCGCCGCGACCGGTTGGCCGAAACGGTATCTCTCGCGCGAAACCGAAATATGGTAATAAAGAACGCAGCAAATCGGCGCGGCGCTACGCCGCGGAAGGGCGGGTGCTTCCATGGACACGCAAGGGTATCGCCCGGCAAATCAGGTGCGCTTCGTAACGGCCGCCGCCTTGTTCGACGGGCACGACGCGTCCATCAATATCATGAGGCGGCTGCTCCAAGCCTCCGGCGTCGAGGTCGTCCATCTGGGCCACAACCGTTCGGTGCAGGAAGTGACGGCGGCGGCCATCCAGGAAGACGCGCAGGGCATCGCCGTCAGCTCGTACCAGGGCGGCCATGTGGAATATTTGACGTATATGCTGGACGTGCTGAAGGCGCAGGGCGCAGGCCATATCCGCGTCTTCGCCGGCGGAGGCGGCGTCATCCTGCCATCCGAAATCGAAGCGCTGGAGCGGTACGGCATCGCCAAAGTGTTTTCGCCGGAAGACGGGCGCGCGATGGGGCTGCAGGGCATGATCGACTACATGGTCCGCGCCTGCGACCGCCGTACGCCGCGGCGGGCGGAGGCGGATCTGCGGACGCTCGGCACGTCCGATTGGGGCGCCGTCGCCAGGCTGATCTCGCTCGCGGAGGACAAAGCGGGGGGCGCCGGGCTGGACGGCGCGGAAGCCGAGACGCTCGCGCGGCTGCATGCGGAGGACCTGCCGCCGGCGCCGGTGCTCGGCATCACGGGGACGGGCGGCGCCGGCAAGAGCTCGCTCACCGACGAGCTCGTGCGGCGGTACCTCGACGCCTATCCCGGCCGTACGATCGCGGTGCTGTCCATCGACCCGACGAAGCGGAAGTCGGGCGGCGCGCTGCTCGGCGACCGCATCCGGATGAACGCGATCCAGGATCCGCGCGCTTATATGCGCAGCCTCGCGACGCGAGGCTCCGGCTCGGAGATCAGCGAAGCGATCCGGGACGCGATCGCGGTCGTCAAACGGGCCGGCTACGACTTCGTCATCATCGAGACGAGCGGCATCGGCCAGGGCGGCGCGGCGGTCGTGGACGTCTGCGACGCGGCGATGTACGTCATGACGAGCGATTTCGGCGCCGCGAGCCAGCTGGAGAAGATCGACATGATCGATTACGCCGACGTCATCGTCATCAATAAGTTCGAGCGCCGCGGCTCGGCGGACGCGCTGCGGGACGTGCGCAAGCAGTTCAAGCGCAGCCGACAGGCGTTCAACGTGCCCGACGGGCAGCTGCCGGTGTTCGGCACGATCGCCAGCCAGTTCGACGATCCCGGCACGTCGCGGCTGTTCCGGCGGCTGATGGCGATCGTCGAGGCGAAGGCCGGGGGGAGCCGGGCGTCCGAGCGCCAAGCGTCGGAGACGGGAGACGGCCCGGCAGCGACGAACGCCGCTTCGAACGCCGCTTCGAATGAAGCTTCGAATGACGCTTCGATCGTCGCTTCGAACGCGACGACGGCTGCCGCGCGGGATGCCGCATCGACGGCAGGGGCATGGGAAGCCGGCGAACCGGCGGCGAGGCCCGGGATTATTCCGGCGGAGCGCAGCGGCTATTTGAACGAGATCGTGCAGACCGTCCGCCGCCGCAGGCGCTTCGTGGACGCGCAGGTCGCGGCCGCCCGGCGGATCGCCCAGCTCCGCGGCGCGAAGGAGCAGCTGGCGTCCGACGGCGGACGGCACATGGACGCGGAGGAGGCGGCCGCCGTCGCCGCGAAGCTGGGCGCGATGCTCGCGGCCCGCGAGACGGAGCTGGATGCGGAGAGCCGCAAGCTGCTCGGCGAATGGCCGGCGATCCGCGAGGCGTACCGGCCGGACCGGCAGGACCGGTCCGGCGGCGGGCCGGCACCGGCGGCGGAGGAGCTCGCCGCCGAGTCGCTTTCCGGGACGCGCATTCCGCGCGTAAGCCTGCCGAGGTTCGAGGACGATGGCGAGCTGCTGCGCTGGCGGCTGACGGAGAACCTCCCCGGCCATTATCCGTATACGGCCGGCGTCTTCCCGTTCAAACGGACCTCGGAGGACCCGAAACGGCAATTCGCCGGCGAAGGCACGCCGGAGCGGACGAACCGGCGCTTCCACTATCTCTGCCGGAACGACGAGGCCAAACGGCTGTCCACCGCCTTCGACAGCGTCACGCTGTACGGTCACGATCCCAGCGAGCGGCCGGACATCTTCGGGAAGATCGGCAACAGCGGCGTGAACGTCTGCACGCTGGACGACATGCGGAAGCTGTACGCCGGCTTCGATCTGTGCCATCCCTCCGTCAGCGTGTCCATGACGATCAACGGCCCGGCGCCGGCGATTCTGGCGATGTTCATGAACGCGGCGATCGCCCAGCAGACCGACCGCTTCGCCGCGGAGCACGGCCGGGAGCCGGACGAAGCCGAACGCGCGGCGCTTCAGGCCGCGACGCTGCGGTCGGTCCGCGGCACGGTGCAGGCGGATATTTTGAAGGAGGACCAGGGCCAGAACACGTGCATCTTCAGCACCGAGTTCGCCTTGAAAATGATGGGCGACATCCAGCAATACTTCATCGACCGCGGCGTGCGCCATTATTATTCCGTCAGCATCAGCGGGTACCACATCGCGGAGGCCGGCGCGAATCCCGTGACCCAGCTGGCCTTCACGCTCGCGAACGGATTCACGTACGTCGAATATTATTTGTCCCGCGGGATGCGCATCGACGATTTCGCTCCCAACCTGTCGTTCTTCTTCAGCAACGGGCTGGATCCCGAGTACAGCGTCATGGGACGGGTGGCGCGCCGGATCTGGGCGACGGTCATGAAGGAGAAATACGGCGCGAACGAGCGCAGCCAGAAGCTGAAATACCACATCCAGACCTCGGGCCGCTCGCTGCACGCGCAGGAGATGGACTTCAACGACATCCGCACGACGCTTCAGGCGCTGATCGCGATTTACGACAACTGCAATTCGCTGCATACCAATGCCTACGACGAAGCCGTCACGACGCCGACGGAAAGCTCGGTCCGGCGGGCGATGGCGATCCAGCTCATCATCAACCGGGAGTTCGGGCTGGCCAAGAACGAGAATCCGCTGCAGGGCGCCTTCATCGTCGAAGAACTGACCGACCTGCTGGAGGAAGCGGTGCTGCTGGAGTTTCAGCGGATCCACGACCGCGGCGGCGTGCTCGGCGCGATGGAAACCGGCTACCAGCGGGGCAAAATCCAGGACGAATCGCTGCACTACGAGCATAAGAAGCATTCCGGCGAGCTGCCCATCGTCGGCGTGAACACGTTCGTGAACCCGCGGCCGGAGCAGCGGCTGGACGACATGGAGCTGGCGCGTTCGACGGAGGCGGAGAAGCGCGAGCAGATTCGCAACCTGGAAGCCTTCCGGGAGCGGAACCGGGATCGGAGCGGGGCGGCGCTGGCGAAGCTGAAGGAAACCGCGCGGAGCGGCGGCAACGTGTTCGAGGCGCTGATGGACGTCGTGCGCCATGCGTCCCTCGGGCAGATTACGGCCGCCTTGTACGAAGTCGGAGGGCAGTACCGGCGGAACATGTAGCGCGAAGCGGAGGAAGAGGAGGAGGACCGGCATGAAAATTTACACGAAGTCGGGCGACAAAGGCCAAACGAGCCTGGTGTCCGGCAAACGGGTATCGAAGCATTCATCGCGGGTTCAGGCGTACGGCACGGTCGACGAGGCGAATTCGATGATCGGCGTCGCCTTGTCCGCGCTCGAAGGGGGCGATGCGTGGGAGACGTTCCGCGCCATGCTGCTCGAGGCGCAGGCGAAGCTGTTCCACGTCGGGGCGGAGCTGTCGACGCCGTCGCTGCTCAAGGTCGCGTGGCCGATCCGGGACGAGGACGTGGAACGGCTCGAGACGTACATCGACGGGATGGAGGCGGAGCTGCCGCCGCTGACGAACTTCATCCTGCCCGGCGGGCTTCCGTGCGGGGCGTCGCTGCACGCGGCGCGGACGGTCGTCCGCCGGGCGGAACGGCTGGCCGTCGAGGTGTGGCGGGAGGAGGATCTGAACCCGGTTGTCCTGAAGTATTTGAACCGGCTGTCCGATCTGCTGTTCGTGGCCGCCCGCTTCGCGAACCGCCGGCAAGGCGCGCCCGAGCCGGACCTGCCGCGTCCGTCCGGCTGATTCCATGCGCCGGCTTGCAAGCGCCTCCGGCCGGTACGGCTTCCGCTGCATACCCCTCCGGAAACGGGGAGACGCTATGGTCAGCCGAACGCAAAGGAGGAGGAATCCGAATGGAATCGACGAACGAATTCGTGAGCAAAGTGAAGAACGCGCAGGCGAAGCAGGAGAAAAACAAGGCGCATTACGGCAAAGGAACGCCTTCGCAAAACCTGTCGACCAAGCAGCATACGAACAATCCGTAACGAACGCCGGGCTCATCCGCATGAGCCGCTTCGTCGCCAAGCCGCCGGTTAAGGCGCGGCCGCAAGGCGCAAGCGCGGAACCTGCCCCGCCCGGGTTCCATCGCCGGTCAAGTGGATGGTCCCCTAACCTTCCGATTGGCGGGTGCCAACGGCGTGCCGGTTTCTTATAATGAAACCGGGTGATGACGAATGACGATTTTAATGATCTTGGTCGGCATCATCATGGCCGCGGGAGTCGTCGCGACGGTGATGATCGGGGAATCCAAAAGCAACAAGCAGGAAAATCCGGACTATTTTCGCAACACCGGCCGCAAGTGGATGAGTCTGACCGGCATCTATGCGATCGGGCTGGCGGTGGCGGCCATCTGTCTGATTATTTTCGTTGATCGATAACGCAAGCAATCCGAACGCGAACAACCGCGGAGCCCCGTGCCCCGCGGTTGTTCGCGTTCCGGCGAATCCGCCTGGCGGCCGGCGTCCGTCCGCGAGGCAAGCGGGCGGTTCGCGGTTGCCCGCAACTGCCCGCATGCTCCCAAGCGCGCGGCGATATTACGGGCCGCCCGGCCCGTGCTCCATCGCGCGCAGCGCCTCGGCGAACGCGGCGACGCCGGGACCGATGTCCTCCGCGCGCGGCCTCGCGTACGTGAACCGGACGTAGCCCGGCGCCGAGCCGTAGACGCTGCCGGGGACGAAGACCGTGCCTCGGCGAATCGCCTCGTCCAGCAGCTTGCCGTCCTGAACGGCGTGCCGAAGCCGGCACCACAGATGGAGACCGCCGCGCGGGACGGCGAATTCGACTTGATCGGGCAGCTCCTTGCGGAGCGCGTCGATCAGGAGATCGCGCTTGAACTGCAACTCCGTCCGCAGCCGTTCCAGGTGAGGCCGGAAATACGGCGATTCCAGGAACCGCGCGACGATTCGCTGCGGGATGACGCTCAAGCCGAAGTCCATCTGCTGCCGGGCGTCCGCCAGCCGTTCGACGATGGCGTTCGGGGCGACCATCCAGCCGATGCGCAGGCCGGAGGCCGCGATCTTGGAGAAGGAGCCGATATAAAGGACGGAGCCGTCCGCGTCCATGGCTTTCAGCGGGTCCGGCGGCCGTTCCCCGAACGCGGTCAGGCTGAACGGATCGTCTTCCACGATCGGCAGCCCGAGACCGCTGGCGGCTTCCAGCAGCTCCTTGCGGCGCTCCGCGCCGAGCACCGTGCCCGTCGGGTTTTGGTAGTTCGGGTTCAAAAACACCATTTTGACGCGATGCTTCTTGCGCAGCGCGCGAATGTCGCCGGGCCGCGTCCCGTGCTCGTCCACGGGCAGCCGGAAGACGCGGAGGCCGGCCGACTGGAACATCGGCAGCGAGCGGCAGTAGGACGGATCCTCGACCGCGACGGCATCGCCCGGCGCCAGCAGGCATTGCGCGATCAGGAACAGCGACTGCTGGGAGCCGGACGTGATGAGCACCGAGGAGGCCGTCGTCCGGATGCCCCGGTACCGCGCGAGATAGGACGCGAGCGCCTCGCGGAGCGGCATGTGGCCCTGCGGATTGTCGTAGCCCAGGTAGGCGATGTCGTCCTGTTCCCGCAGCAACGCCGCGATCTCCGCGGCCGGCGCCAAATCCGCGGACAGCTCCCCGCTCGCGAAATCGATCAGGGAAGGGTGCCGCGACAGCGCCTCCCGGATGCGCCGCATGAGCGGCAGGTTCGGCAGGAAGCCGCCGTCTTCGGCGTAGCGGCTCCAGTTGGGCGTCTGCTTGGGCGCCGCGCCCCAGCCGCCGCGGCTGACGCGCGTGCCGCTGCCGGTGCGGCTCTCGACGATGCCCGCCGCGCGAAGCTCGCCGAACGCCAATACCACCGTGCTCCGATTGACGCCGAGCAGCTCCGCCAGCGACCGTTCGGACGGGAGCCTGGTGCCCGGCGGAAATTCGCCGGACGAGATGCGCCGCGCCAAGTCGTCGGCGATTTGCGCGTAAAGCGGCTTATCGCTGCCGCGGTCGGGCTTCCACATCGGTCGATCGCCTCCAGGTAAAGTTTGTTCGAGATTCGTATTCATCATACCATGGCCCGCGCGCGCCGCGTCATCCGAATGGCGCCCGAAGGCGCCGATTGTTTTACCATCCCGTGAACATGGCCGGTCCGCCGCCGCCGAAATTGGCGGGTGCCCGCAGGCCGCGGGCGAACCGAAGCAATTGGCGGGCGTGAAGCGGCCGGTCATTGGCGGGTTCCATTCGCGGCCGGGACGGTTATGCTGGTACCGACGGCTTGCGAGGCCGCCGCGCAGCCATGCATCGGCGCGGACTCGCCCGGATCGAAGCGCAGCCGATTCAAAAAGATATGCCGATCGCATGCCGCCAGGAGACGGACGTCGGCACCAAGGAGGAATCGCCATGAAGGCACGACGCGTGACGGTCGCGGTCGCGCAGGCCGCGCCGGTCTTGTTCGAGACGGCGTCCGCGCTGGACAAAGCCGCGGGCTTGGCTAGGGAAGCAGCTAGGCAGGGAGCGGAGCTGCTCGTGTTCCCGGAGACGTACCTGACGGGTTATCCGCGCGGATTGGATTTCGGCGCGCGCATCGGCAGCCGCACGGATGCGGGCCGGCGCGACTGGGAGCGCTGCTGGGCGAGCGCCGTGGACGTGCCCGGCCCCGAGACGGCGGCGCTGGGCGAGCTGGCGGCGGAGCACGGCTTGACCCTCGTCGTCGGCGTGACGGAACGCGACGCGGCGTACAGCCGGGGCACCTTGTACAATACGATCGTCTATATCGGTCCGGACGGGGGGCTGCTGGGCAAGCACCGCAAGCTCGTGCCGACCGGCACGGAACGGCTGCTGTGGGGGCAAGGGGACGGCAGCACGCTGACGGTCGTCGACAGCCCGATCGGCCGCATCGGCGGGCTGATCTGCTGGGAGAACTACATGCCGCTCGCCCGCATGGCGATGTACGGCCAGGGCATCGAGCTGTACGCGGCGCCGACGGCGGACGCGCGCGATTCGTGGCAGGCGACGATCCGGCACATCGCCTGCGAGGGCCGCTGCTTCGTGCTGGCCGCCAATCAATTCGCGACGAAGGCCTCGTATCCCGCGGACTTGCTCGATCGCGCCGGGCTGCGGGACGATCCGGACGTCCTGTGCCGCGGCGGCAGCGCGATCGTCGGGCCGCTCGGCGATTACGTCGCCGGGCCTTTGTACGACCGGGAAGGGCTGCTCGTCGCCGAGCTGGATCTCGGGGAGGTCGTGCGGGGCCGATTCGATTTCGACGTTGCCGGGCATTACGGCCGGCCCGATATTTTCCGGCTGACCGTCGACCGCCGGGAACAGGCGAACGTACACGCGATCGCGGAGTGAGCGGGACTTGAGCAGCCTTGTATTGCTTTGTACCGCCGTCCATGGAGCGGCGGTTTCCCGAAGTTTGGCGGCGCCGCAGCGGGAAGCCGCGCCGCAGCTGGCGGTTCGCCGCGTCCGATTTGGGTGTAAGTGTAAGTGACGTCCGTTTACGGGTCTATCCTATACGCTGCATAACCGGCTAACCTTCATTCCACGTTTTGCCGGTCGTTAGCGGTCGGCCTGTAACGGGAGACGTCGCACCGAGTCCAATCGACGAAAGCGAGGCGGCATGCAGGATGGAGAAACGGCAGTACGGCAGAACCGATATGAACGTGAGCATACTCGGCTTCGGCGGCGCGGAGATCGGGTTCGAAGGCATCAACGCCGAACAGGCGGACAGGCTGCTCGGCAGCGCGCTCGACGCGGGTCTGAACGTCGTCGACACGGCGGAATGCTACGCGACGAGCGAGGAACTGATCGGCCGGACGATCGCGCGCCGGCGGGGAGAGTACTATCTGTTCACCAAATGCGGCCACGCGTCCGGCTTCGACCTGCCCGACTGGGATCCGGCGATGCTGGAGGCCAGCATCGACCGCAGCCTGAAGCGGCTGCGGACGGATTACGTCGACGTCGTGCACCTGCACAGCTGCTCCGAGGAGCTGCTGCGCCAAGGCGACGTCATCGACGTGCTGAAACGGGCGAAGGAAAAGGGCAAGACGCGCTACATCGGCTACAGCGGCGATCATAAAGCCGCGCTGTACGCGGTTCAATGCGGCGCCTTCGACTCGCTTGAGACGTCCGTCAACATCGCCGACCAGGAGGCGATCGCGCTGACGATTCCGGAGGCGCGGCGGCGCGGCATCGGCGTCGTCGCCAAGCGTCCGATCGCGAACGCGGCCTGGAAGAGCGGCGGCAAGCCGGAATCCGCGTACCACCATGCGTACTGGGACCGGCTGCAGGCGCTCGGCTATGATTTCCTGCGCGGCGATCTGAGCGAATCGATCGGCGCGGCGCTGCGTTTCACGCTGTCCGTGCCGGGCGTGCACGCCGCCATCGTCGGCACGGCGAAGCCGAACCGCTGGGCTGAGAACGCCCGCTTGCTGGAGCAGGGCTTGCTGCCGGCGGAGGAGTACGAGGCGATCCGCGCGCAGTGGAAGGCGAAGGCGCAAGCCGACTGGACCGGTCAGGGCTGAGCGATCGGAAATCGGCGAGCGCGATGCGAGAAGGGAACACGTTAAAGGCGGCCGCAGGGGCCGCCTTTTTCGTAGGAAGATTCGCGCTTTAGAAGATTCGCGCTTTAGAGGTATGGCAGCGCCAAGCCGCCGAGGGCCGACGCCGCGACGACGAGCCACGGGGGCAGCTTCCAGACGGTGAGCAGCCCGAACGCGATCAAAGCCAGGCCGAAGTCGGACGGCGCGCGCACGGCGCTCGTCCAGACGGGATCGTAGAGCGCCGCGGCGAGGATGCCGACGACGCCGGCGTTGACGCCCGCGAGCGCCGAGCGGAAAGCCGGCTTCGCGCGGATGACGTGCCAGAACGGGAGCGCGCCCGCGACGAGCAAGTACGCCGGCAGGAAGATCGCGGCGACCGCGAGCAGGCCGCCCGCGATGCCGTTCGGTGCCGGCCCGGACGCGAAGCCGAGGTACGCGGCCAGCGTGAACAACGGACCGGGCACGGCCTGCGCCGCGCCGTAGCCGGCAAGGAATTGGCCGTCGGTCATCCAGCCCGGCGGCACGACGCTCTGCTGCAGCAGCGGCAGCACGACGTGGCCGCCGCCGAAGACGAGGGCGCCCGCGCGATAGAAGCCGTCGGCCAGCGCGATCGCGTGGTTCGGCACGGCGGCGCGAAGCAGCGGCAGCGCCAGGAGCAGCGCGCCGAACGCCGCGAGGAACCACGCGCCCGTCCGGCGGCCGATCGGGGACGGCAGGATTTCGGCCGCCCCGGCGTTGTCCGCGCGCAGGCAGCGCCAGCCGAGCAGCCCCGCAGCCGCGATGATGCCCGCTTGGACGAAGGGCGAGGGAACGAGCAGCGCCGCGACGGCGGAGGCGATCGCGATGGCGGCCGTCGTCTTGCCGTTCGCCAGCTTCGCGGCCATGCCCCAGACGGCCTGCGCGACGACGGCGACCGCGGCGATCATGAGTCCGTGCAGCCAGCCCGCGTCGCGGACGTCCACGCCATGCAGCGCGTAGGCGAAAGCCATCAGCAGGACCACGGACGGCAGCGTAAAGCCGACCCAGGCGAGCAGCCCGCCGAGCAGGCCCGCCCGCCCGATGCCGATCGCGATGCCCACCTGGCTGCTCGCCGGCCCGGGCAGGAATTGGCAGAGCGCGACGACGTCCGCATAGCTCTCCTCCGTCAGCCACTTCCGCCGTTTCACGTATTCCTCGCGAAAATACCCCAAGTGCGCGATCGGCCCCCCGAACGACGTCAGCCCGAGACGCAAGGAAACCCGTAAGACTTCCAGCAATCGATTCACATTCATGTCTCCTCCCGCGCGGATGCGCGCAAACTCAGCCTTGATTATGGCAAGCATTTGTCATTCCCGTGTTAAGGGGACGGAATTTCCGAGAATCTTATAAGGGGAACGCGATTCGAACATACCTCGGTGCCGCGGAGGGCAACCTAGAGGTTGACGATACGCCAAGAAGGCCGCTTCCGTTTCGCCGGGACGCGGCACGGATGTCCGGGGAAGGGAGGAGAGCGCCGTGGGCGCGTTAAGCGATTTTTTGAGCCGGCTGTTGGAAACGTACGGCTATATCGTGCTGTTCCTGTCCTTATTCTTTGAAATGCTGGCGCTGCCGCTGCCGGGCGAGCTGCTGATGACTTATACGGGCCTGATCGTCTACGAAGGCCATTTGCATTGGCTGTTCAGCGTGCTCGCGGGCGGCGCCGGCGCTTCGCTCGGCATGACGGCTTCCTACTGGATCGGGTACCGGCTCGGGAATCCGTTCTTCGAGAAATACGGCGCTCGGTTCCACTTCGGACCGGATAAATTCAATCGGCTGTCCGGCTGGTTCGGGCGGTACGGCAACAAGCTGCTGCTGATCGCCTATTTCATTCCGGGGGTGCGCCACCTGACCGGCTACTTCTCGGGCACGACGAGACTGCCGTTCCGCAAGTACGCGGCGTACTCGTACGCGGGCGCGTTCCTCTGGGTGTTCGTCTTCATTACGCTCGGCATGGTGCTCGGTCCGAAGTGGGAGCAGTATCATCACCGGATTAACGCGTACCTGGTCGTTTTCGGCGTCGTTTCCGTCTGCGCGTACGGCGCCTATGCGCTGATCAAACGAAACCGCGCGCGGTATTACGCGCTCGCCAAGTCGTGGGTGGAACGCGCCGCGCGCCGGTACCGGTCCCTCGGAACGGTGCGCTTGCTTATCCTGGCGGCGGGCGCGTCGTTCCTGGGCTGCTTCTCGGTCATGATCGGCCTGATTCAGGACTTCCTGGCGCACGAATTCGCGCAGTTCGACGAAGTCGTCCTCTACCTCGTCGGACGCCTGTTCGGCCCGGAGTGGCACGCGCCGCTGACGCGCTTCGCCGCGCTCGGCGCCATGCCGGCGCTCGTCGCGGCGATCCTGCCGACGCTGCTCTGGATCCGGTTCCGCAGCCGGAATCGGCTGCTCGAGCTGGCTTTCTGCCTCGCGGTCGCCGCCGGCGGCGAAGGGCTCGAGGAAGGACTGCGGCAGCTGTTCCATCGGATCGGGCCGACCGGCGGCGCGCTGACGTTTCCGAGCGAGCAGACGTTCATGGCGCTGACCGTATACGGCTTCTCGGCTTATTTGATCGTGCGCCATCGCGGCCAACCGAAGCATCGCGTGCTGGCCGCCGCGGCGGTGACCGGATTATGCTGCTTGACCGGAGTCGGCATGGTCGCGCTCCGGCTGAACTATCCCTGCGACGCCGCGGCCGGCTTCGCGTTCGGCGGCATGTGGCTGTCGATGAACGTCGCGCTCATGGAAGGCTTCCGCTACACGGCGGCGGGCGCGCTTCGGCCGAGGGCCAAGGTCGACGCTTGAACGAGGCGCGTTAACGAACAAGCCGCCGCGGGTTCCGGTCTAGGAACCCGCGGCGGCTTGTTCGGCATGCTGTACGGCTAGCGGTTCTTCGCACTGCCGCATTCCGTCCGGGTGCACCGCATCGGCCTCTCCGGGCTCGCCGCAACCGGGCAGTCGGCGCCGCTCAGCCCAGCCGGAACCGGCCGGCCGCTTCGTACATCGGCCTTCGGCCCATTAGGGTGCGGTACAAGACGATCTCGTCGACGACCCAGCTCCCGGAATCGCCGTCCGTCGCCGCCCTGCCATCCGCGGTCGGCGCGGGCGCGAGCTCCGGCGGCAAGATCGGCAGGACGAACGGGTCACGGCCGGTAAAGTTTCGGGCGAGGGTGAGATGCGGGCTGTACGAACGCTTCTCCGCTTCGTAGCCCAGCGGAGCCGTCGCCTCGACGACGAGGCGCTGCAAGCGGCGCAGCTCCCCGTTCTCGCCGCCGAGGCTCGCCCAGAACACGCGCGGCCGCTCCGGCAGGCCGAACGTGCCGACGCCGGCGAGCGCAAGGCGGAAGGGACGGAGCGCGCCGGACGCCGCGGCAGCGGCGAGAGATTCTGTCAGCGCCGGGACCCGGTCAGGAGCCGTGTCGCCCAGAAACTGCAGCGTCACGTGCAGGTCGGCTTCATGCGTCCATTTGCGGAAGGGCTGCGCGGCTTGGAGCGAACGCGCCCATTCGCCCAGCGTCCGCTTCAGGCCGTCCGGCAGCGGCGCCGCCACGAAGAGGCGCTGCGGCCGGCTCTCGCCGGCGGATTCGGTCATCGATTCGCCCATACGCTGCTGCTTCCTCCTTCGGTCGTGCATGCTTATAGGGTAACCCGGCGGATCGCTGCGCAACCGCTGCGCGCCGGCGCTTGACTCTGCCATTGGCGTCAGCCTCTATAATAAGCGCGCAACCCCATGCAAGCACCGAAGGAGGAGAAGCCCCTATGAGCTTGATTACGCAAGCGGAAAGCATGAACCGCTTACGCGAGTTGACGCGGGAAGGCATCGTGCTGGTCGATTACGGCGCGCCATGGTGCCCGCCCTGCAGAACGCTGGAGCCGATTCTGGAGGAGCTGGGCCAAGAGCTGGCGGACTCGGCCCGCGTCGTGTACGTCGACTGCGACGCGCTTCCGGACGCCGCGGCCGCGGCCGGCGTGATGGGCACGCCGACGGTGGTCGTCTACAAGGACGGCCAGCCGATGGAGAAGCTGGTCGGCCTCCGGTCCAAAGCCGCGTACCGGCTGGCGGCGGAAAAGCAAGGTTGACCGCCCTCGCGTCCGTCAGGCGCGCTCCGGTCGCGTAAAACCGCGGCGGCTGCGGCGCCGTTCGCCGAACAAGGGGCTGTCCCGAAGCGTATCGCTTCCGGGACAGCCCCTTGCGGCGTCTTATGCCGGCCGCCGCGGCGTTACGACGCGACGCCGGTGTCCTTCGGTTTCCGCAGGAGCAGCAGCTGCTGCAGCAGGACGGCGGCGATGCCCGCGTTGATGCACAGATCCGCGATGTTCAGAATGCCGTCGCCCGAGCCGAAGACGAGAAAATCCGTGACCTTGCCGAACAGCAGCCGCTCGACGCCGTTGCCCGCGGCGCCCGCGACGAGCAGGGCGAGGCCGGCATCCGTCAATCGGCTGCCGCGGCCCTTCGTCCTGCGGTAGTAGAGGACGAGGACGATGAAGAGGACGGCGACGACGCCGAAGAGCCGCCCGTAGCCCTGGAACGAGCTCCGCGCCGCGCCGGAATTTTGGTAATACGAGAAGTGCAGCAGGCCGTCCAGGAACGGACGGCTGTCGCCGACGCTCATCGTCGACGCCACGATCCGCTTCGCCGCGAGGTCGACCGCGGTCATCAGCAGGGCGATCCAATAGAACATGTCCGGCTTCACCGACCTTTCGTTCGCATACGTCCAGCATACCCGGGTTTGCTCCTCCGCACAACCCGGCCGGCCGCAGCGGGGCGGGCCGCCTCAAAATCGCCGTTTCGCTTCCGCAACTTTTCAGTCATGGAAGCGTTTTAAAGCATGTAAAATAGTACCAGACGCAATGCCAAGCCAAGCGAGCCGATAATGAGGAGGAGGTTTCTCATGCAACTGACGTTCGAGCAAAAAACCGCCATGCTGGAGCACGGCTACGTGCACGTCCCCGGCGCCGTGCCGAAAATCATGGTCGACCGGGCGATGCGCCACATCAACCATTCGGTCGGGCAAGGGATGGATCCCGCGCGGATGACGACGTTCCGCTCCCAATCGTACTGCCCGGAGCTGCAGGGCACGCCGCCGATCGCGGACCTGTTCAACGCGACGCCGGTCAAATCGCTGGTCGAGGACTTGATCGGCGAAGGCCGGGCGCTGCCGGTCCGCGACGGCCAGATCGCGCTGCGCTTCCCGTCGCTGAACGAGCCGCCGCCGAAGCCGGGCATTCATCTGGACGGCATGTACACGCCGACGAACGGCATGAAGGAAGGGACGATCGGGAATTTCACGATGCTCGTCGGCGTGCTGCTGAGCCCGGTCCGGGAGGACAACGCGGGGAACTTCACCGTGTGGCCGGGCACGCATCGCCTCTACGAGGCGTACTTCAAGGAGCACGGACCCGAATCGCTGCTGAACGGCATGCCCCCGGTCGACCTGCCGGCGCCGGTGCAGACGCGCGGGGAGCCGGGCGACGTCTTCCTGGTCCATTACCAGATCGGGCACGGCGTCGCGCCGAACGTCTCGCCGCTGCCGCGGTACGCGATCTTCTTCCGCGTGAAGCACGTGGAGCATCACCTGGATTGGAAGGCGCCGATGCGGGACATCTGGCTGCATTGGCCGGGGATTCGCGCCATCCGGTGACGGGCGGTTTTGCCAGCGCGCCCGTCCAAGCCGTATAATCGAAGGCAGGGCGCGCCGCCCGATTCCAACGCAGAAAGAGTGAACCCCAGATCATGGCTATCCCGAAATTCATCATCGACGCCGATACGGGCATCGACGACGCCTTGGCGATTCTATACGGCTTGAAGTCGGACAAGGCCGACATCGTCGGCATCACGACCGGCTTCGGCAACATTCCCGTCGAGCAAGCGACGGACAACACGCTCCGCATCGTGAAGCTGGCCGGCTTCGAGCACCTCGTTCCCGTGAGCATGGGGGCCGCCCGCCCGCTAGTCCGCCACCCGGAATTCGCGACCCGCGTGCACGGCCGCAACGGCATCGGCGACGTCGAGCTCCCGCCGTCGTCCCAACGGCCGGCCGAGGAGCCCGCGGACGCGTTCATCGTCCGCATGGCCGGCGAGCTCGGCGGCGAGCTGTCGCTCGTGACGCTCGGCCGGCTGACCAATGTCGCGCACGCGCTCCGCAGGGACCCCGGGCTGCCGGCCAAAATCAAGCACGTCTACGTCATGGGCGGCGCCGTCCGCGTGCCCGGCAACGTCACGCCGGTCGCCGAAGCCAACATCTGGGGCGACCCCGACGCCGCGGATCTCGTCTTCCGGTCCGGCCTCGCGGTCACGATGATCGGCCTCGACGTGACGCTCCGCACGCGCCTGCACCAGCATCAGCTGGACG
The DNA here is from genome assembly GCF_017652985.1 of Paenibacillus artemisiicola. Classification (GTDB taxonomy): domain Bacteria; phylum Bacillota; class Bacilli; order Paenibacillales; family Paenibacillaceae; genus Paenibacillus_Z; species Paenibacillus_Z artemisiicola. Next base: position 285,623 of record NZ_JAGGDJ010000001.1, read on the forward strand.
CGCTGCGCCTGCATTGCAAGCCCGAGAACCGCGAAGTCGTCGATTTTATCGACCGTTCGATGCAAGCTTACTTCCGCTTCTACGGCGAATCGAACGGATTCGACGCTTGCGCGCCGCTGCACGACCCGCTGACGATGCTGGCGGCCGTCGAACCCGGGATCGTGCATACCGAGACGCTGCGTCTGTCGGTCGAATGCGAAGGCAAGCATTGCCTCGGCATGACCGTCGCGGACCTGCGGCACCGCGCGGCCGTCGGACATCCCGTGCGGGTCGGGGTAGAGGTGGACGCGGCGTCGGCCGTCGAGAAGCTGCTCGCCGTCTTTTAAGCCGCCGGCCGATCCTGACCGTGCCCGGTTAGTTAGATGACGATCGTACAATCCGCCGTTCCGTGGTATAATGGATAAGCATAGGAAGTGCAGAACAATGCGGATGGGAGAGGATCGACATGACGCGGTTCCTGTTTGAATACGAAGTGCCGTCGACGGGCAAGAAGGCGACGTTCAGCTGGATCGGCAAGACCGAAGAGGAGGCGCGCGCGGCCGTGCACGCCAAGGTCGCCGATTTCGAGTTCATGGAATTGTCCGACATCGTCGTCGGCAACGTGCTCGAAGCCAAAGAAACGACCGGCAACCAATACTACGAATGCGAAGGCTGCAGCGCCTAAGCGTTCCAGCCGCGCGATCGCGCGGCGCATGAAGAAAGCCCTGGCGACAGGGCTTTTTTTCGTGCGCTCCGAACGAGCGGGATACGCCCGCATCGCCGGCAAAATATGGCCGCGGCTGGCAAATTCCGAGTCTCCATCCAAGATGTAACTGGTTACAGATCCCGCGAAAAGGGTTATAAAAGGGGAATGCGTATGCGAAGCCAAAGGCAAGGTTTGGCAATGCCCTAACAGATCGCCAGGATACGTACTTTAGATTGGAGGAATTCTCGCTCATGATCGCAGCAAGAACCATCGCATGCAGCGCGCTCGCGCTGACGCTCTTCATAATGACTCAATTTCCGGCGACGGAAGAAGCGAGCGCCGTCGGCGCGCCGGCCGCGCTGCCGGCGACGCCGCTCTTCTCGGCGTCGCTCGCCAAGTCGCTGACCGTTCCGAACCTCGACGAAGCCCGCGCGTCCGCGCGCAAGGCGAAGGCGAAAACGGCCGCCAAGCAGGCCGTAAAACGCGCCGCCAAGCCGGCGGGGAAGACGCGCCATTTCGAAGTGACCGCGTATACGGTCGGCGACGACTTCACGCCGTCGCACGGCATTACGGCCAGCGGCGAACGCGTCAAGGACGGACGCACGCTGGCGTGCCCGAAATCGCTGCCTTTCGGCACGAAGGTCTATTTGCCCGCCTTGGACCGCACGTATACGTGCACGGACCGCGGCGGCATGATCAAAGAAGGCCATCTCGACATTTACATGGATTCGCTCAAGGAGGCGCTCCGGTTCGGGCGCCGGCAAATGAAGGCCGTGTTGACCGCGGCCTGACCCGCATACGCGCAGGCGATCGATCAAGCCTTGCATCTTCATGACGGACGGGCCGCGCAGGCCCGGCGTCCTGACCGCAAAGGGCTGTTTCCGCGGAAGCTTCCGCCGGAAACAGCCCTTTGCCTCGTTCGCGGACCCGCGTCCGCCCGCCGTCAGTAAGCGTCCACGCCGAGCTTCTTGATCGTCTCCTCGATGAAGAACGGCTCGTCGTCCGGCGTGCGCGAGGTAATCCAGTTCTCGTCGACCACGACCTGCTTGTCGATGAACCGGGCGCCGGCATCGTTCAGCTCGGCATGCAGCTCGGGGAACGCGGTCAGGTTGCGGCCCCGGATCAGTCCGGCCTTCTCCAGCAGCAGCGGCCCGTGACAGATCGCGGCGATCGTCTTATGCCGCTTGTCCATGCCGCGGACGAAGTCGAGCGCCCGCTCGCTGCCGATGAGATGCTCGGGCGACTTGCCGCCCGGAATGACCAGCGCCTCGTAATCGTCCGGGTTCGCCTCGTCGACGGAGAGGTGGGTCGTATACGAGATCGTGCCCTGCTTGCCCTTCAGCTCCGCGCCTTTCTCCAGGCCGATGATCACGGCTTGATGCCCGTTCTTCGTGATCGCGTCGTACGGGTTTTTCATCTCGGAATCCTCGAAGTCGTTCGCCAGCAGAAATGCCACTTTATGCGCCATCGGTTCCACGTCCTTTTCCGATTGAGAGTGATGTCGTCCGCGGCCTTCAAGGCCGTCCGGCTTACGGTTTCTTTACCCGCCCGGACGGGGGCGGAATCAGGCGGCCGTTCGGCGCGGCGCACGCGGAAGCTGTTTGAAACGCGCCGCCGCTGGCGTAAGGGAGAGTGACGGATTGTCCGGTTGGACATGCTAGACATGAAAATCCGCCTAAAGGAGGAATGGCGCGGAAATGAAATCGACCTCGAAAATCACCCTGCACGGCTTCAACAATTTGACCAAATCGCTCAGCTTCAACCTGTACGACGTCTGTTATACCGGTACGAAGGACGAGCGCGAAGCGTATATCGCCTATATCGACGAGCAGTACAACGCCGACCGGCTGACGCATATTCTGAACACCGTCGCGGACATCATCGGCGCGCATCCGCTGAACGTCGCCCAGCAGGATTACGTCCCGCAGGGGGCCAGCGTCACGATGCTCGTCTCCGAAGGGCCGGTCGTCGAGGTGCCGCCTTCGAGTTTCGAGGAATCGCCGGGGCCGCTGCCCGAGAACGTGGTCATCCAGCTGGACAAGAGCCATATTACGGTTCATACGTACCCCGAATTTCATCCCGACGTCGAGATCAGCACCTTCCGGGCGGACATCGACGTCTCCACCTGCGGGGAAATTTCGCCGCTCAAGGTGCTCAACTATCTGATTCATTCGTTCGAAGCCGACATCATGACGCTCGATTACCGCGTGCGCGGGTTCACCCGGGACGTGAACGGCCGCAAGCTGTACATCGACCACGACATCACCTCCATCCAGAATTATATTCCGGACGACGTCGTTGACGCGTACGACATGATCGACGTCAACGTGTACCAGGAGCATATCTTCCATACGAAGTGCAAGCTGCGGGAGTTCGACTTGAACCAGTATCTGTTCGGGTATACGAAGGACAAGCTCGGAGCGGATGAGCAGCGGGACATCGCGGACCGGCTGAAAGCGGAGATGGACGAAATCTTCTACGGCAAAAACATCCGCCGCAGCTAAACGGCAACGCCGAAAGGGAGCCGCTGAACGGTAAAAAGATAGCCGGTAGACGAAAAAGACGAAAAAAGCAGCGCGGCCCGGGCGGCCGCGCTGCTTTTTTTTGCGTCGAATCGAACGGGAAACGTGTCCGGTCGCGGAAGGTCGTGTCGCCGTCCCGGCGCGAGCGGACAAGAAGCCCGCGCATGCGCCGCCAACCGCGCCCCTGCGGCTCGAAAACCGGGCCATGCTGGCGAAACGGCGCGCGTTTCAAGGCGGCGCCGGGCGATTATTAGAGCTTAACCAAGCGAGCGGCGCGGAAGTCGCCGCGACGAAAGGCGGTCAGAACCCATGCGAACGTACCGGCCCAAATCGGCCTGCTTGCTCCTGAATCTCGGCGGCTTCGAGCTGCGGATGCACGAACACGTCACGGTTGCCCGCCGCCTCGGGCGGACGCTCTTCTCGCTCACGGGCGACGGGCTCGTCAAGGTGGAGGAGAGCGCATACGCCGTGCCGGCGAACGTGCTGGCGCTGAGTCCGGCCGAGCTGAGCGTCTGGTCCGCGATGATCAACGAGCAGCTGCGGGCCGCCGGCTTCGCGGCCGGGGACGCGATCATCCTGGCGGCCGGACGGCGGCACCGCGGCACGCTGCCGCTCGGCACCTTCATCGGCTGCGGCATCCAGCTCGGCGCGTAGCTTTCGATGCGGCTTGGCCTCTGGCGGCTTAGACGCCGGGCCTGTCATGCGCGGGCCGGCGGAGACATGCTGCGCGGCGCAGCCGGTTTACCACGACACCGGCGCGCGGCGCACCTGCTTCCAGCGCCAGGCGTTCGTAAGGGTCAGCAGCGCGAGATAAAGCGCCAGCGCGCCCGTTGCCGACGCCGTGACGCTCCAGAGCAGCGGCCAGCCCTCGCGGATCAGGAAGTCGTACGCCGCCCGCCCGCAGACGGCCATGACCGACATGCAGAAGCCGACCTTGATGTACGGCTCCACCCGCCAATAGAAGCCGATGCTGCCGGACACGGAGAAGAAGTTCAGCAGCGTCTGCATGACGATGCCGACGCCGAGGCCGACCGCGACGCCGGCGATGCCGAATTGGCTGCCGAAGACGAAGATCGACGCCGTCTTGAACGCCGTGGCCAGCACGAAGTTCCACAGCGCGGCTCCCGCCCGTCCGAGGCCGAGCAGAATCGCGTGCAGCGGCGCGTCGAAGTAGTGAAGGAAGAACATCGGCGCCAGGATCTTGAGCAGCAGCCCCGCTTCCGGCGCGTGATAGACGAGCGTCGTCAGCGGCGTGGCCCAGACGAACAGGATGACGGTCGCCGGCGCGCCGATGAGCAGGCCCATCCGGAGCGCTTGGTCCATCCGCGTGTGCATGAGCATGCCCTGCTTGTTCACCGAAGCTTCGCCGATCGCGGGGATGAGCGCCGTGGACAGCGAATGCGTGATGAAGCTCGGCATGAACAGGAGCGGAAAGGCGTAGCCGGCTAGCATGCCGAACTGCTTCGTGGCGACCGCCGTGCCGATGCCGGCGAGCGCCAGGCTGCTCGTGATGAGCAGCGGCTGGAAGGCGCCGTAGACCGACTGGACGACGCCCTGCCCGGTGGTCGGCAGGCCGATCTTCAGCAGCTCGGAGAGCGTGGGCTTGCCGGTCCTCAGATGGTTCGACCACGTCTCGCCCGGTTCCTTCGCTTCGCCGTGCAGCTTGTAGCTGAAGCCGAGGAACAGCAGGCTGATCGCTTCGCTGACGACGGAGGCGGCCATGGCGCCGGCGGCCGCGTACGCGACGCCGTACGGCATCAGCAGGTGCACCAGCGCGAGCACGCAGGCGATCTGCACCGTATGCTCGAGCACGTCGGAGGCGGCGATCGTCTTCATGCGCTGCATGCCGCGGAAGTAGCCCTTCAGCACGGCGGAGACGGCGACGATCGGCGCGATCGGCGTGATCGCGAGCATCGCGTAATACGCCCGCTGATCGCTCAGCAGCAGCTTGGCGATCCATTCGGAGCCGAGCAGCGAGGCGGTCGTGAGCGTGACGCTCAGGATGCCGGTGACGGCCAGCGACACGTGCAGGATGCGCCGCACCTTCGCCCGTTCGCCGCGGGCGCTGGCCTCCGCGACGAGCTTGGAGATCGCGACCGGCAGGCCGAGCTCCGTGATCGTGATGACGAGGGGCACGAGGGGATGCGCCATCATCAGGATGCCGATGCCCTCCGCGCCGAGCACGCGGGCGACGAACATGCCGCTGATGAAGCCCAGGATCCGGTTCACGAAGGCCGCGACGGACAAGACGAGCGTGCCTCGCATGAACGAATGTTCCGGTTTTGCCATGATAAGGGTACCTCCCGATGCTCGAATACTTACATATGTATTCCGCCCGCGGGACAGACATGCGAACAAGCTCGCGGCCCGGCCGATCGCCCGCCCGCCGAATGTCCGGGTGGGCGGCGCCGGGTCGCGCGGCGCTTGCCGGGGGCGGCGCGCTTGGGCCATAATGGGAGCGGACGCCTATTCATGAAGACTGGACGGTGAATCCTGGATGAACGAACCCCGCAAGCTCAACGTCGGCGTGCTCGGCTGCGGCCCGATCTCGCAGGCGGCGCATCTGGAGGCGTGCGCGCGCGCCCGCAACGCGGACTTGTACGCGATCTGCGACGTCGCCCCGGATCTGCTCGATAAGATGAACGCCAAGTTCGCGCCCGCGCGCGCCTACTCCGATTACGACGCCATGCTCGCGGACCCGAACTTGGACGCCGTCGTCATCGGCATCGCGGACCAATTTCACGTGCCGATGGCGGAGAAGGCGATCCGGGCCGGCAAGCACGTGCTGGTCGAGAAGCCGCTCGGCGTGACGATCGAGGAATGCGAGGCGCTGGAGGCGCTCGTCCGGCGGACGGACCGCGTGCTGCAGGTCGGCAACATGAAGCGCTTCGATCCCGGCATCGCGTACGCGCGGCGCTTCATCCGGGAGGAGATGGGCGAGATGCTCGCGCTCAAGGCCTGGTACTGCGATTCGACTTATCGGTACGAAGTGACGGAGAACGTCATGCCGATTCTCGCCGCGAGCGAAGCGGCCTTGAAGCCGGAGGGCAACCCGAAGCTGGACAAGCAGCGGTACTTCATGATGACGCACGGCAGCCATCTGGTGGACACGGCCCGGTACTTGGGCGGCGAGATCGAGAGCGTCCAGGCGTGGCACGCGCAGCGGTTCGGGGCGTACAATTGGCTCTGCACGGTCGAATTCGCGAGCGGCATCGCCGGCCAGCTCGACCTGACCGTCGCCGTCCGCATGGACTGGCACGAAGGCTTCGAGGTGTACGGCGAGCACGGCAGCGTCGTTGCCAAGACGTACAATCCCTGGCTGTTCAAGGCAAGCGACGTAGAGGTGTTCTCGGCGCGGGACGGGGAGTACCGCAGGCCGCTCGGCGCGGACGCCCACTTCTACCGGCTGCAGCTGGAGGGCTTCGCCGACGCGATTCTGCGCGGCGCGCCGCAGATCGGCGCGACCGTCGCCGACGGCACTCGGAACCTGCGCGCCATGGTCGCGATCGCGCGGTCGGCGGAGAGCGGGCGCAAGGTGCGGCTGGACGAAGTCGGCGGCGCCGTCTAGCGCGGGCGGCCGCCGGCGGCCTTCGGGCGCCGGGACGCGCCGGGTCGCGTCTACCGTCGGAGCTAGGCGCATCGCCCGGCCGGCGAAGATCGCATCGCGGGCGCTGCCATTGACCCTCTCATGGGCGTCAGGGTTTAGAATGGAACCACCCCATGCGGAAGGAGGGGACGACGGATGCGGATCGGGGAATTGGCGGCGCGCACGGGCGCCAGCATCCGCTCGCTGCGGTATTACGAGCAGCAGGGGCTGCTGACGCCGCTGCGGGAAGATAACGGGTATCGGGTCTATTCGCCGTTCGCGGAGGAGCAGGTGCGGACGATCCGCCTGTATTTGAACCTCGGGCTGACGACGGAGGAGATCGCGGGCATCCTGCAATGCGTGCTCATGAACAAAGAAGCGTTCTGCGAGCAGGTGCTGCCCATCTACCGGCAGAAGCTGGAGCAGATCGACGAGCAGCTCCGGCTGCTTACGGGCATTCGCCGCAACTTGGTCGACCGCATCGACGCCATCGCGCGCGAACGCCAAGACGAAGCGCGCGACGCCTAGACGGATGCGAGCGCGCGGGCTGCGCGGCGCCGGCGCATGCCGCTTCAGCTCCGGCAGCGGGCGCGAGGCGGGAGGAACGCCGGCCAGGGAGCGGCCGCGAAGCCGCTCCGCGAACGAAGAAGAGGACCCCGCCGCAAGGCAACGGGGTCCTCTTCTTCGTTCCGGTCCGCTTGTTGCCGCGGCCTCGAACGCCGCTACGACCGGACGCGCGCTTCCTTCAGGCTCGCCAGCATCCGGAGGAAATTGTCGGCGTACTTCTCGCAGGAGAAATGCGTCTTGATATGGCGCTCCGCCTGTTTGACGATCCGCCTGCGCAGCGGCGCGTCCCCCATGAGCGACTGCGCCGCCTGCACGGCTTTGGCGATATCCGTCCGGGGATACAGCTTCCCGGTGACGTCGTGCTCGAGGAACCGGCGGATGCCGTCCGAATCCGTCGTCAGCACGGGACAGCGGCACAGCATCGCCTCCGCGACGGCGTAGCCGAAGCCTTCCAGGATGGACGTCGACAGGAGGAAGCCGCCCGAGTCGCCGATGATCGACATGTAATCCGCCATCTGCTCGTGCGGAATGTTGGCGTGCATCACGAGCTTCTCCCGCAGCCGGAGGGCGTCCACCCATTGCTCGAACAGCGCCTTCTCCCGGGGCTCGCCCAGACTCAAGTCGCCGAATACCCACAAGTAGCAGGTCGGCTCCAGCGCGGCCAGCCTCGCGCCGATCAGCAGGAAGTCCCGCCAGTTTTTGTTCTCCTCGATGCGGCCGACCCAGCCGATGACCGGGAAGGGCTTCGGGGGATAGGAGACGTAGCCGAAATCCTTCGTATCGAGCGGATCGTCGAAGCAGAAATGCGGGACCCCCGGCATATTCTCGTTCATCAGCTGCCGGATATGGCTCGTTTCGGGATACAGCACGGCGTCCGCCGTCTGCAGCACGCGCCCCGCGATGTCCCGCAAGATGTCGCTCGCGGTCTTCAAGGTGCCGAGGCCTTGAATTTCGAAGATGAGCAAGCCTTCGTAGCCGATCCTCCGCAGCAGCTGCATCAGCACCACGTCGCTGCAGACGACGACGGCGTCGTACCGCTCGCGGTCGACGAGCCGCTTGATCGCCGCTTCGTCGTTCGTGACGAAGGTCGGGATGTTCTTGATGTTGCGCCGCCCGTTGCCGTCGACGGTGTAGAGCAGATGGCATTCCACCTTCTGCTGATTCAGCGCTTTGCAGCGGATCCGGTTCAACGTTTCCATGCCGCCGCTCGGGTTGAAGAACGTGAAGAGGACTTTCATGTGGCATCCCCCGATTGCGCGCGGATCGTCTTCAAGCTGTCGACGAGCGCCTGCCGGCGGTAGAGCTCGTCGTAGACGGCATGCCCGGCCGAAGCGAGCTCATGCCGGTAGCCCAGCTGCGTGCGGTCGTCGGTGTAGTAGTCGGACAGCGCGCTCGGCGGCGCCTTCTCCAGCTGATCGTACAGGACGTTCATGTCCATGGCGTCCTTGAATAGCTTCGGCCCGAGCACGTAGCCGTAAGGCGTCTGGAGCATCTGCGCCGCGTGCAGCAGCGCCGTCGCCGCGTTCGCGCCGGGAAACCATTTGAAATCCGTCACCGGATGCGAGATGCGCGACAGATCCGCCGTGACCCGCATATCCGGCGACAGGTCCAGGACGTAACATAAGTAATTGCTGAACGTTTGCTCGTATAAGTTTTCGATCCGTTCGACCGCCTGAGGACCGGACTCCGCGAGCGGGTACAGGATCGTGACGGCCGGCGCGATGCCGCGGCGCATCCGGGCTTGATGCCGGGTCAGATGATACGCGTACCGCCACTTGCGGTGCTGCTCCGCCGTGCGGAGCGAGGCCGACACGCTGAAGGCGGAATCGACGCGGTAATCCATCAGCTCGACGGGGAGAAACTTGATCTCGCAATGCTCGGTCAGCTTGAGCCAGTAATCGTAATCCTCCACGGGCGCCATCCCGTATCCGTCCGTCATCGCGGCATAACAGGCTTTATACATGAAGGAAACGCCGACGATCGAGGAATCCAGCAGCTTCTCCTTGGGCTGCGACTGGTACTGCCGCTGAACCGCCAGATGCTGCTCGGAATTGAGCGGCCGTCCCTCGTCGTCGATGGACTGGAACGAGCTGTACACGAGCCCGAGCTCCCGCGGGCCTTTCGCGAGCGCGCTTCGGAGCGTGTCGAGAAAGCGGGGATAGTATACGTTGTCGGTGGATACCCAGGTCAGATACTTGATCTCCGGCTTGCCGAGAAGCGCCTTGAACCCGGTATTGAGCGCCGCCGCGACGCCTTGGTTAAAGGCATGGGAGATCACCTCGGCGCGGCGGTCGCCGCCCAGCAGCCCGCGGACGAGCGGCTCCATTTCCGGCGCGCCGTCGATGACGACGACGAGCTTGTAGTCGCGGAACGTTTGCTTCAGCACCGAATTCATAGCCGCTTCCAGAAACGCGGGCTTTTGCTTGTAGACGGGCATGACGATGCCTAAATCGGTCATTCTCCTCGCTCCTTCCGCCGCAGCGATCTTGTAGCCAGTGTATGACGGCGGCCTGCTTTTGCTTGTGCGGCTATCCGGTCCGGGCGGCGATTCGCGCCGCGCGGACGCGAAGAGAGCCGGCGTATCCGCCGGCTCTCTTCGCCGAGTGGCCGTGTTCCCGAACGTTTAGGCGCCGGGCGCGGTGGCCAGCACGGAAATCTCGGTCATTTCTTCCTGCAGCACGCGGTGGCCGTCGACGATTTTGCCGAATTCGTCCAGCCCGAAGGTCGTCATGACGACCTCCGTCAGCGGACCGATGACGGAAGTCTGCACTTCGTATGCCAGATTGCCGGCGATGAAGAAGCTGCGGATGTCGCTCGACTTGGCGTCGACCATATAGCCCGTCAAATAGGCCAGCGTCAGTTCGCCCGTCGTGGCCGGCACGATGAATACTTCGACGATGACGAGCGCTTCGATGTTGGCGATGTTGCGGGCGTTCACGACGACGTTCGATACCGCGGATCCCACGGAGTCGACATTGGTCAATAATCCGGTTGTAAATGGCATGTCCTCACTTCCTTTCCCCAGGATATTCCAGCTTATTCCCGTGGACAGGGAAGTTGCAAGACGAATTTCCGGCGCGAAGCGCCCGATTTGCGGTTCATCGGCATCCGTACAATCCGATTCCGGACAACGCCCGTACACTGCCTGAAGAAGATACCTTAAGGTCAGATTAAAAGGGAGAAGGCCAATGACCAATTTCAACTTTCAGGTAACGCCGACGGGCAACAACAAATTCGAACCGAGCGTCGCGGTCAATTTGCTGATACCGGGCATCATGGTATCCGTCGCGGTCGACGAGACGACCGGAGTACCGCTGATCGGCGTATACCGGTCGGTCGACGGCGGCTTCAGCTGGTCGAACAGCCTGCTGCCCCTGCCGGCCGGCTTCACCGGCGCGGAGGCGCCCGTCGTCGCCTACGGGTTTCCCAATATTTTCGTCGTGACCGCCCACGTGTTTCCCGGTCCGTCATCCGGCACGTGCGTCGCCTATACGTCCACGGACAACGGCGTCACGTACAGCGCGCCGGTCATCGTCGGCCCGGGTTATGGCACGTACATCAATAACGACGAGACGAACGTCTACATCGACACCTCGCAGTCGAGCCCGTACCTCGGCAATACGTACATCTTGTACAATCATCAGTTCAACGTCGAAAACGGCGGCAACTCGACGGCGTTCCTCAATCGATTGAAGAGCAATTCCACGACGTGGGACCAGCCGATCCTGCTCTCGAGCGAAGCGGATCAAGTCGAGCGGCCGGACGCGACCGTCAATTTGGCCGGCACCGTCTATGCCGCCTGGGTTACCGTGGATCCGAACTTTCGCTTCATCGTGCGGACGTCGCTGGACGGCGGTACGACGTTCGACGGCGCCGTCGTGGTCTCCACCGTCGTGCCCGTGCCGTCGCCGCTTCCGGTGGTCGGCTACAATTTCCGCGTGCTGACGTTCGCCGCCATCTCGGTCGACCGGTCCGTCGGCCCGTACACCGACACGGTCTACGCGGTATGGCAGGATAACCGCCAGGGCTATGCCGACATCTTCATGTCGAAGCGAAACCCGATCGACGGGTCCTGGTCCGCGCCAGTGCCGATCACGGGGGCGCCGGCGAACACGCAGAACTTCTTCCCCGACGTCGACGTCGATCCGCTCACGGGCGTCGTCAACGTCATCTACTACAGCAACCAGGTGAACGGCTTCGACCTCGACGTCTACGTCGCGCGCTCGATCAACGGCGGCGCGACCTTCACGAACACGCGCATCACGAACCAGTCGTTCAACCCGAACGGCACCTCTCCGGTGCCCGTGCCGCTCATCGGCGATTACATCTCGATCGCGAGCGTGCCGCCGGGCGGTTACATCGGCGTCTGGATGTCGACGCAGCCGGCGGGCACGCAAAATATTTTCGCGGGCTATTCCGATATCATCATTACGTAAGATCGCGGCTGCCATCCGCCGTCAATCGGCGCATCGAACGGACGCATGCGGAAGCAACGGCTCATGCGGGAGCATGAGCCGTTAGCCGTTTTCCGGCTGCGCTTCCCGTCTGCGCGGACCGGCATGTCCGGCATCGTCACTTGGAAGGACTGAGACCTAGGATGTCGTTCAGGTCGTTCTGCCTGAAGTGCTGATCGGTCACGAGATTCCCGAATTCGTTGATTCCGTAGACGGACAGCGCGACGCTCGGCGGCAGGAGGGACGTGTACATCTGCACCTCGTACGCCACGTTGCCCGCGACGCCGAACATCCGCACGTCGTAGGCATCCGGCGGCACGGTGTAGGAGACGAGATACGGCGTGTAGAAGACGGACGAATCGGCGGACGCGAACAGCTTCACGATGACGAGAAGCGGGTTCGCCAAATCCAGGTTCCGCGCGTTCACGACGACGTTGGCCGCGGCCGAGCCGATATCCCGCGTGTTGGTGACGATCCCCGTGGAATAAGGCAACTCGCATCACCTCCTTTCGGCGAGACATGCTCCATTCTATGAAAATCGTTTCAAAGGCGTACAGGCGAACCGCCGGCCTCGCGCAAATCCGCGAACGGCGGCCATTCGCGCGGCGCATGCCGCCGGCGGGCGGATGAACCGCGATGCCGCGGACGGCGGCAAAAGAGGTATTGTGGGATGATCGCGCAGCGGCTATAATCATATGTGCCCGTGCACATGAAACCGTTAACACGGACAAGCGCGGCGACCGGAAGAACAACCACAACGCGAGGTGAACGAGGTTGAAGATTAGCCAAGAAGAACTGGAAACGCTGCAATTGAACGAAGCGACGATCGAGCTTGCCGTCAACCTGATCAAAGTCAACGGCTACGTCATTTTCGAAGGCGTGCTGCCGGAGGCGAAAGTCACCGAGCTGCGCGAAGCCTTCAAGGCGAGCATGAAGTGGTTCCTCGATAAGCACGGCGAAGCGATCTATCTGAACAAGACGGGCTTCAACGAAGGCACGAACCATCTGGGCATCTTCCTGCCGTTCGCTCCGCCGTTCAACGATCCGCTCGTCATCGAGCATCCCTTCGCGCTCGCGGTCATCGACCGCCTGCTCGGTCCGGACTATGCCGTAACGCTGTTCTCGTCGAACACGTCGCTGCCGGGCGGCCGCAAGGCGCAGCCCGTTCATCCGGACTACGGCGCGCGCTTCGGCGACCTGTGCAAGGTCTCGCTGCCGATCACGGACCTCGTGTTCAACATCCCGCTCGTCGACGTCCACGAAGGCAACGGGCCGATGGAGATCTGGCCGGGCGGAACGCATTTGCTGCCGGACAACTATTACGGGCCGAACGGACCGAACCCGGAGGAGCTCGCGCCGCACATGCATTCGATGAAAGTGCATATGCCGGCGGGCTCGATCCTGATCCGCGACGTCCGCATGTGGCACCGGGGAACGCCGAACCGGAGCGACGAGATCCGTCCGAACCTGGCGCTCATCTACAGCGCTTCCCACCGCGACAACACGGTGCAGATTCCGCAGGAGACGTACGACGGGTTGTCCGAGCGGGCCAAGCATCTCTTCCGCTGGCAGAAGATCGGCTATCCCGCCATCGAGCCGACGCACGAATAGACGCCGCCGCGCATGCGCCGGTTTGCTCCGGCCGGCATGGGCATGGCCGGAATGACATCCACCCGAACGCGAGCCGCGGATTCCGCGGCTTTTTGCATGGGCACGACGCGCGGCGGTCCGAACGCGGCCGGCTTCCGCCGGAACCGAGGTCGTTAAGCGGGGCGGCATCCCTGCTCGCCAAGTCAGGTCCGGTCTGTCCGTGCCCAAGGCCGCAGAAGGTCATAAAACCGTCAATACGATCCTTTTACGTCGTAGTTGAAGCCTCTCCGGCGCTCTATAGTGAAAGGGAGAGGATCAGCCAACGATAGGATGTGAGACGATGCAATCGAAAGTGTTGACGAACGCGCAGATCGAGCAGTTCATCGAGCTCGGCTACGTGCATTTGGAAGAGGCGTTTCCGCGCAAGGCGGCGCTCGCCGCGCAGGATTACCTGTGGGCGCAGGTCGAGAAGCGAGGAGTACGGAAGCAGGACCGCTCGACCTGGAACCAGCCGATGGTGCATATCCGGGAACAATTCGACGCGGAGGAATTCCAGGTCTGCAATACGCTGCGGCTGGCCGACGCCATCGAAGACGTGGTCGGCGCGGGCCGGTGGAAGGAGCGCTCCGTCTACGGCCAAGAAGGGGACAAGACGCTGTGGGGCTGGTGGCCGGTGAATTTCGCCGCCGGCGCCGATCAGCCCTGGGACGTGCCGACGAACGGCTGGCACTGGGACGGCATGAGCCGCCCGCATTACGTGGACAGCCCGGAGCAGGGATTGCTGCTGCTCTGCATTTTCTCCGACATCGGCATGCGCAGCGGCAGCACGCTCGTAGCCGAAGGCTCGCACAAGATCGTGTCCAAGCTGCTGGCGGAGCATGGCGACGGACCGATGGCGGGCGAAGCGATCCAGCTCGCGAACCGCTCCCATCCGTGGCTGCGGGAGCTGACGAACACGAAGGAGAGCGACACGGGGGCCGTCGACGTCTACGCGGACGGCGCGGCCGCGCAAGCCGCGCCGGCAGCCGAGGCGGGGAATCGCGTCGCGGCGTTCATGGAGCGGGAGCACGCGGACGCGGACGGCTTCCGCCTGCGCGTCGTCGAGACGCCCGCGTCGGCCGGCGACGTGCTGCTTTGCCATCCGTTCCTCTACCACTGCGCGTCGCAAAACCATTCCGGCGTGCCGCGGTTCATGTGCAACCGCGCGACCCCGCTCGTCCGCCGGATGAATCTGAACCGGGCGAATCCGGCCGAGTACTCGCCGCTCGAGCTCAGCGTGCGGCAGTCGTTCGTCCGGGCATAAGCCCGCAAGCGGCCGTAGAGAACCCGCGAAGCGCCGCGCGACGAGCGTCCCGGGTTCCTGCCGTGCCGCGCCTCGATCCTGCTGCGTCTCCATAACACCGCGCGTCTTATTAAGAGGCGCGCAACGGGCTGCCGGAATTTTCCCGGCAGCCTTGTTGACGTTGCGGGACAAGTATTCTAGGATAATGGCATACGCAAGACATTCAAACCGACAAAGGAGTCACGCACATGCATAACAAAGCCGAGCGGCTGCAGCGGGCGAAGCCGCCCGTCGCCGAATCGCCCCCGGAGCTGGCCCACCGGCTGCCGCCGGGCCAAATCTGGACGGAGCGGTTTCCGATCCTCCACGAGGGCGAGGTGCCGAACTACGACATGGCGGCCTGGAGCTTCCGTCTCTTCGGCGAAGTCGGAGAGGAGCTCGTCCTGAGCTACGAGGATCTGATGGCGCTTCCGCAAACCGAAATCCAGGTCGACATTCACTGCGTCACGCGCTGGTCCAAGGCGGACACGACCTGGAAAGGCGTACGGGTCCGCGATCTGCTCGAGCGGCTGAACGTCGATCCGGAGGCGCTTCACGTCATGGTGCATGCCGATCCGGATTACGAGACCAACTTGCCGCTGCGCGACTTGCTCGGCGATCAGGTGCTGCTTGCCCACACCTACGACGGCCGGCCGCTGACGGCGAAGCACGGCGGACCGCTGCGG
This sequence comes from Paenibacillus artemisiicola, assembly GCF_017652985.1. GTDB lineage: Bacteria > Bacillota > Bacilli > Paenibacillales > Paenibacillaceae > Paenibacillus_Z > Paenibacillus_Z artemisiicola. The sequence continues at coordinate 301,034 of NZ_JAGGDJ010000001.1, forward strand.
CTCGTCGTACCGCATCTGTACTTCTGGAAGAGCGCCAAATGGGTCCGCGGCTTCGAATTCATGAAGCGCGACCGGCCGGGCTTCTGGGAGCGCAACGGCTTCCATAACGTGGCCGAGCCGTTCCGGGAGCAGCGGTTCTCCGAGGATGGCCATATGCCGGAAGACGAGTGGAAGAATTTCGAATTCGATTGAAAAAAGGCAGGAAAAGGCCGGACGAAGGCGGGATGTACGCCGCTCGAAACGGCCGAGGAGCAAGGGAGCTTGTCAAATCGAACGAATCGGGCGATGAGGCGCGACGACCGGCAAGCGATGAACATCATGAATCCCCGCGCAGTCCGATATCCGTGAAGGAAGAGGTGCGTCCATGTCAGCGCTGGGAACGAAGAAGATTGCATTCATTACGCTGTTCGTCGAAGATCTGCCGCGCGCGAAGACGTTTTACGAGGCGGTCTTCGGCTCGCCCGCCGTATTCGAGGATCCGCATTCCGCCGTCTATCCCTTCGGCAACCTGAGCATCAACCTGCTGATCGCGTCCGAGGCGCCCGGGCTGATCGGCCCGGCGAAGGTCGCGGGCGGCGAGGCCGGCTCGCGGTTTCAATTCACGATCCCGGTCGAGGACGTCGACGGCGCGTGCGAGGAGCTGCGCGGCCGCGGCGTCGAGCTGCTGAACGGCCCGATGGACCGGCCGTGGGGCGTCCGCACCGCGTGCTTCGCCGACCCGGACGGCCATGTCTGGGAGCTCGCGCAGCAGCTGGGTTAACCGTCGTCGCATCAGGAAGAAAGCCGCGTTCGCGCGGCTTTTTTTGCTGCCTCATGACCGCCGCTCGCGGCGGAATCAGCGCAGCTCGATATCGTTCTTCGCGAACAGGTCGCTCAGCTGCTCCGCCATCGCCTCCGGGGAATGGGGCATGGCGCGCCGAATCCACCACTCCACGATGCCGACGAACGCGGAGGCCATGAATTCGGCGTGCAGCTCGTGATCGACGCGCGCCGCGCCGCCGTTCGCTTCGAGCTTCCGCCGGACGCCGCCGGCGACGAACGCCAGCATCCGTTCCCGGAAGACGGACGTCCGCTGATTGGCGAACATGGCCGAGAAGAACGGATAATTCGCCGCGAGGTAGTCGAAGACCGGCTTCAGCTCGCTGCCGAGCGCGGAAATATCGTCCGTTGACGCGGCGTCGCCGTGCCCGCAGAAGGCAAGGAGCCGGTTCAGGTGGCTTTCGATATTTTTGTCGAGGAGGTCGTATTTGTCCGCGTAATGCAAGTACACCGTTCCGCGGTTGACGTTGGCGCGGTCGGAAATGTCGTTGATCGTAATCTGCTGGAACTCCTTCTCGGCGAACAGTTCCAAAAACGCTTTATTGATCGCTTCCCGCGTTTTCACCACGCGGCGGTCGAGTTTGGCTTCGGCGTTCATGGCGCACGCTCCTTTCGTTAATCAACATCGTCCGATCGGATGTCGCATAGGGGACGAAACCGCCGACATCAACGATTGAAGTCCCGTTCGATCTCCTTATAATGATAATCAACGAACGCCAAATATTCAACGCGTGTTGAGTAAAAAGCATTCGAAATCGATTAGGGCGAGGGGAAGATCGAGCATGGATAACATCACGGGGAAAGTCGTCGTCATTACGGGCGCGTCGAGCGGCATCGGGGAAGCGACGGCCAAGCGGCTGGCGGAGAAGGGGGCCAAGCTGGTACTGGCGGCACGGCGCGAGGAGCGGCTGAAGGCGCTGGCGGCGGAAATCGTCCGGAAGGGCGGCGAGGCGGCGTACGCGGTCGCCGACGTGGCATCGGCGGAAGACATGCGCAAGACGGCGGGCCTGGCTTTGGAGCGTTACGGCCGGATCGACGTGCTGGTGAACAACGCGGGCATCATGCCGGTGTCGCGCCTGAGCGAGCTGCGGGTCGAGGATTGGGACCGGATGATCGACGTCAACGTCAAAGGCGTGCTGCACGGCATCGCGGCAGTGCTGCCGGCCATGCGCGAGCAGCGCTCCGGACACGTCGTCAACGTCTCTTCGGTGGCGGGTTACGTCGTGAGCCCGACGTCGGCCGTGTACAGCGCGACGAAATTCGCCGTCCGGGCGATCACCGACGGGCTGCGCCAGGAAGAATCGGCGGCATCGGGCATCCGCGCGACGGTCGTCTCGCCGGGGATTACGAACACGGAGCTGCTGAACACGGTGACGAGTCCCGACGTGCAGGCGATGGCCAGCCATGTTCAAGGCATGGGCATCTCGCCGGACCGGATCGCGGACGCGATCGTCTATGCGATCGGGCAGCCGGACGACGCGAGCGTGAACGAGATCGTGATTCGGCCGACGGCGCAAACGATGTAACCGCCGAACAGCCGGCGAGCGCGCGAAGCAAGCGAAGCAAGCAAAGCAAGCAAAGCAAGCAAAGCAAGCAAAGCAAGCAAAGCAAGCAAAAAACGCAAAGCAGCAAAGCAGACAAATCCGACAAATCCGGCCGTCCCGAAAAGGGACGGTTTTTTGCGCGGCTTTGCGGCGATTCCGCCGATCGGATGACGGGCTAGCGTTCCGGGAAGACTTTGGGAAGACAACGAAAACGCGGCCGTACCACAAGCGATAAACGAGTCATATGAATAAGGTTAACATACCATGATCATGCCATCATCATGCGTTTGAAGCCGCTGCGTCCTCCGTTCATCGACACGAACAACCCGAGTGTCGCATAAGGGACAGAAGAGCCGACATCAACGATTTAAGTCCCGCCGGATCTCCTTATAATGATAATCAACGGAGCCAATTATTCAACACATGTTGAGTAATCGGCTTCGATTCGATAGGACGAAGGAGAAGATCGAGGATGGACAACATAGCGGGGAAAGTCGTTGTCATGACGGGCGCGTCGAGCGGCATCGGGGAAGCGGCGGCCAAGCGGCTGGCGGAGAAGGGGGCCAGGCTGGTGCTGGCGGCACGGCGCGAGGACCGGCTGAAGGCGCTGGCGGATGAGCTCGTCCGCCTGGGCGGCGAGGCGGCGTTCGCGGTCGCCGACGTGGCGTCGGCGGAAGACATGCGCAAGACGGCGGCTCTGGCCATGGAGCGTTACGGCCGGATCGACGTGCTGGTCAACAACGCGGGCATCATGCCGGTGTCGCGGCTGAGCGAGCTGCGGGTCGAGGATTGGGACCGGATGATCGACGTCAACGTCAAGGGCGTGCTGCACGGCATCGCGGCGGTGCTGCCGATCATGCGCGAGCAGCGCTCCGGGCATATCGTCAACCTCTCCTCGACGTCGGGTTACGCGGTCAGTCCGACGTCGGTCGTGTACGGCGCGACGAAGTTCGCGGTTCGGGCGATCACCGACGGGCTTCGCCAGGAAGAATCGGCGGCATCGGGCATCCGCGCGACGCTCGTCGCGCCGGGCTTGACCGAGACGGAGCTGCTGAGCGGGCTGACGAGCCCGGAAGCGCGGGCCATCGCCGAGCGGATCAAGGGGCTTGGCATGTCGCCGGACCGGATCGCGGACGCCATCGTCTACGCGATCGGGCAGCCGGACGAGGCGAGCGTGAGCGAAATCATCGTCCGTCCGACGGCTTTGGCCATGTAACGGAACGAGCGGATATACGAGAAGCCGACCGGGCCGGTCGGCTTCTTGCGCGTCCGTTCACGCGCATCGGAATTATTAATTTGCCTTAATGGCCATACCTGCCTACAACACGTCCGGCCGGCCGGAATACGTTGTGGCATCTCCTCCCGAACCGAAAGGAGCCCGCCATGAAGCTGCTGATCATCGCCCCCGAACAAATTCCGGTTCCGCCGAGAGCGGGCGGATCGGTCGAGAACGTCATCCACCAAATCACGAGCCGGCTGCCGGAGGGGCACCGCGTCACCATCGTCAGCTTGCGGCGCGGGTATTTGCCCCGCAAGTCGGTGAGCGGTCCCGTCACGAATTTGCGGGTGCCGGGCGGCTCGAAGAAGCGGTATCTCGCCAATGCGCTGCGCCGCGTGAAGGGCCTCGCGTTCGACCTGATTCAAATCGACAACCGCCCGGGCTTCGCCGCCGCCGTCCGGAACGCGTTTCCCCATACGCCGATCGCCGTGTTCATGCATTCCATGACGTTCGCGTCGCCGCCGATGACGACGAGGCGCAAGGCGAACGCCGATTTCCGGCACGCCGACCTCATCGTCGGCAACAGCTTGTCGCTGCAGCGCTCGCTGATGAGCCGCTTCCCCGCGCACCGGAGCAAGATCGCCTACGTGCATCTCGGCGTAGACACCGCGCAGTTCCGGCCGAGCGGCAAGCGGCGCCGCGGCGGCTATCGCTTCCTGTTCGCCGGCCGCATGATTCCGCGGAAGGGCGTGCCGACGCTGCTGCGGGCGTTCAAGATCGCCCGGAAATCGGTGCCGTCCATCCGGCTGTCCGTCGCGGGCGGAACGGGCAAGGCGGCCTATCGGGCCTTCCTGCGCCGCACCGCGCGCCGGTTGAACGTCCCCGTGCGGTTCAAGGGGAATCTGCCGCGCAAGCGCATGCCGGCGTTCTACCGGTCCGGCGATTGTTTCGTCTGCCCGTCGCAGGAGCATGAAGCGTTCGGGCTCGTCAACGTGGAAGCGATGGCGAGCGGGCTGCCCGTCATCGCTTCGCGCAACGGCGGCATTCCGGAGATCGTGAAGGACGGGCGCAACGGCTTTCTCGTGACCCGGTACGGGAAGCCTGCCGCGTTCGCCGCGCGGATGGCGGAGCTGGCCCGCTCCCCGGAGCTCCACCGGCGCCTCTCCGAGCAGGCGCGATCGGACGCGGAGCGCTATTTCGGCTGGCAGCTGACGGCCGCTAAGCTAATGGAGCTCTATGCGGAACGCTTGAAGACGGCCTCGGCCGGCAGGCGGACGAAATAAAACCGCGCCCGCTGCGGCCAACGCGACCGGCGCGGCCGGCGCGACCGGCGATCGCGCCGGTCGCGCCGGCCTAGAGGGGATTCTTGCCGCGATCAACCGGGCGAACCGTGGCGCGCATGCGCCCGGAGCCGGACCTCGACGACCGTTCCCTCGCCGGGTTCGGACGCGATCGTGATGGCGCCGCCGTGCGCCTTCGCGATCCATTCCGCGATGGACAGCCCGAGACCCGTGCCGCCTTCCGCGCGCGATCGGGCTTTGTCCCCGCGGTAGAAGCGGTCGAACACGCGGGGGAGGTCTTCTTTGGCGATCCCGCAGCCGGTATCCGCGACGCCGATGACCGCGAACGAGGCCTGCCTGCGGACCGTAAGCGCGATGCGCCCGTCCGGCGGCGTGTACTTGAGCGCGTTGTCCAGCAGGATCGCCAGCAGCTGGCGGACGCGCTCTTCGTCGCCCCGGATCCGCACCGGCGCGTCCGTGTCGCAGCGGATCGCGACGCGCTTGGTCGCCGCGAGCAGCCGGAAGCGCGACGCAAGCTCGCGCGCGAGGACGTCGAGCTCGAAGTCCGCGGGGCGCAGCAGGAGACGGTCCGAATCCGAGCGCGCCAAGGTGAGCAGATCGTTGACGAGCCGGCTCATGCGCCGGCTTTCCTTCAAAATGACGTTAATCTGGCCGGCCTCCCGTTCGATGGTGTGTCCGGGGACGCGAAGCAGCAGCTCGGTCTGGGCCTGAACGATCGCGATCGGCGTGCGCAGCTCGTGCGACGCGTCCGCGACGAACCGCGTCTCCTTCTCCCAGGATCTGCGGATCGGGACGAGGGCTCTTCCGGCCAGAAACAGTCCGAGCGGAAACGAGATCGCCACCCCGGCCGCGGCCGCCGCGTAAATATCCATCCGCAGCGCGCGCAGCGTGCTGCGCGCGTCGTCCAGGTTGCGGACGATGCCGATCTCGGCGATCGCGCGCGGCTCGAGCGCGAGATTGGGGTAATTATACGCGCGGTAGGTATGCCCGTTCGCCATTAGCGTGCGGAGCGCGTCCTCGCCGTCGGCCTGCTTGAAGCGCGCGGCCAGCGCGTCCGGGAACGACCGGTTCGGCATCTGTCCGATCAGCTCGCCGCGGGCGTCCCAGAACAGGTACGTCGTCGTTTCGTCCTGCGCGGGATCGGGGCCGCCGGCCGCCATCGCGGCGGACAAGTCGTGCAGCGAGGCGATCCGGCTCTCGGCGGCGCTGATGAACTCGTCCGCGTCGTAATACAGGCGGAACCGCATGTGGACGTAGAGCAGCGAGCTGAGCGCCAAGAGGACGAACAGTATGACGACCGCGTTCAGGACGGCGAGCTTAAGCCGGATGCTAGCGAACACGGGCTTTCCCCTGGAGCATATAGCCGGCCCCGCGAACGGTGCGCAGCATGGCGTCGGCCTTGTGGGCCGACAGCTTCCTGCGCAAATGATGCACGTAAACGTCGACGGCCGAAGCGCCGACCGCCGAGTGAAGGCCCCAGACGCGGCTCACGATCTGTTCCCGGGTCAGAATCTGGTCCTGATGGCAGATCAAATATTCCAGCAGCTCGTATTCCGTCGCGGTCAGCTGCAGCGGCGTCCCGCCGACCACCGCGTCCCTGGCCGCGGGCACGAGGCGGACGGAGCCGCAGGCCAGCTCGCCTTCCAGGCCGAGCGTGCCCCTGCGGCGGAGCACCGCCCGCGCCCGCGCCAGCAATTCCGCGACGGCGAACGGCTTGACGACGTAATCGTCGGCGCCGGCGTCCAGCCCGCCGACCCGGTCTTCGACCGCGTCCTTGGCCGTCAGCAGAATGATCGGCACGAGCAGGGCTTGCTCCCGCAGCTTGCGCATGATGTCGAAGCCGCTTAGCCCGGGCAGCATCACGTCCAGCACGATCAGGTCGTGGATCGCCCGGGACGCTTGCGCGTAACCGTCCTCGCCGTTGTCGGCGCCGTCGGTCCGGTACGCTTCGCTTTCGAACGCGCTTCGGACGATCTGAAGCAGCGCCGCGTCATCTTCGATCACCAGCACGCGCATGTCCGTCTTCCGCCTTTCCCGTTCCGTCGTTATGGTTCGCATCACCTTAGTATACGGGACGCGGACGCGAGAAATGATCGATCGGCGGGAGGAGGACGTAATTAGGAGGCGTTCCTCCGCGACCCGGGCGGCGAGCGGCGCAGGTCGCGCGGACGCAACCGCCCGGTTATACGGAGCGGTCAGTGGTTTAACGGCATTAACAATAAAGGAAATATTATTTCATGACATTAATTATATGGCCCCTCGACGAAGACTTTTGCTAGTCGTATTGGCCCCGAGCTTGAAGCGAATTGGCTGAAGCCGGAGGTTCGGGTATAATCGGGGTGTTAACCTATCTCACACCTCAAGGAGCTGTACTCATGAAATTGATCGATCTCAGCGTTTCCATCAGTCCCCGCATCCGCGAGCCGCTGCCGGCGGCCATCGAATACGCAAGCCACGAAGACGGCGCGAAGCAGGCGGCGGCCGTTCTCGGCCTGAAGCAGGAGGATTTTCCCGAAGGCAAAGCATGGGCGACGGAAACCGTCACGTTGAATACGCACGCGGGCACGCATATCGACGCGCCGTGGCACTATTGGCCGACGTCGGAGGGCGAGAAGGCCAGAACGATCGACGAGCTGCCGCTCGAATGGTTCTATGGCGACGGCGTGCTGCTCGACTTCAGCGCGAAGCCGCCGGGATACGAGATCACGAAGGAAGATCTGATCGCCGAGCTGGACCGGATCGGGTATGCGCTGAAGCCGCTCGACATCGTGCTCGTCCGGTCCGACGCCGACAAGCGGCTGTATGACGACAACTACGCGTTTCTGCATGCCGGCGTGTCGGCGGAAGCCACCGTCTGGCTGCTCGATCAAGGCATCAAGGTCGTCGGCACGGACGGCTGGGGCTGGGATATCCCGCTCAATCTGCAGGCCGCCGCGTACAAGGCGCAGCCGTGCGACGGGGTGCTGTGGGCCGCGCACTACGTCGGCAAAGACCGGGAATACTGCCAGATCGAGAAGCTGGCCAATCTGGACCGGCTGCCGAAGCCGTACGGCTTCAAGGTGGCGTGCTTCCCCGTGAAGGTCGAGCGGGCGAGCGCGGGCTGGGCGCGTCCGGTCGCCATCTTCGAAGACTGATGCCGGCGGAGCGAGGCGCCGCCGAGGTGGCTTGGACGACGTTCGGGCACGGCTTCTTCGAGGGGCGGCCGATTCGGCTGGCCGCGACGGAAGCCGGGCTCTGCCTCGTGACGCTGCCGGGCGAATCCTTCGACCGCTGGCAGAAGGCGCTGCTCAAGCGCATTCCCGTCGCCGCGTTCGCGGAGGACGCCGTCCGTAAGCGGGTCTTCGGCCGCGCGTTTCGATCGCGCGTTTTCGATCGCGCGTTTTGATCGCGTGTTGAGATCGCTCGTTTCGATGCCCGTTCAATAAAGAACCGAATGCTTCGCGCAAACGCGCGAATAAGCCGGCCGGCGCCTATGCCCGCCGGCTTATTTTAATCCGCAATCCCCGAGCGAATCTTGTCGAGTTATGTCGCAGAAAGAAAAAAAAGGAAAATACGACAATATTTTTAGGATCTGTCGCAATATTAGAGCTATTCTTAAGTCAAATTTAGGATGCGAAATGAATAGAAATTATGCTAAATTATTGGATAAATCCATGATGGATTTTGCCGATCTGGACAGATCGCGCCGAAATAATTATGATCAACGTTGACGCGTCCCTTTGCCGAACCGGCCGAGATCGACACGGAGCCGGCACGTTAGCAGGTACTTGCTTCTGACGTTTATGAAAACGGATACAAGAAAGGGTGAGCGGCGTGTTTTCGTTATTGGTTGTGGAGGACGAGCGTTGGATTCGCAGAGGGCTGTGCGAAACGATCGATTGGGCGACGGAAGGCATCCGGGTGTCGGGAGAAGCGTCGGACGGGGAAGAGGCCATGCGCTTCATGGAGCGCCATTCGCCGGACATCGTCATCACCGATATCGTCATGCCCGTCATGGACGGCATGACGTTCCTGAAGACGATGCGGGAACAGAAGATGTCGTCGGAGGTCATCATCATGAGCGGCTACAGCGATTTCGAATATGCCCGAACCGCGCTCAAGAACGGCGCGTTCGATTACGTGCTGAAGCCGATTCACGAGCAAAACATGCTCGGCGTCGTGCGCCGCTGCGTGCAGGAGCTGGACCGCAAGCGCAAGGCAGAGACCGAGATTAACCGGCTCGCCCGTTCGGCCCGCGAGACGCTCTTTCTCGCCCGTCAGCGCCTGTTCGAAATGCTGCTCACGGAAGCGCCTTATTCGCCGGGTTGGCTGCCGGAGCAGATGAAGGCGCTCCAGATCGAGCTCGATCCGTGCCGGATTCGCACGTTCGCCGTGAAGATCGTCGATTGGGGGGACAAGGCCAAGACGGACCGGGACCGCGCGCTCATCCTGTACGCCCTGTGCAACATGCTGGAGGAGACCGGCGCCCGGTTCGGCCCGGTCGTCGCGTTCCCGATCCATAACCAGAAGACGGCAGGCGAAGCGGACGTCGCGATGCTGCATACCGAATGCTATCCCATCGGCAGGCAGGAGCCCGGCATCGCCGCCGACCTGCCTCGCTTGATCGGTCAAGCGGAAGCGATGCTCGGCGTGCGCATCGGCATCGGCTATTCCGGCGAGGCGAGCTTCGGCCGGCTGGCGGGCATGTTCGAGGAGGCGCTCCACGCCGCCGCCTACTGGTTCTACGAGGGCGGCGGCAGCCTGCGCGGCGCAGAGCCGATCGCGGGCGCCATGCAGACGGACTTGCCCTACTGCGGCCCCGCCGGCTGGGACTCGCGCTTTGCCTCGGCGCTGAAGATGGGCGACGCCCGGCTGCTCGAGCAGCTCGTCCGGGAGCTGGCCGAGCATTTGCGCGAGCACCGCGCCAAGCATCTGCCGCTGACGATCCGCCGCGGGCTGAAGCTGCTGTTCCAGAACGTCAACCAGAAGAGCGACGCGCTGCACCGCCGCTCGAACTGCGGCGACGGCGCCGCCCCCGTGCCGCTCGAGCTGCCGCCCTGCACGGCGGACGCGATCGAGGACGTCCTGCTCGAAAGCCTGTCCTGCGCGATGCCGAGCGAACGTCCCGTCCGCAGCCGCAAATGGATCGTCGAACGCGCGCTGCAATTCATCGAGGCCAACCGGAACCGGATGGTCACGATGAACGACGTGGCCGCGCACTTATATTTGAACCATTCGTATTTCAGCAAAATCTTCCACGAGGAAATGGGCGAGACGTTCAGCCGGTACGTCCTGCGTTCGCGCATCGCGGCGGCGAAGCGGCTGCTGAAGGAGACGCCTCTCAAAATCTATGAAATCGCCGGCCAGCTCGGGTACACCGATATCCGCCATTTCACCAAGATGTTCAAGGAATTCGAGGGCTTGACCCCGGCGCAGTACCGGGATCACGGCTTCTAAGAAGGGGACGCGCATATGAAATGGCTGCCGAAGTTCAAATGGACTTCCGTCGGACACCGCTTGTTTCTGCTCTGCTTCGTCGGCATTTCCGTCAGCATCGCGATCATGGGTTATTATTTCTACGACAAATCGACGCGCATCATCCAGGACAAGGTCGGCTACATCACGCAGCAGACCATCCAGCAGTCGGGCGAGCGGCTCGACCTCATCATGGAGGAGTACAGCACGCGGTCCTTCTACCTGCTCGGAAGCAAGAAGCTCCAGCAGGGCATCAAGGACGACTTCACGGACAATTACGACCGCGAGGAGACGAACAAGGAAATCGGCGAATTCATCGCCAACCTGCTCAATTCCAAGAACGATCTGGTCAACCTGTACATCTTCGGCGAATACGCCAATTCGTACAAGTATTCCACGGGCTACCTCTCGATGCCGGGCACGACGCAGGCGGTTCGCAGCGCGCAATGGTACAAGGAGGTCGTCGCCGGCGAAGGCAAGGTCGTCTGGTTCGGCATGCGGCCGTCGCTCGTCCCGAAGCCGTGGGCCGACGAACGGTGGCAGGGACCGGTATTCTGCTTCGGCCGGGCGATCAAGGACTTGAACAACCTGAACCGGATCATCGGCGTCATGCTGATCGAGATCGATCCGGCGACGATCCTGTCGCAGATCAACCTGGGCGAAGTGGGCAGCTCGATGATCGTGGACGGACGGGGGCGCATCGTCGGCGGCCAACAACCGGACCAACTTCTGGAAACGATACCATTCCAACTGCCGACGCAAACGTCGTCCATCGGCTCGCGCACGATCGACAACGAGCGGATGATGGTCACGCACACGCAGCTGATGAACGGCTGGAACCTGGTCGGGCTCGTGCCGGCGCGGAAGCTCGTGCAGGAGTCGCGGGTGCTCGGCTGGTTCACGCTCTACTTGGCCGCCGGCTTCATGGCGGTCGCGCTCGGGTACGCGCTGTTCGCGGCTTGGCAGATGAACAAGCCCGTCCAGCGGCTGCTGAAGGGGATGCAGGAGGCGCGGAGCGGCAATTTCGAGATCCAGATCCATGCGGACCGCAAGGACGAATTCGGGCTGCTGTCGCGCGGCTTCAACACGATGATCGCCAGGATCAAGGAATTGATCGACGAGCTGTACGTGCAGCGGCTGCTGCAGCAGGAGCTGCAGCTGAAGATGTTCGCCTCGCAGATCAACGCGCACTTCCTGTACAACACCTTGGACTCCATTCACTGGATTTCGAAGCTCTATAAAGTGAAGGAAATCGACACGATGATCTATTCGCTTTCGAGTTATTTCCGCATCAGCTTGAGCGAGGGCCGGGAATTCGTCAAAGTCGGCGAAGTTATGGCACTGATCGAGCATTATTTCGAAATTCAGCAAATCCGCTTCGGCGACCGGATCTCCCTGGCCATGTCCGCGGATCCCGAGCTGCTCGATTGCGTGGTGCTGAAATTCGCCTTTCAGCCGATCGTGGAGAACGCCATCTTCCACGGCATCGAGAAGAAGAAGGGGAACGGGAAGCTGACGGTCGAGTGGAAGCGCGGGGAGGACGGCTTGTTGTTCCGCGTGACCGACGACGGCGTCGGCATGCGCTCGGACAAGCTCTTCGAGATCCGGCAGGTCCTACAGGACAGCGAAGCGATTCGGGCGGGGAGCAATTTCGCGATGAAAAACATCCATTCGCTGCTGAAGCTGACGTACGGTCCGTCTTACGGACTCGAGATCGACAGCGCTTGGGGAACAGGCACGCGCGTGACGATGCGGCTGCCGATCGTGGAATCGGAACAAAGTGACAAAATCGCACACGGTAAAAACAAAAACGACCACCCTTACTTCTCCCCTGAACGCGCTTACAATGAAGGAGTATCGAACAATCAAAAGGGAGGATTCATATGAAGAAATGGAAACTCACTAGCATTTCGATCGCCGCGCTGGCGACGGTCGTCGCGCTCTCGGGCTGCGGCAGCAGCGGCAATGGCGGGAACGGCGAGAACGGCGGCAATACCGCCAATACAGACGGCGGCAACAAGGCTGCGAACGGCAACGCGGCAGGCGGCAACGCGGCCGGAGACAACGCGCCGGCCGACGCGGGCAGCAGCGACAAAGAAGTTACCGTCAATTTCTGGGTCAACTGGGGCGGCGATTTCAAGAAGGATTACCAGAAATACGTGATTGACGAATTCGAGAAGAAATACCCGAACATCAAGGTCAAAATGACCTACGTCGAAGGTACCGACAAACTCCTGACCTCGATCGCGGGGGGCAATCCTCCGGACGTGGCGCAGCTGGACCGCTTCATCGTGGGTTCCTGGGCCGCGAAAGGGTCGCTTGAAGATTTGACGCCGCTGGCCGAACGGGACAATATCAGCAAGGACGATTATTACCCGGCGGTTTGGGCGGAAGCCAACTACGACAATAAGACGTATGCCCTGCCGTGGGGTACGGACGACCGGGCACTGTATTACAATAAAACGCTGCTGAAGGAAGCGGGACTCGATCCGGAGAAGCCGCCGACCACGATGGAAGAGCTCGACATGATGTCGGACAAGATCTTCAAGAAGGGCGGCAACGGCAAGTACGATACCGTCGGCTTCATTCCATGGATGAACCAAGGCTCGATCTACGCGTACTCCTGGGCGATGGACGGCAAGTTCGAGGACGGCGGCCAGCTGACGCCTAACGACCCGCAAAACGTCAAGGCGCTGCAATGGATGGCCGATTACGCGAAGAAATACAACATCGCCACGCTGTCGAGCTTCTCGAACGCGATGGGGCAAACGGGCCTGAATCCGTTCTGGACGGGCAAAGTCGGCTTCGTCGTCGACGGCAACTGGATCCTGAACGACCTGGCGAAAACGAAACCGACGTTCGAATGGGGCGTCACGCCGATCCCGGGTCCGGAAGGCACGCAGCCGACGACGTGGTCCGGCGGCTTCTCGTACATCATGCCGAAGGGCGCGAAGCAGAAGGAAGCGGCGTGGACGCTGCTGAAATTCATCGCCGGCTACGACGGCACGCTGCTCTGGGCGAAACGTCCGGACGCGGGCAACGACATCACGGCGATGCCGAAGGTCAACACCGAACTGAAAATGGAAGAGAACCCGAACCTGAAAGTATTCCTCGATCTGATGCCGAACGCGCATTTCCGCCCGGTATCGCCGGTCGGCCAGAAGCTGTGGGACGAAATGTTCCGCGTGCAGGATTTGGCGATCAACGGCAAAGGCGAGCCGCAAGCGCTGCTTGACGAAGTCAAGAAGAACGTCGACAGCGAGCTGGCGAAAATCTCGAAATAAATCGGTAAAGGCGCCTCCGGCTTAAACGGAGCTCTCAAGCCCGTTAGCCCCCGGATCATGCCGGGGGCGCCTTTCGATCGGGGAGGAAAATACTTATGGCCGCTAACGAGAATGTGGCGACGACGCTGAAGGCCTATCCGCAGACCAAGCTGAAATCCTCGAATTACAAACGAAAAATGGCGCTGTACGGACTGTTGTTCGCGTCGCCTTGGATCATCGGCATTCTGGTATTCAGCGCATATCCGCTGATCATGTCCATCTATTACAGCTTCACCACCTACAGCATCCTGGACCATGGCAAATGGGTCGGCTTCGGCAACTACAAGGAATTGATGAGCGACAGTACGTTCAAAATCAGTATTTACAACACGCTGTACTACACCTTCATCTCCGTGCCGCTGAACATCGCCGTCGGCGTCGGACTCGCGCTGCTCCTGAACACGAAAATCAAAGGCCAGGGCATCTACCGGACGCTGTTCTTCATTCCGAGTCTCGTGCCCGCCGTTGCGACGACGATCATTTGGCTGTGGCTGCTTAATCCGCAGTTCGGCCTTGTCAACTACTGGCTGGAGCAGATCGGCATTCCCGGCCCGCCGTGGCTGGGCGACGAGAGCTGGTCCAAGCCGTCGCTGATCCTGATGAGCCTGTGGGGCGTCGGCCAAGCGATCGTCATTTATTTGGCGGGGCTGCAGGATATCCCGCAGGATTACTACGAAGCCGCGGACATCGACGGGGCGAACACGGTGCGCAAGCTGCGGCATATTACGCTGCCGCTCATGACGCCGGTCATTTTCTTCAACCTCATCATGGGCGTCATCGGCACGATGCAGAACTTCGTCCTGCCGTATACGCTGACGAACGGCACGGGCTCCCCGGCCGACTCGCTCATGTTCTACGTCATGTACCTGTACCAGAACGCGTTCTTGTATCTGAAAATGGGCTATGCTTCCGCGATGGCGTGGATTCTGTTCCTGATCGTGGTCGTGCTGACGGCATTGATCTTCATCTCGCAAAAACGCTGGGTCCATTACCAAGGAAAGGAATGACGCACGATGACCCCACGCTCGATCCGCATCATCAAGAACGCCGCGACGCATGTTTTCCTGGTGGTGTTCGGCCTGTTCTTCCTGTCGCCGTTCCTTTGGATCATCTCGACCTCGCTGAAGCCGGATGAGGAGCTCTTCCTGTGGCCGCCGAAATGGATTCCGTCCACGCTCATGTGGAGCAATTTCCCGGACGCGATCAGCTACTTCCCGTTCTGGCACTACCTGGGCAACACCATGACGATCACGGCGCTCGCGACGCTCGGCGTCCTGTTCTCGTGCCCGATCGTGGCGTACAGCCTCGCCCGCATTCCGTGGAAGGGCTCGAAGCCGCTGTTCGGCCTGACGCTGATCGTCATGATGCTTCCGTACCAGGTCACGATGATTCCGATCTTCATCGTGTTCAAGAATCTCGGCTGGGTCGGCACGAACGTGCCGCTGTGGCTGCCGGCCTTCTTCGGGGCGCCGTTCTACATCTTCCTGCTCCGGCAGTTCTTCATGGGCTTGCCCAAGGAGCTCGAGGACGCGGGACGCATCGACGGCGCGTCGGAGATGCGCATCTACGCCCAGGTCATGCTGCCGCTGTGCAAGCCGGCCCTGCTGACGGTGGCGCTGTTCCAAGTCATCGGCAGCTGGACGGATTACCAAGGCCCGCTCATCTACCTGTCGGACGAGGCGCAATATACGCTGATGCTCGGGTTGTCCTCGTTCAAGACCCAGCACGGCGCGGAATGGCAGATGATGATGGCCACGAGCGCCATGATCACGCTGCCGGTCATCATCCTGTATTTCGTCGTTCAGAAGGCGTTTATCCGGGGGATTACGTTCTCCGGCATTAAATAACAAGCTGAAGGAGTGTACATGGCATGAGCAAAGTACGCATCGGATTCATCGGAACCGGAGGCATCGCGGGATTGCACGCCAAGCAGCTGCAGGAGCTGACCGAGGACGCGGCCATCGTCGCCATCGCCGATCCGAACGAAGAGAGCCGCCAGCGGTTCCTCGCGAACAACCCGGCGCTCGCGCAAGTCGCGCAGTTCGCGGACCATATCGAGATGCTGGACGGAGCCGAACTTGACGCCGTCGTCATTTGTTCGCCGCATACGCTGCACTTCGCCCAGGCCGCGGACGTGCTGCGCGCCGGGCTGCACGTGCTGATCGAGAAGCCGATGACGTGTTCGTCCGCCGAAGCCGAGGAACTGCTGCGCATCGCGGAGCTGTCCGGCAAAATCATGCAGGTGTCCTACCAGCGCCACTTCCAGCCGGAATTCCTGTTCATCAAGGAAGCGATCGACGGGGGCCTGATCGGCAAGCTGACGTCCGTGACGGCATCGCTCTATCAAGGCTGGGCGCAAGGCGGCAAGAACTCCTGGCGGAAAAATCCCGCGCTGTCCGGCGGCGGCATGCTCATGGACTCCGGAAGCCACATCGTGGACGTCCTGCTCTGGACGACGGGCCTGACGCCGAGCGAGGTGTTCACCGTCATCCATCAGCAGCAGACGCCGGTCGAGATCGATTCCTTCACGTCGATCCGCTTCGCCGAAGGCGCCGTCGCCGGCCTGAACATCATCGGCCACGCGCCGTGCTGGCACGAGACGTACGCGTTCTGCGGCGAGACGGGCGGCATCTTCTACGACAACGGCCAGATCACGATCCGCCGGCTCCGCGAGGAGCATGTCGTGCCGGAGCTGCCGCAGCAGACGACGAACCAGGACAAGAGCTTCATCGACGCCGTCCTCGGACGCCGCGAGGTTGCCGTATCCGGCGAGTTCGCGCTGAAGGTCGTCAAGCTGACGGAGACGATCTATCAAGCGGGCCAATACAGCCCGATTCCGGTCACGAACTAAAGCCCGGCCCGCCGGCCGGAAGCGTCCGGGCTGCGCTTCGGCGCGCCGGCGGCGCATAATCGGGACGGAGAGGTCGCCAGCAGGAAAGCCCGCGGGATGGTCCCGGCGGGCTTTCTTTACGCCTTCCGGGCGATACAGAGAGGAGAGACGCGGCATGCATCGGCATCAGCATTTCGATCTTATGCTTCACGACGACGGCGAGTTGGCGGAGGTGCTCGGCAGTCCGGTGACGGAGCGGACCGTCATCCACGAATGGCCGCTGTCGTGCGTCCAGCGCGTTCGCACCGCGGACGGCACGAGCCATATCTACAAGGTGCAGGCGCCGCCGACGCTGGAAGCGGAATTTTACGCCAAGGCCCGGTCGCCGCTGCTCGCGGCCGCGCGCGTGCTGGAGACGGCGGGCCGCCCGGCCGCCCTGGTCATGGCGGACATCGGCGCGCCGCGGCTCGGCGACCTCGGCCTGTCGGAGCCGGAGGCCGTCGCGGCCGCCGACGAGCTGCTCGCGGGCATCGCGGCCATCGAAGCCATCGAGGGCGACCTGCCCGCGATGGCGGACCTGCGTACGGAGGAGCGGTTCGCCGCGTACATCGGCGCCGCGCTGGACGACGTGCAGGCGTCGGTCGACGACGGCAGTTTCGTCCAAGTCGACGATGCCACGGTCGGCCGCCTCCGCCGCTGGAGCGGCGCGGCCGCGCTGCGCGCGGCGTTCCGCGCGCCGTCCGGCTACGTCCACTCCGACTTCAAGGCCGACAACGTGCTGGCGGCGCCGGACGGGTACCGCATCCTCGACTGGCAGCGGCCGATTCTCGCCCCGGTCGCGCTCGACCGCGCGACGCTGCTTCTCTCGCTCGGCCTCGATCCGGCGCGCTACGTCGAGCCCGGCATCGTGCAGCTGTACCGGTATTTGCATATCGCTTGGTACGCGCAGGCGGGACGGCGCTGGTTCCCGCAGGGCAAGCCGTGGTTCGACGGCATCATCGCGAAGCTTGCCGGCGAGCTGGAACGGCTGCAGCCGGAAGGGTGAGCGGGCGTTCGAGCAGAGAAGGATAAGGCAAGGCAATACAAGGCAAGGCATTACAAGGCAAGGCAAGGCTGCAAGCCCGCCTAGCATAAAAAAACCGTCGAAGGCGTTCCTTCGACGGTTTTTTTATGCCGGGCGAGCGCTTTGCCGGCGCCGACGGCGCTTCTGGCCCGCCCCGGCGGCGAGCCGGTTTACGCTTCGCGGCGGACCGGCGGGACCGCCGAATCCCGGAGCAGCAGGTGCGGCGGCAGGAAGAGCTTGCGCCGCTCCCGCCGCGGCTGCTCGATGACCGCGAGCAGCATGCGGGCGGCCTCTTGGCCGAGCTGCCGCGAATCTTGAACGACGCAGGACGGGCGCACGGCGTGGAATTCCGAGAATTCGAAATCGTCGAAGAAGACGAGCGACAATTCCTGCGGCAGGCGCAGGCCGAGTCCGCGCGCGGCATCGGCGACTTCGAGCCCGAGTCCCGGATTGATGGCGAAGACGGCCGTCATGTCGGGGTTGCGGGCGAGGAAGGAACGGAGCTCCGCCTGCTTCGGCACTTCGATCTCGAGGTGGGCGAGGCGGAAGCGGCGGTCGATGGGAAGGCGGTAGTCGGCATGCGCCTGCTCGTAGCCCGCCAGGCGGTCCTCGATGCTGCTCGTGCCGGCGACGACGGTGGAGACGAAGCCGATGTTGCGGTGACCGAGCGAGATCAGGTGGCCGACCGCCTCCCGCGCGCCGGCGACATTGTCCGCGCCGACGAAATGCGTGTCGATGCCGCGCAGATCGCGATCCACGACGACGAACGGAACGTCGTCCAGCGCGAGCTGCACGAGCTCCCGGTTGTAGGTTTCGCCTTCGACGGGATAGACGATCAGCCCGGCGAGGGGGGCTTGTTTCAGCCGGCGGAGGATGCGTTCCTCGTTCGCCTGGGAATTGCCGGTATGGCAGAAGAGGAGCGGGTAGCCGGCTTCGGCGAGCACGCTTTCGACGCCTCCGAGCAGGAGGGCGTTGAACCGGTTGTTGATGAACGGGAGCAGCAGGGCGACGGGGGAACGGAGGGGGACGGAGTCGATGCCGGAGGGCGCGGCGGGAGCCTTGCCGTCCATGGGGCTTACGTAGGAGCCTTTGCCTTGAATCCGGTAGACGAGTCCTTCCTTGACGAGATCCGACATCGCCTTCTTGACGGTGATCCGGCTGACGGCGAAGCGCCGGGTCAGCTCGTGCTCGGAAGGGAGCAGATCGCCGGGCTTCCAGGCTTGCCGGCCGATCTCCGAACGGATGAAATGCTTGATTTGCTCATACAGCGAAGTGGATAGCGGTTTGTCGGTCATCGCGTCAGCCCCTCGGTTCGCATTCGTCTTGCTGTTAAAATCTTAGCGTCCGGCCGGGCGTTTGTAAATGACGCCGGACGAGCCGGAAATGCGGACAGGCCACGATTCGAAATCATGCGTAAGGAAACCCGTCTCCGACCTGGGAAATTCCGGTAAACAATCCGGACACCGGGCAAGGGGCGGGTTTTTCGTCTTTTACAACCCCGGACGACGGGTGCTAGACTCAGTCACAAGCCAAGCAACAAGTCAAGCAGGATGATCTATATCAAGCATGACAAGTCGCGCGATCCGCAAGCTGCAAGCGCCCGCGTCGTCCCCAGGGGCGGCATTAGGCCATCCAAGGCGCGCTTGCGCCGGAGCCGTGCGGCAGTCCGGTTCGCGAGCGGCTGAAAGCGCATTCCGGCAACCGGTGAAACGTTTCTTCGGGAACCTTTCATAGCATCGCCATAACGAATAGGGAGGTTTGGATTCGATGCGGTTAAGGATGCACCCGCGCCAAGCGCGCGGAACGAAGACGAGGAAGACGCTCGCGGCGGTCTTCGCGGCGGCGACGCTGCTGCTCGGGCTCGCCGGCTGCTCGTCGGGCTCGGACGGCAACGGGAACGCGAACGGGCAGGCCGCGGAAGGGAACGCAGGCGGCGCCGCGTCCGGCGAGAACGCCGGACCGCTTAAGTTCAGCTACGTCCGGCCGACGTGGGGGCCGGCGACGTACACGAAGGGGGGCGCGTACGAGAAGGAGCTGTTCAAACGCGCGAACGTCGACATCGACGTCCGCATCATCCCCGTCGTCGATTACGACGCCACGATCAAGACGACGGCGGCGTCCGGCGACATGCCCGACGCGATCTGGGGCTGGGGGCCGGTCGATCCGTTCTGGAAGGATCTCCAGGACCAGGGCGCCTTCGTCAAGCTGAACGACTACCTCGACAAGTACCCCGCGGTGAAGGCGGCGGTGCCGGACGGCATCTGGGACAAAATGGCGGACGACAAGGGGGACATTTATTTCATTCCGAACCTGATCTATCCGGTCGTGCCGTTCTTCATCAACTACCGCGCCGACATCTTCGCGAAGCTGGGCATCTCCGAGCCGACTTCCGTGCCCGAGCTCGAAGCGGCGCTCCAAAAGATCAAGGACAGCGGTCTCGGCATCGTGCCGATGACGCACGGCAACACGATTCCGTTCTGGGCGGGCAAGGACGTCGCGACCTCGTTCGGCGCCGTCAGCGGCTGGGCGCCTTCCAAGGAAGACCCGAACAAGCTCGTCCCGCCGGAGATGCAGGAAGAGACGCTGGATTACAAGTTCTGGCTGCAGGATTTGAAGAAACGGGGGCTGTTCGACGAGGAAGCCGGCGTCAATCCCGACGCTTCGTTCGGGGAGACGAAGTTCAAGGCCGGCCAGGCGGCGGTCATTCTCGGCGGCAATCTGGCCGGGCTGTTGACCGAGCTGCGGAAGAACGTGCCCGACGCGCAAATCAAAACCATGCCGCCGCTCACCGGACAAGGCGGGCAGAAGGGCGGAACGCGGGTCGTCTTCCCGCAGGACCGCGGCTTCTACATCAACGCCAAGGCGGCCGGCAAGGCGGAAGGCATCTTCCGGTTCCTGAACTGGACGCTCACCGAAGGCTCGGACTTCCGCCGCTACGGCATCGAGGGCAAGACGTACAACGTCGATCCCGAAGGCCGCAAAGTGCCGATCCCGGACGAACAGCGCGAGAACGACTACAAAGGGGCGCAGATCGAGCCGCTCAAGTTCCTCGACCCCATGAGCGAGAAGCTCGACTGGCAGGCGACCGAGCTGCAGTTCGTCGGCGTCGGCATCGGGGACCAATTCCCGTATTACAAGGAGATGTTCGAGAAGTACGCCGCGACGCCGTACAACGATTACAAGGACCCGACCGTGCAGTCGCCGACCGCCGCCAAGATCGGCGCTCAGATCTGGGAGGACTATATGGCCAAGGTGGACGGCAGCATTCTGACCGACATGAACCTGACCAAGGACGCCTACAAGAAAGCGCGGCAAAAATGGCTGGACGCGGGCGAGCAGACGATCATCGACGAAGTCAACGAGCTGCAAACCGACAAGTCCGAGCCGAACTACGTCGATTAACGCGGAGGGGCGGGGGATCGGAACGGCAGGCGCCGTTCCGGCCGCCGCTTCCGCGCCGGCGGCAGAAAGGAATGAGGTTCCGTGGGCACACGCATCTGGCAAGCCCGCCATATCTATCTATTGATCTTGCCGACCATCGCCTTCTTCGCGGTCTTCACGTACGCGCCGTTCTACGGCATTACGCTCGCGTTCAAGGATTTCAAAATCATGTCCGGCATCCTGCACAGCCCGTGGGTCGGATTCGAGCATTTCCGGTCGATGTTCGCGTCGGAGAAGTTCCCCGAGCTGCTCCGGAATACCGTCGTCATCAGCCTGTACCGGCTGGTCTTCGGGTTCCCGGTGCCGATCCTCTTCGCGCTCCTGCTGAACGAGGTGCGGCAGCTTTGGTTCAAGCGCTCGATCCAGACGATTACGTACTTCCCGCACTTCCTGTCCTGGGTCGTCTTCGGCGGCATCGTCTACAACTTCATCGGCCCGAGCGGCATCATTAACCTGCTGCTCGCGAACGCCGGGCTCGACAAGTTCAACTTCACGACCAACGCCGAGGTGTTCCGGACGGTCATTGTGGTGACGGCGATCCTGAAGGAGTTCGGCTGGGGCGCGATCATTTACCTCGCGGCGCTGTCCGGCATCGACGCGCAGCTCTACGAGGCCGCCAAGATCGACGGCGCGGGGAAGCTGCGGCAAATCTGGCACGTGACGCTGCCGGGCATCCGGCCCATCATCGCCCTGCTGTTCTGCCTGCAGCTGGCGGGCATTCTGGACGCCGGATTCGATCAAATCTTCATCTTCCTGAATCCCGCCGTCTACGACGTCGGCGACATCATCGACACGTACGTGTACCGCCTCGGCCTGCTGCAGTCGCAATTCGAGCTGGCCACGGCCGTCGGATTGTTCAAGGGCGTAATCGGCATGGTCCTGATCATCGCCGCCAATACGACGATACGCAGGATGGGGGAGAAGTCGCTATGGTAGCACGGGAGCAAGACATCGGCCATTCGGAGGAAGGCGCCGCGCTCGCGCTGGGCGTCAATCGCAAGCTGGACGCGAATCCGCGGTGGGCGCAGGCGATCATCCTCGTCCTGCTCGCCGCGGCGGGGCTCGTGACGCTGCTGCCGATGGTGAACGTGTGGGCGATCTCGTTCAGCGAAGCGCACGAGGTGTTCAAGAATCCGATGATGCTGTGGCCGAAATCGTTCACGCTGGAAGCGTACAAGTACATTTTCCATACCAACGTCCTGTTGAAGTCGTTCGGCATCACCGTCTTCGCCGCCGTCATGGGCACGTTCCTCAGCCTCGTCTTCACCGCCACCGGCGCGTACGGACTGTCCAAAACGCATATTCCCGGGCATAGACTGTTACTATGGCTCGTCATCATTCCGATGCTGTTCGGCGCCGGCCTCATCCCGATGTACATCCTGCTCAAGAATCTCGGCCTGCTGAACAGCGTCTGGGTGCTGATCCTGCCGAAGCTGGTCGCCCCGTTCAACCTGATCCTGATGCGGAATTTCTTCTGGAGCATTCCGGAGAGCCTGGAGGAGTCCGCGCAGCTCGACGGCGCTTCCGAGCTTCGCATTCTATGGAGCGTCATCCTGCCGCTGTCCAAGCCGGTCATCGCGACGGTCGGGCTGTTCTACGCGGTCGGGTACTGGAACGACTTCTTCACGGGGCTGTTCTTCATCAGCGACAACAGCAAGTGGCCGCTGCAGATGGTGCTGAGGTCCATCGTGATCGACTTCAACATGCTGAACATGGGCAGCCAGAACACGAACACGATGAACGACGCGGCCCATATGGTGGTGCAGCCGGAGAACATCAAGGCGGCGACGATTATTTTCGCGATCGTGCCGATCCTGCTCGTGTATCCGTTCCTGCAGAAGTATTTCGTGAAGGGCATCATGCTCGGCTCCGTGAAAGGCTGAGCGGCCGAAGGATGAACCGGAAGAGGAAAAAACGCGATGAATCAAAGGCGAGGGAGCTGAAGCTATGAAGAGGACCGAGACGCAAACGACGCGCGAAGAGATTTTGGCCCATTACCAGGCGTTCGGCTATGCCGTCATTCCGGATGCGCTGTCGGCGGAGGAGCTGGACGAACTGAACCGGCTCGTCGACCGCGAGCTGGCGGCCGATCCGGGCAGCTGGCACAAGCCGATCGAGGGCGCCGTCGGCAACGGCAGCCTGCTCCTGAAGTATCCGCGCGAGATGGACCGGTTCGTCCGGCACCGCAAGCTGTTTCCGCTGATCCAGGAGGTGCTGCGCGGAGAGGCCCGGTTCGCCCAGTTCGATTTCCGGGACATTACGGTGGAGCGGGCGAGCGGCAGCGCGATGGGCTTTCACCGCGACATCAGCTGGTACGGAACGGTCGGAGGAAAAATCTGGGACCCGGAAAATCCGTACAAAAGCACGTACGCGTGCGTGATCTATTACTTGAAGGACGTGCACGACTGCTGTCCCGCCTTCTGCATGGTGCCGAACAGCCACGAATACGGCACGCTGGACGAAGCGAAGGAGAAGCTGGGCGCGGCGTACGAGGAAGTGCCGATCCGGGGAAAGGCGGGCACGGCGATCCTGTACAACATCACGACCTATCATACCCGCAAAGGCGGCAAGCCCGAGTGCGCGCACGGCCGAAGGACCATGCACAACTATCATTCGCGGGAATCGAGCGCCCCGCTGACGAACTGGGCTACGGTGCCGGAGGAGCTCGCGCTGAGCGCCGACAAGGATACCCGGCTGTTCTATTCGCAGTGGACGCCGAACCAGATCAAGTACGCGCGAGACCATTACAAACAGCCGGTGCCGTCGTATTATCCCGTCAAGTCGATCAAGTGACCGTCCCGGAACGGGAGCTGACTGAGGTCGGAGAAGCGGGAAGGAGAAGCAGGGAATAGGAGGCGGAGGAATGGCGAAAATCGCGCGCGTGCGGCTGATTCGCTCGCGCCACGACGCGAGCTGGACGATCGTCAAGGTGGAGACGGATCAGCCGGGCTTGCACGGCATCGGCTCGGCGAACGATCATTTCAATCCGGGGGCGGTGGCCGCCGTCGTCGAGGAACTGCTGGCGCCGACGCTCGTCGGGCGCGACGCCGGGGCGATCGAGGACATCTGGCAGTCCATGTACCAAAGCGGCTATTGGCGCAACGGCTCGGCGCTCATGACGGCGATCGGCGCCCTCGACACGGCGCTGTGGGACATCAAGGGGAAAGAGGCCGGCATGCCGGTCTACCGGCTGCTCGGCGGTCCGTGCCGGGCGGCGGTGCCCTGCTACGCGCACGCGAGCGGCGGCGACGCCGCCGAGCTGGCCGAAGCCGTCGCCCGGTACCGCGAGGAGGGCTATTCCGTCGTGCGCTGCCAGCTCGGCGCGTACGGCGGCGGGGGCTTCGTTCCCGCCGGGCGGGCGAGGCGGCCGCATAACGCGTGGCCGGCGGAGAGCGTCTTCGACGAGGAGGCGTATCTGGAGGCGATTCCGGCGATGTTCGAGCAGCTCCGGCTGCGGTTCGGCGGCGAGGCGAAGTTCACGCACGACGTGCACGAGCACTTGAGCCCGCAGGGCGCGGTCATGCTGGCGAAGCGGCTGGAGCCGTACCGGCTCTTCTTCCTCGAGGACGCGCTGCCGCCCGAGCAGATCGCCTGGTACCGGGCCGTGCGGCAGCAGTGTACGACGCCGCAGGCGATGGGCGAGCTCTTCACGAGCCCGCACGAATGGCTGCCGCTTATCCAGGAGCGGCTGATCGATTACGTGCGGGTGCGCGTCTCCAAGGCGGGCGGCATCTCGGCCTGCCGCAAGATCGCCGCGCTCGCCGAGGCGTACGGCGTCCGCACGGCGTGGCAGGAAGGGGGCGACAACGATCCCGTCAACCAGGCCGCGGCGATGCACCTCGACATGGCCGTCTGGAACTTCGGCATTCAGGAGGACAATACGTTCCGACCGGAGGAGCTGGAAGCCTTTCCCGGCCATCCCGTGCTTGCCGGGGGCTATCTGTACGCTTCCGAGCGTCCGGGCCTCGGCGTCGACATCGACGAGGAGAAGGCGGCGAAGCTGCTCTCGCCGGAAGCGCGGACGCGTCCGTACCATCGGCCGTACCCGATCGACCGCAAGGCGGACGGCACGATCGTCCGGCCGTGAGGAACGGAGGGCGGACGGGCCGCGCTTGTCGGCCGCGCGGTTATGTTTCGTCGCTATGAGCAAGGCGAAGCCGGCTTTCTCGTCCTACTCGCCGTAATGGCTCGCCGCCGGCCGCCCCTTGAACCGGTACCGGGACGGCGGGGCGCCGTAGTGCTGCTTGAACGCTTTGCTGAAATGATAGATGTCGGAATAGCCGAGCGCCGCCGCCACCTCGGTGATGTTCATCGAGGTCTCGCTCAGCAGGAAGCGGGCCCGTTCCAGGCGGAAGCGGGTCATGTACGCCTTGAGCGAATGGCCGGTATGCTGCTTGAACAGCTGGCTCAGGTGGCGCGGGGACACGCCGACGGCCGCGGCGAGCTGTCCGGCGGAGACGGCGCGGCCGGCCCGATCGGCCAATTCGTCGATGACCTTGTGCACGAGCTGCCGGTGCATGGCGGAGAGCGGCTCCCGCATCGCTTCTTCCCGGCGGGCCATGTGGAGGAGGACGAGTCGGATCAGCAGCCCGAATTCCTCGTCCTGCCGCGGTTCGCCGCGCAGCCGCAGGTCGAGAATCCGCTGCAGGCACGGCTCGACGAGCGACCCGTCTTCGAACTGGACGTGCCGCCCGGGCAGCTCCGGTTCCGGGCTGCCCTCGATCGCGAAATGCACGAATATGACCGTCAAGCGGTGGTCCTCGTCCTGCGTCGCGCGGACGCGGTCGCCGGGACGCAGCAGGAAGCAGGAGCCCTTCCCGATCGGGAAGCGTTCCCCGTTGATCGTCATTCGTCCCTTGCCTTCGAGCGCGTACCAGACGTCGTAATCGGGCATCGGCTGGCCCGGCGACCAGGCCCAGCCCGGCTCGCACCGGGCTTTGCCGAGCGAAGCCCCGCATAGGTAATCGATCATGCGCATTCTCCCTTTCGGCGGCGGCGGCCGCAGGTTCTTACAAAAATGCCGCGGTTCCTTCCATTTCCCGCGAAACCGCTTCACGCTATGCTAATCGTAGCAAAACGCAACCGATTAGGAAATGGGGGAATGCAGGATGAACGGCAGCAACGTACAACAAGCCCAGGCTATCAACGCCCGCATGTACCGGTTCGACCGGGCGCACGCGCCGCTCGCGTCGCCGGCCGAATTCACGGATGACCATGTCCGGCAGTATCGGGAGCAGGGCTTCGTCGCGATCGAAGGGATGCTCGCGCCGGGCGAGGCCGAAGCTTGCATCGCGGCGCTCATGGAACTGATCATGGATCCGGAGCCGAAGGCCAAAATCCAGTTCACGCGGCCGCAGCGCGAGCTCGCGACCGCCGAGGAACGCGAGCTCGCGGTGCGCAAGGTGTACGATTACGTCGACGCGCATCCCGCGCTGCATGCCGCGGCGTTCCATCCGGCGATCGGGGCGGTCGTCGGGAAGCTGCTCGGCGAACCGGCGAAGCTCGCGCAGGATCAGGCGCTGCTCAAGCCGCCGTACGGCGGCGGCGAGAAGCCGTGGCACCAGGACATGGCGTACGGGAACCTGTCGTACGAGAAGGCGGTCGTCGGCGTCTGGATCGCGCTGGACGAGGCGGGGCTCGACAACGGCTGCATGCACGTCATTCCGGGGTCGCACGCGGACGGCGCCAACCCGCATTACGCGGTGCGCGACTGGCAGCTCTGCGACGCGAACGTGGCCGTCGACCGCGACGTCGCGGTGCCGCTGAAGCCGGGCGGCGCGCTGTTCTTCCACGGGCTGCTCCATCACGGCACGCCGTTCAACGTCTCCGCCAAAAGGAGGCGCGCGCTGCAGTTCCACTATGCGCCGGCGCCGTCGGTCAAGCTGTCGCCCGGCGAATACAAGCGGATGTTCACGAACGAGATGACGTCCGCGGAATGCTGACGTCCGCGCGCGGCGCCGGTGCGAGGGCGTTTTGCACGAGGCCACCCGCGCACCGGGCTGTCCGGCGAGACGGCTCGGCAAGAGCGCGCGCCGGCGTAACTCGCAGACGTAACTCGCAGACGTAACTCGTATACGTAACTCGTAGAGTAACTCGTAGACGTAACTCGCGGACGTTATGCACGTACCGTGAAGCGCTGGATCGTTCCAAGCAACCGGTGAAATAGCCGATCGAGCCCGCCAAGGGCCGATCGGCTTTTTTTCATGAGCAAACCTTAACCTTGCAAGCGACCGAAACATTCCGGCGGCCGCGAACGTTATGAACTGGAACGGTTATCCAGCGAAAGGAGACGGCATGAACAAGAACATTAGCTTTGCAACGGCGGCGCTGCTCGCGCTCGCCGCGCTGTCCGGAACTGTTTCCCGCGCGGAGGCGGCCGCGTTCAAAGACGTCCCCGCCGCAAGTCCGTACTACGCGTACATCGACGAACTGGTGGCGCTCGGCGTCGTCGACGGCATCGCGCCCGGCCAATTCGGCCCCGAAAGCACCCTGACCCGGGGGCAATTCGCCAAGCTGGCCGCGGAAGCGTTCCGGCTCCAGGATCCCGGCGGCTCGCTGCCGTTCAAGGATCTCGGCGGCCACTGGGCCGCTCCTTACGTCCGGGCCGCGTACAAGGCGGGCATCGTGAACGGCACGTCCGCCTCGGCGTTCTCGCCGAACGCGCCGGTGAAGCGCGAAGAAGCCGCCGCGATGGTATGGCGTCACGCCAAGAAGCTCGGCCTCAAACTGCCCGCCGCGCCGGCCATGGGCGACAAGCCGGACGCCTGGGCGGCGGAGGGCGTCGGCGCCGCGATCGCCCACGGCTGGCACGGCGTGGACGCCGCGCAGAACGGCGGCGCCTGGACGTACCGCCCGCAGGCGGCCATGAACCGCCAGGAGGCGGCCGCGCTGATCGACCTGTCGATGAAGGACATCCCCGGCAGCCTGGCGAAGGCCGGCCTGATCGATCCCCTCGACGATTGGAAGCAGCTGAACGACCGTTCGAACGTCTACTTGGCCGGGAACAGCCCCGAATACTTCGGCGGCGACGGGAAGCGGGCGACGCGTTCGACGACCTCGCCGGGAAGCGTCGTGTACCATACCGGCTACGACATGACGTCCTTCCAGACGTCCAGCTACTACTTCACCGGCATCGCCCTGGCGAAGAACCGGTACTTCGCGTCGGCGGACGGCAAGACCTACAAGGAAGTCGCCGCCGCGTCCTATCCGGTCGGCGTCGCGTCGGGCAGCTGGCAGCAGTACGCCGAAGAATCGTTCGCGCTGCCGGCGAAGACGCGCTACCTGAAAGTCGAGCTGCGCGGCACCGCCAAAGCCTGGTCGCCGCAGCTCGCCAAGGTGCTGATCAACCGCGCCACGGCGACGGTCGCGGCCAAGACGTCCCGCGGCGCCGACGGGCTGACGGTCGAGCTGTCCACGCGCTCGCAGGGCGCGCCGATCTATTACCGGTTGAACGGCGTCTCGCCGTATCGGCCGTATACCGGTCCGATCCGGCTGACGGACTACGCCGTGCTGGACGCGTACGCGGTCAAGGACGGCAAGGAGGCGAGTCCCGTCCGGACGTACAAGCTGAACGGCCGCGCCGACTTCACGGTCGACGCGTACGGCCAGGTGGCCGCGGCGAATTTCCCGGAGAAGGTGAAGAGCGACGCGGAGCTGAAGGCGGACGCGTCCGCGGACGCCGCGTACTACGGCGGCCTGCAAGCCCCGGCCGGCTTGGACGGCTACGGCGGGCTGGCCGGCAGCGCGGCCAAGTACGGCCTCAAGGGCACCGGCTATTTCGCGATCCGGCAGGCCGGCGGCCGCACGGTGATGACGACGCCGACCGGCGACGTCTTCTTCAGCCTCGGCATGAACGGCATCCATGCGGACGAGACGTATACGAAGGTGGCGGGCCGCGAAGAGGCGTTCGAGTGGCTGCCGCTGTACGACGGCGCGTACAAGCCGGCGTTCGTGCCGTCCGACTCCGGCAGCTTCTCCTTCTACATGGCGAACAAGTACCGGAAAACGGGCAAATTTCCGACCGACGCGGCGTTCTACGCGGAGGCGGTCCAGCGGCTGCGCAAATGGGGCTTCAACAGCGCGGGCGGCTATTCGCCCGAGCAGTACGGCAAAGCGAACGTCTTCCCGTACGTGCGGATGCTCCCGCTCGACATGGATTGGGCCAAGCTCGACGGCATCTCGATCTTCGACATCTTCGCCCCCGGCGCCGAGACGAAGCTCGACCAGGCGTTCGCGAAGGCGGTCGCGCCGAACAAGAACGACCCGATGCTGATCGGCTACTTCATGGGCAACGAGTACGATTTCCACAAATTTTACGACGTCGTGCCGAAGCTGAAGGGCTCGGCGGCGATCAAGGCCCGGCTCGTCAAGCTGCTGCAGGACAAGTACCAGAAGATCGGCGCGTTCAACGCGAGCTGGGGCACGGGCTTCAAGTCCTTCGCGGAGCTGAAGGACGCGGCGCTTCCGGTCTCGACGTCGGCGTCCTGGAAGGACATGGACCAGTTCTTCCGGTTCTACCTCGACACGTTCTACGGCACGGTCTCGCGCGTCTACCGCAAGTACGATCCGCATCATCTCCTGCTCGGGGACCGGTGGATCACGACGTCGTTTCACAACGCGAAGTACCGCGACGTGCTGGCGGAGGTGGAAGGGAAGTACTCGGACGCGATCAGCATCAACTACTATTCGTACAAAATCGAGACCGATCTGCTGGACGACGTGCACGCGAAGTCCGGCGGCAAGCCGGTCCTGATCAGCGAATTCGGCTACGGTACCGGGGAGCAGGGGCTGGCGCCGCTGCTGCCGAACGCGGCCGCGAACCAGTTCGAGCGGGGCATGCGCTACCGCAATTACGTGGAAGGCGTGGCGAGCCTCGGGTACGTCGTCGGCGCCCACTGGTTCAATTACGTCGATCAGGCCGCGACGGGCCGGTATTGGCAGGGGATCGGCGATTGGGCGGAGCATTACAACACCGGCATCCTGAACGTCGCCGACCGGCCGTACAAGCCGTTCCTGAGCGGCGTCATGCAGACGAACGACGAGATCTACAAGGTGTTGTTCGGAGAACGGGCGAAATTTTATTACGAGTTCAAGTAACGATAGCGTTCGGCGGAACTCGCGTTCGGCCGACGCGAGCGCCCGTTCGAAGTGAATTCGGAGCCGCTTCCCGTCGGGAGGCGGTTCTTTTTCGCCTGCCCAAGCCCGGAGACGGATAGTTCCGGCGCCGGCGGAATACATATTAGCATAAAAGCGCAATTCGACATCGTCCGCAGCAGCGAAGGCTTCAAGCAAGGCAAACGCGGAAAAGGGTGTGACGGCATGAAGAAACGGCGGATCGAGCAGCACGCGCCGGATTTTTTTCCGGTGCGGGGAATCGACTACATCGAGCTGTACGTCGGGAACGCGAAGCAGGCGGCCCATTATTGGAGCAAAGGGTTCGGCTTTACGCCCGTCGCCTACGCCGGCCTCGAAACCGGCGAAACGGAAATCGCCTCGTACGTGCTGGAGCAGCAGCAGGCGCGGATCGTCGTGACCGGCGCGCTGTCGCCCGGCCATCCGGTCGCGGAGTTCGTCCGCAAGCACGGCGACGGCGCGAAGGACATCGCGATGCGGGTCGACGACGTGGAGAAGGCGTACCGGGAAGCGGTCGCGCGCGGCGGCATCCCGATCGAAGCGCCGCGGGAGCGGTCCGACGCGCACGGCAAGGTCGTCACGGCGGTCGTCGGCACGTACGGGGACACGGTTCATACGCTGATCGACCGAAGCGGGTACAAAGGCCCCTTCCTCCCGAACTACGTCCCGTGCGAGCTGGATATCCCGCATGCCCCCTCGGGTCTGATCGGCATCGATCACGTCGTCGGCAACGTGGAACGGATGGAGGAATGGGTGCAGTATTACGAGCGGGTCATGGGCTTCAAGCAGATGATCCATTTCGACGATCAGGACATATCGACGGAATATTCCGCGCTCATGTCGAAGGTGATGTTCGGCGGCGGCCGCATCAAGTTCCCGATCAACGAACCGGCCGACGGGAAGCGCAAATCGCAAATCCAGGAATTCCTGGATTATTACCACGGCGCCGGCGTGCAGCATATCGCCGTCCTGACCAACGACATCGTCGCCACGGTGTCCGCGCTCAAGCGCAGCGGCGTCGATTTCCTCGATACGCCGGACAGCTACTACGAGATGCTGCCGGACCGGGTGGGCGCGATCGACGAGGACATCGCGAAGCTGCGGGAGCTGAACATTCTCGTCGACCGCGACGACGAAGGGTACCTGCTGCAAATTTTCGCCAAACCGATCGTCGACCGGCCGACGCTGTTCCTCGAAATCATCCAGCGGAAAGGCGCGGTCGGCTTCGGGGAAGGCAACTTCAAGGCGCTGTTCGAATCGATCGAGCGGGAGCAGGCCCGCCGCGGCAACCTGTAGGCGGATTGGCGCGCCCGCCCGCAAACGATTATGGGCGCGGTCAGGCGGGCGCGGCGGCGAGACGAACGCGCGGGGGAGGGGATGGCAATGCCGTTCTATCATCGGATGGGGAACGTGCCGCCGAAGCGGCACACGCAGTTTCGCCGGCCCGACGGCGCGCTGTACCGCGAGCAGGTCATGGGGACCAAGGGCTTCTCGGGCATCCAGTCGATTCTATATCATCACGACGCGCCGACGGAGATCGCGGAAGCGTCGCTGCTCGGCGAACGCGCGCCCCGCTACGAAGCGCCCGGCGCGCTGCGCCACCGGCACTTTCGCACCGCGGGCCTGGCCGCGGGCGGGGACGCCGTCGAAGGCAGGCGGTACGTGCTCGGCAACGAAGACGTGCGGATCGCCGTCGCCTCGCCGACGGAAGCGATGGCGTATTATTACCGGAACGGCGACGGCGACGAGCTGCTGTTCGTCCGCGAAGGCGAAGGCGCGGTGGAGACGATGTTCGGCACGCTGCGCTACGGCCCGGGCGATTACATCGTGCTGCCGGTCGGGACGATCTATCGGGTCGTGCCGGACGAAGGCGCCGGGACGCGGCTGCTCGTCGTGGAAACGAACAGCTGGCTCGCGCCGCCGAAGCGCTACCGCAACGACCGCGGGCAGCTGCTGGAGCACAGCCCGTACTGCGAGCGGGACATTCGCCCGCCGGGCAAATTGGAAACGTTTACGGACGAAGGCGAATTCGAGGTGCGCCTGAGGAAGGACGGGCGGCTGCACGCCCACGTCTACGCCCGCCATCCGCTGAACGTCGTCGGCTGGGACGGCTACTTGTACCCGTGGATTCTGAACATCGGCGACTTCGAGCCGATCACGGGCCGCGTCCATCAGCCGCCGCCGGTTCACCAGACGTTCGAGGGCGACGGGTTCGTCGTCTGCTCGTTCTGCCCGCGGCTGTACGACTACCATCCGCAGGCGATTCCCGCGCCGTACGCGCACAGCAACGTCGACAGCGACGAGGTGCTCTATTACGTCAGAGGCCATTTCGGCAGCCGCAAGGGGATCGAGGAAGGCTCGTTGACGCTGCACCCGGCGGGCATCCCGCACGGTCCGCATCCCGGCAAGGCGGAGGCCAGCATCGGCAAGAAGGAGACGACCGAGCTCGCGGTCATGATCGACACCTTCCGGCCGCTGCGGGTCGCGGAGCAGGCGCAGGGCATCGAGGACGGGGGCTACGCCCGCAGCTGGCTGACGGCTCCGCCCAAGCCGTAAGGTCCGATCGGAAAGGAGGCCGCACGCATGGGGCAAACGCCCGTCTGGTTCCCGTCGCAAGCCGAGGCGGAACAAACGCGCCTCTACCGGCTGATGCGGGGACTGGGCTTCGCCGATTACGACGAATTCCACAAACGGTCGGTCGGCGACGCCGCCTGGTTCTGGGATGCCGCCGTCCGGGACATGGGCATCGTCTGGACGCGCGCGTACGTCCGGGTCGTCGAGCTTGCGGGCGGCATCGCGCGGCCGTCCTGGTTCCCCGGCGGCCGGCTCAATATCGCGCATAGCGCGCTCGACCGCTGGCTCGCCGATCCCGCCGCGGCCGCCCGGCCCGCGCTGATCTGGGAAGGCGAGGACGGAGCAACCCGGCGCATGACCTACGCGGAGCTGTCGGAGCAAGCGGACTTGGCGGCCGCCGGCTTTCGCGGGCTCGGGATCGCGAAGGGGGACCGCGCGGCCGTCTACATGCCGATGCTCCCCGAAACGGTCGTCGCCCTGCTCGCGCTCGCCAAGCTCGGCGCCGTCGCCGTGCCGATCTACTCCGGCTACCGCGCCGACGCCGCGGCGAAGCGCCTCGCCGGAGCCGGCTGCTCGCTGCTCGTCACGGCGGACGGCTTCTACCGCCGCGGCAAGGCCGTGCTCCTGAAACCGGAGGCGGACGCGGCGGCCGATGCCGCCGGCCGCGCGCTCCGCACGGTCGTGGTCCGCCGGCTGGGCGCCGCCGTAGCATGGCGGCCGAGTCGGGACGTGGACTGGGCGGAGCTGATGGGCGGCGCCGGCGGGACGCCCCCCGAAGCCGTGCCGATGGATAGCGGCGATCCGCTCATGCTGCTGTACACGTCCGGGACGACCGGCGCGCCGAAGGGCATCGTCCATACGCATTGCGGCTTTCCGCTGAAAGCGGCGTTCGACGCCGGCTACGCCATGGACGTAAAGCCCGGCGACGCCATGCTGTGGATCACGGACATGGGCTGGATGATGGGGCCGTTCCTGCTCTACGGCACGCTGCTGAACGGCGCGGCGATGGCGCTCTACGAGGGGGCGCCGAGCCATCCCGGACCCGATCGGCTGTTCGGGCTGGCCGCCCGCCACGGCGTGACGCATCTCGGCCTTTCACCGACGCTCGTCCGGAGCCTCATGCCGCACGGCGACGCCTGCTTCCGCGGACACGACCTCTCCGCGCTGCGGGTCATCGGCTCCACGGGCGAGCCGTGGAATCCGGAGCCGTGGCTGTGGCTGTTCCGCGAGGCCGGCAAGGGACGGATTCCGATCGTCAATTACTCGGGCGGCACGGAAATTTCCGGCGGCATCCTCGGCAACGTGCTGCTGAAGCCGATCGCCCCCGCGGGCTTCAACGCGGCGCTGCCGGGCATGGACGCGGACGTGTTCTCGGAAACGGGCGCGCCCGTGCGCGGCGAAGTCGGCGAGCTGGTGCTCCGGCGGCCGTGGGTCGGCATGGCCGCCGGCTTCTGGGGCGAGCCGAGCCGGTACGAAGAGACGTACTGGTCCCGGTGGGCGGATATTTGGGTGCACGGCGACTGGGCGCGGCTGGACGCGGACGGCTTTTGGACGATTACGGGCCGCTCGGACGATACGCTGAACGTCGCGGGCAAGCGGCTCGGTCCCGCGGAGATGGAATCGGCGCTCGTCGCGCATCCGCGCGTCGCGGAAGCGGCCGTCGTCGGCGTGCCCGACGACGCGAAGGGAGAGGCCGCCGTCTGCTTCGTCGTGGCTGCCGGCGCGGCGCCGGACCCCGCCGAGGCGGCCCAGCTAGCGGCGGCGCTGGCGGCCTGGGTCGCGGACCGGCTCGGCAAGGCGTTCAAGCCGAAGGCGGTCCATCTCGTCGATGCGCTGCCGCGGACGCGCAACGCGAAGGTGATGCGGCGCGTCGTCCGTGCCGCTTATCTGGGGCTGGATCCGGGCGATCTGTCGGCGCTGGAAAATCCCGAGGCGGCGGACGCGATCCGCGGATTGGGCGGCGGGGGACGCTCCGGCGCCGGGCAAGGGCCGGACGCGGGGTGAATCGGGGCGAGGCGGGGCGAGGCGATGCGAGACAGCCGGCGGTAATCGTAAGGGTTGCCGCCGCCGGCCGAGAAGCAGCCTGCGGGGCTCGCGGGCGGTTGGCCGGAACGCTCCGGGAACCTGCTGCTTTCGCATCGTTCCCCCTTTCGCGCAAGACGGATGTCTTTGCACTCAACCGCGGACTCAAGGCGAGCCATACCGAAAGGAGCGCATGCACATGCGAACCGGTACGAAGGCGTTCATGGAATCGCTGATCGACTACGCGGGCTTGTACCCCCCGGCGGCGCTGCCGATGGAGGCGGCCATGCGGAACTATTGCCGCTACCAGCGCGACCGCGACGGCTGGATGCTCGGCGGCTTCGTCGTCCCCGTCGCGCGGCTCGGCGAGCTGCTGCCGTTCAAGCCGCTGTTCGCCGCGGATCGGCCGCTCCGGCTGACGGTCATCGCGGCGCGCAGCCGCAGCGCCGAGGACTGCCTGCCGCAGCTGCGGGAGAACCTGGCGCGGATCGCCGTCTTCCGGCGGCGGTACGCCGAAGCGGCCGCGGTCGCGGCGCTGGAGCTGCCGCTGCCTCCGCCGCCGTTCCCGCCCGGCTTGTTCCGGGCGCTCGAAGAGACGGCCGCCGGCGCCGGCTTGCGGCTGTTCTGCGAACCGGCGCAGCCGCTCGACGCGTGCTGGGAGGCCGCCATGCTCGAAGCGCTGGACGCCATGGCGGCCGCCGGCGGGAGCGCGCGCGGCGGGCCGGGCCTCGGCGCGAAGCTGCGGACCGGCGGCGTGACGGCGGCCGCGATTCCTTCGCCGGGCCAGGTCGCGCTCGTCCTGGAAGCGTGCCGGGACCGGTCGCTTCCGCTGAAGTGCACCGCCGGGCTGCATCATCCCGTCCGCATGCACCGGGAAGAAGTAAATGCGCGAATGCACGGCTACCTGAACGTGTTCTTCGCGGGCACGCTCGCCTACGCCCGCCGGCTCGGCCGGCCGGACATCGAAGCGATTCTCGAGGACGAGGACCCGGCGAGCTTCGGCTTCGCGGACGTCGGGCTGCGCTGGCGGGACCGCATCGCGTCGGCTTCCGACATCCGGGCGTGCCGCGGACGCGGCCTCGTCGCCTTCGGCAGCTGCAGCTTCGACGAGCCGGTCGGCGAGCTGCGGGCGCTCGGACTACTGGAGCAGAGGAGCTGAGCCGATGAAGCGATCCTTCGTTCGCGTGGAACCGGATTCCCACTTTCCGATTCAGAATCTCCCTTACGGCGTGTTCCGCCCGCGCGGCGGGGGGCCGCCGCGGGTCGGCGTCGCGATCGGCGGCGAGGTGCTCGACCTGGACGCGCTCGACCGGGCGGGCTGCTTCGCCCCTGCCGCCGCCTCCGGGCGAGGCGTCTTCGCGCAGCCTTCGCTGAACCGCTTCCTGGCGCTCGGCCGCCCGGCGTGGCGGCAGGTGCGCGAGACGATCTCGCGCCTGCTGGACGCGGACGAACCGGCGCTGCGGGATAACGAAGCGCTGCGCGCGGCGGCGCTGCGCCCGCTGCGCGAGGTCGAGCTGCTGCTGCCCGCCGAGGTCGGCGATTACACGGATTTTTACGCCTCGCGGGCGCACGCGGAGCATGTCGGGACGCTGTTCCGCGGCAAGGACAACGCGCTCATGCCGAATTGGCTGCATTTGCCCGTCGGCTACCATGGCCGGTCGAGCTCCTTGATCGCCGGCGGGACGGACGTGCGCCGCCCGAACGGTCAATTGAAGCCGCCGGACGCGGAGGCGCCGCGCTTCGGCCCGAGCCGCCAGCTGGACTTCGAGCTGGAGGCGGGCTGGCTGATCGGGACGGGGAACGGGCAGGGACGGCCGATTGCGGTCGCGGACGCCGAAGATCATCTGTTCGGGCTTACGCTCGTCAACGACTGGAGCGCGCGGGACATCCAGGCCTGGGAATACCAGCCGCTCGGGCCGTTCCTCGGCAAAAGCTTCGCCACCTCCGTCTCGCCCTGGGTCGTGCCGCTCGAGGCGCTCGCGCCGTTCCGCGTCCCGGCCGGCAAGCAGGAGCCGGAGCCGCTCCCGTACCTGCGGAGCCCGTCGCCGGAGACGTTCGACATCCGGCTCGAGGCCTACCTGCAGGGCGGCGCCATGGCACGGCCGGAGCGGATCGCGGCGAGCAGCTACCGCGAGCTGTACTGGACGATCGCGCAGCAGATCGCGCATCACACGTCCGGCGGCTGCAATCTGCGTCCCGGCGATTTGCTCGCCTCCGGCACGATCAGCGGGGCGGCGAAGGGCGCGCGCGGCTGCATGCTGGAGCTGACGCGGCGCGGCGCGGAGCCGCTGCGCCTCGGCGGGGGCGTGACGCGCGCGTGGCTCGAGGACGGCGACCTCGTCATCCTGACCGGCTGGTGCCAGGGCGACGGCTACCGCGTCGGCTTCGGCGAGCTCGCGGGACGGGTGTTGCCGGCGCTCCCGTACCCTTGACCGGCGGCCGCAACCAGAAGAGGGAGGGAACGACATGACGAACATTCCGCCGCACTTGGCCCCGTACGTCGCCGAGCAGCGATACGACCGGTACACGCCGGTCGATCATGCCGTCTGGCGGTACGTGATGCGCCAGAACCGCCGCGCCTTGCGCGGGAAGGCGCACGACGCGTACGTGAACGGGCTGGCGCTCTCCGGCATCGGCACGGAGCGCATCCCCCGCGTATCGGAGATGAACGACTGCCTCGCGCGGATCGGCTGGGGAGCGGCGATCGTGAACGGCCTGATTCCGGGCGCCGTCTTCTACGAGCTGCTGGCGACCGGCATTCTGCCGATCGCGGCCGAGATCCGCAAGCTGTCGAACATCGCGTATACGCCCGCGCCGGACATCCTGCACGAGGCGGCCGGCCACGCCCCGATCCTGTTCGATCCGGACTACCGGTCCTACGTGCGGGAAATCGGGGCGATCGGCGCCAAGGCGTTCTCCTCGCAAGCCAAGGGCGCCGCGTTCGAGGCGCTGCGGCGGCTGACGATCGTCATGGAGGATCCGGCCTCGACGGCGGAAGAGCGGGAGGCCGCCAAGCGGGACGCGGAAGAGAAGCAGGCCGCGGCCGCCGAAATGACGGAGGCGGAGAAGGTGTCCCGGCTGTTCTGGGCCACGGTGGAGTACGGCCTGGTCGGCGACCTCGCCGATCCCAAGATCTACGGCGCCGGCTTGCTCTCGTCCGTGGCCGAGAGCAAGCACTGTTTCACGGACGCGGTCGCGAAGCTGCCGTATTCCGTCGAAGCGTGCGCGGCGAGCCCGAAAATCGTCACCGAAATGCAGTCGAAGCTGTTCGTTTGCAAAAATTTCGACGAATTGAAGGAAGGCGCGCGGTCCATGGCGAATACGATGGCATTCCGGATCGGGGGCACGCCGAGCCTGGAGACGGCGAAGCGGTCCGGCGGCATCGCCACGTTCGAATTCGATTCCGGCCTCGGAGTGACGGGCGTCGTCGCGTCGATCGTCAAGAACAAGGACGGCGAAGCGGTCTACGTGAACACCGCCGGCGAGACGGCGCTGTCCGCGCGCGGCCGGCAGCTGCCGGGACACGGCCGGGAGCGGCACCCGCGCGGCTTCGGCACGCCGATCGGCCGGCTGCTCGGGAACGTCGCGCTGGAAGCCTGCGGCGCCGACGCGCTGGCGGAGCTCGGCATCGCGGAAGGACGCGACGCGCGGCTGGCGTTCGAAAGCGGCGTAAGCGTTTGCGGGCGCGTGGCGGGCATCCTGCGCGACGAGCGGCACGTGCTGCTCGTTTCCTTCGAGGCCTGCACCGTCGCGCTGGACGGCCGCGAGCTGTTTCGCCCCGAATGGGGAACGTACGATATGGCGGCCGGCTCGCGCATCGCGACCGCTTATCCCGGCGCCGCGGACCCGGTCGCTTACTTCGGCGCGCCGCCGCCCCGGGCGGCTCCCGCGGACGAACCGCCGCCGCCGACCGAATTGGAAGCGCTCTACGGAACGGTCGCGCGCCTTCGGTCGGAGGGCGGATCGGGCGTCGTCCGCGCGGAGGCGCTGCGGGAGGTCCATCGCGGACTGGACCGCGCGTTCTCCCGGGACTGGCTGCTTCGGCTGGAGCTGCTGGAGCTCGCCGTGTCCGCCCCCGAACTCCGCGACATGGAAGCGATCCTTCGCGCGCAATTGGATGCGCTCGCGGAGCACGCTTCCGTCGCGAACCTCATCCGCGACGGCCTCGCCGTTCTGGCCTGATCCACCGCCGCGGTACTGACTGCGCATGTTCGTCCCCGGCCGGACATACCTATGGGAAGAGGGACGTCCGAACGGTCCGGCCGCGCGCGAACGGCGCGCGCCCGGACAAGGGCGCGCCGCCCGGCCAAGCCGGACAAGCCTTGGCGAAGCGGCTATCCGCCGCCGCGGCCGCCCGCCGCCTCGCAAGCCACGTAAGCCATGCAAACCGCGCAACGCACGCAAGCATCCGCATCCGCATCCCCGGAATACGCGGGGCGGAACCATTATGACAGTGGGAGTGATCGCCATGCAAACGATGGGATTGCAAGGAAAGAACGCGCTTGTTACCGGTTCGAGCCGAGGGCTCGGCAAGCAGTACGCGCTGGATTTGGCCCGCGCCGGCGCCAACGTGATCGTGCACGACGTCCGCGACAGCTCGGCGGCGGAATTCAACGAGGCGCCGTCCGGCCGCGCGGTGGCCGAAGAGCTGCGCGCGTTCGGCGTGCGCTCGGCCTTCGTCGCCGCCGATCTGGCCGATCCGGCGCAGGCGGAGCGGCTCGTCAACGAAGCGATCCGGGAGCTCGGCTCGCTCGACATCGTCGTCAACAACGCCGGCGGCGACATCGGCTTCAATACGCCTCGCCCGGACCCGAACGACGCCATCGACATCTCCGTGGAGGACATCCGCTCGGTCGTCGAGCGGAACCTGCTGTCCGCGATGTACGTCTGCAAATTCGCCGGCGCGCACATGCGGGAACGCCGCTCGGGCAAAATCGTGAACGTCGGCTCGGTCGCGGGCCACGTGCCGGTCACGGCCGGGCTGATCTACGCCGCCGCCAAGACCGGCGTCTCGTCGTACACGAGAAGCCTCGCGGAGCAGCTGCGCCCGTTCGACGTCAACGTGAACTGCATTTCGCCGGCGCCGACCTTCACCGGCCGCTTCCTCGCGACGCGGACCGTGAAGAGCGAGGAAGGGAAATCCCGGCTGCAGCGCATCGCCCAGCCCGAGGACATGTCGAACATCGTGCTCTTCCTGTGCGGAAGCGCTTCCGACGCCATGACCGGCGAGACGCTCGTTTGCTGGAAATGACGATCGCGACATCACGGGAGAGCGGGGGAAGCCAACGATGAACGAAGAGTTTCGCGCCATCATGGGACCGGAGGCATCCGGCCTGTACGACATCCATACCCACGCGGCGGGGCCGGAAGGCAAGCTGCCGCTTACGGCGGACATGCTGACGGAGCTGCCCTCCGGGGACCTGTTCGGCCTGAGCCAGAACGTCGGCATGGGCTGGAAGCCGGACCGGCTGCTGGGCAAGCAAATTCTGATCTTGAGCACGCAGGGCGGCATCCGCGCCGAAGACGGCACGCCGGTCGCCCTCGGCTTCCATACCGGCCATTGGGAGGTCGGGCTGCTCGCGCGGGAAGCGGCGCGCGAGACGGCCGCGCTCGGCGGCGTGCCGTTCGCGGCCGCGGTCAGCGATCCGTGCGACGGCCGGTCGCAGGGGACGACGGGCATGTTCGATTCGCTGCCGTACCGCAACGACGCGGCGATCGTCTTCCGGCGGCTCGTCCGGTCGCTGCCCACTCGCAAGGGCGTCATCGGCATCGGCACCTGCGACAAAGGGCTGCCCGCCATGATGATCGCCCTCGCGGGCATGCGCGACCTGCCGACGATCGTCGTCCCGGGCGGCGTGACGCTGCCGCCGACGGACGGCGAGGACGCGGCCAAGATCCAGACGATCGGGGCGCGGTACGCGCACGGCCAGATCTCGCTCGAAGAAGCGGCCGATCTGGGCTGCCGCGCCTGCGCGACGCCGGGCGGGGGCTGCCAGTTCCTCGGCACGGCGGCGTCGGCCCAGGTCGTCGCGGAGGCGCTCGGCATGTCGCTGCCGCATGCGGCGCTGGCACCGTCCGGCCAGCCGATCTGGCTCGAGCTCGCGCGGCAGTCGGCCCGGGCGATCCAGCGGATGGCGGCCGCGGGCACGATGACGCGGGACATCGTCACGGACGCCGCCTTGGAGAACGCGATGGCGGTGTACGCGGCGTTCGGCGGCTCGACGAATCTGCTGCTGCACATCCCGGCGATCGCGCACGCGGCGGGCCTCCGGATTCCCGACGTCGGGGACTGGACCCGCGTGAACAAGGCGGTGCCGCGGCTCGTCAGCGTGCTGCCGAACGGCCCGGAATACCACCCCACGGTGCGCGTGTTCATGGCCGGCGGGGTCCCCGAAGTCATGCTCCATCTGCGCAAGCTCGGGCTGCTGAACCTGAACGCGCGGACCGTCTCCGGCGAGACGCTCGGCGCCGTCCTCGATTGGTGGCAGGATTCCGAGCGGCGCCATGAGGTCCGCAAGCGGCTGCTGGCCGTCGACGGCATCGATCCGGACCGGGTCATCCTGCCGCCGGCGCAGGCGGCCGCACGGGGGCTTACGTCCACGGTCGCGTTCCCGGTCGGCAATTTGGCGCCGGAGGGCTCCGTCATCAAGTCGACGGCGATCGACCCCGACGTCGTCGGCGCGGACGGCGTCTACCGCCACGTCGGACAAGCCAAGGTGTTCACGTCCGAGAAGGCGGCGGTGAAGGCGATCAAGGACGGCGCCATCCGGGAGGGCGACATTCTCGCGCTGATCGGCAGAGGCCCGTCGGGGACCGGCATGGAGGAAACGTACCAGCTGACCTCCGCGTTGAAGCATCTGCCGTTCGGCAAGCACGTGACGCTGATCACGGACGCGCGCTTCTCGGGCGTCTCCACCGGCGCCTGCATCGGCCATGTCGGGCCTGAAGCATTGGCCGGCGGCCCGATCGGCAAATTGCGGGACGGCGACTGGATCGACGTCCGGATCGACCGCAACGCGCTGGAGGGCAGCCTTGATTTCGTCGGCGAAGGCGAGGCGCGCTTCGCGCCGGACGTCGGGGCGGCGATTCTGGCCGCGCGACCGCCGCATCCGGGCTTGGCCGCGGACCCGGCGCTGCCGGACGACACCCGGCTGTGGGCGGCGCTGCAAGCCGCGAGCGGGGGTACGTGGCGCGGAAGCGTCTATGACGCGGACCGGATTATCGAAACGCTGCAGGCGGGCATGGCGGCTCTGGCTAGCGGCAAGGAGAGGGGAACGAAAGCATGAGGAAACGGCTGGAAGGCAAAGTGATCGTCGTGACCGGCGGCACGCGGGGCATCGGCAAGGGCATCGCGCTGATGTGCGCGGCCGAAGGAGCCCGTGTGGCCGTGAGCGGCCGCAACGAGCAGGAAGGAAGCGACGTCGTCCGGCAGATCGCCGAGAACGGCGGACCGGAAGCGAAGTTCATCGCGAAGGACATCAGCGGCGAGACGGGCTGCCGGGAGCTGATGGAGGAGGCGGCCGCGCATTTCGGCCGGATCGACGGGCTTGTCAACAACGCCGGCGTCTTCCCGCGGGGCAGCGTGCTCGATACGACGGAGGAGCTGTTCGATTTTATATTCGACGTCAACATCAAGGGCGCGTTCTTCTGCTCGCAGTACGCGATGAAGGAGATGCTGAAGACCGGCGGCGGGTCCATCGTGCAGATCGGCTCGACGAACGGCTTCAAGGGGGCGAAGGAGCTTGCGGCGTACGCCTGCTCGAAGGGCGCTCTGCGAACGCTGAACCGGAATATCGCGGCCCATTACGCGAGGGACGGCATCCGCTCCAATTGGGTGACCGTCGGCTGGGTGCCTTCGGAAGGGGAAGTGGAGCTGCACGGGAAGAACGGGCTGCAGGTCGAAGACTTGCACGAGATGGCGGCGGTCCGCATTCCGACCGGCCGGATGCAGACGCCCGAAGACATGGCTTACGGCGTCGTCTATCTGCTGTCGGACGAATCGAGCCAGGTCACGGGCACGGAGCTGGCCATCAACGGCGGGCTGGGCTTGTAGCCAGGGGGACATCCGACCGGGACGTTCCTCGGACCTATGCGCC
Source organism: Paenibacillus artemisiicola (assembly GCF_017652985.1). Classification (GTDB taxonomy): domain Bacteria; phylum Bacillota; class Bacilli; order Paenibacillales; family Paenibacillaceae; genus Paenibacillus_Z; species Paenibacillus_Z artemisiicola. The sequence goes on from NZ_JAGGDJ010000001.1 coordinate 343,852, forward strand.
GGATCTCTATCCATATGCCGGCTCTCTGTCCATATGTCGGCTCTCTGTCCATACGCGCAAAAAAACCGCCCGCGGAAACGCGGGCGGTTTTTGTATGGGCGATTAGCGGGCGATCAGCCAAATGACCAAAATCCAAAACGGCATGACGGCCAGCGCGCCGTTGAACAGGCCGAACTTGAAATTGTTTCCGTCTTCCTTCGCGTCGAATTCGGATGCGGCCGGTGCCGCGGGCATGGACTCGTGCATCTTCGTGCCTACGCCCAGCAGCGCGGCGTCGGCGGTTTTACGTTGCATCCCTTTCATAAGCAACCCTTCTCTCCTGGTTCCTTTGCATGACCATCGTCATGCAAGCTAGTCGTTATTGGTTATATCGGTAGCGAGGAGATAGGAATGAAGACCTTTCTAAAATATTTTTTCGCGCGTAACCTAGGCCTTCCATACGGCGACGAAAGCCCTTTCGCTAATCCCGGAACCGGGTCGGACGAACGCATTCCCGGTCCCGCAGGATAGGCGGTTCACTTTCTTTTCTTTACACGCGCGGACGCCGCGTTTAATCGTTTTCGCCGTCAACGGCTTCTACGGCGGCTCGCGCAGGAACGCAAGGTCCGGAAGCACCGGGGCTAAAAGTCCGTTCCTTCGTACTGTATGATACGTCGCCGCATTCGATTCGGCTCCAAACGTTCCGGAGGCGAATTCGTCGAAGGGCATTCGGCCGCTCCGCCTCGCTGACGCTGTACATTTCGCGGACGAGCCCGTACAATCACGATGAACCGCATCATCCGACGCAGAGGAGGGAACCGGGCATGCGATCCGAGGATCAAGTCAAAGCGAAACTGCATCAGCTGAAGCGGTTGCAGCAATCCGCCGATTCCGAAGCCGTCCGCATTCAAATCGAAATGCTGGAATGGGTGCTGAATCAGCCGACCGGCAGCTACCACGAATAACCGCGCGCGCAAGCGCGCCCGCGGGCAGGCCGCCGAATCTTCGGCGGCCTGTTTCGCGCTCGGGGCGGCGCATGCAACTTTTGGCGGACGGATTTCGTCATGGTTGCGTCAGGGCGGGCAGGAGCGCGGCCAAGCACGCGTAGTTCCCTCGTTCGTACCGCTTGGTGCGGTACCGTTTGCGCACGGAAATGTGTCCAAAGGATGAAATAATTCCATATTTTCGCAACATTTACATTCCATGTGCGTTAAACAAGGGGAAGCAGCCGCAAGGACTGCCCGAACGGGACGCGGACGCGTTCGACACAGAAGAGAGAGAGAAGGGAAGACGTGGCATGAAATCGATGAAGTGGTTATTGGCGGCATCATTCTTACTCGGGTCTTACTCCAGCGCGGGATTGACCGGCGCGAACGCGGAAGGGATCTTAGCGCCCGCGCAGCCTCCTGCGGCAACGGCAACGGATCGTCTGGATCTGACGATGGGCAGCGCGAAAATGCTCCATAACGGCGCCGTCTATCAGTCGGCGCAGCCCGTGGCCAGCATCGCCGGCAGAACGTTCCTGCCGTTCAGTTCCATCGCGGCCCGATACGGGTACAAAATCTCGTACGACGCGAAGAAGAAGGAATCGACCGCGTCGAACGACCGCCACACGCTGGTCTTCAAGATCGGCAGCGACGTCGCCTACCGGGACGGCACGGCGACGAAGCTGACCGGCGCGCCGTACATTTCGAACGGCTACCTGATGGTCCCGCTCCGCTCCTGGGGCGAAATGGCCGATAGCACGATCGCCGTCGTCGGCAAGACGATCACGCTGAAATGGTCCTCCGTCGTCGTGCCGCCGAAGCCGACCGCGAGCTTCGACGTGCAGCCGGCCGAGATCTACGCGGGCCAGACGGTCGTGACGTACGTGGACCGCGCGACGAGCGCGACGGGGCTGCCGTTCGTGGACGAGCGGTGGACCGGCCGGATGGATGTCTTCCCCCAAGCGGGAACGTACGTCGTCACGCGGGAAGTCGAGGACAGCAACGGCGTCTGGAGCGATCCTTACTCCGTCACCGTGACGGTCAAGGCGCCGAACCTGCCGCCGGTCGCCGACTTCGCCACGGATAAGCCGACGTACCGGATCGGCGAGAACGTTACGTACACCGACCTCAGCACCGACGACGAGAACGCCATCGCGAAGAGCACCTTCGCGGGCAACGACAAGGCCTTCTTCGAGCCCGGCGACAAGTCGGTCACTCTGACCGTCGAGGACAGCCACGGACTGACGTCCACGATCACCAAGACGGTGACGGTCACGAACGAAGTGTTGTATACGAAGGACGAGTACGACCGGTTGTTCACGCCGCTCGGCGACATCTACTCCGTCGACGGCGCCGCGGTGCTCAATTATCCGGCGTACAAATATTCGATCGTGAACGAAGCCGCGCAGATGGTGCGCAGCAACAGCCCGGAGACGCTCGTCCAGGAGGGCATCGCGTATCACGCCCAGATGACGGGCAACGTCCGGTTCATGTTCCATAACGTCAACAACATCGGTTATCCGGTCTCCGTGCATCTGCTCGCGACGAATCTCGGCAGCGGCCCGGCCAAATTCAGCAAGAGCGCCATGGGCATGGGCGGCCCGACGCCGTCGCCGGAGCTCGCCGGCAAGCTGTCCACGTCCCGCTACCTGACCGCGCTGACGGCCAATCCGGCGCCGGTCGCGATGACGATCGCCCCGGGCGAGACGAAGGAAGTGCTGCCCGAGATCGCCAAGGTGCCGCTGAAGGCCGGCGACTCGCTCAGCTCGTACGCGGACGTCTACTCCGACAAAGAGCTGCTGTACAACATCGTCGTGGTCGCCGCGGGCAAAGATCCGGTCGCGGAGCTGGATAACCTGACGGTCATGCCGCGCGACGGGATTCATACGCGGGGAACCTTCTACAGCGCCGACCGTTCCATCGCGATCGACGACCGGATCGGCGAGCAGCCGCGGCGGGTCATGTTCGGCGACGTCGGCAAAGACGCGTTCGACACGATTCTGGACGGCATCGACGAAACGTCAGGCCAGCTGGAGTACAACCGGGGCAACTTCGGGGTCCTGTACCGCATGCATCTGTCGCATGTCGCGCCGCATACGTTGATCTCGCTGAACGCGCGGGGCGGGCTCTATACGGGCGCGTTCCTCGTCAACGGCCAGCTCGTGACCGTCGCGAACAATCAGGCGCTCCGGAGCAACACCCAAGCCTCGGTGCTGTACCGGACGGGCGACAACGAGGAGCCGGTGGACATCGTGTTCACCATCGCGTCGGGCAGCAACTTGCCGATCGCGATGACGTTCACGCCGCTGCCGCCAGTCCGGCAATAGCCCTTCGCCAACCGCAGGCAGCCGCCCGCAAGCCTTCCGCCGATATACCGGCGGGACGGCTTGCGGGCGGTTTTTTTTGCGCGGACTTCTCTCGTCAAGGGACAAGCGCTGTTGCCGCGAGCCGATGCGAACATATAGTAGATCACGGGATTCGAAGGGACGGGCTCGGGGCGCCGCGCCGGAACCGTGCTCTTCGGATTCCGCGACATCGCGCGGAAAGGAGGGATTTCCATGCCCTTCTCGACAGGCATCATCACGAACACGAGAGCGACGGGCACCGCTGCAACGACCGTCGTCGTGAACACGCGCAACGAGAACCTCTCGGCCGCGTCGACGATCACGATCGTACTCTACGCGTCCGTCGATTCCCACACGTTTTACACGGCGTACGTCACGTCGTTCGTCATCCCGCCCAACTCGTTCGACGTCCGGACGTTCTTCATCAGCGGCAACGTCGCTTACGAGGTGCAGACGAACACGTCGTCCCCGCAGGTGCTGTTCTCGGTTTACGGTTTGGACGAATTCGGCAACCTCGTTACGGAGCAAGGCAAGCTTCAGGCCGATCTCAGCTTCATCGGCTCGTTGACGCTGTAACGCTAGTCCGGCTCCATGCGGGCCGGAAGCGGAAAGAGGCAGTCCAACGCTTGCGCGGCAAGCGATGGACTGCCTTTCGCGCGTTCATGCTCCAAATCGGCGCAACGGAACCGGGCATTCGCCGTTCTTTTATCGGCCTATGCCCGCATATATGGATATTGGAAGCGCATTCCAGGGGGGCAGAGACGCATCGGTCATGGATTCTAAGGAAGAAGGGAGGAGGCGCGCACACACTTATCCGATTGACGCAGCATGATTACGCGCAGAATATAAAGCGCTTACAACTGGAGGGGTATGCCTATGGAAAAGCGGTTCAAACAGACGCTGCGCTTTTTTCGCGGTGGCGTTCGCCGTCTGCTTGACGGCCGGTAACGTTGAAACGGCGCGGGGAGAGGGCGCGAACTTCATCACGCGCAGCGGCGACAAGCTGATGGACGGCGGCACGGAATATCGGTTCATCGGCACGAACGCGCCGTTCCTGGAGCGGGCGTGGGCCGATCCCGCGGAGATCGAGGACGAAATCCGGGCGGCCAGCCGCTCGGGCATCGGCGTCATCCGCCTCTATCCGTTCGAGGTACGCATGAGCGGCGATCCCGCCGGCACGTTCCGGCACGTCATGGGACCCGGATCTTATAATGAAAGCGCATTCAAGTTATTCGACAAGGTGCTCCAGCTCGCCAACGCGTACAACGTCAAGCTGATCGTGCCGTTCGTGGACAGCTACACCTACGTGGGCGGCACGGCCGACTGGGCGGCTTTCCGGGGCCAGCCGGCCGACGCTTTCTGGAGCGATCCCGTCGTCCGGCAGGACTTTAAACAGTTCATCGCCTACGTGGTGAACCGGGTCAACACGTATACGCAGGTGCCCTACAAGAACGATAAAGCCATTCTCGCCTGGCAGCTCGGCAACGAACTGCGGTCCACGGATGCTTGGACGAGCGAAATGGCCGCCTACGTCAAGAGCCTGGATCCCAATCACCTCGTCGGCGACGGCGGCTATGTGCGGGCGCAGGGAATCCGGTCGAACGCGCTGAACGACCCCAATATCGATTTTATTGATCCGCATATCTATCTATACCACAATTATGCCGATCCGCTGGCTAAGCTGAACGAGTGGCGGACGGCCACGAAAGGCAAGAAGCCCCTCCTGATCGGCGAATTCGGCGATTTCCCGCCCGCCGTGAACGAACAGCTGCTGCAAACCGTTCAGGCGAACGGGACGGCCGGCGCCATGATCTGGGGCAGCATGCCTCACCACCGGATGGGCGGCTGGCATTGGCCGCCGGTCGGCGACTGGTCGTACCTGCGCTATCCCGGCTTCGCCACGGGCGATTGGGCGAACGAATCGGCCGTTTTCGGCCAGCTGCGCGCGCAGGCGTACGCCATCCGCGGCGCGGCCGTGCCGTCCTGGACGCCGCCGCCGGCGCCCGTGCTGTTCCCGGCCGATTCCGCGCATACGCTGTCCTGGCTCGGCGTCTCGACCGCGTCGGCGTACGACGTCGAGCGCGCGGACGCGCCGTCCGGGCCATGGAGCGTCGTCGCGGCGGACGTGACGGACGACGTCGTCGCGCCGGGCGATTACAACTATGCCGTGCCGCTGTTCGACGACGCTTCCGCCGCCGCCGGTACCCGCTATTATTACCGGATCCGCGCGAAAAGCCCGGACGGCGCCTATTCGCCGTATTCCAACGTCGTCGGGCCGATCGCGCCGCGGACGGCGCTTGTCGTCGACAACGGCGGCAGCGGCTACTCGGAGACGGGGGCCTGGTCCGACAGCGCGCTTCCCGCCAGCTACGGCGGCGGCTCCCGGTACAGCAATACGGCGGGCAGCACCGCCGCCTGGGCGCTGAACGTGGAGACGCCCGGCTATTATAACGTGTACGTCCGCTATCCGTACCATCAAACCTCGTCGCAGAACGTCGCTTACGCCGTCCGGCACGACGGCCGGACCGACGCGATTCCCGCCGTCGACCAGACGACGATCGCCAAGGGGCAGTGGCGGCTGATCGATACGGCGTATTTCGCGGCCGGAGGCGAACAAGGCATCACGCTGACCGCCGGGTCCAAGGCGGGTTCGGGCAACGTCACGCGCGCCGACGCGGTGATGCTGGAGCCGGTCGCGTACGGCGATCTGTTCCAAAGCGGCGTCCTCGCCGGCTGGACATCCGGCAGCGGCTCGTGGGCGCCGGCGGTCGACGTCGCGAAGTCGCTCGTCTCGCAGACGCTCAAGCAGTCCGCGGCGGGCATCGCGGAGACGCGGGCGGAGGGGACCTACGGCGATCTATCCGTCACGGCCGCCGTCAAGGCGTACGACCGGACGGCCGCGGACTCCTCGTCCGGCCTGATCGCCCGGGCCAGCGCGGACTTCGCCAGCTACTACACGCTGCGCCTTAATTACGGCCAGAATAAAATCCAGCTGTACAAGAAAGCGGCCGGCAATTGGACGAAGCTCGGCGAAGCGGAGCTGCCCGCGAGCCCGGGCGCGTGGTACGTGCTGCGTCTCGAGCTTCGCGGCGGCGCGATCGCCGGCTATGTCAACGGCATCCGCAAGATCGCCGTCAGCGACGGCACGCTCGCGCAGGGCTACGCCGGACTGCGCACCTACGAGCAGACGGCCGTCTTCGACAACTTCGTCGTCGCGGCCCCGGATCCGCCGCCGGCCGGCGGGAAGAGCGCCGAAGCGGCGGCGAGCGGGGCGGCCGTTCCGGATACGGCGGCGGCGTCCGGAACGCCGGAGACGTCCGAAGCGCCCGCGGCGCCGGTACCGCCGAGCGCGCCGGTGCCTCCGAAGGCTGACGGACCCCCGAAAGCGCCCGAGACGCCCTTGCCTGCACGAACCGAATAAAACAACAACCGCGCGGCCATCGCCGCGCGGTTGTTGTTCAGTCCGATCGAACCGGGCGTCCGGCCTTCGGCCGGCCGTCCCTCCTCTAGGTCTTCAGATTGCCCGTATTGCGAATGACCGTATTGACCTCCAGCTCGATTTGAAGCCGCGGCAAGTACTTGGTCCGCCAGTCGGCCAGCTGCGGACGCGGCAGCTCGTCCCGAAAATGCTGGCCGAGGCCGAAGATGTCGGCCTCGTGGTGCCGCACCTTCGCGATAATCGTTTCGAACCGTTCGGAAACGACCCGCCGCAGCTCCGATTTTATCATGTCGTCGGATGGATCGCCGCGCTTGTCCATGACGATGACTTTAAGGCGGATCGTGCTTTTGAGCTGCGGCCGGCCGCTGCGGATCGTGCCTTTGTTCCGGATGCGGCTGCTCGTGATTTGGACGGTGGCGTGGCCCATCACCTCGATTTTTCCCTGCGTGTTCATGCCGTCGAAGACGTTGTACAGCAGCGTTTCTTCGTTGTTCAGGCGCCCGACCATCTTGCCGTTCTTCAGGATCGCCGAGCCCGTGCTTCGAATAATCGTCGTGTCGCCCGATTTCACGATCGGAATGACAACGTCGTGCGTGTACGAGTGAATGCTGCGGAAGATGCGCCAGGTCGGGGTATACGCGATGTCGGGGCTCCAGCCGGCGCTCTTCTGGAAGAAGTCGTAGATCGCGGTGTTGTTGTCGTCGGCCCGGTCCTGCATATGCTTGAAGAAATCGGCGAGCGGCTCGTCGCACACGACGAACATCGTCTTGGGCGCGATATGCCGGGAGCGGACGATGCTGGCGATGCCTTCGGACAGCCCGTTCTGCGCGAATTCGCGGTCGACGATGATGACCTTCAGGTGAAGCAGATCGACCTGGCTCTCCATGTTCATGCTGATATGATCAATGACTTTATTGATGGAATCGCCCGTGTCGGAGATCACCTGAATGCCTGCGGAATCCGACTCCGAAACTTCCGGGATATCCAGGTAAACGGCGTATTTGCCCTCGTGATACGAGATCCCCATGGCGATCGGCAGCGAGCGGTGGTTGATGTCCTTGTTGGTCCAGCAGCCGGCGAGCAAGAGCAGCAGCAGGACCGCGCCCGCCGTTTTCGACAGTGTTCTCATGGCGCCTCCTTCTGCGGCTGGCCGACGTAACGGCGGCCGACGGCGAACACGACGAGCGGCGTCACGACGGTCACGTAGCCCCAGAGGTACGAATGCCAGCGGAATATGGCGTTGACCGACTTCCAGTCCGGAATGACGAGACAGACGACGAACAAGACGGCGGCGAGTGCCGGCAGCAGGATGCCCGACCGGACGTTGCGGACGCTGAGGCGGAACACGTTTTCCATTTGCCAGATGAGCGCCGCGATGAATAGCAGGATAAAGGCGAGCAGACCGAGCACCAGGAACATCGTCACCCGGTCGAACATGAGCCATTCGATATCGATCGTGTCGGCGGTGAAGATGAACGGAAACTCCAGCTGGCTGGCGGTCTCTTCGCCGAGCGTCATGAGCGGAATGTAGACGGACATGAGATACATCGGAACGAGGAGACCGCAAGCGATATAAATGCCCCGGGCGGTAAACGAGACGTAGGACGGAACCAGTCCCAAGAACAAGAAGCAGCCCGTGAACATGAACAGGCTCTTGTAATACGAGGCATGCCCGAGAAACGCGAAATCCGCCGTGCTCCGGGGAAGGAGCGGCAACGCGTAATGCGGATCGACGTTCTGAAACGACGCGGCGAGCACGAAGAAGACGGAAGGCAGGAACAGCACGGCGATCAGCAGGCCCAGCCGCATCAACCCCTGTATGCCGCCGCGCAGCACGATGTACGTCGGGATGGCGATGAACATGAAGTCGAAATGCCAAAGCGGCATCGACGACGAGACGATGATCGAGATGATCTCCGCGAACGCCCGGACCGTCAGGGCGGCCAGCGCGCCGATGTATACCCACAGCGGCAAGAACGTCGCCCAGGCGAGCCAGCGGTTCTTCCGCATGAGCACGCTGACCATGTTATGGCCCTTATAGTAACGGACGCCTTTCAGATAAAGCGCGATAATCGCCACTTGAATCAGCAGTCCGGTCACGATTGGCAGCCAATGGATCTCCTTCGTGCTGGCGATGATGTCCGTGGGGAAGAGGAAGAACATCATGCCCGTATGCATCAGGAAAAACGCCAGCGGCACTTGCATGTTTTTGAACACGTCATTCACCTTCCGGTTTGTTCAGCTGCAAATACGGAATGTCCAGCGTCTTCTCGCAGGCCAGATACGCGCAAACCAAGACAAGCCCGGCCATCGTGCCGAGCACGCCGTAAAGGGCGGACAGAACGAGCGTGACATACTTGAACATCCGGAACGTCAGCACGTTCTGAAACCCGACCGCGGTCGCGCCGGAAATCGTGCCGGCCGCCAGCACGATGATGAGCAGATTGCTGACCAGCTTCGCCGCCACGGCCGCCTGTCCGAGCACGATGCCGCCGACCATCGTGATCGCGGGACCGATGCTGGCCGGAAGCCGGATGAGCGCCTCCATCAGCAGCTCCAGGATAACCATCATCACGAGCGTTTCGACGAAGGCGGGGTAGGGCACTTCCAGCCGGCTCTTCGCGATCGAATGGGCCAGCTCGAACCGCAGCACGTCGGGATTGACCGAAACGAGCGAGACGTAAAGCGCCGGCAGGAGGATCATCAGGAGCAGGCCGAAGACGCGATAGCACCGCAGCACCATCGCGATCGAGAACGGATAGTTGCGGTCTTCCTCCGACATGATGAAGTCCGATGCCAGGCTGGGCACCACGATCGCATAGGGCAGGCATTCGATGAAGATCACGGCCCGTCCGTTGCGCAAAGCCCGCACCGCGTTGGCAGGCGTCTCGCAGGTGCGGAAACGGGTCACGAAGCCGGACTTGGACAAGCCGAGCAATTTAATCAGGTCCTGCAGATTGCCGATGTCCAAGCTTGCCTGCGCGGTCCGGGAGGTCAGCCGCTCGGTCAGCTTGCGCAGCAGCGAAGGATGGATTTCGCCTTCGAGGTAGGCAAGCGTCACGCGGCTCTTGTAGGTACGGCCGAAGCTGTGCGCCGAGAAATGAAAGTTGTCCGAGTTGATCCGCATGCGCAGCATGCCGAGGTTCAAGTCCATGTCCTCGTTGAAGGCGCCGCTCGGGTTCAGGATCGGATTCTCCGTGAGCGGCTCCGACACGGAGCGGTGCAGCGGCTGCGTGATCGGGAACACGCTGAAGACCGTCTCGGACGGCTCGTGGACGACGAGCAGCCTGGCGTTCCTCAGCTCGGCGGTCAGCTCGTCCAGCCGCCCGTTCTCCAGCTTGCGCCCGATTCCCGCCAGCATGCGCAGCAGCTCTTCTTCCGAGCAGCCGCCGTCGTGCAGCTGCTGCCGGAGCATCGTCAGCGATTGGGGGAAGTCGATCATCGTCTTGAAGCCGGCAAGAGCAAGCGGAGCGCCCCCGAAGTAAGCGCGGCGTACCATGAAATCCTCGTCTTTCTCGTAATGCCGTTCCAATTCCGTCGCAATCGGCATGATTCGCCCTCCTTTGCCGGTTGTTCGCGTCATGTTTCGCATGGTGCCGATATACTTGTCCATTATCTCTCATTGGCGAGCGGGCTAAACCTGAAAGGGGGCGATCGCCAGGCAGAATGGGGGAGGACGACGGAAGAACACCGCTTGCGGAAGATGCGGGGCGGCATGAAGCCTTGCGATTTTTGTTAATGTCATGAATAATTATTTGTTTAATGTCATGAATGATTACTTGTTAATGACATTAATAAAATCCGATCCGCGTTTGACTTGCCGACAGCTTAGCGATTCGAATGAAACGACGGATCGTTTCGGGTCTTTTCGTTTATTTCATGGCATTAATTAAAGTGCCGCCCGCTCCCGCCTTTCGACAACTCGTCGTCTGCTCGTTTTCGACAAAATCTGTAGCGCTTTCAATCGGAATCGGCTATAGTGGATGGGCATTGATTGCCGCCAACCCTTACGCCGAAAGGAAAGATGCGCCCTGAATCGATTACGGAACCTTTCGCTGCAGAAGAAGATTCTCGTTATCATGATCTTTCTCTTCCTGCCTCTCCCGATCATCGGGTGGATCTGGTACCAGAAGACGTACGCCGTCATCGAGCGCAACGCGGTCGATTCCAGCATTCAGATGGTCAACCAGGTCAACACGCACCTGGAGACGTACTTCTCCGAGGTCCAGCGCACGATGCTGCCGATGCTGGCGAGCGACCTGACGAGCGCCTTCCTGAACAACCGGGACGAAGATCCCTTCAAGCGGTACGAGCTCTCGTACCGGATCGACAAGGAGCAGTTTTCGAAGATTCTCATGAACCGCACGGATATCTACGGCATCTCGCTCATCTCGGACCGGATTAAGGCGACGTCGAGCTCGAGCTTCACGATGGCGGAGCAGCGGTACACGTCGTACCTGAGCCGGCTGCAGGCATCGGGCCGCTTCCGCATCATGGGGCTCGAGGACACGCCGAACGATCAGGTCGTCGCCATGGCGATGAAGTTCACGCCGCCCCAGAGCGGGATGAAGCAGGGCATGCTCATCGTCGACCTGAAGCGCGACGAGATGGCGCATATCCTGCAGGACGTGCAGCTCGGACGAACGGGCTACGTTTGGGTCGCCGACAAGGAGAACCAGGTCATTTACCACCCGCCCGGCGATGCCGTGCCGTCCGTCGTGCCAGCGGCGTACTTGAAGGCCATGGGCGGCGAGCGGAGCGGCGCGTTCACCGTCAAGACGGACGCGGGGAAGAAGCTCGTCGTCTTCATCCGTTCCGACCGCACGGACCTGACGCTCATCTCCGAAGTGCTGCTGTCCGAGCTGAACGCCTCGATCGTCACCGTGAGCCGCGTTTCGATCGCCGTGCTCGTGCTGTTGTTCCTGCTCTCGATGGCGGCCGCGAGCGGCGTCGTCTACTCCATGACCAAATCGCTCGTCAAGCTGCTTCGGCTGATGAAGAGCGCGGAGATGGGCGATTTCCACGTCAAGGCGCCGGATGAAGGCGGGCACGAGATCGGCAGCCTGTTCCGCGGCTTCAACAAGATGGTCGAGGAGATCAAGCGGCTCGTCGAAATCGTGCACGTGTCGGAGCTGCGCGAGAAGGAGCTCGAGGTGAAGCAGAAGGAATCGCTGCTGCACGCGATGCAGGCGCAGATCAATCCGCACTTCCTGTACAACACGCTCGAATTCATCAATTCCAACGCCATCGTGGAGGGCAACGAAAAGATCAGCGCCATGATCGTGTCGCTCGGGGACATGTTCCGCTACAACGTGCAGAGCCCGAACGGCGGCGTCAACCTTGCCGACGAAATCCATCATATCGAAGCCTACTTCGCGATCCAATCCGAGCGTTACCCGTCGTTCGCGTTCGATATCGACGTCGACCGGCGGCTGGCCGCGACCGTCCCGGCTGTGCGATCCATGCTGCAGCCGATCGTCGAAAACTGCTTCAAGCACGGCTACGAACGGCACCGCCTGCGTCCCGGCCGGATCCGGATCGAGGGACGGTTCGAGCCCAGTGGCCATTATGCCCTGCATGTCGCCGACGACGGACGCGGCATGGCCCCGGAGACGGCGGCGCGGTTCAACGCGGCCTTCGACCGGCCGGAAGCCGAAGCCCCGGCGGTCGCCGGCCAGCCGGGCGGCCGCGTGCCGTCCATAGGCCTGCATAACGTCCACGCGCGCTTGCGCCTGATGTTCGGCGAGCCGTGCGGGCTGCGCATCGACCGTTCCGGCGGGGACGGCACGACGATTCGCATCATCCTGCCGCCTCAAGCGGCCGAGAAGGAGGAGCCGCATGCGCTACACCATTTTGCTGGTTGACGACGAACCGATGATCAAGCTGAGCCTGCGCAAAATCCTGACGGACGCCCACCCCGACTTCGCCGTCGTCGGCGACGCGTCGGACGGGGAGGAGGCGCTCGCGCTCGCGGAGCAGGAACGGCCGCATGTCATCATCACGGACATCAGCATGCCGGTCATGGGCGGTCTCGAGCTGATCCGCGCCGTCCGCGAGCGAGGCTGGCGGGCGGAGATCGTCATCCTGTCGGGCTACGGCGAATTCGAATACGCGCGGGAAGCGCTGAAATTCGGCGTCGCCGATTACATCCTGAAGCCGATGCGCCCCGCGGCCGTGAAGGAGCTGATGCTTGGGCTGTTCGCGAAGCACGCCGAACGGGTCGAAGCGTCGCATGCGAAGGGCGAGCTGCTGCTTCGGTGCCTGCGGCATGCCGACCGGCTGGTCGAGCGGATCTGGTCGGCCGACGAAGCCGGCGCCATGGCGCTCGGCGACGAGATCGCGCGCGCCGTCGCGGGTTCCGGTCCGCTCCCGGACGAGCAGAAGAAGGGCGCGCTGCTCGACGTCGCGGCCGCGCTGCGGCACAAGGCCGAGGAGCGCGGGACGCCGATCGCGTTCGAGCTGGCCTGGCGCGAACGGCTCGGCGAGATGCTGGAGCAGTTCCGCGCGATGCTGCTGCACGCGCTGCGGCAGGTGCGAAGCGGCCGGAACTGGGGCAAGCAGGCGGCGATCCGCGACGCGATCGCGATAATCGGCGAACGTTACGCCGATCCGCAGTTCAAGCTGGACGAGCTGCTGTCCCGGCTCGGCATGTCCGTGACGCATTTCTACAACCTGTTCAAGCAGGAGACCGGCAAGTCGTTCATCGCCTACCTCATCGATTACCGGATCGGACAGGCGAAGGCGCTGCTCGCCGAGCGGCGGGAGCTGAAGACCTACGAGGTGGGCGAGCGGGTCGGCTACCCGGATTATCCGCATTTTACGAAGGCGTTCAAGAGGGTCGCCGGCGTCACGCCGAACGAATACCGCAAGCTGCACGGAAGCGGTCAGTGATGAAAAACACAATCGCGCGAAGATATGTGCATCCTCAAGCCGGCGAAAGTCCCCTAAGATGAACATGTAAGCGTCATCACCGACGACACACACTACGACATAGGGGGATCAACCATGAAGCTTCGCACAAGCACCGCGCTCGCGCTCGGTTCCGTGCTGCTGACCGGCGGCCTGTTGGCCGGCTGCTCGGGCAACGGCGGCGACGAGCCGGCCAATGGCGGCGGACAGACGGCGGGCAACGCGCAGCAAGACGCGGGGAGCGGCGGCGCCGCGCCGAAGGTGAACGAATACGGCTGGACGATGCCGGAGAAGACGATCACCGTCGACTACTACACCGCGGATAAGGACAACCCGGACAAGGTCGCCAAGAAATTCGCCGCGATCCACGATTATTTCCTGAAGACCTTCAACGTCGACGTGAAGAAGATGCAGTACGACGTCGACGGCAAAGAGAAGCTCAATCTGATGCTCGCGTCCAACGATTATCCCGGCGTCCTCTCCGCCATCGACAGCGACACGATCGACAAGTGGCGCGCGCAGGGCAAGCTGATCGACCTGGCGCCGCTCGTGGATAAGTACGGCCCGAACATCAAGAAGGAGCTCGGCGCGAAGTACAAGTCGTACCTCGACAAGGACGGCAAGCTGTGGGGCATCCCTAGAGGCTGGGGCTATCTGCCGATTCCCGACAACAGCGCGCATATCCGCTGGGACTGGTACCAGGCGATGGGCTCGCCGAAGCTCGAGACGCCGGACGATTACTACAACGTGCTGAAGCAAATGGTCGCCGCGCATCCGAAGAACGCGCAGGGCCAGAAGACGTACGCGATCTCGTGGAACGACCAGATCAGCGTCAATACCGTGCTCGGCATCTGGGGACTCAAGGACGGCTACAAGGAAGACGCGGACCATAACCTGACGCACTGGCTCAATACGTCCGAAGGGCTTGAAGCCGTGAAGTTCTACAACCGTTTCTACCGCGAAGGGCTCATGGACCCGGACAGCTTCCTGAACAAGTTCGACGACTGGAAGCTGAAGTTCTCCAACGAGCAGATCATCGGCCATATCGGCCCGTGGTGGCAGTCGTGGAACGCCGGGCACGAGGTCTGGAAGACGACGAATCCGGATTGGACGGACGAGCAGCGCTACGTGCAGATCGCCCTGAAGGCGCCGGGCGCGGAAGCGGCCTACCTGTCGCCGAAGGACACGACGGGCTGGAACTACACCGTCATCACCGACAAGGAAGCGCATCCGGAGGACATCGTCAAGTTCCTCGATTTCGAAATGACGCCGATCGGCACGCGCCTGACGGGCTGGGGCATCCCGAACCTGCCGGAATCGGTATGGTCGTACAAGAGCGACGGCAGCTGGTCGTTCAACGACGCGCAGAAGCAGAAGCTGCTCGCGGGCACGTTCGATTACGACAAGGCGGACGAGGCGACCGGCGGCAACCAGATCTGGCTGGATCACCCCCAAGGGCTGATGAGCGACGACGGGAAGTCGACCGCCTGGTACGATCAGAACTTCAACGACGAAGACAAATGGAAGGCGAAGATGAACGCCAACCTGAAGGACACGATCTACGACAACACGGCAAGACGGATCGTGTTCACCGCCGACAATCCGCTGACGATCGTGAACCAGCAGATCGAGGATCTGATCAAGACCGGCTTCGCGAAAGCGGTCATGAGCAAGACGGAAGAAGGCGCCGTGCAGGCGTTCGACGATATGCGCGACAAGGCGCTCAAGCTCGGCCTCAAGGACATCGAAGCGTTCCGCGCGCAAGCCTACAAGGATAACTTGGCGAACATGCAGTAACCGCAGGCGGGGGATCGTTCCGGACGTGAACGGTTCCCCTGATTTTTTGGACACCGAACCAGTAGGGAGGCTGAAGCCATGACGGCATTATGGAAACGCGCGCGGCGCGAACGGCAGATCTGGCTGCTGTGCCTGCCGATGATCGCCTGGGTGCTCGTTTTCGCGTATTACCCGATGTACGGCTTGTTGATTTCGTTCCAAAATTACGTGCCCGGCCATTCGATGTTCTCGAACTGGGTCGGCTTCGACAATTTCATCCGCTTCTTCCATGAACCGAATTTCTTGCAGATCATCCGCAACACGCTCGTCATCAGCGGCCTGAATCTGCTGTTCGGCTTCCCGGCGCCGATCATCCTCGCGCTGCTCTTGAACGAGGTCCGGGGCCGGGCCTTCAAGAAGACCATTCAATCGCTGTCGTACATCCCTTATTTCATCTCCTGGGTGGTGGTCGCCAACATCCTCATCACGCTGCTGGGAAGCGACGGGATTTTGAACGATATGTTGATGAAGCTGGGCTTGATTCGCGCGCCGCTGGAATTTCTGACGAACGGCAATTACTTCTGGGGCATTCTGGTGAGCAGCAACGTGTGGAAGGACATGGGCTTCTCCGCCATCATCTACCTGTCCGCCATGGCCGGCATCGACAAGGAGCTGTACGAGGCGGGACGCGTCGACGGGCTCGGCCGGTTCGGCCTCATTCGCCACATCACGCTGCCGGGCATCCGCTCGACGGCCGTGCTGCTGCTCATTCTCGCGATCGGCGGCATTCTGAACGCGGGCTTCGAGCAGCAGCTGCTCATCGGCAACCCGCTCACGCAGGACCATTACGAGGTCATCGACACGTACGTGTACCGGTTCGGCGTGCAGCTCGGCAACTACTCGTACGGCACGGCCGTCGGCCTGATGAAGAGCTTCCTCGGCCTCGTGCTCGTCTACATCGCGAACCGGCTGTCGAAGCGCTATATGGAATCATCGATTTTTTAATAGAAAAGAGGAACTTCGCAGATGGAAACGAGAGCGTTCCGAACCTCCTTCGCGAGCCGCGCGGCCGACGTCGTCATCGCGCTTGTGCTGCTGCTGCTCGGCTTCGTCGTCGTCTATCCGTTCATTAATCTGCTCGCGCTGTCCTTCAACGACGGGACCGACGCGGCGCGCGGCGGCATTTATTTCTTCCCGCGGAAGGTATCGTACGCGGCGTACGGCATGCTGTTCGAGAACAAGAAGCTGCTGAACGGGCTCGGCTGGTCGGCGCTGCGCGTCGTCGTCGGCACGGCCACCTGCCTCTTCATGACGGGCCTGCTGTCCTACATCATCAGCATCCGCTCGTTCTCCGGGCGCAAATTCATGCGCGTGTTGTTCTTCGTCACGATGTATTTCAGCGGCGGCATCATTCCGACGTACATCCTGATGAATCAGCTGCATCTGACGAACTCGTTCCAGGTGTACTGGATTCCGGGTTTGATCAACGCGTACTTCATGCTGCTCATGGCGTCGTACATCTCCGACCTGCCGGAGGCGCTGTTCGAATCCGCGCGGATCGACGGCGCCGGCGAGCTGCTCATCTATTGGCGGATCGTCATTCCGGTGGCGATGCCTGTCTTCGCTGCGGTGTCGATCTATTCCGCCGTCGGCCACTGGAATTCGTGGTTCGACGTCATCCTGTACAACTTCAACGGCCATTTCGATACCTTGCAGGTCTATCTCCGGCGGCTGCTGCTGGAGGTCGAAGCGACCCAGCAAATCCGCGACCAGCAGCTGCTGATGCACAAATTCCAGGGGTTGTCGCCGATGACTTTGCGGGCCGCAACCACGATCGTCGTGACCGTGCCGATTCTGTGCGTCTATCCGTTCCTGCAAAAATACTTCATCGGCGGCATCACGCTCGGCTCCGTCAAAGGCTGATGCCGGGAGGGTCCGCCGCGAAGCAACGATCCTTGAATCGAACAGGAGGCTATGCTTGCCATGAACCATTCCGCAACGAGTCCGTTCGCGCTGCAGTCGTCCTCGCCCGAGCTCGACGCGGCCGCCCGCTGGGCGAAGGCGCAGGCGCTCGCCTACGCGTCGTCCGGCGATCCCGTCGGCCCGTGGTACGAGGCCGCGCTGCCCGGCCGGAAGGCGTTCTGCATGCGCGACGTCGCGCACATGAGCGCCGGCGCCGCCGTTCTCGGCTTGGGCGCCCACACGAAGAACATGCTGCTCCGCTTCGCGGAGCACATCAGCGTCTCCAAAGATTGGTGCACGTATTGGGAAATCACGAAGGACGGGCTGCCGTGTCCGGACGATTATACGAATGACGGCGACTTTTGGTACAACCTGCCCGCCAATTTCGACGTCGTCGACTGCTGCTATCGGCAGTTTCTGTGGACCGGGGACCGCGATTACCTCGAGGACGAGCGGCTGCTGCGCTTCTACGCGCTCAGCCTGAACGAATACGTGCGGCGCTGGGACCGCGACGGCGACGGCATTCCCGACCACGCGCGGGGCGAAGGGCGCCGGGGCATCGCGTCCTACGTCGAGGACGCGCTCGCGCCGAGGGTCGCCGGCGACGTCGTCGCGGCGCAGTTCGCGGCGTATGCCGCCTATGCCGAGATGTGCCGGCTGCGCGGCGACGGCGCGCAAGCCTCGCATTACGCCGCCTTGGCCGAACGGCTGCGGCGGCTGTACGACGCCGAGTGGTGGAACGAGGGGAAGGGCCGGTTCAACGGCGCGATCCTGCAGGACGGCACGCCGTACGAGGAATACTACTTGGCCGCGAGCTTCCTGCCGCTCTACTTCGGCCTCGTCGCGCCGGGCGCGAAGCGCGAGCGCGCGCTGGACGATCTGACGCGAAACGGCGTATCCAACGTCGAGGAGCTGTCGCATTTGCCGGACGTCTACTACAAGACGGGCCGGAAGGAAGAGGCATACCGGGCGATGCTTCGGCTCTGCGACGAACGAACCGCGCGGCGGGAATATCCCGAAGCGTCCTATTCCGTCATCGGCAATCTCGCGACCGGCCTGCTCGGCCTACGGCCGCGCGCGGACGAGGGGGCGATCGACCTCGCGCCGCAGCTGCCCGCGGACGTCTCCTGGGCGAAGGCGGACGGCATCGCGATGCTGGGCGCCGTCTTCGGCATCGAGCTTCAGGCCGGGAGGGCGACGGTCGTCCATCAGGGCGGCCCGGCCGTTCGGATTCGCGCCGGCGGCCGCGTCGTCGCGATCGGAGCGGGCGAAGCGGGTACGATCGAGCTTGCGATGGCGTAACGGCGAAGCGCCGCGCGGGGGACTTTCCCGGGCGGCGCTTTCGGCGTTCGTCTGCTCGAACCGCTCGGATCGTCCTGCGCGCGCTTGATCATGCAGGAAGGCGGTCGGAACGCGCCGAATGGAGAGAGGACGAAGTCTAGCCAAGCTTGCCCGCAGCCTTGACGCAAAGAGGCGCAATGAAGGCGCAAAGAGACGCAATCAGGCGCAAAGAGGCGCAATGAGGAGGGGTCCGATGAAAGTTCGTTATCCGATCGCGGACGACGCGCTCGCAAGCCGCCTGGAACGCGTCTATCCGATTCGAATCCGGGAACTTCGCTTCATTCCGTACGGCGATTCCGCGTACTCGTACAAGCTCGTCTGCGGCGATGGAACCGCCTATTATTTGAAGCTGTACGATCACGGAAACGACGCGCAGCGGAGCGGGATCGGGCGGCTGCCGCGGTACTTGCCGCTGACCCGGCGGCTGCATGACGAGGGGTTGTTCCCGAATGCGGCTTGCCCGGTTCCCAATCTTCGCGGCGAGCTGGCGTCCGCCTGCGACGGGTACACCGTCGTGCTCTACGGCTTCATCGAAGGCGAGACGCTGGCGGACGCCTATCCGTTCCCCGACGGCCTGCTCGAGGACGTCGCGGACACGATGGCCGGCATCCATCGGCTCGCTGCCGTCGCGGCCGCCGAGGGCGTCGCGGCCGAGCCGTACGAGCTGGATTACGAGGATCGGCTCGCGTTCTGCCTGTCCGCGCTTGAGCGGAGGGACTTCGCCGAGAGTCCCGTCCGTCAGGCCTTGCAGGCGCTCGTCGCGCCCGAGAGCCCGCGCATCCGCGGGCTGATGCGGCTTGTCCGCGAGCTCCGGCGCGATGCCGCCGCGGATGAGCGCGAATACGTGCTCTGCCACGGAGATCTGTGGGGCGGCAACCTGATCCGGGGCAAAAGCGGCTTGTACGTGCTCGATTGGGAGAACGCGCTGCTGGCGCCGCCGGAATTCGATTGGTTCGGCTATATCGGCGACCGGTTCGGGCGCTTCATCGCCGCCTATGAGCGGCGCCGGGGATGTCCGGCGGCGATCGACGCGCGTCTGCTGCGCTTCTATGCGTACCGCCACCACTTGCGCAATCTGACGAACTGGCTGCTGAACATCCTGGAGCGCAACGGCGACGACGCGCAGAGCGCGCACGATTTGGACCTGATCGCGCATCATTGCTTGAACCGGCTGGATGCGATCGAACCGCACGCCGCGCGCGTCGAGCGCGATTTCGGCTGACCGGGACGTGCTTGACCGGCATCATATTCGCCCCATCGAAACCGGACAGCGGCCGCGGCCGCTGTCTTTTTCGGCGTTTTTGGGCGCGCTTTTCCGTTTCTCTATGAAAAGGCGATGAAAACAGGGCGTTCGAACAGGCCGCTCTAGCGGCGCGTTCATAGAGTATAAGGAACTCTAGCTCGGCCCGCAGTCCGATTAACGGGGCAAGGGACGATGTACCTAGAGGGATAGAGGGGAAGGGAGGTGTCGGCTTCGTGGCAATCATCTCGACGGGACCGATCGACAACAGTCCGACGGCCGGACTCGGCATCAGCCAGCAGGCGGCGATCCATCTGGTGAACCGCGGCGCTTCCGGAGCGGCGACGGTGCTGATACAGGGCTACTATCTGACCGGTTCGAGAACGCTGTACGTCCTCGAGCAGATCGTGCTTGCTCCGAATGAGCATGCGGTCAAGCGGTATTTCGCGGGCCTTGCCGCCTTCGAATTCGTGCTGGACGTCACCGGTCCGGGCCAAGTCGGCGTCGAAGCCGCGCTGATGGGCGTCAGCGCGAGCGGCGCGGTCGTCACCGCCGTCCGTTTGGCGGCGGCCGAAGGCTTGCAGCGCTGACTCCCTCCTGCCGGACGGGCGCCCGGCCGTCCGGCGGCAACGGCAAGCAAAGCAAGGCGGACGGCGGATCGGGACGATCCCGCTGCCGCCGATTTTCATTCGAAGAAAGGAGGTAACGACGCATGGCGATCTTATCTACGGGTCCGATCGCGAACGATCCCGTAAACGGCGTTTCGCCGACGCAGCTGGTTACGATCAAAGTGGACAACCGTGACAACGCGAACACCGGTTTCGTGCTGATCGAAGGCTATTTTTTGACTTCGACGCGCACGTTGTACGTACAGGAATTGGTTTCGATCGGACCGAACGGCGTCGTGACCAAGTCGTATTATGCGGGGCTCAGCGCGATCGAATTCGTGTTCACCACGAGCGGTTTGGGCGCGAACAATATCCAAATCTCGCTCTGGGGCAAGGATGGGGCCGGCCAGTTGGTTGCTGCGCACCGGTTTGTATCCGGCGAGCTGCTCGGCTCCGCCATCAGCGGCGTTCAAGGCCCCGCAGGCCCGCAAGGCCCGCAAGGCATGCAAGGACTTCAAGGACTCCAAGGGCTTCAAGGCACGCAGGGAACGAGCGGTCCTCAAGGAACCGCGGGACCGCAAGGCAGCCAAGGACCGCAGGGTACCGGAGCGCCTGGACCGCAGGGCGACGCCGGACCGCAGGGCGACCAAGGGCCGTCCGGCGACCAAGGGCCGCAAGGCACCGGGGCGCCGGGTCCGCAGGGCGACCAGGGTCCGCAGGGCGCGCAAGGCGCGCAAGGACCGCAGGGCTCCGGCGCGCAAGGCGAGGCAGGTCCGCAAGGCGATCAGGGCGACGCCGGACCTCAGGGCGACCAAGGGCCGGCCGGCGACCAAGGACCGCAAGGTACCGGAGCGCCTGGACCGCAGGGCGACCAAGGTCCGCAGGGCGCGCAAGGACCGCAGGGCTCCGGCGCGCAAGGCGATCAAGGCGACGCCGGTCCTCAGGGTGACCAAGGGCCTCAAGGAACCGCGGGAGCGCAAGGCGCGGCCGGACCGCAAGGCGCAGTAGGACCGCAAGGCGCGCCCGGACCGCAAGGCGTACAGGGCGACCAAGGCGACCAAGGCGACCAAGGCGACCAAGGCGACCAAGGCAACGTCGGACCGCAGGGAGCCGCGGGCGCGCAAGGCGCGGCCGGACCGCAAGGCGCAGTTGGGCCGCAAGGCGACCAAGGCGATCAAGGCGACCAAGGCGACGCCGGTCCGCAGGGCGACCAAGGACCGCAAGGAGCTACGGGCGTGCAGGGCGCGGCCGGACCGCAAGGCGCAGTAGGGCCGCAAGGCGACCAAGGCGACCAAGGCGACGCCGGTCCGCAGGGCGACCAAGGACCGCAAGGAGCTGCGGGCGTGCAGGGCGCAGCCGGACCGCAAGGCGTACAGGGCGATCAAGGCGACCAAGGCGACCAAGGCGACGTCGGTCCGCAGGGCGACCAAGGACCGCAGGGAGCTACGGGCGCGCAAGGCGCGGCCGGACCGCAAGGCGTACAGGGCGACCAAGGCGACCAAGGCGACGTCGGTCCGCAGGGCGACCAAGGACCGCAAGGCGTAACCGGTGCGCAGGGCGACCAAGGACCTCAGGGCGCGACGGGCGCGCAAGGCGACCAAGGTCCTGCAGGACCGTAACGTACGGCGGTTTCACGATTATTCATTTTGGCAATACGGAACGGCTCGGCGGTTCGATGGAACCGCCGAGCTGTTTTTGCTTCCGTCCTATTCAAATCGTATAACGCGAACAACCCCGCTCCCGCGGGGTTATTCGGCTTATGCACGCCGGCGCGGCCGACCCGGCTCAAGGCATGATGACGATCTTCTCCTTGCAGGACGCGATCATCGCGGCATAGCGGATGCACGTCTCGATGTCGTCCGCCGGCTCCATCGGCCACCATCGGACTGCACCCGTCGGCGCTTGGGCGGCGAAGCCTTCCAGCCAGTCGGGAATGCGGCCGACGACGACGATTTGCGTATTCGCAAAGCCGGTGCCGAGTCCTTTCTCCAGTTCCCGGACCAGCTCGGGATGGCCCGCATCCGGTTCGGAATACGGAAGGGGGAACAGGATCGCGGACCGGGAGCCGTCTTCGTCCGCGGCGTGCGCGGTCAGCCGCGCCGGATCGTCCGCCGGCATTTGCCATACTCTGCGATACGGGAACAGCCGCTCGGGGATGCCGAGTTGCCGCAGACGTGCCGCGATGCGCGGCTCGTACGTCCGGTTCAGCTCCTTGACGAGCACCTGAATCTGCTTGTTGCGCCGGAAGGTCGTATTGCCGCTGCTCGCGTTGCGGTACTGGACGTAGAGCAAGTCGGGCACGGCGACGAAGCGGGTGCACAAGAACGTGCGCACGAGCAAATCGTAATCGTCGGCGACGAGCAGCTCGCTCCGATGGCCGCCGGCCAGATGGTAGCACTCCCGCGTCCACGCCCGCGGATGGTTCGGCAAGCCGACGAGGTGGCGCAGCGTGCTCGCGTTCATCGTGGAATGCTTCTGAACGTTCTGCCACCGGTTCATGCCGCGCAGCCATACCCGGTAATGCAGGCTGTAGCCGAACCCGCAATCCCAGCCGTACCAATGCGCGCGCAGCGTCTCGTCGTAGACCTCGGCGCAGTCCCCGTACGCGAAGCCGCAGTCGGGATGCCGTCGGAACGCCTCGACGAGCTTCGCCAGGCAGTCCGGCTGCAGCTCGTCGTCGTGGTCGACTTCGACGAGAATTTCGCCCGCGCACAGGCCGGCCGCATACCGCTTAATCGCGCCGATATAGCCGCTGCGCTCGTCCTGCCGGTACCGGCGGACGCGGGGATCGGCAAGCGGCAGCAGATGCTCCCGGTACGTCTCGTCGCCGTCGCCCGAATCGTCCACGATGACCCATTCCCAGTTCGCGTACGTTTGCTTCAGGAGGGACTCGTAGGGACGGCGGATCTTCTCCTCCGACCGGTAAGCCGCGGTGAACACGGAGACGAGCGGCGTATCGGAAGCGAACCGAGTCGTCGGGATCGGGCGGTTTTCGGGCAGCGGATCGGTGGCCTTCAGCCAGCAGTAAAACAGCTGGTCGGGCCCGACTTCGTCCGGCGTCCGAAAGTGGAGCCACCGCCGCTTCTCGTGAATCGGCAGCGCGGCAAGCGCGGGGAATTCCCGCCAGTCCTCGCCGATCGACGCGTAGACGCGGGGGGCTCGAGGCCCGGCGCCCGCTAACGGCCGTTCCGCTTCGTATCGTTTCGCGACGATATGGCGTTCGGCCAATCGCTCGATAAGACGCTGCAGCCGCCGGTCATCCTCGGCCGTCGTCCCGGCGGCGAACAGATGGGCCGTCAGCAAAGGCGTATTCTCTATTGAAGTTGAAGGCGAAGGTGAAGGCATGGGCACTCTCCTTTTTCGGCAGTCCGAGCCTCGAAGGCTGCGTTTCTATTATATGTATGTCCCCGCCGATGCGAGGGTCACCGCGAATGGACGCTTGGCCGCCGAACCTTCCCGCGGAAAATCGCATATGAATAACCAACTCTATTCAATCGTTCGCCGAAGGCGATAGAAAGGCAGGGCACCGCGTGGAGAATCCGCTTGTCAGCGTCGTCATTCCCGCCTACAACCGGCCGCATACGCTGCGGATCGCCCTCGACAGCGCGCTCGGGCAGACGCACGCGAATCTCGAGGTCGTCATCTGCGACGACAGCTCGAACGACGGCGTGCAGGAGATGATCGGCGACTATCTCCGGGCAGATTCCCGCGTCCGTTATTACCGGAACGAGCGCAATCTGTTCGTGGGCAATTGGCATAAGGGCTTCGATTTGGCGAAGGGCGATTATATCAATTACTTAATGGACGACGATGTGTTCCATCCGGAGAAGCTCGAGCGGATGCTGCGCTTTTACCGGGACTTCGGCGACATCGCGCTCGTGACGTCCTACCGGCAGACGATCAATGCGGCCGGCCAGGCGCTTCCGCCGCTTCAGGCGACGGCCAGGCTGTACGGCGAGAGCCGGATCATGGCAGGCCAAGCGCTGGCCGACTATGCCATGTCGCGGTGCTTGAACGTCATCGGCGAGCCGACGACCGTGCTGTTCCGGAAAGCCGATCTCGCCGACAAATTCGGCGTCTTCGGGGGGAAGCAGTATACGCTGCTGAACGACATGGCCGCCTGGCTCCATCTGCTGGGCAAAGGCCGGGCCGTATACATGCCGGAAGCGCTCAGTTATTTTCGCCTGCATCCGAACCAAAACAACCAGACGCTCGGACGCACGGCGTTCGCCGAATGGCTGGACCTCGCGGTCGCCGCGCGGGCGAACGGATTCCTGCGGGACGACGCCGCGTACCGGTCCGCCCTCGAGGCGTTCCTCGGGCGGATCCGAGGCAGCGCCGCCTTCGGCGAAGACGCCGCGCGCGCCGGGGAGATCTTGCGCGAATTGGACTGAACGCGCCGGCTTGGTCAGACGGCGAACGAAGCGATACGGAAAGAAGGCTGGCTATGTTCGACATCCCGTTCCTAAGGCCGAATCTGGTCAAGAAAGAATCGTATCTGCCTTACCTGGAGCAAATCGAAGCTTCGCGGATCTATTCCAATTACGGCCCGCTGAACGGTCTGTTCGAGGAGCGCGTCCGCGACCGCCTGTTCGGAGGAACCGGCGGCGCCGTGACGATGCACAACGCGACGGTCGGACTCATGCTCGCGATCGACCAGAGCCGCCGGCCGGGCGGGGAGTTCGCGATCATGCCGAGCTTCACGTTCGCCGCCACGCCGCTCGCCGCCAAGTGGTGCGGCCTGACGCCGTATTATATCGACATCGAGCCGGATACATGGCAATTGGACCGGACGCGGCTGGCGGAGGCCGTCGACCGGCTGGGCGACCGGGCGGCGGTCGTCGTGCCGTACGCGCCTTTCGGCACGGCCATCGACTTGGCGCCGTACAAGGCGCTGCTGCGGCGCGGCATTCCGGTCGTCGTGGACGCCGCCGCCAGCTTCGGCACGACGGAGTCCGGCGCGCACTTCGGCCAAGGCTTCGAAGGCGCGGTCGTCTTCAGCTTCCACGCCACGAAGTCCTTCGGCGTCGGCGAAGGCGGCCTCGTATACAGCGCGAATCCGGTGCTCGCCCGGCGCATCCGGCAGGCCGGCAATTTCGGCTTTTCCGGCGCCCGCGAGTCCGTCCTTCGGGGCTTGAACGGCAAAATGTCCGAGTACACCGCCGCCATCGCGCTCGCGACGCTCGACGCGTATCCGGCGAAGCAAGCGGCGAGACGGGACCTTCTCGGCCTGTACGCGAAGCTGCTGGCGGAGGCGGGACTCTTCGCGGACGGCTGGGCGATGCAGCGGCTGGCGGGCAGCGTGGCGCCGCAATTCATCCCGGTTCTGGCTCCCGATGGCATGCGCAGCCAAGACGTCGTCGCGGCGCTTGCGCGGCGCTCGATCGAGGCCCGCGCGTACTTCTCGCCGGCTTGCCACCAGCAGCCGCAGTTCCGGGACGACCCGCGCGGCGCGCTGGACGTCACCGAACGCGTCGCCGCGCGCATCGTCAGCCTGCCGCTGTGGGAGGAGATGGACGAGGCAGTCGTCCGCGCGGTCGTGGAGGCGCTTCGCGGCATGGGCGAGGAAACGGCGTCATGAGCGATAACGGGACCTTCCCTCGCGGCGGCATCGTGATCTGGGGGGCGGGCGGTCATGCGCGCGAGACGCTGTGGCTGTGCGAGGAGCTCGGCGCGTCCGTCCTCGGCTTCCTGGACGAGCGGCCGGAAGCGAAAGGCGCGATCGTCGAGGGCTTGCCGATTCTCGGGACGCTGGCGGACATCGAAGCGCTGCGGGACGAGGCGCTGCTCGTCTGCGCGGGCGTCGGCGATCCGGCGCTCAAGCGGCGGTTCGCCGAGGAGACGGTCCGCGCCGGCTTCCGCGCTGCGCCGCCGCTGATCCATCCGCGGGCCGCGGTCAACCGGCGAACGCGGATCGGCGACGGCAGCGTGATTTTCGAGGGCTGCAGCGTGTCCGGCAACGTCGCGATCGGGGAGCACGTCATCGTTAACCGGTGCGCGAGCATCAGCCATGACGCGGTGATCGAAGCGTATGCCACGATCGCGCCCGGCGTCCGGCTTGCCGGCAACGTCTTCGTCGGCGAGGGCGCCTACGTCGGCATCGGCGCTTCGGTCCGGGAGAAGCGGCGCATCGGCCGATGGTCCGTCGTCGGGGGCGGCGCCTTCGTCAAGGACGACGTGCCCGAGCGGACGATGGCGGCCGGCGTGCCGGCGGCCGTGAAGAAACGGCTGGACCGCGAGGAAGCGGAGCGACCGGAATAGGAAGGGATGAAAGCCGCGGCAATCGCGGCTTTTTGGCGCGGGTTCGGGTATAATCGGGATACGTGCACGCAGGGGCGATTTTTTTATGTCCGTCCCGTCGATTCGGCCGCCGGCCGTTCGTCGTACTTATGGAAGCGCAAGAGCGCCGATCCGAATTCATTTCGCCAAAGGAGAATGAATCATGCTATTCGTATGCTTAGGTTACCTCGATCGCGAAGCGATGGACGCCCGCCCGAAGGCGGAGATCGAAGCGGTCATGGCCCAATGCGGGCCGCATCTCGAGGAGCTGTACGGCACCGGACGGGTCTTCCTCGACGCCGGATTGGGGGCCGCCGGCAAATCCGTCAGGCGGACGGAAGGCAAGACGGTCGTGACCGACGGTCCGTTCATCGAATCGAAGGAGATGATCGGCAGCGCGTTCTTCGTCGAAGCGGAGGACCTGGACGAAGCCGTCCGGATCGCGTCGCTGCATCCCGCCGTGCGGCTGGCCGAGGGCGAGACGTTCGGCTGGGGGCTTGAGGTCCGGCCCGTCCATTATTTCGAGCGGAGAGATCCTCAGCGGTAGGAATCTCGGAAACAGCCGCAGGCATCCGGCTCACGGGAAGCGCGAAAAAGACCCGCAAGCGGACACGATCCGTCGTGTCCGGCTTGGGGTCTTTTTTCGCGATGCGGTCATGGCGCGCCCGGCAAGGAACGCTCGCGCCGTGCCGATCGGCAGCGCGCGTTAGACGCGCTGGCCGCGGATATAATGGCTCTTCCAGTACGAGCTGTTGAAATCCGAGACGACGACGCCTTCGCCCGGCAGGTTGTTGATGAACTGGCCGTTGCCCATGTAAATGCCGACGTGGTTGATTTGCCCCGGCTTGCTGACGCTGAAGAAGACGAGATCGCCGGCCTTCAGCTGGCTGCGCGACACGTACGAGCCGATCTTGGCCTGGGCTTTC
The DNA here is from genome assembly GCF_017652985.1 of Paenibacillus artemisiicola. GTDB lineage: Bacteria > Bacillota > Bacilli > Paenibacillales > Paenibacillaceae > Paenibacillus_Z > Paenibacillus_Z artemisiicola. The sequence continues at coordinate 371,642 of NZ_JAGGDJ010000001.1, forward strand.
GAGCCCCACGGAATCGATTTGCCGTTCAGCTGGAACACGTATTGCGTGAACGAGGAGCAGTCGAAAACGAGCCGCTTCTGATCGCGTTCCCCGAAGACGTATCTCACTTTGCCGATGTACGATTTCGCCGTGTTGACGATGGCGCTGCCCGAAGCGCCGCTGCCCGGATTCGGCTGCGGCTTGCCGGATTCATGGACCGTGACGTACGAACGGGACACGTAGCCGGTGCGGCCGTTATAGTCGACGAGCACCCAATAGTTGTTCGCCGCTTCCACGGGAAGCACGGTTCCGGCTTTGACGAAGCCGATGATCGAAGCGCTCGTGCTCTGGCCGGAGCGGAAGTTGACGCCTTTCTTGACCGTTGCCGTCGCGACGGGCGATGCCGACGCGGGCGACGCGAATCCGCCGATCGCGGACAGGGCCAGGCCCAGGCTTAACGTGATGACAGCCGCCGATTTTCCAAGGTGTTTCTTAAGACGCATGGTCGTAGATGGCCTCCTTATGTATCGTGGGATGGAATCCTTGCTTGTCCCTACTCTACCATAGCCAGGCTTGCCACCATTTACCTGCGAAGGATGAAGCTGACGCCCGCGCTGGAGAAATCCCCATTTATTAGAACTTCATGAGAAAAATTAAGAAATCATTCCTTGACAGGAAACAAACGCTCAAGCCTACATAATTTCACCAATCAATCTCCGATGGAACCGATCGCCAAGGGGAAGCGGCGCTTGACATTCGTTGGCAATAGGCATACATTTGTATACAAGAATTGTTGTATACGATTGTATACGAGATGAGGAGGAATGAACATGCGAGATGGCCGGCATGGCCCTAGAGGGCCGCATGACCACCGCGATCATCGCGGGCATCGGGGACCCGAGCATGACGAACGGGGCAAGCACCGGTTCCAGAGCGCGCAGACGTTCCGCCGGGGGCGGGCGATCGCGTTCCTCGAGCGGCTGCAGGTGAGGCGTTCGACGCTGCTGCAGCAGCTGAACCAACCGGAATACGACACGATCAAGCCGATCATCAGCGGGGAGCTGAAGGCGACCGACGCGATTATCCAAGAGTTCATCCATTCGTTCGAGCTGCTGGAAGCCGAGCCCGCCGTAGATCCGGCCGGCGAGCCCGAACAAGGCGGGGAGCGCGCGGGAACGGATCCGGAAGGCGGCTGAGCAGCCGCGGCCGGCACGGAGCTTCCAAGATTCCGGTCCCGCTGCCGCCATGTCTCTGCTATACTTCTGAATGCGAGGCATTCCGTTCGGGGAGAGATGCGCGTGGCGGCACGGTTGAAGGCTTGGGCCAAACGGCTGAAACGGCAAGTATTCGTGCTCTATTACGCGTATCGCGACGAGCGCGCGCCTTGGCTTGCGAAACTGGTTTCCGCGTGCGTGGTCGCGTATGCGTTCAGCCCCGTGGACTTGATTCCGGATTTCATTCCGGTGCCGGGCTATTTGGACGACGTGATCTTGATTCCGCTCGGCGTGATGCTGGCCCTGCGCATGATGCCCGACCCGGTGCTTGAAGCCGCGCGAACGAAGGCGGACGAGCGCTTGGCGGCGGGGAAGAGGAAGCCGAAAAATTGGTTCGCCGGCCTCCTCGTCGTGTTGGCCTGGCTGGCGGCCGCTTGCGGCATCGCGTTATGGTTGTTCTACCGCTTGATGGGCGGCTGATCGGCAGACGCCGCGCATGGCGGAACCTATCGAAGATACGAAGGCAGCCGGGAATCCGGCTGCCTTCGTCGCGTTCGCCTACTATGCGCCTGCATACGCGAGGCAATGGCTCGGCATCGTCTTGCGCCTCCGTTCCGCATGCGCGTCTCGAGGGGATCCGAGCCTGCCGCTCGGTCCTAGGCGCCTGCTAAAGATTGCTCCAAATCCGCGACCGGCATGGCAAAGACGCTTCTCTCGGTTCATATAGTGAGTCATGGACTTTCTATTCGAACCGAAAGCGAGGTTGTCAAGCACGAGCATGAAACGAATTCATTGGAAAGCCGGTCTCGCCGCGATCGCCGGATTGCTGCTGTGGAGCGTCCTGTTTGCGGCGCCGGCGAGCGCGGCGGCAGCGAAGAACCAGTTGATCATCGTGAACAAGCAGACGAACGAATTGGCCTTTTTCGAGAACGGCGCGCTGGTCAAGACGTTCCCCGTCGGCACGGGCAGAACGCCGGACCTGACGCCCGAGGGCATCTTCCCGATCGTGAACAAGATCAAGAACCGGCCGTATTACAAGGATCACGTGCCCGGCGGGGATCCCCGCAATCCGCTCGGCGACCGCTGGTTGGGGCTCGAAGTCGACGGCACGTACGGCACGACGTACGCGATTCACGGCAACAACAATCCGAAGTCGATCGGACACTACGTCAGCGCGGGCTGCATCCGGATGAACAACGACGCGATTCATTGGTTGTTCCCGCAAATCGAGCTCGGGACGAAGGTCGTCATCACGTCGTCCGGGCATACGTTCGCCGAGATCGCGGCCAAGCACGATTATCCGGTCTGGCAGCATTACGAGGGCAAGCTGTCGCTGAACGGCCGGGCGCGGACGCTGAGCCGCGACGTCATCGTCGCCGACTCGCGCGTCTTCGTCCCGATGCGGGAGCTGTTCGAGCTGCTGGGGGCGAGCGTCGCGTGGGACGGCAAGACGAAGACCGTCACCGCCGTCATCGGCGGCCGGACGATCACGCATGTCCCGCAGACGGGCTCGGTGACCGTCGACGGCAGGACGATGTCCATCGCGCCGTCCCTCGTCGCGTCGAACGCCGTGCTGCTGCCGGTCCGCGGCATCTCCGAGCTGATCGGGTACGACGTGAGCTGGGACGGACGGGCGAAGGAAATTCGTCTGACCGCGAAAGCCGTCGCATTCTGAATACCCGCGGCGCAAGCCTCGCGCGCAGCCGGAGGAGAGCGTCAAGGGGCTATCGGCCGCTCGGGCGGCCATGTCCGCAAGCGGGGAGGCGGCCGGTTAACGGCCGCCTCTTTGCCGTTCTTCGCCGCGCTCTCCGCCGCATGATTCCGCGTACTTCGCCGCGTGTTCCCGCGCTCCGCGGTTGGATTTCCGCGCAAGCGGTTCGGTTCGGGTAAGTAAGTAACAATTATTTCACTTCTTCTCGCGCCGGGACAGGTTCTCTATAATGGATAGTGGCAACTCGCGGGCGGGCGACCGAAGCGCTGCTGAACGCGAAAGCGCTTTTTTCAGCCGGCGCCGCCGTCCGTCCGAGCCGAACGAAGCTGTTCGTCGCACCTGTCGCACGGATCTCCGGGACGAACCGGAGGAATCGAATCACGAATAGGAGGCATCGCGGATGAAGTACACCTATTTGGGAAAGTCCGGCTTGAAGGTCAGCAAATTATGCCTGGGCACGATGAATTTCGGCCCCGAAACGGACGAGCAGGAATCGTTCCGGATCATGGACGCCGCCTTGGACGCGGGCGTCAATTTCTTCGACACGGCCAACGTATACGGCGGCCAGGGCAATCGGGGAAGAACCGAGGAGATCATCGGCCGCTGGTTCGCGCAGGGCGGAGGCCGCCGGGAGAAGGTCGTCCTCGCCACCAAGGTGCACAGCAACATGGACGACGCCTTGGACGGGCCCAACATGACGAACGGGCTGTCCGCCTACAAAATCCGCCGCCATCTGGAAGGCTCGCTCCGCCGGTTGAACACGGACCACGTCGAGCTCTACCAGATGCACCACGTCGACCGCAACGTCGGCTGGGACGAGCTGTGGGAAGCCTTCCAGGTCCAGATCAACCAAGGCAAGATCGGCTACGTCGGCGCCAGCAATTTCGCCGGCCGCGATCTGGTGAAGGCGCAGTACGAAGCGAAAGCGAGACATCATCTCGGCCTCGTGTCCGAGCAGCATAAATTCAGCCTGCTGTGCCGGCTGCCGGAGCTTGAAGTGCTCCCGGCCGCGCAGGATCAAGGCATCGGCGTCATCGCCTGGAGTCCGCTGGACGGCGGCCTGCTGGGCGGCAACGCGCTCAAGGCGTCCGGCGGCTCGCGCAGCACGCGTTCGCAGGAGCGGGTCGACGCGCACCGGAGCAAGCTCGAGCAGTTCGCCAGCCTGTGCCGCGAGCTCGGCGAGAGCGAAGCCAACGTCGCGCTGGCGTGGACGCTCGCGCATCCGGCCATGACGGCGCCGATCATCGGGCCGCGTACGCTGGCGCAGTTCCAAGATACGCTGCGCGTCGTCGACATCGCGCTGTCGGACGAGACGCTAAAGCGGCTCGACGAGATTTTCCCGGGGCCGGGCGGCGAAGCGCCGAAAGCTTACGCGTGGTAACGGAACGTCCTCGACGATTTAAACGCTAACCTTGCGAAGGTCATCGTCCGAGCGATGCACGGCAAGCGATTCGATATCGTACGATACAGATTTAAAAGGAGGCATTCCTATGGCAACGCTGCAAACATCGACCCTCGGCCGGACCGGCCTCGAGATCACCCGGCTGGGCTTCGGCGCGATGGAAATCCGCGGGCCGCGCATTTGGGGCGGCCGTCCCGTCGCGGACGGGGAAGCGGACCGGATTCTGAACGCCGTCCTCGACGCCGGCATCAATTTCATCGATACGTCCTACGACTACGGACTGAGCGAGGAATACATCGGCCGCTTCATCAGCAAGCGCCGGAGCGAATACGTCCTCGCGACCAAATGCGGCTGCACGGTCGTGAACGCGGGCGATCATGACGATACGCCGCACGTGTGGACGCGGGACAACCTGCTCCGGAACATCGACGTGAGCCTGAGCCGGATGAAAACGGACTACGTCGACCTGCTGCAGCTGCATAATCCGACGCTGGACCAGACGGAGGAAGGCAGCCTGATCGACGTGCTGAAGGAGATCCAGGCATCGGGTAAGGCGCGCTGGATCGGCATCTCCTCGACGCTGCCGCATCTGCCGGCGTACATCGATACCGGCGTCTTCGATTCGTTCCAAATTCCGTATTCCGCGCTCGAGCGGGATCACGAGAACCTGATCGCCAAGGCGGCGCAAGCCGGGGCCGGCACGATCATTCGCGGCGGCGTCGGACGCGGCGAGCCGGGGCACGGCCTCGGCAACCAGGACCGCTGGACCTTCTGGGAGCAGGCGAAACTCGACGAGCTGCTGGACGAAGGCGAGAGCCGGACCGGCTTCATCCTGCGGTTCACGCTCAGCCATCCTCAGCTGACGACGACGATCGTCGGCACGAAGAATCCCGAGCATCTGGCCGAGAACATCCGCATCGCGGAGAGAGGGCCGCTTGCCGCGGACGTGTACGAAGAAGCGAAGCAGCGCCTGAGCGCCGCGGGCCAGCAGCCCAAAGCGTAAGACCGGCGTACCGTTTTAATTCGCTAGCGCTTCCTAACAAATTGATCGCATCGCCAATCCGCCCGTTCGGGCGGATTTTTTCTGTTTTCGCCGCTTCTCGGACGAGCCGTTCCGGTTGCCGCCGGGTTGCCGCCGGGTTGCCGCCGGGTTCTCGGCGCGTTGCCGGCCGTGCTTCATTCGCCGCGAGACGGCCGGCCGCATCGAATTTAACGTCGGAATTGCCGCCCGCGTGCGGTTTTTTTCATGATTTTCCGTAGGATTCGGTCGGATCGCGTAGGAGGGCCGTATCGTGGACCTAACATCGCGTGATTTTACTTGACATGACTCGTCCATCGGCCGGGCAAGCCGCGGCAAGGGCGGAAAGGAGGAGGTTCGATGATTGCGTTCGAGCAAGTCGACAAGCATTTCGGCGACTTTCATGTGCTGAAGGGCATCGAGCTTCGCGTCGAGCCGGGCGAGGTCGTCGTGGTCGTGGGCCCGTCGGGGTCGGGGAAGAGCACGCTGCTCCGGTGCATCAACCGGCTGGAAACGATCTCGAGCGGCAGCTTGACCGTGCTCGACGTCAAGCTCGGCGACAAGGGGACCGACATCAACCGGCTGCGGCGGGACATCGGCATGGTGTTTCAGCATTTTAACCTGTACCCTCACAAGACCGCCTTGGGCAACGTCTCGCTCGCGCCGATGAAGGTGCTCGGGCAGCCGCGGGCGGAAGCGGAGGCGACGGCGAGGCAGTACCTGGAGAAGGTCGGCATCGGAGACATGGCGGACCGGTATCCGGCGCAATTGTCCGGCGGCCAGCAGCAGCGCGTCGCCATCGCGCGGGGACTCGCGATGAAGCCGAAGATCATGCTCTTCGACGAGCCGACGTCCGCGCTCGATCCCGAGATGGTCGGCGAAGTGCTGGACGTCATGAAGGCGCTGGCGCGGGAAGGGATGACCATGGTCGTCGTCACGCACGAGATGGGATTCGCCCGCGAGGTGGCGGACCGCGTCGTGTTCATGGACCACGGGCGCATCCTGGAGGTGTCCCCGCCGGAGGTCTTCTTCGAGCAACCAAGGGAAGAGCGGGCGCGCGCGTTTCTTAACCGGGTGCTTCATCATTAGCCGGTCCGCGCCGTTCGCGGGGTCCGCGGCATGCCTGCCCGCGCACGTCACCAGATTCCGTTCACGTTCAATCATGGAGAGGGGATAGGAAAGATGAAACCAAGAAAATGGCTGTTTGCCTGCGTCCTGACGACGTTGATCGCGGCGATCGCGCTTACCGGCTGCGGCGCGAAGAACGACACGAACGCCGGATCCAACGGCGCATCGAACGGCAACGCGGCGAGCGGAGACGCGGCCGGAAACGCCGGCGGCGACCAGGCGGCGGGATCGTCGGCGCTCGACGCCGTCAAGAGCCGCGGCAAGCTCGTCGTCGGGGTCAAGTTCGATACGAAGCTGTTCGGCCTGAAGGACCCCGCGAGCGGCAGCGTTGAAGGCTTCGACGTCGACATCGCCAAGGCGCTCGCGAAGGAAATCGTCGGGGACGAGACGAAGATCGAGCTGAAGGAAGTCACGTCGAAGACCCGCATCCCGATGCTCAACAACGGCGACATCGACATGATCGTCGCCACGATGACGATAACGGAGGAACGGAAGAAGGAAGTCGACTTCTCGGACGTGTACTTCAAGGCGGGCCAATCGCTGCTCGTGAAGAAGGGCAGTCCGATCAAGACCATCGGCGATATCAAGAAAGGCACGAAGGTGCTGGCCGTCAAGGGCTCGACGTCCGTGGACAACATCAAGGAGAAGGCGCCCGACGCGACCGTGCTGGAATTCGACAACTACCAGGACGCGTTCAGCGCCCTCAAGGCCGGCCAAGGCGACACGCTGACGACCGACAACGCGATTCTGTACGGCATGGCCGCGCAGGATCCGAACTACGAGGTCGTCGGCGAGCCGTTCACCGACGAGCCGTACGGCATCGCGATTAAGAAGGGCGAAACCGCGCTCCTGGACGCCGTCAACGCCGGGCTGAAGAAGCTGAACGACAGCGGCGCGTACAAGGAGATTTACGAGAAATGGATCGGCGAGACGCCGGCGGCCAACTAACGTAAGCAAGCGCGAAGCGCGACCGGCCTTGGCGCCGGCGCGCTTCGCGCTTGCCCGATTCGGGTGGAGGGAGGGATACGATGCCGGATCTGTCGATTTTCACGGACCATTTCGGGTTATACATGAAAGGCTTCGGCAACACCGTCCTATCGAGCGTCATCGCCCTGCTCGGGAGCTTCGCGCTCGGGACGGTCGCGGCCGTCTTCCGCATCTCGGCCGTCAAGCCGCTGCGGTGGGCGGGGACCGCTTTCGTCGAGTTTATTCGCAACATTCCGATCCTGCTCGTCGTCTTCGCGTTCTACTACGGGCTGCCGACGCTGGGGGTGACGCTGAGCGGGTTCGCCTGCGGCACGATCGGCCTGACCGTGTATACGGCGTCCTTCGTCGCCGAAGCGATCCGCGCGGGCATCCTGAGCGTGCCGGCCGGCCAGTCGGAAGCGGCCAGGGCCTCGGGCATGAGCTACGTGCAGACGATGCGCCACGTTGTGCTGCCGCAGGCGATCAAGATCGTCATTCCGCCGCTCAGCAACCAGTTCATTAACCTGGTTAAGAATTCATCGGTGCTCGGCGTGTTCGCCGGCTTCGACCTGATGTACTACGGCGATCAAGTGGCGAGCAAGACGTACGCCACGTTCGACACGTACCTGTTCGTCGCGGCGCTCTACCTCGTCCTGACGCTGCCGCTCAGCTGGGCGGCGCTCCGGCTGGAACGCCGCTGGGCGCGAAACGGCTAGCATTTCCGCGAACGGGCGCGGGTCCGCCAAGCCCGTCAATTCCGATATTAGGAGGATCGAAGGATGGACATCGCCGGCGCATTCGCCTACCATAATCTCATCTTTATCCTCAAAGGCTTCGGCATGACGCTTTGGGTCGCCTTCGTCGCGATCGTCGCGAGCTTCGCGCTCGGCGGCATCGCCGGGACGCTGCGCTATATGCGCATTCCGGTTATCTCGCCGGCGATCGGCGCGGTCGTCGAGATCGTCCGCAACCTGCCGCTGCTGCTCATTCTATTCTTCACGTATTTCGCCATGCCCGACGTGGGCATCAAGCTGAGCGTCACCGGCGCGGCGATCGTCGGCTTGACGGTCTTCGAAGCGGCCATGATTTCGGAAGTCGTGCGCAGCGGATTGAACGCCGTCCCGAAGGGCCAGATCGAAGCCGCGCGCTCGTCGGGGCTCACGCGATCGCAGACGATCCGGCACATCGTGCTGCCGCAAGGGCTTCGGGCCATGGTGCCGCCGCTCGTGAGCCAATTCATCTCGCTCCTGAAGGACACGTCGCTCGCCATCGTCATCTCGCTGCCGGAGCTCATGCATAACGCGAAAATCGTCATCGCCCAGCAGTACGACTATACCGTCCCGGTGCTCGCGGTGGTTGCCGTGCTGTATTTCGCGGTGAATTACGCCTTGTCGATCGCGGCGCGTCGGCTCGAGAACAAACGCGTCTGACGCCTTCCGGGGAACGGCGTGCCGCGGGCTAGCCCGGATTCCGAAGGGCGCCGCGTTCGCGGGCGCCTCCGGCCGCGCCGCCGGGCAGGGCTCATGGGAGTGGGTGCCTATCGCTATCGAGAAGCCATACGGATCCAAAACCGAAAACATGCAGATCGCCGTCCTCGCCGTCGTCGTCGCGGTGGCGGGCGAATTCAAGATCAACCCGTTCAGCGGCGACCTGTTCCGCATCGGGCTCGGCAGCAGCGCCTTTCTGTTCTTGCTGCTCTTCATGCGCCATCTGCCGTTCCGCAGAACGGGGATCGCCGTCGGAGTGACGGTGCTGCTGTTTCGGGTCACGCTCGACGGCGCGGCCGAGGGCGCGGACTTCTCGCTGCCGGGCAGCCTGCACGCTCATTTCTCCGCGATGCTGTATTACGTCGTCTTCGGGGCGGGCATGGCGCTTATGCAAAGCCGGCTGAAACAGCTGGATCCGCTCATTCTCGGGGCGTGCGCGACGCTGATCGACATCGTCTCCAACGAGACCGAGCTCCTGTCGCGGAGCCTCGCCTTCGGCCTGCCCGTATTCCGCGCCGACCAGATCGGCGTCATTTCCTTGATCGCGGCGGTGCGGTGCTATTTTACGGTCGGCATCTACAGCAGCATCGCGGTGAACCAGATGCGCGTCGTGCAGGCCGAGCAGCAGAAGCGGCTCGAGCAGATGATCGGCGTCGGCAGCGGGCTGTACGGCGAAGCGTTCTACCTGCGCAAGTCGATGGACGTCATCGAGCAGATCACCGCCAAGAGCCACGATCTGTACGAACGCCTGAACGAGGAAGGGCTGCGGGCGCACGGCCGGGCCGTCCTCGAACTCACGCAGCAAATCCACGAGGTGAAAAAGGACTCGCAGCGCATTTTGGCGGGGCTGACCAAGCTGGTCGACCTCGACCGCGCCGCCGAGATGACGCTCGCGGAGATCGTCGGCCTCGTCGCGAAGTCGAACGGCAACTACGCCCGGATGCTGGAGAAGGACATTCGCATGGAAACGGAGGTCCGCGCCGATTATCCGACCCGCCACTACATTCCCCTCCTGACGGTGCTGAACAACCTGGCGGCCAACGCGGCCGAAGCGATCGAAGCGCGCGGCACCGTGCGTTTCAACGTCTACGAACGGGGGAGCGAGACCGTTTTCACGGTCGCGGATACCGGAACGGGCATCGCCGAGCAGGACAAGGACCTCGTGTTCGAGCCCGGGTTTACGACCAAATTCAACCAGGAAGGAACGGCGGCGACCGGCATCGGCCTGTCGCACGTGCGCGACATCGTCGGTTCGTTCGAGGGCAGCCTGCGCCTGCTGACGACGGGGAAGGACGCCTTGACGACGTTCGCGGCGGCGTTTCCGACGGAGCGGTTGAAGAAAGGGGGATAAGCCATGCCGACGTTTTGCATCATCGACGACGACGCGGTTAGCAGGCGGATGCTCCAGACGATCATCGAGAAGGGCGGGGTCGGCGAGGTGGTCGGGACGGCGGCCGGCGGCACCGAAGGCGCGCAGCTCATCCTCGACGAGCGGCCCGACGTCGTGCTGATCGACCTGCTCATGCCGGACCAGGACGGCCTCGAGACGATCGCGGGCCTCAAGAAGGCGGGCTACGAAGGCCGGTACGTCATGATCTCCCAGATCGAGAACAAGGACATGATCAGCAAGGCGTACCAGGCAGGCATCGAATTTTATATCCAGAAGCCGATCAACCGGGTCGAGATCGAGGCGGTGCTCGGCAAGGTGAGCGAGCAGTGGCGGATGGCGCGCTACTTGAACGAAATCAAGCAGTCGATCGCGAAGCTCGACCGGCTCGATCCGGAAGCGGCGGGCGAGCGGAAGAAGCCGGGCGCGCGCGAGGTCATGCGGACGATCCTGATGGACCTCGGGATCGTCGGCGAGAGCGGCAGCGGGGATATCGCCGCCATGACGGAATACTTGCTGCGCCATCATCGCGGAGGCGGACTTCCGCCGCTGAAGTCGCTGTACGAAGCGTGCATCCGCGCGGGCAATCCGAACGGCGCCGACGCCGAGAAGGAAGGGAGGGCGGTCGAGCAGCGCGTCCGCCGCGCCGTCCTCGCCGCGCTGACCAACCTCGCCAGCATCGGGCTGACGGATTACGGCCATCCGAAGTTCGAGCATTACGCGCCGCTCTATTTCGATTTTCGCGACGTGCGGCTCAAGATGAAGGAGATCGACGAGCAGGCGCCGCAGGAGAAGCCGAAGGTGAACATCAAGAAGTTTGTGCAGGTGTTCTACCTGGAGACCCTCGACAAGCTGAACGGCGCGCAATGACAACGGCAGCAGCGCAAGCGCAATCGCGAGCGCAAGGACTCTTCGGCGAGCGCGATCCGATTATAGCCGGGCTTCTCCCGTTATCTCGAATTCGCGCTTGACGGGCGTCGGTTCGATTGCTAGAATAAACCACAGTAAAGAACTTGGAATTATCAGCTACATACCCGTTGACCGGCCGACCGGAGACACGCGATTCACGCGCTGTCTCCTTTTTGCGTTTTCCGGTACTGTACCGGAACGATACCGCGATCGGCCGAAGGAGGAGAGAGCCCGGAGATGAACATTCGCAAAATCGCCGAGATGTGCGGCGTGTCGGTATCGACCGTCAGCCGCATTCTCAACAACAGGCCCGACGTCAACGAAGAGACGCGGGAGAACGTGATCCGGTTCATGAACGATCACGGCTTCCGGCCGGCCGTCGTTGCCAACCGGCAGGAGACGGCCGGCATCGTGACGCCGGACGTGTCGTTCCCGGAGTACATGGGGGAGCTCATGAACGGCATCATGGAGCAAGCCTACGCCGCTGGACTATATCTGATGCTCGTGCCCTACCAGGACAGAACGTTCCGGGATGCCGGCGCGGCGGCTCATTTTTGCCGGTCCAACGGGCTGAAGGGCTTGATCGCGATCAACCCGCCGCTGCGGTCGCCGCTGCCGGACGCGCTCGTCGCGGCCCGTCTGCCCCACGTGGTCGTAGCCGCGTCCTATCCGGACAGCGACGTGTCCTGGGTCGACGTCGACAACGCCGACGGCTGCCGCCAGGCCGTGCGGCATCTGCTCGCGCTCGGCCACCGGCGGATCGCGCTGCTGCATCCGCCCATCGCCCACCCGTGCGACGCCGACCGGGCCGGCGGTTACCGGGATGCCCTCCGCGAGGCGGGCATCGAGGCCGATCCCGGCTGGGCGCAGGAGCTGAATCCGCGGCGCGAGCCCGTGAAGGACACGGTCCGGAAGCTGCTGCACGACGCGCGGCCGACGGCGGTGTTCTGCTCGACTTACCGCGGCACCTTGGCCGTTAGCGCCGCGCTGGGGGAGCTCGGACTTCGCGTGCCGGCGGACGTCGCGGTCGCGGGCTTCGGCGACTACGACGTCTCCCCGCTCATGAACCCGCCGATGACGACAGTGCACCAGCCGATCGCGGACATCGGCCGAACGGCCGTGGCGGCGTTCGGCGAGCTGCTGCGCCAGACCGACTACGCGAGCATTCAACGGCTGCTGCCGGCGCGCCTCATCGTGCGCGCGTCGACGAAAGGAGCGTGACCGGGATGGCCGACATGACGCAGGGCGCCGGCGCTCGCCCGCGCAAGCCCGGCTTGCTCCGCAAACTATGGCGCGTCCGCCATGCGTATTTTTTCCTCCTTCCGATCTTCGCGGTGCTCGCCACGTTCAAATACGGGCCGCTTGTCGTTGCCGTGCAGAAGTCGTTTTTCGATTGGAACGGAGCCAACGTCGACCGCTTCGTCGGCTTCGCGAATTACGCGAAGGCCCTGCACGACGAGTCGTTCCGGCGCTCGATCGGCCATGCGCTCGCGCTGACCGCCGGCGCGCTGGCCGAGACGCTCACGCTGCCGCTGCTTGCCGCCGCGCTCGTCTTTCACGTCAAGCGCAAGCGGCTGGCGGAATGGGCGCGCGTGCTGTTCATCGTGCCGCTGATCGTGCCGACGCTCGTCGTCATCAAAATCTGGACGTGGGTGTACGCGAGCCGGAACGGCATTTTGAACGGCCTGCTGGAGCTGGTCGGCCTGGAAGGCTGGACGCATGCCTGGCTGGGCGAAAGCGGCACCTCGCTATGGGCGCTCCTGTTCTACAATTTCCCATGGATCGGCGGCATCTACTTCCTGATCTATCTGGCGGGGCTGCTGAACATTCCGGCCGAGCTCTTCGAGAGCGGCAGCCTGGACGGCATGAGCGTCTGGCAGCGGTTCCGCTACCTCGAGCTGCCGCTGATCCGCGGGCAACTCCGCCTCGTCGCCCTGCTGGTCGTCATCGGGCAGTTGCAAAATTTCGAGCTTCCGCTCGTCTTGACCGGCGGCGGTCCCGGCGAATCGTCGCTGACGCCCGCGCTGTACTTGTACGACCGCGCGTTCACCTACAACGAGATGGGCTACGCGTCGGCGCTCGGGATGCTGCTCTTCGCCGGCATTTTGCTGGTCACGCAGGCGCTGCAAAAGCTGTTCAAATCGGGCGAGACGCCGGGGTAGGAGGGAGACGCGATGAAAGCGAACCAGTCGCATGCCAACGTATCGAAAGTAAAGCTGAACTCGGCGAAAGCGAACCGGCCCAAATCCCAAGCCTTCGCGCTCGGAGCCGTTATCCAATACGCCGCGCTCGCGTTCCTGCTCGCCGCCACCTTGCTGCCGTTCTACATGACGCTGATCAATTCATGGAAGCACCGCATGGATATCTATAAGCATTTTTGGGGCTGGCCCGCGCATTTCTACGTTGATAATTACGGCACCGCCGCCGGTTACCTGCTGCCGTACATGGCCAATTCGATCGTCGTGACCGCCGGCATCACGGCCGCCGTGCTCGTCCTGTCGTCCATGGCCGCGTTCTCGTTCGCCGCCTACGAATTTCCCGGAAAGGGGCTGCTGTACACGCTCGTCGTCATGCTCATGATGATCCCGGGCTTCCTGCTGCTCGTTCCGCAGTTCGTGTTGGTGAAGTCGTTGGGCATGCTCGATTCGTATGCCGGCCAGATTTTCCCGCCCGCCGCGGTCGGCTCCGCGATGGGCACGTTGCTGATCCGTGAATTCCTCGCCGGGCTGCCGGCCGGCTTGCTCGAGTCGGCGCAGCTGGACGGTGCCGGTCCGTGGCGGATCTTCAGCCGGATCGCGCTGCCGCTCGCCAAGCCGGCGTTGTCCGTGGTCGGCATTCTGACGGCGATCAGCGGCTGGAACAATTACATTTGGCCGCTCGTGATCATCTCGGACGAGAAGCTGAAGCCGGTCATTCTCGTGCTGGGCACCGTCTCGGGCACGGTCGAGCAGGGAACGGGCTTGCAGCTTGCCGGCTACGTGTTCGCGTCGCTGCCGTTTCTCGTGCTGTTCCTGTTCGCGACGAAGCCGTTCGTCTCGGGTCTGACGTCGGGGGCGATCAAAGGCTGAAACGGCCTCCGCAAACGGCGGCTGATTACGTTCCGGAGGTGATGAATCCTTCCGGCTTCCGTCCTCGCGGAAGCCGCGGACGAAGAATTCGCGGTAGGCAGGCGCACGATCATTTTGTACGATAGGAGAGAAACAACCATGACATGGAAACGCATGAACGCGCCGGCGGCGCTGGCGCTCGGCTTCGCGCTGCTCGCGGGCTGCTCGAACGGGGACGGGAATGGGAACGCGGACGATCCGGCGGCCGGAGGCCAAGCGGACGGGAAGGGAGGCGGCGCCGGGAACGCGAAGGTCGTCCTCTCGTTCACGACGAGCAAGAGCAAAATCGAGGAAGACAACAAGGTCTACGAGGACCTGGTCAAGGCGTACAACGCCGATCCGAACGCGAAAGCCGAAGTGAAGCTGACGCTCGCCAATTGGGGCGACGACGGGACCGCGCAGCGAACCTGGGTCACGACCCAGCTCATCGGGGACAATGCGCCGGATTTGTTCCAATCGAAGTATCTCTGGTCGCAGGAGGATTTCGGCAAAGGGCTCGTGACCGAGCTGACCGGCGATCTGGCGCAGCCGAATCCGTACGCCGGCGGAGCGGATTGGCGGAGCTCGCTCTCCGATACCGTCATGGCCAACATGTTCGTGCCCGGCACGGACAAGGTCGCGGGGGTTCCGACGTATTCGGGAACGATCCGGATGTTCTACAACAAGGATCTGTTCGATCAAGCCGGCGTCACGGCGCTGCCGGAGACATGGAACCAGTTTCTGGACGCGCAGGAGCGGCTGCGGCAGGCGGGCGTCGCGCCGATGGCCATCGGCTTCGCCAAGCAGGGCGGGGACAGGCCCGACTGGATGCTGCGATATTTGTCCGACCAGACGGTGGAACAGCTCGTCCCGGGGATGGATCTCGACGGCAACAAGCTGATCGGCTCCAACGAGATCGTCGCGGCGATCGACGGCGGCACGCTCGACTTCGGCAAGGAACCGTGGAAGGACGTCTTCCCGATTCTCAAGGATTGGACCAAGTATTGGCCCAAAGGCTTCAACGGCATCACGCTCGATGACGCGAACGAGATGTTCCTGCGCGGCGACGCCGCGATGACGCTGGCCCCGCCGGATTTCGTGAAGCAGCTGGAGGGGATGAATTACGGCGTCATGCGCGTGCCGTACCTGACGAAGGAGAATCACCCCATGGCCGAAGGCAAATATTACGAGGTCGCTTCCGGCAATCCGGACGGCGTCTACGTGATGCCGAAATCGATCTCGGCGGAGAAGAAGGCGGGGGCGATCGATTTTCTGATGTACCTCACCTCGCCGACCGTCCAGAAGCAAATCGCCGAACGGCTGTACCGGGCGCCGGTGCTGAAGGATGCCGAGTTTCCCGACAACATCAAGCCGTTTCTGGCCGTCAACGAGCCGTTCAAGATGAACCTGTTCGGACCGGCGTTCAGCAAGAATCTGTACGATACGTTCGGCAAGGACGGCCAGCTGTATCTTGACGGGTCGATGTCCTTGGACGACTTCATCGCCAAGATGAACGCGGTGGCGAAGCAGGAAGCGGACGCGCTGAAGCAGTCGCAGGGCTGGAACGAAGCGAACGGCTACGGCACGAAAAAGTAGCGGCGATCGGCCGCGAAGGGAGAAGCTTATGACGACGAATGGGCAGCGACCGAACATCATCGTATTTTTCACGGACCAGCAGCGCTGGGACACGACCGGCGCGCACGGCAATCCGCTCGGGCTGACGCCGAACTTCGACCGGATGGCGCGGGAGGGCACGCACGCGGCGTACTCGTTCACGTGCCAGCCGGTATGCGGCCCTGCGAGGTCGTGCTTGCAGACCGGCAAGCACGCCACGACGACGGGTTCCTTCCGCAACGGCATTCCGCTCGGAACGGAGCACCGCACGCTGGCGGAGCATTTCGCCGGGGCCGGCTACCGGACCGGCTACATCGGCAAGTGGCATCTCGCGGACGAAGAACCGGTGCCGCCCGGCAAGCGCGGCGGCTACGATTATTGGCTGGCGTCCAACGTGCTGGAATTCTCGTCGGACAGCTACGATACCGTCATGTACGACAACGACGGCAACCCGGTGAAGCTGCCGGGCTATCGGGCCGACGCGCTCACGGACGCGGCGATCCGGTACGTCGACCGGAACAAGGACGATCCGTTCTTCCTCTTCTTGTCCTATATCGAGCCGCATCACCAGAACCATCTCGACAATTATCCCGCGCCGACCGGGTATGAGGAGAGGTACGCGGGCAGATGGACGCCCCCGGACTTGGCCGCGCTCGGCGGCACCTCGGCGCAGCATCTCGGCGGCTACTACGGCATGGTCAAGCGGCTGGACGAGGCGCTCGGCCGGCTCCTCGACGCGCTGCGGAGTCTCGGCTTGGCCGACAACACGGTCGTGCTCTTCACCTCGGACCACGGCTGCCATTTCAAAACCCGCAACGCGGAATACAAACGCTCCTGCCATGACAGCTCGATCCGCGTCCCGACGGCGATCGTCGGCCCCGGCTTCGACGGCGGAGGCCGGCTGAAGCGGCTCGTCAGCCTCGTCGATCTGCCGCCGACCTTGCTCGACGCGGCGGCGATTCCCGTGCCCGGCGAGATGGAAGGACGCTCGCTGCTCGCGTCGCTGCGGAACGAAGACGGCGGCGCGCCGAACGACGTGTTCGTGCAGATCAGCGAGTCGCAAGTCGGCCGCGCGCTCCGCACGGCGCGCTGGAAATACAGCGTCTCGGCGCCCGGCAAGAACGGCTGGACCGACGCGGCGTCGGATACGTACGCGGAAGAGTTCCTGTACGACCTGGAGGCCGATCCCCATGAGCTTACCAACTTGATCGGCTTGGACCGGTACGACGACGTGGCCGCGGTGCTGCGCGCGCGGCTGCTGGAACGCATCCGCGAGGTCGAAGGGACGACGCCCGCGATCGAGCCGGCGGAACGCAAGCCTTCCGGCCAGCGCCGCGTCGCGCTCCGCGAGGTTTAGTCACGGATGCCGGCCGGTCATTTCATCGCCGTCCATTTAATGATTTAACTACATGAATTACTTATTAAGCAGAGTCGACCGCCGCCTTTCACTTATGAATGTGACTCTATTAAGCCGTATAGCTCGCCGTTAGCCGTCCCGTTTTCATCCGAAAACGAGGCGGCTTTTTTCCGTATTCGCGGCCTTGGTGCGCACGCGCGATATGCCTGCCGAGTGGTCATAGACGGCATCTATTGCTCCTCTGAAAACTATGTATTACTTCAATGGGGACGATTCGTATTATAGTGTAGCTACGAACGGCACAACCGGTGCGCATTCGAAACCAACGCTAAATTTACCATCAGGAGTGATCATACATGAAGGACTATTACGTAACCGACAAGGCGCACATTTATTGGGACGAAGCCATCGAAACCGTCGTGATCCGCTGGCACGCCTTCGCCAAGGGCGATGAATTCCGCGAGCCGCTCGACAAAATGATCGAGCTCGCCGTCATGAAGAACGCCAAAAAAGCGCTGTTCGACTCCAGCCACATACTGGTCGTCGCCGAAGACACCAAGTGGCTGGCCGAAGAATGGCTGCCGCGCCTGTTGAACGCCGGCATCCATTACACGGCGACCGTCAATCCGATGCGGTCCTCGGCAGTCCAAGCCGATGACGATCTCGTCGATCCGGCGCCGCTGCTGCATCACGAATTCGCGGGCATGTGCCCCGCGGTCGAGTGGTTGTCCGGTATTACGGCGTAAACGCCGGCCGGCGAAAGGAGAGAGGATACATGGAACGGGAATTGGCCTTGGAAGTGGTTCGCGTAACGGAATTGGCGGCGCTGGAATCGGCGCCGTGGATCGGCAGAGGCGACAAAACGAGCGCGGACGACGCCGCCACGACGGCGATGCGGACGATGTTCGATTCCGTCTCCATGCGCGGCACCGTCGTCATCGGCGAAGGCGAAATGGATGAAGCGCCGATGCTGTACATCGGCGAGCCGCTGGGCAACGGCGATGGTCCGGAGGTCGACGTCGCGGTCGATCCGCTCGAGGGCACGAATCTCGTGGCGAGAGGCTTGAACAACGCCCTCGCCGTCGTCGCCATCGCGAACAAGGGGCAGCTGCTGCACGCGCCGGACATGTATATGCAGAAGCTCGCCGTCGGTCCCGCGCTCGCCGGCAAGCTGCATCTCCTTGATCCCGTCGAAGTTACGCTGGCGAAAGCCGCCGACGTCCTTGGCAAACCGCTCTCCGACTTGAACGTCATGATTCTCGACCGGGAGCGGCACGAGCCGATTATCGGGACGATGCGCCGGCTCGGCGCGCGGATCTCGCTCCTGTCGGACGGCGACGTCGCCGGCGCCATCGCGCCGGCCTTCCCGGAGACGGGCATCGACCTGTACCTCGGCTCCGGCGGAGCGCCCGAAGGCGTGCTGGCCGCGGCGGCGCTGAAAGCGCTCGGGGGCGAGATTCAAGGTCGCCTGCTGCCCGAAAATCCGGAGCAGTACGAGCGCGCCGTCGCGATGGGGCTCGCCGATCCCGACCGCGTGCTGGCGATGGAGGACCTCGTCGGCACGGACGACGTCATCTTCGCGGCGACCGGCGTGACGCACGGCGAATTTCTGGAAGGCGTGCGCTACCTGCCGAACCAGCGTGCCGAGACCCATTCCATCGTGATGCGCGCCAAGACCGGCACGGTCCGCTTCATCAAGACGATCCACTATCTGCCGAATAAGTCGGTCCGCCGCGAAGAATCGGCAAGCCTTACGGGCTGATCGGCGGGAACTCATTCAGCGCGGCATGAATAAGAATCGAGGCGCGGCGGAAAGGTAACGAACAAGAGCAGCATCCGATCTGAAGGCTGAACCGGTTGCCCCGCAATTCGCGTCGTGCACGGCAGTTCCGGGCATGGCGCGAAGGCAGCGCTTGCTGGATCCATGCCTGCGGCTTGCGCGGCGGATCGTCGTTCAAGACACTCGCTTCCGCTGGAAAATGGAAAGTTCAGAAAATTTGAATAAATAGCTGGCGCATTGTCCGCGGCTGTGGTACAGTGTGTGTACACGAAAGGAGGTGGTCAACATTTCTAGTTCCATGTTGATCGCGTCCCTTACCCGGTCCGCCCGGATCTAATCCGGACGGAGGCGCGGGATGCGGATCGATGCAATACAAAAGCGCCTCGGGTACCCGTCGTTTTCGGACGACACGGAAGATCGCCGCGTTCGGCTTAGGCCGGGCGCCGGCGGTCTTCTTGTTTTTAAGCCTACTGAACGGTTTGCCGAAAGGGCCGATTGTAAAAAGTTCATGGAATTTTCAAATTGCCCATTGACAGCGCTCGCGCATCGATGGTAAATTGTCACATATACTTTGAGGAACGGAAAGGAGGGTTACGACTATGCGGTACGATCGATTGGTTCTCATTGCGCTGCCGGCTGCCGGCGGCGTCCGCAATCGCATAGGACGTAACCCTCGCGCGGTCTGACCGCGGCAGGACGGAGAACGCAAGTTCCCGGTCTGCCCATCGGAAGGCGCACGGTTGCGGCGACGTAATCGTGCGCCTTTTTTGCGCGCTCGGCAAGGCGTTCGCGGCCATCGGTCCGCGAATGCCCGGACACCGGGGCTCAGGCGTATCGCTTACGGCGGTACGTCTTTTTTGTTCTTTACTAGCGAGAAAGGTTGTGGATGGACGTGTTTACCGTACTGAAGAAATTAAGCTGGTTTTTCAAAATGCGCTGGAGGCGCTACACGATCGCGGTCGTGCTGCTGACGATCGTCGGCATCATGGACGTTCTGCCGCCCAAGCTGATCGGGACGGCGGTCGACGGCATCCAGCAGGGCACGATGACCCCGGGCAAGCTGACGGAGCTCGTGGCGTTCTGGGCGGGCCTCACCGTCGTCGGCTACGTCATTACGTGCGTCTGGTGGTCGCTGCTTTTCGGTTCGTCCTTCGTGCTGGAGCGAACCTTGCGTTCGCGGCTCATGCGGCATTTCATGCGAATGACGCCGACGTTCTACGAGCGCAACCGGACGGGGGATCTGATGGCGCGGGCGACGAACGACCTCGGCGCGGTGTCGCAGACGGCCGGGTTCGGCATTCTGACGCTGATCGATTCCACGCTCTTCATGCTGACGATCCTCGTCATGATGGCCGGCGTGATCAGCTGGAAGCTAACGCTCGCGGCGCTGCTGCCGCTGCCGCTCATGGCGCTCATCATGCAGCATTTCGGCAAGAAGATCCACGAGCGGTTCACGGAGCAGCAGGACGCCTTCGGCAACCTGAACGACCAGGTGCTCGAATCGGTCTCCGGCGTGCGGGTCATCCGGGCGTTCGTGCAGGAGGAGGCGGACCGGAGAAGGTTCGGCGCGATGACGGACGACGTGTTCCGCAAGAACATCGCCGTGGCCAAGATCGACGCGCTCTTCGAGCCGACGGTCAAAATTTTGGTCGGGATCAGTTACTTGATCGGTCTCTGCTACGGCGGGGTGCTCGTCTTCCGGAGCGAAATCTCGCTCGGCGAGCTCGTATCGTTCAATATGTTTCTCGGGATGCTGATCTGGCCGATGTTCGCCATCGGCGAGCTGATCAACATCATGCAGCGGGGCAACGCGTCGCTCGACCGCATCAACGAGACGCTCGGCGCGAAGCCGGACGTGCAGGATGCCGAGCGTACCGTGCCGCTGCAGGTGCCGGAATCGCTCGAGTTCAACGGCGTGACGTTCCGGTACCCGTCCTCGACGATCGACAACCTGGTCGATGTCTCGATCACGCTGAAGCGCGGCCAGACGCTCGGCATCGTCGGACGGACGGGCAGCGGCAAGACGACGCTTCTGAAGCAGCTGCTCCGGGAATATCCGCTCGGCCAAGGCCGCTTGACGGCCGGCGGCGTCCCGCTCGGGGATATCGCCCTGCGCGAGATCCGCGGCTGGATCGGCTACGTGCCGCAGCAGCCGATCCTGTTCAGCAAGACGATCCGCGAGAATATCGGCTACGGCCTTGAAGGCGAGATGGACGAAGCGCAGCTGGGCAAGGCGCTGGACCTGGCCGCGTTCCGCAAGGACGTGACGTTCCTGCCGGACGGCCTCGAGACGCTGGTCGGCGAGAAGGGCGTCGCCCTCTCCGGCGGACAGAAGCAGCGGGTCAGCATCGCCCGCGCCGTCATCGCCAACCCGGAAATCCTCATGCTCGACGACGCCCTGTCCGCGGTCGACGCCAAGACAGAGACGGAGATTCTCCAAGGCATTCGCAGGGAGCGCGCCGGCAAGACGACGCTCATCGCGACGCACCGGCTGTCCGCCGTGCAGCACGCGGACTGGATCATCGTCCTGGACGAAGGCCGGATCGTCGAAGAAGGCGCGCACGAGCAGCTGATCCGGAACGGCGGCTGGTACAAGGAGCAATACGATCGCCAGCAGCTCGCGACGGCGGTCGAAGCGTAGCGCTCCGATGCTCCGTCGCAACCGCTTGAACAGAACGAAGGAAGAAGAGAAGGTGGAACCCCCAATGGGCAACAACGGCAAACGATTATTTCAATACGCCTGGCAGTTCAAGAAACCGATTCTGCTCGCGCTTCTGCTGCTCGCGCTGGCGATCGCCGCGGAGCTGGTCGGCCCGTTCGTCGCGAAGCGGATGATCGACACGAACATCATGGGCATCGAGAAGCCCTGGTACGAAACCGCGAACCATGGCGATCCGTACGCGGTCGACTATCAAGGCCGCGCCTACAAACGCGCCGACCACTGGCTGGCCGGCGAAACGAAAGGCCGCGAGGTGCGCGTGCTCCAAACCGGCTTGACCTACTACTTCGTCGACGCGGCCGGCGTCCCCGATACCGGCAAACGGACTTTCGCGGACGGCGCGCTGACGGTCGAGGCGAGCGACGGGAACGCGCTGCGGTATCCGGCCGCGAAGCTGAGCCGCGGCGAGATTTACGGCTTCTACGAGCCGGAGTTCCCGAGCATCTACAAGCTCGCGGCGTTCTACGTCGGGCTGCTGCTCGTCGGCGCGGCGCTGGCTTACGGCCAGCGGTATTTGCTTCAAGTATCGGCGAACCGGATCGTGCGCAAGATGCGCAACGACGTCTTCCGGCACATCCAGGAGCTGCCGGTGCAGTATTTCGACAACCTCCCGGCGGGCAAGGTCGTCGCGCGGGTGACGAACGACACGGAAGCGATCCGCGAGCTGTACGTGTCCGTGCTGGCGAATTTCTTTTCCGGCTTGATCTACATGGTCGCCATCATCGGCGCGCTGTTCATCCTGGACGAGACGCTGGCGCTCATCGCGCTGCCGATGCTGCCGATCCTGTACCTGTGGATCGTCGTCTACCGCAAGTTCGCGTCGCGGTACAACCACGTCATTCGCTCCCGCCTGAGCGACATCAACGGGATGATCAACGAGTCGATCCAAGGCATGCCGATCATCCAGGCGTTCCGCCGGGAGAACGAGACGATGGCGGAATTCCGCGAGATGAACGACGACTACTTCAATTATCAAAACAAGCTGCTGACCCTCAACTCCTTGACGAGCCACAACCTGGTGAACGTGTTCCGGAACGTGATTTTCCTGCTCGTCATCTGGCTGTTCGCCGGCGGGTCGCTCTCGTCGGCCGTGACGATCGGCGTCCTCTACGCTTTCATCGATTACATGAACCGGATGATGCAGCCGATCGTCGGCATCGTCAACCAGCTGTCCAACCTGGAGGTGGCGCGGGTGTCGGCGGAGCGCGTGTTCGCGCTGCTCGACGAGCCGGGCGTCCGGGTCTCGGAAGAGCGGATGCCGCGATACAAGGGGAACGTCGGTTTCCATGACGTCTCGTTCGGCTACAAGCCGGGCGAGGACGTGCTGAAGAATATCAGCTTCGAGGCGAAGCAGGGCGAGACGGTCGCGCTCGTCGGCCATACCGGCTCGGGCAAAAGCTCGATCCTGAACCTGCTCTTCCGGTTCTACGACGTCGAGCGCGGCGCGATTACGATCGACGGCGCGGACGCGCGCGGTCTCTCGAAGCAGGAGCTCCGCGAACATATGGGCATCGTTCTGCAGGATCCGTTCCTGTTCACGGGGACGATCGCGTCGAACGTCAGTTTGGACGATCCCGCGATCACGCGGGAGAAGGTCGAGCAGGCGCTCCGCGACGTCGGCGCGTACGACATGTTCATGCAGCTCCCGAACGGCCTGGATGAACCGGTCATCGAGAAGGGCAGCACCCTGTCCGCGGGACAGCGCCAGCTCATCTCGTTCGCGCGGGCGCTCGCGTTCGACCCCGCGATCTTGATCCTGGACGAGGCGACGGCGAGCATCGATACCGAGACCGAGGCGGTCATTCAGCGGGCGCTCGACGTGCTGAAGCGCGGGCGCACGACGTTCGTCATCGCGCACCGGCTCTCCACGATCCGCGCGGCGGATCAGATTCTCGTCCTGGACCGCGGACGGATCGTGGAGCGCGGCAATCACGACGAGCTGATGGCGTTCGACGGCAAATACCGCGCGATGTATGAGCTGCAGCAGGGCGCGGGGGTCGCCGTCGGCGCATAAGGCGGTCCGGCCGCCGGTCGGGTGCGAGCGGTTGCCGCCCGCGTCCGCTGAGGCTAGCCGCGCGACCTCGTCGTCCTCGGCATTGCGAGAGCCTGCCCGCGGCGCGTCGGCGGCGCTGCGTACGCCGGTCATGCGCGCGAAGCGCTATCCGGTGCCAGACGCAATTTCCAATTCCCGACAGCCGCATGCCAACGGATGGCATGCGGCTTTTTTGTGCGTTCGCGCCGTATGGGAGCTGGTTTACATCGGCCGCCTGCTTGGTTCGGGGGCAAAAAACCGGCGATTTCCGCGGCAAATCCTCGTCGGCATGACACCAATCGGGGCAACGTTCGTATGAATCGGTAGCCAGGATCGCGATCGGGCGCAACGCTTGCAGGCCAGTAAAACAAGCTTGCAAAATGGAAAAGAACGTGAGAAGCGGATTGAAAAGAATGGAAGGAAAGGAGAATAACACGCTTGCTGCAACTTTGACGCCGTCGACAGCGTCAGTTGCTGCGAGGTGATGGATTTGAAAATATTTACATTATTGGCGGCTGCCGGCACCAAATATTACATCATCTCGGGTGTCGACCCCGTCGTCTCCATCGCGGTCGCGACGAACGGCGGATACGTGCGAGCGGACGCGCAAGGCAAGTACGGCGCCAAGTGACGGGGAGGCAGAGCGGATTTAATCCCCTCCGCAAAGCCCTTCGCGCCGGCGCGGCATCACCGCGGCATTGGAAGCATGGATTCATTCGGCTAGTCTGATTAATGTAAGAACCGCGAATCGGCCGCGCGGATCGCGTACCATCATTTACGCGCATGTCGAAACAACTCGGAGATTGACAATTCTTTTGCCTATCGCTTACTGTAAAATCTGGTAGAGACTCCAAATTCGAGAGGATGGCAAGAAGTGGAACACGGAATCGGCGTCATTTTATACGAGAAGGAAGCGGACGGCGGCTTGGCGAAAATCGACGAGCGGGACTGGACCCCGGCGATGGTCGCGTCGCTCGAGCACGTCAATTACATTACGGTCGGCGGACGCGAATACGAGACGCTGGAAGGCCGTATGAATCTAGATAGCGGCAAATTGGAAATTCTCGTCGTTCCGATGCGGACCGACGAATGACGCAGCGAAAGGGGAGCCCTCGATTGACACGAAACGAACAGCCGCATGAGTCGGTCAGAAGCAAGCTGTTTACGAAGGACGGCAAGCCGCTGCGGGTGCTCTCGACGTCGCTCGGCCTCGCGCTGCTGGCCAGCGTCGCGTTCGGCGCGGTGAGTCACGCGGCGGACGGAACGGCCGCGGCGCCGGAACAGCCGAAGCTGGTCGAGTACTCGACGGAAGCGGTGAAAGCGTACTTCGATCCCGCCGTCGATTGGAACCTTCCGATGCTCGGCGAGGACGACGAAGACGAGCAGGACCAGACGCCCGTCGCATCGGGGGGAGGCGGCGGCGCGGGCTCGGCCGGCGCAAGCGGCTCCGGCCACGAGACGATCATCATCAACAACGGTTCGCATTCCAGCTTCGGCTGGGACGATCTGCTCCTCTATCATTTGCTGTTCAATAACGGCGGCTCCTACTCGACGTCGTCGTGGTCGAGATCGCATACGACGTATTACGCGAACACGAGCACGCCGTATAAAGCGAAGAGCTTCACCGGCGACAGCTTCCAGAACAAGCCGGTCGTCGGCTCGGCGGTGCGTCCGAAGACGACGACGGGGTCGGGTACGGTCACGCGGCGCTCTTCGTCCTCGAAGCCCGGCGGCATCGGCGGCACCTCGAGCGTGATCAGCGGCTCGAAGTCGAGCTCCGGTTCGTCGAGCCATAGCAGCAGCTCCCATTCGTCGGGAGGCTTCGGCGGATGACGACGCAAGCGTTCGAAGTGCGCGGGACGCCCGATCCGGACCGGGCCTCGCGCGTCGCGCGGCTGCGCGACATCGGCTTCGCCTGGGCGGATCTGGAGGACGAAGCCTATTGGCTCGACCAGATCGTCGTCATGCGGGAGGAGACGTACGCCGAGCTCGAGGCCGCGGCCGCGAAGCTGTGGCGCGTCTTCGACAAGGCGGTCCGCTTCGTGCACGGCAAGCGCGAGCTCTACGAACGGCTCGGCATTCCGGAGATTCTGTGGGAGACGCTGGATCTGCTGCCGCTCCCGGCGGAGGGCTTTATCAGCCGCTACGCGCGGTTCGACTTCGCCGTCTCGGGCGAAGGCGCGATCAAGCTGCTGGAGCTGAACGCCGATACGCCGACGGGCTACGTCGAAGCCGCGATCGCGACGCCTTGGCTGTGCGGGCAAGCGGGCATCGCTTCGCCGAACGCGCGCATGGCGGAGCTCGTCGCGGCGGCCTGGGCGGAGGAACGGCCCGATACCGCCGCTTGCGTCGGCTATGGCGAACACCTGGAGGATTCGGGCACCATCGAGGCGCTCGTCCGCCACAGCGGCCTGAACGTCCGCTGCGTCGATTGCCTGGAGCTGTGGGTGGACGAAGGCGTGCTGAAGGACGGGCAAGGCGCCGCGATCCGGCGCATGTTCGCCTTGTACCCGAAGGAATGGCTTGCCGTCGACGAGGGCGGCGACGCGCTGCTGTACGCGGTCGACAGCGGCAATCTGGCGCTGTTCAACAACCCGCACGCCATCCTCCTGCAGTCGAAAGGACTGCAAGCGGCGATCTGGGGCTTATACGAGCTGAATCAACTGTACGACGCCGAGGAGCGGAAGGCGATCCGCCGCTATATGCTGCCGACGTACAACAAGGCCGTCTTCCAGGGCAGCTTCGTGTCGAAATCGATGTTCGGCCGCGAAGGCGGCTCCGTCCGGATGTTCGACCGGGAGGGGCGCCTCGAGATCGAGGACCGGGACGGCTTCGATACGAGCGCGCTCTTTCCGACCGTGTACCAGAAACGGGCTGAGCTCGCCCGCATCGCGACGGCCGCGGGCGACTTCCATCTGCTGACGGGCCTGTTCGTGCTGAACGGCACGCCCTGCGGCATGCTCGGCAGAGCCGGCGGTCCGATTACCGGCAATACGAGCCATTTTATCCCGCTAGGAGTGAAGGAACGAGGATGATCGACACTATGACCACACCAACACCGGGACCCCGGGCATCGTCCGGCGCCGCGCGCCGCTTCCGTCCGAGGCTGCTTGGCCTGCTGGCGGCCGGCGCGCTCGCCGCGCTGCTTCTCGGCGCCTGCGGGAACGACCAGACGTCGGTACTGAGCGCCAGCGCATCGGCGAACGCGCAGGCCGAGACCGCCGACCCCGACCGGATCCCGTGGGATTACCGGCTCGTCCAAGGCACCGTCGGCGACCTGATCGGCGGCGACATGACGATCCTGCCGGACAACGCGCTGCTTCCGAACGACGGCAACTACGCCACCGGCGACAAGGTCTGGACGCTGCAGTTCATGAGCGCCGACATGACGACCGGCGCGAGCGGCAACAACGAGGTCAAGCTTTCCGCTTGGACGACGATCAAGTCGTATCCGGACGAGGCGAAGGCGAAGGCCGACATGGCCAATTTGAAAATCTCGCTCAAGACGAACGTCAGCCTGGTCGGCGTCTACAAGACGAGCTACCAGGGCAAGACGCGCAATTTCGCCGTCATCACGCTTCCGTCGGGCAACCAGCTGAAGCAGCCGATCGACGACGCGCGGTACCAGAAGCTGAAGAGTTTGAAAGAAGTGCCGGTCATGGTCGAGGAAGTCCACGACTACGCGAATTATGATTTGGCGTACGCGAAATTCAGGGGGTGGGCATGATGGTCGTGGTAACCAATTTAATCATCAGCATCGTCGTCATTATTCTTCTTCAACTGCTCGGCATGCTCGTCTTCAGCTGGATGACCCCATTCAAGGACATGGAGGAGCTGCGCAAGGGCAATACGGCCGTCGGCCTAGCGCTCGGCGGCAAATTCATGGCGACCGCGATCATACTCGGCGTCGCGGCATACACGAACACGTCCATCTGGTATTTAATGCTGTGGTTCGCCGTCGGCTACGTCTGCTTGATCGCCGCGTATTGGCTCTTCGAGCTGGCGACGCCGGGGCTGAAGGTCTCCGAGCATCTGCAGCAGGGCAACAACGCGATCGGCATCCTGCTCTGCGCGGTATACCTCGGCACGAGCTTCGCCGTCAGCAGCCTGATCGTCTAACGAGACGCGCCGAGGGAACGGGACTGCCCGCCGAAATACGAGGCTGATCCGAACGGGAGAGGAACATCCGCATGCATTTTTTGCTTCGCTTGCTGCTCAAGACCATGCATTTCAAAAACACGTCGATCATCCTGACGGCGCTCGTCTTCATCCTCGCGTGCTCGACGCTCGCGCTGGCGCTGGAGCCGGAGACGTTCCATTCCTGGTTCAACGCGCTGTATTGGGTGCTGACGACGATGTCGACGGTCGGGTACGGCGATTATTACGCCAAGACGGCGGCCGGCAAGCTGCTGACGATCTTCCTGTACGTCTTCGGAATCGGACTGCTCAGCCTGCTGATCGGCAAAGTCATCGATTCCATCGCATCCATCCAGCGGCAGAGGGAGGCCGGGCAATTGCGGTTCCAGGGGAAAGGGCATTTCATCATCATTAATTGGAGCAAGAAGGCGCAGTACGCCGTCGACGAAATCGCGGCCTGCCTGCCGGACGCGGAAATCGTCATCATCGACGAGTCCGACCGGCATCCGATGCAGCGGAAGAGCCGCGTGCATTTCATCAGCGGCGACCCGGCCTCCGACGAGGTGCTGGAAGAGGCGAATCTGACGGAGGCGCGCGCGGCGATCATCTTCGCGGACTCGCGGATCGACGAAGCGGCGCTGGCCGACGGGAAGACGCTGCTCATCGCCTCGAGCATCGAGCGGCTCGCGCCGAGCATCCATTCCACGGTCGAGATCGTGCACGAGAAGAACGTCCAGAACTTCCGCTACGTCAAGGTGAACGAGTTCGTTCTGTCGCATGACGCGATCTCGCGGCTTGCCGTCCGGGCTGCGCTGCAGGAAGGCAATTCGGAGATCTTCAGCCAGCTGCTCAGCCGGCAGCACGGCGACGATATCTACGAGGTGCCGCTGAAGCCCGAATGGCGGACGTACGGCGACGCCTTCCAGGAACTGCTGAGCCGGGGCGCGACGCTGATCTCCGACCGCGGGGACCTCGGGGTGAACCGCAAGCTCCGCGAAGCGATTCCGCCGGAAGCGAGACTGTTCGTGATCGCGGACAAATCGACCTTCGACGCGATCTTGGGCTCCTAGGCCGCAGCCATTGTAGGGCCTGGGAACGGTCAGGTGGGCGGAGGTTAATCGATTGACGACATTCCCAGCAAGTTAAAACCACAAGACCATGCCTTGCGGCGCCGCCGCAGACATGGTCTTTTTGGTCTGTTAGGACGCCGGTTACCGCAGATTCGCGCTGCCGCCCGAAGCGGAGGTTCCGCTGCCCGCGCCCGGTTCCAGGAACGCAAGCCGGAAGGAGACGGCGCCGGCCGCGAGCGAGATCAGGAAGCAGGCCGCGGCGGCGAGCGGAAGCGCGGACCAAGCGAAGAGCGCGTGGCCCAAATACGTCTGCCAGCCGATGGCGAGCAGGCCGAGCAGAAACGCGATTCCGGCGGCGTGGATATAGCCGCGGCTTGCGAAGCCGCGCCGCGCGGCGCGGGCCGAGAGCCAAGCGACGGCCGGAAGCGCCTGCAGCGCATGGAAGCCGAGGCCGTGCAGCCAGATGATGTTGCCGTCCGTTCCGACGGTGCGGCCTTGGTTCATCGAGATCCAGATGCCGGCCGCGAAGGAGACGACCACCGCCGCCATGGCGTAGCGGATGCCGATCGCCAGCTCGGGCTGCCGGCGGTAGGCGCCGGACCGGAAAAAATAACCGGCGAAGAAGAGGTAGTAGAGAATCAGCAGGGCAGCGACGCTCGCGAATATATTGCCGACCGCGACGTCGAACGCCGCCGCGCCGTCTTCCAGGAACCGCGGATTGACGCCGCGGGCGTTTTGGACCGTTTCCGCCGCGTACGAGTAGAGAGCCAGCGGAATGTACGACCAGCGGAAGAAGGCCCGAACCTTCGGTCCCGCGCCCGAGAGCGGGACGATCGCCGCCGTCGACAGCACGAACAGTCCCAGCGCCGCGTCGAACGAGAACGCATGCGAAATGTCGCCGCCCGGCGCGACCGCCGCGCCTTCCAATAGCCACCATAGGCCGCAGACGGCCGCGAGCAGAAATCCGAACAGCCCCGTCAGCACCAGCCATTTCTCGCCTTGAAAGAACCGGGGGATCTCCTTGGCTTCATGCCGATTTCCCGCCATTGGCGGGAACATCGCGTTCTTCATCTTCCTTCACTCCTTATTCGGTGATGTGCTGCTTTCATCGTACCGCTGCTATTTCTTGGAAAAAACCTGCGCGGGACCGAGGCCCGGGTACGGCTTTGGTCGAGGGCCGCCCCGGACTTCGAACGGAGCGGCGCCTCGAACGCGGCTGGGCGCGAAATCGTCGATCGCATTGGCGAAATCGTCAGCCGGCGCGCAGGAATTCGACATCGGATTGGCGATTTTGCGCCTATCGGGGAAGGGCCGCGGCCCGTTAGTCTGAAGGGGCGAGAGCGCTTGCAGGCCTCTTGCCACGATACGATTCAACGGAGGGTGAAACGCATGAGAAAATGGTTGGCTTCCGGCTTGAGCGTCGCGCTGCTCGGCTCGCTGCTCGCGGCCTGCTCGTCGGACGGCGGGAACAACACCGGCAACGCAAACGGCGGCAACGCGCAAGACAACGCGCAGGGCAAGGGGAACGGGGCCGCGGAAGAAGGAAACGCCGGATCTCCCGCGGGGGACGGCGAAGCGGGGGCGTATCCGATCAAGACCGACAAAACGCTGACGTACTGGGGCGAAATCACCGGCAACCTGGTCGGCGTCAAAGCGTCGCACGACGAAGTCCCGTTCTTCCAGGACTGGCAGAAGAAGACCGGCGTGAAGCTCAAATTCACGGCGCCGCCCGCGGGCCAGACGAAGGAAGCGCTCAACGTGATGCTCGCCTCCGGCGATCTGCCGGATATGCTCGAGTACAACTTCCTGGGCTTCCCCGGCGGACCGGAGAAGGCGATCGGCGACGGCTATATCCTGAAGCTGAACGACCTGATCGACAAGAACGCGCCGAACCTGAAGAAATTTTTGCAGGACAACCCCGACATCGACAAAATGGTCAAGACCGACAGCGGCAGCTACTACGCGTTCCCGTTCATTCGCGGCGACGAGTACCTGCGCGTCTTCCAAGGACCGATCATCCGCAAGGACTGGCTCGACGAGCTCGGGCTGCCAATGCCGGAGACGATCGACGATTGGACGGCGACGCTGCGCGCGTTCAAGGAGAAGAAGGGCGCGGCCGCGCCGCTCTCGTTCGTCAGCAAGCCGCGGTTCTTCAACGAATCCGGCAACGGCGCGTTCATCGGCGCGTTCGGCGTGAACCGCGGCTTCTACCAGGAGGACGGGAAGATCATATTCGGGCCGGCCGAGCCGGGCTTCAAGGACTACCTGTCCCTGTTCCACGACTGGTACGCGGAAGGGCTCATCGACAAGAACGCCGCAACGGCGGATTCGAAAGCGCTCGACAGCAACATCGCCTCCGGCGCGACCGGCGCCACGGTCGGCAACGCGGGCGGCGGCATCGGCAAGTGGCAGCCGCTCGCACAGGCGAACGATCCGAAGGCCGTCCTCGTCGCCGCGCCGTATCCGGTGCTGAAGAAGGGCGATACGCCGAAATTCGGCCAGCGCCAGCAGGCGTACTCTTCCGAAGGCACGGTCGCGATCACGACGTCGGCCAAGGACCCGGAGCTGGCGGTCCGCATGCTGGATTACGGCTACGGCGAGGAAGGGCATCTATTCTTCAATTTCGGAACCGAAGGCGTCAGCTACAACATGGTGGACGGCTATCCGACCTACACCGACCTGCTGATGAAGAATCCGGACAAGCTCGCGCCGGCGCAGGCGATCTCGGAGTACGCCCGCGGCAGCTACAACGGCCCGTTCGTCCAGGACAAGCGCTACGCCGAGCAGTTCTTCGCCCTGCAGACGCAGCGCGACGCGATCGGCGTCTGGGCGAAGACCGACGCGGCCAAGTACAACCTGCCGCCGCTCACGCCGACCCCGGAGGAGAGCTCGGAATACGCCGCGATCATGACCGACATCGATACGCTCGTGGACGAGATGACGCTGAAGATCATCCTCGGCACCGAGCCGGTCGACAAGTACGACGATTACCTCGCGAAGATGAAGTCGCTGAACCTCGACCGCGCGATCGAGATTCAGACGGCGGCCTTGGCGCGGTACGACAGCCGGTAAGAGACCGGAGAGGGGCCGCGGCCCCTCCCTTTACGAAACGAGGTGAACGCATCGCGCCATGGCACAGCCGTCCACGGTCAAGAACCGATTCGCGCGGGATTTCCTGCTGAACAAATATCTGTACCTGATGATGCTGCCGGTCCTCGCGTACTACGTCGTCTTTCATTACGCGCCGATGTACGGAGCGCTCATCGCCTTCAAGAATTACTCGCCGATGAAGGGCATTCTCGGCAGCGACTGGGTCGGCCTGAAGCATTTCGAGGAGTTCTTCCGCAGCTACTATTTCGTGCGCATTCTCAAGAATACGCTGCTCATCAGCCTGTATTCGCTGCTGTTCGAGTTTCCGGCGCCCATCATTCTGGCGCTGCTCATCAACGAAGTGCGTCACCGAATGTTCAAGCGCGTCGTGCAGACGATCACGTACATGCCGTACTTCATCTCGCTCGTCGTCATCTGCGGCATCATCACCGATTTCACCAACGCGGACGGCCTGATCAACCGCCTGCTAACCTGGATCGGCTACGACGGGCAGGCGATGCTCCAGAAGCCCGGGCTGTTCCGCCCGATCTACATCTCGTCGGAGATCTGGCAGCGGATCGGCTGGGAATCGATCATCTACATCGCGGCGCTGATGAGCATCGACCAGGAGCAGTACGAAGCGGCCCGGATGGACGGCGCCAGCCGGTTCAAGCAGATCGTCTACATCACGCTGCCGGGCATCATGCCGACCATCGCGATCATGCTGATTCTGCGGATGGGCAACCTGCTCAACGTCGGCTTCGAGAAAATCATATTGCTGTACAACCCGGTCACGTACGAGACGGCCGACGTCATCTCGTCCTTCGTGTACCGGAAGGGCCTGCTCGAATTCGGCTGGAGCTACAGCTCGGCGGTCGGCCTGTTCAATTCGTGCATCAACTTGATCCTGCTCGTGACGGCCAACGCCGTCAGCCGCCGAGTGAGCAAAAGCAGCCTATGGTGAGGTGAGAAGGATGAAAACGGAAACGGGCTTCGTCGACCGGGCGTTCGACGTCGCGATTTATGCCGTCCTGCTGCTGCTCGTCGTCGCCACGCTGTACCCGCTGCTGTATGTGCTGTTCGCTTCGTTCAGCGACGCCGGCCGGCTGATCGTGTACAAAGGCATTCTGTGGAAGCCGCTCGGATTCAGCCTCGAAGCCTACAAGAGCGTGCTGGCGAACCCGGGCATCGCGATCGGCTACCGCAACACGCTGTTCATCGTCGTCGCCGGCGTCCTCGTCAATCTGTTCATGACGGCGCTGGGCGCCTACGTGCTGTCCCGCAAGAACGTCCTGTGGAACAACGTCTTCATGTTCATCATCGTATTCACGATGTTCTTCGGCGGGGGACTGATTCCGCTCTATCTGATCGTGAAGGGCGTCGGGCTGCTGGACTCGCTCTGGTCGACGATCGTGCCGTTCGCGGTCAGCACGTTCAACCTGATCATCATGCGGACGGCGTTCATGGGCATTCCGGACAGCCTCGAGGAGTCGGCGAAGATCGACGGCGCCAATCACTTCACGATCCTCTTCCGGATCATCATCCCGCTGTCGATGCCGGTCATCGCCGTCATGATTCTGTACTACGCGGTCGACAAGTGGAACGGGTGGTTCTACGCGTCGGTGTTCATCAAGAGCCGCGAGCTGTTCCCGCTGCAGCTCGTCCTGCGGGAGATCCTGATCGCCAACGCCACCGACAGCATGTCCGCGGGCGCTTCGGCCGGCGACCGGTTCCAGATCGGCGAGACGATCAAGTACGCGACGATCATGGTCGCGACCGTTCCGATCCTGTGCGTCTACCCGTTCGTGCAGCGGTTCTTCGTGAAGGGCGTCATGGTCGGTTCGCTGAAGGGCTGACGATTCGCTGAAGGGTTGATTCAAGAAGTAAAATCATAGGCTGAATGGTAGGTTGTTCATTGAGCCGATCCGCGCGGGGCAAGCCTGTGCCCGCGCGGCCAACGAAAAGGAGGCAGGAGAGACATGATCGAAACGGCAGCATGGAACGAAACCGCAAGCGCCGCCGTCTGGGCGCGCGTTCTCGCCAAGGTCGACGCCATGCGGGCGGCCATGGGCGGCCGCTCGCCGCACGTTGCCGGCGACAACGGCAAATACGACGATTTGCGGCTCGATTGGTGGACGTCCGGCTTCTGGCCGGGCATGCTATGGCTCGCCCACGACATGAGCGGCGAAGTCCGGTTCCGGGAAGCCGCCTGGAGCTGGGACGAACGGCTGGAGCGGCTGATGCTGGAGGAGAACCGCTTCGACCACGACGTAGGCTTCCAGTTCCTGCCCACGGCCGTGTTCAAATACGCGCTGACCGGCGACGAGGACGCGCGGCGGCGGGGGCTGTTCGCCGCGAACTTCCTGGCGGGCCGCTTCAATCCGCGGGGCGGATTCATCCGCGCCTGGAACGGGGACCGGACCGGCTGGGCGATCGCGGACACGGCGATGAACCTGTCGCTGCTGTTCTGGGCCGCGAAGGAGAGCGGGGATCCGCGCTTCGCGCATGTCGCGAAGCTGCACGTGGACACGGTGCTGCGGGAATTCATCCGGCCGGACGGCTCGGCCCACCATATCGTCCGGTTCGATCCGGAGACGGGCGAGCGGGCGGACGCCCTCGGCGGCCAAGGCGCGGCGCCGGATTCCGCTTGGAGCCGGGGCAACGCCTGGGTGCTGTACGGCATGGCCAATACGTTCCGGCATACCGGGAACCCGGCGTATCTGCAAGCATCGCAGCGGGTGGCGCATTATTTCGTCGCCCACCTGCCGGAGGACGCCGTCCCGCACTGGGATTTCCGCGCGGACGGGGAGCTCGGCGGCGAGCCGCGCGACACCTCGGCCGGCGCGATCGCGGCGTCGGGGCTGCTCGAGCTTGCGGACGCGCTGCCGGAGCGGGAAGGCCGGGCTTACCGCGCGGCGGCCGGGCGCATCCTCGCCTCCCTCGACGCGGGTTACGCGACGTGGGACCGGCCGGACCATGAAGCGATTCTGACGCAGGGCACGGGCCACAAGCCGGCCGGACAGAACGTGAACGTCTCGCTGATTTACGGCGATTACTTCTTCATGGAGGCGGTCGCGAAGCTGAACGGCTGGACGCGGCGGATTTTCTAGAACAGGCGGCGCCGGCTTCGATATCTCCGCGAACCGCGGCCCGAAAGGACGACAGGCGTCCTTTCGGGCTTTTCGCGTGCCCGGGCGGCGAAGCCCGGCGCATCGTTGTCGTTTTTGTAAATCGTTTTTTCGTTTTTCTCCATTCCGTTCCAGCGGCGCGAGTGGGTATAATGGAGGTCTGAACGCGTCCTTCCAGACGACGAATCCGATACTTGCGGGGGATGGGAGCTTGCCGACGATTCGCGGATTATGGCACAAACGCAAAAGCATCGTGTTCACCTGGCTGATCTCCTACAGCGCGGTCCTGTTCGTCCCGATCGCGCTCAGCCTGGTCATTTATTCGCAGGCCAGCCACGCGCTGAAGGGCGAGATTCACCGCGCCAACGACGCCCTGCTGAAGCAGATGCGCTATACGATCGACAACCAGGTCGATCTGATGAAACGGCTGGATATGGAGATTACGTGGAACGACAAGCTGCAAAGCTTGATGTACTCCAGCAAGCCGGCGAAGGAGGCGCCGTTTACCGCCTACCAGCTGGCGAAGGAATTCCGTCTCTACAAGACGTCCTACGCCTCGATCGACGAATTTTACGTCGTCTGGGACCAGGGCGGGGCCATCCTGCGGCCGGGCAACATCCGGGACCTGCGGACCGCCTTCCGCACGCTTCACGATACGGGGGACCTGTCCTACGACGATTGGTCGGAAACGGTGCGCGGCCCGGCGGCGAACCGCTTCGCGGTGCTGCCGCATCTGGGCGCGGGAACGTCGGACGACGCGATCGCGTACATCACGCGGCTGCCGGACGATCTGAGCGGCAACCCGACGGGGTCGATCGTCGTGATGGCGGACGCCTCGAGGTTCCGGAAGGCGATCGAAGGCATCTCGGATTTCGGCGAAGGGCTGCTGCTTATTCTCGACAAGGACAACGAGATTCTGCTGTCGAGCCGCCCGGACGCGCCGGAGCTGCAGCCGTTCCTCGATGACGGACATGTCCGCCTGACGCAAACGCGGCTCGGCGGCTCGGAGCTGTTTTACATGCCGTCCGCCGTGTCGGACTTGAAATACGCGCTTATCTTCCCCAGCGCCGTCTACTGGAAGAAGGCCGAGTACGTCCGCAGCTTCGCGTCCATCAGCATTCTGCTCAGCCTGATCGGGGCCGGCATCCTGACCTGGTTCTTCACGCGCCGGAATTACACGCCGATCCATGAACTTATGCAATCGCTTACAGACCGCAACGCGCCGGCCGAACGGGGAGACGGCAACGAGCTCCGGTACATTCAGCGCGCCGTTCTGAACGCGAGAAGCGAGAAGGAGCGGATCGCGACGCAGCTGCAGAAGCACCAGCAGACGCTGCGCTCCAACATGATTTACCGGCTGCTGAAGGGCAAGCTCGACGCGCGCGTCCCGTACGAGGAAGCGTTCCGCTCCTTTCATATGGCGCTGCCGTCGAACGAATTCGCCGTCCTGCTGTTCGTGCTGGAGAACGAAGAGAGCCTGTACGCCAAGCTGCCGGGCATCGATCTGAACGAGCGGGCGCGGCTCGCGCCGTTCATCATCGGCAACGTCGTCGAAGAGCTGGCGCTGCAGCGACAGCACGCCGGCTACGTCGCCGAAGCGGACGACATGCTGGCCTGCCTCGTCTGCCTGAAGCCGGATGCGCCGGACGTCCGCGGCGAGCTGACGGCGATCGCTTCCGAGGCGCAAGCCTTCCTGCGCCGGTACGATATGGAGCTCACGATCTCCGTGAGCGGGTGCCATTCGGCCTGGGCGGGGATCGCGGCGGCGTACCAGGAGGCGGTCGACGCGATGGAGTACAAGATGGTGCTCGGGAAGCAGGGCATCCTCGCGTACGAAGATATCCGCGCGAACCCGGCGGATTCGGCCGGTTCGGGATATTACTACCCGCTGCAGGCGGAGCAGCAGCTCATTAATTTCATCAAGGCCGGCGACTTCGGGGAGGCATCGTCGTACATGCGCGAGATCACGGAACGCAATTTCGGCGGACGCGTCATGCCGCTCGCGCTGGCGCGCTGCCTGCTCTTCGACCTGGTCGGCACGATGGTCAAGGCGATCGGCGAGCTCGGCGAAGGCAGCGCGTGGGAGCGCGATGCGGGCTGGCTGGACGCCGTCGTCGCCAGCGGCACGCTGCAGGAGATGCAGGAGGCGCTGCAGACCTTGCTTCGGGACGTCTGCGCGTTCGCCGCGGAGAAGCGGGCGAGCAACGCCGCGCTGGAGCGGGAAGGCTCGCTGCGCGAGCTGACGGCCGAGGTGGTCCGGTACATCGAAGCCCATTACGCGGACGCGAATCTGAACGTCAACGCGATCGGCGAACGCTTCGACCTGAAGGGCAGCTACCTGTCGCGGCTGTTCAAGAACCAGACGGGCGAGGGCTTGCTCGACTGCATTCACAAGACGCGGATCGCGCGGGCCAAGGCGATGTTCCGCGCGAAGCAGGAATCGATCAACGACATCTCGCGGCTCGTCGGCTACAACGACGCCGCCACGTTCATTCGCGTGTTCAAGAAATACGAGGGCATCACGCCGGGCAAATACAAGGAAATCGTATAAGGGGGCCTTGTCATGCGAAGAAGAAGCGCGCGGCTCATGGCGGCGGCCGCGGCGACGGTCGCGCTGCTGGCGCTGGTCGGCTGCAGGGAGAGCGCCGGCGTCCGGCCGGCGGGCGGCAGCGACGCCGAGCCGAAGCAGGCGGACGGCGCGGCGGACGAAGCCGACGACCGCGACCATGGCGGAGGCGTCGGAGGCGGACAAGCTTCGATGACGTACTGGGCGGAGCTGAACGGCAACGCGGCGAGCGCCAAGCAGCGGTTCCGCGACGTGCCGTTCTTCCAGGAATGGCAGCGCGAGACGGGCGCGAAGCTGACCTTCATCCAGCCCCCGTCGAACCAGGCGAAGGAAGCGATCAACGTGCTGCTGGCGTCGGGCGAGCTGCCGGACATGATCGAATACGAATGGGCGAATTTCCCGGGCGGGCCGGAGAAGGCGATCAAGGACGGATATATTTTGCGGCTGAACGACGCGATCGACCGCTACGCCCCCAACCTGAAAGCTTACCTGCGCGGGCATCCCGACATCGACAAGCAGATTCGGACGGCGGACGGCAGCTACTACATGTTCCCGTTCGTGCAGAACGACGACCGGCTGCGCACGTACCAAGGCCCGATCCTGCGGAAGGATTGGCTGGACGAGCTCGGGCTCGGCGTGCCGGAGACGATCGACGATTGGCATGCCGTGCTGACGGCCTTCAAGGAACGCAAAGGCGTCGAAGCGCCGCTCACGTTCCTCGGCGTGCCCAATCCGCTGTTCGGGATCGAAGGCGGCGGCTTCATCGGCGCATACGGCATAAAGAAGGGCTTTTATTTGGCGGACGGGCAAGTGAAATACGGTCCGGGGGAGCCCGGCTACAAGTCGTTCCTGACGCTGTTTCGGGACTGGTACGCCGAAGGACTCATCGACCCGAACTTCGCCGCGGTCGATTCCGAGACGCAGGACGTCAGCATGCTGACGGGGCGGAGCGGCGCGAGCATCTGGAACGCGGGAGCGGGCATCGGGACCTGGCTGCCCGTGCTGCGGAAGGACGATCCGTCTGCGGAGCTGACCGCGGCCCCGTATCCCGTGCTGCGCCGGGGCGATCGGCCGCAATTCGGGCAGCGCGCCCCGGCGGTGGGGTCGAGCGGCGGGGTGGCGATTTCGAGCGCGAGCCCGAACGTCGAGCAGGCGGCCCGGCTGCTCGACTACGGGTACGGCCCGAAAGGCCATATG
This sequence comes from Paenibacillus artemisiicola, assembly GCF_017652985.1. Taxonomy (GTDB): domain Bacteria; phylum Bacillota; class Bacilli; order Paenibacillales; family Paenibacillaceae; genus Paenibacillus_Z; species Paenibacillus_Z artemisiicola. The sequence goes on from NZ_JAGGDJ010000001.1 coordinate 410,619, forward strand.
CTGTTCAACTTCGGCATCGAAGGCGTGAGCTACGAGATGAAGGACGGCTATCCGCGGTACACGGACCTCATCCTGAACAACCCGGACAAGCTGGCGCCGTCCCAAGCGCTCGCGATGTACACGCGGGCCAGCTACTTCGGGCCGTTCGTGCAGGACGTCCGGTACATGGAGCAGTATTACGCGATGCCGGAGCAGAAGTACGCAATCCGGCTCTGGGGCGATACGGACGCGGCGGACCATACGCTTCCGGCAACGCCGAAAACGGAGAAGGAGAACGCCGAACTCTCGGCCATCATGGGGGACGTTGCGGCGCTGACGGACGAGATGTCGCTCAAATTCATCCTCGGCATCGAGCCGATGGACGGCTTCGGCGCCTACGTCGCGCAGCTGAAGTCGCTCGGCATCGACCGGGCGATCGAGATTCAGCAGACGGCGTACGACCGCTACCGGCAGCCGGTCCGCGGCGAGCGTCCCGAATCCGGCTGAAACCGGGGATTGTTCGCCGCGCCGGATACGGGGTAAGATAGGGGCAACCCATATTCCGGTGCCGGCGCGGTCTTGCCGCCCGTCTCCTACGAAAGGTGTCGGCATGCTGACGGTTTATTTGTTTCCGATCTCATACGCGTTTCTGAGCTTTCCGGTCGCGGCGCTGCTGTTCACGCTGCCGTTCCTGCTCGTGCAGTACCGCCGGCACGGGTACGTGCATATGTACCGGGCGCTGCTGCTCTACTTGTTCCTGCTCTATATGCTGAACGCGGTGTTTCTGATCCTGCTGCCGCTTCCGCCGAGCGTCCACAACGCGCCGCCGGCGGCCAGCTCGTACGCCCAATGGATCCCGTTCCATTTCGTGCTCGACGTCCTGAAGGAAACGGGCGTCGATTGGGAGCGGCCGCCGACGTACCTGCGCCTGCTGAAGGAAAGAGCGGTGCTGCAGGTCGTCTTCAACGTGCTGCTGACCGTGCCGTTCGGCATGTTCCTGCGGTATTATTTCCGGACCGGCTGGCTGCCGTGCCTGCTTCTTACCCTCGGACTCTCGCTCTTCTTCGAAACGACGCAGGTGACGGGTATCTACGGCATCTACGATTACCCGTACCGGCTGTTCGACGTCGACGACGCGATGACGAATACGGCCGGCGGGCTCTTGGGCTTCGTAGCGGCCGAATGGCTGTCCAAACGGCTCCCGCGCATCGACAAGCTCGACGAACGCGTCGACCTGGCGACGAAGCGGGTATCGTATACCCGGCGGGGGCTGGCGTTCCTCATCGATTGGATCGTGCTGAATCCCCTCGTGGCGGCGCTTGCGGTGTTGCGCGTCCCGCTCCCGTACGCGATCGCCGTTGCCGCGTATTTCGTCGTCCTGCCTTACTTCGCCAACGGTCAGACGCTCGGCAAGTGGTTCGTCCGCATTCGCCTGCGCGGAAAAGGCAGCCGGGTGCGTCTGCGCGAGCTGCTGGTCCGGTACGGGCTGCTCTATGGCGTCATCGGAGGCGTCAACGCGCTGATGGTCGGTCTCGCTGCGCGCGGGGCGGGCAGCTCGATCGCCATCCTTCCGCTGCTGCTGGCCGTCTTCGCGGTCAACGCCGCGTTCGCCATTCACCTCGTGATGTGCCTGTTCAACCGGAAACGCGTGCTGTTCTACGAACGGCGCAGCGGCACGGGCCACGTCATCACGCCCAAAGCCCGCAAAGCCGGCCGGCCGGGCGTTGATTGACCGCTTGCGTCTCTCCGCCGAAATGGCCGTACAGGGCATACGTACTCCATACCTAACAATCCAAACGATCTTAAGCGGTAATCCAAACTTTAATAGAATCGGTAATAGAAAAGTTATCGGGAATAGAACAGTTAATCGAAACGTGAATCAATACGTTATCGAAAGGCGGAATCAGGCATGCATCCACATGCGCGAATACCCGAACCTTTGCGGTTGGCCGAGCATGCGGCGGACGAAGCGCTGCGGCGGCGTGCGGCCGAGTCGTGGCGAAGGGAAGAACGTCCGCGGCTGCTGGAGCTGTTCCGGCAGCATATTTACGGCAGGGCCCCGGTCGGCCGTCCCGGCAGCCCGCGGTTCGACGTGACGGAAGAGAGCGGCGGGTGGATGAACGGAACCGCGACTCGCAAACGGATCGAGCTGTCGTTCGACGGTCCGGGAGGCACGGCCGTGATTCGTCTGCTCCTCTTCGTGCCGTCAACCGGCGAGCCCCAGAAGGCGCCGGCCTTTCTGTTCCTCTGCAACCGGGAACGCGCGCATATGGATCCCGACCGCCGCGAACGCAGCGGCTTCTGGCCGGCGGAGGATCTGGTCGCGCGGGGCTACGCGGCCGCCGTCTTCCACGTGGAGGACGCGGATCCCGATTACGACGACGGATTCCGCAACGGCGCGCACGGCGCGTTCGATCCGCCGGGCCCCCGGGCCGACGACGCGTGGGGCGCGATCGCGGCATGGGCATGGGGCGCGAGCCGCGCGATGGATTATTTGGAGACCGATCCCGGCATCGATGCAAGCCGGGTCGCCCTCGCCGGCCATTCGCGCGGCGGCAAAGCGGCGCTGTGGGGCGGCGCCCAGGACGAGCGATTCGCGCTCGTGGCAAGCAACAACTCGGGTTCGACCGGCGCCGCGATCGCCCGGGGGAAGGCGGGGGAGACGATCGCGGACATCAACCGGCAATTTCCCCACTGGTTCTGCGAGCGGTATAAGCGCTATAACGGGAAGGAAGACGATCTGCCCGTCGATCAGCACCAGCTGCTGGCCTTGATCGCGCCGCGGCCGCTCTACGTGGCCAGCGCGACGGAGGATGCGTGGGCGGATCCCGAAGCGGAATTCATGGCCTGCGTGCTTGCGAGTCCGGCATACCGCCTGCTTGGCCGGCAAGGCGTGTCCGCCGAACTTCGGCCGGCACCGGACACCCCGCTTACGGGCGGCGGCATCGGCTATCATCTCCGCACGGGCGGGCATGACTTGACTCGCTATGACTGGCAGCGCTTCATGGATTATGCGGATCTTCACATGCGAGGCTAATCATCGGGTCGACGAGGCAGCGTCCGGTCGACGAATGCTCGCCGCGAACCGGCGGCCTCCGCAGCCCGCCGTTTTCGCGGCGGGCCGTTCGTTTTGGCCGGAGGCCGGCCGAACGTTCAGAAAAATGTTGGAATTGCCGCGCGGCCGGGCCGGCGACCGGCGAAAGCGCCGACAATGAGCGGAAATCCCGCCGCGCGAACGATCCGGAAGGAAGCCGAAACCGTACTGCGAGGCGCGAATCGGCGGGATTTCCGCCTCGCAACATCGCTGCGCTTCTTGTCGTATCGCTTGCAACTATCATATAATAGTGAATAAATATTTTTTAATGTTTTGGACTGGTCCGGAAAAGGCGTGCGACGCGGCGGCGCCTCGGCTTGTTGCGGCATTTTATGCCGGTGCGCCTGCATCCTTTTCGGCAAATTCAGCGTTTAAGGACGGTAAACATGAGTGACAGACAAACTAGTACAGACGTTATCCTGATCGGTGCCGGCATCATGAGCGCGACGCTGGGGTCGCTGCTGAAGCAGCTGGCGCCGGACTGGAACATCAAAGTGTTCGAGAAGCTGGCAAGCGCGGGCGAAGAAAGCTCCAACGAGTGGAACAACGCGGGAACGGGGCATGCGGCGCTGTGCGAGCTCAACTACACCGACGAGAAACCGGACGGCTCCGTCGATATCGCCAAAGCGATCAAGATCAACGAGCAATTTCAAGTGTCCCGGCAATTCTGGTCGTATCTCGTGGATCATCAGCAGATCCGCAACCCGCAGGACTTCATCATGCCGCTGCCGCACATGAGCCTGGTGCAAGGGGAGAAGAACGTCGGCTTCCTGCGCAGGCGGTATGAAGCGATGTCCGCCAATCCGCTGTTTGCGGGCATGGAATTCTCCGACGACCCGAAGCAATTGAAGAAGTGGATTCCGCTTATCATGCAGGACCGGAATTCGAACGAGCCGATCGCGGCGACGAAGATCGATACCGGCACGGACGTCAATTTCGGCGCGCTGACGCGCATCCTGTTCGAAACCCTGCAGCGCCAAAACGTAGAAATAAAGTACAGACACATGGTCGATAATATAAAACGGACGCGCGACGGACGCTGGGAATTGAAAGTGCGGAATCTCGGCACGGGCGCCGTCGAGCGTCACTCGGCGAACTTCGTCTTCATCGGCGGCGGGGGCGGAAGCTTGCCGCTGCTGCAAAAATCCGGCATCCCGGAATCGAAGCGGATCGGCGGCTTCCCGGTCAGCGGACTGTTCATGGTGTGCAACAATCCGGACGTCGTCGCGCAGCACAACGCCAAGGTATACGGCAAGGCGCCGGTCGGCGCGCCTCCGATGTCCGTGCCGCACTTGGACACCCGCTACATCGACAATAAACGTTCGCTGCTCTTCGGGCCGTTCGCGGGCTTCACGCCGAAGTTCCTGAAGACGGGTTCGATGTTCGACCTGATCGGTTCCGTGAAGCCGAACAACGTCGTGACGATGCTGGCGGCGGGCGCCAAAAACATGGGCCTGACCAAGTACCTGATCCAGCAGGTCATGCTGTCGAAGGAGAAGCGGATGGAGGATCTGCGGCAATTCGTGCCGAACGCCAAGAGCGAGGACTGGGATTTGCTCGTGGCCGGCCAGCGCGTGCAGGTCATCAAGGATACCGAGAACGGCCGCGGCACGCTGCAGTTCGGCACGGAAGTCGTCAACAACGCCGACGGATCGATCGCGGCGCTGCTCGGCGCGTCGCCCGGCGCTTCCACCGCCGTCTCCGTCATGCTCGAATTGATGAAGAAATGCTTCCCGCAGGACATGAAAGCGTGGGAGCCGAAAATCAAGGAAATGATTCCGTCCTACGGGCTGTCGCTCGTGAAGCATCCGGAACTGATTCAAGACATTCATGCGTCGACTTCGCGCGCGCTCGGACTGAACCGGGCCCTGCAAGCGGCAAAATAATCGCCGATTCTTATAGCGCGATACTAATACCGCCTTCGCACCCTGCAACGGGTCGGAGGCTTTTTTACGTTACGCCCGCCCCCAAGGAACCCGGCACGGTTGATGCCTGCTCCGGTTGGAAATAATGACCAGTAAGTGCGTGGGTTGCGGCAATCGAGGTTCCGGGTGAAAGCGAGTGTGCGTATGTTTCGTAAGATGAGCAAGAGAACTGCCGGCGGGGGAGGCGATCCGTCGGCGGCCAAACGATCGATTGATCCGCATCTCGGCGAGAACTTGGATTATTTGCGGACGATCATGGGCCAAAGTCCCGATATTACGATCCGGGAATTCGAATACGGGCAGACCGGCAGACAAATCGCGGTCGCATACGCCGAAGGCATTTCCGACAGGCCGACCGTCGATGCCTTCGTGCTGAAGGTGCTCGCCATCGACGAGGCGCATGCCGCGCCCGAAGGCGCGAAGGATGCCAAGCCATTATTGAATTTCATCAAAACGAACGCCACGGCCATCGGCGAAATCAGCGTCGAATGCGAATGGAAGGCCGTCATCCTGTCCGTTCTGTCCGGAGATACGGTCATCTTCGTGGACGGGAGCAAGGACGCGTTGGTATGCGGAACGAGAGGCGGGAAGGCGCGAGCCATAACAGAGCCGTCCTCCCAGGTCGTCATCCGGGGACCTAAGGACGGGTTTACGGAAACGATCGGGGCGAACGTCGCGCAGGTCCGGCGGCGTATCCGCAGCCAGAACCTCTGGCTCGAGACGATTCAAGTCGGCGAGCAGACGCATACGGACATCGTCATCATGTATATCAACGGCATCGCCAAGGAGGAGCTCGTCCAGGAAGTCAAGCGCCGGCTGCAGAAGATCGACACCGACGCGATTTTGGAATCGGGTTATATCGAGCAGCTCATTCAAGACGACGCCTATACGCCGTTCCCGATCCTATACAACACCGAGCGACCGGATACGGTGTCCGGCAATCTGTTGGAGGGACGCGTCGCCATCTTCGTCGACGGCACTCCGTTCGTGCTGATCGCGCCCGCCACGTTCGGCATGTTCTTCCAATCGGCCGAGGATTACAATCAGAACTTCGAAGCGGCGTCCTTGATACGGATGTTGCGCTTCAGCGCCTATTTCATTTCGCTGTACGTCCCGTCGATCTACATCGCGGCCATAACGTTCCATCAGGAAATGATACCGACGCAGCTCATCGTCAGCCTTGCGGCGCAGCGGCAAAACGTGCCCTTCCCGGCGTTTATCGAGGCGCTGATTATGGAAGCGTCGTTCGAGATCTTGCGGGAAGCCGGTCTCCGAATGCCCCGCGCGATCGGCCAAGCGGTCTCGATCGTCGGGGCGCTGGTCTTGGGGCAGGCGGCGGTACAAGCGGGGCTTATCTCTTCGGCGATGGTTATCGTGGTATCCATCACCGGGATTTCGAGCTTCGCGACCGCTTCCTACGATCTGGCGCTGTCCGCGCGGATCATCCGGTTCTGCATGATGGCGGCCTCGGGCTTCCTCGGATTTTATGGCATCGCGATCTTCAGTTTCATCGTGCTCGGCCATATGTGCGGACTGCGGTCGTTCGGGACGCAGTATATGTCGGCGCTGACCGTGTTCGATGCGAAAGATCAGAAGGATCTGTTCGTCCGGCTGTCCTGGCGGAATCAGCTGACCCGGCCGAGGCAGGCGGACGAACGAAATCGCGTTCGCCAATCCGAACCGAAGCCCGATCCGGCCGGCGAGGGGCATCCATGAGGCGCGGCATTCGCCCGCTGTGGCTGGCGACGGCTTGCTGTTTGACGCTTATGCTGTCCGGGTGCTGGAATAGCAGGGAATTGAACAATCTGGCCATCGTGACGGGCATGGGCATCGACCGCATGGACGGAACCGGGCAATATCTCGTCTCGTTCCAGGTCGTGAATCCGAGTACCGTCTCGTCGAACTTGAATGGCGGCGGTCCGGGCGATCAGCCGATCGTCGTTTACTCGGCTGCGGAAAAATCGTTGTTCGGCGCCATGCGCAAAGCCTCGCAAAAAATATCCCGGCAGCTGTTTTTCTCGCATACCCAGCTGCTCGTCATCGGCGAGGCGATGGCGCGCGGCGGCGTTCAGGAACTGTTCGATTTTTTCGACCGATCGCACGAATTCCGATTGAACATGTCCGTCATCGTGTCGAAAGATTCGACGGCGCAGGCGATTCTCCGGAAAGTCACGCCGCTCGAGAAAGCCTCTGCCAGCGGACTCAACAAGCGCTTGAAAATGACGCAGTCGGTCTGGGCGCACAATTTGACGGTGGACGTGAAAGAAATCATCACGGCGCAGAGCCGCGCGCAGGACATGGCGCTGAGCGGGATCGAGAACACGCCGGAAAAAGGGATCATGATCTACGATGGGCTTGCGGTGTTCCGGGAGGGGAAAATGATCGGTTGGCTGAAAGGGGAACATGCCATCGCGATCCTGATGCTGAAGAACAAAATCAAAAGCACCATTTTCCAGTTATCTTGCCCGCACTCGAAGGAAAAGCTCTTCGTCGAGCTGATCGGCGCCAAGTCGAGCCTGCATGTCGACATGCGATCCGGCAAACCGGCGTTCCACGTTCGCATCAAAGAAGAAGGCAACGTCAGCGAGGTGCATTGCCCGGTCGATCTGAACAACAAGGCGACGATGGTCAAGCTGCAGCGCGAGTGGGCGGACCGGACGCAAGCCATGGTCGAAGCGACGATTCGGACGTCGATGAACGAACGCGCGGATATCTTGGGTTTCGGCGACGCGATCAGCCGCAAATATCCGAAAGCCTGGAAGCTTATGGAACGCAATTGGCGGGAATCTTACGCCGACGCCGACTTCGACGTAACTGTGGAAGCGTATCTCCGGAACACGGGCATGACGCTGAAAGCTTATATTCCGGTGGCGTCGGAATCGTAAGCGCGGCTTCAGCCGCGGTCGGTGCCGCGGCGGGCCTTGGCGGCGAAAGCGTACCGCAGGGGGAGACAGAGCAGGACGAACAGGAAGACGGCATGCGCCGGCTTCAGCACGCTGAACGCCTTGCGGAGCGTCTGCAGCGCCTCCGGGATAGGAATGCCGGACAGCAGATCGGCCGTCACCAGGAAAGCGAGCTCGATCGCGAACAGCAGGACATAGACGAATACGATTTTCAAAGCGGCACCTCGGCTTCTCTTCATAGAATCGATACCTTCCAGCATTGCCGGGATGGGCCGCGCCTAATCCGCCCGCCGGACGGCCGCGTCCCGCAGGGCGGAATCTACACGGTGACGGGAGACATTCTTATGAGAACGGATAGTCAAAGCATCAGCGGGCTTCAACTCTTCTCCATGATGGTGTTGTACGTGTTCGGCACCGCTCTGGTCATACCCGTCGGATTCCAGTCCGGCCAGGAAGTATGGCTCTCCATCCTGTCGGCGCTGCCCGCCGGCCTGCTTTTGTATCTCGTCTTCGACGGCTTGCACCGGCAATACCCCCAGCAAATCCTGAGCGGTTACTGCCGCCACATTTTCGGCGCGCCGCTCGGCCATGCGCTCAGTCTGCTGTACGCGGTTTATTTCATGTACGTCTCGGCCCGTAATCTTCGGGAAGCAGGCGACCTGCTCGTCACGTCCAGCTACGACGTTACGCCGAACTTCGTCATGCAGACCGCCATGATCGTCGCAGTCATCTACGTACTTCGCAAAGGACTTGAGGTTTTCTATCGGTTGGGTCAAATCTACTTTTTCATATTCATCTTGATCGGAGCCGTCGCAAACCTGCTGATCTTGTTTTCCGGACTGATCGATCTGAAGAACCTAGAGCCGTTGACCGGCGAAGGCTGGCGCAAAATCCTCTCTTCGGCCTATCCTTCGATCTTCATGTTTCCGTTCGGCGAGGTGGTCTGCTTCATGACCGTGTTCGCGCACGTGAACGGACGCGGCGCCGTAAGGCGAAGCGGCATTCTAGCGATGTTCGTAGGCGGGTTGCTGCTGAGCATGACTCATGCCCTGGAAATCTCGGTGCTCGGCGAGAATATTTACTCGCGCTCGACGTTCCCGCTCCTCACTACGCTCAGACTTGTCAACATCATGGACTTCATACAACGCATGGACGCGCTGGTCCTGCTTGCGATGATCATCGGCGTTTTCTTCAAAATGACGATGTACGGCTATGCCGCCATGGCGATCGCGGCAGATGTCTTCAAGGTAAGAGAACCGCACCGTCTGGCGTATCCCGTCTCGATCGTGATCCTCTTCGCCTCGATATTCTCGGCTTGGAGCTTCCCCGAACATAACGAGGAGGGATTGACGGACGTCCATCTGCTGAAACCGTTTTTTGACTTAACGATTCCGGTGCTGCTGTTCGTCGTGCATCTTCTTCGCCGCAAATGGAGCAAGACGTATGCCGCTCGGGTGCAAGCGGACCAACGGTAACGCACGCCCCGGCGAAGGACGCGCCGTAAAGCCGCCGAGAGTTCGGCGGCTTTATTTGGCGTTCCCGCATATGGTTCGAATAGGTAGGTCTATTAGCAACCGGCATAGGACCAATTTAACAATATTGCTAGAATCTGGACACTTTCGGGAGATTGTCCCGTACTAAAGAGAGACTCTTGCCAAGCGCATGCTTTCGAAGGAGGGTAGCCGGGACGAAGGCAACGCAATACGATTGAGGAGGCTCTCATGCATAAACGATTGAAATGGCTGACGATGACAGCGCTTGCAGCTGTCCTGCTGCTGCCGGCGGGCGCAATGGCCGCGGGACAGGACGGCGCGCAGCCCTACGAAGCCACGCGAAAGGCCGCGGCCGAGAAAGCCGCGCTGCTCACGGGAACCTATCAAACGACCAGCGTGCAGTACGCGCTCATCGACCATGGCCGGATCGTCGTATCCGGCGAGGCCGGCCGCAACGACGAGAAGGAGCGCGTACCGCTGTCGGCGGATACGATGTACGGCATCGGTTCGACGAGCAAAATGTTCGCGACGGCGGCCGTGATGAAGCTCGTCGACGAAGGGAAAGTCGACTTGGATACGCCCGTCATCCGCTACCTGCCGGACTTTACGATGCAGGACGAGCGGTATGCGCGCATTACGCCGCGCATGCTGCTGAATCATTCGTCCGGGCTGAACGGCTCGACGTTCCCGAACGCGTTTTTGTTCGAAGACAACGACACGTACGCGCACGATCATTTGCTGGGCGAGCTGGCCAAGCAGAAGCTGAAAGCCGACCCCGGGGCGTACTCCGTCTACAGCAACGACGGCTTCACGCTGGCCGAGCTGCTGGTCGAACGGGTGAGCGGCACGGACTTCACCTCGTTCATTCACGAGACCTTCACGGAGCCGCTCGGCATGGACGCGACGAAGACGCCGCTGGATCGGCTTGACCTCTCGCGGATGGCGGGTCTGTATTTCCCGGCTTACAAGGGTCAGCTGCCGAACGAGACGGTCAACGTCATCGGAGCCGGCGGCATCTACTCGACGGCGGAGGACCTGGTAAGGTTCTCGCAGATTTTCACCGGGCAAACCGCGGGCATCCTCTCGGACAAGGCGGTCGACGCCATGGAGCAGGCGGAGTATAAGCGCGGAATGTGGCCCGAAGACGCCGATACGTCCGTCAATTACGGGCTCGGCTGGGACAGCGTCGACCTGTTCCCGTTCGGCGAGTACGGCATCCAGGCGCTGACGAAGGGCGGCGACACGATTCTCTATCACGCCTCGCTCGTCGTGCTGCCTGACCAAAACATGGCGGCGGCCGTCCTCTCCTCCGGCGGCTCCAGCACGACGGACCAGCTGCTCGCGAACGAGATCCTGCTCGGCGCGCTGCGGGAGAAAGGCGCCATCGCGGAGCTCAAACCGGAGAAAACGTTCGGCGCCCCGGAGAAAGCGCCGATGCCGGAAGCGTTGACGGAGCTCTCGGGAACGTACGGCGCGACGAATCAATTGCTCAAGGTCGAGGTGCGCAAGGACGGCGACCTCGCGGTGAGCGCGGTCCAGGCGCCGGGCGCGCCGGCCGAGCATTACGTCTACACGGCGGACGGCACGTTCGCCAGCGCGGACGGCAATGCGAAGGTCGCGTTCGTGAAGGAAACGAACGGACATACGTACGTCTGGGTGCGCGGATACGCGTCGCTGCCCGGACTCGGTCAGACGGCCTTGTCGCAGTATTCCGCCGAGAAGCTCGAAGCGAACCCGATCCCGAGCGAGACGGCGGCGGCATGGGAGAAGCGGGCGGGAGAGTCGTATTATTTGGTCAACGAGAAGTATTCGTCGCTCACGTACTTGCTGCAGCCCGCGGTCAAGATCGCGCTGTTCCCGGACGCGCCGGGCTATCTGCTCGACCAGAAGATACTCGGTCCGGACGTTTCCGCAAGCGACCTGCAAATTCCGACGATGGCGGGGCGGGACACGCAGGCGTACCGGTTCTATACGGACAACGGCACCGAGTACATGACGTCCGCGGGCAGCGTGTTCGTCAGCGGCGAGGCCGTGAAGCCGATCTATGCCGGCAAGCAATCGGCCGCTACGATTCCGGCTAACGGATATGCCAAGTGGTATAAATTGTCCGATCAGACGGCCGGCAAGACGATGCAGGTAAAACGGCCCGCCGACGCCTCGTTCGCCGTTTACGACGCGCAAGGGACGTGCGTCTACTTCAGCGTAGCCGGCGGGAAGGACGCCGTCGTCCTGCCGAAGAACGGAACCGTCGCCTTCGTCGGCAATGCCGGCGCGAAGTTCGGCATTTCCATCAAGCCTTGACAAGATGTCGAGGACGGGCTTTACAGGCGAGCCAGCTTTTCGCTACCAAAGAGGATGAGTCAGATATGAAATGATTTCCATTTATGGGGAGGGCGAGCGGATATGCGGACGTATTCAGTCGAACGCGTCGAAATGCCGGCCATCCGGCTGATCGGCTTCGAGCTGCACGAGAGCTTGAATCAAGTGCTCGAAACGAAAATCGTCGTGAAGCTGCGCGAGGAATTGGCGGCGCGCCTGCGCGACATCGAAGGCGCGGCGAACGCGGCGGACATCTATTTGGTTCAAGCGTATTCCGAGAACGAGCAGTGGACCCCGGACAAGCCGTACCGGCATGTCATCGGCGCGGCCGCGGCGGAAGGCGCGGCGATTCCCGCCGGCATGATCGCGTACGCGCTGCCGGCCGGACGTTACGTCAAGGTCACGCACGAAGGACCGGAATCGCGGATCGGCGAGACGTACGATTACATCAACCGCGAGCTCGGCCACCGGCCGGTCGATATCGAGGTTTGGCCGGACATTCACGCGTTGGAGCGCGAAGAGAGCCGGATCGATATTTATTTTCCGGATCGGGGCTAACCGGTTCTTGATCGGCTGAAGGAGCGAAACGCACGCCATAAGAGCGCTCGGGATTGCATTCCCGGGCGCTCTTTAGTTTTTCCGAACGAATGCCGCCGTTTTAAGCAATTCTTCAGTTAACTTTCATCTGGCTATTAGGCTCCCTTAAGTTCCGCTTCAGGTTCGCGCCCTATACTTCTATCTATCGACAGGACAAATCAAGGGCAGCGAAAGGCGGTAATCGAATGAACGAAGACACCAGAATCAAGACCGGAATCGAGACCGGAATCGAGACCGGAATCGAGACCGGAATCGAGACGAGAATCGAGCTGAATACAGATGAAAATAAGCGTGCGCGCAAGTCGCGGAAGGCCGCAAAGACGGGAAGCGCCAACTGGCGAGCGATGTTCGCGACGTTCATGGCCGGCGCGGCCGTAATCGGCGGCTTGACGTTCGCTTCGGATAAGATGAATCTATTCGGTTATGCCGCCCAGCCCGCGCAAGCGGCCGTCTCCTCCGCCGGCGATTCGGCGGCAGCCGGCGTGCAAAGCGCCTCCTTGACTGCTTCGGGGACGAACAGCATATCGTCCATCGTGAAGGCCGCGAGCCCGGCCATCGTCAAAATCGAGACCAAAGTCAACCGGGCGGCGAATATACAGACAAGAAGAAGCGCGCTTCGGCAAGGCGCGGAGGGAGGAGACGCGGTCGAAAGCGGGATCGGTTCCGGCTTCGTGTTCGACTCGAACGGCTATATCTTAACGAACGAGCACGTGATCGACGGGGCGGACGAAATCGAGGTCTACGTGCAGGGCTACGACGCGCCGTTCACGGCCACGCTGCTCGGAAGCCGCTACGATCTGGATTTGGCCGTGCTTAAGATCAACGGAGACAAGGCTTTTCCAGCCCTGAAGATCGGCGACTCCGGCGCGGCGGCGGTCGGCGATTGGGTCGTGGCGATCGGGAATCCGTACGATTTCGACTATTCCGTAACGACGGGCGTCTTAAGCGCCAAAGAGCGCGAGATCAGCATCGACGACGAACAGGGTACCCGCAATTACAAGCATTTATTGCAAACGGACACGGCGATCAACCCGGGCAATTCCGGCGGTCCGCTGCTGAACACGAAAGGCGAGGTCATCGGCATCAATACGGCCGTGAACGCCGAAGCGCAGGGAATCGGCTTTGCGATACCGGCAAGCACGGTAAATTCGGTCATCGATCAGCTGAAAGCGAGCGGGACCGGCGCTAACGGACGGGCAACGCTTTAATCTTAACGGCATTCGCCGGTTCTATAGGCTTGCGGCTGAATAAATGGACCAAAGAAGCTTGGGAGCACGCCGATACGGTCGGGGTGCTCCTTTTGGTTCTTGCTTCGGGCTAGCCCTTATGCCAAGATGAGAGCATAACCGGACAGGGAGGAACCTACGAATGATAAGATGCGCAGTGCTGGACGATTACCAGCAGGTCGCGATGTCGATGGCGGACTGGTCGTCCGTCGCGGATCGGGTACAGATCGACGTGTTCCAACGGCATTTCGACGACGAGGCGGCGCTGGCGGCCGCCATCGCGGATTGCGAGATCGTCGTCATCATGCGGGAGCGGACGCCGTTTCGGCGGTCGCTCTTCGAGCGGTTGCCCCGGCTGAAGCTGCTCGTGACCACCGGAATGCGCAACGCTTCGGTCGATCTCGCCGCCGCTTCGGAGCGCGGCATCGTCGTCTGCGGTACGCGCGGCGGCGGAGAAGGCACGACCGAGCTGACGTGGGCGCTCATCCTGGGCTTGGCGAGAAAGCTCGTGCAGGAGAACGAGGCGCTTCGCGGCGGCGGGCCATGGCAGCAGTCGATCGGCGCCGACTTGACCGGCAAGCGGCTCGGCCTGCTCGGGCTCGGCCATATCGGCGGCAACGTCGCGCGGATCGGACAAGCGTTCGGCATGGAGGTCTCGGCGTGGAGCCAGAATCTGACCGCGGACAAAGCCGAGGCGGCCGGCGCGCGTCTCGCGGCTTCGAAGGAGGAGCTGCTGGCGGGCAGCGACATCGTCTCGGTTCACCTGGTACTCAGCGACCGCACCCGCGGCCTGATCGGCGCCCGCGAGCTCGGGTTGATGAAGCCGACCGCGTACCTGATCAACACGTCCCGCGCGCCGATCGTGGACCGGGACGCGCTGATCGCGGCGCTGCGCGAAGGCCGGATCGCCGGCGCCGGGCTGGACGTGTTCGAGACGGAGCCGCTTCCCGCGGACGACCCGTTCCGCTCGCTGCCGAACGTGCTGGCCACGCCGCATATCGGCTACGTCACCGAAGCGGCGTACCGCGGATTCTTCCGCGGCGTCGTCGCCGACATCGAGGCGTATTTGAACGGCTCTCCGGCGAACGTGCTCGGCTGAGCCGGCAAACGCGAGGCGCGTTCACGAGATGTTCATCCCCGTAGCCCGAAAGGGTCATCTAAAGCGTCGGATCCTCTGGTATACTGGGTTCGTCATGACGGATGCAGAGGAGTGGACATGATGAATCTACGCGCAGGAATCCTGCTTTTGCTGATCGCGCTGTTCGCGCTGCCGACGGCCGCGTCGGCCCATACGAAGTTGAAAAGCGCCTCGCCCGCCGACGGCGACACGGTCGCGAAGTCGCTGACGGAAATCAAACTGACGTTCGCGACGGCGATCCAGCCGCTGACGGTGCTGAAGGTGACCGACGGGCAAGGCAAAGCCGTCGCGGTCCAAAGCGCCTCCGGCGAAAACGAGATTACCGGCACTTTCGGGCAGCCGCTCGCGAACGGCACGTATCAAGTCGCGTGGCGGATCATCGGGGAAGACGGCCATAACATCTCGGGCAGCTACGCGTTCACGGTCGCGGTGCCGGACGAACAAGCGCCCGCCGGCGGCGGCAACGCGGCCGCGCCGGATCAGCCCTCGAACAGCCCGGACGTAAACGGTTCGGCGGAGCCGGACTCGAACGGCGAAGCCGCGGCCGATCCGGCCGTTCAGGTGGCGAACGCGCCGCGCTCGAACGGAACCGGCGACGGCGGTTCGGCCGAGGCCGCCGATACGGCGGCGGGAGAAGCGTCGGCAGCCGTTTCCGATTCTCCGATCGCAACGGATGCCGAGGCGGACGACTCAGCCGAGAAGAGCAATCTGGGCACCGGCTGGATCGTCGCGATCGGGCTCGGCTGCCTGGCGATCGTCGGCGCGATGGTCCGCGTATTCAGATCCTAAGGCAAGCAAAAAAGTCCGCGTGCGAGCGGACTTTTTTCATGCCCTTCGATGGTCCTTCCCGATGGCTGTCCGTTCAAACCAAGGCGCCTGTCGCGCAGCCCGCGACGGCCGTTACGGCAGCCGCTAAGACAGCCGGCCGATCCGGACGGCGATCAGCGCGTTCGGATCAAGCGGATGACCCGACCGCATTGCGTCCCGCATCGCCGCCGATGCCAACGACGCAAAGACGACGGCGAGTCCGATCAGTGCGTACGCCTCCTTGTAAGCCGGATTCGCTTCAAAATCGAGAATTCGGCTGATAATCGTCTATTTTCGCGGAATATGCGGTCTTTTTCGCCGGGAACGTGATATGATGAAAGGAATGACGCGGCGGCCGCATCCATGCCGTTGGCCGAATTCGGGCCATTCGCGCGGCGCGTAGTCACACCAATGCTTGGATGACGAATACGCTAGTGCATGGGCATACATCCGGCGACCAACAACCGGGCCGTCAAGGCTTGTTTGCCGTTTCCATGACCTGGCCGAGGAGAACGATCGTGAAGATGAGAGACATGCGGGAGTACATTTCGATTAATTTGATCATTTTTATGTTTTGGGTGTTTCTGATCGTCAAGGACGGCGTCATCTCGCCGCTCGAAGGCGCGCTGCTGTTCGATCTGGCGCTCGTCTACCTGATGCGCGAGCCGATCAAACGGCTGCTGGATGCGATGTTTCGCGCCCGATGACTGCCGAACCTTGAAGAACGCCCCGAAAAAGCCGGGACCGCGATGGCGGTCCCGGCTTTTACAGGTTGTCCCGGCAATCGGGTCGCTATGCGCGCGACGCGCGCCGGCTCTCGCGGCGGCGGCCCCGAAGACCCCGAAGACCGCCGAACAGGACGGAAGCCGCCGCGGCCGCCACGGCGACGGAAGCCGCGGCGATCCAGGTAATCGCCTGCAGCGACAAGCGGTCGATGACCAACCCGCCGATGCCGGCGCCCGCCGCCATCGCCAGCTGCAGCACCGACGTGTTCAGGCCGAGCATGACGCCGGAGGCTTCCGGCGACAGCGTCATGAGGTAATACTGCTGCGTCGGCGCCGAAGACCAGGAGAAGAACGACCAGAGCAAGAGCAGGGCGAGCACGAGGGCGGGCGGCGTCCCGACGGACGCGGACAGCAGGATCAGCATGGCCGCGTTCAGCAGCATGCCCCCGCCGAGCGTGCGGGCGACGCCCCAGCGATCGGTGCCGTAGCCGCCCGCCTTCGAACCGATGAGACTGGCGATGCCGTAAGCGAAGAGGGCCGCGCCGACCCAACGTTCGCTCATGCCGGCGACGTTCAGCAGGTAGGGCGACAAATACGTGAACGCGATGGCGTAGCCCAGAATCCAGAAGAACGTGATCCCGAGGGCGGCCGCGATTCGCGGCTGCTTCATCATGGCGAGCTGCCGGCCCAACGGAACGGGCCGTTCGCTGTCGATGCGCGGAATCGCGCGGGCCACGAGCGGCAGGGCGAGCGCGGCGAGCAGCCCGATGCCGCCGAAGATCAGCTTCCAGTCGTAAACGGCGGCGATCATCCGGCCGAGCGGCACGCCCAGGATAAGCGAAGCGCTGATGCCCATGAGGACGACCGCGATCGCGCTGCCCTGCTTGTTCCCGGGCGCCAGCTTGGCCGCGACGGCGAGCGACGCGACGACGAAGACGCCGGTGCCGAGCGCCATGACGACGCGGGCCAGCAGCAGGCTGCCGAATCCCGGCAGCACCAGGATCATCGCGTTGCCGGCGATGATCAGACCCAAGGCGTATTGCAGCAGCCGGCGGCGCTCGATTCGCGCGGCGGCGGCCATCAGCACGGGCGTGCCGATGGCGTACGCGAGCGAGAAGGCCGTCATCAGCTGGCCGGCGGCGGCGACCGTAACGCCGAGCTCCGCCGCGATTTTATCCAGAATGCCCGCGATCATGTATTCGGAGGTGCCGACCAGAAAGCTGACCGCGGCAAGCATGTAGATTCTCCAGTTCATTCGCATAAGCGTACTCCTTTATACGTCCGCCGTGATGATGGTTTCTAGCTGTGCACTGCTCACGATCTTGATCGCTGCGGCCGAATTGCTTACCATGGCAGCTCGGAGCCGACATGCAGGAATTTCCCGGTCGGTCCGTCGGCGGGCAAGGTGGCGAGCCGGACGCTCGTGGCGCTGCCGTCCTTCACGTCGGTATCGGCGTATTTGCCGCCCAGCTCCGTCTTGACCCAGCCCGGATGCGCGGCATTGACCTTGATCGGCGTGCCGCGCAGCTCATGGGCGAGATGGATGGTGAATGCGTTGATCGCCGCCTTCGACGCGTTATAGGCAAGCAGCTTCAGCTCGGAAATCGGCGAGCCGGGGTCGGCTTGCAGCGCCAACGATCCAAGGATGCTGGACAGGTTGACGATGCGGGCCGCGGGCGCTTGCCGCAGCAGCGGGAGCAGGAGCTGCGTCAGCTCGACCTGGGCGAAGAAATTCGCGTCGAACGTGGCGCGCAGCACGTCGGACGTCACGGCGCTCGCGTTATTCATCGGCGCCAAGTGCTCGATCTCGAGCTGGACGCCGGCGTTATTGACCAACATGTCGAGCTTGCCGTGCCGCCGTTCAACGTATTCGTAAGCCGCCCGACGGTCGGACGCGTTCGTAATATCGAGCGCCAGCGCCTCGGCCTTGATGCCTTCGGCGCGCAGCCGGTCTGCGGCCGCCTCGCTCTTCGTACGCGTTCGCGATCCGATGAGGACCGTGGCCCCGAGCCGTCCGAGCTCCCGGGCCGTCTCCAGCCCGATGCCGCGATTGGCGCCCGTGATGAGTGCGAGTTGTCCTTCCAAGCTTGCTTGCGTAGTTGTCATTGCCAAGTCTCCTCTTCGGTTTATTGTCGTGCAAGAAGCATCATAAGCCGGTTTGAAGACGGGCGGGAGTAGCGCGTTTATGCTGCCGACGCGGATGGTACCATTCGTTAGCCTAGTATCCGGACTACTAGCTTAAACGCGTAAAGGAGAAGGAAAGCTTGGCGAAGGTTGCTTTTTCGCGCGAAATGCGGACAATAGGAAGGACACGTCAACCGGGAGGGAATCAACGATGAGCGATGCTATTCGGCGCAAGGAACTGGCCGATTTTCTGAAAAACCGCCGGCAGCGGCGTTCGCCGGAGGAGGTCGGGCTGCCGCCCGGCAGCGGCGCGCGGCGTCGCGCGGCCGGGCTGCGCCGGGAGGAGGTGGCCGCGCTCGCGGGCATTTCCCTGCATTGGTATACGGCGCTGGAGCAGGGAAGAGACATCCGGGTGTCCGACAGCGTGCTCGAGAGCCTGGTCCGCACGCTTCGGCTTCAGCGGGACGAACGGGATCATCTCTATCGGTTGGCCGGCCGCAACGTGCCGCTGGAATCTTTCGCCGCGGCGGATCCGGCGGCTTCCGATCCGGATCTGACGCGGATCGTGGAGCAGTTCGGCGCGATACCGGCGTACGCGATCGACGGCCAGTGGAATCTGCTGACCTGGAACCGGGCGGCGGAGGAGCTGTTCGGGGGCTTCCGTTACGCCTGCGCGAAAAGCGGCAATACGAATCTGCTCTGGCTGCTGTTCACCGACCTTGCGCTGCGCGGACGGCTTGCCGACTGGGAGGCGTCGGCCTCGCAGCTGGTCGCGGCGTTCCGGACGGCGTACGCCCGGCGCCTGGACGATCCGTGCGTCAGCGAAATCGTGCGGGACTTGGGCGACGCCAGCTCCGAATTCACGGCGATGTGGGAGCGGCACGACGTGCGCTGCCTGCGGGACAACCTGTTTCGCTTCGCCCATCCTGCCGCCGGGGAGATCGCCTTGCGGTCCAATGCCTTCTATGCCGCGGAACGGCACGAAGTCACGCTGGTCGCGTATACGCCGGTAGAAGCCGCCGACGGGGAACGGCTGGCGAAGCTGACGGACGCTCCGGCGACGGCGGCGCCGTCCTCGCGTTAAGCCGGAGCGACGCCAAACGGGCAAACGCGTCTGAAGCGCGTTTGCCCGTGTTCGATGCCCGATCGCCGGTCTGATGAAAAGCCCGCCGCAAGAGGGGGGCCAAAAGCATCCCGTTCGTGGTATAGTTCCAGTAAGAGAGTCGAAGCGAAGCGGGATTGTCGGCCATAAGAAATACGAAGGCGCAGACAATCGGCGGCGCGAGAGAACGATGTTCGATGTTCGTTTCCGGAGCCGGCTTAAGCAAGCTTCGGAATCATGGTTAAACAGGAAAGGAAGCGCGTGATCGATGAGAATCCGGGACGATCGGAGCAGCATCCGCCCGGTACGGAAAGAGGCAGGTTGAATGGACGTCGATATGATGGCAGGGCTGATCCAGCACCTGGGTTACGCAGCGTTATTCTTCGTTTTATGTCTGGGCCTGATCAGCATTCCGGTCCCCAATGAAGTGATCGTCATGACGGCCGGCGCGGTATCGGCGGGCGGTTCCTTGCTCCCGCTGCCGGCCTTTCTGTGCACGTACCTCGGCGTGCTGTCCGGGCTGACCTTCGGCTATACGATGGGGCGCCGGTACGGCAGACCGCTGGTGCGGCGCTTCCAGCACAAAGAGCGGCTCGGCAAAGCGCTGCGCTTCGCCGAAAGCCTGCTCTCCCGGTACGGGAAGTTCGCCCTGTGCGCCAGCTATTTTTTTCCGTTGGTCCGGCACGTGATGCCGTATCTGGCGGGCATGAACCAGATGAGCTTCAAGCTGTTCGCGGTCTTCTCGTATACGACGGGCCTCATGTGGACGCTGCTGTATTTCCTGCTCGGACGGCTGATGGGCAATCAAGTCCAGGAAACCGGCTACGCGGTCTATTACTATGGCATGGGCGCCTTGGCGGTGGTCGTCGTCGGCGCGGCGGCGCTGGGCGTCGTCAAGTGGTTGTCCCGCGCGCGGAACCAGCGAGACCGCACGCTCGGACGTTAGCAAGCGAGCCGGGTTGTCCGGGGCGCCTACAAGCCCAGCTCCGACAGTCCGGGGTGATCGTCCGGACGCCGGCCGAGCGGCCAATGGAACTTGCGCTCCGAGGGCCGGATCGGCATATCGTTAATGGACGCGAACCGGCGGCGCATGAGGCCTTGCTCGTCGAATTCCCAGTTCTCGTTGCCGTACGAACGGAACCAGTTGCCCGAATCGTCATGCCATTCGTAGGCGAACCGCACGGCGATCCGGTTGTCCGTGAACGCCCACAGCTCCTTGATCAGCCGGTAGTCCAGCTCCTTTTCCCATTTGCGCTTGAGGAATTCGACGATTTCCGGCCGGCCGGCGGGAAATTCGACGCGATTTCGCCAGACCGAATCTTCCGTGTACACGAGCGATACTTTCTCGGGATCGCGGCTGTTCCAGCCGTCCTCGGCCATGCGCACCTTCGCGAGCGCGGTCTCCGGCGTGAATGGCGGTACGAGTGCAGTCATGCGTTTCTCTCCTTTGGCGAATGCGATTCGGCATTCGCGATTAATCGGTTACCGTTCCATGGTAGCCCGGCCGCGCGCCGGAAGCAACCGAAACCGCGGCCATGCCGGTTAGGGCCGAATCGCAAGGCATCCCGAGCCGTTCACGATAGAAGCCTTGCAAAAGAGCTCCCGCTACTGACTGCGGGAGCTCTTCGTTCGTTCATCCGCGAGCGGACCGCCAAGATCGGCTAGCCCGGAGGGGCGGTTCAATAGGGCTCGGCGTCATGTCCCTTGCGCGCGGCATCGTTCGGCGCTTGGGCGCCGTCGCGGTTGCCGAGATTCGTTTGGCTGCTTCCGCCGCCGCCGGCCTGCGCCAAGCCTTCCCGCAGACGGCGGCCGTATTCATCGTCGGCCGCTTCGGCGAGCGCGATCATGCGGTCCCGGATGCGCGCGTCGCAGCGGGAGAGATCGCCGATCAGGTTGGCGAGCAGCTCGTCCTTCTCCCACGGCTCGAAGCCCCGGAACGTCTCGCCGGCTTGCTTCGTGTTATCGTTCCGGTCGATGGATTGCCGCACCAGGTTGCCCTGCACGTACGGCGTATGCTCCTTGCCGGGCTGTTCCGCTTCGACGAGGCCGCCGAGCAGCGACGGCTCGTAGTTGACGTGCGGATTTTGGCCCGGCGCGAGATCGACCCGGAGCTGCATCATGCCGCCGCGCTGGTTCGTCGCGACATGCTTCTGGGGCGCGTTCACCGGCAGCTGCAAATAATTGGCGCCGACGCGGTGACGCTGCGTGTCCGAGTAGGAGAAGGTGCGGCCCTGCAGCATTTTGTCGTCGGAGAAATCGAGCCCGTCGACGAGCACGCCTACGCCGAACGCGGCCTGCTCCACTTCCGTGAAGTAATCCGCGGGATTGCGGTTCAAGGTCATTTTGCCGACGGGCAGCCAAGGGAAGCGGTCGTTCGGCCACAGCTTCGTGTCGTCGAGCGGATCGAAGTCCAGCTCCGGATGCTCGCCGTCGGGCATGAGCTGCACGAGCAGCTCCCACTCCGGATAGTCGCCGCGTTCGATCGCCTGGTAGAGATCCTGCGTCGCATGGTTGAAGTTCGTCGCCTGAATCTCGTTCGCTTCCTTCACGGTCAGGTTCTTGATGCCCTGCTTCGGCTCCCAATGATACTTCACCAGCACCGCTTCGCCGGCCTGGTTGACCCACCGGTACGTATTCACGCCGGAGCCCTGCATCATGCGGTAATTGGCCGGAATGCCCCACGGCGAGTAGACGAGCGTCACCATATGGAACGTTTCGGGCGAGCCGGCGCAGAAGTCGAAGAACCGTTCGGCGTCCTGCACGTTGGTCACGGGGTCCGGCTTGAACGCGTGGATCATGTCGGGGAACTTGATCGCGTCGCGGATGAAGAAGATTTTCAGGTTGTTGCCCACGAGGTCCCAGTTGCCGTCCTCGGTATAAAACTTCACCGCGAAGCCGCGCGGATCCCGGAGGGTCTCCGGCGAATGGGTGCCGTGCACGACCGTGGAGAAGCGGACGAAGAGCGGCGTCTGCTTGCCCTTCTCTTGAAACAGCTTGGCGCGCGTATACGTGCTCGCCGGTTCGCCGCCGACGGTGCCGTACGCCTCGAAGATGCCGTGCGCGCCGGCCCCGCGGGCGTGCACGACGCGCTCCGGCACGCGCTCCCGGTCGAAATGGCTCAGCTTCTCGATGAAATCGTAATTTTCCAGCGTAGCCGGTCCGCGGTTGCCGACGGTCCGGATGTTTTGATTGTTCGTGATGGGGTGACCCTGCCGATTGGTCAATTCGTTGCTCGCGCTTTGCCCGTCCGGGCGGCGCGTGGAATCTGTCGTCACGGTTGTCGCGGCTCCTTTGCGTGTGGGTGGGATGGGCTTTTTTGCCACTAGTAGTATGGATTAGCAGGAGGAAATTATGCGGGAATGCAATTGCCCGCAGAGGCGCGCGAAGGCGCGAGCGGAGAACGCCTTCGCGTCGTTGCGCGGAAGCGTTCATGGAAGCCATGACAAGATGCCCGTTAGCTTCGGGCATCGGCATAGCGAAACGCCATTTTTGGCAGTTCCCGTAACTTTTCGCGAAGAAGCTCGTCTAGTAGGCGTATCGATGGCTTAGAAGGGAGCCGGGGTTATGGGAAGGCGCCTTTGAGGAAGCCTTTGACAATGACCTGGAGGATGCCCAGACGAAGCTTGATATAGGGGGAATCGCGCATGAAGCATATTGTTGAGATCAATCTGCCGATCGCGCCGGACGAAGTACCCGCGCTCCGCGAGCGCATCGGGTGGGAGGGGCGCCGCGGGGATTATCCGCGCTTGTTCGAGCGCTGCAACTTCTGGGGCGGATGCCGCGACGAGCGGGCGCAGTTGATTGCTTTCGGGTATATCTCGGGCATGGGGCTGCAGCACGGCTACTTGGAAGACGTCATGGTCGATCCGGGTTACCGGCATTCGGGCTTGGGCCGCGCGCTGGTCCGTTCGTTGTTGGAAGAGGCGGAACGCTTCGGGCTGGAGATCGTGACGTTGACGTTCGATGCCAAGCTGACCGCGTTTTACGAAGGAGCCGGGTTCGATTCCTGCGCCGGAGGCGTGTGGAGAAGGAACGGTTAACCGAGACGCTGGCGAGGGATCGCAGCCAGGCGCGGGCGTTCGTGGCGTGAGCGAAGGAGCAGGAGCGCGCCGGACATCGGCTGTCGATCTTCTTCAACCCGAACGGCGAAGGTCTCACTGGTACCGGGAGGCGATGGCCGGGCTGTCGCGGATGCCGCATGTCGGTAAGGTCGCCATTCAGACGAACCTGTCGGCGAAGCTCGATTGGACGGATCGGCTGAACCCGGCGACGGCGGCGTTCTGGGCGGCGTATCGTCCGGGACAGACGACGGAGGCGGCGTTCGTCCTGCAGTGCACGGAGCTGGGCGATTGCTACATCGGCATATCCACATGCCGGAACTCGGCTTTCGGGAGCTGTACGCGATCGGCTGCAGGAGCGGGTCGCGGAGACGTAGGCGCTGCGAACGCTCGCCGGAGAGCGGCGATTGCCAGCGGTGTTTTTTGAGGCATTGAATCGCAATGCGTTTTGAGGCATAATGGTTCCGTCTTGGCGCGAAGGAACCGTATCTTCACGGATGGCCCGTCGAATGACAGCGGAGCAATTCTAAGCGAGGCGTCGCGCAACACGAGGAGGAACAACCATTGACGAACGAATCGCACGTACAAGCCATTATCGCAAACATGATCGATACTTTCGCCTTTCTGAGCGGCAACAGCCCGTTGGTGCAATTCGTCCGTACCGCGGCCTGCGCCCGCATCGAGACGGATCTGCCGCTGCCGATCTTCAACCGCGTGTTCAGCTATATGCCGGAAGGGGACGCGGCCGCCGAGGTCGGCTCCATCGCGGAATCGTACCGCGCTCGCGGCATGCGGTGCAGCTGGCATACGTATTCCCATGCGCCGGACGAAGCGGTCGAGCAAGCGCTGCGAGCGAACGGCTTCGAATTCGGCGGCAGCTTGACCGGCATGGCCGCGTCGCTCGAAGGGCGGACGATTGCGGCCGAACGCGTGCCGGGACTGGGCATCTCGGCGATACGGACGGAAGAAGAGCTCGCATCGTTCAAACGGGTGTTCGTGGCGGAATACGGGCTGCCGGACGCGTTGGCTGCGGCGTTTACCGACGCGTTCGCCTTCGATCCGAAGGGCAGAGCGCGTTATTACCTGGCAAGCTTGAACGGCGAGCCGGTCGGCAGCGCCATGACGTACGGCGAAGGCGACACGGCGGGGCTGTATACGGTCGCCACGCTGAAGGCGTTCCGTTCGCGCGGGATCGGCAGCGCGGTTACGGCGTACGCCTTGCGCGACATGCAGGAATCCGGCATCAAGTTCGCGATTCTGCAGGCTAGCCCCATGGGCACGAACGTGTACCGCAGGCTGGGGTTCGACGATGCGGTGACGATTAACGTCCATGTCGGTTAAGCGGCGCCGACGAGGTCGCATGCGCGATTCGAATGCGAAATCCAATGATTTGGATGACAAGTAACAGAATCGCGATATTGTTATCCGACTTGCGGTCTGTTATAGTAATACCAACGACCGGAAGGAGGACGAGCGGATGACGAACGATCTGCCGCTTAGCAAGGAACAAATTCTCGATACGGCGGAACAGGTGCTGAAGCGCTTCGGACCGGACAAAACGTCCGTCGTTGACGTCGCGCGGGCGCTTCAAGTGAGCCATGGCACGCTGTACCGCCATTTCGCGAGCAAAGCCGCGCTGCGCGAAGCGGTGACGGAGCGCTGGCTGGACCGGATCATCGCCGAGCCGCTGGCGGCGCTCGCGGACCTTCCCGGCGACAGCGCGGCAGATCGGCTTCGGCAGTGGGTCGTCGCCCTCATCGCGGCCAAGCGGACGTACGCGGCGAACGATCCCGAGCTGTTCAAAATGTACGCGGACGTCACGCTGGAAGCCGGCGGCATGATCGAAGCCCACATCGGCCGCTTGATCGGGCAGCTGGCATCCATCATCGCGTCGGGTATCGCGTCCGGCGAGCTGAAGCCCGCCGATCCGGAGGAGACCGCCCGCGCCATCTTCATCGCCACATCGAAATTCCACCACCCGTCTCATGCGCGGGAATGGCTTGCGGAGCGCGCCGAACGAGAATTCGAGTCCGTCTGGCGCGTGCTGCTGAACGGCATCGCGCGGTAGCCTCGCCAAGCTTGCGGCCGAGGCACCGAACACATTCCCAGGTCAATAACAAGTCTGCGCGGCGTACGAAGCACGAACATCGACGCTCTCTGCGCTGTCTTCAACAACCCTTCGATCCCTGAATCGAAGGGTTGTTTGCTTTGTTTGCGTTCTCGCAAGCGGCGCGAACCGGCATCGAAAATATAATGACAAAATTGATAATCTGTCACTTGATATTTGTTTGGGGCTGATCTATAATCAAATTATCAAAGCGAGGATATGTTAATCCTTAGTCAGATCGTCGATTCGGTTTCGAATCGCAGCCGCTATCCAGCAAACGAACGAACACCTAATTCAGGGAGGAATCATTCATGAGCCGTACATTGGAAGGCAAAGTCGCATTGGTCACCGGAGCGTCGCGCGGGCTGGGAAAAGCGATCGCCGAGCTGCTCGCGGAGCACGGGGCCAAAGTAGTCGTCAATTATGCCAGCAGCCCGGGGAGGGCGGAGGAGGTCGTGTCCGCCATCAAGGCGAACGGCGGAGAAGCGCTGGCGGTTCAAGCGGACGTCGGCCGGGTGTCCGAGATCGAGCGGCTGTTCCGCGAGACGCTGGACGCTTACGGCCGCATCGATATATTGATCAATAACGCCGGCATTATGATCACGAAGCCGCTCGCGGACATTACGGAGGAAGACTACGACCGGCAGTTCGCGATCAATACGAAGGGCACGTTCTTCGCGATCCAGCAGGCGGCGAAGCACATGGGAAGCGGCGGGCGCATCATTAACTTCTCGACCTCGGTCACCGGTCAGATGTTTCCGACCTACAGCGCGTATACGGGCTCCAAAGGCGCCGTCGAGCAGTTCAGCCGCCAGCTGGCCAAGGAGCTGGGCCCGAAAGGGATCTCGATCAATACCGTAGCGCCGGGACCGATCAATACGGAGCTGTTCACGGCCGGGAAGACGCCGGAGCAAATCGCGAGCGTCGGCAGCGGCAACTCCTTCGGCCGGCTCGCGGAGACCGAGGACATCTCCAAGGTCGTGCTGTTCCTGGCCGGACCGGATTCCGGCTGGGTGACGGGCCAGACGATCCGCGTCAACGGCGGATTTATCTAATCCGACGCTACGATGCATCCCTGCGCAGCCCCTTTGCCGAAACGGCGATGGGGCTGCTCTTTTTTGTGCCCGCGGACGAAGCAGTGAAGGGCAGGCTCCTTTAGCGGCGATCCTTAAAGCGTTTTCGCTATACAGGCACTCCGGATTGCGCTATGGTAGAACCATCCTAATTAAGGAGGTTTTGATAGGAAGATGATCTGCCGCGAATGGACCGAAGAGGTGCGGAAGGGCTAACCGAACCGCGTACCGGAACGAATGCCCTTCCGAGAAAAATCAAGAGCATGGAGGGTTTGCTTGATATGAATGCAAAACAACCGTCAAACACCCGGCCGGACATCCGCAGCGCGCCGGACGTGTCGGAGCAGCGGCTTCTCCATTGTCTCCGCGACCGGTATCGGCTGAATGCGGTTTCGCTAGCGTTTCTTCCGCACGGCCATGATTTCGGAGCCGGGGTCTACCGGGCGATCGACGAACAAGGGACGGCATACTTGCTGAAGGCGTCCTCTCGTCCGTTCGATTCGAACCGCTACCTTGTTCCGGCGTATGTGCGGGGTCAAGGGATCGAAGCCGTCGTTGCCCCGATTCCCGCCGCGGACGGCGCTTTATGGACCCGGCTCGAAGCGTGGACCGTATCGGTCTATCCGTATGCGGAAGGAAGCGCAGGCTTGGCCGGCATGACGGCGAAGCACTGGAAGACGATCGGCGAAGTCATGAAACGCATCCATCGGGTACCGCCGCCGCCCGCGAACATCGCTTCGCTGCGCGAAGAACGTTTCGATCCGTCCGCGTACATACGCTGGATTCGCGAGTTCGGCGAGAACGATGCGCGCGCGGCCGCCAAGGACGATACCGGGCGCGAGCTGCTCGCGTGCTGGGCCGCCAACCGCGCCATAATCGTCGAGATGATGGCCTCGCTCGCGCGATTGGCGGAGGCGCTGCAGGGCGCGACGCTTCCGCGCGTGATCTGTCACGCCGATCTGCACGCGTCGAACGTCATCCGCGGCCAGGCGGACCGCGTGTTCGTGATCGATTGGGACGAAGCGATGCTGGCCCCGAAGGAACGGGATTTCATCTTCGTCCGCGAACCGCATGCCGCCGCGTTCCATGAAGGTTACGGCGACGGAGAGACGAACCCAGCGGCACTCGCATACTTTCTTTGGGAACGCGTCGCCCAAGACTTGATCGAGTGCGCGACGAACGCATGTCTGAAACCGGAGCTCGGCGAAGCGAGCAGGGCGGCCGCCGTTCGGGCGGCGCAAGAGATGTTCGCCGGGAGGAAAGGCGGCCACTTCGAAGCGGTCCATGCCGCGAACGAACGCCTGCCGGCCAGTCTTCGCGCTCCGCTGAAGCGGTAACCGCATTGCCCCGAAAATCAAACAACAGCCGAAAACCTCGCGTTTTCGGCTGCTGTTTTGGGTTGAAGCCTTGACGGTTCGAATCAGGCGACGAGCGGTATTCAGCCCGACTCCCGGGCTTTGGTCTCGACGCCATAGACGAGCAGCATGACCGTTCCGATCAGCAGTACCGCGGTAAATAGGCTGAAAATCGGCGCATAGCCGACATGCCCCTGCACGAGGACGCCGACGAGATACGGCGCGATCACGCTTCCGATCCGCCCGAAGCCGGCCGCGAAGCCAGCGCCCGCCCCGCGGATCGGCGCCGGGTAATTTTCGGGCGTATAGGCGTACAGCGCGCCCCATGCGCCCAGATTGAAGAAGGACAGCAGCGCCCCCGTCAGCAGCAGGGTTCCCGTGCTCTGGCTGAAGCCGAAGCCGAGCGCCATCGCGCCGGAGGCGATCAGGAAGACGGCGAGCGTCGCCTTGCGGCCCCATTTCTCCACGAGGTACGAAGCCGCGAAGTAACCGGGCAGTTGGGCGAGCGTCATGAGCAGGACGTAGCGGAAGCTCTGGATCATCGTGAAGCCTTTGTCGACCAGGACGGAAGGCAGCCAGAGAAACATGCCGTAATAGGAGAACGCGATGGCGAACCAAACCGCCCATAGCGCGATCGTTTCGCGCTTGTAGGACGTGAACAGCTCGCGGATCCGGATGCGCCGTTCCGGCTCCCGGCGATAATGAGGCGATTCCGGCACCTTGCGGCGGATCCATAGCGCGAGGACGATCGGGAGCGCGCCGACGGCGACCGCGACGCGCCAGCCGTACGGCGGAATGACGAAGTATGCGAGCACGGCGGCCAAAATCCAGCCGGCGGCCCAGAAGCTTTCCAGCAGGACGACCATCCGGCCTCGCGTTGCCGCCGGGGCGAATTCGCTGACGAGGGTGGAGGCGACCGGCAGCTCGGCCCCGAGCCCGACGCCCATCAGGAATCTCAGCGCCAGCATAATGCCGAACCCGCCCGCGAACGCGCTGCCGAAGCTGAACGCGCCGAACACGACCAGCGTCAAGAGAAACACGGGACGCCGGCCGAACCGGTCGGCAAGATAGCCGCCCAAGACCGCGCCGACGGCCATGCCGACCAAATTGAACGTGCCGAGCAGGCCTGCTTCCTGCGCCGTCAGTCCCCATTCCTTGCGGAGCGCGACAAGGATGAAGGAAAGCAGGCCGACGTCCATGGCGTCGAACATCCAGCCGAAGCCGGCTGCCCAGAACACCTTGTTGAGCTCGCGTTTGCCGCCGGGTGCGGCCGCGAATACTTGGTTCATGGCAACGCTCCTTTTTGAACTCCGTACGAGCTGCGTAATCGCGCGCAGCGCGCATCTTGCGCGTAGCGCGCGTAACGACGGTAAGATCCGTACAATGAGTGTTCCTTATCGGGCGCAACCTTATTCCGCCGCGTCCGTTCCCAGGCCATAGGGCTCCTGACGATCCTCGTCGGAGCCCTGTTCGTCATGCGCGCTTTCTTCAATCGTAGACGTAGGCATCCGCGCGAGGACCGCGAAGCAGCTCGCGAACGTCCAGCATCGGCGGACGCCCGAACATGCGCGCGTATTCCCGGCTGAACTGGGACGGACTCTCGTAGCCGACGCGGAAGGCCGCGTCGGCGGCTTGCATACCTTCCGTCAGCATTAGCCGGCGCGCTTCCTGCAAACGGACCGTCTTCTGGTACTGCAGCGGACTCATCGCCGTGACGCGCTTGAAATGCTTGTGAAACGCGGACGTGCTCAAGTTCGCGGACTTGGCGAGATCGTCGACCGCGATCGGACGGTCGAAATGCCGGTTAATCGCGTGAATCGCCTGTTGGATTCCGTGCGCATGGCTGCCGATGACGGCGAACTGATGCAGCAGGGCGCCATGCTCGCCTCGCAGCACCCGGTAGAGGATTTCCCGGAGCGCGAGCGGCGCCAAGACCGGCACGTCCTCCGGCTCGTCAAGCAGCCGCATAAGCCTTGCAACGGCTTGCAGCAATTCGGGCGACATGCGGTTGAGCGCGATCCCGCGGCTCGGCTCCGAGGACGGCAGGCGGGGTTTGTTCATTTCGGCGACGATGGCCAAGATCACGTCCGGGTCGAAGCTCAGCTTCAAGGACAAATACGGCGTCTCGGGAGAAGCTTCGACGATGCGGCCGGACATCGGCAAATCCACGGAGACGACCAGATAGGCCGAGGGATCGTATCTGTAGGTTTCGCCCGCCAGCACCGCCGTCTTCGCCCCTTGGGCCACGATGCAGACGGAGGGCCGGTGAACCGATTCCATCGGTTCCGTGACTTCCGTGGCATGCATCAGCGTAAGCGAGGGTATGGCCGTCTCGTACCTGCCGTTCGACGGCGCGTGGCGGCGGACCAACAGCGCGAGCTGCCGCAAGGCTTGTTCCATGGGAAGCGATTCGTTCATGTTCGGAGCTCCTTTTCGTTCGTAGGCTTGTAGATGCATCATAACCTGCCGAAAGAGAATCGGGCAAGAATCGGAGAGGGATGATCTAACGGCGGCAGCCCGCGCTCCGCTATGATGAATAGGCAAGGTCGACCGCGCACGGCGCGCCGATCGGCCGATTCTAACGATACAGGGGAGTGGGAGAGGCATGACATTAAAGAACAAAGTCGCGATCGTAACGGGAGCTTCGAAGGGAATCGGGCGGCAGACGGCCATTCAGCTGGCGCGGCTCGGCGCGAAGGTGGTCGTCAATTACGCCTCCAGCCATGCAAATGCGGATGAAGTCGTGGAGACGATCGGGCAATTCGGCGGGGAGGCGGCGGCCATTCGGGCCGACGTGAGCAGCGTCGCGGACGTCGAAGCGATGTTCGGGGAGACGATGGCGCGCTTCGGACGGCTCGACATTCTGGTCAACAACGCCGGCATGATGGAGCCCGCGCCGATCGCCGACATGTCGGAAGCGCTGTTCGAGCGGCATTTCGCGGTGAACGTGAAAGGGACGTACTTCACGTGTCAGCAGGCGATGGCGCATATGGCGACAGGCGGGACGATCATTAACTTCTCGACCTCCGTTTCGGGCGCGATGCTGCCCGCCTACAGCGTTTATGCCGCGACGAAAGGAGCGGTCGAGCAGCTGACCCGGCAGCTGGCCAAGGAATTCGGTCCCCGCGGCATCGTGATCAACAGTATCGCGCCGGGTCAAGTCGCGACGGAATTGTTCCTGAACGGCAAGTCGCAGGAGCTGGTCGATTCGTACCGCCGCATGAACGCGTTCGGGCGCCTGGGCGAACCGGAGGATATCGCGAACGCGGTGGAATTGCTCGTCAGCGACCGAGCCCGCTGGATCACGGGGCAGACGATACGCGTCAACGGCGGATTCAATTGAGCGCATCCGGCCCAAAGCCCGTCCCCCGGCGGCAAGGCCGATAAGGTAACGACGCCTAAAAATGGGCCTTCCCTTAAGCATAGCAAAATGTGGCAAACAAATCGAAAGAGCCTGCGCCCCGCAGGCTCTTTGATCTTGTGCGCCCGGCTTCGCCGCGGACATTCGGGCGAAACCGCGCCGCGGCTAGCGGTGGTCATACCTCCGCTCGATCACGAAATGGGACATATCGGCCCGGAAAAAGCTTTCGCTGTATTCGATCGGCGTGTTGTCCTGCAGGTAGGAGACGGTGCGAATGTGGAAGCAAGGAGCGCCCGGTTCGATCCGGAGCAGCTCCGCGACCGCTTCGTCCGCGATGACCGGCTTCAGCGTATCCAGGGAGCGGTCGATCGGACGCCCGTACTTCTCCTTGAGCAGCTTGAACAGCGAGCCGATTTCCTGCTCGTTCGACAGTCCCGGCGCCAAGGACCATGGCAGATAGATGGTCTCGTAAGCAACCGGCTGGTCGTCGGCGAGGCGGAGCCGGACCAGCTTCGTGACGGGCGATTGCTCCGGAATGTCCAGCTGCGGTTGAAACGGGGGTTCGGCCGGCACGACGGACGACGCCAGGATCCGGGTCTCGGAACGGCGGCCGAGCTCTTCCATCAGCTCGGAGAAATTGACGATCGGCGCGAGCATATGATGGACGATTTCGGATTTGGCGTCGGCGATGAACGTCCCCCGGCCTTGAATCTTGTTGATGCGGCCTTCCAGCTCGAGCTGCTGAAGCGCCTGGCGGATCGTCGTGCGGCTCACGTTGTAGAGCTTGCACAGTTCGTCCTCCGTCGGCAATTGGTCGCCCGGCCGGTATTCGCCGGATTTGATGGCACCGAGCAGATGCTGCTTCACGACGGCGTATTTGCTTGTGGACATAGCGGAAACTCCTCGTTCAACATGGGATCCATCCATACAACTGCGCATGGATACGCATTCATCATAACATATCCGCCGAATCGCCGAAAGGAAAGAAGTGGGCATTTGACGCAAGGCAGTCGTAAAGGAAGTGTCTATTGCGAAATTGCGCGTTCTCCCTGAAAGTATCGCATCGCTTCGGCCGCAAAAGCGTAAAATTTGAAAAATATGGGTTGACGATTTGTAATGATGAATTTATAATCAGCCTTACCTATAATAACAATGCTAGAGACGGAGGCGTCGTCCCATGAGAAAAGACCGGTTGAAAGTAGCGGTAATCGGCGGAGGTTCGTCGTACACCCCCGAGTTGATCGAAGGCTTCATCAACCATTATGGCAGCTTTCCCGTGCGCGAGCTTTATTTGGTCGACATCGAAGAAGGGCGGCGCAAGCTGGAAACGGTAGGCAGGCTGGCCGAACGGATGATCGCGCAGGCAGGCGTGCCGATTCGCGTCCATACGACGCTCGACCGCCGGGAAGCGATCGCCGGCGCGGACTTCGTCACGACGCAGATGCGCGTCGGCATGCTGGAGGCGCGTTCCCGGGACGAGAAGATCCCGCTCCGGTACGGGCTCATCGGCCAGGAGACGACGGGCGCGGGCGGCTTCGCCAAGGCGCTCCGGACGATTCCGGTCATCCTGGACATCGCGCGCGAGATGGAAGAGCTGGCCCCGCACGCGTACATGATCAACTTCACGAACCCGGCCGGCGTCGTGACGGAAGCCGTGCTCAAGTATTCGGGCATCCGCACGGTCGGCTTGTGCAACCTCCCGATCGGCACGAAGATGCAAATCGCGAAGCTGTGCGGCGCGGACGTATCCGACGTAAGCATCGAGATGGCCGGCATCAACCATCTGAATTGGACGACACGCATCGTCGTCGGAGGCGCCGACATCACGGCCGCCGTGCTGAACAAGGCCGCGGGCGCAAGCGGGTTGACGATGAAGAACGTTCCCGATTTCGGATGGGACGCGGAATTTCTGCGCGCCATGGGGGCGCTGCCGTGCAGCTATCATCGTTATTATTACATGAAGGACCTCGTGTTCGAGGAGATGAACAAGACGTTCCAGGAGAAGGGCACGACGCGGGCCGACGACGTCAAGCGGG
Organism: Paenibacillus artemisiicola; assembly: GCF_017652985.1. Taxonomy (GTDB): domain Bacteria; phylum Bacillota; class Bacilli; order Paenibacillales; family Paenibacillaceae; genus Paenibacillus_Z; species Paenibacillus_Z artemisiicola. The sequence goes on from NZ_JAGGDJ010000001.1 coordinate 444,041, forward strand.
TGGAGAACGAGCTGTTCGAGCTGTACGAGGACCCGGGCCTGGCGGTCAAGCCGCCGCAGCTGCAGCAGCGGGGCGGGGCTTACTATTCCGAAGCGGCCGTCAACCTGATGACGTCGATCTACAACGACAAGCGCGACCTTCAAATCGTGAACGTGCGCAACGACGGCATATTGCCGTTCCTGCCGGCGGACGCGTCGGTGGAAGTCAACTGCGTCATCGATTCGCAGGGCGCGCATCCGGTCCGCATCGAGGCGCCGATCCCGCCTCAGATCCGAGGGCTGCTGCAGCTCGTGAAAGCCTTCGAAGAGCTGACCGTGAAAGCCGCGGCGGAAGGCGACTATGCCGTGGGCCTGCAGGCGTTGACCCTGCACCCGCTGGTTGGCAGCGCGAAGCTGGCCAAGCAAGTATTCGACGAGATTCTCGCTGCCAATGCGCCGTATCTCCCGCAATTTCAAGGGCATGGCCTCGGAGCGAAGGCTTAGAACAGGGCGGAGCTCCGTTCGTCCGCCATCCGAAGGACGGCGGCGAGAACCGCATCGGACCCGCGCGTCTCCTTGAGCGGCGCGAGGGTCCGACGTGGGCCGATAGCAGCCTGCAATAAGTTCGAACCTAAGTTGGGAGAGCTCGTAACATCCATAATTGCAATCGCTTACATAATAATCAATTTCGTTATTTACACAAAAGGTAGTAACCTTTATAATGAGTCATAACATGTTAGATAAACAAACATAGACTTGACGCAGGAAAGGAGGGGTGCGTTACAGTCAGCGGGCAAGCGGCCACATAGCCGTCGGACAAGCTGCGGGAGAGCGGCCAGACACTGGGCAAGCCGAGGGACAAGCCGGCAGCCGGGCAAACGGCCGGGCAGGCCGCCGGACAAGCCGTCACGCAGCCGCCGGGCAAGCCGCCTCGCACCGCCGCGGGCGCGATTGCCGCATGCCGGCATCGATGCGAGCGCGTTTGCCGCTTGTTCGCATCGCTACGATAATCCGCACGCAGCATCTTCTTACACCCGGTTCAGTCGAACGCCGCATGGTTTTGGAGTCAGCCACCATTAACGATGCAAGGGGATGAAACCCGATATGGCAGGCCTACGCCTTGGAAAGAAGACGGAATTGCGCGAAACGAAGTATTTGTATCTGTTCCTGTCGCCTTGGATCCTCGGACTTCTGTTGTTCACGGGCGGCCCGATCCTCGTATCCGGCTACTACAGCTTCACCCGCTACGACATCGCCCACGAACCCGTATTCATCGGCTTTCAAAACTACATAAACCTGTTTCAAAACGATCTGTTCTGGAAATCGTCCGGCGTCACCTTATATTACACGCTGGTCGGCGTTCCGGTCGGTCTCGCGGCCTCGCTGTTCCTGGCCATCCTCCTCAACGTCCGCATCCCGGGACAGCGCGTATTCAGCACCATCTTCTACTTGCCCTCGGTCGTCTCCGGCGTCGTGCTGTCCCTGCTGTGGGTCTGGCTGCTGGATCCCGACTTTGGCGTCGTGAACGTCCTCTATTACAAAATCACCGGCAACACCGGTCCCCAATGGCTGTCCGACGAGCATTGGGTCATTCCTTCCCTCATCATGATGTCGCTCTGGACGCTCGGCAACAACGTCGTCATCTACCTCGCCGGCTTGAAGAGCGTTCCGCCCAACCTGTACGAAGCCGCCCAGATCGACGGCGCTTCGCGCTTCCGCCAACTGGTGAACATCACCATTCCCATGATTTCGCCCGTCACGCTGTTCCTGCTCATCACCGGCATCATCGGTTCGTTCCAGGTGTTCGTCCAAGCGGACGTCATGACCAAGGGCGGTCCCAATTACGCGTCCTACTTCTACGTCTATTACCTTTACCAGCAAGCGTTCCGCTCGTTCAACCTCGGCTATGCGTCCGCGATGGCCTGGGTGCTGTTCGTCTTCGTCGGCCTGCTAACCTGGCTGATGATGAAGGTGTCCAAACGGTGGGTCCACTACGAAGGGGGCGGGGATTGAGATGACGACTCGCAAAATCGCCGCGGGACGCTCCGCGTCCGCGGGAGAACGAACGGTCAAGGCGCTGGCGTTCGGTACCCTGATCATCCTGGCGGCGCTGATGATCCTGCCGCTGTACATCATGGTCAGCACCGCGCTCAAGACGCAGCAGGACGTGTTCCTGTTCCCGCCCGAATGGGTGCCGAGCCCCGCCGTGTGGCATAACTTCATCGACGCGATGAAGGCGAGGTCGTTCGGGCGGTATTTCTACAACACGTCGATGTATGCCGTCGTCGGCACGTTCGGCGAAGTGTTCTCCTCGGCGTTCGTCGCCTACGGCTTCTCGCGGTACCGCGGCTATGGCCGGGGCGCCATGTTCCTGATCCTGCTCGCCACCATGATGATTCCGTACCCCGTCACGATGATTCCGCAATTCGTCCTGTTCAAGAACCTGGGCTGGATCGACTCCTACCTGCCGCTGAACGTGCCGTCCTTCCTCGGTTCGGCGTACATCATTTTCCTGCTGCGGCAGTTCTTCAGCTCGGTGCCCGTCGATCTGTTCGAAGCCGCGCGACTGGACGGCTGCAGCGAGCTCCGGACGTTCTGGAATATCGCGCTGCCGCTCTGCAGTCCCGCGCTGGCGAGCGCGGCCATCTTCGGCTTCATGTATCGGTGGAACGATTACTTGGGCCCGCTGATCTATCTGAATAAGGATTCCAAGTTCACGGTGTCGATCGCCTTGTCGTCCTTCACGAGCATGTTCAACATCGTGCCTTGGCATCTGCTCATGGCCGCCGGCATCGTGGCGATTTTGCCGCCGACGATCATCTTCTTCCTGGCGCAAAAGTATTTCGTCCAAGGGATCGTCGTGTCCGGTTTGAAATAGCCGGCCTCGGAACGGAAGGGAGGGGATGCCGGCCGGGTAGACGCCGCATCGCTGCCAAGTCGGGAATGGTTCGATAACGATGATGATACGTATAGGAGGGTTATAGATGGCGAAGAAGTGGATCGGCATCGCGAACGTCGCGTGCCTCGGAGCGGTATTGGCGCTCAGCGGATGCAGCTCGGACACGGGCAACGGGGGGAATGCGGGCACGAACGGCAATACGGGGGCGAACGCGAACGGCGCGGCGAACGAGCCGGCCGGAAGCGGTTCGAACGGCGGCGGGAAGAAGGTCACGATTACGCTGCTGAACGCGCAGGACAACGGAATCCGGGACAAATTCCTGCCGGACGTCGTGAAGAAGAAATTCGAGGCCGCCAATCCGGACATCACGCTCGAAATCGTCAGCGTGCCTTACGATCAGTTTGACTCCAAGATGAACACGATGGTCGCGGGCGGCACGCCGCCGGACGTCTGGAGCCACTGGGGCCAGAGCGGCTTCGTCGATTACAACGTCCGCGACATGGTTTTGGATCTGACGCCGTACATGGCCGACTTCAACAACCCCAACATCCCGCAGTCCACGCTCGACATCTACAAAATCGACGGTCAGCAGAAGGGCATTCCGTTGAATATTTACTCCAGCATGATCTTCTATAACAAGGAGCTCTTCGATAAAGCCGGCGTGACGGTGCCGAACTACAAGCCGGGCGATTCGGCGTGGACGTGGGACAAGCTGGTCGAGCTCGCGAAATCGGTCAGCAAGGACTACGGCAAGCCAAGCGCCGTGTACGGGTTCACGTACGGCATGGGCGAGCATCTGCTCACGTATAGCTGGGACTGGGGCCTCGACGTCTTCGCGCCGGCCTACGCCTCGGGCTTCCTGGACAAGGCGGACTTGACCGATCCGAAGATCGCGGTAGCGACGCAATTCTTCCAAGATATGATCTTCAAGGATAAAATCATGCCGACGAAGGCCGTCGAGGAGTCCATCGGCAAAATCGGCGATCCGCTCCTGACGGGCAAGGTCGCGATGTCGCTCGTCGGCAGCTGGGCGATGGGCGGCTTCAAGGAAACGAACATGAAGTTCGGCGTGCTGCCGCTGCCGACCGGTCCTGCGGGCACGTCGACGCCGTTCATCTACGCCGACCCGCTCATGATCTCTTCCAAATCGAAGAATCCGGACGCCGCCTGGAAGCTCGTGAAGTTCATGACCAGCCCGGAGATGCAGATGGAGATGACGAAGACGACCGGCTATCCGCCGTCCGACACCGTCGCGTACGCGGAATGGTTCAAGCAGTACGAGGGGCTGACGGACACCGCCTACCTCGAAGAGGTCAACACGGCCGCGATCGAGAAGGGCAAGGAATCGCCGAACCATCTCATCGCCGGCTACGGCGACATCACCTCGTTCATGCTGAACGAGCAGCAAGCGATCTTCAACAAGGAACAGGACCCGGCGGCCGTCCTGAAGGACATGAATCCCAAGTTCCAGCAGCTGCTCGACGATATCAAGCAAAAAGCGGGCAAGTAACGCCGTCCGCGCGCATAGATAAGCGGTAACGGCATGGATCGGCGGCCGGAACGCGAAGCGCCCGGGACCTATCGGGCATCGCGGTTTCCGGTCGCCGCCAATCAACGCGTACCAGCCAGAGAGGAGCGTGGACAACGCATGAAGCTGTCCATCGGAGGATTTTCGTTCTTTCATGAGAAGCAGGCCGGCAAGATGGATATATTCGGCTATCTCGAATCGGTCAAATACCGGTATCGACTGGACGCCGTCGACTTGTGGAACGGCTTCTTCGCGAGCGGCAACGAAGACGGGCTCGTGCTGCTGCCGGAAGAAGCGGTCATCCGCAAGATTCGGGAGGCGATCGACGAGCGGGGGCTGACGGTCGCGAACATCGCGCTCGACGGCGTCCATCTCGTCGATCCGGACCCGGCCAAGCGCGAGCGGCTGTACCGGAACGCGCTGCTCCATCTGCGCGCCTCCGAGCTGCTCGGCGCCCGGACGGTCCGCATCGACATTTGCACGCAAGGGACGGAAGAGATCGGCGAGGCCGACTTCGACTATATCGTCAAGCGCTATCAGGAATATTGCGACCGCGGCGCGGAACACGGCTATACGGTCGGCCCCGAGAACCATATGGGCGCGGCGCTCGATCCGCATCTGCTCAAGCGGATCGCCGAGGCGGTGGATCGCCCGAACTTCGGCATCCTGCTGCATCTGAAGCGCTGGAGACCCGAGCATGCGGACGGCGACGCGATCGTGGCGCCTTGGGTCGTGCATACGCACGTCGACCTGAGAACGCTGACGTCAGGCGAAGCCGAAGCCTCGGTCCGGGCGCTGGAGCAAGCGGGCTACGGCGGCTACTGGGCCGTCGAGCATAACGCCAAGACGCATGCGTACGAAGAAATCGACTGGATGCTGGCATCCGTCAGAAGAGTGTTCAATCGCATGGGCGAATCCTGAGGAGGAACGACTATGGAACCGGTCAGAATCGGAATCATCGGCGTCGGCCAGATCGGGAAGCATCATCTCGAGCAGTACGCCTCCATCGGCGGCATCGAGATCGCGGCCGTCTGCGACGTCAACGAGCCGGAGGCCCGCCGCGTGGCGGAGCGCTACGGCATCGGAAGCGTCTATACCGACTATCGGGAGATGCTCCGCCGCGACGACCTGGTCGCGGTGGACGTCTGCCTGCACAATAACTTCCACGCGCCGGCGACGATCGCCGCGCTGGAGGCGGGCAAGCACGTCTATTGCGAGAAGCCGATCGCAGGCACGTACCGGGACGGGCAAGCAATGGTCAAGGCGGCGAACGACTGCGGCAAAATGCTGCATATTCAGCTCGGGACGCTGTACCGCGGCGAGACGAAAGCCGCCAAGACGCTGATCGACGAAGGCAAGCTCGGGCGGCTCTATCACGCCCGGTCGACCGGCTTCCGGCGGCGCGGGCGTCCGTTCGTCGACGGCTACGGCACGCCGTTCTTCACCCGGAAGGACGCCGCGAGCGGCGGGGCGCTGCTCGACATGGGCGTCTATCATATCGCGCAGATGCTGTATCTGCTGGGCATGCCCGAGGCGACGCGCATCTCGGGCCGCGTCTATCAGGAGATGGACATGGATGCCAAGCGAAGAGCGGAGAGCGGCTTCGACGTCGAGGAGTCGGCCATGGGCTTCGTGCGGTTCGCGGGCGGCGCCACGCTCGACATCATCGAAGCGTGGTCGCTCCATCTGGACGGGCTCGAAGGCGGCAGCCTCGTCGGCTCGCGCGGCGGCATCCGGCTGCCGGCGTATTCCGACGTGCGCGCCACGACGGGCTTCGGCTATTACACGACGGTCGGGGACATGGACGTCGACGGCACGATCGACCTGAACGCCATGAGCGAGCGCCGGCGCCGCCTTTACCCGGACGAGGACGCGTACGAATCGTCCGCCAAGCATTGGGCGGCCGCGCTGCAGGGCAGGGTCGGGCTGCTGCCGACCGCCGAGCTCGCGCTGCAAACGATGCTCATCAGCGAAGGCATCTACCTGTCCGCGCAGCTGGACCGGGAAGTGACCGCCGAGGAAGTGGCGGCGCATTCGCCGGCCGTCATCCGGGAGGCGAACTGAACGATGAACTTCGAACCGCTGTATAATCCTTATCCGTCGCGGCGCATGACGACCTACGGGCGCAAGGGCATGGTGGCGACCGCGCAGCCGCTTGCCGCCCAGGCCGGACTCGACATCCTTAAGCGGGGCGGCAACGCCGTCGATGCCGCGATCGCGGCGGCGGCATGCCTGACCGTCGTCGAGCCGAATTCGAACAGCATCGGCGGCGACACGTTCGCGATCGTCTGGGCGGAGGGCAAGCTTCACGGCCTGAACGCGAGCGGCCCGGCGCCCGCCGCGATCTCGCTCGGGGCGGTCCGGGCGGCCGGTCACGAGCGGATGCCGGGTTACGGCCTGCTCCCGGTGACCGTTCCTGGCACGCCGGCCGCCTGGGCCGCGCTGGCCGAACGGTTCGGCCGGCTGCCGCTGACCGAGACGCTTCGCCCGGCGATCGACTACGCGGAGCACGGCTACCCGGTATCGCCGACGATCGCGCGTTATTGGGCCGACGGCTTCCGGAACATCGGCGAGCTGGGGGACGAGCTCTACGCGCCGTGGTTCGCGACGTTCGCGCCGGACGGCAGGGCGCCGGCCGCCGGCGAGCTGTGGCGCTCCGAAGGCCACGCCCGGACGCTTCGCTCGATCGCCGAGACGAACGCGGAATCCTTCTACCGGGGCGAGCTGGCGGACCGGATCGACCGGCATTTCCGGGAGAAGGGCGGCTATCTGAGGAAGGAAGACTTGGCGGCGTATCGCCCCGAGTGGGTCGAACCGATCCACGTGAAGTATAAGGGCTACGAGGCATGGGAGCTCCCGCCGAACGGCCAAGGGCTCGTCGCGCTGATCGCGCTGAACATTCTGAAGGGCTTCGATCACGCCGCGAAGGATTTGGCCGACACGTACCACAAGCAAATCGAAGCGGTCAAGCTCGCGTTCGCAGACGGTCTGGCGTACATCACCGACCCGCGTCACATGGACGTCTCCGTGGACGCGCTGCTGTCGGACGCGTATGCCGACGAACGGCGGGCGTTGATCGGGGAGCGCGCGCTCGTCCCGGCGCCGGGCGAACCGCCGACGGGCGGCACGGTGTATTTGGCCGCGGCCGACGGCGAGGGAAACATGGTCTCGTTCATTCAGAGTCACGCGGGCGATTTCGGTTCCGCCGTCGTCGTGCCCGGCACCGGCATCTGCCTGCAGAACCGCGGCTCCGGCTTCTCCCTGGACCCCGACCACCGGAACGCGCTTGCGCCGGGGAAGAAGACGTTCCACACCATCATTCCCGGCTTCCTGACGAAGAACGGGGTTCCCGTCGGTCCGTTCGGGGTCATGTGCGGATCCATTCAGCCGCAGGCTCACGTGCAGCTGCTGCTGAATACGATCGATTTCGGGCTCAATCCGCAGGCCGCGCTGGACGCGCCGAGATGGCGGTGGGTCCGGGATACGGTCATCGAGGTGGAGCCGGGCTTCCCGGATCATATCGCCCAGGCGCTGGCCAGGAAGGGCCATACCGTGCAGCGGGCGCTGGACGTCGGGATGTACGGCCGCGGCCAGATCATCTGGCGCGACCCCGCGAGCGGCGTGCTGGCCGGCGGCACGGAGCCGCGGGCGGACGGCGAGGTCGCGGCTTGGTGACGCCGCGGCGCGCCGGGCCGCATCTGCGGAGATCGACAGCCGTCACGCGCCATCACGCGCCGTTGTCCCTCGAGGGGGGGCCGCGCAATCGTCGCATCGGCCCCCCGCCCGGAACCGTTGGGGAGCCGAAAACCGTGCGGCAGCTCAACCGGGCGCCTGAACGTATGCTCCTTCACTTGGAAATCGCGGCATTCGCGGGAAATCGCGGATTCGTTCCGCGGTTTCCTTTTTTTCGCGCCGACGGGACGCGAATGCGCCGGACGGGGTAGCAGGAGCGAGCGCTGCCATTATATACTAGTACACGCACGGGAAAGGATGGATTACGGGACATGTCATCGCCAGCATTACCTTCATCGGCCTCATCGTCAGCATCGTCTTCAATACCCAACGCGCGTACGCTCGGCATCATCAAAGCGTTCAATTTTTTCATTTACGGCGCCATTTCCATTTACGGGACGTTTTTTCCGCTATATCTGAAAGATGCCGGCATGTCGAGCTTCGCGATCGGCCTGCTGCTCGCCGGCGGTCCGTTCGTGTCGCTGCTCGCCAACCCGTTCTGGGGCTATTGGAGCGACCGCCTCGAAAACGCCCGGCGCATTTTGCTCATCCTGCTGATCGGCAACGCGGCGGTGATGCAGCTCGTCTTCTCGCTGAAAGCCGTTTATCTGATTTTCGGCTTCATGCTGCTGTATTTCTTCTTCCAGAGCCCGTTGTTCTCGCAAAGCAACAGCCTCATTCTGGACGTGGCCGAGAAGACCGGGCGGAAATTCGGCGCGTTCCGGCTCTGGGGTTCGCTTGGCTGGGCGGTCATGGCGGTGGCGACGGGTCCGGTCCTCGAACGGCTGGCGATCGGCCGGCTGTGGATCGTGTACGGCATCATGATGGTCGTCTCCATCGGCTTGGCGTTTCTGCTGCCGCGCGGCGGCAAGACGGACACCGCCCGGAAGGAGCCCCGATCCGGTTCCCGGCAGCTGTGGACCAATAAGCCGTTCATGCTGTTCCTGGCCATCGGGGTGCTGATTTCGATTCCGAACTCGATGAACAACACGTTCGTCTCGATTTATATAGCCGACTTGGGCGGGAAGAGCACGCTGATCGGCTGGTCGGCGTTCCTGTCGTCGATCTTCGAGATTCCGGTCTACCTGCTCTTCGACCGCTTCCTGCGCAAGAACGAGCGGACGATGATCGGCTGTCTCGCGGCGGTCAGCGTGCTGTACGCGCTCCGCTGGTTCCTCATGTCGACGGCGACGACGCCGTATACGGTCCTCTTCATTCAGGCCATGCACTGCCTGACGTTCGCGGGCTACTACTACGTGGGCACGCAATTGACGGTCATGCTCGTGCCAAGGGCGTTCCGGGCTTCGGGCCAAGCGTTGTACGCGCTCAGCTGGGGCGGCGTGTCCGGCATCGTGGCCGGCGTGACCGGCGGCTGGATCTTCGAGCAGTTCGGCGCGCATGCGATGTACCGGATCAGCGCGGCGACGGCGCTGCTCGGCGTGACGGGCTTCGCGCTCCTGTACCGCTTCATCGCGCGGACGGCCGCGAGCGATGCGAACGTGCCAGGGTTCAGCGGGCGCTGACGGTATGCCCGAATCGGCCGCTTCGCCGTCCGCCAAGGACGGTATCCCGGCACGTTGCTTTTCCGGCACCGAAATTCCGGTACCGCAATTCCGACACTGCATTGCAATCTAGCGCTGCAAGGCGCTGCTGCGTTCCTGCATTGCCGTCCACCATCGAGTCAGGTCAACCCGCGGCGGGGTTGGCCTTTTTTTTCGCGTTATGCAGCGGATGGCGAACGAAGGCCGTCTAATAGGGTGGAGGTGGTAACCGTGAAGCCGGCCGGCTCGACAACCCATGAACCGATTGCGAAAGAACCCGCTCTAGCGCTGGAGCAGCTGATGGACCGCTTCGGCGCGCTCGTCCTGCGCACGGCTTATTTTTATACGGGAGATCGGCATCTAGCCGAGGATATCAGCCAGGAGGTCTTCCTGCGCGCGTTCCGAAAATGGACCTCGTTCCGGGGCGACAGCTCCGTCAAGACGTGGCTGACGACGATTACGATCAACGTATGCCGGGACAAAACGGGCGCGCGCATGTTCGCCGAGCAGCCTACCGACCCCAGTCGAATGGACCGGGGTCGTACGCTCAGCGTCGAAGACGAAGCCATCGAACGGCTGGAGAAGAGCGAGGTGCTGCGGCATTTGCTGCGCTTGCCCTTGCCGTATCAGGAGGCCCTTTACTTGTACTATTATCTGGAGCTTAGCACGAGGGAGATCGCGAACGCGACGCATGCGCCCGAAGGCACCGTGCGCAACCGGCTGCACCGCGCGCGGGAGGCATTGGCCCGGGAAATCAAAAAGGAGGCATCGACCGATGACCGATAGGGATCACACGATGGACGACGCGGATCATAAGCTCGGAGTACAGCTGCGGCAGGAGTTGGATGAGACGTTGTTCGCTTCGCTGGACCTCAGCGAACGCGCGAAGGGAGAGATTCGTCGGCGGGCCGCGCACGAGAAGGCGGGACGACGGCGCGCGTATCCCGCATGGCGGAGAACGGGGGCGGCCGCCGCGATCGCGGCGCTCCTGCTGGTCGCGGCGTTTCTGTTCGCCCGGCAGCCGGACGCCCCGGCTCCCGGCGGACAGCCGGGCGGCGCCGCGCCGGGCGGAAGCGGGTACGGCTCGGAGCTGTCGCAGCTCGAGACGAAGCCGCTCGGCTCGGCGGAAGACGCGAAGAAGGTCTTCGGCCCCGGCCTGCTCGTCCCGTCCGCGCTGCCGGAAGGCTACGCGCTTGCGGATATCGCGTCGACGGGCATGAAGGATCGGCCGGTCCGGGACGTGACGTTCACTTACGCGACCGCTTCGGGGGAGAAGACGATCACGTTCATGGTCAGCCGCGCGCCGGCCGCGTTCCCGGCCGAGATGTTCTCGCCGGCGAAAGTGAACGGCCAAGACGGCTACGTGTTCGAACAGCCGACGTTCGTCGAGCTGTATTGGACGAAGGACGGCATCCAATACGCCGTGCTCGGGCCGATCACGGCCGAGGCGGCGATGAAGATCGCCGAATCGGCGCAGCCTTGACGCTGCGTCGGCACGGCGGCGCCATCGCCAAGCGGCGCTCCGCGCATTTCCCAAAAGTCGCTAAAAAGCGACTTTTTTCTTTGGAATCCGAGCCGGGCGCCAAGTTGGGGAAGAAGACGCATCACGCCCGGAACCATTTTCTGGTAGGGTAGGAGGGCAAGCCGGATAGCCGCCATAGACGCGGAGGCTCGCCGATCGCGCGCGCGCAGCGCGGAGTCTGTTCGCGGATCTTGTACGCGAACGCGCTCCGCAAATTCCGTGCGCGCGGATCGCAAAGCCCGCGCGCGGGCTGCGGGTCAAGCCCGGCGAGTGCTGACGGGCGCTCGAATCGAGAAGGAGGAATATAATGCGTACGAGGAAGTTTATCGGCATCATCGGACTGGCCGCCTTGCTGGCTGCCGGGACGGCGGCGGCCAAGCCCGGACCGGGCGAGCGGCAGCCGCTCGTATTGGCAGCGGGCGCCCATAGTTTGGCCGCCAAGGGAGACGCGATCTGGGCCTGGGGCAGCGATAGGTACGGACAGTTGGGCGATGGCCGGCGCCCGATCGGCACGACGCCCGGGCAAGTGGTCGCCTTGAACGGCGTCGCGGCGATCGGCGCCGGCAGAGATCACAGCTTGGCCCTTAAGCAGGACGGCACCGTCTGGGCCTGGGGCGATAATTACGCCGGCTTGCTCGGCGACGGCGGCGGTCATGACCGTCCGGCGCCCGCGCAGGTCGCGGGCCTCGGTCCCGCGGCGGGCATCGCGGCAGGCGCCGCCCATAATTTGGCGGTCGAACGGGACGGTACGCTGTGGGCGTGGGGCGAGAATCTGCTCGGTCAGCTGGGCGACGGCACGGTCATCGACAGGTCCGTTCCCGTCCGGGTGACGGCGCTGGAGCGAGTCGACGCGGCGGCGGCGGGCAACGCGCACAGCCTGGCGCTCACCGAAGACGGCGCGGTATGGGCGTGGGGCGACAATGGGTACGGTCAGCTGGGCGACGGCACCTTCTCCTCGCGGACCGAGCCCGTTCGGGTAGAGGGGCTTGACGGCGTGTCGGCCGTCGCCGCGGGCGGCGAGCACAGTCTGGCGCTAAGAACCGACGGGACCGTGTGGGCATGGGGGCGCAACGGAGAAGGGGAGTTAGGCGACGGTACGCTCGAGAACCGGACTTCGCCCGCGCAAGTACCGAACTTGAACGCCGTGACCGCCATCGCGGCGAACGGCAATCACAGCCTGGCGCTCCGCGGCGACGGCACCGTCTGGGCCTGGGGAAGCGATGCTTCGGGCGAGCTTGGCGACGGCGGCGGCGCGGACAATCGGAACGCGGCGTTCCAAGTTAAAGGGCTCGATGACGTCGTCGCGATCGCGGCCGGCCAGGACCATAGCTTGGCGGTGACCAAAAAAGGCGACGTCTGGGCCTGGGGCGCCAACGCCTCGGGCGAGCTTGGCGACAAAAGCACGACGTCCCGCCAGAAGCCCGTCCGCGTCGCCCGCCTGGGCGAGGCGACGGCGCTCGCCGGCGGCGGCGGCCACAGCCTGGCGCTCGGCGGCGACGGCACCGTCTGGGCCTGGGGCGAAAACCATGCCGGCGAGCTCGGCGACGGAACGCCGCTCTTCCGGGCCGAGCCCGTCGCGAGCGCCAAGGTCAAAGGCGTGCTTGCGCTCGCGGCCTCGACGAACGGCGAGCATTCGCTCGCGCTGGCCAAGAACGGCGACGTCTGGGCGTGGGGCCGCAATCAGACCGGGCAGCTGGGCGACGGCACGACCGCGGACCGGTCCGAAGCGGTCAAGGTGCGCGGCCTCGGCAAAGCCGTCGCTATCGCCGCGGGCGATTATTTCAGCGTCGCCTTAAGGAAGGACGGCACCGTTTGGGCGTGGGGCAATAATTACTTCGGCTCGCTCGGGGACGGCACCAACACGAACAGCGCCAGGCCCGTTCAAGCGGCCGGGCTTCGGGCCGTCGCCGCCATCGCCGCCGGCGACGACCATACGCTGGCGCTGCGCGGCGACGGAACCGTCTGGGCGTGGGGCGAAAATCACGCCGGCGAGCTCGGGGACGGCAGCACGACGAACCGATCCGTTCCCGTGCGGGTGGCCGGGCTCGAGGCGGTCGTCGCCGTGGCGGCGGGCAGCGACCACAGCCTGGCGCTGAAGCGGGACGGCACCGTCTGGGCGTGGGGCGCCAATACCGAAGGTCAGCTCGGGGACGGCAGCACGACGAACCGGTCCGTGCCGGTCCAAGTGGCCGGACTCGGCGCGGTGACGGCCGTCGAAGCCGGCATCGATCACAGCCTGGCGCTGAAGCAGGACGGCACCGTCTGGGCATGGGGCGCCAACGGGTTCGGGCAGCTCGGCGACAACCGTACCGAATCGCGCGCAACGCCGGCTCAAGTCGCCGGCCTCGATTCCGCGGTTGCCATTGCCGGCGGCGACTACCATAACTTCGCCGTACGAAGCGACGGCACGGTCTGGGCGTGGGGCATGAACGGCGAAGGTCAGCTGGGCGACCGCACGACGGACAATCGCTTGTCGCCCGTGCGGCTGACGGGACTGCCGTTTACGGATCAGTAATGCAAGTCTTGGGATCTCAGGCACGTCTTTTTCCTTACTATTCCAAAAATAGGTTTCAAAAACAGCGTCAACGCAACGCCGAGCAACCCCATCGAACCTCGATGGGGTTGTACGCGTTGCGATGACCGTCCGTCATTCGTTTCGTTTACGGGAACGAAATCGCCACTTCCGCGATTTTGGCGCCGGACAGCTTGAACGCATGCTTGAGCAGGAGCGGATCGGGCAGGTTCGTCTTATCGAACTCGCCGTCGACCGTAGCGATGACGGCATAGTCTCCGTCTTGCCCGGCCGCTTCCGCGACGACGAAACGGACCTTCGGGCCGAACACCTCGGACCGGCTCCATTCCCCGATGGCTTCCTTGCCGTTGAAGACGCGTTTGAAATCAAGCACGCAAGCCTGGTCGTCGAACGCGGCCAGGAACTCGTCCGGGATCCCGTCGTTCGCGGCGGCGAAATAAGCGTTCACGGCATCTGGCAGTCGATTCATCTCTTATACCTCCTGGATTGGCGAGAATATTGGCGCGGCAGCGGGGTTGCGGTCAAACCGTCGGCACCGTGCCGCCGTCGATCACGAATTCGCTGCCCGTAATGGAAGCCGCGCGGTCGGACAACAGGAACGCGGCAAGCTCCGCGACTTCCTCCGGCATGCCCGGGCGCCCGAGCGGAATGCCGCCGAGCGAAGCCATCAGCTCCCGCAGCGCGGCTTCGCGGCTGCCGGCCGCCGTCGCGATCCGGTCGATCATCCGATCCGCCGCTTCCGTCTGAATGAAGCCCGGCGCGATCGTGTTGACGCGGATGCCTTTCGGCGCGAATTCCTTGGACAGCCCCTTGCTGTACGTGGTAAGCGCCGCCTTGGACGCCGCATAGGCCAAGGTCGTCTCGTACAGCGGCAGCTTGCGCTGAATGGAGCTGACGTGCACGATGGCGCCTTTGCGTTGTTCGGCCATGAACGGCAGCAGCTGCCTGTCCAGGCGAACGGAGCCGAGCAAATTCTGGTTCAAGGTCGCGATCCAGTCTTCCTCCGTCAAGGCCAATGCGCCGCCCGGAGGCGTGGATGCGCCGCCGACCGTATTCACGAGCAGGTCGACGCCGCCGAGCTTCTCCTTCACGGCGTTCACGATCAGCGCCGTGCCTTCCGGCTTCGTCACGTCGGCTTGCACGAAGTGAACGCGGGGGATCGCGTACGCCGCCGGAATCTCGCGAGCGGTCGTCAGCACGGTCGCGCCGGCTTCGGCCAGCCGCTTGACGATCGCGTAGCCCATGCCTTTCGTGCCGCCGGTGACGACCGCCCGTTTGCCCTCGAATTCTTGCGTATAGGATGCGATACTCATATAATCAGGCCTCCCGTTCATGATGATTGGATGCGTGCGTCGAGCACAGGAGTAAGCATACGCCGAACGGAACGATTCGTCTAATTTATATAAATGATGAGTATCATTACTTTCGTTCATGAAAAGTCGTTGTTACTCATGAAGCTCGTTTATCGGTTTGATGAAAAGGATGAATGATACAAGCCGAGCAGCGAGGCTTAAAATAAGGATGAGCTAAAAAGGGAAAAACAAAAGGAGACGAAACCCCATGCCTGCTTACGTTATTTTTATTCGGGAGCATACGAACGACCCGCAAGCGCTGGCCGTTTATTCGGCAAAAGCTCCGGGCGCGCTCGCCGGGCGTCCCATACGGCCGCTGGCCATGTACGGCGCGCATGAGGTCCTCGAGGGACCGGCCGTCGAAGGCGCGGCTTTGCTTGAATTTCCGAGCTTCGAAGAAGCCAGGGCCTGGTATTACAGTCCGGCTTATCAAGAAGCGGTCCGGCATCGGCTGCAGGGGGCACGTACCGCGGCATCCTCGTCGAAGGCGTATCCCGATAACCGCCGGATCCCGCGCAGAATCGCCGTGCCTTGACGCAAAGAAAGCCGACCGTTCGGAATCGAACGGCCGGCTTTTGACATTGCCCTTCACTGCCCTTCATTGCCCTCCATAGCCCTTCTTAGACAGGACGAAGCGTTCAGAACACGCTGTCCGGCACGTAATACACCTTCTGCGTATCTTTCTTGTCGTCGGGGTCCGCGACGATCGTGAAATACACGTTGCCGTCCTTGGTCTGTACGCCTTCGATCTCGTGCTTGCCCACGTTCGTCACGTTCACGAGCGTCTTGTAAGCGCCCGTGCCGGACATCATCGCGATCTGCGGCGTCTCGCCTTCCGCGCCGCCGGACGTGAAGATCTCCGAATCGTTCAGCATGTCGAGGCCCTGGAACGATCCGTTCGGCCGGACGATGCCGTCGCCCGATTGCGTGAAGCTGGCTACGCACGCGCCGACCGCCTCCGCGCTGTCCAGGCGGACTTGTTCGCTGCCGTCCATCAGCTTGTTCAGCGCGACCGTGTCATAGACGGACCACGTGACATCGCCTTCGGCGGTCTGCACGCGGAAGAGCGTGTACGCGCTGTTGCCGCCGCCGTCGACGCGATAGGTGTCGCCCAGCCGGGAACCGGTCTTGTCGGCGTAGTTCAGATAAGTGAACCGGTGAAGATCCGTGTAATCAAGCGTGGCGCCGGCGTCGTACTGAAGCCGCGCGACCTGCAGCGACCAGTCGTACGAGGTGGACGGGTCCGCTTTCGAGCTGAAATAGAAGTAGTTGACGCCGTTGTAAGTATACATGTCGAGCGTCTGGCCGTGGCCGGCGTTGGTGATGGTCATTTCGTCCACGTAGGTCGCGGTGCTGCCGCTCATGAGCAGCCGGGACAGGTAGACGGTTCCGCCGGAACGCTGCGTGACGTACACGTACGTCGAAGCGATGTACGCTTTTTGGACGGCGAGATTGTGATGCAGCCCTTTCAGGCTGTACGCGAGGGTCGCGCTTGCCGAGACGGTGCGCGCGGGCGCGGCCGCGAAGGCGGGCGACGCGATCGTGCCGAACAATAGACCGGCGATCGCGAACGAGGCCAGCACCTTCGGCTTTCGTGACGTCTGCCACTTGCGTGTCTTGAGCAGGGACGATTGATTGCGTAACATGCGGGAACCTCCTTGGATGGCGATGGAATCATGGCCAGACCGGTATGGAATCATGGCCACACCGGCACGGAATCATCCTGATTATCGCGGAGGAGGAAGCAGTTGGGAATAGGCAGCGGGTACCAATTCAGGTTAAGGTTTTGTTGCCGGAGCAGCGGAGAGCCGACGGGCGAATGGCATGGAACTGCCCGCAAAGCCGTACCTAACAAAAGGATACAAGCCCGTTCCCGGCATGCGGAACCGAACTTGTATCCTTGTTCGAGGCGGTGAACCGAATCGGGGAGGACGATGCCTTATTGGCCGAAGTTCCCGGAGAACTGCGCGACGACGGCTTGCACCTCGG
Organism: Paenibacillus artemisiicola; assembly: GCF_017652985.1. GTDB lineage: Bacteria > Bacillota > Bacilli > Paenibacillales > Paenibacillaceae > Paenibacillus_Z > Paenibacillus_Z artemisiicola. The sequence continues at coordinate 461,115 of NZ_JAGGDJ010000001.1, forward strand.
CAACCTTGTCCGGCTTTAGAAGGGTGAGCATCTTCGGAACGAACCCTTCGACGTCGTCCTTGGAGAACGTGCCTTCGTCCTGCTTCCGGAAGTTCTCGGCCAGCACGGCTCTGGCTTCCTCTTCTTTGCCTTCTTGCACGCGCTGCAAAATAAACTGCGCAAACATGTCTTGTCCTTGCTTGTCCATGCGAACAGCCTCCTGAACGATCGTAATATAACACCATTTGGTTTCGTTTTTCATTATAACACCAAATGGTTTCGTGTCAATGGCAAAAAGGGGGAGGCGCCGCTACGCGTCCTGCGTTGCCGGCTTGGCTCGAACGAGCGAAACGAAATAGAGCAGCAGCGGCAGCAGCACGAGCGGAAGCAGGGACAGCGTCGACCAGGATTTCGCGACGCTTTCCTGCACGACGACCATGTTGGAGTAGCACATCAGCGCCATGACGATGCCGGCCAGCATGACCGGCCAGATCAGGATGTTCTCGTCCCGCAGTCGAAGGACGTGCGACGCGCAGCCGATCGTCGCCTGGAACACGATCAGGATCCGGACGAAGATGGTCAAGATCCAGATGAAGATCAAGGCGCCTTCCAGCCGCTCGAGAAACCCGCCGATGGAGACGTTTTTGGCCAGCAGATAGGTCGGATACACGTTATTGCCCGTCTGTTCGGGGCCGAGCATCATGATGCAGAGCAGCGTCAAGACCACGAGTACGCCATTGCCTGCCAGCGTGCCGCCGACGAGCGCGCGACGGCGGCCTTTGCCTTTGGCGACGTGCGGATAGAGCATCATCAGCAGCACCGAATTTTGCAGCGAGTAGAACGAGTAGGCGCCCCGAAGGATGGGCTTGGCGCCGAACTCGTACACCGGCAGCAGCCGCGAAGGATCGAGAATCGGCAGCAGGCAGAACAGCAGAATCACCAGCAGCGCCGCCGCCAACGGGAAGAAGATTTCGACGGCCCGGGCATAGACGATGCTCCCGGATTTCAGCGCGATCACGACGACGAGGACGAACAAAATCATGAGCGCCTCCACCGGCGTGTCCTGCAGCAGCTGCGTCGTCATGAAGAAGCCCATGGAGCCGATCATAAGCGAGCCGAGAAAGAAGAAATAGACCGTGTAGCCGAGCGTCACCGCCGCCCCGACCCACTTGCCGAGCAGCTTGTCGATGCATTGCGCCAGATTCAGTTCCGGATACCGTTCGCCGACCGCTGCGTACAGCGCGACCAGCAAGATGTTGACGGCGGATCCGACGATGCCGGCCAGCCAAGCGTCCTGCTTGGCGGCGATGGCAAGCCCGCTCGGCGCGATCAGGATCGACGTGCCGATCGTGACGAAGATGACGATGATGGTGTAGCAGCGAATGCTGATCCGATTGGCGTTGTCCAAGCTTGAGCGCTCCTTGCCCTAGCTGAGCATCGCGAAGATCGCATTGCTCAGCGGTTCGAATAGAATCATGGCCATGCGAAGCGGATTCGGCAAATCGACTTGCGTCAGCTGCATCGAGAACAGCGTCGAGCCCGCCGCCATCAAGGCGAGGAAAACCGTGATTTCCTTGCCTTTCCCTTGACCGCGCAGCGAACGAAGCTCGTACCAGCTGATGGCCGATACGACCAACAGGACGATGACGATGGCGATCATGCGGGACTCAGCCTCCTTTGCTCGTTTGATGGGTGACCGACTGCTGCGTCGTGCCGATCCGTCTCGTCGTGGTGTCGACATGCACGTAGACCGGAACGTCCTTATACGTTTCGTTCCAATCCTTGATCTGATGCCAGATCTTCGGATGCTGGCGATGTACCTGCCGGCCGAAGCCGAAGACGTCGATGCCGAGACGCTTCTTCGAATCCCGGACAGTCGTTCGGATAATGCCGGACACTTTCTTATTGGTGGCCTGGTCAAACCACTTCACCGTGGATTCCTTCGTCATGTCCAGGTTGCATTCGATATCCGAGATGTCCTGCTCGATCGTCACGTAGGCGTGGATGGACAAGTCGTCCTTGTTCGAGCCGCGCACCTTTACCTTGGCATGCGTGTTGAACAGCTCGACGGAGGCGCGCCCGTTATCGGGGCAGCGCAGGTAGCCCACGGTCCACTTAACGGAATCCGTCACGTAATTGATCGCTTTCGTGCCTTGCTCGTCCAGCCAGCCGACCAGGCGGTCCTTGTCGAACATGGCGGTACCGGAATATTCCAGGTTTCGGGAAGGCGCGATTTGCTGCTGCGCCCCGGCGCCGGCCGCCTCCGAGCCGCCGCCGGCGATCTGAATGCCGGTCATGAAGGCGCTCGCGCCTTCCGTTTCCATGTCGAGCAGCAGCTCGTTCAGCGTCATCATGCTCGTCGCCGCCCACTGCTTGTCGGAGTTTTGCAGCTTCGTGTACAGATTGTTGGCGGGAATCGGGTCCATCGGGCTGTAAACCTTCAAGATGTCCGACGCCGGGCGGTTCTTCGCGACGACTAAGTAGAAGTCGTTGCGCATCTCGGCGTAGCGGGACAAGTAATCGAGCGGCTTGCGCAAGCCTTGGCGCGCCGTCTGCTCCCCGATGACGACCATGCGCAGATGCGAGAATTGCAGCCGTCGCGGCGACAGCACCGACATGCGGCCGATGGCGTCGGGCAGCGTCTTGCCTTCCTGCTCGAACGTCACGACCGGAGCAAGGCGGGAGCCGGTATTGCTCTTCGGCGTCACCTCCGCCGGGTTGACGATTTGCACGGAGATATGATAAGTATCGCCGATCCGATCGATGCCGAGCCCGACGACGATGGAGATTTCGTTCAATTCCGTCCGGTCCCAACAGCCGGTAAGCGGGACGAGCGCGAACAACGATAGGATCGCGGAGAGGGTTCTCCTAAAGCGCACCTGCGTTCCTCCTTGCGCGGAAACCTTATTTCTGCCGGATGATATTCTGCTTGCCCACGGTGCTTGGCCGCTTCTTCATGAACGGGATGGGCACGCGCCACAGCGTTTCCTTCTGATCGGGCCGGTTGAACGGCGCGAGCGGCGACATGTACGGGACGCCGAAGGATTGCAGCGCGCACAAGCGCAGCACGAGCACGATCATGCCGAGGAACAACCCGAACAAGCCGAAGGAGGCGGCGATCATCATGAAGAGGAAGCGCACGATCCGGATGGCGATGCCGATGTTGAACGCCGGCATGACGAAATTCGAGATCGCCGTAATCGAGACCACGATCACCATCGCGCCCGTGACGAGTCCGGCTTCGACCGACGCCTGGCCGATGACGAGCGTACCCACGATGGAGATCGATTGGCCGATCGTCCGCGGCATGCGCACGCTCGCTTCCCGCAAGATTTCGAAGGTAATCTCCATGATCAGCGCTTCCACGAACGCCGGGAAGGGGACGCCTTCCCGCTGGCTGGCGAGGTTGTAGAGCAGCACCGTCGGCAGCAGTTCCTGGTGGTATGTGGTGATGGCGATGTACAGCGACGGCGTGAACATCGCGAGCAGGAAGGACAGCAGGCGCAGCTGGCGGATCAAGCTGGAGAACACGGACCGCTGGTAATAGTCCTCCGGCGATTGGAACATCTGCGTGAACACCGCGGGGACGACCAGCGCGAACGGGGTCCCGTCCACCAGAATGGCGACCCGGCCTTCGAGCAGCTGCGCGGCGACGACGTCCGGCCGTTCGGAATTGCTCACCGTCGGGAAGATCGAGAATTGGCTTTCCTGAATCGATTCCTCGATATAATTGCTCTCCAGAATCGCGTCGATATCGATCTTGTCGAGGCGCCGTCTGACTTCCTCCAGCAGTTCCTGCGACACGATCCCGTTCAGGTAGACGACCAGAATGTTCGTCTGCGTCACCCGGCCGATCTTGCGGGGCTCCGCCCACAGCCGACGATCGCGGATCTTGCGCCGGAGCATCGACATGTTCCAGCCGAGCACCTCGGTGAATCCTTCCCGGGGACCGCGGACGACGGACTGCACGTTCGGCTCTTCGATGCCCCGGGCGTTGATCTTCTGGGTCGAGACGGACAGCGCGCCCGGCTCGCCTTCGATCAGCAGAATGCCGTTGCCGCAGAACAGATGATCATACAGCTCTTCGAAACAGGTCAGCTTCCAGACATGGCTGTCCGAAATCACGTATTGCATCAAATAGTCCGCCGGAGCGAGCGAATCGACAGCCTCGACCGGGACGGCCGTTCTGCCGAATTCCAGGAGCGAGCGGATCAGTTCCTGCGTATCGGACAGGCCGTCCATCGAGACGACCGCGGCCGCGACGGGCTTGCGGCCGGGCAGCGACAGGTGCAGCTCCCGGAATTTCATGTCGCTGCTGCAGCCGTTTTCGGTTTTGAGCCGGTTCAGACTATCTGCCAGCCGATTGCCGATCGGCTCCGGTTCTCCGTTCGACGTAAACTCGCTCATGACGTTCACCTGCTTATTTCGAGAGATAAAGATACGCTTAAGATTCTCGAAAGTGCCGCGCGTTATTCCATTTTTTTCATCGCCGACATGAATTTTCCGCTTATTCCGGCGTCCCGGGCCTACTTGACATTCGCGCTTCGCTCGTACTAATGTTAGGGGCAAGAGGTGGAGAGGATGAGCAAGAAGCAGGACATTATGGCGGCCACGCTCGACTTGATCCATGAAGAAGGGCTCCAATCGGTGACCTTCGCCAAGCTGTTCAAGCGAGCCAGCGTCGGAGCCGGCACGATCTATAACTATTTCGCGAATAAAGAGGAACTGGTGAACGCGGTCTACCGGGAGGCGCGGAAGTTGATGGGCGAATTCCTCCTGATGAACTACGATCCGGGGGCGAGCCTGTACGAGCGGTTCAAGCGCCTGCAGCTGAACCGGCTGGAATTCGGGATTCGGCATCCGAAGGAATTCCTGTTCATCGACAGCTTCTCCTTCTCGCCGTATATCTCGCCGGAGCTGCGGGACGCGGGCGATCCCAACGCGTCCTCCGAAGTGGTGCTTGCGCTGATCGTGGAAGGGCAGAAGCAGGGCGTCGTCAAGGAGATGGATTCCCATTTGTGCCATCAGCTTATGCACGGCATTATCTCGTCCATCCTGAAAGGGTATTACGTACAGAAATATCCGCTAAGCGAGGTTCAAATTCAGCAGGTGCTGGAGGCGTCGTGGAAAGCGGTTCTCGTCTAATCGGCAGTCCTTCGGAGGGTTCCTCGAAGGGCTGTTTTCGTTGCGCGGGCGATTTCGGCGAGCGTCGCGCGCGAGCGGATGCGTTGCGAGGCCGGCGATCGCAAGCGAGAGCACGCGCGGCCACGTGTGCCATCTAGTCGCGCAGAGCTTCGCGGGAAGCAAAAAAACGGCAGCCTGCCGCCAGGTCTGCCGTTTTTCTCGTTTTATGGGCCTTTATTTCCGCGTTTCTCCGCGCTGCGTCAACGGCAGCGTAATGAAATACGCGGTGCCGGCGCCTTCCTTGCTTCGCACGTCGATCTGGCCGTTCATGCCGCGGATGACGCTGAAGATGACCATCGTTCCGAGGCCCGTGCCCTTATCCTTGGTCGAGTAGTAGGGCGCTCCGAGCCGGTTGACCTGCGCCTCGCTCATGCCGATTCCGGTGTCGGCAATCGTGATGGTGACCGTTCGCGCATGGTCGTCGACCGCAGACGTCAACGTCAGCTTTCCGCCGCCCGGCATCGCCTCGATGGCATTCTTGCCGATATTGATCATGGCTTGCCTGAACTTGGACTTGCTGCCGTAGACCGTCGCGGACGATTTCAGGTCGGTGACGATCTCGACGTTCTGCAGATTCGCGTAGGAGCTTAAGATCTGGGAGGCTTTCGCGAGCGCTTCCTCCAGGACGATCGGCTCGAGCTTCTCGATCTGCGGCTTGGCGAGCGACAAGTAATCGGAAATGATCGCTTCGGCCCGGTCCAGCTCCTCCAGCGTGATGGCGGAGAATTCCTGCCGCTTCCGGTCGCCGAGAGCCGGGTCGGACAGCAGCTGGATGAAGCCGCGGACGGACGTCAGCGGATTGCGGACTTCATGGGCGACGGACGCCGCGATTTCGCTGACGACCTTCATTTTTTCCGCTTGGATGATTTCGTCCTGCATGCGCTGCTGCGAGCGGATCGTCTCGATCATGAACACCAGCATGACCGCCATGACGCACTGCACGAGGATAATCGGAAGGCTGGGAACGAACGACGTCATGAAGAAGGACGTTTTGCCCTCGAGCAGGGCGTACGCGTTGACGACCGTCACGCGCAAAAACAAGCAGGTGCCGAAGACGAGCAGCATCCGCTTCTTGGCGCCCGCTCCCTCGAACCGCTTGAAGACGAACAGCAGCAGAACGACCGTCGGAACCAGGGCGACAGCATAATGGAACAGATCGATTCCGCCCAGTACTTGCCGATAAGCGAGCAGGCTGCCGAACAACAGCAGCGTCGTATAAAGTCCGCCGTAGAGCGAGCCGATGACGAGCGGAATTCCCCGCAGATCGAGCACCGAGCCGAAGGCGTTGACCGGAAAGGTCATCGTAATGATCAAGGGAATCAAAAACAGAACGTACAGGAAGAAGGGGTTTTTGCGTTTATAGAAAGGGCGGTAGAAAATCAAGGGTAAAAAAATGATGAACGCGTTGAGGATGAAGTCGGAATGAAAGAGCATGGGGCCGTTCCTTTCGTGAGTGCTTAGCTTTATTTTCGCGACGGAGCGGTCATTTCCTTCATCGGAAGGGAGTTAATTTTTGCAAGAACGTACCGCCGCAAGGACGGAAGACCGATTGGTTAGGGGGCAAGCGGACCGGTCCGCTCGGGTCGCGATGCGGCTTTACAATTGGCGAATCGGGCAAGCGGGCATCGAATGCGTACGGCATTGGCGAACAAATATTCGTCTTTTTGAAGATCCGGCAGGAAATGACAGGAAATCGTCGAAATAAGGGAGGACAGCAGCGGAACCTATTCAAGGGTCTCTATTCAAGCAAGCAACCGATCGGAGGAGAAGAGAATGGCCGAAATCCTTTTGTTTCACCACGCGCTCGGCGTGACGGCAGGCATCGAAGCGTTCGCCGGCGAACTGAGAAAAGCCGGGCATACGGTACATGTGCCGGATTTGTTCGAGGGCCGCAGGTTCGGCTCGATCGAGGAAGGCATGTCCTACGTGCAAGAGATCGGGTTCGACGCGATTATCGAACGGGGAACGCAAGCGGCCGAGGCGTATCCGCGCGATCTCGTTTACGCGGGCTTTTCGCTCGGGGTCCTGCCGGCGCAGAAGCTCGCGCAGACCCGCGAAGGCGGCCGCGGCGCGCTGTTCTTCTATTCCTGCGTGCCGGCTTCGTCGTTCGGGACCGATTGGCCTGCGGAGCTGCCGGTGCAGATCCACGGCATGGACGCCGATCCCTACTTCGTCGACGAAGGCGACATCGACGCGGCGCGCGGGATCGTGGCCGCGGGCAGCCGGGCGGAGCTGTTCTTGTACCCGGGCGACGCGCATTACTTTGCCGACAGCAGCTTGTCCTCGTACGATGCGGACGCGGCGGCCTTGCTGACGCGGCGCGTGCTCGACTTCCTCCGGACGCTGGACCGCTGAGCAGGAAGCGGACAGCGCAAGAATCAGGAAGAGCAAGTCACCGACGAGCCGGTGCCGCCGAACGGTCGCCGGCCGGGCGACCGGCGAATCGATCGGTTCGAAGCCAAGAAAAGCCGCTGAACGCAGCGGCTTTTTTAGTTGGCGCCTCCCGCGGGCGCGCCTCCCGCTATTACTTCCTCGCAAACCGGCTTTTCAGGAAGGCGACGGTTCGCTCAAGCTTCAAGAGGTGGGTTCCCTTCACCAGGATCGCGGTATGCGGCTTTAACATGCCGGACAGCGCGCGATGGAGCGGCGGCCGCGAGTCGAAGCTGCGAATGCGGGAAGCGGGGAAGCCCGCTTGCTTGGCGCCCGCCGCCACGAACCGCGCGAGCTTGCCGATCGTATAGAGCCGCGTGAGCTTCTTCTTCGCGGCGTATCGGCCGACATCGAGATGCGCCGCGCGCGCGCGCGTTCCCATGTCCTTCATGTAGCCGATGACGGCGACCTTATGCGTCCGGCGCACCGCGGCGAGCGTATCGAGCGCGGCCTTGGTCGCATCGGGATTGGAGCTGAACGTGTCATCGATCAGCAGCATGTTCCCCCGCAGCCGCGTCCGGACCAGCCGGCGATACGGAATGGGATAGTGCTTCAGTCCGGCGCGAATGACGCTCGCCGGCATGCCCAGCCGATGCGCGACGGCGATCGCGTTCAGCGCGTTGTAGACGTTGTGCGCCCCGAGACAAGGAATGAAGAACGTTTCGTCCTTGCCCCCCAGCCGAACCCGGAACGAAATCCCCCGGTCCGAGACGCGAATGCCCCGCGCCCGGTAATCGGCTTTGCGGCGGATGCCCACCTTCAGCAGCGTCCCCCGGAAGCCTTTTACGGTCAATAGCCGCGAATTGGTGTCGTCCGCGTTCAGGATAAGCGTTCCGGCGGGATTCATGTAATGAATCAGCTCCGATTTCGCGGCCGCGATGCCCTGCACGCGGTTGCCGACGTTGCCGATATGCGCCGTCCCGACGTTGGTGATGACGCTGAAGCCCGGGCGGATCAAGCGGCAGTGCTGGCGGATATCGCCCTTGCGGAGCATGCCGAACTCGAGCACGACCGCCCGGTGGTGCGCCCGAATGCGCTTGATATGCTTGCGGGTGCCCGCCGGCGTGTTCCAATTCGAGGGGGTCTTAAAGATCGTCCACCGTCTCCGCAGGATGGAGGCGATCATTTCTTTCGTGGTCGTTTTACCCGCGCTTCCGGTGACGGCGATCACGGGAATGTTCCGATCCGGCATGCCCAATTCCACCTTTTCCATGGATGAATGTGCTGTAGTCTACGCAGCAAGGGCGGGGAAGGCGTGGGTATTTGGAAGAAAATGGGCAATTGCCGGAGGGCGGCGGCCGCGCTCGGCGATATAGTGTAGAAGTGTGGGAGAATCGACACTTCAATCTATCGAGCGGAGCGTGAACGCGTGAAAATCGTAGGGCGCTTGCCCAATTTGACGAGATACGAGTCTATCGGCATCAACCAGCCGTACAACGTGGCCGACGGCCACGCGCATCAACCGCAGACGCCGACGCAGCGGCAGATCGTCGGACGGCTGCCGGAGCTGTTCGACGAGGCGGAGACCGCCAAGCAAGGGGAGCTGGAAGAAGCGTTCCGGCACGCGTTTTATGCGTTGGCCGGCCAACGGACCGCCATGAACCTGGAGCGGACGCTGTTCTGCTACTCGGCTTCGCTGTCCACGGACTTGATCGCGACGTATCTGAACGCGCGCGGGCTCTCGGTCGCGCTGCTGCACCCCTGCTTCGACAATCTGGCCACGCTGCTGCGGAGGCGCAATGTCGCGCTGACGACGCTCCACGAGGAGGACCTTGGACCGGACCGGATGGATCGGACCTTTGCCGGACTCGCGGAGGACGCGGTGTTCATCACGCTGCCCAATAACCCGACGGGCTTCGAGCTGCCCCGGGAAGCGTGGGAGCGGATCGTCGCGCTCTGCGGACGTTACGGCAAGCTGCTCATCGTCGACTGCACGTTCCGGTTCTTCTCGCGGACGCCGGCTTGGGACCAGTACGAGCTCCTCGAGCAATCCAAAATCAGCTACTTGATGGTAGAGGATACGGGGAAGACCTGGCCGACCCAAGACTTGAAATGCAGCATCTTGGCGATGAGCGAGGATCTGGAGGCGGATGTGCTCGAGCTGCATAACGACATTCTGCTCAACGTGTCTCCGTTCATCTTGCGGCTGCTCGCCGAATACGTGAAGGATACGGCGCGCGAGGGGCTGGCCGCCTCGATATGGGAGCCGATCGACCGCAACCGCGACGCGATTCGGGAAGCGGTTCGCGCGTCCGGGCTGATCGTGGTCAACCCGGATTCCAAGATCAGCGTCGAATGGCTCCGCATCGCGGACCCGCGGATTCGCAGCGTGGACCTGGTGGACCGCCTGCGGCAGGTCGGACTCGGAATCCTGCCGGGCGACCATTTCTACTGGCAGAACCACGGCATCGGCGAACGTTATATCCGGGTCGCGCTGGCCCGGTGCCCGAAAATGTTCGCGAAGGCGTGCGCCGTGCTGAAGCCGGCGATCGCCGAGGACGAGGCGGAGCAGGCGTGAGAATCATCTATCTGGACGAACCGACGTACTTGCCGGACGACTTCGTGCGCGAGATGGCGCGCCTTGGCGAATTCGAAGTCTTCGCCGACCGGCCGGACCGGCCGACCGCGCTGGCAAGGCTGGCGGACGCGGACATGGCGATCGTGGAATGGACCCGGCTTCGCGACCTGGATTTCGGCCGGTTCCATCGCCTGAAGCATATCGCCCTCGTCATGACCGGCTGCGACCTGGTCGATCTCGAAGCGGCCGGCGCCGCGGGAATCTCGGTGTCGAATTGTCCGACGTATTCGGCGCAGTCGGTGGCGGAGCACGTGTTCGCGCTGCTGCTCGCCGTGAATCGCCGCCTCTTCCAGGCGGATCGCCTCGTCCGGCGGGGCGAGAGCCATGTCTACGGCCCGTTCCTGGCCGGCGAGCTGGCCGGGCAGACGATGGGATTGATCGGGACCGGCCGCATCGGGCAGGCGGTAGCGCGGATCGCCCGGGGATTCGGGATGCGTGTCGTCGGCGCGAACCGATCCGGCCGGGCGGTTCCGGACGTGGAGGCGATGGATATCCGGGACGTGATGCGGCTGAGCGACGTCGTCTCGGTGCAGGTGCCGTTCACGGCCGCGACGAAGGGCTTGATCACCGCCGAGCTGTTGGGCTCGATGAAGAAGTCGGCCCTGTTCGTCAATACGAGCCGGGCCGGGCTGGTGGACGAGGCGGCGCTGTTCGCGCTGCTGCGGGACGGCGGCATCCGCGGCGCGGGGCTGGACGACGTGGTGCGTACAGCGGACAATCCGCTGTACGGTCTCGATAACGTCGTCTTGACGCCGGGCACGGCGTGGTATACGGAAACCGCCCGGGAAGCGAACATGACGGAGCTGCTGGACACGGTTCGGGCGTACATCGGCGGGACGCCGCGAAATATCGTCAACGGATCCTATCTGCGGAAGGCATGAGCATGCGGGCATCACGAAAAACAGGCGGAAGCATCTGCTTCCGCCTGTTTGGCCCCCAACCGCCAACCCTGTCTATCGATGGATAATAAAGGATTTTCCGCCCGGTTTGCGAATACGTCTACATGGCGAGCGCCCGGTTATTTGCGGTTCAAGCGCAGCCCGACGATGCCGAGCACGATCGCGCAGACGCCGACCGCGAGATACATGCCGACCGTGAACCCGTTCGGCGCGTTCAAGGTCAATAAGACGCAGCACGATCCCAAGATGAGGCAAATGACGCTGAGTATGGTGCGTTTATTCATGCGATCGACTCCTTGCGGCTTCGGTAGCCTAATCCAGCTCCTCATGTCCTATTCTACAGATTGCGGCCGGTAGAAACAAACGAAGCCGCTACGATCGGAGGAATCGTCATGCGCAATACGGATAAGCGGGACCGGCTGAGCGAGGATGTATTTACATACCGGTTCACGAAGGACGCGAAGGTCTTGATCTATTGGAAAGGAAAACTCGTGACGACGCTCGCCGGCAAAGCGGGCGAGAAGTTTATGAAGGCCATCGCGGGCAAAGGCCATCTGGACGCGCAGCTGGTCATGGCGAAGGCGACCGGAAATTTCAAGCACGGGAACGAGAAGGATCATCGTTCGGAGTCGTAGGCCCGACACGAAACCTTTACCTTTTTCGACATGCCCTTCGATAGACATATCATAATTAAAGGCAGTAGTATGGAACCTATAGGCTACATACACCTTCCTCGGGCAAGGAGGCTGCCGATATGGCAAACGCAAGTCATGCGATCGTAAACCCGCACAGCGGTCAACGGATGATCTTCCGCAAGACCGGGAAGGACACGAACGGCGAAATGGTCGAGATCGAAAGCTTCAATCCCTCGTCGGCGCAGCGGGAGCCGATGCATATTCATCCCAAGCAGATGAGCTCCTGCGAAGTTCTCGCCGGCATCGTGCATTTCCACGCGGACGGCAAGACCCATGTGCTCAAGGCCGGCGACAAGCTGGAGATCCCGGCCGGCGTGCCGCATTACTTCTGGAACGAAGACCCGGAAGAGGCGCATACGATCCAGCGGTTCTATCCCGCGCTCGACATCGACGGCTTCTTCGCCAGCTACTTCGCGCTCGCGAGAACCGTCAAAATCGGCAAGAGCGGTACGCCGAGCTTGCTCCGCATGGCGCGGCCGGCGCTGCATTACCGCAATGAAATCCGCATCGTCAATCCGCCGTGGCCGGTGCAGCGCGCGTTGTTCAGCGTGCTCGCGCCCATCGCGGGGATGCTGGGGTATCCGAAAACGTACACGTAACGCGGGCATGCCGTCGCGGCCGGCGCGAACAGGCGGGAGCGTCCGCCGCTTCACGCATCCGCAGCGCAGCCTCGCAGCGCAATTGCCTATCCGCGCAAGCCAACCAAGAACGGCAAAAGGGGCCGAACGTCATCGCCATGACGTTCGGCCCCTTGTTCATGCTCGCGCCAAGATCGGCTTATTTGTAAATTGTAAAGATGTAATCGGTGTCCGGCTGCTGCTGCCAGGTCTGTCCGCCGTCGCCGGAATATTGGGCGATGCCGCCGGCGTATACGTCTTGGTTGACGTAGCCCAGCCCGTACTTGTTATCCGTCGAGCCGTCGTCCTTCGCGTTCGGCGACCGGAAGATCAGGCCGTACTTCTTGCTCGCGTCGAGTCCGGTCAGCCGCGGGAAGATCGAGTACGGCTGCGGCGAGCCGACGATGTTGTACGGCGGAATGGCCGTCGTGAACAACGTCTTCGCCGGCTTCAGGCCGGCGTCCAATTCCACGATGTCGATGTACAGATTATCTTCCGGCAGCTTGTTGACGTAGCTCTCGTAGAAGTACACGTCGAGCTTCGGCAGGGACCCGCTCGTCAGCGAGAACGTCTGCATCCGCTGCACTTGCCCGCGAAGGTCCGAGTAGCCCGCGTACGGAACGCCGCTGTCGTCCTGGTCAATGACGGAGCCCGTATTGCCCGGCACGTTGTAGACCTCGATCTCGTTCATCGAGTCGAGCCAGTGGCTCGTTTTCATGACGAGCCGGATTTTGGACGTCGTGACGGTCGGGAAGTCGAGCTGCCGGCGATCGCCGAGGATCATGCCCTTCGTCAGGTCGACGTACTTGGACGAAGCGTCGTCCCAATATTGCAGCGCGTATTCCCACGTCTCGTATTCTTGCTTGCCGTAGCCGTGCTCGTACACCACGACGCGGTTGGCGGCCGTCGGCGCGCCGAAATTGATCTCGACCCATTGGTTCGCGAAATTACCGTCGTTCCAAGCGGCGCTCCAGCGGGTCGAGACGTCGCCGTCGATGATCTTGGACGCGCTCGTGCTCCCGTCGTATTCGGTGGAAGCCGTCGCGGTGACGCCCGCGCCGCGCGCCAGGTTGACGGGCGCGTCGACGCCGGCGCGGGAGCCGTTGTCGGCGATCCGGAGGATGACGGACTCGCCCGGCTTCAGCGTGCGCGAATAGCTGCCCTTGAACGCGCCGAGCTTCGTCTCGCCGTACACGTCGGTCAAGATGTACGGCACGTTTTCCTTCAATTGCAGATCCTTGAAATTGACGACGACGGGAGCGCTGTTGTTCATATCCCAGTTGGAGAGGCTCACGATCGTGTCGCCGTGCTTGTCCCGGTTGTCCTTCATGTAGAGAACGGCAGGGGAGTGCTCGCCTTTATGATAGAAATTCGTCATGTCGACCGGCCTGGAGGCCTGCCCGAGATCGGCGATTTCCATCAAAGTCTTGTTCATGACGATCGTCTTCATCCGGTCTTCCGTGATGAACGGGACGAGGTCGCCGAGCAGCAAGTGGCCGCCGCCCATGACGATGGCGGTGGAGAGGAGCGTCGCTTGGTTCAGCGTCGTTTTGCCGTAGACGCCCTGCACCACGTTCTCCAGAATGGCCATGTCGGCGTCGTTGTATTTATACAGCGTGCCGTTCGTCCACCAGGAAGCCGCGGCGTTCAGCGCCTGGCGCTCCATGCCCGAATACTGCAGGCCCGCATTGTCGTTCAGGCCGATCGACGTATCGCAGCCCGTTCTTCGGCCGTGGGCATAGCCGGAAGGGAGGAGCGGCGCGATCGATTCGTCGATGAAGATCCGCTGCGGCGCGGCGAGCAGCGCGTCGCGCATGACCTGCATGCCGATGCGGTACGCCTGCATGCCGTTCTTGGTCTTGTCGTGGAAGCTGCCCTCGAACATGCCGAAATCGAGGAAGTCGAGCTTGGCGTAATCGAAGCCGGGCTCCACGAAGTAATAGTCCATGAGCCATTTCAAGTAAGCCTGTCCGCCGGGATGCGTCGCGTCGACGATCGGCGTGTTGAGGTACGACATGACGATGTTGCCGTTCGCGTCCTTCAAGGCGATGTCCCCGTACGTGTACGCGGTTGTCGGCACCGTGTCCGTCAGCTTGTCCCAGATGGCGAACGGAGCGGCGTACGAGCCCGCCTTCAAGCCTTTGCCGTGCACGAAATTCACGTAATCGTGCAGGTTGTCGAGAACCGGTTTGTCCTTGACGCCTTGGTAGCAGCAATCCAAGTTGATATAGGTGTAGCCGAGCGACTTCAGGTGATCGGCGTAATAATCCGTCATGCCGAACAGCGCGTCGGCCGTGCCGTAATCGCCCACATAGTAGTTGTAGTAGGAATTATAGCCCTTCGGCACGGGCTCGCTCCATGGCAGCATCGGTTCGCCGGCGGCGTAGACGCTGCCGAACGTCTCGAGTCCGGTCCGGTAGTCGTCGAAGTAGCCGAGGAAGAAGCGGTCCGACGATACCGAGGCGCCGCTTTGCTGGCCGCCGGCGTTGTACACGGAGAATCCGGTCAGCGGCCCGCCCGCCGTCGCCGCCTGGCCGAGATGCTGCATGCTCTTCCAGTTCGTCGTCGTGGCCGCGCCCGCGATGACGCCTTGCTTGCCGGCGTTGTCGAACATGCCCGCGACCCAGTAGCTCGTGCCGTTGAACGGTCCCCAGACGTCGTTCACGCCGGCCGGCTTGTCGTAGCCGTTTTGGCTCTTGCCGAAGTCGTTGACCGGCGCCACGCCGAAGTCGTAGTTGTTCGTATACGGCGTCGTATAGATCCGCTTGTCGGCGCCCGCGCCGATATCCAGATTATCCGCCGCGATCGGCTCGAGCACGGCGACCGCCTGGCTCGCCGCCTGGTTCACCGTCATGTCCGCGAGGAGATACGACTGATTGTCGTACATCGTCAGCCGGAGCACGATCGCCGAGCCCGAGTCCAAGGCGTTCGTAATCGTCAGCCGCTGGCCGTTCTTGCCGTATTTATCGCTGCCGACGGAAGACCAAGCCGCCGTCCGCGTGCCGGGATCGTACGAGTGGATGCGATCCGTCGAGCCGGCAAGCTCGTAATCCGAGTAAAAATCCGCGATCAGCGTCGTGCCGCCTTGCTTGAAACTTCCGCGGCCGGACGAGAGATCGTAGCTGACGGCGATTTTGTTATTGACAGCGGTTACAATATTGCCCGTTTGCGAAACCTTGATGCGTTCGGCGTCGGCATGCGCGCGACCGCCGGGCATCATGACGGAAAACAGGAAGATCAAAGCGAAAAGTCCTAGAAGGTTCCGTTTCATTCCTCAATTTCCTCCTACTTGTGTGATAATCGTCGATCCAATCTCGCTAGCCGGCCTGCGCCGCGTACGTCCGATGGCGCCCTTGGCCGTGGTTCCGCGTCATACGCTCCTTTCCAAAAATTGTACGTCTTGCCGTACTAGAGCCTATCTTACTGTCCGGCCGCCGGAAGCATAATGTAAAATTTTGTGCTGGCGATGTTCAATATTTTGCAACCGCCCGCCCGGAATGAACGCCATCCTTTCTGGAAACCCTGACTGAAAGGAAGAGGGAGGGAAAGTTTTCCACATGAACAAGCAACGCCAGGACCTCGCGGAAGCGGTCATGGAACGGCTGGGCGTCTCCCCGGACGTCGTATGCCGCCGGCTTCGGACGCGGGAAGGACTCGAGGTTTCCTGCCTTTATCTATCATCGCTCGTCGACCAGAAGCTGGTGGACGAGGTCATCATCCGTCCGATTCTGAACGCCGCGCGGGAGCCGGATGCGGACAGCCCGGGCGGCGAGCCGTCCGACTGGCTGCAGGATCGCATTTTCCATGGGCAAGTGAAGGCGAAGGACGGGCTCGACGCCTGCGTGGAAGCGGTGCTGGACGGTCATGCGCTGATCCTTCTTCCGGCGCGCAAGGCGCTGGCCATGGACGTCTGCAAACGGGAGCAGCGCAGCGTGGAGGAACCGAGCACGGAATCGGCGATCCGCGGACCGCGGGAGGGATTCGTGGAGGATTTGATCCGCAATCTGTCCCTCATCCGCAAGCGCGTGAAGAGCGACAAGCTCGTCTTCGAGCCGATGGTGGTCGGGACGGAGACGAAAACGATCGTCTGCCTGGCCTATATGCGCGGCATCGCCTCGGATCGGCTGGTGGACGAATTTCGCGCGCGGCTGCGGGCCATTCAAACCGACAGCATATTGGAGAGCGCCTACATCGAGGAATGGATTCAGGACAAGTCGTTGACGCCGTTCCCCCAATTGATGGCCACCGAGCGCCCGGACGCTGTCGCCGCGAAATTGCTGGAAGGGCAGGCGGCGGTGCTGACCGACGGGACGCCGATCGCGCTTGCCGGTCCGCTGACGTTCTTCCAGCTGTTCGCCACGCCCGAGGACTACTACCAGCGCGCCGATATCGCGACGCTGCTGCGCTGGCTCCGGATGGCCGCCTTCCTGCTGTCGATTTTCATACCCGCGCTCTATGTTTCGGTCGTCAGCTATCACCAGGAGCTGCTCCCGACGCCGCTGCTGGCGAGCTTGGCCGCCCAGCGGGAAGGGGTGCCTTTCCCGGCGTTTCTCGAGGCGATGATGATGATGCTCACGTTCGAAATCCTGCGGGAGGCCGGTCTTCGGATGCCGCGGATCGCCGGACAAGCGATCTCCATCGTGGGCGCGCTCGTGCTCGGCCAAGCGGCGGTGGAGGCGGGGATCGTCTCCGCGGCCATCGTCATCGTCGTCTCGCTCACCGCAATCTGCAATTTCGTATCGCCCATGTACAGCTTCGGCATCGCGCAGCGGATCGTGCAGTTCGCGTTCTTGCTTCTCGCGGGCACGCTGGGCTTGTTCGGGCTCATGTGCGGCTTCTTTTTCCTGCTGATCCATCTCGCGTCGCTGCGTTCGTTCGGCGTCCGGTATTTCGCGCCGTTCGCGCCGCTCTACCTGCCCGATTGGAAGGATACGTTCGTGCGCGCGCCAAGGCCGGCGATGAGCCGGCGCCCTGCCATGCTTCGGCCGGGAAAGTCCAAGCGGTGAGCGGCTTATGACACGTCTGCGGATGCTGCTGGCCGTCATGCTGCTGCTGCTCTGCACGGGCTGCTGGGATATGCGGGAAATCAATCGGCTGGCCATCGTGAACCTGACCGCGGTCGACATCGATCCGAAGACCGGCAAGCTCGTCGCGTACTACCAGATCATCAATCCGACGAGCATATCGGCCAAGCAATCCGGGCCGGCGAAAGCGTCCGTGTATACGTACTCGGTTACGGAAGACAGCCCCGGCTTGTTCACCGAGAAGACGGGCACGATCATGTCGCGGATGCTGTTCACGCCTCACTTGCAGTGCTACGTGCTCACGGAGCGGTACGCGCGAAGAGGGCTCAACGATTTGATCAACTATTTGGAAATGTACACCGACAGACGGACCAACGTGTATGCCGTCGTCACCGACGCGCCGCTGAACAACGTCATGGATACCTTCACGCCGCTCGATCGGATCCCCGGGCGCAATCTCCGGATGCTGATCGACTGGCAGTCGCGGTTGATCGGCATGAACCGCAAGCTGACGCAGGTAAAGGATATCGCGGAGGGGATCCCGCTCAGCCGGCCGACGATCCTTCCGATGCTGCATTACCATGGCGACCGGCCGGCCTCCCAGTCGGACCGCGTGGAGCGCATCGAAGGGGCGAATCCCGGCTTCGAGCTCGCCGACGGCGCCGTGTTCGTCCATGCGAAAATGACGGGAAAAGTCGATCGCAATACGATGACGCGCTATTTCGTGCTGAACGGCGAGGCGAGCCGGAGCTTCGAACGCCTGACCGTGAACGGCGCCGGCGTGGACGTGGAAGCCAGTCATATCAAGGTTAGCCGGCACTGGGGACCGTCGCGGCTTCGCATCGCGATCCGCGCGGATCTGCGGGTGTTGTTCAATCAGCAGAAGATCCCGCTTACCTCGCGGAACGCGCGCGAGATCGAGTCGGCGTACAACCGCGCGGTGCAACGGCACGCCGAGGAATTCGTCCGGCTGGCGAAGGACAAGGACTGGGATCTGCTCGGCATCGGAGACACAAGGCAAGGCCGCGGCAAGTGGCGGGACGTCGACGTGACGTTCGACGTTCAAGCCAAGGCGATCTGGTTCGGCAACACGAGAACGCCTTATCAATAAGGAGAGAGACGACATGGAAAAACCTGAGCAGCTCGGCGGCTGGCCCTTATTCGCGATGACGGCCGCGTTCGTGGCGGGAACGACGTTCATCCTGCTTCCCGTCGGACTGATCTCCGCGGCGCGGCAGTACGGCTGGGTCGTCGAATTGTGGAGCGTGCTGTTCGGCGTGATCGCCGGCGCCTTCTGGCTGTACGTTGCGAGCCGGTATCCCGGGATGACGCTCGTCCAAATCGCCCGGCGCGCCCTCGGCAAGTATGCGGGAGGCGCGGTGGCTGTCTGCTATATCGCGTTTTTCGTTCAGCTCGCGGCTTGGGTGACGCGCAACATGAGCGATTACATGCAGATTAACCTGATGCCCCGTACCCCGATCGCCATCTTCAATATCGTCGCGTTGCTGGTATGCGCCTACGCGGTCATCAAGGGCATCGATACGATCGCGCTGGTGAGCGTGGTGATTCTTCCGTTTCTGACCATCGCGTATTGGACGCCGTTTACGGTCATGCTGCGGGAATGGGACTGGCGAAACTTCGATTATCCGGGGACGCTCGAATGGTGGCCGACGTTCGCGCAGACGAAGTACGCGCTCGGCTTTCCGTTCATGGAGACCGTCGCGTTCCTGATGGCGTTCCCGCTGGTGCGCCGCGGCCGCGGCGCCGCCTTCCTGGGCGGCATCGCCTTCATGGGCCTCCAGCTCGCGCTGTCGCTCTTCTTCACCGTCGGCATCCTCGGCGTATACCGGGGCTCGCACCTGACGTATCCCATCTATATCATCTTCCGCGAAATGGAATTTTCCAGCCTGATCGAGCATCTGGAGGCCGTCGTGTCCGTCATCGCGCTGCTCCTCGTGTTCGTGAAGCTCAGCGTGCTGTTCTCCTTCGCCGTGACGGCGATCTGCCAGCTGTTCGCCGTCGAGAACCGCGCCGCCATCGCGTATCCCCTCGTGTGGGTCATCTCCGCGTACGCGCTCTTCTTCGCCAATATCGTCGAGAACGCGGAATGGGTCGAACGCTATTTGTTCTACTACTACGTGCCGTTCGCGTTCGGATTTCCGCTGCTGTTCCTCGCGGCTTCCTGGTTTCGCGGCCGGGCCGACCGTTCGAAGGAGGCGGCGGCATGATCTGGCTCGTCCTGCTGTACGCCGCGTTTCTGGCCGCCGGGTTCTTCGCCATGAAAGCCATGCGCGCGACCCGAAAAGAAAAAGCGTTGTTCGTGACCATTACGACGATCGGCGGCATCTTGTGGGGGAGCTTGCTTCTGCAGCGGCCGCTCGACGTCAACCGCGCCATTGCGACCGTCATCGATTACTTCCTGTGACGTACGCAGCGGGCGAATGGGGTAGCATGACGAACGATCGGAGGCTGCAGGCTTGTCCGGCGATCCGCTTCCCTTCATAATGAATGCGAGCGGCTCGAGGTCTCGTTACGGCCTCGAACCGCATCTTGTTCCGGCGCCGATAGCCGAAGGAGTGAGCGCATGGCGCGCGTATTGGTGATCAACCCCGGATCGGAGGGGCATGTCAATCCGACCCTGGGCGTGGTGCGGGAGCTAGCGTCCCGCGGGGAAGAGGTCGTGTATTTTTGCATCGAAGCCTATCGGGAACGGGTGGAGGAGACGGGCGCCGAGGTCCGGACGATCGACGAAGGGAAGTTCATGCAAGCCTTCCTCGCCGGCGGAAGAATCGCGCTGCTGGAACGGGTCAACGGGCTGCTTCTGACGGCGGACGTCGTCGTGCCGAGCGTGCTGGCGCAGATCGAAGGCGAGCGGTTCGATTACCTCGTGCACGATTCCATGTTCGGCTGCGGGCGGCTGCTCGCGCGGCTGCTGAAGCTGCCGGCGGTCTGCTCGTGCACGTCGTTTGCCCAGACGGAAGCCTCTTTCGAACGCGTACTGGCCGCTTCCGCCGCGCGGGTTCCGGCCGAAATCGCAGAGCGGATGCACGAAACCTACCATCGCCTAACGGAGAAAACGAAGGCCGATTATGGCGTCGAAATCGGCTCGCCGTACGAGGCGTTCTGCAACCCCGCGCCGCTGACGATCGTGTATACGACGCGGGCGTTTCAGCCGGACGGCGGCGCCTTCGGCCCCTCGCATCGCTTCGTAGGCCCGTCGATCGCTCCGCGCGCCGCGGCGGACGACGCTGATTTGGCAGCGCTGAAGGCGAAGCGCCCGATCTATATCTCGCTCGGCACCGTGTTCAACCAGGCCGCCGACTTTTACCGGCTTTGCTTCGAGGCGCTGGGGAACACGGAGCATGCGGTCGTCCTCTCGATCGGGAGCCGGGTCCGGGCGGAGGAGCTGGGGGACATTCCGGACAACTTCGTCGTCCGGCCGTACGTACCGCAACCCGACGTGCTGCAAAGCGCGAAGCTGTTCGTCACGCACGGCGGAATGAACAGCGTTCACGAAGGTCTCTATTACGGCGTGCCGCTCGTCGTCATTCCGCAAAGCGCGGATCAGCCGATCGTCGCGGGACAAGTCGCCCGAATCGGAGCGGGCGTTCGTCTGGAGACGCAAGAGTTGACCGCCGCGCGGCTTCGCGAAGCGGTCGGGCACGTCTTGCGCGAATCTTCCTACCGGGAAGCCGCGGCCGCGATGCAGGCGTCCTTGCGGGAATCGGGCGGCTATCGGCAAGCGGCGGACGAAATACTCGACTTCATGGAACGCCATCGGAATTAAGGCAAGCGCGCGAACGGCCGCCGGCAAGCGCGCCGCCGAATCGCCGTTCCCCTCCAGCGACGACAGCCGGTCAATCGACCGGCTGTTTTCCGTTGGTTGGACGAACAGGAGCGGCGAGCCGGCAAAGCTGCCCGCGGAATAATCTTCTCGATCCCTGCGGTCCTGAACGCAGCGCATGGCGCTTCGCGTTAACCGGCTGCGATCGGCATGCAGCCGGCTTGCGCGTTGTCGGGACCTTTCGATTCCGGCATCGGGTTAGCCAAGATTTTATTTCGTATTTTCTTCGATTCGGGGCCGCCGTCGTTTCCGGATGAATGGTACAATGTGATGGAACCCGACAAAAACCAAGCGAAAGGAACGAAGCATGAGCGAAACCAATCAGGAGTATATCGTCATCTCCGGCGCGAGGGAAAACAATCTCAAAAACGTCGACTTGCGCATCCCGAAGCGGCAAATTTCCATTTTCACCGGCGTATCCGGCTCCGGCAAGTCGTCGATCGTCTTCGATACGATCGCCGCGGAATCCACGCGCCTGCTGAACGAGAACTTCAGCATGTTCGTGCGCACGTTCCTGCCCCGCGTTCCGCAGCCGGATACGGACGCGATCGAGAACCTGAGCATGGCCGTCATCGTCGACCAAAAACGGCTCGGCGGCGGATCCCATTCCACGATGGGCACGATTACCGACATTTCGCCCATCCTCCGCCTGCTCTTCTCCCGCGTGGGCCAGCCCCGCGTCGGACCGGTGAATCTGTTCTCGTTCAACGATCCCCAGGGCATGTGCCCCGAGTGCAACGGCCTCGGACGCCGGCTCGGCGTCGACCTGGACAAGGCGGTGGACCTGTCCAAGTCGCTGAGCGAAGGCGCGCTCCTGCTGCCGGGCTATACGGTGGACGGCTGGGATTGGAACATGATCGTACAGTCGGGCTTCGATCCCGCCAAGAAGCTGAGCGACTATTCGGAAGCGGAATTGGATGAGCTGCTCTACGCCAAAGCCAAAAAAATCGAGACGCAGTTCGCCGGCAAACCCGTCAACATCACGGTGGAAGGCATCATCGAGAAGTTTACCAACAAGTACATCAAGCAGGACGTGAAGACGAAATCCGAGCGCACCCAGCAAACCGTGGCGCCGTTCATCTCCGAAGGCCCCTGCACGAGCTGCCGCGGCGCGCGGCTCAGCCAGGCCGCGCTCGGCTGCCGCATCAACGGCTTGAACATCGCGGAGATGTCCGCCATGGAGGTCGGCCAGCTCATCCGCGCCGTGCGGGAAATCGCGGACCCGGTCGCCGCGCCGATCGTGAAATCGCTGGCGGAGCGGCTGCAGCATCTCGTCGACATCGGCCTCGATTATTTGACGCTGGACCGCGAGACGGATACGCTCTCCGGCGGCGAGTCGCAGCGCGTCAAGATGGTGAAGCATCTGAGCGGCAGCCTCGTGGACGTGACGTACATCTTCGACGAGCCGAGCGTCGGCCTGCATCCCCGCGACGTGCACCGGCTGAACGACCTGCTGCGGAAGCTGCGCGACAAGGGCAACACCGTCATCGT
This sequence comes from Paenibacillus artemisiicola, assembly GCF_017652985.1. Taxonomy (GTDB): domain Bacteria; phylum Bacillota; class Bacilli; order Paenibacillales; family Paenibacillaceae; genus Paenibacillus_Z; species Paenibacillus_Z artemisiicola. Next base: position 483,856 of record NZ_JAGGDJ010000001.1, read on the forward strand.
CGTCGAGCATGATCCCGACGTCATCAAGGTGGCGGACCATATCGTCGACGTCGGGCCGCACGCGGGCAGCCGCGGCGGCAATATCGTGTATGAAGGGAGCTTCCAGGGCTTATTGGAGGCGGACACGCTGACAGGCACCCACATGAAGCGGCCGCTCCGGCTGAAGCAGGATTGCAGGCGGCCGGCCGGGAAGCTGTCCGTCAAGGACGCCCGGCTGCATAACCTCCGGAACGTCAGCGTGGATATCCCGACGGGCGTGCTGACCGTCGTGACGGGCGTCGCCGGCTCGGGCAAGAGCACGCTGATCAACGACGTGTTCCTCGGCCAGCACCCGGATGCCATCGTCATCGACCAATCGGCGATCGGGGTGTCGACGCGCTCGAATCCCGCGACTTATACGGGGATCATGGACGACGTGCGCAAGGCGTTCGCTTCCGCGAACAAGGTGAACCAAGGCTTGTTCAGCTTCAATTCCAAAGGCGCCTGCGAGAACTGCCAAGGGCTCGGCGTGGTGTACACGGACCTTGCGTTCCTCGACAGCGTGAAGCTGCCGTGCGAAGCATGCGGAGGCAGACGGTTCAAGGAAGAGGTGCTCGCGTACAAGCTGAACGGCAAGTCCATCGCCGACGTGCTGGAAATGACGGTGGAGCAGGCGCGCGAGTTCTTCCAGCTGAAAGAAGTCGTCCGCAAGCTTCAGGCGATGAGCGACGTGGGGCTGAACTACATCACGCTCGGCCAGCCGCTCAGCACGCTCTCGGGCGGGGAATGCCAGCGCATCAAGCTCGCGAGCGAGCTGCATAAGAAGGGCAGCATCTACGTGATGGACGAGCCGACGACCGGCCTGCACATGTCGGATATCGGGCTCCTGCAGGCCATCATGGACCGGCTCGTCGACGCCGGCAATACGGTCATCGTCATCGAGCACAACCTCGACGTGATCAGCCAAGCGGATTGGATCATCGACATGGGTCCGGACGGCGGCAGCAGAGGCGGCCAGGTCGTGTTCGAAGGCCCGCCGTCCGAGATCGTCCGCGCGGAGCATTCAATTACGGGGCGTTACTTAAGCGCGGAATAATTCATCCGAATTTCGTCCGAACGCCATAGCAGCATACGACAAAGAGCCCGCGACCGGAAGGACGCAGGGCTCTTTTCCGTTGTCGCCGGGAGGCCGGCGCGACCGATCTCTCCGCTAAGCGCAAGTTCAAACCGCCGGTGATGGCGCCTTAGGAGCTCGTCAAATTTCCCTCGTTCTGAATGATCGGATGCACGCGCACGTCGACCTGCAGCCGGGGCAAATAGTCGGTGCGCCAATGCTTGAGGCGATCCCGGGGGATGAGATTGCGGAATTCCTGGCCGATGCCCAGAATGTCCGATTTGCTCTTGCGCAGCTTCGCGAACATCCGCTGAACGCGTTCGGCCGTCTGCCGTTCGAGCTCCTTTCCGATGAGCGCCGCCGATGAGTCGCCTTTCTTCTCCAGCACCGACACCCGGATCGTCATGTCGAGGATCACGCCGGGCTGGCCGTTGACGAACGTGCCCTTCATGCGAACGGTGTCCTGCAGGATCAGGACGCTGGCGCTGTTCATGACCTCGATGCGGCCTTGGGCGCTTTCTTCGTTGAACATATTGGCGAGCAGCGTCTCGTCCGGGTCGATGCGGCCGACCATTTTGCCGCTGCATAAGATGGCGGAGCCGTCATAGTCGAACGTGCCGCTCTCGCCGCTTTTGAAGATGGGAATCGCCACGTCGCGCGTGTACGAGTGGATGCTGCGGTACACCTCCCATACGCGCGTCAAGGCCATCTGCGGGTTCCATCCCGCGTTCTTCTCGATGCTGTCGTAGATGGCCGTCGCCGTCGGCTTGAACGAATTCACCATGAACGCGAACAGGGACTCGAGCGGTTCGTCGCTGATGACGAGCAGCGCCTTGGCCGATATGTGGTCGTTGCGCATAAAGTTGTCAATGCTCTCCTTCATGCCCGCTTCCGCGTAGCTTCGCTCCATGATGATCACTTTGACCTCGGGCAAGTCGACGTCGCTCGTCATCTTGGCGCTGATCGCATCCACCGCCTCCGTAATCGTATGCCCGTAATCCGACACGACTTTGAGCTGGAGCCCGTCCTTGACCGGATCGGGGAATTGCAAATACACATGGTAGAGACCTGCTTGCTTCGCAATGCCCATGCAGACGGGCAGCGCCCGATGATTGATGTCCCGGGTATCCCAGCAGCCCGTCAACAGGCCGAGAAAGAGCAGCGGGACGGCGACGGCCGGCAGGAGACGCGGCGCGACCGGCTTCATGCGTGCACCTTCGCCCGGAATCGGAGCCCGAGCAGCAAGGTCGAGAGCGGCAGCAGGATCAGGACGTAGAACCGGAGATACGCGTTCCAGGCGAAAATAGTTTGTACGGTGCGCCAATCCGGAATGCAGAGGCACGAGACGAACGCGGCCGCCAGCAGCGTAAGCAAAATATAGACCGGCTTGAAGGCGGGAAACCAGCGGTGCACGATCCGAACCGGCTGCCAGAGCGACACGGCGACGTAGAGCATCGTGAAATTCGCGAGGCCGAACAAGAAGAAGATCGTCACCTTGTCGAAGACCAGCCAGCTGTAATAGATCGAATCCAGCGCGACGGAATACGGGAAATCGAACGTCGACGACGTGGCTTGGCCGAACGTCAGGAGGGGAATGTACACCGCGAAAAAAAAGAACGGGAACAGCAGGGCGGACGCCAAGTAAATCCGGCTTTTCCTGAACGTCGAATGGGGCTTCACGAAGCCCAGGAACGAAAAGCCGGCGGCGACCGGGTGCAGGCTTTGCCAATAATGCATGTCGGAGACGAAGGAGAAATCGTTCCGGAGCGGGAATATGTACCGCCAGTCGACGTTCTGAAACGACACCGCGAAGATGAACAGGATGACCGGCAGGCAGAAGAAGCTTAACAGGATGCCGGTCCGCAGCAGCGTTTCCAATCCCTTGGACGCGATATACCCGGAGACGGCCAAAAAGAGCGCCGCCAGCGCCCAGATCGGGGTCTTCGACAAAAAGACGACGATGACGACTTCGGCCAGAATCCGCACGACCAATACGACGGTGACGGACAAGTAGAGGGCCAGCGGCACCAGAATCAGGAAAGCTACGGGTTTGCCCGCGCGGAAGAATAGACCGATGATGTCGTTGTCTCCCGAATAGCCGAGCCCTTTCATATAGACCGCGATCGCCAGCAGATGGATCCCGTAATTCAAGAGGATCTCCACCCAATGGCCTTCGCCCGCGCTGACGATGACGTCGCGGGGATACAGAAAGAAAATCAGGCCCAGATGGATGAGGATATACAACACGAAGATTTGCCAGCTTCTATCCATGATCGTTTGCATTCCTTGTTTTATACAGACTGACGTAAGGGACTCCGTACGTCGTCAAGCTCGCCAAGTAGGCGCACACCAAAGCCAAGCCTTCCAGGATGCCCATCACGCCGAACAGCGCGGCCAGCACGACGATCATATACTTGGCGCTGCGCAGCGCGATCGTTTGCGGCAGCCCGACGATGGTCGAATTCGCGATCGTGACCGCCGCCAGAATGATGATGAGAATGTTGCTGACCAGCTTGGCCTGCACCACCGCCTGGCCCAGGATGATGCCGCCGACCATCGTGATCGTCGGTCCGATGCGCTGCGGCAAGCGGGCGCTGGCTTCGATGATGAGCTCGAGAATGATGAGCATCAGCACGATCTCGAGAAAGACCGGGTACGGGATGCCTTCCCGGGATTGCGCGATGGATACGGCCAACTCGATGCGAAGCACCTCGGGGTTCACGGAGACGAGCGCGACGTACAGCGCCGGCAGGATCAGCGTGGCCATGACGCCGACGAATCGCACGCTGCGCATGAACACCATGAGCGGCACGGTCATGTTCCGGTCGCTCTCCAGAAAGAACGCGTCGAGGATCAGTCCGGGAAGCACGAACGCGATCGGGAACTGGTCCAGCAGCAGGACGGCTCTTCCTTCCCGCAAGTAACGGGCCGTCTCCTCCGGAAGCTCGGTTTGGGTGAAATTCGATAGCGTTCGCCACGCGTTGAAGCCCATGTACCTCGCCAGCCCTTGCAAGTTGCGAACGCAGCGGTTCCGGTTGGATTCGATTTGATGCTTGATCTTGGCGATGAAGGCCGGATCGGCCTTGCCGTCGTAATAGAGCAGCGACAGCGACGTCGTCTCTTCGCTTCCGATGACGTACGTATGGACCCGCAGCTTCTCCGATTGCACCTGCTTGCGAAGAATGCCGATATTGGCGTGCGAATCTTCGATGAACGCGTTAAACGAGCCGTGCAGCACGTTCTCGGTCGTCGGCTGATCGACCTGACGGTCCAGCTTCTTCAGAACCGGATCCGCGATGACGCATGCGGAGTCCTCTTCGAAGCAGATGAGCAGCTTGCCCTTCAGGATGGCGCCGATCGCTTCGCCTTCGTCCGCGAGATCGGGCTTGACGTCCCCGAGCGAGGCTTTGAGCCGGTCCAGGCTCATTCGGGCGAGGGAGGCGGATTCGCAGTGCTGCTGCAGCCCGATTTTCGTGCTCGGCACGTCGATGAGGGACTTGAATCCGATGAGCATGGCGGGAGCATCCGACAAATAGGCGGGAATCGCGAAAAAGTCATTGTCGTGCTCGAACGTCTTGCTTAGCCGTTGCACCAGGCTTGTCATGATCCGTTCCTCCCGGCTGGATGAATATCCCTTATCTTCGCCAATGCGCCAGGGGAATATGCAAGGCCGGGTCGACCGGGAAGGGGGGCTGCGAAGCGGGAAGGGGAACGGAACCGTACGATTCGACGTTGCCACGCATGAAAAGTTGTGCTATTTTGATAATGATAATCAATATCAATTACATACGTAGGAGGAAATCAGGTTGTACAGATCCAAATTATTGCCGCTCATGGTTTTGCTTTCGTTCGGTATGGCGCTGCTTCTGGGCGCATGCGGGAAAACGCCCGAGGTCGCGAATCAAGGGAATTCGGCCAAGGGGAACGGGAACGCCGTGAATGCCGGCAACGAGCAGGCGAACAACGCCGCTTCGAATACGGCTTCGGATCCCGCCCAAAACACCGCCTCTGGCGATGCGGATACGATGACGTTCCATGCGGGCAACGGCGACGTCCAAGTGCCCAAGAACCCGAAGCGGATCGTCGACTTGACCGATTTCTACACCGGGTACTTCCTTGCCCTCGGCGCGAAGCCGGTCGGCATCGGAGACGGCGCGATGAACAATCCGTATTTCGGCGGGATGCTGGACGGCGTTGCCGACATCGGCAGCGATGCGTCTCCGGAGAAGATACTCGGGCTCAAGCCCGATCTGATCGTAACGTACGCCGGAACGGAAAACATCGAGCAGCTCGAGCGGATCGCGCCTGTCGTGGCGATCGAATACGGGAAGAAAAACGACAAGGATCAGATGCTAGATTTCGGCAAGCTGACCGGTAAGGAGACCGAAGCCAAGCAGTGGGTCGAGCAATGGGAGAAGAAGATCGCCGAGCTGAAGCCGCGAATTCAGGATGCCGTCGGCGGCAAAACCGTATCCATCCTCAATCCGTACGCGAAGGGGCTGTACGTCTTCGGGCATAATTACGGCCGCGGCGGCGAAATCATCTACGGGGAATTCGGCTTGAAGGCGCCGGCGGAAGCGCAGAAGGCCGCCATCGACAGCGGAACGGGCTGGGCTTCGATCTCGCTCGAGAAGCTGCCGGAGTTCGCCGGCGACATCATCTTCACCTGCCCGTGGTCGGGGGATACGAGCGATCCCAAGATCGTCTACGACAGTCCGATCTGGCAAGGTCTGCCCGCCGTGAAAGCAGGGCATGTGTTCCAACTGAACCCGAAAGCCGATACATACAACGACCCGGTATCGCTGGACGCGCAGTTGGACTTTATCGCGAACAGCCTGCTGTCCGCGAAATCGTAAACGTCGGAAGATTCGCGGCGCGCTTCGCGCGAACGAAGGCGATCGGCCGCCGCCGCACAGGCAATGATTTTTATTCCTACGAAATCAACCATCCACGTCCGGTAGGGGGAACGTTTTGTCATGTTCACGAACAAGCCCGCGATTGTTTATTTGATCTTCATCATGATCGCCGTATTGCTTAGCGGCTGCGGCGGCGCGAATACCGCGAATTCGTCCACGGCGCGCGAGCAAGCGGACCAGACGGCGGCGGAAACGGAAGCTGCGCATGCCGGGACGGAGAAGCCCGCGGCCGACAAACCCGCGGCGGCGGCGCGTACCGTGACCGACGCCATGGGACGCGAGGTCGCGGTTCCGGAGCACCCGAGCCGGATCATCGCGCATTATTTCGCCTCCGAAGCCGCCGCGCTCGGCCTGCCGCTAGTCGGCACGAACTTCATCAATGCCGCCGAAGTTCTGACCCCGGAGCAGCTGCGGGGCGTCGAAGACATCGGCGGGGAAGGCGGCGCCGTCAACCTCGAGAAGGCGCTGGCCCTCAAGCCGGATATCATCCTCGTGCCGAACTTCTTGGAAGCCGCCGATCTCGACGCGTTGTCGAAGATCGCGCCCGTCTTCGCGATCGATTACGGCAGCGACGTCTTCGCCAAGCTGCGCGCGATCGGCGGCATTACGGGCGCATCCGAACGGTCCGAGGCCTGGATCGCGGCTTATGAAGCCAAGGCCAAGGCAAAGCGGGACGAGCTGAAGTCCGTCATCCAACCGGGCGAGACCGCCGCGGCGTATATTATGTACCAGGATAAACAGCTGTACCTGTACGGCCCCAAATGGCTGGGCCAAACGATGAACCGCGCGCTCGGGTTCGCCATACCGCCGAAGGTCACGGCGCTGTTCGACCGGAAGCCGGACTCGCTCTGGGAGACGATTTCCCTGGAAGTGCTGCCGGAATACGCGGCGGACAACATGTTCCTGCTCGTGCCGGGCGACAACGCGGACGCGAAGAAGGCGGCGGAGGAGCTCGTCGACGGGCCGATCTGGAAGAGCCTTCCCGCCGTGAAGAACGGCAAAGCGCACGTCGTGGACGGCAAGTGGGGCTTTACCGATCCGATGACGCTCGACTGGCTGTTGGACGAGATGACGAACGTCCTCGAGGAGAAGGAATGATCGGAAATGATTCGGCGCCGCATCCGCGGCGCTTTTTTTACGCGCCGCTCAAGAGGCCGACGGCTTGTCCGCCCGGTTCATCCGGCTACGCACGCTGCCGATCGTCCACAGCAGGAGCGGAATCCCGAACAAGAACACCGGGTAGGCGACGGTCTTCCAGAAGTGCGGGAAATTCACCTGGGACTCGTCGACGTTGCGCGGGAACAGGGCGACGGCCAGGACGAGCGCGGCGACGATCCCGAGCAGGCGGCGCCGTTTCTTGATCCGGAACAGCTGCGCCGTCCCGTGGCTCGTGATGAACAGGTAGAGACCGAGCTTGACGAAGACCGTGAAGCTCATGCCGACGACCAGGAAGATATCGAGATTCTGCACGAATTCCATGACGGAGATGTACTGGCTGAGCGAGTAGACGGGATATTGCAGCTTGGCCGGGACGCTGCTGCCGAGCATCATGATCGTATCCATCACCGTGTTCAACAGCACGAGCGCAGCGAGCCCTACGCCCCACAAGCCGGAGGCGACCGTCTTCCGTTTATTGCCGACGAACGCGATCAGCATCACGATCATGACCGATTCGCACATGAAGGAGGCCGCGGGCGTGATACCGGATAACACCGGCATCAGTCCTCCGGCGGGCATAAGCGGCAGCAGGCGGTCCACGTGGAGATCCTTCAGGGAAAGGAGGCGGAACAAAATGACGTTGAAGACGATGATGGGACCGATGACTTCGCTGCACCGCCCGACGATCTGGATGCCGCCGTCTACCGCATAGACAATGACGAGCAGCATGAGCAAGAGGATGACCCATAACGGCGTCTTGTCGAACAAGGCCATGTGCACGAAATCGCCGTATTCGCGCAGCACGATGCCGGTGACGGCGATCCATAACAGCAGATAGGCGAAGACGACCGTTTTGCCGAGCCACCTGCCGATGATTTTCGGTACGTATTCGACGAACGTGTCGTTCGGATAGAGCAGACTCAGCTTGGCCGCGACGAAGGTAGCGAGCAGGGCCGCGCCCCCCGCCAGCAGGGCGGCTAGCGGCGAGCCTTGACGGGCGGCTTGGAACGTCGGGGAGATCACGAGCATGACCGTCATCCCGGACTCCATCGAAAACAACAGCCAAAACAATTGATAATTCGTCAGCTTCATCTCGAGCTCCTTACGGTTTATTCGGAGGAGGCCCTTGCAATCCGATGCGCCGAATCTTGACGCGCGAATGAACCGTTACCTTCGCGTTCGAGAACGCCTGCTCCCACTTCGCGTCCAGCCGTGCCCACGCCTCGGGATGCTGACGGTTCACGGCTTGCCCGAAGTGGAACACGTCGACGCCCAGCTCCTTTTGCGCTTTCCGGATGACGGCAGCTTGGTCCTCTTCGACGCGGCGGTTCAATTCGGCTTCGAAGGCGCGCAGCACCTCGGGTTTGCGGAGGTCCGAGTCCGGAAGACTTTCCAGAATGACGCCGCTGCCCTTCAAGTCGACGTCGATGTCGACCCGATCGTCATGGACCGCGGTGCGGATGTCGCTGCCCAGCCGAGTGATGTTCGTATTGAACGCGCCTTGTCCGATCGGCGCGCTTGCCGTAATCGGGATGCGCTCCGTTTCGCCCGTGATCCATAACCGATAGGCGGATTCCATCCGATTCAGATAGCCGGCCAGCCCCTGTTTTCGGTTCAGCACGGCCCTGCCGTAGATTTGCATCGTTTTTTTGCGCAGCTTCGCATCGTAGACGACTTCGACGGCAGGCAGGGTCGGTCCGCTGCCCGGGACGTTCTCCTCGATCAGAATCTCCAGGAGCGAATTGCCGGTCTTCTTGCCGATGATATGGCGGATCTTGGACAGCGCGATCGCGGGCATATTCTCGAGCGGATAGGATACCTGCATGAAGTCGAGCGCGGTTCCGCCCTTCACGACCCAAATATCGGATTTGAGCCGGCTGTCGGGATCCCGGGTGACCGAGTCCATGAGATCGGCGATCCCGGACTTCGCCATCTTCTCGCCGAAGTAGATATTATTGCGATGTCCGCGGGTGATTCTTCGGGACAGCTTCAGCTGCTGGTCCAGGAGGCATTCGGACACCGTTTTGCCGGTGCCCGTCTCGACCAAGTAGGACGGCTTGTTACCGCCTCCGGCATCCCCGGACTGCTTCGGAAGCATGAATTGCCCGATGAGCAGCAGCGATCCGTCGTCCAACCGGTCGACGCCGGATCCGAGCTCGAACAAGCGGTCGTTCAGTTCGCGGCGATCCCAGCATCCCGTCAGCGGAAGCAGCAGAAGGAGCGCCGCCAGCCAGCCGAATCGTAAACGTCGCATATTACCTCCTAAGGGGCTTGCCGCGGAGGATCGCCTTGAACGAATTCAGCTTCACCCTGGGCGCCCGAATGAGCACGTCTTTGATTTGGTCCGGCCGGAACGGGGCGATGGGGGACAGATAGGGAACGCCGAACGATTCCAATCGGGCCATGTGGACCAAGATGACGAGCGTGCCCACGGCGATGCCGTACAGCCCGAGCGCCCCGGAAACGATGAGCAGCGGAAACCGAAGGATCCGGAACGGGATGCTCATGTTGTACCGCGGGATGGCGAAGGACGCGATGCCGGTAATCGAGACGATGATGACCATCGGCGCGGACACGATGCCCGCCTTGACCGCGGCTTCCCCGATGACGAGGGCGCCGACAATGCTGACGGCGGAGCCGACGGCTTTGGGGAGGCGGACGCCTGCTTCGCGCAAGCCCTCGAACAGGAATTCCATCAGCAGCGCTTCGATGACGCCGGGAAACGGCACGCCTTCGCGCGCGGAAGTAATGTTCGGCAGGAAATTCGTCGGCAGCAGCTGCGGATGGAACGTCGTCACGGCTACGTACAGGGAAGGCAAGTATAAGGACACGACGAACAGGATGTACCGGGTCCAGCGCACGAGCGTCGCGTACATAAACCGTTCATAGTAATCCTCGGCCGCTTGAAAGGCCGTCCAGAACGTAATCGGCAAAATCAAGACTTGCGGCGCCCCGTCGGTCAAGATCGCGATCTTGCCTTCCATCAGATTCGCCGCCACGATATCCGGGCGTTCCGTGTTGATGGTCTGCGGGAAGGGGCTGAACGATTGGTCCTCGATGAATTCTTCGATATAGCCGGTTTCCAGCACGGCTTCCGTCCGCACGCCGTCCAAGCGCCGCATGACGAGCTCGAGCAGCTCCGGACGGACTTGTCCTTCCACGTACGCGATCACGACGTTCGTCTTGGTCATCGTGCCGAGCTTGATCGGTTTCAGCTTGAGCTGCGGCGTTTGGATCCGTCTGCGGATCAGGCTCGTATTGACTTGAAGCGTCTCGGTGAAGCTCTCCCGCGGGCCGCGAATGGCCATCTCGCTGGCCGGCTCGTCGACGGCGCGGTGCTCCCAGCCGGACGAATCGAGCAGGAGCGCTTCGTTCTCCCCTTGGACGAACACGGCCAGATGCGCCTGCAGGATCGATTCGGTAATTTCCCGCAGGCTGCTCTCGCCGCGGATCGGCCGCACGACGGAGAAATGCTCCTTCACGGTCGGATAATCGACCGCTTGCTTGGCGCCGGAATGCGCCTTCTCCAAGACCCAGGATTGAAAGAGCGGCGATTGGAAGACGTTCTTGTCGATCAGGCCGTCAACATAGACCATCAGCATGGTGCAAGCTTCCGAGAGCTCGACCCGTTGATAGACGATATCGTAGCAATGCGCGAAGAGCTGCCGCAGCAGCGCCTCGTTCTCGTCCAAGCCGGCGCCGATCGTTTCCCGGGGATAGACGACGGGATTCCGCGAAGCGCGCATGTCCGCACGACCCCCTTAACATTTTCCATATTATCCTTCCCTGCGCCAAATTTATGCAACGCGCATCGCCGCCCGTCCCGCGGCTTCGGCGACGTATATTTCCGGGAGATCGAAGTCATGATACATGCGAATAAGCGGTACGATAACGGATGGCAAAGGAGAAGGAAGCATGGGAAAACTCGACGGAAAAGCAGCGCTCATTACGGGGGGCAGCAGCGGCATCGGATTGACGACCGCCAAATTGTTCATCGCGGAAGGCGCGAAGGTCGCGATCACGGGCCGGAACCAAGCGACGCTGAGCGCGGCGGCGGCGGAGCTCGGCCCGAGCGCCCTCGCGGTTCAGGCGGAGGCGGCCGATCCCGCCGGCATGGCGCAGGCGGTGGCCAAAACCGTGGAAACGTTCGGCCGCTTGGACATCGTCTACGCGAATGCCGGCATCTCGTCGGCAACCCCGCTCGAGGGCACGGAGGTGTCGGTCTTCGAGAACGTGCTCCGGATCAACGTGACCGGGAGCTTCGTCACGGTGCAGGCGGCGCTGCCGCATCTGAAGGAAGGCGCTTCGGTCATCTTGACCGGCTCCACGCGCGCGACGGACGGCACGCCGACGCGCGCCGCCTACGCGGCGAGCAAAGGCGCCATCAGCAGCATGGCGCGCGTGTTCGTCGCCGAGCTGTCGCCGCGGGGCATCCGCGTGAACACGGTGGTGCCGGGGGCGACGCGCACCCCGATCTGGAACAAGTCGACGGCCGAAGAGACCGCCCGGCTGGAAGCCGCTCAGGCGCGCACGATTCCGCTGAACCGGATGGGCGATCCGGACGAAATCGCGCATGCCGTCCTGTTCCTGGCGTCCGACGATTCCTCCTTCGTTCAAGGCGCGGAGATCACCGTCGACGGAGGAGCCCGTTCCGCGCCGCTCGGAGCTCCCGTTTATCGGCAATGAACGGCTCGTAAAAAACGGCTATAATCGTTCTTTCGCTTGCCGCCGAGAGGCCCAGCATGCGTTAATATAGATGTCGGCCGACGAAATCTTCGCGAAAGGAGATGGTCCCATTGATCACGCATACGGAGGTGATTTCCGCCTAACGGCGGAAGTCGCCATCAGGAGGGAGGCCATGCGGCCTCCCTTTTATTGCATCGCCTAGTCGACGGATGGATCCGTTTTCATTTATAGTAAGCATAGGCGCGCGTTTGCGCGCGACAAGGCATGAATCCATATGACGACGAGAGGGGGAAGGGAACGTGAACAACTTGTTTTCCGGCGGAGGAACGACGGGCGAAACGATGAAGGAGGTTTACGTTGACCTACAAAAACGGAAAAGATGTGCTTCCCCCTAATTTATTGGAGGAGCTTCAGCGCTATATTCAAGGCGAACTGCTGTATATCCCGAAGCCGGACAACGAGCGCGCGGCATGGGGAGAGAAGAGCGGCTCGCGCGTGCTGATCGCGCGGCGCAACGAGGAAATCTACCGGTGCTACAGGGACGGCAGCACCGTGCGCGAACTTGAACGGCGGTATCACTTGTCCGGCGAAAGCATTCGCAAAATCATCTCCGCGATGCGATAGCTCGTCGCGAGATAGGCGCAGAACGGCAGCCCGAGACGGGCTGCCGTTTTTTTGCATGCCGGGGCCGTTAAGGCGCCGTTCGTCACGCGGCGCTTGCGGACACGAATAGCGCGGCCGCATGTCCGACTGTTCCTCGCGCTGGAATCGGTCTGCCGCTCCCGCGCCGCGTCCCGCGCAACCGGTTTCCTGAATAAGGGCAGTACCGCAAGCAAATACTGCGTAGAGTTCCTTAAAATGGATTGGCGCCTGGAGGTAAGGATGGAACAGCGGAAGATACGGCTCGCGCCTTCGGTTACCCGGAATCTGGACGCGCTGCGCCGCGAGTTTGCGGATAACGACCAGTTCAGCATCCACTTGTTCGAGTCCGGCGCGGGCGAAGCCTCGGCCGCCTTGGCGTACTTGAGCGTCTTGGTCGATCAATCCCGGCTGCATCAGCATATCCTTCCTTGGCTCAGCGAGCGCGCGGGCGCGGCCGGAGCGTCCGCCGCCTCGCTGGCCGAGTCGGCCCGCGCGCAAGGCATCGAAGGAACGGTATCGGATCTGACCGAAGCCGTGCGCTTCATCGCGAATGCCGGCATCGTGCTGTTCATCGAGGGCCGAACGGACGCGCTCGGGATGGCATTGCCGGGGTACGGGAAACGGGCGCTCGAGGAGCCGGTGCTGGAAGTGAACGTGCGGGGACCGCGGACCGGCTTCATCGAGGACCTCGATACGAATCTGGGCTTGGTGTACCGCCGGCTGAAGACGCCGAAGCTGAAGGCCAAATCGTTCGTCGTCGGGGAGGAAAGCCGGACGGACGTCGCGGTGCTGTATCTTGCGGACCAGGCGGACCCCGAGGTGCTGCGCGAGGTCGAGCGAAGACTGGCTTCCATCCGGCAGAACGTCGTGGTCGACAGCGCCCAGATCGAGGAGTGGATTCAAGACAGCCCGTATTCGCCGTTCTCGCAGATCCTGAATACGGAACGGCCCGACCGGGTCGCGACGGCGCTGAACCAGGGGAAGATCGCCATCCTGACGGACGGCAGCCCGAACGCGCTGCTGGCGCCGTCCGCGTTCACGGATTTCCTGCATCCCAGCGAGGACTTGTACGAGAAGTTTTACTTCGCCAATTTTTTGCGCCTTTTGCGGCTGCTCACGCTGTTCATTTCGCTGTTCCTGCCGTCCATCTACGTCGCGCTGACCACGTTTCACCTGGAGATGATCCCGACGCCGCTGATGCTGACGTTCCTCTCGACGAAAGCGGGCATCCCGCTGCCGACGTTCCTCGAAGCGCTGCTGATGGAGATCGCCTTCGAGGTGCTGCGGGAGGCAAGCCTGCGGCTGCCGCGGGCGATCGGCCAATCCGTGAGCATCGTCGGGGCGCTCATCATCGGGGAAGCCGCCGTGCAATCGGGCATCGTCTCGAAGCCGGTGGTCATCGTCGTCGCGATGACCGGCATCGCGTCCTTCACGATCCCGTCCTTCAGCACGGCCATCACGCTGCGGCTGCTGCGGTTTCCGCTGATCATGATCGCGGCGTGGACCGGCGTGCTCGGGATATCGCTCTGCATGTTCGCCGTCGTGCTGCACCTCTGTTCCTTGACGTCCTTCGGCACGCCGTACCTGCCGACGTTGGAATGGAAGCGCTGGAAGGACTTCGTCAGCCGGCACGTGATGCTGCCGATCAAGCACCGCCCGCTGTCCCGATGCGAGGCCGCGCCGGCGGAGAGGGAAGAATCCGATCATGAGGAAGCTTAGACGGACGCTGCCGGTGATCCTGCTGGCGGCGCTGCTTGCCGGCTGTTCGCCGGATATTCAGGAGATCAGCGATATCGCGCTCGTCATGCTGACGGCGATCGATTACGACGCGAAGAAGCAGGAATACGTCTTTACGGTCAACTGCCTCAACGCCTCGACGAACAGCAGCCAGAACACGCGCAAGCTGGAATGGGTGGCCAGTTCGACCGGCAAGTCGATTTTCGAAGCCGCCCGCAATTTGCGCAGCCACGCGGGGAAGGTCCTCATCTGGCAGCACGACAAATTTTTTCTCGTCGGCGAGAGCGCAGCCCGGCATTCGTTGTACGAGGTCGTGGATTTTCTGACGCGGTCCCGCGATATCCGGCTGTCCAGCTACCTGATCATCGGCGAAGGGAGCGCGGCGGACATGATGCGGTCCACGTCCGAATCGGGCGACCTGATCTCGAACGAAATCGTCGGCAAAATCAAAAACGAACAGTACTGGGGCAAAAGCATGACGCTGACCATCAAGGATATCGCGAATCATTACGTCAATCCCTACAGCGGATTCGCCACCGGGAAGCTGAGCAAATCGAAGACGTTGGATTCCGGCCGGGACGTGCTCTTCCTGAACGGCGGCTCCGTCATTCATCGGGGAAAATTAGCGGGGTGGATTTCGGGGGAGGACGTGCTGTCGCTCCATATCCTCCTCAAGAAGAAGGACTGGGAGCATCTGCAGTTCCCGGAAACCGTGCCGTTTCGAACCGGCAAGCTCAGCCTGCAGATGGAGGTGGACAAGCGTTCCATCCGCATGGCGCGAACGAACGGCAAACCCGGCTTCGACATTCGCATCCGCCTGTCCGGCTCGATCAAGAATGTGGACAAGCAGGTGAACGCGGCGGATCCGGCCGTACTCCGGGAGATGGAGGAAACCGCCGGCCGCTACGTGGAACAGCAGCTGAGGAGCAGCATCCGCGTGTTTCAACGCGACTTGAAGATCGATCTCATCGGCTTGGCCGACATCGCCAGACGCTATCACCCGAACGCGTGGGAGGGGATGAAGGATGCGTGGGCGACCGACATTTATCCCGCGATGCCGATTCGCGTTCGGGTGGACGTCGCGATTCCGACGATCGGCATGAGCGAAGCGCTGGGAGGGGGCTTGAGATGATGATCTATGCGTTGGTCGCGGCATTCGCGGCGGGGGCTTGCTGGCGATCCGCCCGCTTGTGGCAACGGCATCTGCGGCGGGAAGCGTTCGTCGTCCTCCTGCTCTCGTTCGCGGCGGCCTGCTATATGATCCCGCAGGCCGGGCGCATGATGCCGACGGCGCCGTCCGTGACCACATGGATGTACAGGCCGTTATACCATACCGTATCGCGGCTGTTAGGCATCGAGGAGGCGATTCCGTAATCGTGAACACGCAGCGTATCACGCCGTTACAGTTGACTTGTCTTTGCTTTGCGTTTCTGTCCGGCTTTTCGACGCAGTATTTGCTGGAAGCGAAGATGATCATGCAGGATGTGTGGATGGCCAACGAATTGGCCGTTTGCTGGGTCCTCGTCATCTTGAAAATCAATACGTACATACAGAATCAATATCCGCATCGGAACATGACCGAGATTATTGAAGCGCTTTACGGCAAATGGATCGGCAAATTGGTGTTGGGCTACAATACGATCACCATGGTCGGACTCGGGACCCTCTCGCTTCGCTCGATCTCGCTCTTCTACACGACAGCCATCCTTCCGAATACGTCGCCGAAGCTGATCATGCTGCTTGTCTTGATCGTGACGACGTATGCCGCCTCGCTCGGGCTTAGCGCGATCGCGCGTTCCGTGCTGGTCATTCTTCCGTTCTTCGCCGTGGCGATCCTCGTGATCTGCGTGTCCATCTATCGCAACGTGGACATCAATCCGTTCATGCCGCAATTCCGTCACGGGATTCCGATCATGGTCTTCGGCACGATGATGTCGTACGGGTTTCCGTTCGGCAAATCGGTCGTCATGTCGTACTTGTTCTCCGAGGTCGCGGAACAGAAGAAGCTGTTCAAAGCCTGCAGCATCGCCGTCGTCATGTCCTGCGCGTACTTGCTGCTGGCGACGTACCTCTCGATGGGCAGCTTGGGCGAAAACCTGTTCAAAGCAGCGACGTTTCCGTTCTTCTCCGCCATTCAACTGGTGAAATTCGGGGAATACATCGAACGCATCGAGATCACCATCATTGCGATTTGGACGATATTGACGATGTACGAAGTCATTACCGTCCAATACGTATTCGTGAAGATTACGGGCCGGATTTTCGGGCTGAAGACGCTGAAGCCCCTCTATATTCCGGCCGGCGCGTTCATCTTCGGCGTCGCGGTCAACAGCCTTCCGAACCCGGCGGCGCTGGTCGCGTACGATACCCGCATGCTACCGGTCGTGAGCCTCGGATCGGCTTGCCTGCTGCCGCTCTGCAATTTGGGCATGACGCTGATCCGCAAGCGGAAGGCGCCCGTTCCGCAGACGTGATCCGGCGGGCGGGGGTTCCTATCTCTATCATCTCTTCCGGTAGCGATCGTTGTTCGGTGCCGGGAAGCGTCTTGCGTCTTATGAAAGCCGCGGCAACCGCGGCTTTTTTGCGTTTCGGCGCATGCTAGAGGACCATGCGCGCTATGCGGAACCGCGCCTGTCCGGACATCATTCGGTGCGAAGAAGCCGATGTTTGTATTCCTTCGGCGTGCAGCCGTTGTAGCGCCGGAACAATTCGTAGAAATGCGCCATGTTGCCGATGCCGACGCCGGCGGCGATGTCGGCGACGCTGGCGGAGCCCGTGACGAGAGCCTGCTCCGCTTTGCGGATACGCTGGCGGTTCACGTAGTTGACGAACGAGACGCCGAGCGCCTTCTTGAAGGATTTGGAGAAGGCGCTGTAATTCATGCTGGCCAGCCGGCAGACCTCGTCCATCTCGATCCGTTCCGCCAGATGCGCGTTCACATAGTCCAGGACGGGGCGCATCGCGTCGCCGTCGACGAACTCGTTGCTCTGCAGCAGCTCGCGCCGGTCATGCCGCAGCAGCGTCAGCAGCAGATGCTTGACGTGCATGCTGGCGGCGATTTCGTAGCCTTTCGGCTTGTCCGTGATTTCCCCGAGCATCTTCGCGATAATGGCCGCCGCTTCCCCGGCGGCCGCCGCGCTTTCCCCGAACACGTAATTCAAGTCGTCGAGCGGATGCGCCAGTTCGGAGAAGTGCCTGTAATACATCATCATCGCGGGATCGAAATAACGCTGAAGGTCGACGTGCAGCACAGTGTAAGCGAGCGCCCCTTCGGCCGATTTGCGGCTGAGATGGAGCCGCGACGATCCGATGACGACGACGTCCCCGGGCGCAAGCCGGTATTCGCGGCCCGGCGTGCGCATCGTCATGCCGCCTTCGTGGAGCGCGACGAATTCGACTTCCGGATGATAGTGCCAGCGATTCGCCGCCGGTCCGGGCGGCGAGTCGTCGACGAACCGCCGCACTTTGATGCCTAGGCGTTCGTTTTGGTAATGAATCGGTTCCTGGTATCGTTCCATTGCGTATTCGCCATCCTTGCGCGGTTGTTTTGGATACATAACGGCCAAAAATCGTCATTGTTGCCGGGAATGCCCCGTAATAAGATGGCTCATAGGCAGTATACACCAGACGAAGGAGAGATGCCGAATATGAAGGTTGGAGTGGTCGGCTGCGGCGGCATGGGGCATGTGCATGCCCGGAGCTACGCCAACATGAAGGAAGCGGAGCTGGTCGGCGTATGCGATCTGGACGCGGAGCTGGCCGAGGAGCTGGCCAGGGAGACGGGGACGCGGGCATTCGCCTCGTTCGAAGCGATGCTGGAGGCGGCCGATCCCGAGGCGGTCAGCATCGCGCTGCCAAGCTACCTGCACAAGGAGGCCGTGCTGAAAGCCGCCGCGGCCGGCAAGCATGTCATCTGCGAGAAGCCCGTCGCCCTGACGCTCGAAGAGACCGACGAGATGATCGCGGCGTGCGAGGCGCAGGGCGTGCGGCTGTTCATCGGCCACGTGGTACGCTTCTTCCCGGAATACGAGCAGCTGAAGCGCGACGTCGACGCGGGCCGGATCGGCGAGCCCGGCGTCGCGCACGCGAAACGCGCCGGCAGCCATCCCGGCCGCTGGTTCAAGGACGAAGCCTTAAGCGGGGGCGTGATCGTCGACATGATGATTCACGACATCGACTTCATGCGCTGGGCGTTCGGCGAGGTCAAGTCCGTGTTCGCGATGAACAAGGCCAACGCCGAGATGGATTACGCGCTCGTCACGCTGCAATTCCGCAGCGGCGCCGCCGCCAATCTCGAAGCGTTCTGGGGCGATCCCGGATCGTTCCGCTATTCGGCCGAGCTTGCCGGCTCCAAGGGGCTGATCCGCCTCGACAGCGCCGCTTCCGCCTCGCTGCACGTCCGCGCGAGCGCTGCGCGGCGGCAGGACAGCCCGTTTGCCGAGATTCCGAAAAGCCCCGGCGCGCAAAGCCCGTTCGAGCGGGAGCTCGCGCACTTCCTGGCCTGCATTCGCGACGGCGCGGAGCCGCGCGTGACGGCGCGGGACGCGCGCGAAGCGCTGCGGATCGCGCTGGCCGCGCTGGCGTCGGTCCGGACGGGACAAGCCATTGAACTTTAGACCGAGGAGGAAGCCGCGATGAATAAACTGAAAGTCGGCCTGATCAGCTTCGCCCATGGCCACGCGAACAGCTATTTCGAAAGCCTGCGCCGCATGCCGGAAGCGGAGATCATAGGCATTGCCGACGAGAAGCATAGCCGGGTGGAAGCCGTGACGGAGCGGTACGGCGTGCCGTACTTCCCCGATTACCGGGACTTGCTAGCGACCGATGCGGACGCCGTCGTCATCTGCTCGGAGAACGTTCATCACGCCCGGCTGACGATCGAGGCGGCCCGGGCGAAGAAACACGTCCTGTGCGAGAAGCCGCTCGGGATAACGGCCCCCGAGATGGAGGCGATGATCGCGGCCTGCCGGGAGAACGGCGTTCAGCTCATGACGGCCTTCCCGTGCCGCTACCTGCCGGCCGTCGCCGACGCCAAAGCGGCGATCGACCGCGGGGACATCGGCGAGGTCGTCGCGATCAAGGGGACGAACCGCGGATCGAATCCGGGCGGCTGGTTCACGGACCGGACGCTGTCCGGCGGCGGCGCGGTGCTGGACCATACGGTGCACGTCATGGACCTGATGAACTGGATGCTCGGCTCGGCGGCGACGGAGGTGTACGCCTACGCGGGCAGCCGGTTCGGCGCCGGGGACATCGACGACGCGGGGCTCGTGCACGTGAAGTTCGCCAGCGGCGTCTTCGCCGTCATCGATACGAGCTGGTCCCGTCCGCGCGCGTTCCCGACCTGGGGCGACGTGACGATGGAGATCGTCGGCACGAAGGGCGTGATAACCGTGGACGCATTCGCCCAGAAGAACGAAGCGTACAGCGACGTCGACGGCAAAGCCAGCTGGAGCTATTGGGGCGACGACATGGACGAGCTGATGATCCGGGATTTCGTCCTGGCGCTGCTGAGCGGCCGGCCGGTTCCCGTAACGGGCGAGGACGGCTTGAAGTCCGCCGCGGTCGCGCTGGCCGCGTACGAATCCGCGAAGCGGGGCCAACCGGTGAGCTTGTAGCGGGGGAGAGGGGGCGACGGCTTGAGCCGTGCGGTTCTATGCCATATTAAGTAAAGAAGGGAGCGGACGCCGTTGGCGACCGCTCCCTTTATCGTATTGCGGCTGATTGCAAATACCGGATAGATAGCGCCCGCCGCGCGGCACGCGTCTTGCGAACCTTGGGGGCAACTGGCTAACACAGCGTTACGCGGATTGCCGGCCGTCTAACGGGCGGCCGTGCGGCGGTCGGCCGTCTAACGCTCGATCGCCATCGACAGGACGCGCTCGCCCCGAAGCGCGGGCTGCTTCTCCGTCAGCACGACGCGATAGACCCGCTCGCCCCAATTGCCTTGCAGGCGGCTGTCTTCCAGAAAGATTTCTTCGCTGCGGACATCGAGCGCCGCGGCATCGTAGGCGACGGCGAGCCGCTTGCCTTCCGCATAAGGTAGGCCGATTCGGCCCGGCTCGGACACATCGGGACGGCAGGGCGACATCAAGCTGTATTCGAGGCTCGCCGGGACCGCGCCGAAGACGTACGCGTCCTCGATCTCGACGCGCGCGGCGGCGCCGCGGACGAGCCTGCACGCGCGCCGCCAGGCTTCGAGGCGGGCGGCGGCGGGGTACGCGCCGGCGATGTCGAGCGCGAGCTCCGCCGCTTCGTCCGTCAGGCTGCACGAGACCCGAGCCGCGCGGTACGCTTCGCCGGCCTGCTGGACGAGGCCGCCGACCGTCGGCAAATTATGGTACGACGATTTGAGGTACCACAGCTCGTAACGCTCGGGACTGAATGTTTGCGCCTTGTAATTTTCCGTGCCCAGATCGATGAGCACGGGCAGCCCGTCCGCATAGACGATGAAATTGCCGACGTCGTTATGGTTGTGCGGCTCGAAGTTGGTGCCGCCCTTGGCCGCGAGGAAGAGACCCTCCGCAGTGCCTTCGGTTTCCCGGGCCGTCATCACCTGGCTGTGGGGCAGCCACGCTTCGCGCAGATGCGACGCCGCGGTTCCGGACGCGGCGTCCCGGGACGCCGCGCCGGCCTCTCGCTCGAACATCTCGGCAAGCGGCGGATAGGCGAAGAACCAGCTGCGCAGCGGCGGCTCGGCAGGCTTGGCCGACCGGCCGAGATTCTCCAGCCGGGCGTCGCCGATCCGCCGTCCGAAGCCGGCCGCCGCGCCGCCGACCGCGACCTTGGCGTCCCCGTCCGCGAAATCGACGAAATAGCTGCCGTCGATATGCACCTTGTAGATGAACCGGCCGATGTCCCGCACGAGCGGATCGCCGAACGGATCGATCGCGCCGTCCGACGCCAGGTACAGCAGATCCAGGCATTGGAACAGCCCGCCGCCCGAAGCGCCCCAATACATCGGCCCTTCCTCGCAGCAGCCGTCCGGCGGATACCGCTTCAGGAACTCGTCGAGGCTGCGCATGATTTTGCGGACGCCACGGTTCCGCGTACCGGCGTCTTCCTCCAGCAGCAGGAAAACCTGCAGCATGTTGTTGTTGCACCACGGGTTCCAATTGTTGACGTGGGCGGCCTTCGCGAAGCCCATCCACCAGTAATCGTCCCGCTCCAGGTACGGCTGCACGAGCCGGACGCCGACCTCATGGCGGATGCGCTCGCCGATCCGAACGCTTATTTCGTTCAGCCGGTCGCCGAGCAGGAACCACGTCCAGGCCAGCAGGGCGCCCGTTCCGGAGCTGGCCAGCTCGACCTCGCGGTCGGCGTCGGCGGGCAGGCTTTCCTTGTCGTTGTGCCGGATGTGCGCGTTGTGATGCGGAACCACCCAGGTCGTCTCCTCGCAGACCGCGAAGATGCCGTCCATGATCCGGTCGAGGAACCGGCCCCGGCCCTCGAGGCATTCGGCCAGCACGTAAGCGCCCAGAATGCTCCGGCGTTCCATGTGCAGATTCAAATAAGCGAGCAGGTCGCCTTCGCGCTTGAACGCGGCGTAGGCGGACGCGGGCAGCGCCGGCCATGCGAAGTCTCCGTGTTCGTCCGCGAATCGGATCCACTTATGGGCCAAGGCCTCCGGTACGGCCGACCATCGGGCCCGGTCCCGCGCCGGGGGGATCGGGCAAAAGCGTTCGGGGGCGAGAAGTACGCCTTCCGAGACGAGCCCGTCGTAATTTTGCGACAGCATGCAGCGGCCTCCTTCACGTTTTGGCTTGAATTATAGCGGAGGCGGAGGGGAGGCGGTAGACGAATGTTTTATCATCCGTTGTCTTTTTATATCCAATCGCGTATCCAATCGCGGCCGCGCTCGGCGTCAGGCGGCTTCGTCGGCGAAAGTGGATATGGAAAGACAACGAAGCTCGAAAATTTCCGATGGCCGGCCGGTTTCGGATTCCGGGATAATGGAGGCGATGACGTTTTTTGCGGAATGCGCGCTTGAACGAACGAAACCACCATTAAAGAGGGAGTCGATCGAGATGAGGAACGAACTGGGCGGATACCCGCTATACGCCGTCCCGCCGGGCGTGGAGACGCGCTGGGCTTCCCCGGAAAATCCGGGCGCCGCGAAGAGCGGCGGGGGAACGAGCAACGGCGGACGGAAAGGCGCGCCGTGCTTCCCGCTCGCGCCGGGCGAATGCAAGGTGCTGGCCGAGCAGGCTTCGGGAAGCGGCACGATCCGGCGGATCTGGTCGACGCTGAGCGACCGAAGTCCGGAGATGCTGCGCGCGCTCCGGCTGGACTTCTACTGGGACGGCTGCGACGTGCCCGCCGTCAGCGCGCCCTTCGGGGACTTCTTCGGCATCGCGGGCGGACGGACGGCCGCGTTCGAATCGGACTTGTTCAGCAGTCCCGAAGGCCGGAGCTTCAACTGCTTCGTTCCGATGCCTTACCGGCGCGGCATGAAGATGACGGTCACGAACGGCGGGGACAAGGCGCTGAACATGTTTTTCTACGATATCGACTTTACCGTCGGCGACGCGCATGGCGACAACGTCCTGTACTTCCACGCGCATTTCGGGCATCAGCCTGCGACCGCGCTCCGGCAGGATTACGAGATTTTGCCGCGCGTGTCCGGCACGGGACGCTTCCTCGGCGCGAACGTCGGCGTGAAGGCCGACCGCGAGCGGTACTTCGACGTCTGGTGGGGAGAGGGCGAATTCAAGCTGTACGTGGATGGCGACGACGCATGGCCGACGCTGTGCGGGACCGGCACCGAGGACTACATCGGCACGGCCTGGGAGCTCGGCACTTACCATCACCGATTCCAAGGCTGTACGTTCGCGGATCACGAGCGGATGGAGTTTTGCTTCTACCGGTACCATGTACCGGATCCGGTCTACTTCCATCGGGATATCCGCGTGACCGCCCAACAGATGGGCACCGCGAGTCCGGAGCAGCGGGAGCGATTCCGCCAAGCGGGCACCGTGCTGCTGTGCGCGGGGCCGGACGAACGGTACTTCGATTACGAGGACGAAGCGAAAGCGCGCCAATGGGAAAATTTCGAGCGGTCCGACGACTGGCGCAGCTGCGCGTATTTCTATTTGAACCGGCCGGAGCACGGTTAGCTTGGTCTCGGCGTGCCCTCGCACCTTGCCCGTCATCAAATCTTCATTCAAGAAAGCCTTTCCACGCATCCGGGATTCGCGTATACTAGCCCTGAAAGCGAGGAGGGGAAAACGATGGGGAAAGATCTGATTATCGGAGATGCCCGGCATGAGCTGGCCAACACGCGCCGCATCCTGGAGCGATTGCCCGAGGAGCAGCTGGAGTGGAGGCCGCACGCGAAGTCGATGACGCTCGGCGGCTTGACCACGCACCTGATCAACCTGCTGAATTGGCAGGTCGCGATGATTGAAGGCCCGGAACTCGACCTGGCGACCGTGCCGCGCCGGCGGGAAGCGCTGACCCGCGTTGCGGACGTCCTGGCGGAATTCGACGCGAATGCCGCCAAGCTCGAGCAGCTGCTGGCCGACAGCGACGAGCAGTCGCTCGGCGAGGAATGGACGCTGCGAAGCGGCGACCGGATCATCATGCGCCGGCCGCGGGCGCTCGCGCTTCGCACCATCGGATTCAGCCACATGATCCACCACCGGGCGCAGCTCGGCGTGTATCTGCGGCTGCTCGACATTCCGGTGCCCGGCTTCTACGGGCCGTCGGCGGACGAGCAGGTCCAATAAAAGCAGGCGCGCAGCCGCAGCCGCCGATTCTTGCGCGCGCCTGACGGCAAAAGCCCGAGACATGGATCTCGGGCTTTTTGCCGTTGCGGCGACGAAATCCGTCCAAGCGTCCCCGCTCTAGGCCCGAACGCCCATTTCGCGCGCGCATGTCGGAATTCCTGGTTTAGGATCGGACAGGCAGGTTATAAAGAACATATGCAACACGATATCCATAAATTCGAAGGAGTGATTGATCATGGCAAACGATCGCGGGAAAATGAGCAGAGAAGAAGCAGGACGCATGGGCGGGGAAGCCACTTCGAAAAATCATGACAAAGAATTTTATCAGGAGATCGGCCAGAAGGGCGGCGAGGCGACGTCTCGCACGCACGATAAGGCGTTCTATCAGGAGATTGGCGAGAAGGGCGGCGAAGCGAGGGGCGGCTCGGACGGCGGAGACGGCAAAATGAGCCGGGAAGAAGCCGGGCGCAAAGGCGGGGAAGCGCGCAGCCGGAACAATAACTGACGAGGTCCTCGACCAGCCCGATACCATCGGAATAGATCTCATCGAAAAGCCAGCCGGCTTCGCCGGCTGGCTTTTTTGCATGGCACGCGGGTTGACGAAGATTCGTTCAAAGGGGTGCTCCGGGGAGCTCGATCTAGTCCGGCGTCTCGGACGCGCCGTCTTCCCGCAGCATCGCGACGGCATCCTTCATGACGTTGTCGATGTGGGTTTCCATGAACATCGCCGCGAGATCCTCGCTCCGCTTGGCGATCGCTTCGGAAATTTGCAGCCGCTCGAACTGCGAGCGATTGACGGTGGCGGGCTTGCGGTTGGCCATCTGCCGGATCAGGCGGATCTGCAGGTCGAGGGAACCGAGCAGCTGCACGAGCACGCGGTTGCGCGAGAATTCCGCGATCTTCGCATGGAATTGGCCGTCCAGCGCGGAATACGCGGGGATGTCGCCGCGATCCTGCGCGTCGTCCATCAAGCGGACCAGCTCCGCGATTTCCTCCGACTCGGGGTCGGTCATCCGGCGTACCGCCTGCCGGATGGCCATCACCTCGAGCGTCTTGCGGACCTCGTAAATTTCGGCGACTTCCTCCGGCGCGAAGCGGCGCACGAAGTTGCCTTTATACGGAATCTCCGTAATCAGCTTCTCCTGCACCAAGCGGTTGATCGCTTCGCGCAGCGGCGTGCGGCTGATGCCGAGCGACTCGGACAGCTCCTGCTCGTCCAGCTGCGAGCCGACGGGAAGCCTCCCCGACAGGATCCCGTCGAGCAACTGCTCGTAGACTTCGTGCCGCAGCGTTTTTTTGCCGATCTTCTGCATGCGTTTGTTCCCACCATTCGTAACGTTCTGGCCGCGATTCCCGAAAAAACCGGCGCGTATTGAGTATATTGTATATTCATGCGCCGGAAGTTGTCAATTTGTGCCCCGGTCTGATTACTTCCGGCGAAGCAATGAC
Source organism: Paenibacillus artemisiicola (assembly GCF_017652985.1). Taxonomy (GTDB): domain Bacteria; phylum Bacillota; class Bacilli; order Paenibacillales; family Paenibacillaceae; genus Paenibacillus_Z; species Paenibacillus_Z artemisiicola. The sequence goes on from NZ_JAGGDJ010000001.1 coordinate 509,265, forward strand.
TTATCAATCGGCTGAAAGTCAGTTCCAAATAGAAGAAGGAACGGGCCGATTAGGAATTGACAACGCATTCATCAGAAAATACAATATACAATATAACTAGAGCGGTCCCATGGAGGAAGAGACGGAGGGGCAGAGAAGCGCATCGCGGCTCGATTCGAGCAGGGGAGGCATTGCAATGGAGAAGATTACGTACAATTTCGAGTACGGGAAGAAGCTCAAAGTCTGTTTCATCGGCGCCGGCATGCACGCGTACCGAAACGTTTACCCGACGTTCCAATACGCGCCGGTGGATTTGGCTGCCATATGCGATAAGGACGAACAGCGGGCCGTCGCCTACGCCCGCCAGTTCGGCGCCCGGGCAACCTACGCGAACCATCTGGAGATGCTCGAGCGCGAGCGTCCGGATGCGGTCTTCATCGTGACGTCCTATCATCCCGACGGCAGGGTGCAGGCGACGGAGCTGGCGAAGGATGTCTTGAAGGCCGGGGCGCACGTATGGATGGAGAAGCCGACGGCCGCCACGGTCCGCGAGGTCGAAGAGCTGATGGCGGTAAGCCGGGAGACGGGGCGCTTCGTCATGACGGGGCTGAAGAAAATATTCTTTCCCGCGATCGAGAAGGCAAAGCAAATCATCGGCTCGCCCGAATTCGGCCGCCCGTCTTCCTTCTACATCCGTTATCCGCAGGACATGGCGCCTTTCGCCGAACGCGCGGATCTGCGCAATTGCTTTTCGTTCCTGGATCATATCTACCATCCCGCCTCCGTCATTCATTATTTGATGGGCAAGATCGGCCGGTTCTCGTACGAATGGGAGCCGCACAACGGCGGCAGCGTGACCACGATGCGGTTCCTGTCGGGCGCCGTCGGCGTCCTGCACATGACGGCGGGGGAATCCGGGACGAGCCCGCTGGAGCGTCTCGAGGTCGTGGGCGAAGGAGCGAACGTGGTGGTGGACAACGGCGTGAAGGTGACCTATTACCGCAAAGCGAACCGGCCGGCTTACGGCAGATCGTCGTCGTTCCTCGTGGACGACGATCAGGCGCCGCTCAGCTGGGAGCCGGAATTTTTGCTGGGGCAGCTGTACAACAAAAACATTTTCTATCTCGGCTACGTGCCGGAAGTGCTCCACTTCTGCGAGAGCGTGCTCGCCGGCCGGCCTCCGGAGAAAGGAACGCTGGCGGATTCGCTCGAGATCGTCAAGCTCTTCGAAGCGTATCGCACGCACCCGGAGGGCACGCTGATTACGCTCAATGAAGCCTAACCGCTCGCTAGGCGGGAGCAACGCGAACACGAGAGAGGAGAAGACGCGAAATGGCTACGATCACCGACCTAAGAAATCAGGAACGATTGCTGGATATGGGCTGGGGGAAAATCCAATGGCTTTGCGACCGAGCCATCGATGCCGAGGCCGAGATGACCTTCGGCATGGTGTACATCGACGCCGGCCGGGAGAACGACCGGCACCGCCACCCGAACTGCGAGGAGCTGATCTTCGTGCTGTCCGGGGAGTGCGACCATTCCCTGGGCGATGAACTCTACCATCTGGAGCCGGGCATGATGCTGCGCATTCCGAGGAACGTCCCGCACAACGCGAAGGTAACCGGCTGGGAGCCATGCCGGATGATCATCGCTTATTCGTCCGCGGACCGGCAGACGGTCGGGGAGTAAGCCCGCCGAGCCGCGGGCGGCGCCGACGAAGAAGAAGGCAAGAATAGATAAGAGATGACGAAAATTTAGTATTCTGCCGCTCCTCCGGGCGCTCTATAATGAAAGCGATTATAGAGAGGGTTGGGAAAGGTTGTGGACAGGATGTTGACCGAACGATACGGGCGTTTGAATCTCGGCGCGCTCGATACGGATCCGAAGCGGATCGCGCCGTTCCCGGATGCCGCGGATCGCGCGGCCTGGTCCGGCGTCTCCGCCTCGCGGCGGGAGCTGTGGCTGAACGAAGCGGAGCGCTGGCTGGATTACGCCTGGCCCGCGCTCAAGGCATCGGCCCGGATCGAAGCGCGGCTGACCGGCAAGCTATCGGCCGCCTCCGATCCGGTGTTCGACAGACGGGCCGTGCTGGGCAAGCTCGTGATAGGGGAATGTCTCGAGGACGAAGGACGGTTCCTCGGGCAGATCGTGAACGGCATCCTGTGCATCTGCGAAGAGACGACGTGGGGAACGGACGAATTCCCGGTCGAGGCCGGGCACGAAGTTCATTTGATTAGCGGCGAGACCGCGGCCTTGCTGTTATGGACGCGGTATTTGCTCCAACCGCGGCTCGATGCGATCAATCCCGCTATCGGCCGCCGAATCAAGAAGGAAGTCCGGGCGCGGGTATTGAACCCGTACCTCGACCGGGACGATTACTGGTGGATGGGCTTCCGGCCGGATACGCGGGTCAATAACTGGAATCCGTGGTGCAATCTCAGCTGCCTGACGGGATTTCTCCTCGCGGAGGACGATCCGGAAGTTCGGGACCGCGGCATCCGCAAAGTGATGACGAGTCTGGACCGCTTCATCCTCACGCATCCCGCGGACGGCTGCTGCGACGAAGGCCCGATGTACTGGGAGCATTCCGGCGGGGCGCTGTACGACTGCCTCGAGCTGCTCCGTTCCGCCAGCGGAGGCGCGATCGATATTTACGACGAGCCGATCGTCCGCGATATCGGAAGCTACTTGTACAAGGTCCACATCGACGGCCCGTATTATGCCAATTTCGCCGACGGGGACGCCCAGGTCGCGCATTATCCGGATGTCATCTACGGCTACGGCGTCCGGATCGGAGACGAACGGCTGCAAGCGCTCGGCGCCGCGACGCCGGCGGTCATCCGCGATTATCCGTACTGGTTCCCGCTGCCGCGCTTCGTCCGCAATCTGTTTCAAGCGCGGCCCGACGCTTCGGGAGCCAAGGCTCCGTACGTGCGGGACGCGTGGCTGGACCGCACGCAGGTCATGACGGCCCGATCGTCGGAGGGAACGAAGGACGGGCTGTTCGTGGCCGCGAAGGGCGGCAATAACCTCGAATCCCACAACCATAACGACGTGGGAAGCTTCATCGTCTACGCCGACGGCCGGCCGGTTCTGATCGATCTCGGGACGGAATGGTACACGGCCAAGACGTTCAGCCCGCAGCGCTACGAGATTTGGACGACGCAATCGGCCTATCACAATCTGCCGACCGTTCGCGGCGCGCAGCAGCGCGTCGGCGGCGAATACCGCGCGTCGGACGTGGCTTACGCCTGCGGCGACGACGTCTCGGAGCTGTCGATGAACATCGCCGGCGCCTATCCGCCGGAAGCGGGCATCGCGTCGTGGCGCCGGACGGTGAGCTTGCGCAGATCGGGCCGGGCGGCCGTCGAGGTTACGGACGACTTCGCGCTGGTCGAGCCGACAAGCGAGCTCGCGTACACCTTGATGACGCCTTGCGTCCCTCGGGAAATCGAAGCCGGGCTTCTCCGGCTGGACTATGCGCCGGACCGCTTCGTCACGATCGCGTACGACGCCGAACGGCTGACGTTCGCATCCGAGACGATCCCCGTCGCCGATTCGCGCTTGCGCCGCAACTGGGGCGACGCGGTGTACCGGATCTTGTTCGCGGAGAAAGCGGCCGTGAAGGAAGGTCGCCGGATTCTGAGGATCGTTGCCGGCTAGACATAAGCGGCGTTGGATCCGGTCATTGCGAACGCTGCATGCTTCATCGCTTCAAACGGACAGTCTGCCAAACCGCGCCTTGCGCGGTTTTTTGTTGTGCGCGTCCGCTTGCATGAAAGAAACGCGCGGGAGCCGGGGAACGGAAGCGTCGGCCTTAACGCGTCATGAGACAGACAAGCCGTCGCGGGAATCGCGGCTTTTTCGGGTTCGCAGGCCAGCGAAAGGGGAGCGCGCGAACGGACGGAAGAGAATCGCCGGTTGACAAACGGTTGAACTAGCTTTATTTTGTTTAATAGTGGATTAAATAATTATAGGATAATTTAATCCGCCGACGCGGGCCGGAGCATTCCGGTCTTCGCCAAGCCATTGAAGGGGGCTGGCCGAGCCTTGACGGAACGCCATGAAGAAGGAAAGGAGCTGGACCTGCGGCTGACGCGCGTCATCCGCAATATGGTCAGCGAATTCTACGGAAGCCTGGAGAGCGATATTCGCGGCTACGGGCTTAGTTTGGAGACGTTCCGCATCTTGGAATTTCTCTACAGCAAGGGTCCGCATCCGGTACAGAAAATAAGCGAAACCTTCGCGATCCCGAGCGGAAGCATCACCTACGTCGTCGATAAGCTGGAGAAGCAGGGGTACGTGGAGCGGCAGCCGATTCCGGGCGATCGGCGGAAAACGAACGTCGCCTTGACCGGGGAAGGACGCAGCTACTTCGATACGATCTTCCCCAAGCACGTCGCGACCATCACCGATCATCTGTCCGACGCGACGGACGAGGAGAAGCGCGAGCTGATTCGCGTGCTGAAGAAAATCGGCTACGGGATCCAGCAGCGAAGAAGCGGCGCAACGGGCGACGGGACGGCTTCGAACGGATCGAATCTCGACAATGGACAACAGGGGAGGACTTAACGTGGAAATCGGAATCGATTCTTTCGTGGAAACCACGCCGGACCCGAAGACGGGCCGGATGATGAGCCACGCGCAGCGATTGCGCGAGGTGGTGGAAGAGATCGTGCTGGCGGACAAGGTCGGATTGGATATCTTCGGCGTCGGCGAGCACCATCGGAAGGAGTTCGCGGATTCCGCGTCGCCGATGGTGCTGGCCGCCGCCGCCCCGATGACCGAGAACATCCGGCTGACAAGCTCGGTGACGGTGCTATCCGCGGCGGATCCGGTGCGCGTCTTCCAGCAATTCGCCACGCTGGACGGCATCTCGAACGGACGGGCGGAGATCATCGTCGGCCGCGGCTCGCTGGTCGACGCGTTTCCGCTATTCGGGTACAACCTGGATGATTATGAAGAGCTGTTCGAAGAGAAACTGGAGCTGCTGCTCCAAATCAGGGACGCCGAGCGCGTCACCTGGAGAGGCGGACATCGTCCGGCGTTCGCGAATCTGGGGGTGTATCCGCGTCCGGTGCAGGACCCGCTGCCCGTCTGGATCGGCAGCGGCGGCAATCCGGAGTCGGCCATTCGCGCCGGCGTGCTCGGTCTGCCGCTCGTCTTGGCGATCATCGGCGGCAATCCGCTGAAGTTCGCGCCGGTCGTGCAGCTCTACAAGAACGCGGCGGCCCGCGCGGGACACGATCCGTCGAAGCTGCGCGTCGCGCTGCATTCCCTCGGGTTCGTCGCGGAAAGCGACTCGCTGGCGGCCGATCGGTTTTACCCGCCGACCAAAGCGTCGATGGACTATTTCGGCGGCGAGCGCGGCTGGGGCACCTACAGCCGGGCCTACTTCGATGCCTCGTGCGGCCCCGAAGGTCATTTGTACGTCGGCGATCCCCAGACGGTGGCCGACAAAATTCTGTTCATGAGCGAGCAGCTCGGCTTCTCGCGGTTCTTCCTGCATTTGCCGACCGGCACGATGCCGCACGACCAGGTCATGAACGCCATTCGTTTAATGGGCACGGAAGTCGCGCCGCGCGTTCGGGAGCAGCTCGTCCGTAAAGGCTGACCGAAGCTTCCGTATGGGCGGCCCAGCCGCGGAATCGTGAATTGGAGGATTTTAACGGTATCGGTCGCTTGACATTGTATCTACTAGAAGGTAGAATGCAACCATGACGAACAACAAAAACACGGCGGAGTTGATTCTCGATACGGCTCAAGCCCTCGTGCAAGAGGTCGGATTCAACGGATTCAGCTACGCGCATATCGCTAGCAAAATCGGCATTCGGACGGCGAGCATTCACTACCACTTCCCGAACAAGGAAGATCTGGGAGAAGCGCTGATCGCCAGATACCACAGAGAGTTCCTCGCCGAAATTGCCCGAATCGACGCGGAGTCGTCGAACAACTTACGCAAGTTGCGCAGCTACGTGGCGATCTTCGGCATCCCGGTCGATACGTACTGCACGTGCCTGAGCGTCATGCTGTCATCCGATTTGGCCACCTTGTCGGAGCAGGTCCGCGAGAAGCTCGCCGCGTTTTTCACGTCGAACCTGGCGTGGGTGGAGCGCGTGCTGGAAGAAGGACGCCGCGAAGGGCATCTGCGCTTCGAGGGCGCCGCGAACGTCCGGGCGCATCAGATTTTGGCGTCGCTTCAGGGGGCGCAGCTGCTCGCAAGAAGCTTTCGGGACGCGAATCGGTTCAGCATGATCGCCGAAAGCCTCCTATCCGCTTTGACGTAAAGGCGAAGCGGATTCTTTTCCCTCTTTAATCTACCTTTTAATAGATAGATAAAACGAAGAACTAATTGGAGGTGTACCCGTTTGTTGTACGAGCTGCGAATGTACGACGTGACGCCGGGCAAGATGCCGGCGCTTCTCGACCGGTTCCGCGATCATGCGGTCGATCTGTTCCGGAAGCACGGAATGACGATCACGCAATTCTGGCAGGACGCGGACGAAGCCCGCAACCGGCTGTATTATGTCGTCGAGCATCCCGACATGGAAGCGCGCAACGCGAATTACGAGCGTTTCCGCAACGATCCCGAATGGCTCGAAGTCAGGCGAACGTCCGAGCTGGACGGCCCGCTCATTCAGAAGCAGGAGAGTCTCTTCATGCATCAAGCGTCTTTTTTCCACCAATCCTAACGATAGAACGGAGCATTTACATGAAAACATTGATCATCGTCACGCATCCTAATCTCGAAGCCTCTAACTGGAACAAAGCATGGGTGGAGGAGCTGAAGAAGCAGCCGGACATCACGATTCACGACCTGTACAAGGAATACCCGGACGAACAGATCGACGTCCAGCGGGAGCAGCGGCTCGTCGAAGCGCATGAGAGGATTATTTTCCAATACCCGCTGTACTGGTACAGCACGCCGCCGCTGCTGAAGAAATGGTTCGACGCCGTGCTCTTGTACAATTGGGCGTACGGTCCGGAGGCGGACAAGACGAACGGCAAGCAAATCGGGGTCGCGATCTCGACGTACGGGACGACGGAATCGTACCAGCCGACGGGCTCCAACCGCTACACGCTGGATCAAATTCTGGCGCCGGTTCAAGCGCTTGCCCGGTTCATCAGCGCCGTGTATCTGCCGCACTACGCGGTGAACGACACGTCCGACGTGACGCCGGAACGCCTCGCGCAAAGCAGCAAAGACTATGTGCGCCATCTGATGACGGTTCAACCGGCGGAGGAGGCCTAATATGAACGGGAACGTAACGATCGACGTCTATATGGATACCGTCTGTCCCTGGTGCCGAATGGGAGCGGCGAGCCTGAACGCCGCGCTCGGGGAGCTGCCCGAGGGGACGACCGCCACGGTCCGTTATCATGCGTATCAGCTGAATCCCGGCATTCGTCCGGAAGGCGAGGATTACCGGAAGGTGATGATCGGCCGACTGGGCGGGACGGCGCAATTCGAAGCGAGAATGAAACAATACAACGAGACCGGAGCTCATTTCGGTTTGCGGTACAACATGGATTTGGTGAAGGTGACGCCGAACACGACGCTGTCGCATCAATTGATCGCCTTGACGCCCGCGGAACGGCAATCGGACTTGATCGACCGCTTATACACGGCTTATTTCGAACAAGGCGTTGATCTTGGCGATGCGGACAAGCTTGCGGAGATCGCGCGGGCGGCCGGCATTACGGACGATCCCGCCGCGCTCAAGGCCCGATTGCTCGAAGGCGAAGGACTGGAGCACGTGGAGGAGGGTCAGCGCAGCGCGCAGAAGCTCGGCATCCGAGGCGTGCCGTACTACATCATCAACGAGAAGACGGCTTTAACGGGGCTGCAGTCGCCCGCCGATCTGCTTCGCGCCTTCGGGCGGCCGTAAGCGAATCGCGAACGATGCCGGCCGCGAAAGCCTTGTAATTCCGACTGCGTCCATACGAATACGAACCGAAATGGAGGACATTCATCATGCCGATCGTTAATATCCAAGTCACCCGCGAGGGCAGCACGCCCGAGCGCGATTCCGTCACGGCGGAGGAAAAGGCCGCGCTCATCAAAGGCGTCAGCGAATTGCTCCGCGACGTGTTGAACAAGCCGCTGGAATCCACCTTCGTCGTCATCGAAGAGGTCGACACCGACAATTGGGGCTGGGGCGGGCTTCCCGCGCTGGAATATCGAAGGAAGCTCGCCGCGATGAAGGAAACGGGCGAAGGCTGACGAGCGGTTCATGAGACCTCTCCGCCCATTCAGTCCAACCGTTAACGGTTGAACAACAAGAAGCATACCCGCATGCCAAGAGCCGCGTTCCCGTCGAACGCGGCTCTTGGCATGCGGGATTTTGGACGGCGGGCATCCGGGCTCTATCCTTAGACGCTTGCATAACAACGATCCCGGTTTGGCACGCTAACACGGGTTGCCGAACCCGGTCCGGTTACCGGACGTCGTTCAAGCCACCGCAAGCCCAACAACCGCAAGTTCATCAGAGGAGGAAACGAACGATTATGGCAGCGAATTTAGGCGCGCACGAAACCATGGAGCTTCACGAACTGCTGGCCGCATCCGTATCGGACATCAACACCATGAGGCTGTACCGGCCGCATATCCAAGATCAACGGCTGGCGCAGATCGCGGACAAGCAGCTCCAATTCGCCATCCAATCCTACAATCACTGCGTTCAAGCGGTTCAGCAGCTTGCCGGCGCGCAGCAGGGCATGTACGCCGCCCCGCCGGCGGCCCCGTACGGCATGCCGCGGAACGCCGCGCCCGTATACGGGCTCGACCATCCGGTGCCGCTGAGCCCGGACAATCGGATCGACGACCGCGACGTCGCGTTCGCTTTACTGAATCTTCATAAAGCCGGCGCGACCATGAAGATCATTGCCGCGCTCGAATGCGCGAACCCGCAACTGCGCGCCAACCTGCAGCAAGGCGCGGTCAATTGTTCCGAGCAAGCCTACGAGGTCTGGCAGTACATGAATCAGGCAGGCTACTATCAAGTGCCGACGATGAAAGAGATCACGACGGAGACGACGCTGAACGCGTACCAGCCCGCGGCAGGCTTGAATCCCATGGGCATGGGCATGACGGGCGGCATGAGTCCTTCCCCGATGATGAACGGCGGCATGCACGTACCTCCGATGAACGGCGGGATGCCGCAATAAGCAGCCGGCCGAAGCGTTCGGAAGCCGTTTAAGCTTCCGATCCGCGTCCGCTCGACCTTCTTCGCCGCCAGTCGGCCAAGTTCGCAGCAAGCCCGCGCCCGGCGCGGGCTTTTTTTTATTTTTTCGACGCATCGGGTTCTAATCCGGAATGTCCGCCCGGTTCGCGCTTATCGGCGGCGGCTCGGCCCGCGGCGGCACGGGCTTGCCATAGGCACGTGTACCTCAAACCGGCATATAGTATAAAGGCGCCGGGTTAGGCGCTTACATGGCTAACGCGCAATGATGAGCGAAAATGAGGTGGGACGATGCAATCTTGCGAAATCGCGTATTTCTCGGCGGAGTTCGGACTTGATGAATCCTTGCCGATTTACTCGGGCGGTCTTGGCATATTGGCGGGCGACCATATAAAGGCAGCGGCAGACTTGAACGTAACGCTTACGGGCGTTGGCATATTTTACGGCAATGGGTATTTCCGGCAGCGCATCGACGAGGACGGCGCGCAGCAGCATCTCTATCCCGCGGTCGATCCGGAGGCCAGCGTCTATCCGGTGCGGCCCGTGCGGGACGACAACGGCCGGCCGATCGTCATCGCGGTTCCGCTGGGCGGCAGGAAGGTGCATGCCAAGGCGTGGTCCGTTCGGCTCGGCTCCGTCACGCTCTACCTGCTGAGCACGGACGTCGAATCGAACGGCGAGGCGGACCGGCGGTTGACCGACACGTTGTACCCCGGCGATCACGACATTCGGATCTGTCAAGAAATGCTCCTCGGCATCGGCGGCACGAGGCTGCTTGAAGCGCTCGGCATCCGGCCGGACGTCTGGCATATGAACGAAGGGCACTGCGCGTTCCTGACGCTGGAGCGCATCCGCATGCTTTCCGCGGAAGGCGTGCCGTTCGAGACGGCGCTCGAAGCGGTCAAGGCCAGCACCGTCTTTACGACGCACACGCCTGTACCGGCCGGACACGACGTCTTCTCCATCGACCAGATGGACCGTTATTTCGGCGACTATTACTGGCAGCTCGGCACGGACCGCGAGCGGATCCTGTCGCTTGGCCGCGCGGACGGCGCGTTCAACATGACGCGGCTGGCCGTCAGCACCTCGTCGAGGGTGAACGGCGTGAGCAAGCTTCACGGCGACGTGACGCGGGAGCTGTTCCGCCGGTGGATGCCGCATATTCCGAAGCCGGACGTTCCCGTCGACTCGGTCACGAACGGCATTCATATCGGGACCTGGCTGGCAGCCGGGATGAAGGAGCTGTTCGACCGGTATCTGCAATCCGACTGGACCGTCCGGACGGCAGATCCGGAGACGTGGCGAGCCGTCCGCGATATTCCGCATCAAGAGCTGTGGGCGGCGCATCAACAGGCGAAGGCGAGCCTTATCGCGGCGTTCGGGCTGCCGCTCGACGCGTCGGGCGAAGGGCCGCTGGTCATCGGGTTTGCCAGGCGGTTCGCGACCTATAAGCGGGCATTGCTGATCTTCAGCGACCCGGACCGGCTCGCGCGCCTGCTGGGCGACGCGCGGCGTCCCGTGTGCCTGGTGTTCTCGGGCAAAGCGCATCCCGCGGACGGACCGGGACAGGAGCTGATCCGCAGGATCGTGCATTTGTCCCGCGAGGAACGGTTCAAGGGCCGCGTCCACCTGATCGAGAACTACGCGATGGATCGCGCGAAGAAGCTCGTCCAAGGCGTCGACGTCTGGCTCAACACGCCGACGAAGCCGATGGAAGCAAGCGGCACGAGCGGGCAAAAGGCCGCCCTGAACGGCGTGCTCAATTGCAGCGTCCTGGACGGTTGGTGGGTCGAAGGCTATAACGGGCGGAACGGCTGGGCCATCGAGAGCGCGGCGGACGCCGACGCGGAGCTCCAGGCGGCCCGGGACAGCGAAGCGCTCTACCGGCTGCTGGAGGAAGAGATCGTGCCGCTGTATTACAAGCGGGGCGAACGGAAGCTCCCGATGGACTGGGTAAACCTCATGAAGGAGTCGATCTGTTCGCTCGCGCCCGTCTTCAACACTCACCGGATGGTGGACGAATACCGGAATCGGGTGTATATTCCCGCGAGCGCAAGGGGAAAGCGGTTTGCCGCGGACGGGTTCGAGGTCGCGTCAAGGGTGGCCGCCTACAAGCAGTTCATCCGCAGCCAGTGGCCGGGCGTCCATGTGCGGAAAGTGGACCTACTGGCCGACAACAGCAGCCGGATCGGCCTGAACAAATCGGCGTTCCGCGCCGAAATCGGGCTTGGCGCGATCTGGCATAAGGACGTTCGGGTGGAAGCGGTCGGCTCGGACGGCCGGCAAGGCATCTGGAAGGCAAGGCTGGATCCGGTCCAGCAGCTGGCCAAGGGCGTTTACGTTTACGAGGGGTCGAGTCCCGACGTCGCGATCGACATCTGGAAAGCGAACGTCAACGTGCGGGTCACGCCGGTCAGCCCGGATTTCGCGAACGAATTCGAGATGGAGCTCTCCGCCTGGGGGTAAACCGAACCGAGGCGGACCGCGTCGATTACAATAAAGAACGCAAGTTTTAGCGCGCCTTCCGCGATGAAGCCAGCACCACGCCGTCATCGATCGCGGGGAGGCGCTCTTTTTTGCAGCCGTGTCGGCCAATTCGTACCGCTGCCGGTAGGGACGCGGCATTTTCTTGACCGGTTGTTCCAGATATGCTACATTGGCATCAACGGAAAGGGGACCGAACCATGGCACGGACGAAAGAATTCGATCAAGACGCCGTCATCGAGAAAGCGATGCGGCTCTTCTGGGAGCAGGGCTACGAGAAGACGTCCATGAAGGATTTGGTCGCGCATATGGGGATTCATAAAGGCAGCATGTACGATACCTTCGGCGACAAACAGGCGTTGTACTTCAGAGCCTTGGACCGCTACGCCGACCTGACCGAGCAGGCCGTTCTGGGCCGCGTCGCCGAGGCCCGTTCCGCCAAGGAGGCCATTCGGATGCTCTTGGAAGCGACCCTCCAAGCGGATAAACCGCATCCGGACGGCTGCTTCATCGTCAATACGGCCGTCGAGCTGGCCAAGCACGACCCGGAAGCGAAGGACCGGGTGCTCCGCAGCTGGAGCCGGACGGAGCAGTGGTTCCGCGACCTGATCGCGCGCGGCCGGCAATCCGGCGAACTCGGCGACGCGCTGGATACCGAAGGGCTGGCTGCTTCCCTGATGAACGCCTACATCGGCCTGACCGTCATGGCGAAGACAATAACGGACCGCGATAAATTGCGCGCGATCATCGATATGCACATGAAAATGCTGGATTAAAGCGAAAGGATCATGGCGTTAAGCCGTGATCCTTCTTTTGCGCGCGCCGCGAATTCGATCGCGGGACCGCGCGTCGCAGCGGTGGCTCGAGAGGGTTCATCAAGCCGATGAAGACGGTTAATTCGCCGGGCATCCGGGTAAATTATCGGGGATGATTCGAATTCCGACTCAGACCCAGACTCTAGCTCAGATAATCGAACGCCGGAGGGATTTAGATGAGAAACTATGTGACAACGATCGCGCTGCTCGGCACGCTCGCCGGCATGATCGCGGCATCCGGTACCGCCCCGCATGCCGACGCCCGCGAAGCGGCCAGGAAAATCCGGCCATTCAACGCCAGCGACGCGGCGATGGCGCTGAAGACGTTGAACGGCTTTTATAAACCGGCGCTGGCCGGACAATTCCCCGGCGAGGCGAGCGGATTGACAATCGGGGCCAGCACGCGCCAGAACGTCATCGGCAAGATCGGCCAACCGGACAAGACGAGAACGAACGCGGACGGGTTCGACTTGTATCACGCGGAGATGGGGCATCCCGGCTATGCCATCGCCTACAAGCTGAACAAGGTTCGGGAAATGCGCTACTTCGGCACCCAGGTCGAACGGCAGACGAACATCGGCGGGATATCGAAGAAGCTGCTGTTTACCAAATGGGGGAAGCCTTCCGGCTCGGTCGTCATCCGCAACGGTTCGCTGGTCCAGCAAAAAATCACCTACAACCGCGGCAAGTACAAGCTCGCGTTCATCTTCAACAGCAGCACGAACCTCGACCATATTAACCTGCTCAAACGTTGATCGGCCGAGGCGGGAAGGACCATGGCGGCGCGAAAGGGGAAACCCTCGCGCCGTTTTTTATTCGTTGCGCCTACGAATAGAAATCGCCCGGCGGTTGGAACTTAATGCAAGGCAGGCTATCCACAACACTACTTACTCGATTGGAGCGCTTGATTCATGAGGGACAACTTCCGTAAGCGAATGACGATGATGTTGGCGCTGGCCATGGGCTTGACGAGCTTCGGGACGATTGCCGCCGCCCGGCAGCCGTCCGAAGCGGCGCCTATTCATGAGGCAATGGCCGGCGGCCGTAAGGAGACGGCGGCCATTCGGCCGTTTCGCGTGCATTTCTCTGACGCGGAGCTGGCCGACCTGCGCAGGCGTATTCTCGCGACCCGATGGCCGGACAAGGAAACGGTATCCGACCAATCGCAGGGCGTGCAGCTCGCCACCATCCAGGCGCTCGCGCATTACTGGGCCGCGGATTACGATTGGCGTAAATTCGAGAACCGGCTGAATACGATTCCGCAATTCGTCACGACGATCGACGGCGAAGACATTCACTTCATCCACGTGCGCTCGAAGCATAAAGGCGCGCTGCCGATCATCCTCACGCACGGCTGGCCGGGCTCGTTCATCGAGATGCTGAAGATCATCGGGCCGCTGACGGACCCGACGGCGTACGGCGGCAAAGCGGAGGATGCGTTCGACGTCGTGATTCCGTCCATTCCCGGCTACGGATTTTCCTCCAAACCGACGACGACCGGCTGGGATCCCGACCGCATCGCCCGCGCGTGGGACGTGCTCATGAAACGTCTGGGCTACGACGAGTACGTGGCGCAGGGCGGGGATTGGGGAGCCATCATCACGGACTTGATGGGCGTGCAGCAGCCGAAAGGCCTGCTCGGCATTCATTCCAACATGCCGGGAACCGTGCCGATTCCCATCCATCAGGCGCTGACATGCCGCAGCCCGATGCTCCCCGGACTGTCCGAAGAGGAGCAGCGCGCGTGGAACGAGCTGGCCTACGTCTACGGTCACATCGGCTACGCCGAGCTCATGGGCACGCGTCCGCAAACGTTGACCGGCCTGGCCGATTCGCCCGTCGGGCTGGCCGCCTTCATGCTGGATCACGACGCGAAGAGCCTGGAGCTGATCAGCCGGGCGTTCGCCGGACAGCCCGAGGGACTGTCGCGGGACGACGTGCTCGACAACATCACGCTGTACTGGCTGACGAATACGCCGATTTCCTCGGCTCGCCTCTATTGGGAGAACAAGCATCCCTTCTTCACCGCGAAGGGCGTCAAGATCCCCGCCGCGATCAGCGTCTTCCCCGACGAGCTCTATCAAGCCCCGGAGAGCTGGGCCAAGCAGGCGTACCCGAATCTGATCTATTTCAACCGGGTGAATAAAGGCGGGCATTTCGCGGCATGGGAACAGCCGGCTTTGTTTACGGAAGAGCTGCGGGCGGCGTTCAAGCCGCTGCGCAAGGGGACGAACGGTTAGACGGCTGCGGCAGGGAACGTAAAGCGTTCGTTAACAAATGTAATACGATTGCAATGTTGCGTTCATCCTGCCATAACGAAACAAGCCTATACTAGAACTCGACCCCCTTTTTAAAATAAACACTTTGGCCCGCGGTTTTTGCCGCGGGTCTCTTTTTTTCCTTTGGAGCGCGCGATCCGGTTCCTAAGGTTTTTTTGGTTTTGCCAAGTCGAGCAAATTGGAATTTGCGTTCGTTATCTTGTCGACCAAGCTATTCATCACATTAAATTTGAAAGTTAACATAATAATAATTATGTAATTCCGTCCTCGTTTGACCCTCCCCGGCCATAGTGCTGCGTTTACGATGGTTTATGTCATTAAATAACCTTTCTCTCCAGCCTCACCAGTCGTTTAAGGGAAATTTTACTTTCTGCCGCGTTTTTCTTAATGAGTCTGCCTTAGGCTGTAAGCAAGAAGGACGGGAGGGATTCGGCCATGAGGTTTTGGAGTTCGCTGCGCCGCAGGGATGCGCCGGCAGCCTGGGCGTTTTTGGCGCCGAGCTTGATCGGGTTCGCGCTGTTCTATTTGATCCCGTTTGCCATGAGCGTGTTCGATTCCTTTCTGGCCGGGCCGGATGGCGGCCATTTCGCCGGGCTGGCCAATTACCGCGAATTGCTCGCGAGCGGCTCGTTCCGCAAGGCGGCGGCCAACACGTTCTTCTTCAGCGCGGCAAGCGTGCCGCTCAACCTTGCGCTGTCGCTGACGCTCGCGCTGCTGCTGAACCGCGGCAGCTACCTGCGCCGATGGCTGCGAACCGCCTATGTGCTGCCGCTCGTCGTGCCGGCTGCGTCCGTCGTCCTGATTTGGCAGATCCTGCTGGACTGGAACGGCGCTTTGAACGCTTGGCTCGCGTGGTTCGGCTTCGATCGCCTCGATTGGATGAAGTCGGCTTCCGCCCGCTATGCGGTGATTGCCTTCTACCTGTGGAAGAACGTCGGCTACAACATCATTCTGTTCCTGGCGGGGCTGCAGCAGATTCCGCAAGATTATTACGAGACCGCCCGGATCGAGGGAGCGGGCCGCCTTCGCCAGTTCGGCAGCGTGACGCTGGTGTATCTGACCTCCACGACGTTCTTCGTCGTCGTCGTATCGATCATGAACTCGTTTAAGGTGTTCCGGGAGACGTACCTGATCGGCGGCGAATATCCGCATGACAGCATCTATATGCTGCAGCACTACATGAACAACATGTTCCTGTCGTTGGACCTGCAGAAGCTGACGGCGGGCGCGACGCTGATGGCCGCGTGCTTCCTGTTGATCGTGCTGGGACTATTCGCGCTGGAACGGCGATACCGGCGGTTCATGGACTAACCTTCGGCATCGGCGCGGGAGATCATGGAGCTTGGCGGGCGGGAGTTGATTAGCGGTTTTAACTCGAAGTTACTGGAACAGGGGTGGGAAACGTTCATGTCCGCGCTTAAGGTCGCGCAAAAAGGCGCGCTAACGCTCATATTGGGAGCCGTCGCGCTGCTGATGCTGTTCCCCGTCGTCCTCACGTGCGCCGATTCGTTCATGAGCGGCATGGAGATCGGCATCGACTACGGCTCCGTCGGGCAGACGGAAGCGGGGCAGCCGGGAAGGGAGGCGCGCTTCGCGAACGTGAAGCTGGTGCCGGATCAAGCGTCGCTGGAGCACTATCGCAAACTATTGATCGATACTCCGGATTACTTGAAGCTCTTCTGGAATTCGGCCGGGCTGGTCGCGCCGATCATCGCGGGGCAGACGGCCGCCGCCGCTTGCGCCGCCTATGCGCTGGCCAAGCTGCGGTTTCGCGGCCGCGAATCGCTGTTTCTCGCGTACCTGCTGACGATGCTGATGCCGTTCCAGGTCACGCTGGTGCCCAATTATATCATGGCGGATCAGCTGGGGCTGATGAACAGCCGCGGCGCCATCATCCTGCCGGGCATCTTCGCGGCGTTCGGCGTGTTCATGCTCCGGCAATTCATGCTGCACATCCCTTATGCCTACATCGAAGCGGCGAAGATCGACGGCGCCGGTCACGTCCGGATCTTCGGCTCGATAATCCTCCCGATGGTAAAGCCGGGCATCGCCGCGCTCGTCATTTTGCTGTTCGTGGACTATTGGAACATGGTGGAGCAGCCGCTCGTTTTTTTGCAGGATCCGTTCAAGCAGCCGCTGTCCGTCTTCCTGGCGCAGCTGAGCGCGGACAAAGGAATCGCGTTCGCCGCCTCGGTCGTCTATATGGCGCCGATGGTGCTGCTGTTCCTGTACGCGGAAACGTATTTCATCGAAGGCGTGCAATTGTCGGGCATCAAGGGGTAGCCGGTCAGCAGTCAAACTGTGCAGAGGAGTAGAACGGAAGATGCGAGAGGAAACGGCCGACCGCGGGCGCAAACGAACGATTCGTTTGCTGTTTCTCGCCGGAACGGGATTGTTGTTGTTTTTTACCTTTTTCAGCCAGACGCTGCTGTCGTTCACCCTGCCGAAGGCGACCGCGGAGGAAGCGGCAAGCGGCAGCCTCGCGTTCGCGCTCGAGGGCAGCGGCACGGTCCAGCCCGTATCGGTCGCGTCGCTGGCGAATCCTGCCGGCTGGAAAGTGCGGGACATTCTTGTCCGGGAAGGGGATCGGGTGAAGCAAGGCCAGACGCTGATCACCTACGACGCTTCGGCGGCCGAGCAAGAGCTGGCGGACGAGACGGCACTGCTCGCGAAGATGAAGCTCGAACTAGAGAGCGCGCAAGACCGGTACATACAGCTCGCGAGGGAGGGCGATCCCTTCCAGATTCGCGGCGCGAAGCGCGACATCGACGCGCAGAAGCTCGACCTGGCGACGCAGGAGCGGAAGCTGGGCGGACTTCGGAAGAAACTGGACGACGAGCGGATGCTGACGGCGCCGTACGACGGCACGATCACGGCTCTGCATGCCGTGGAAGGCTCGGCGTCCGGCGGAGAGCCGGATGCGGTTATGGCCGGCAGCGGCCAGGGGTTTCGGTTCGAGCTCGCCGTGGATGCGGCGCTCGCGTCCGATCTCGGCGTCGCGGTCGGGCAGCGGATCGACGTCGACGTCGCCGCGCCGGGCCAGCCGCCGCGAACCGTGCAAGGGACCGTGGCCGAGCTCGCCGATACCGGTCCGCGGGCGGACGTCTCGTCCGGCGCGTCCGGCGAGGCCCCGGCGGCGATTCCGCAAAAGCGGCTGCGGATTCGGCTTGCCGACCCCGGGCTGAAAGGAGGTGAGCAGGCGCATCTCCGGCTGGAGAAGCGTTCGGGCGAAGAAGGATGGATCGTGTCCGGCGACGCCGTTCACCGGGACCGCGACGGCGACTACGTCTATCGGATCGAAGAGCAGCGGGGCGCGCTGGGCAACATTTATATCGCGCGCAAGGTCCCGCTGAAGGACAGCCGGTCGAACGGCACGGAGACGATGATTCAATCGGATGCGATTTACGAGCACGACTTGATCATCCAAGCGAGCAGCGAGCCCCTGCAGGACGGCGACCGCGTACGGCTGCAATAGCCGAGCGCCGCGGCGGGGCAACGAATGGGAGGAATGAACGCATGAACAAATGGCTGATTCTATGCGCGGCCGGTTTGCTGGCCATGGCCGCGACCGGCTGCGCCTCCGGAGACGAAGGGGCCGAACCCGCGGCCGCCAGCGAGCAAGGCACCGCGAAGGGGAAGACCGTGCTGAAGCTGGCCATTCAGAAGCAGAGCGACTATTACGCGGCGCTGGAGAAAGGGTTCGAAGCGAAATATCCGGCGATCGACGTGCAAATCAAAGCCTACGGCCAGGAATATCAAAAAACGGCCAACGCGGAGCTGCTGGCCGGGAAAGGCGCGGATCTCTACGAGACCGACAGTCTGCCGGTCCAGGATTACTTGGACAAAAAAACGTTCGTGAATCTGGACGACCGGCTGGCGCAGGAGAAGGAGCTCGATCGCAACGATCTGGAAACGAACATCCTGCAGGCGGTCAAGCTGGACGGCGGCACCTATGCCGTTCCCGCCGGATTTTCCTTGCGGGCGTTCATCGGCGACGGCGACGCGCTGCAGACGGAAAGCTACGACGAACGGAAGTGGACCTGGACCGATTTCGCGGCGTTCGCGCGGCAGGCGATCGAACGGGAGCAAGCAAGCGGCAAGGAACGCCGGTACGCCATGACCGATTATACGCCGGACATGCTGCTGCAAGAAATGTTCATCGACAATTACCCGGCCTTCGTGGATCGCGCGGCCCGCAAGGCGAGCTTCGACGGGCCGGAATTCACGGCAATGATGAAGCAGATCAAGCAGATGTACGACGATCGGGTCATGAGCGCGGATCCGGCGGCGTCCGGCAAGCAATTGTTCTACTCGGCGGTCCTGCAATCGCCGGCCGACTTCATCAACGGGCCTTACGCGCTGTTCGCCAATCCCGTGCTGGTGCAAAAGCCGCATGCGGCGGGCCAGCCGGGCGGCATGCGGATCATTCCGCAGCGCCAGCTCGCCGTCAACGCCAAATCGACGGTCCAAGACAAGGCATGGGCGTTCATCGCGTACGCCTTGTCCAAGGAAGGGCAATCGCTGCCGGCCAGACCGGGCATGTCGCTGCTCAAATCGGTGAACGCGGCGCAGCTCGACGAGCTGCGGCAGCAGGCGAAGGCCGGGACGTACAAGCTGCCCGGCGGGAAGCCCGTCAACGTCCCGGACGAGCGATTCGCGCAGTACGCGCAGCTGCTGGACACGGCGACGAATTACGCCCTGCCGGACAGCCGACTGATGAACATCGTCGGCGAAGAAGCGATCACCTACTTCGGCGGGCAAAAGTCCGCGGAAGAAGCGGCGAAGCTGATTCAGAACCGGGTGACGACCTATCTTAACGAATAAGCGCCTCGCCGAAGTAAAGCGTATGGCCTTGGTCGTCCTCGATCACGAATTCCCTCGTGCCCCATGCGGTCTCTTGCACGTCCCGCAGCAGGCGAACGCCCCGGGCTTCCAGCGACGCTGCCAGGGACGCGGCATCGTCCGTCGCGAAGTAGAGATGGAAATGCTCGCCCTCGCGCGTGTAAGCGATGGAAGGGTCCGGCTCATCGACCAGCTTAAGGTGGAACTCTTGGTTGCCGGCACGAATGCCGGCATAGAAGTCCCCGTGCCGGAAGGCCAGCTCCATGCCGGCCCGAGCCGTGTAGAAGCGAATGGAGGCCTCGAGATCCGTCGTGCGCAGTTGTGCGGTAATGCCGGTTACGCGCATTGTTTTCCTCCTCATGGACGGCGAAGCGCCGCCGGGATTTGTCCACCTTCATGACACCCTCATCATACCATCGAAGCCGCATCGATTGCGGCTTTTTGCATGCCTGGAAGGAAAATTTTGTCCGACTCCGAATTAGTACCGTATGCGAACGGAAAACATAGGCCCGCTTGACGGGCTGGAGACGATGAGACGGCCGCTGCTGCGGTATTGCCGGCAGTTGACGGGATGCGGCTGGGACGCGGAGGACCTCGCGCAGGAAGCGATTCTCAGGCTGCTCGGCGTGACCGCGGAGAAGCCGGCGCGGGATATCAGCTTCCGGTATGCGTGCCGGACCGCGAGAAATCTATGGATCGACCGTACCCGGCGCTCGTCGCGGATCGCGATGGTGCCGTATCCCGAGGAGGCGCCGCGAGGGGCTTTCGGGGCATCGGACGACGAGCTGGACGTGCGCGAGCATCTCGAAGAGCTGGCCTGGCGCTTGCCGCCGAAACCGTTCGTCATCCTGCTGTTCATGGACGTGTTCGACTTTACGGCGAAGGAGACGGCGGCCTGGCTCGGCGGCTCGGAAGTCGCGGCTCAAGTCGCGTTGTCGAGGGCGCGCGCCCGGCTGCGGGCGATGAAGCGCGACGCCGGCGAGAAGGGGGCCGGACGCGGCAACCGCCCGGTCAACGCGGCCGCGGGGAACGCTTCCGGGCATGCGGCCTTCTTCGAAGCCGTGCTGAACGCGTTCCGCGAGCGGCAGCCTGCGGCGATTCAGGAGGCCTACTTGGCATTGTCCGCGTCCGGCGCCAGATTGAACGGCATTCGGGCCTTGGGCGGCAAGACGCATTTTGCCTTTCAGGATCCGGACGGCAACGTGCTGATGGTCGTATCGGCTTTCGGCGCGTAAATATTTTCGATCGGCCTGTATGGAATGGGGTTCCCGGATCGTTTAGTAAGGGAACGGACAGCAACCCTTGAGGAGGATATGGAAATGGCGAACAAGGCATTGTTGAAACGGATCGAATGCGCGTATTTGCCGGTCAAGGACGTGACCGCGTCGGCGGCGTGGTACGAGCGCGTGCTCGGCTTGAAGCTCCGCTCCCCGATCGAACCGGGCCGCGGGGCGATTATGATCATGGACAGCGGCCAATGGTTGTTCCTGCTGCCCTGCGGCGAAGGCCATCCGCTGGGCTTCGAGACGACCGGCTGGACGGAGGACGGCTCGCCGTTCGAGATGTTTCCGATCTGCTTCGAAACGGACGATATCCGCGGCATGCACGAGGCGTTGGGGCAGGCGGGCGCCTGGATGGAGGAGACGGTCCGCGACGAAGGAAGCTGCGGCTTGCAGCTGAACTTCAAGGATCCGGACGGCAACAAGTTTCAGGTGTGGCAGCTGCCGGTCGCGGCCGGCGTTCCAACGCCGTAGTTCGACAACGGATGACGAGGCTGCCAAGCCGGCGGCCTTTTTCGCGGGCGAGAGCGTCGGTTAGCGGGATGCCCCCGCGGATACGGTTGACCGTGCGAGGGGCGAATAGGGGTACTACCGGGCGTAGTACCCCTATTCGGCATGCGGCTATGAAAGTTGGCACTGAGCAGCTTCCGGCCCCCGGCGTACAATGGCGCTATAGGGAGGAGAGGACAGCCATGAACAAGAAGTTATCCGCGTCGGACGCGGACGCCGTCATCCTTCTGATCGACGGGGACTGTCCGCTCTGCCATTGGCTGGCGCGCTTCGTCGGCGAGCGCGATGCCGCGGGACGGTTTCGGTTCGCCGCGCTCGATTCGGCCGCGGCAAGACGGTTATTGGCGGAAGCCGGACGTCATGCGGCTGATGGGACAACAGACGAAGGACATGCAGCCGATAAACGCGCAGCCGCCAGGAACGACGGCCGTTCGACGGCATCCGGGCCGAATCGACGCGGCCGCGCGGCCGCCGGGCCGGCAGACACCTTCGTCCTGATCGCGAACGGGCGCTGCGACGTCAAATCCGGCGCGGCGCTTCGCGTTCTGCGCGAGCTCGACGGGCCGTGGCCGCTGCTGTACGCCGCCATCCTGATTCCCGCGTTCATCCGCGACCGCGCGTATGATTTCGTCGCGCGCCGGCGCTATCGCTGGTTTGGCCGGGACGGGGTTGGCTGCGCGCTGCCCGATTCGAATCTGCGCGGCAGGCTGATCGAAGACGGGGAGGGGGACCAGCCATGATGGAGCTGGCTTGCGGTCAGCTTGGCTTCGGCGCCCCGATGCCGGATTTTCTGCTTCGCGGCGCGGTCGCAGGAATCTGGCTAGAAAGAAAGGCAAGGCCGACAAGAAGTCCAGCCCAACATCCAGATTCTGGTTGACGCTGTTCGAAAGCCCGTGATATAGTGTCCTTATTCCAGATCCCGAACGAAGGATCGAGCAAAGGAGGTCTTCCCAATGGCAAACCCTATCGCCGCGATTCCATCCAATTCCATCCAACCGCATAGGCTTGAAACCATTGGCTGACCCTGCCGTGCGTATGCATTGATTCCCCTGTATACCTCGCTCCAGGCGGTTGCGCCTGGAGCTTTTTATTGTTTTCTCCAGGTCCCCGCCTGCACGGCCACGGTTCAGCCGCGATTGCCAACGACAGAAAGGGGTTCTCCGCATCATGCCGCAAAACCGAACGCGCACGCCGAAACCGCCAAATCCGCCAAACACATCAAAACCGTCAGCACCGCCAAAACCATCCATGACCTGGCTTTTCCGCTACTTGCGGCCCGTCAAATGGCGGATGCTCGCGCTGCTGCTCCTGCTGCTCGCCACGACGGCGCTGCAGCTCGTGAATCCGCAAATCGTCCAACGCTTCATCGACCAAGCGACCGGCTCGGGGAGCGTCTCCGGGCTGCTGTCGCTGGCGGGACTGTATCTCGTCGTCGCCGTATGCAACCAACTGTTCACGGTCTCGGTCGACTACCTGGGGAACGACGTCTCCTGGCGGGCGACCAACCGAATTCGCGCCGACCTGCTCAAGCACGTCTTGCGGCTCGACATGCGATTCCATAACGTCAAGTCGCCGGGCGAGATGATCGAACGCATCGACGGCGACGTGACTCACATGTCGAACTTCTTCGCCATGTTCATCGCCAAAATCGTGGGCAGCTTCGTCCTGCTCGCGGGCATACTCGGCTACATGTACGCCTACAATTGGCCGATTGCCGCGACGATGACGGTCTTTACCGTCCTGTCCGTCGGCGTCATGTTCCGCCTCCGCGACATCGGCGTAAGCGCCTCCCAAACGGAGCGTCAAGCGAACGCCGCCCTGTACGGCCTGATCGAGGAGCGGATCGCGGGCATCGAGGACGTGCAGGCGAACGGCGGCGTGCCGCGGCTCATGAACCGCTATCACCGCGCGATGCGCGCGGTCTTCCTCGCCGGCCGCAAAGCTTGGATGCGCCGCGTGCTGCCTTGGAACGTCACGGTCGTCTTGTTCACGATCGCCGTGACCGCGGTGCTGATGCTCAGCGTCCGCATGTACGTGCAGGGGCAGATCACGCTCGGCATGCTGTTCCTCTTCTTCCAGTACACGCAAATGCTGAACGATCCGATCGAGCAGCTCGGCGATCAGCTGCAGGAATTCCAGAAAGCGAAGTCCGGCATGCGCCGCGCCCAAGAGCTGCTCGCGCTGCGAAGCGAGATCGCGGAAGGCGGGCAGGACGACCTGCCGCAAGGCCCGCTGTCCGTATCGTTCGAGCACGTTAGCTTCGGCTACAATGCGGACCAGCGGATCCTGCACGACATCACCTTTCGCTTGAAGCCGGGCGAGCGGCTTGGCCTCATCGGACGGACCGGGAGCGGCAAGTCGAGCATCAGCCGGCTGCTGCTCCGGCTGTATAACTTGGACGGCGGCGTCATCCGGGTCGGCGGCACGGATATCCGCGACTTGAAGCTGGCGTCGCTCTATCGCAGAGTCGGCATGGTCACGCAGGACGTTCAGCTGTTCGACGGTACCCTTCGCGACAACCTGACGCTGTTCAACCCGGAGCTCGCGGACGACGCGATTCTCGAGACGACCGAGCGGCTCGGGCTGCGTCCGTGGATCGAGGCGATGCCGGGCGGGCTGGACGCGCGCCTTGCCGCCGGCGGCGCTTCGCTCTCCGCGGGGGAAGCGCAGCTGTTCGCGCTGACGCGGGTGTTCCTGACCCAGCCTAGCTTGGTCATCCTCGACGAGCCGTCCTCGCGGCTGGACGCCGCGACGGAGGCGATTCTGCAGAAGGCCGTGGACCAGCTGCTGGAGCGGTGCACGGGCATCGTGATCGCCCACCGGCTGGCTACGCTCGACCGCGTCGACAAGATCATGGTGCTGCGCCAGGGCCGCATCGTCGAGTTCGGCGCGCGCGCGAGCTTGGCGCAGGATCCGGCATCGGAATACGCCCGGCTGCTGAGAGCCGACCGACAGGAGGAATTGGCATGACCGTCACGCAATTCGTGGGGCGATTGTTTCGCTACAACCCCATGCTCTACTTGATCAACGGCCTGTTGTGGGGCATCTTCCACGCGATGCCCGTCGGCATCGGACTCGGGATGAAATGGTTCTTCGACCGCTCGACGACCCAGTCCCACGACTATCTCTGGCTCGCGCTGCCGCTAATCGTCGTCGCGTTGATCCGCTTCTCCCGCGTCGGGATGTTCTTCGCCGCTTTCTACGAGTGGGTGACGTACATCTATCACCTGCAGGCCATTCTGCGTCGCAACATGCTGGCCGGCATCATGCGCTGGCCAGGACGCAACCTGCCGACCTCGCCCGGGGACGCGATGACCCGGTTCCGGGAGGACGTGGACGAAGTCGTCGAATACGTCGAATCCTGGGTCGATTTTTGGGGCCGCTTGATCTACGCGACGGCCTGCATCGTGATCATGACCCGCATCAATTGGCAGATCACGCTGGTGGCCATTCTCCCGCTCGTCGTCGTCACGCTGCTCAACAACCTGTCCGGCAACCGGGCGCGGCGGTATTCGCGGTTGAACCGGGAAGCGACCGGCCGAATTACGGGCTTCATCGCGGAGACGTTCGGCGCCGTGCAGGCGGTGAAGCTCGGACGGGCGGAGGACCACGTGCTGAACCGGTTCCTCGAACTGAACGAGAGCCGGCGGAAGGCGGCCCTGAGAGACAATCTGTTCAAGCAATGGATGCGCTCGATGAACCAGCACGTGCTGACCGTCTGCACCGGCGTCATCCTTCTGATGTGCGCCGCGGAGATGAAGGCGGGCCGCTTTACCGTCGGGGATTTCGCGCTCTTCACGTCCTATCTGACCACGTTCTCGTTCAGCGTCTCGCTGTTCGGCTACATGGTCTTCCAGCACAAGCGTCTGCGCGTGGCGCTCGACCGGATGCGAAGGCTGTTCCGCCCGGGCGAGGAGGACCGCGTCATCGAGCATAGCCCGGTCTACCTGTACGGAGATCCTCCGGAGGCGGAAGACCCGGACGTGAACGAAGACGACCGTTTGCAGCGTCTGGAGGTTCAAGGGCTGACCTATACGTATCCGAATTCAGACAACGGCATCCGCGACGTCGGCTTCCGCCTGGAACGCGGCAAATTCCTCGTCGTCACCGGCCGGATCGGCTCGGGCAAATCGACGCTCGTCCGCACGCTCCTCGGCCTGCTGCCGAAGTCGGAAGGCAGCATCCGGTGGAACGGACGGCTGATCGAGGATCCGGCCGCGTTCCTCAAGCCGCCGCGGACGTCGTATACGCCGCAAGTGCCGCGGCTGTTCAGCGACACGCTGGGCGAGAACATCACGCAGGGCGCTCCCGTCCCGCCGGAGGCGCTGGAACGCGCTATTCGGCTGGCCGTCATGGAGCAGGACCTCCGCACGCTGGAGAACGGGCTCGAGACGTTCGTCGGTCCCCGCGGCGTCATGCTCTCCGGCGGACAGATCCAGCGGGCCGCCACCGCCCGGATGCTCCTGACGCAATCGGACGTCTTTCTCTTCGACGACCTGTCGAGCGCGCTCGACGTCGAGACGGAGAAGCTCCTGTGGGAGCGGCTGTTCAAGGAACGGGACGTGACCTGCATCGCGGTGTCCCATCGCCGGGCGGCGCTGGCGCGCGCCGACCACATCCTCGTGCTGAAGGACGGACGGATCGAGGCCGAAGGCACGCTGTCCGAGCTGCTCGCGACGAGCGCGGAGATGCGGCTGCTGTGGCAAGGCGAGGATACGAAAGCGGACGCCGAGGAAGAAGAAGCCGAGCAGCCGGCATGAGGCGGCTGCTCGAATCACCCGCGAGGGGCAAGGCCCGGCAGGAAACCAGTCCTGCCGCTTTTATCACGCTAGCATCAGCGTTGTCATCGCCGCAAGCATCACCGCTAACATTACCGCTGTCATCAGCGCCAGCATCGCTGCTATCCTCGAGGCTCGCTATTCCTTGTCGCCCGCATCGCGCCTCAGGCCAAGCACATCTCCTGCAGGTCCGATCGCTCGTCCCGGCCCAAGCCGAATTCTTCGGCGAGATAGACGTCGACGCTGCCGTACGTCTGCCGGATCGAGCGGAACACCGCCTCCATGAACGATTCCTTCACGCCCAGCATCTGTTCGACGTTGCGCAGCTCCGCTTCGTTCACGTGTTCGGCAAGCCGGCTCAGCTGTTCCGCGTTATAAGCTTTCATGGTCTCGTTGGTAAGCAGGTAGTCTTCCATGATCGCGGCTTCCGGGACGCCGAGCGCGAGCAGAATCAGCGCGGACCCGACGCCCGTACGGTCTTTGCCCGCCGTGCAGTGATGGAGGAGGCCCAGCCGATCCGGGAGACGTATGAGCGCCATGAGCCGTTGATAGGACGGATTTTGGATCGCGAGCCTCGAGTACATGCCGAGCAGCATGTCTTCCGCGCGGAATCGTTTGAAAAATCCGCTGTTGACCAGATCCACGATATAGTGCGGGCTTCGTTCCTGCTGCTCCATGCGGGCGGGCATATTCATCGAGGCGGCTTGGTCTTCGGGAACGGCCGAGAGGCGTATATTCATGACGCCGGCGACGGCGGGATCCGGTTTGTGGCGCGCTTCGCTTTCGTCGCGGTAATCGAAGATCGTACGGATCCGAAGGGCTTGGAGCGCCGCCAGATCCTGCTCCGTCATGGCCGTCAATTCATCGGAGCGATAGAAGAGACCCCGCTTGACGGTTCGTCCGTCAACCGTCTTATAGCCGCCCATGTCGCGGAAGTTGCGCGTGCCTTGAAAGGGGATGAGTCGGTTCATGCGTGCACCTCGTTGTCGTTGATATTAAAAAGCCGGAGATCGGCCGGGCAGCGCCCATAACCGGTCTCCGGCTCGGGATGACCTTCATTGCGTCACTGATTTTTCGCCCATTCGTCAAGCTGTTTTTGCTTCTCGGCCACGATTTTGTCGGATCCAGCAAGAAGAGTGTTAATGAGGTTTGATGGTTTTGTAAAAGGGGAGGGGAAAAAACTGGTTAATCGACGAGCAAGGGGGAAAAAAGACCGCCCTCGGGGGGACGGTCTTCGGTTCGCGGTTCCGATGCCGGCTACATGTAGCGCACCAGCTCTTCGCGGTTATTTCTCATCGAGGCTACGAACGCTTCCTTCGCGCCCGTAATATTGCCTTGAAGCAGCCGATCGTAGACGTCGAGGTACAGCTTTTTGCTCGTATACGGGCGGTTTGGGCTGTTGACGGTCCGGTACAGCACGACGAAATATTGGATTTTGTCCTTGTACATGTCGAACGTCTGCAGGATGCACAGGTTGCGCGACGTGGCGAGCAGCGTCCGCACGAACAGGAGGCCGTTCTCGTAGTATTCGCGGTATTGCTTCCGTTCGCTGGCCGCGGTCAGGTTGTCCAGATACTGCTTCATCGCCGGCAGCGCGTCCTCGTATTGGCTTGGCTCCGCGGCATCCAGCACGTAGACGTACAACGCCGTCAATAAGTCGAACATGTCGTACAATTCCTTGATGTCGATGCCTTTCACGAGAATGCCGCGTTTCTTGAGCGTTTCGACGAAGCCTTCCCGCGACAGCACGGCCATGGCATCGCGAATCGGCGTCCGGCTCATGCCTAGCTCCGCGGCAAGCTCGTTCTCGGAAAGCAGCGTTCCGGGCACATAATCGCCGTTCAGCAGTTTTTGACGGACGTGGCGGTAGGCGATGTCTACCAATGGCAAATCGGACATGAGTAGAGGCTCCTTTTACGGTTCGTGGTCGATCGGGGCTTCCCGCGGTTAACGGCTTGGCCGAAAGGGATCGATCGATGCTATATGCAAGCATTATGTTTCTTGTATGTAAGGGTAATGTTACTGGCGTATTAAGGTTGTGTAAAATTTACGGTGCCACCGGTAGAATGAGGAACGCGAGGGAATGCACGGGGATTCGTACAAGGCATCGCAGCAGCCTCCCGATAAGCAAGAGAAACCCGCGCGATGCGCGGGTTTTCTCAAATCGTCTACTCGATGATGAATGCCGACCTATCATCTATTCCTTATAGGCTATTATAGAAAGTCGTCTCCGCGGAACGCGACAAGCGAGCCGATGAACAGCGCGGACAAGAGGACGAACACCCCCATGCACAGGTAGGACGAGACGCGTTGGGCGCGCGGCGAGATCGTGATGCCCCAGCTGACGAGGAACGCCCATAGGCCGTTGCTGAAGTGAAACACGGCGCTCAACGCGCCGACGATGTACAGGACGAAGAAGACGGGATTCGACACGATCTCGTGCAGCCTGGCGCCTAATTCTTCATGCGTCACGTTACCCAAGTAGACTTGCAGCCGAATCTGAAAGAAATGCCAAAACACGAAAATGAACGTCAGGACGCCGGTGATCCGCTGCAGCACGAAGGCCCGGTTGCGTCCGTACGCATACTGTCCCGCGTTCAGATTCGACTGGTACGCCATATAGAGCCCGTAAATCCCGTGGAATAAAATCGGGAGGTAGATGCCGATTATTTCAAGCGCGGCCACGAAAGGCAGGCTGTTGATGACCTGCACGGCCCTCGCGAACCCTTCCGGCCCTCGCTCGAAGGACTGAAAGTTGGCCGTGGCGTGCACGAATAGGAAGCCGCCGAGCGGGATGACGCCCAGCAGGGAATGCAGTTTGCGCCAATGGTACGAGCGGTTTGCCATTCTGGATGCCCTCATTTCGATGTCTGTGGTCCGGTCGATCCGTTTCCTGCCGCGGACGGCGGCGGAGAAGCGAAGAGCCTCAGTTTATCCGGATTGCGGACGATATAAATGCCGCGGACCGAAGATCCTTCGGCATGCAGCAGCACGACGGAGTCGACCCGCGACCCCGAATAGACGACGATTCCGGTCTGGCCGTTCACGCCGCCGAATGCGAACCGAATGCCGTCCTCGAGGCGAAGCGACTTTCGGTAGTAACCGATCAGGAATTTGGAGACCGCGTCGCGCGCGGCGATCGGGTGAGCGGCGGCGAATACGTTGCCGCCGCCGTCCGAGACGAGCACGACGTCGTCGGCCAGCATGGAGACGACCGTCTCCGTGTTGTCCTGCTCGAGCGCCGCGACGAATTGGCGGATCCAAGCCGCCTTGGCGGGCTCGGCGACGACCGGCTGCTCCTCGTCGAGGGCCATTTTGCTCTTCGCGCGGCTGTACAGCTTGCGGCAATTGACCTCGCTTTTGCCGATGATTTCGGCGATGCCGGCGTATTCGAAGGCGAGCGCCTCGCGCAGCACGAACACCGCCCGCTCGGCGGGGGAGAGCTTCTCCAGCATGACGAGCGTCGCATAGGAGAGCAGCTCGTCTTGCAGGATGAAATCGAGCGGCTCGTCCTCCGAGGTAGGGACGGGTTCGGGAAGCCATTCCCCGAAATACCGCTCCCGCCGTCGGCGCGCCGATTTGTACAGGTCGCGGCAGCGATTGACGACCATTTTGCACAAATACGCCTTCGGATCGTCCGCCGCGCTCGCCTGGTTCGCGTCGCAAACCTTCAGAAACACGTCCTGCACCGCGTCTTCCGCATCGGACCACGAGCCGGTCATCTGGTACGCCAGCGTCAGCAGCAGTCCGTTATAGGTCTTGAACAGTTCCTCCATGTGAGCCAACTCCGTTTCCGGTCATGCCGTCGATCATTTGGCGAGCATGCTTGCCATTTCCCACGTATAGGTTTTGATTTTCCAGCCCAATTTACCCGTTATCACGAGATCGAGTCCCCATTTGTTCACCCAGGTCAGGCCTTTGTCGGGGCCGAGCCCGATGCAGAACGTCTTCATATAGCTCTCGTGCACCGGTGCTTGACGGCCTTCGAGATCCGCCAGCAGCACTTTGGCGAGTCTGGCCGCTTGAGGGATCGCTTCCTTGCACGTCATGCCGTCGGCCTGACCGCCCGGGGCGACGATTCGGGCGCAGTCGCCGATGGCATAGACGCCCGGCATATCCTTGACCCGGTAGCTCGCATCCACGACCGCGCCGCCTTCCGCCGTGACCGGCAAGCCGAGCGCGCGCAGCATCGGATTGGGCGCCAGCCCGAGCGTCCAGATGCAGAGGCCGACGCGGCGCTCGTCGCCGCCCTTCAGCGTTAAGACGCCGTCGATCTCCTTGACGACGCGTTTCTCGTGCAGAACGTCGACCCCCTGCTCCCGAAGGCAGTGCTCCAGCTTCTGCCCGACCTTGGCGGGGCCGTCGAGGAACAGCCGCCAATGCGCGTTGTACAGCTCGACGGAGACGTCCCGCGGATCGAGACCGAGCCGCTCCGCATCCTTGCGGCCATGATGCGCCAACTCCGCCGCGGTCTCCATGCCGCTGATGCCCGCGCCCGCGATCGCGACGCGCATCAGGCGCGCGCGTTCGTCCGGGTCGGTTTCCGCTTTGGCCCGCTCCAAATTGGCCAGCCACGCGCTTCGAATCCGCCGCGCGTGTGCCAGCGAAGCGAGCGCGATGCCGCCCTGCGCGGGGCTTGGTTCCCGGACCACGCTGCCCGCCGCGACGACGAGCAGGTCGTAATCGATCTCCAGCTCCGCGCCCGAGGCATCCCGATACGCAAGCTTCCGTTCCGCGGAACGAATCTTCGTGACGGTTCCCTGCACCAATTCCACCCCGTCGGGGAAGAGCGCGGTCAAGGGGACGCGAATGTCCTCGTCGGCGACGACCGGCCGAAACAGCAGCACTTTGCGCAGATGATAGGGGTTTCGGTCGATGAGGACGAGACGGAGGGGATGGCTGCCCGCCTGATCCCCGAACAGCTTGCGAATTTCCTTCACGGCATGAATGCCCGCGTATCCGGCGCCGATGACGACGCAAGTTTTCGTATTCATGTTCGCCCATCCTTTCTGCTTCTTTGCTAACAAGACGAGATAGCGGCGCATGCTGTGACGCCGACGGGCAACTAACGCGAAAAATCCCCGCGAGGGGGATTTTTCGCGTTGTCCGCGTTACCAGGCCGGGGCAAGCTTGACGGCCCGTTCCATCGCCGTCCGGACGATCGCTTGCGCGCGCTCGGGGTGATGCTCATGGCCTTCCACGTACAGCGCTTGGACGTCGTGAATCCCGATGATGCCGAGCACCATGTTCAGATAGGAATGACTATGGTCCATGACCGCCGTCGGCCCCGCGGAGTAAACCCCGCCGCTCGATTGGATATGCAGCGCTTTTTTGTCGCGCAGCAGGCCGACCGGTCCGCCTTCCGCGTAACGGAACGTCCTGCCGACGATGACGAAGGCGTCGATAAACGCCTTGAGCCGGGGCGGAAGGCCCCAATTCCACATGGGGGAGACGAACACGTATTTGTCGGCGCGCGCCGCCATCTCGGTTACCTCATTAAGGGCATTAACTTTCTGTTGTTCGACGGGGCTCAGCTCGGAGAAGTCCAGACGTTCTTTCTTCAATTTCTCCCATGCCCGCACCACGTCGCCGTCGACCGTCTGAAACGCCTCCCGGCAGACGTCGAATACGATGATTTCGTCGCCCGGATGAGCCTCCCGATAGGCTTGAAGAAACGTTTGTCCGACCTGCAGGCCGACCGAATGCTCCGGCGATTTGGGGTTCGCGGTAATATACAATAATTGCGTCATGTTGCTGCCTCCTAGGTTGTGGCGGTAGTTGCGGTAATAACCGGTTTCGATAGCGTCAACGAAGGGAAGGAAACCGTTCGAATTCCTGCTTGCCGCTCACGGCCGCAGGCCGAAGCGCGTCCGGAGCAGCTCGCGATAGCGCGGACCGTCGATGCTTTCCTTCGTTACGATGCCGTCCCGCCATTCCGTGAACGAGTCGTCCGTCAGGGTGATGTTCCCGGTCTCCGTTAATTTCGTGGCGAGCGGCCGCTTGTTAAACTTGGATTCGGGATGCTCCGCGACCAGTCTCCGAATGTCCTCGCTGACCGTCAGCCCGGCGATCGGCGTCCCGCTGTCGAAGGCATAGCCGATCTGCCACTCCGTATCCTTATGCTTGATCTTCACTTCGAGTCTGCAATCGCCCGGGATGCCATCCTCCGGCCGGATACGAAACGTACCGTTCGGGGAATCGACGGCGTCCCCGTTCAGCGGAACGGGCGTCAGCGGCAAATTCGCTCCGAATCCCGCGTCGAGCAGGTAGCGCCGCTCTTCGTAGACGAGGAGCACGACGATATGGCTTCGTCCCAAGGTTAAATACCGCTGCGCCTCCCGATCATAGTTGACCCCGCTTGCGAGCACCACGCGGAAGCCGTTTTCGGCCAGGAACAGATAGAGGAGCGAATTCAGCTCGTAGCAGAGCCCGCCTTCCTTCTCCAGCAGCAGCTTGTTCGTCAAGTACGGCTTCGTGATCGGGCACGCCCGGCCGTCCAGCACGCGCATATTCTCAAACGGAAACGCGGCGGCCGTCTTCTCCAGCAGGCGGCTCAATCCCGCGAATTCGAGCGGTTCGTCCGCAGCCATTCCGATGCGTTCGCGATATAACCGATCCAGTTCATCCATGCGGCAGCCTCCAATTTCATGATGCGATCTTCTTCTTCGTCCATCTCGCCCCGTCGCGCCGCGGCGGCGAATACAACCCGCGAAGGGCCAAGCAGCGCGCTTGCCCGGCTCTTCGCGAACTAAGACGACATAGCGCCTCGCGTCTGTGACACGTCCCGTCGACGGTGTCGGAAAAAATCGCAAGGCGCGGAGTGTCACGTTCGGAGCGGCTGCTTCGTCGAAATAGGCGGAACCCGGAACGGAGCCGATGCTTCGGGAAGACGGGTGGAGGAGGCCATGCATGGGTAATGGCCGTTCCGACCGGCAGGATGGGTTGGAACGGGGGAGACTCCAAGCATGGCAAGCTGTGTAAGGATCAGAATCGGGGGACAACCTAACCCCAATCGGAGGTCGAGGAAATGAGAGTATTCGTAGCGGGATCGAGCGGCGCCGTCGGGCGGGCGCTCATTCCGATGCTCGTCGCGGCGGGACACGAGGTGACGGGATTGGTCCGCCGTCCGGAGCAAGCCGCGGCATTGCGGGAAGCCGGGGCCGCCTATGCGCTGGCGGACGTCTTCGACCGCGGCGCGCTGTTCGCCGCAGTTGCCGAAGCCGCGCCGGAGGCGGTCATTCATCAATTGACCGCGCTGCAAGGCGTCAACATGGCGGACAATGCGCGCATTCGCATAGAGGGAACGCGCAATCTCGTGGACGCCTCGCGCGCGGCCGGAGCCCGCCGCATGATCGCGCAGAGCATCTCTTGGGCATATGCGCCGGGGGAGGGTCCGGCGGCGGAGGACTGTCCGCTCGACCTCGGCGCGCCGGCGCCGCGGCTTCAGACCGTGCAAGGCGTTCATGCGCTGGAGACCGCGGCGGCGGAAATGCCGGAGCACGTCTTGCTGAGGTACGGCTTGCTGTACGGCGAAGGAACCTGGTATGCGCCGAACGGCTTGATGGCGGAGCAGGCGCGGGCCGGGAAGCTGACCGCGACGGACGGCGTCAGCTCCTTCGTGCACATCGCGGATGCCGCGGCAGCCGCCGTGCTGGCGCTGAACTGGACGTCCGGCGCGTACAACGTCGTGGACGGCGATCCCGCGCCCGGCACGGCGTGGCTGCGCGCGTTCGCGGAGTGCCTCGGCGCTCCGGCACCGAGGACGGAGACGGGCAGCGCGAGAGGCGAGCGCGGCGCGACGAACGCCAAAGCGCTGCGACATGGCTGGAAGCCCGGGTTCGCCTCGTGGCGCGAAGGATTTCGTTACACGCTGCGCGGGGAATCCTAAGCCGGTCAACGTTTGAACATCGGGCTCACAACGAAAAAGCACGTGTTGGACGCGATGCGTTCATCGGGCTGCCGCGCAAGAGGATGATCCGAAGCGAATCGGATCGTCCTTTTCGTCTTGTCGCGGAGGAACGCATACGCCGCGCATGGGCAGCCGAGGCATGGGATTTATAAATATCGTTATGGCGGTCGCGCGGTTTTATAATTTGTTTAAACCGGCGAACAGGCATAGAATACGGACTGTACGTCATCCCAAGGCGCGTGCGGCAAGGAGGGACACAATGCCGGTCCAGCGTTGAAGAGCTGGCGGATCGCGATAGTTAACGTAATTAATTCATGTCATTAATTATTTATTTAGACCCAGCCCTAATTGCCCCATTTATTGCATGCGCAGCCGCGGCAGCGGCTAGCCATACTAACTATGAACCCCATTTCGACTGCCGAAGGGCAGCTGAAAGCATAAAGGAGCTCATCTTCCATGAACCATTTGTTCAACGATTTTCATTTAAAAGGCATGGACTTGAAAAACCGCGTCGTCATGCCGCCGATGTGCCAATACGCCGTCACGGCCAAAGACGGAATCGCGAACGAGTGGCATTATGTGCACTATGTCAGCCGCGCGATCGGCGGCGCGGGTCTCGTCATCATCGAAATGACGGACATCGAGCCGGACGGCCGAATCACGAATTTCGACTTGGGCCTCTGGTCCGACGAACATATCGCGCCGCTTAAGCGGATCGTCGATGCCTGCCATCAATACGGCGCCAAAGTGGGCATTCAAATCGCGCACGCGGGCCGCAAGGCGGAAGACGCGGAGACGCCCGTCGCGCCTTCCGCGATTCCGTACGACGAGAAATCCAAAGTGCCGCGGGAGCTGACGATCGACGAGACGAAGGCCTTGGTCGAGAAATTCCGCAAGGCCGCCGAACGCGCCGTCAAAGCCGGCATGGACACGATCGAGCTCCACGCCGCGCACGGTTATTTGATTCACGAGTTTCAATCTCCGTACACGAACAAACGAACGGACGCCTACGGCCAGGACAAGACGTTGTTCGGCCGCGAAGTGATTCAAGCCGTGAAGAGCGTCATGCCGGACGATATGCCGCTTATCATGCGCATTACGGCGCATGAATACGTGGAAGGCGGCTACGGCATCGAGGATAGCATCGCCTTCTCGAAGACGTACCGGGATGCCGGCGTGGACATGTTCCACGTAAGCTCCGGCGGCGAAGGCCCGATTCTGGCGCACGGCAGACCGGGCACGCACGTGGCATACCAAGTGCCGATGGCCAGAGCGATCAAGAACGCCCTGAACGTTCCGGTCATCGCCGTCGGCCGGTTGGACGAGCCGTCGCTCGCGAATGCCGTCATCGGCAACGAAGACGCGGATCTCGTGGGCGTCGGCCGCGGGATGCTGCGCAATCCGTATTGGACGCTCGAAGCGGCCGCCAAACTGGGCAAAGAAACGACGATCCCGGGCGTATACGGCATCGGGTTCAAAGATTTGAACCGGTAAACGAGGCCGGCAGCCCGATCATCAGCCGTTTTAGGAGCGCCTGAAGGCGCATCTCGAATCCGAGCATTATCAAGCCTATCGGGGGCGCGCGGCCGACCTGCTCGGGTCTCGGAACGCGTACCGGCTGAAGGGCTATGTAGCTTAAGCCGATAAGCACGACAACCCCATCGCCAAGAACGGGCGATGGGGTTGTTCACGTTGCAGGCGGGAGCCGCCTTCACGGTTTCCTCGGGCGATGCCGGTCGTTAGCAAACCGGTCATCCGAATCGGAAGATTCATGATGGACCGCGGACTAGAGGTTTCGATCCAACAGCAAGCCGAGCTGCTTCGCCACCGCGCCGATCGGTTCCGACAGCCCGCCGGCCAGCCACGATTCGACGAGACCGACAATGGCCGTGCCGAGAAAACGCAGTACGATCTCCTTGCTCAATCCTTCGTTGACGCCTTGGGCGATATCCACGTAGTGCTCCAGCCGCCGGGTCACGTAGTCCAAGAACCGGCTGCGGAACGAAGCGGCTTCCCGGCTCCGCAGCATCGCGGCGAAAAACGCTTTATTCCGCTCGAAGTACCCGAACCAGGCGAGACTGCCTTCGGCAAAGCTCGCTTCCTCCGCCGCTTCGCAAATGGTTCTTAAGGCCTCGATATGTTCCATCACGAGCCGGTCCAGCAGGTCATACTTATCCTGATAGTGAAGATAAATCGTCCTCCGTCCGACGTTGGCCTTGTCCGAGATATCTTGCATCGTGATGTGCTCGAATTTCTTATCGGCCATCAATGCGACGAGCGCGGTCTTGATGGCCTCCCGCGATTTCGCGACTCTTCGGTCGACGCTTGCCATCGTTTCCCTCCTGCGGTTGCCGCTCCGCACAATGTGACGCGGATTGGGCATTAATGCTCCGTTCCTCTGCATCTGATCCTTGAAGCGTCCCCGTATCCGACTATAATCATACACAGATGCGCAACACGACATCCACATGCATACGCTGCGGCCACGGCCGCTTTAAGAGAGGAAGGATTCGAATGGATCTGGGACTGCACGGAAAAATCGCGATCGTCACGGGGGCGAGCGCCGGGATCGGACTGGCCTGCTCGAAAGCCCTGTATGAAGAAGGGGTCTCCGTCGTGATGGTGGCGCGGGATCGGGATCGCCTGCAGGAGGCCGCGGATGCGATACGTTCGGCTCGGCCGGCGGAAGGAGCGGCGCGCCTCGTTCCGGTCGCGGGCGACATGACGAAGCCGGAAACCGCGCGGCTGGCGGTCCATGCGGCGATCGAGGCGTTCGGACGCGTCGATATCTTGATTAATAACGCGGGGAACGCGCATTTCGGCCCGTTCTTCGAGCTGCCGGACGAAGCGTTCTGGGAAACGTGGCAGCTGAAGCTGCTCGGCTACATGCGAATGGTGAAGGAGGCGGCGCCGCACATGATCCGGCAGCGGGACGGACGCATCGTGAACATCGTCGGCATCGCCGGACGGACGCCAAGCCCCGGCTACCTGCCCGGCAGTACCTCGAACGCGGCGTTGTTGAATTTCACGAAAGGCATCTCCGGCGAGCTGGCCGCTTCCAATGTCCGGATCAACGCGATTTCGCCCGGAGCCACGGAGACCGAACGGGCGGTAAGGTACACCCGGCAGCAAGCGGACGAGAAGGGCATCGGCGTCGAGGCGCAAAAGGCGGCCATGAGCGCGGCCATTCCGCTCAAACGTCTGGTCGATCCGGCCGAAATCGCGGCCATGGCGCTGCTGCTCGTCTCCGACCGGGTGCCGTCCGTCACGGGCTCGGAATTCATCGTCGACGGCGGTCAATCGCCCGGCGTCTGACGGATAACGCAGGCGCGAATGCCTGCGAAGCAAACGGAAAACCATTAGCCAAGGACACCTGGAACGGTGTCCTTTTTGTCTTGCTCCTGACTGCTTTTTTATGCCCTGGGAGGAATGCCCGCGCCGTTCGCGAATCCTCCACCAAGAACGCCGAAGCCCGCTGCCGGACCATGGAGTGGACGGACGGACCTTGGCCGTCGCGGCGCAGGCTTTACGGAAAGTTCAATCTTTCTAAATCTTCTCGGAACATATGCGTATTAGCATCAAAAAACAATTTGCGCCGGCAACGCGATCCGATTGCCGCGCGTCTATCGCGGCGACGGATGCCGGACAAGGGGGACAAGAACGCATGTATACCGTACTGATTGCCGAGGACGAGCCCTGGGTGCTGCGGGGCATCGCGGAGATGGTCGGAGCCGCCGGCCCCGAGTTCGAAGTGGTCGGCGCCTGCAGCAGCGGCGAGGAAGCTTGGAGCCTGATCCAAGAATTATGCCCGATGCTGCTGATTACGGATATTATGATGCCCGGCCTGGACGGGCTGTCGCTGGTCAAGCGGATTCATGAAAGGAGAGAGCCGATCGCGACCGTCATCGTCAGCGGCTACGACAACTTCCGGTACGCGCAGCAAGCGATGTCGTACGGCGTGTCCGAATACTTGCTGAAGCCGGTCGAATTCGAGGTGTTGACGGAGGCGCTGGCGCGTTCCAAAGAAAAGCTCGAGTCGCTCCGGGATTTGAACGAATATGCCGTCAAATTCCAGACGCTGCTGGATAACCGGCCGAACCTGCCGCCGCGGCATCTGTTGCAGAAGCAGGTCGAGCTGCTGCAGGCGGTGCTCCGCCTGAAATACACCCAATGGAATGCGCGGGTACGCCTGCTGCATCTGTTTGATCATAAACTGCAGCCGTTGTTGGACGATTGCGGGATCGAACTTCGCCGGCCCGTCCCCGTCCATGCCGATGACCCGACGATCCTGCGTCACTTCACGGACGTGCTCGAGCAATGGGTTCTCGCGGGCGCGGAACGGGGGCAGGCGTCCATGCCGGAAGCCATCGAAGACTCCTGCCGGTACATTCGCCAGCATTTCAAGGAGGATTTGACGCTGACGGACATGGCCGAACGGACGCATTTCAGCGTCTCCCATTTCAGCAGCCTGTTCAAGAAGCATACCGGCAGTTCCTTCGTCAGCTACGTGAACGGCCTGAAGATCGCCGAAGCCAAAAGTCTGCTTCGCTCAACCGCTTATTCCGTATCCGCGATCACGCAGATGATCGGCTTTTCGACGACGCCTTATTTCTCCAGGGTATTCAAATCGACGGTCGGCATCACGCCGCTCGAGTACAGAAAGAAGATGGGGTCATGAATTGGCATTACCGCTTCTCGATCAAAACCAAAATCCTGGCCGCCGCGTTGACCATCAGCTTCCTCTCGATCGTCATCATGGCGGCGTTTACCTCATATTCGTATACCTCATCGGCTAAGAAGGATTTCTATTGGATCGCGCAGGACTCCACCGCGCGAATCAATCATCAGCTCGACCGCTACTTCACGCAGATCGCGCAATCGACGTACGCGTCGATTTCCGGGCCGCTGCCGACCAATCCGCAGCTCGGCGACAATCCGGAAAGCGGGCTGCTGCAAAAATGGCTCAAGTCCGGCGGGCAATTGAACCGCGGCCAGGTTGCGCTCGTCGAAGGTATTCTCACCCGCTACATCGCCATCAACGACTCGAATATTCTGGGAATCGTGCTTCGGTCGGCGGACGGCCGGTACGCTTACTCCCAGGACGGCAATCTTCCCCGAAGCGATACGGCGCCGTGGATTGCTGAGCCGCTGTCCCCGCAGCTGCGGGTCATGCCGTTCTACTTCAGCCGCGGCAGCATGACGGCGACGACGTATCCGTTCATTACGCTGATCATTCCGGTTTTCGATCCCGACACGGTCAAGCTGATCGGCAATTTGGATATCGCCTTGTCGATCTCCGAAGTAGCCGCCATTCTCGGACAAGCCCGCTTAGGCGAGACGGGTTATTTCTTGATCGTCGACGCCGACGGCAGAATCATCTATCACCCGGATCTGCGCATGGCCGGCCAATACTTGGCGGACACCTCGCTCCGAGGCATCTCCTTGACGAAGGAGAACGATTCGGTGAAGCTGGGCGGCAAGACGATTCTCGTCTCCGGCAACCATTCGGCGTTCTCGGGGTGGAACATCGTCGCCTACGTGCCGATGGGCGAGATGGCGAGCGGGCTCGACGTCGCCCGCAATTCCACCTTGATTATGATGGCCGGCCTGATCGTCGTTTCGTTCCTCTTCATCCCGCAGCTGGTCGGCTGGCACGTTCGCCCGATTCTGCGACTTCGCAGTCTGATGGAACGGGTGGAGCAGGGAGACATGACGGTCAGCGCCAAGGCGATTCCCGGCAACGACGAGATCCAGCAGCTGAACGGCAGCTTCAACCGGATGACCGCCCGGCTGAACGAACTGATTCATACCGTGCACGACCTGGAGATGAAGGAAATGGTCCTGCAGCTGAGACAGAAAGAGGCGCTCATCCAAGCGCTGCAAAATCAAATCAACCCCCATCTCCTCTATAACACGCTGGAAATCATCAAGAGCATCGCCTTTATCGAGAAAGTGCCGACGATCGAGAAGATGGCGGCGAGCCTTGCCAGCGT
Organism: Paenibacillus artemisiicola; assembly: GCF_017652985.1. Lineage (GTDB taxonomy): Bacteria > Bacillota > Bacilli > Paenibacillales > Paenibacillaceae > Paenibacillus_Z > Paenibacillus_Z artemisiicola. The sequence continues at coordinate 549,316 of NZ_JAGGDJ010000001.1, forward strand.
CTATCGGTATACATCCAAAATCCCCGGCGCGGAGGTGCCGCTCCGGGACGAGCTTCGCAATTTGCAGCATTACTTGGAGATCGTCCGCATTCGCTTCGCGCCGAAGTTTCAAAGCCGCATCGAGGCGGATGACGGCTTGATGGACCACAGCATCATCAAGATGTCGCTCCAGCCGATCGTCGAGAACAGCGTCAAATACGCGGTCGAGCCGAAAAACGGCAAGGTTCTGATCCGCATCGTCGCTTTCGAGGAAGAGGGGGATTTGATTCTGGAAGTCGCCGACAACGGAAACGGGTTTGCAGAAGAAGCGCTGGATCGGATCAATGAACGGCTGCGGATCATGGACGGACAGGACGGCCGGACCGACGAGGAAGAGTCCGTCGGCATTCTGAACGTGCACGCGCGGATAGCCTTGAATTACGGAACCCCTTACGGCGTAACGATCCGTTCGGTACCGGGGCAGGGGAGCGTCGTATCGCTGCGATTCCCGAAAAAGACAAGAGGAGGATCGTAGATTCGGATAAAAGGATCGTAAGATCAGGACAAATCGGCCGGAGTCGGCACGCTATAATGACCATGAAACAATCAGGTGATTCCAAGCGGGAGGGAACAGAACGTGAAGAAGGCAATCGCAACGATGCTTGCGCTCGGTCTGGTCGTGCCGATGGCGGCAGGCTGCGCCGGCAAGGAAGAGAACAACAAGGACGGAGGCGGAACGAATGCCGCCGCTTCGGCGCCCGGCAAGGCAGGGGACGCGACGGAGAAGATCAAAATCGAGATCATGACGGCATCATGGACGGGAGGCGGCTGGCCGGACAACAATCACCCGATCATCCAGTACATCGACGACAAGTTCAACGTCGACCTGCAAATGCAGTGGGTGCCTAATGCCAACTTCGTCGAGAAGATGAACGTCGTCTCCGCTTCCGGCAAAATGCCGGATGTCATAAGACTCGACTCGACGATGTTCCTGAAATGGGCCGATCAAGGCGTATTTATGGATCTCCAGCCTTATTTGGCGGCTTATCCGACGCTTCACGGGGTAGCGACGCCGGAATCGTGGGCGCTGCTCAATCCGAAAGGCAAAATTTACGGCATACCCATCTATGAGACGGCGCAGAATTCGACCTACGCGCGCAAGGATTGGCTGGACAGCCTCGGCATTCCGCAGCCGGCGGACGACGCTTTCACCATCGACAAGTTCTATGAAATCGCCAAGGCGTTCACGACGCAGGACCCGGATAAGAACGGCAAGCCGGACACGTTCGGATTCTCCGCCCTCGGCAACTCGCTCAAACTGGGCGACCCGCAGCTGGAGGCGGCGTTTGGTCTCGCCAATGGCTGGAAGGAAGCGAACGGCGAGCTGGTTCCGGTCGAAACGCAAGGCCCGGAATGGACCGCGTTCCTCTCCTTCATGCGGAAGGCGTACGAGGAAGGCGTGCTGGACAAGGACTTTATCACGAATACGAATTTTAACGACAAGTACGCGCAAGGCAAGGTCGGTTTCGCGCTCGACATGCATTATCAGTTCAGCCAACAGACGAATAAGCAACTGCAGACGATCGCGCCGAACGGGCAATTCGTCGAGCTGTCGCCGCCGATCGGCGCCGGCGGGGCAAGAGGCACGACCACGCCGACGAGCGGTATGCTGAAGGTCGTCCTGAACAAGGACATGGATGCCGAGAAGCGTGACCGGATCTTGAAGCTGTTCGATTGGTGGGTATCTCCCGAAGGAGAAGACATCATCAAGAACGGAATCGAGGGCGAGCAGTACGAGAAGAACGACGACGGCACCTTCAAGATGACGGACGCCCTGAAGGCGGAAGGCGAAGGCCGCCAAAGCCTGCTGTGGAACTGGGTGCTGCGCGGCAATACGAATACGTTCAACATCTACAAGTGGAGCGACGCCAAATGGGCGGCGGATATGAAGAAGTCGATCGACGACGCCGGGAAATATCCGTACAAGAACGCGGCCGACGGGTATCTCAGTTCCTCGGCGACTTACGCGCAGAAGGGCGGCGAGCTGGACGACAAGTTCTTGCAGTCCGTGCTAGCGATCATCTCCGGCAAGAAGCCGGTCGACAGCATTCTTGACGCGATAGCCGACTGGAAGAAGAACGGCGGCGACCGGATCGTCGAGGAGGTCAACGCCGCGTACAAGGCAGGGCAATAGCGTGAACGGGTATGTTCGAAGAGCGTTACCGATCTATGCGATGATCTTGCCCGGCCTGCTCTACTTTGTCGTATTCAAATACATCCCCATGCTCGGCGTATCCATCGCGTTCATGAATTACAGTCCGTTCAAAGGCTTCTTCGGCAGCGACTGGGCAGGCTGGAGCCATTTCCGCCGCTTGTTCGCCGAAGGCGAATTTTGGCTGCTGCTGAAAAACACGCTGCTCCTAAACCTGCTGGACGCGCTGTTCTTCTTCCCGGCGCCGATTCTCGTCGCGCTGCTGCTGAACGAAGCGAGAGTCAAGTGGTTCAAGGGCGCGGTTCAAACGATCTTGTACGCGCCCAATTTCGTGTCCTGGGTCGTGATCGTCGGCATGACGCTGCAGCTGTTCGCTACCGGCTCGGGCGCGATCAACAATCTGCTGGCGAGCTGGGGGTTCGCCCGCATCGAGTTGATGACGGACCCGCATTACTTCCGTCCCGTCTGGCTGCTCCAGAACATCTGGCAAGGCGCTGGCTGGGGCGCCATCATCTTCCTGGCCGCGCTGTCCGCCATCGACCCGACGCAGTACGAGGCGGCCGAGATGGACGGCGCGAGCCGGTCGCGCCGGCTTTGGCATATTACGCTGCCCGCGCTTCGCGGCGCGATCGTGATCCTGTTCATATTGCGCATGGGCCATATCATGGACCTCGGCTTCGAGCATGTGTTCCTGCTGCAAAATCCGATGAACCGGGAAGTCTCCGAAGTGTTCGAGACGTTCATCTATAAAGTCGGCTTGAACCAAGGGGACTACAGCTATTCGACGGCGGTCGGCCTCTTCAAATCGGCGATAGGGCTAGTCCTGGTGCTGACCGTCAACAAGCTGGCCAAGCGAATGGGTCAGGAAGGGGTGTTCTAGTGAGGCGTTCGACCGGCGCGGACCGGACGTTCGGCATCGCCGCGGCCTTCATGCTCGCGTTTTGCGCCTTGGCGGCGATTCTGCCTTTGTTATACGTGTTGGCGATTTCGTTTTCGACAGAGAAGGAATATTTGACACGGGGCTTCTACCTCTTGCCGAAGCAATTCACCTTGAACGGGTATTTGTATTTGATGTCGCATCCCGGCTTCCGTATCGCCTTTCGCAACGCGGTCGTCATCAGCGCGGTCGGCACGTCGATCAATATGGCGCTGACGACGTTGATGGCGTACGGATTATCGAAAACGTGGCTGAAGGGGAGAGCGGTCATCAACTTCCTGGTCGTCTTCACAATGCTGTTCTCCGGCGGCATCATCCCGACCTATCTGGTGGTCAACGCGCTTGGCCTGATCGACAGCTTCTGGTCGCTCTGGCTGAGCTCGGCGATCATCCCCTTCAATCTCATCGTCATGAGGGGGTTCTTCCGATCCGTGCCGACCGAGCTCGAGGAATCGGCCAGAATCGACGGCAGCGGTGAGTGGCGGCTGCTTCTGACGATCATCGCGCCGCTGTCGCTGCCGGCGATCGCCACGTTCACGTTGTTTTACCTGGTCTACAATTGGAACACCTATTTCTCGGCGATTCTGTACTTGAACGATAACCGGCTCATGCCGCTGCAGGTCTTCCTTCGGCAAATGCTGCTCGAGGACGATCCGACGATCGCCAATGCGACAGGTATCCGCTACGCATTCACGCCCGCTGCCAAGATGGCAGCCATCGTCATTACCGCACTGCCGCTGCTGCTCGTCTTCCCGTTTCTGCAGAAGCATTTTACGAAAGGCGTCCTGCTCGGATCGGTCAAGGGCTGAGCGCCAAGAAGAGGAGGTAGATCCCATGAACCGCACCAAATACGTCGCCCACCGGGGGTTGAGCGCCCGCGCGCCGGAAAACACGCTTGCTTCGTTCGAACTGGCCGGCCGCATGGGCTTCTGGGGAATCGAATGCGACACGTACTGCACGGCCGACGGGCGCTGGATCGTGCATCATGACCGGACGGTCGACCGGATGACGGACGGCACGGGCAGGGTAAAGGATTTCGCGTTCGCGGACATCCGCAGTTTGAACATCGTCGCGGGAAACGGAATCGAGCAATACCCGGGCCTGCGCGTTCCGCCCCTGGAGGACGTGCTGGCGATCGGCAAAGCGTACGGCATGCACGCCTTCGTCGAGATCGAGGAGTATCATCGGGACGAGGACCTGCATGAGCTTGTCCGGCTGGTCGAGCGCAGCGGCATGCTCCGGCAATGCAGCTTCATCTGCTTCAACGCCGAGGATTTGCGTAAAGTACGGGCGATCGACCGTGATGTGCCGTTAGGTTATTTGACAGCGGAGCCGGCTCCCGAAACCGATATGCGATTGATCGAGCAACTGCGGCCGGCGTTCCTGGATTACGAGTATCGTCGCGCGACGCCGGAGGATGTCCGACGGTTAAGCGCCGCGGGCATAGACGTATCGCTATGGACGGTCAACAGCCGCGAAGACGCGCGGCCATTCATCGCGGCCGGCGCCGCTTACGTAACGACGGATACGATCTTAGTCTAATTCGGAGCGCGCAAATGTATCAATCAGGCAGCCGGTCTTGATAGGCCGGCTGCTCTTGGCGTGCTCGCGGCTTGATGATGGCCAGGATAGCGTGTATAGTTACAGGCACATGCGCCGGGCGCCGGAACGGTCAACGTGCAATGAAATCATCATCAAGGTTGCAAAGGGGATTAAAGGATGACCGAATTTTGGGAAGCGAGCTTTAGCGAGCATCAGACGATGTGGGGCTTCGAGCCCGCCGACTCGGCCATTCTGGCCAAGGACTTCTTCCTGGAACGAAACGCGAAGGAGATCTTGATTCCGGGCATCGGCTACGGCAGAAACGCGAACATATTCCTCGATAACGGCATTGAAGTCGCCGGGATCGAAATCTCGCAAACCGCGATCGATCTGGCGCGGGAGCACGGGCTGAACATCCCTATTTTTCATGGCTCGGTGGCCGAGATGCCGTTTGAACCCAAACACTACGACGGGATCTTTTCGTATGCCCTGATCCATTTGCTGAACCGAGAAGAACGGGCGAAGTTCATTCAAGACTGCTTCGATCAGTTAAAGCCGAACGGCTCTATGCTGTTCGTGACGATCTCCAAAGCGGCGCCCATGTTCGGCAAGGGGATCCCGCTCGGCAAAGACTATTTCGAGATCAGGGAAGGGGTCAAGATGTTCTTTTACGACGCCGACTCCATACGCGAAGAATTCGGAAGCTACGGGCTGACCGGGATCGCGGACGTCGTGGAGCCGCATAAGAACGCGGAAGCCAAACCGCCGTTCCCGTTCACCTTGATTACCTGTCAAAAAGGTTCGTCGGCACGCTGACGGTTGTTAGGTCAAGCTCGCCCGGCAGCGCTTGAACCGTCGCGTCAAAAAGGCATGCTCCCGCGGGGGCATGCCTTTTTGACGCGCTTCGGACGGACGCGTCGGAATCAAGCTTGATAATCGGCGTCCATCGTGACGTCTTTCCATTCTTCCATGGTTTGCAGGAGCGCCGTATATTTGCCCTTGACGGTATGGTACGCTTCGGCGCCAAGCAGCAATCGCAGCGGTGCCGCTTCGGACTCCGCGACTCGAAGGATGGCTTGCGCCGCTTTCTTCGGATCGCCGGGTTCGCTGCCGTGGTTGGCTCCGCTGACGAACGGCGCGATGAGCGCCTCGTATTCCTTGATGGCGGAGGCAGTCTTCGCGGCCGAGCGGCCGGACCAATCCGTGCGGAAATTGCCGGGCTCGATCAGCGTCACGCGGATTCCAAACGGCGCCACCTCCTTGGCCAAGCTTTCGGAGATGCCTTCGACCGCGTATTTCGTCGCGTTATAATACCCTACGCCCGGGAACGAGGCCAAGCCGCCAATGGACGATATATTGATGATATGGCCGGAGCGTTGGCCGCGCATATAAGGCAGGACGGCGTTGGTCGTATGCATGAGCCCCCAGAAATTCACGTCGAACAGCTTCCGGGTCTCGTCTTCGGCGGCTTCTTCGATCGAGCTGAAATAGCCGACGCCGGCGTTGTTGACAAGCACGTCGATCCGGCCGAATTTGTCCGCCGCGGCTTGTACCGCTCGCGCGATCTGTTCGGGCTTGGTCACGTCCAGCTCCAGCGCCATCGCGTTGTCCGTATCGGCACCGACGAGATCCGTGACGGCATCGAGCTTCCTTGCCGTAACGATAACCTTATGGCCCGCTTGTATCGCCGCTTCGGCAAGCGCTCTGCCGAAGCCGGTGGAACAGCCGGTAATAAACCAGACGAGATTCGTATTCATGCCAAGTCGTCTCCTTTGCAATAAAAGTGCCGTGCAAGAAGAACTCTAACCCTTAGAGTCCTGTCTAAGTCAAGCGACGTATCCGAGATTTCAAAACGTTTGAATAATCGGTTGATTTCGCGTACGATCTAATCGATACAAACCTCGTCAATTTTAGGTCAAAGGTGGTTTTAAACGTGGGGTACACCATCAGTCAGGCCGCCGAACGGACGGGATTGACCGCCCATACGCTGCGCTTCTACGACAAGCAGGGCTTGCTTCCATTCGTGGACCGCACGCCGGCCGGCAACCGGGATTTTAAAGAGAGCGATTTCGAATGGCTCGGCGTCATCGCCTGCTTGAAGAACAGCGGCATGCCCGTCAAGCAGATCCGGCAATATATCGAATGGGGCATGGAAGGCGACGATACGCTGAAGCAGCGTCTCGCCGTGTTCAAAAACCATCGCAACGCGGTGCTGGAGAAAATCGCGGAACTGCAAGGGTATATGAGCAAAATCGATCAAAAGATTTGGTACTACAAGACCGCCATCGCGCATGGCACAACGGCCGTGCATGCCGAAACGGACTGCGTATTCACGGAGGCGCCATGAGGGTCGCGGCGCACCGGTCGAGCTGCCGCCGCAATGAAGCGAGATCGACAGGCTAGTGAGGGGAGAGGATGAGAAATGGCTCCGAAGCATATCGTGTCCGCGGCAACCATCGTCTTGAACGGACATGGAGAGATCCTGCTGATCAAAGGACCGAAGCGAGGCTGGGAAATGCCGGGCGGCCAGGTCGAGGAAGGCGAATCCGCAAGGGACGCCGCGATCCGGGAAACGCGCGAAGAGAGCGGGATCGAAATCGAAGTCACCCGATTTTGCGGCGTCTTTCAAAATGTGAGCGCTTGTATATGCAACCTCTTATTTCTGGGAAAGCCGGTCGGAGGAACGCTTACGACGACGCCCGAGTCGCTGGAAGTCGGCTATTATCCCATCGAAACCGCTTTGCGCATGGTCGAATGGGGGAATTTCAAGCAACGAATCGAGCTGTGTTTGAACGAAGCGCTTCAGCCCTTTTTTATCGAGTTCTCGATCCCGCTGAGGGACTGCTAGCGCGTTGCTGCCCCGTCCAGAAGGCGGCGCATAGACGCCTGCGAATCGGGACATTATGAAGCGAGAAATTCATGAACCGGAATCCATCGCGCGGCTTCCGGCCGCGTTGCAATGAACCGGCAAGAAAGGAAGCGGACAATGGCCAAATTGATCGTCATCTACGAGAAGCCGAAGGATGTCGAAGGCTTCGAAAAGCACTACTTCGGCGTACATATGCCGCTGGCGAAGAAATTCCCGAAACTGACCGGCGCCTCCGCGCTCCGCGTCGTGAGCGCCCAGAATACGGACCGGGAGCCGTATCTGGTCGTCGAGGCCGAATTCGAAAGCGCCGATGATCTCCGCGCGGCGCTGGCAAGCGCGGAAGGACAGGCAGTGACCGAAGACGTCGCGAATCTGATTCCTTACCTGCATCGTCCGCCCGTCATCCTGATTACGGAGTGAACGGCCGCTCGCGAACTTCGCCGGGCCAACTTTGTCCGCAGCAATCCTAAAGACCGGCCCGCTTGATCCCCGAGGGGAGCAGCGGGCCGGTCTTTCGTCCATTCATTCGGCGATGGCGTACGTCAAGGCTGTCGATTTTACAGCACCCGCCTCAAATCGCGCATCGCCTCGACCAGGATCGCCAGGAGCACCAGCAAGCCGGCGAACCGCTTGCCGATGGCGTTTCGCCGCAGGCAGCGCAGGGCTACGCTGAACGGCCAGCCCTTCCGGTACGCCAACAGCTCGAACAGTCCGAAGCCGGCGAACAATACCGCAGCGATGCTCGCGCAGACGACGTTCACGCGATGCCGGCGCGCTTCAAGGCTGCCAGCGTGATCGTCTTGGCGGTCGTTCCGCTGCCGTCCACGTTCGCGGCGAACACCCAGTCGTTCTTCCCGCGCTCGACGTAGCCCACGTACCAGCCGAGTCCCATGTCGGACAGGCGCGTGCCCGTCTTGCCGTGCACGGTGTAGTCGTCCTGATCGTTATCGATCATGATGCGCTTGACGGTCTTCATCGTCTGCTCCCGGAAAGGCAGCGTCTCCTCCACCAGCGCTTCCATGAACGCGGCTTGCTCGACCGCCGAGATTTTCAGCGAGCTGTCCAGCCAAAAGGTATCGATGCCGCCGCTGCTGTCCATATTGCCGTAATCCATGCGCGTCAAGTACTCCTTCATCCGCTCGGCCCCGATGTCCCGGGCCATCGCCTGGTAGTACCAGATCGCGGATTCCCGCATGGCCGAAGCCAGCGAATGGTCCCGGTTCCACGCCTCGAACGGCCGCACGACGCCGTCCCACCGCTTCACGTCGTATTCGTCCCGCACCGCGCCCGTTTCGAGACCGATCAGCGCGTTCGCGACCTTGAACGAAGACTCCGGCGTGAACCGTTGGACGCTGCGGCCGGAATTGCAGACGTAGACGCGATCCGTCTTCGCGTTTTTGACGATCAACGTCCCCTGCACGTCATGGAATAACGCCTCGCAAGGCAGCTTCGTTTCTTTCGGGGCGGCGATCGCGGGACTAGCGGCGCTTCCCGTCGTGCCGGCGAACAACAGGGCGGCGAGCGCCCAAACGATTCGGTTTTTCTTCTTCCGGGTTTTCAAGTTGCATTCCTCCTCGGGCTTCTTCATAATGACGATACGAATGGACGGGTATCGACAACACCGAGTATAAAGGAACGCGCGGCCGGGCCGCATCGCCGTTTTCGGCGATTGTACCCGTACAGCCGGCGGGAAGGAGCGTATGCGAAGATGCTGTACGAAGCGATCGTGAACCGGTATCTGCAGGAGATGAAGAACGGGACGCGGCGTCCGGGGGATAAGCTGCCGTCTATCCGGGAAGCGGCGGAGACGTTCGGCTGCAGCCGGAATACGGTAATTCGGGCGTACGAGGAACTTGCGAATCGGCATCGGATCTATTCCGTGCCCCAGAGCGGCTACTATGTCGCGCACCGGACCCCTGCGTGCGAAGGAGCCGGGGACGAAGCGGAGGAGCGGGACGTCATTGATTTCGCATGGGCCGGACCGGACCGCCGCGCGATGCCGTTCCGAGACTTCCAGCATTGCATGAACGAGGCGATCGAGCGCTACCGGGAGAATATGTTCACCTATTCGGAAGAGCAGGGACTCGCTTCGCTGCGGCTGCAGCTGGCCCGGCATCTGCGCGATTTGCAGGTGTTCACGGTTCCCGAGCGCGTCTGCGTCGTGACCGGCTCGCAGCAGGCGCTGCATTTGCTGTTGTGGCTGCCGTTTCCGAACGGCAAGCGGAACATCGTCGTGGAACAACCGGTGCACCCCGGCATGATCGAGTCGCTTCGCGGCTACGGGGGAGACGTGCACGGCATCCCGTACGGGGAAGGCGGCATGGATCTCGACCGGCTGGAAGCGCTGTTCCGGAACGGGGACGTCAAGTGCTTCTATACCGTCTCGCGGTTCCATAATCCGACCGGACACAGCCATACCAACCAGGCGCGCAAACGAATGGCGGAGCTGGCGCGGCGGTATGACGTGTATATCATCGAGGACGATTACATGGGCGATCTGGACGGCGATTCCAGGAACGATCCCATGTTCGCTTACGATGCGTCCGGCCGGGTCATTTACGTCAAAAGCTTCTCCAAGGTCATGCTTCCCGGCCTGCGACTCGGGCTGGCCGTGCTGCCGGACGAGCTGCGAGCGCCTTTCCTGCGGGCGAAGGCCGCGGCCGACGTGCATTCGCCTCTGCTGACGCAAGGAGCGCTCGAGGTCTACCTCGAGAGCGGCATGTTCGCCGCCCACATTGGCCGGATGCGCGACATCTACCGTCGCAAAGCGGTGCTGCTGCGTGAAGCCTATCGCAAGCATTTGCCGCCGGGGACCTTATATACCGGACCGTCCTCCGGCTTCTATTCCGCGATCAAGCTGCCGGCTCCGCTTCGCGCGCAGGCCGCGGCCGATCGCCTGCTGCGGCTCGGCGTGCGGGTCGATCCGGCGGAACGCATGTATTTGCCGGATTTCCGGCAGGAGGATGTCTTTCGGCTGAGCGTCTCGCAGGTGGACGAAACGCTCATCGAGCCCGGCGTTCGAAGGATCGGAGAGGGGATACGAGAATTGCTCCGCCAGCGGACGGAAGTGAGGTTCGTGGAACGGGGATAAGAGCGAATAGGCTGAATCCGCAAAAAATAGGGGATTCGGCTTTTTCGTTGCGGGCTTAAATTGACAAGCCGGAACGTTCGCTATATTATATGCTATAGCATGTACATGTGCCGATCATCAAACCGGCAAACAACGCGAGGTATCCTATGGAACTATTCGATCTCACCGGATTCCTGATCCACCGGACGGATATGAAATTAACGAACTACTTCATCAAGCAGCTGAAGCAGTACGAAGTGACGCCCGAGCAATTCGGGATCATCAGCGTGCTGGACGGCGACCGCGCGATGGCGCAGAAAGAAATCGCCGAGGCCATCGACCGGGATCAATCGACCGTCGTGCGGATGATCGCGTCGCTCGAGAAGAAAGGCATGGTGAAGCGGCTGCAAAACAGCCATGACAAGCGTTCCCATGACCTGTATCTGAGCGACAAAGGCATGCGCCTGAAAATGAACCTCTTCTCCGCGGTCAAGGAAGCACACGACCATATTACCCGGAATTTTAGCCAGGATGAACTTGCGCGGCTTCATGCGGCGCTTCATAAACTCTATCAAAGCGTGAAGGAGGATTAGCTTTTCGCATCATATACATGCTCTAGCATGCAGCTCATTCCGTGCCCGTACCGATCAACTTAAACGAAAGAGAGTGATTCCAATCGACACCGCGGTTATCATTGTTCAAGCCTTGTTGGGGATTTTCTTCATCTTCACGGGCACGACGATCGGTTCCGGCAAGATGGCCGATCAGTTCAAACGTCTGGGCCTGCCCTCCTTCTTCAATCTTCTGACCGGCTCCATCGAGCTTGCCGGGGCTGCCGGCATGATCGTCGGCATCTGGATCCCGGTCGCGGCGCTGCTGGCCGGACTGCTGCTCGGTTCGACCATGCTGGTCGCGGCATTCATGCTGGTCGCGCTGGCAAGAGATTCTTTTGTAAAAGCGCTTCCGGCCCTTATTTTGTGCATCCTGTCCTATGCGGTTGCGGCCGTGGTTTACATGCTATAGCATGTTGATCGGTCCAATGGCGCGAGCGGCGTCTTTATCTGGATTTTACCTTTGTCCTTCATAATAAAAGCGATAATTCCTTGTCCTTCGTATCAGACTAACGCATGCGAGCTGTCGGCGCGGACAGGGGGAAGACGCATCCACCAGAGGAGGAATAGCACCATGATCACCCAAGAAGCCGATGCCTTGATCATCGGGTTCGGCAAAGGCGGAAAAACGCTCGCGCCTTTCTTAGCCAAGCAGGGCTGGCGCGTCATCGTCGTCGAGCAGTCGCCGGCCATGTACGGAGGCACCTGCATCAATATCGGCTGCATTCCGACGAAGTCGCTCGTGCATGGCGCGGAGATCGCCGCTTCACGAGGGTATGTCGAATTCGCGGAGAAGGAACGCGCCTTCGAAGAAGCTTGGCGAACGAAGGAAGAGCTGGTGTCGTTCCTGCGGGGCAAAAATCACGATAACGTCGCCGGTCATCCCGGTATCCGATTGATCACCGGACAAGCTTCTTTCGTCTCGCCTCACGAGGTGATCGTCACGATGCAGGAGAGCGAAGCGATTACGATCAGAGCCGACCGGATATTCATCAATACCGGTGCCGTACCGGCCATGCCCGCCGTCGAAGGCGACAGCCGGCGTCTCTACAACAGCACCACGCTGCTCGGCTTGAACAAGCTGCCGCGCCGCATGGCCATTATCGGCAGCGGCTTTATCGGCTTGGAGTTCGCGTCGATGTACGCCAACTTCGGCACGGAGGTCACGGTGATCGAGCGGGGGCCGGAGCTTCTGAAACGGGAGGATGCGGACGTGCGGGAAGCCGTTCGGCAGGCGCTTGAAGCCTTGGGCGTTCGCTTCCTGTTCTCCAGCCGCGTGGAGCGCATCCGGGACGATGCATCGGCCGCGGTCCTGTCGATCCGGGATGAAGCGGGCGATTCCCGCTCCTTGGAAGCCGACGTCGTGCTCTTCGCGACGGGCAGGCAACCGAATACGGCTTCGCTGGCGCTGGAGCGGGCGGGCGTCCGCGTGACGGAGAAAGGGTTCATCGCCGTCGACGATACCCTGCGCACGAACGTGCCGCATATATGGGCGATCGGGGACGTCAATGGCGGACCGCAGTTTACGTATATCTCGTTGGACGATTATCGCATTATCCGCAATCACTTGTTCGGGGACGGCTCACGTTCGCGGCAGGATCGCCTCCACGTCCCGACCTCCGTCTTCATCACGCCGGTATTCGCGAAGGTCGGCATGACCGAAGAGGAAGCCGCAAAGGCGGGATTTCGGGTCAAAGTCGCGAAATTGCCGCTTACGGCTTCGCCGCGCGCGCGGATTCTGCGGCAGACGACCGGCTTTTATAAAGCCGTCGTCGATGAAGAAACCGGCCGAATACTAGGCGCTGCCCTGTTCGGCGAGGAAGCCGGGGAGATCATCAATGCGATCGCGCTCGCGATGGACACGGAACAGACGCACGAATCGCTTCGGGACCGGATCTACACGCATCCGAGCATGACCGAGACGTTGAACGACTTATTCGCGCAGCTATAAGCGACAAAAACACCGTCCATTCCCGGCAAAGCCGGTTGTGGACGGTGTTTTTCTTCGGATTGGATCGGACGCGGATTATTTCGCCGCCGCTTTCGCCGAGTAGACGTTGATATGGTCGATGTGCGCGATTTTGCCTTTGACGACCGTGCCGGGGCCGACGAATTTCAGCTCGTACGCCGCGGAAGGGTGGTAGACGTAGATTTTGTCCGTGCCGTTCCAGCGCACTTCCTTCGGCATGCCGAGCGTCTTGATGACGGATGCGAACGTCAGCGACTTGATGCCGACCGTCTGGTCGACGGATTGGCCGAAGTTGCGCAGGTCGTAGATCACGCCCGCTTTGTTCACGCCGAACCCGAACGCGCCGCGGCCCATGCCGAAGTTGTAGAACTCGTAATGGTTGCCCTTCTGGCTGCCGCCCGTATCCGGCGTGCCCCATTTGTAATGGACCGCGGAGATCGGCGTTTTGCCGGCAATGGCCTGCAGGCCCGGAATCTGTCCTTTTTTCGCCAAGTCGTAAATCGACTTGATGTAGACGCTGCCGGTTTCCGCTTTCAGGCTCGACGCGATGGATGCGCTCGTCGCTTGCGCCGCGTTGGCTTGAGGGCCGGCCGCGAACGTGACGGCGCCTGCCGTGATGAGTCCTGCGAGGGCAAGCTTGCCCCATGTTTTCCAAACCGGTGTCGTCGTTGCTGCGTTCTTCATCTATATTCACCTCTTCGTAGTAGTGGGGGATAAGGGACGTTGTCGGCTTACATGCTCATCTTACCTTGGGCGCCCGCGGAGTGCGTTACAAAAGCGTAACGAAAAAGTAACAACAAAGTAACGACGGTTCAAGACGCGGCGAGCGAAGCGAGAACTGCCTGCGCGTTGCGGATTTCATGCCGCATTGTTCATGGAATCTTCAAAGGAACGAGGAGCGCATGCCGAGGGAATGGATACAATAAAAGTAACGAATCGTTCTGCAAGCGCTTCATGTCCGCCGTATTCAGCTTCGCGCGGATCGATCCCGTCGACTAACGGAACAGGCGGTGAGCTTATGCTTTTTGGCCCTAACAAGCGAAAGAAAAAGCATTCTCAAACGGATGGAGCCGTGGCGCCTCCCGGCGACGCGCGGATCGAGGCCGACGTCGAAGCGGCACGCGAGACCGGGCAAGCGGAAGCGGAAGCGCCGGCGAGGAACTATTGGAACGCGGGCGTGACCGTTCACGACTGGGTCAGCGAAATCTTCCGGGAAGAATGGAAGAAAGGCGCCTTTGACGACTTGGCGGGCAAAGGCAAACCGATCGAAGTGCCGTCGGGCGACGTGACGAACAGCCTGCTTCGCCAGTCGAACTTCCTGCCGGGATGGCTGACGCTGCAGCACGAAATCAGGGACCGTTTGCGGCTTTGGCTCCAACGGACCGGCAGCGACGGCGATCCAGCGCTCGAGCGCGACCTGCGCGAGATTAACGCGATGATCGTCAGGTACAATACCATGGTGCCTCATGCGGCCTTGCAGAAGCCGACGGTCACGAAAGAGAACGCGAGCCGCCAGCTCGGGCATTGGGAGTAGGCCGGGGCTGCGCGCGCGCATGCAGAAAGAAGACGCGTCATTCGCGGCTTCTTTCTTTTGGATGGAAACGGCACAATTCGCCGGCGTTCCGTTATAATTGAAGTGAACCGTTTACAAATCGCAGCACAGCTTGATTACAAAGGAGGCTGTATCGATGACCAACGGCTTAAACTGGATTTCGGCCGGTAAATTGGAAGCGCTTCAACAGGAAGGCGCGAAGGTGATACGGGGCGGCATCGCCGTTTTTTATCACGAAGGGCAAGTACGCGCGGTGGACAACCGCTGCCCGCACCTGGGATTCCCGCTTCACATGGGGAGCTTGTGCGACGGGATTTTGACCTGTCATTGGCATCATGCCCGCTTCGATATTTGCAGCGGCGGCACGCTCGATCCGTGGGCGGACGACGTGCCGTCGCATGCCGTACGAATCGACGACGGCGAAGTCTGGGTCAATCCGGTATCCGCAAGCGCGAAGGACGCGAACAACTACATGCAAAAGCTTCGGGAAGGCCTCGAGCAAAACATCGGCATCGTCATCGCGAAAGCCGTCGTCGGCCTGATCGAGGCAGGCGTGTCCGAGCAGCGCATCGCGCGGACCGGCATCGCGTTCGGGACGTCGCAAGGCACGGGCTGGAACGCCGGGCTCACCATCCTGACCGCGATGACGCGCATCGTCGGCAAGCTGGACAAGACCGGCAAGATTCTCGCCTTGTACCAAGGGCTCGTCCACGTCGCGCGAGCCAGCGCGGGCCGCGGAACCCGCCACTTGCTCTCGGCGCTGCCGTCCGCGGACGTTCCGGCCGAACGGTTGACCGAGTGGTATCGGACCTGCATCGAGGTGCGGGATACGCAGGGCGCCGAGAAGGTGCTGAACACCGCCGTGTCGGCGGGCATCGACGCGAAGCGGCTGGCCGACATGATGCTGATCGCCGCGACCGACCACTTCTACTTGGACGGCGGGCATGCGTTCGACTTCCATAACAAAGCGTTCGAAGCGTTGGAATGGGCGGAAGCCTCGCAGAAGGTGCGGATCCTGAGCTCGCTCGTTCCCATGATGGCCCGGCCGACGCGGAGCGAGGAGCTGCACCAGTGGCAGGCGCCGCTGAACCTCGTCGAGCCGATCCTTAACGCCGTTAAGGACATCGCGCGGCAAGCGGAGCAGACGAAGCTGGACGGCCGGCCGGCGCCGGCGAATGCCGCGTTCTCCGCCGAGGCGAAAACGCGGCTGCTGCAGCTGCTGCTCGGCGATGCGCCGGAGCAGACGATCGCGGCGCTGCGCGACCTGCTCCTGGCGGGCACGGCTCCGGCGCAGCTGGCGCAGCTCGTGGCCTTGGCCGCCGCGGAGCGGATCGTGCGCTTCCACACGCAAAACGATTTCGGCGATTGGGTCGCGGTGCTTCATACGTTCACGTACGCGCACGCCGTTCACGAACGGCTGCGTCAATCCGACGAGCCGCTGCTGCGGCGGGCGATCTTCCACGGCGCCGCCAGCGTCTATCTGGACCGGTTCCTGAACGTGCCGGCCGCCGCGCGGCCCAAGCCGTCCGGAGCCGCCGCGCCGGCCGACCATGGGGAGCTGCTCGATCTGCTCGACCGGCGCCAGCAGGTCGGACCGGCCGCGCAATGGGTCGCGGACTACCTGCACGGCGGCGGCGAACCGAATCCGCTGCTCAATACGCTCGGCCATGCGCTGCTGCGGGAGGACGCGGAATTTCATACGTTCCAGCTGTACGAGGCCGCGGTGGCCGAGTACGACCATTGGCGCGCCGAGGACGACCCGTTCGCGGAGAAGGCCCGCGAAACGATGCTGCTCGCCTGCACCCGCTACTTGGCGGCGCACGCGCCGACGGCGCGCGAACTCCCGCAAACCGCCAAGATCGCCTGGCGGCTGCATAAGGGCGAACGGCTGTTTGAAGAAGACTAGCGTCCCGCACGAATACTCCGCGCGCTTTGCGCGGAGTTTTTTTGCGTGCCCGTAATAGCCGCCGGCTTGGCCCATCTCGGCGTTAATGGTCGGCGCGATGATGTACGCGAACGGGAAGGGCGTCGGCGCGATCGCGCGCTTCAGCATGACCGCCGGTCCGCTGCTGCTCGCCGGGGTAGTCGCAACGCTTCTCTTGAACCTTCAGAATCTGCACGTCTCGCTGCTGCTGCCCGTGTATTACGATTCCGGAAGCATGCCGATTCTGAAGGGCTCGCTGACCAACGCGTCCTTTCTCGGCGAATCCATCCTGATCATGATGCTGACGCCGTTCTTGGCAAAGCCGGAAACGGCCCGCAAGCCGGTGCTGCTGGCGATCGGCCTGCCATCCTTGCTTGCGATCGCAACGGCGGCCATGGCGGCGGCCATGGCGGTGGCCACGTTCGGCGTCGAAATCGCGAGCTCCGTGTATTTTCCTTATTCCAGCATGGTGCGGTTTAACGAACCGCAATAAAGCCCGGCGCTTGGACGAGCGCCGGGCATTCGATTGTCCTCGCATGGCCGGCGCTCACGCCAGCGGCACGTAAATGTCCAGCTCCGCGTTCGGATCGCCTTCCTTGTGGCGGCCGTCGTAGCGCTCGAAGTCGAACCCGCCGCCTTCCGGCAAGCCGCGGAGCCGCTCGCCCGAAGCCGGAAGCCAGCCGCGGTAGATGAAATCGAACGTCTCGCCGAGCAGCTCCGTCGAGCCGATGTGCGTGAAGATCGCGTAGCGTCCGCCCGGAATCGTGCGGAAGACGATCCCCTCGACGCCCGCCGCGGGCGCGGCGGCTACTTCCACGCCGGCGAGGTAAGCGAAGCTGCCTCCGCGCCGTACGGCCGCCGGTTCATACAGCTCCAGTCCATAGCAGACATGCTCGTTCGTCTTGTCCGGAATGCGCGGCCATCGCGCGCCGAACGCGGTCCAGGCTTGGGCGATGTTGCGGTCCTGCGACGTATCGGTCAAGCAGACGACGCCGGCTACGGTGCGCGCGGCAAGCTCGGCGAATCGGGGTTGGTGCACGGTGCAATCCCTCCTCCTGAATTGGCGGGGGGAGGTGCCGAACATGCGCGCGAACGAACGAATGAACGACGGCTGGCTTCCGTAGCCGGCATCCAGCGCGATCCGGGTCCCGTCCCGATCCGTGCGGCGCAGCTCGCGGGCGGCGCCGGCAAGCCGCCGGACGCGCACGTAGCGGCCGAACGTTTCCCCGGTCCAAGCCTGGAACAACCGGTGAAAATGAAACGGCGAATACCCGGCGAAGCGCGCCGCGGCCTCCAGCGATAACCCCTCGTCGCGCAAATTAGCCGCGACATAGTCCAGGGCGCGCCGCATCGCCCCTCGTTGTTCCTCGACCATCTCTTGTTCTCCGGTCATCTCCTCACCCCCTGCGTTTAAGATACCTGGTTTGCGGCGAGCGCGATTGCCTTTTCTTGCGAATCGTCTTGCGCCGGCCGGCAAGCGCATGTCAGGAAAACGTCACGCCGAACCCTGTATGCTAGGCCCAATCGCGGACCCATTTTTTCATCTCGAGCAGGATGCCGCTGAACGCTTCGCCCTTCGCCGTCAAGCGGTACTCGACCGTCGGCGGGACCGTGGCGTGGATTTCGCGGATGACGACCTGGTTGTCCTCCAAGTGGCGCAGCGTCTCCGTCAGCGACTTGGAGCTGATGCCGGCAATGGCGCCCTTAAGCTCGGTGAACCGCTTCATGCCGTGAAAGAAGAGTTCGCGAATGACGAGAAACGACCATTTGCCGCCGATGATGCGCAGGGATTGCTCGATCTCGCACTCGCGCCTTTCCGTATGTCCCATGGTTGCATGCCTCCTATGCAGTGGTGAACGATTTACGTCTACAAGATTCGCAGGATCCGGCCGATTTTCCTGCCAATAGTCACCCCAAGGTAACAAACTATGATTAATGTGCGTACTTCCGGCGGCGGGAAAGATCGATTATGATGAGGCAGACCGCTACTAGGAGGAGGTGCGCCATGTATACGAGGAAGCTGGGCAAGACGGGAATCGACGTATCGGAAATCGGATTCGGCGCATGGGCGATCGGCGGCGACGCCTGGGGGCCGGTCGACGACGCGCAGTCCTTGCGGGCGATGGAAGCCGCGGCGGAGCTGGGCGTCAACTTCATCGATACGGCGGACGTATACGGCAACGGACGGAGCGAGACGCTGGTGGCCAAGCTGATCGAGGGCAGGCGGGACAAGCTGGTCGTCTCGACGAAGGGCGGCCTGATGGGCCATCACCGCGATCCGCGGGGAGAACCGGTTTACGGTCAGCCCGCCAAAGTGATCGAGGCGTTCGAGAACAGCCTGCGGCGGCTGGGGACCGACTATATCGACGTCTACTTCTGCCATCTCTGGTGGGACAAGACGGAAGAGACCGAGGCGTTCATGGACGCGTTCGCGCAACTGAAGCGCGACGGCAAGGTACGCGCGGTCGGCGTCTCGACGGAGAACTTCGACTACATCAAGCATTTCAACCGCGACGGCGGACTGGATGCCGTTCAGCTCGACTACAGCATCCTGAACCGGTCCGTCGAGCGGGAGGTGCTCCCGTACTTGCAGGAGCAGGGCATCGGCGCCGTGGTCCGCGGCCCGCTCCGGATGGGGATGCTGACCGGGAAGTTCCAAGCCGCCACGACGTTCCCCGAAGGCGATATCCGGCGTAACTGGCCGAACGAAGCTTGGTTTGCCGAGAGCCTGTCCAAGGTCGAGGCGCTGAAAGGGCTGGCGCACGGGGAGCGCACGCTGTCGCAGGCCGCGCTTCGCTTCGTGCTGAACCATCCGGCCGTCTCCGTCGCGATTCCCGGCGCCAAGACCGCCGAGCAAGCCGCGCAAAACGTCTCCGCTTCCGCGCGGCCGTTATTGTCGGAGGACGACATGCGCATTATCGATCAGATCCAAGCTGGATAATCACGGAGGTGCGATAACGATGAAAGTATTGGTAACCGGCGCATCCGGCAACGGGGGACAAGCGGTATGCCGAGCCCTGCTGCGGGCGGGCCATCAAGTCAGAATGGCGGACGTCATGCCCGCGAAAGCGGCTGATCTGGCCGCGGCCGAGTTTGTCCGCTGCGACACGCGGACGGTCACGGACGTCCGGGAGGCCGTCCGGGGCATGGACGGCGTCATCCATTTGGCGGCCTGGCACTGCGCCCATCAACCGCCGGTCAGCGACGATACGATCTTCGCGGTCAACGTGGACGGGACGTACAACGTGCTGGAGGCATGCAGGAAAGAAGGCATCCGCTCGATCGTCTACGCCTCGTCGATGGCCTACGGCTGGTGGTCGGTCTACGGCGTCAGCAAAGTCATCGGCGAAGACCTGTGCCGCGCTTATCACGAGATGACGGGCGCCTCGATCGCGATGCTTCGCTATCACGAATTCATCCCGCGGCCGTACCTGGAGTTCGGCGCGCGGCTCCTCCGCAACGGCGTGGACCGCAGGGACGTCGCGTCGGCTACGGTCCTGTCGCTGGAAGCCGCCGCGAGCGAGGCGTTCGGCCTGTTTCGGACGATCGTCCATACCGACCATGGCATGCCCGAGGACGTAAGGGCCGATTTCGCGCGTTTAGGACCCGAATGGTGCGAACGGCAGCTGCCGGGAGGGGCGGCGCTGCTGGAACGGTACGGCATCGAGCTGCCGAAGGAAGTCGAGCAGCACGATCTGTCCGAAGCGAGCCGGGTACTCGGCTGGCAGCCGCGGGTCGGCTTCCTCGACTTCCTGCGGGACTTGAAGCGCCGGGAGGAGCAAGGGCTTGAGATCCGCGAACTGTTCGTGCCTTCCGAGCTTCCCGGGGAGGACGCATAACGCAGGGTAGCCGCATGCTTAAAGCGCCGATAACGGCGCTTTTTTTATTTTCCGGGCCCGAAGCAGTCCTTCAGACCGCGCCCGATGCTTGAAGCGCTGCGGCAAGCTGTTGTAAGTCAGCCCATTCCAGGTCATATTACAAGCGAGCGCGTAAGGACGGTTTCAATAGAGCAAGGGGGGGATCCGCGCGTGAACAAGCTCTTCTTCCGATCGTTAACCGGCGCGTTCCTTCTGCTCGGGCTCTTCCTCGCCTTGGCGGTCACGATCGGCAGGCATCATATCGCCGCCTTCGACAGCCGGGTGACGGAAGCGGTATCGCGCTTGGCTTCGCCGGCCATGACGGCCGTCATGATAGCCTTCACGGCCGCCGGATCCGGTCCGTGCGTCACGCTGCTGTCGCTGCTGGGCGTGCTCGTCCTGTTCGCGCTCGGCTACCGCCGCGAATTGATCTTCTTCGTCGGCGTCATCGTCTGTTCCGGCTTGCTGAACGTCCTGCTGAAAGCCCTGTTCAGGCGGACGCGGCCGGATTTGCACCGCATCATCGACGCGGCGGGGTACAGCTTTCCGAGCGGGCACTCGATGTCGGCGTTCACGCTGTACGGCGTCACGATTTACTTTCTGTGGAAGCACGCGCGCCATGCCGGGCTTCGAACGGCGCTGCTGCTTGGCGGGATCGCGATGACCGCGTGCATCGGCATCAGCCGGATCTATCTCGGGGTTCATTATCCGAGCGACGTCGCGGGCGGATATATCATCAGCGCTTCGTGGCTCGCGGCAAGCATCGGCTCTTACGAACGGTTTCTAAAAGAACGGTGGTCGAAGAAGCTTCCTCGGCCAAGGTCCGATTTCGGTTGACCGGGGACGCGGGAACGTTTGCAAAGAGCTGGGCAATAGCAGGAGCTTGCGTGCCTCGGGGCGCGCGAGCTCCTTTTCGCATGCCATTCCAAAATAATTTTGGAGGGCGAATGAACAATTCGAATCCATCCGCGGTCCTTTCATTCATAGCCCGCTTCAATGCGAAGTAAGTGGCGCATGCGATACCCGATTGGTCCTGCATCCTAGATTCGACATGAATTGGCAATGAACAAACGTCCCGCATTCGAAGTCCTTTCCATACGAGTCCGAACGAGACGAACAAGAGGAGAGATTCGCGATGAAGAAACTGATCGAAGCCGTGATGCGGCGAGCGGGGATATTGACGATCGTCGTCCTGCTGCTGCTGGCTTGGGGCGCCGTTGCCGCCGTCCAAATGCAGCGCGATTATTTGCCCGGCATTAACAACACGACGCTCATGGTGTCGCTGCGCGCTTCGTCCTATCAGGCGGACCAAGTGAAGCGCGACATTACGGCGCCGCTTGAACAAGTCATCCGCAGGACAGACGGCATCGTCGATTTCGAGACGACGTCCTACGACGGCGGACTGCTCATGAATTTGTCTTACCCGATGAGCTATGACATGGACAAGGCCGAACGGGACATTCGCATGGCGCTGAACGACGCCGAGCTGCCGGACGGGGTCAATCCGCCGGCCGTCACGCGGCTCACGACCAGCACGTTCCCGATGCTGAGCTACAGCTTGACGGCGCAGAACGGGAAAGTCGATGACGATACGCTGCGCTCGACGGTGCAGACCGATATCGCCAACCAGCTGAGAACCGTGCCCGGCGTGTCGGACGTGCAGACCGTCGGCGGCGCCAAGAGCGGGTATGCGGTGCTGATCCGTACGAAGGATCTGGCCGCGGCCGGCATGACGCTCGACGACTTCAACAAGTCCGTCACGGCCGCCGTTCCCGCGCTGCAGGGCAACGTCCAGAACGTGAAGTCGCCGTTCCCGGTACGCGTGGAAGGCTGGGACATGACGGAACAAGACATCAACGATATCGCGATCAAGAACAAGGACGGCGCAAGCGTGCCGTTGTCGGCGGTGGCTTCGGTCTCGAGGGCGCTCAACGACGTGCAAACCGTGTCGCGCACGAACGGCAAGGCCAGCGTATTGATCAACGTCATCAAGACCCCGGGCGCCAACATTACGAAGGTTGCCGACCAGGTGCAGGCCCGCGCGGCCGCGCTGCCCGACGTCCATAACGGGGCGGTCAAGATGACGCTGACCGGCGACCGCGCGCATGACTTGAACGCCTCGCTGATGGGCCTGGTGCGCGAAGGCATCTTGGGCTGCGCGTTCTCGATGCTCTGCGTGCTGTTCTTCTTCCGCAACGTCCGTTCGACGCTGCTCATCGCCGTATCGCTTCCGATCTCGCTGCTTGCGACGACGGCCATATTGAAGAGCATGGGCGTGACGCTGAACATTTTGACCGTCTCCGGCCTGATCGTGGCCATGGGCCGCATCGTGGACGACGCGATCGTCATCTTGGACAACATGCATCGCCGGATGCAGGAGAAGCGCGAGCAGGGAGCGCTTCACGCCCTGTCGTCGTCCGTCGTCGAGATGCTGCCGGCCATCTTCGGTTCCACGGCGACGACGGTCGCCGTCTACGCGCCGATCGCGCTCGTCGGCGGCATTATCGGCGCTTCGTACTCCGGCTTCGCGTGGTCGGTCGTCATCGCGCTGGCCGTATCGTTCCTGGTGGCCATGCTCGTCATTCCGGCGTTCGCGTATATGGGCTGGCATAAGCCGAGCGGCAAAGCGGTAACGCTCGAACCGCTCATGAAGCCGCTCCTGACGTCGGCGCTCAAGCATCGCAAAACCGTGCTGGGCACGTCGTTGATCGTCTTCCTGGCCGCGGGATGGTTTGCCGCGCAGCTGCCGTTCAGCCTGCTCCCCGGCACGGCAAGCGGCCAAGTCGCCGTTCAGCTGGAGCTGCCGAAAGGCACGCCGTTGTCGGAAGTGGACCAAGCGGTCCAAGGCGTGGAAACGGTGCTGGGGGAGGACCCGCAAGTCGATTCGTATTCGGCCGCGTTCGGCTCGTCGTTCACGCCGCAGGCGGATGACGTCTTCGACCAGGGCGGCGGCTACATTCAACAACCGAATATCGCCAATCTGTCCGTCGCGCTGAAGGATCAGCAGCAAGCGGAGGCTTACATCGGCTCCCTGCGGCAGCGCCTAGGCAATCAACGAGGCGCCGCCGCCGTGACGGTCACGAACCAGAACATCGCCGGGGATGACTCCACGATCAATATCATGCTGAGCGGCGCGGACGCCGGTACGCTCGACAAGGCGGCTGGCGCCGTGCGCGCCAAGCTGGCGGCGCTTGACGGACTCAGCGTCGTCGGCAAAACCGATCTCACCAACGGCGTTCCGAAGTTTACGATTGCGCTGGACCGGGGAAAAGTGATAAAAGCGGGCGTTTCCAGAGACGCGATCAACCACGTCCTGGCCCGTTACATGACCAAGGGGAAGGACTTCGACATCTCGGTCTCCGGCGGAACGGGGATCATCCCCGTCGACGTGTATCTCGATCCCGTTATGACGGGACAGCCGAAAGGAGACGGCGCGCTGCCCGTCTACGCCGCCGATCAGGCGCTGGCTTCGCTGCGAGCCGAGACGGTGAAGGGGACGGACGGCGCGGTCTACCGGCTGGATCAGCTCGGAACGGTCGGGAAGAGCGACGCGGTCTCCTCGATCCAGGAGCGGGACGGCAAGCCCGAGTCGGTGGTTCAGGCGCGCATCGTCTCCAGCGATATCAGCGGCGTCTCGAAAGCCGTGAATAAGTCGCTTCAGGCGATGCGTCTTCCGGCCGGCGTCACGTATTCGCTCGGGGGCATTACGCAGCAGGTGACGCAGATGATCGTCGAAATGACGATTGCCGTCGCCGTCTCGATCCTGCTCGTGCTGCTCATCACCAGCTTGATCTTCCGCGGCTGGCGCGCGCCGATCGCCGTGCTGATCAGCATTCCGCTCGCGCTCTCCGGCGTGGTGCTCGCGCTCTACGCCGCGCACGGACAGTGGAATCTCGCCGCGCTGATCGGAGGGCTGATGCTGACCGGCATCGCGGTGACCAACGGCATCGTGCTGATCGACAAAATCGAACGCAACCGCCGGGAAGGCATGGACTTGCGCGAAGCGGTCCTGCAAGGCAGCCTCTCCCGGGTTCGTCCGATCGCGATGACGGCGGCCACGACGGTCTTGACGCTCCTTCCGCTGGCGCTGTCCGGGGACGACGGCACGGTCGTCTCGAAGGTGCTGGGCGTTGTCGTCATCGGCGGCATGATCACGTCGACGCTGAACAGCTTCGTCGTCATTCCGATTTTGTACGAAGCCATGAACCGCAAGAAGCACCGGGACGCGGCCGCGAGCGTCTCGGCCTAATCCAAGCGGAGCAAGGCGGATTGCGCGTTCGCAATCCGTCTCGTTCCGCAATCGGGAGGCAATCACCATGGACTACTTGACGAATTTGCTGGCGCATTACGGGTACGGACTCGTCTTTCTCTTCCTCTGCCTCGAAATGCTGGCCTTGCCGCTTCCCGGCGAGATGATGATGAGCCTGGCCGGCCTCTCCGTGTACGAACAGAAGCTGAGCTGGTTCGCCAGCATCGCTTCGGCGAGCGCGGGCGTCTTGACCGGCGTGACGCTGTCGTATTGGATCGGATACCGGCTCGGAAGACCGTTCATCGCGCGGTACGGGCATCGCGTTCATCTGACGGAAGCCCGCATGGACAAGATGACGCGATGGTTCGGGAAGTACGGGGACAAGCTGCTTTTCGTCGCGTATTTCATTCCGGGCATTCGGCATATGACCGGTTATTTTTGCGGAATGACCCGGATGCCGTTCCGTCGTTACGCGCTCTTCGCTTACGCCGGGGCCGTCTTTTGGGCCGGCTTGTTTATCACGCTGGGCAAGGTGCTCGGGCCGAAGTGGGAGGCGTATCACGCTGTCATCAATCACGACCTGATTCTGATCGGCGCCGCATCCGCGATCCTGGCCGTCATGTACGATCTCTATCGCAAATCCAATAGTCGGGTCGGCGAGCTGCTCGCGCGGCTGCGGGCGACGGCCGTTCGCCGGGCGCATGCCTGCCGTAACGTCCGGCTGCTGCTGCTCCCGACGTCCTACGCCGCGTTCGAGTGGCTGAGCGCGGCGCTGCGGACGGCGCTGCCTCGCCTTGGACCCGTCGCGTTCGGCGTTCAACGGGTTAATACGCTGCCAAGCGGGGCAACCTTAATTTCCTTAACGGTTTGCGGATGTTCGGCGCTGCTGCTCTTGCGGTCCTGCCGGCATATCCGCGTATGGGTCGGTCTGACTGCCATGCTGCCTGAGCTGCTGCGCAAATTCCGGTCCGTACGGGCATAAGCCATCATGAAAGGAGGCGTCGGCGATGTCGATGCTCCATAACTTCCCGCTCCTGGCCGCCCTCTGCGCGATCGTGGCCGCTCAAATCGTCAAAGTGCCGGTCTACCTGATTACGCACCGCACCTGGAACGTCGGGCTCGGCTTCAGCACGGGCGGGATGCCGAGCTCGCATTCCGCGGCGGTCACTTCGCTGGCGACGGCGATCGGATTGAAGGACGGCTTCGACTCCAGCGGGTTCGCCATCGCGGCGATCGTGAGCGCGATCACCATGTTCGACGCGGCCGGAATCCGGCGCCATGCGGGCATGCATGCCTCGATCTTGAATCAGTGGGCCAAATCCGTGCCCGGCCTCCTGCAGGAAGGCAACTTGTGGCGCGAATTGAAGGAGCTGCTCGGTCACCGGCCGAGCGAAGTATACGCGGGCGCGTGCTTCGGCATCGTGGTCAGTTTGCTGCTCTATTACGCCTTTGCGGTATGATTCGCAGCTTCATTGCTGCCACCCGGGCCGCGCGTTTACGGAAGGATAGGAGTATGGCATGACGGGGAAAGCTTCCTTATCGGCAGGAGTTGAACGCATGTGGTGGATGAGGAGCTAAGTCGAATCATCGCGCGGGCAAGAGGAGGCGACCAGGACGCGTTCTCGATGCTTGTCGCGCGTTATCAAGGCCATGTTTTTCGACATGCCTTCGGGATGCTGGGCGACCGGGGGGAGGCGGAAGACGCGGTCCAGGAGATCTTCATGAAAGCCTATCTGGCCTTGGGCAAGCTGGACGACGTGCATGCCTTCTACAGCTGGCTCATGCGCATCGTCTCGAATCTATGCAAGGATAAGCTGAAACAGCGGGCCAGGACCGTCGAGATCGGCGAGATGCCGGGTGACGCCGTTCCGGATCCGTCGGCCGGCGACCCGAATCTGAGGGTCTCGATGCAGGAAGCGCTCGGGCGACTATCCGTCGATCACCGTGAAATCCTGCTCTTGCACGATATCCAAGGGTTTCGGTACGAAGAGATCGCCGCGCTCGCGGCCATACCGGTCGGGACGGTCAAGTCCCGGTTGTTCGCCGCAAGAATGGCGCTGCGGAAATTATGGAACCGGGGGGAGGAGGACTGACATGCACCCCGAAGAACAGTTGTCGGCCTATATGGACGGAGAGCTGGAGGAGGACGCGCGGCTCGAAATCGAAGCGCACCTGGAACGGTGCCCGTCCTGCCGCATGCTGCTGATGGAATTAACGGAAATGACCCGGAGCTTTACCGCCGAAATGCTCGCGTTAGCCGAGCCGCCCGGCTTGGAAAATCGTGTCATGCGGGCCGTGGCGCGCGAGAATCGCATCCGCGGTCTCGGAAGGCTCTGGCTCTTGGTGCCGCTGCTAGCCGCATTGGCGTTCGTCCTGCTTGCGGTCGTCGCCGGACCGGTCGCCGTTCATGTGATGCGCGGCGCATTGGCGGTCGGCAAGGCGCTGCTCTATACGACCTCGCACGCCGTGTCGGATATGCCGGTCTTGGCGGCCGCGGCGGCCGTGCTGTCGCTGAGCGTGCTCGCCGCTTCGATCCTGTCGCTTCGCAGGCTGCTCCGGTCGGCGGCCGTATGAAGGAGAATCGCATGATGAAGAAGCTGGTCGCCATGCTCGGCCTTCTGGTCGCGGCCGTACTCCTTATCGCGCCTTCGGACGTCTCCGCCCGCAGTTTTTTCGCGCATGCGTCCACGTCGGTTCCCGCGGGGCAGACCGTGGACGACGTGTACGTGGTCGGGGGAGATGCCGACATTCGCGGACACGTGACGGGGGCGGTCGTCGTCGTGAACGGCAATCTGCACTTCGCGTCCACCGCGAAGGCGGACGGCGCCATCGTGGTCATCGGCGGGCGGATCACGCAGGACGAAGGCGCGCAAACCGGCGACGATATTCATAACCTGACCCTGGATACCGGCACGCAAAACAGCCTGCTCATCGGCGGCGGGATGATCGCGGGCGTATGGACGCTTCAACTGGCCTCCAGCCTGCTGCTAATCGTCCTTCCGGTATCCGTCTATTTCATCGGCGGGCGGAGGGCATCCGAATGGGTGAAGCGGCAGTCCGGCCTGTCGTGGAAAAGACAACTGTATCTCGGCGGCATAAGCGGCGTCATGCTGCTAGCGTTCAGCGCGCTGTGCGTCGTGACGATCATCGGGATTCCCTTCCTGCTTCTGGTCCTCTTGATCCTGCTGGCCGCCTGCGTCGTCGGGATGACTTCCCTCAGTTATCAGATCGGGGGATTCTTGCAGGAGCAATGGCTGCCGAACGACTGGGTTCGGCTGATCGTCGGCGCGACGCTCATCGCGGCCATCGCGAATATCCCGGTCATCGGGTGGCTGGCGGTTCTGTTCTTCACCTTGTTCTCGCTCGGCGCGTTCACGCAGTGGCTCGCTTCGCTGCGCAGGAAGAAGCCTCGCGCATAACATGCGGCTTATTATGCATGAAAAACGGTACCCGGTGTTCATAATAGGCAAGACAGGATCGACAGCGACTTAAGGACGAGGAAGTGAAGCGGGCATGACGACGAAATCGGCAGCGGGCCAAAAAACCGAACGCGAAGGGAACGCGCTGTTCTTCGCGATGAAAGTCGCCGCATGGGCGGCGCTCATCATCGGCGCCGTTTTGTGTCTCACCAACTACAGCGACTTCAGCGACAGCAACAGGCGATTGATGGCCGGAATCGGCTTTCTGGTGGGCAGCGTGTTCATCTACATGATCGGCACGGCCATCAACCTCGTGCACAAGCGCAAGACGGAATCGGAATAATCGGTTCGCGAATAAGGGCTGTTCCCCGTAAAGGGGAACGGTCCTTTTTCCCTTGTCATAACCTGCCGCTCCGGACGCTGTAATATTGAACCGCCATCCGGGGAAAAATAATGCAATCCAAGGCGAGGACTAGGAGATGAGGAACTTATGATTACTTCGAAGCTGATGCGCCCGTTGACCACCGGCGGCGTATTGGCGAGCACCGTCCTGTTCGCATCGGGCTGCAAGTCGATGATCGTCTTCGATCCGAAGGGACCGATCGGCGAACAGCAGCGCGATCTGATCTATTTCACTATGCTGCTGTGCCTGATCATCCTGGTGCCCGTGCTGCTGATCGCGGCCTGGATCGTCTGGCGCTACCGCGACAGGAAGAACAACCGCGCGCCTTACCAGCCCGTCTGGTCGCACAGCACCAAGCTGGAGATCGTCTGGTGGGGCATTCCGATCGTCATCATCGTGGTCCTGGCCGTCGTGACGGCGCGCTATACGTACGCGCTGGATCCGGCGAAGCCGATCGAGTCCGACAAGAAGCCCGTCACCATCCAGGTCACGTCGCTGGACTGGAAGTGGCTGTTCCAATACCCGGAGCAAGGGATCGCCACGGTCAACTACTTGGCCATTCCGGAGCGGACGCCGATCAAGTTCGAGCTGACTTCGGACGGCCCGATGAACGGGTTCTGGGTGCCGCAGCTGGGCGGGATGATCTACACGATGTCCGGCATGGCGACGACGATGTACCTGCAAGCCGACGAGCCCGGCAACTATATGGGGACCGGGGCGAACTTCACGGGCCGCGATTTCGCGAAAATGGGCTTCACCGCCAAAGCGCTGCCGCAGAAGGACTTCGATCGCTGGGTAGCCGACGCGAAGGCTAGCGGGAACGCGCTCACCGAAGAGGGCTACCAGACGCTTGCGAAGCCCGGAACGACGGACCGGATGACGTTCGCTTCCATCCCGTCCGGCCTGTTCGAGCGCATCGTCCATGACTACTCCATGAGCCGCGGAGCGCCTCCGGGCTATACCTTGAGGGCCGTGACGCTCAGCGAGGAAAAGAAAGCGGAACATACGGCGCATCCGAAGAACGGCCAGCTGCCGCCCGGCAACGGCGCGCAGAAGGATGCCCCGGACGCCCAGAGCCTCGGGCAACCCGATCATCGATCGGGCCATATGCACCTGATTCACGGCAAATGAGAGGAGGAACTACCTTGTTTGATTCACTCACCGATTTCGTCTCGTGGTTCTTCGTCTCGGGCGACCCGCTGATTTACGGGGCGGACGTGGCGATCGCGCTCACGACGATCGCGATCGTCTTCGTCCTGACCTATTTCGGCAAATGGGGCTGGCTGTGGCGCGAATGGCTGACGACGGTCGACCATAAGCGCGTCGGGATCATGTACATCATCGCGGCGCTGCTGATGCTGTTCCGCGGCGGCGTCGACGCGCTCATGATGCGGACGCAGCTGGCGTTTCCAGATATGAAATTCCTGTCGCCGGAGCACTACAACGAGGTGTTCACCACGCACGGCGTCATCATGATCCTGTTCATGACGATGCCGCTCATGTTCGGCTTGTTCAACATCGCCGTGCCGCTGCAGCTCGGGGCGCGCGACGTCGCGTTCCCGTTCCTCAACTCGCTTAGCTTCTGGTTGTTCTTCTTCGGCGCGATGCTGTTCAATATGTCCTTCGTCATCGGCGGCTCGCCGAATGCCGGCTGGCTGTCGTATCCGCCGCTCTCGGAGATGACGGGCAGCCCGGGCGTAGGAGAAGACTTCTACATCTGGGGCATTCAAATTTCCGGGATCGGGTCGCTGATGACGGGCATCAACTTCATCGTCACCATCGTCAAGATGCGCGCCCCCGGGATGACCTGGTCGCGGGTGCCGATCTTTACGTGGTCGGTGCTCTCGAGCTGCATCGCGATTATCGTGGCGTTCCCCGTATTGACGGTCACGCTGGCGCTGCTGTTCCTGGACCGCTTCCTGGGCGCGCACTTCTTCACGATGGACGGCGGCGGCAATGCCATGATGTACGTCAATTTGATCTGGATGTGGGGCCACCCGGAAGTGTACATCGTCGTGCTGCCCGCCTTCGGGATCTACTCGGAGGTCGTCGCGACCTTCTCGCGGAAACGGCTGTTCGGCTACGGTTCCATGGTGTTCGCGATGCTGAGCATCAGTCTCATGGCGTACTTCACCTGGCTGCACCACTTCTTCACGATGGGCTCGGGAGCGAACGTCAATCTCTTCTTCGCGATTTCGACGATGATCATCGCGATTCCGACCGGCGTGAAAATCTTCAACTGGCTGTTCACGATGTTCCGCGGACGGATCTCGTTCACGACGCCGATGCTCTGGACGATCGCCTTCATTCCGTGCTTCGTGGTGGGCGGCATGACCGGCGTCATGCTGTCGGTGGCGCCGGCGGACTTTCAGTTCCACAACAGCTACTTCCTCATCGCCCACTTCCATCAGGTGCTGATCGGCGGGGCCGTATTCGGCTACTTCGCGGGCTTGTATTACTGGTGGCCGAAGATGTTCGGCTTCAAGCTGAACGAAACCATCGGCAAATGGGCGTTCTGGATCTGGAACATCGGGTTCTACGTATGCTTCATGCCGCAGTACGTGGTCGGTCTCGACGGCATGACCCGCCGGCTCAGCTCGTACGGGTGGGATACGGGCTGGTGGGCGCTCAACTTCACCTCGACCATCGGCGGCTTCCTCATGGGACTCGGCTTCCTGTTCCAGGTCTGGCAGATCGCGCACAGCATCAAGTTCATGGAGAAGGACGCGTCCGGCGATCCGTGGGGCGCCCGCACGCTGGAATGGTCCATTCCGTCGCCGGCGCCGCTCTATAACTTCGCGACCACGCCGATCGTGACGGACCGGGACGATTGGTGGGAGGAGAAGGAACGCATCGCCGCGGGCAAAGCGCCCAAGGAAAGGCCGAAGCTCGAGCCGATCCATATGCCGAAGAATTCGCCGATCCCGTTCATTCAATCGGTCTGCTGGTTCACGGTCGGCTTCGGGCTCGTGTTCCACTGGCTCTGGATCGCGATTCCCGGATTCGTCGGCATCGCGTTGACGCTGCTGGCCCATTCGTTCAACTATGACACCGATTACTACATTCCCGTAGACGAAATTCGGCGTACGGAAGCCAAGGCAGGGAGGATTGTCTGATGGCGCACGCTCACCATCAATCGCTCGGGCACCAGGGCGGCCACGAAGGCCATCACGATTTGGAGGAGCTTCGCAAATTCGGCTTCTGGATCTTTCTGATCACCGACTGCATCTTGTTCGCGACGCTGTTCGCCACCTTCCTCGTGGTGCACGAGAATACGGCCGGCGGCCCCGGGGCAAAGGAGCTCTTCGAGCTGCCCGGCGTCATCGTCGAAACGTTTATCCTCCTGACGAGCAGCTTCACCAGCGGGCTCGCCGTGCTGGCGATGAACGCGGGCAGCCGGAACGGGCTGCTGGGCTGGCTGATCGTGACGATTCTCCTCGGAGCCTGCTTTATCGGCATGGAAGTGGCGGAATTCCTGAAGCTCGTGCACGAGGGGCATACGATTCACTCCAGCGCGTTTCTTTCCGGCTTCTTCACGCTGGTCGGCACGCACGGGATGCACGTATCGCTCGGGGTCTGCTGGATCACCGCGCTGATCGTCCAGCTGAGCCGGCACGGCCTGACGCCGGTCACGCGGCGGAAGGTGCAGATTACGAGCTTGTATTGGCACTTCTTGGACGCCGTTTGGATCTTCGTCTTCACGTTCGTTTATTTGATGGGGGTGATGTGACGTGGCGCAGCATAACGCGATCGGACGCGGCGGCCATGAAGGGCATGGCGGACACCACGGTTCGCTGAAGGAATATGTAATCGGATTCGGACTCTCCATCGTCCTGACGATCATTCCGATCCTGGCCGTCATCGACCACTGGTTCGGAAAGACGGCCACGATCGTCGTGCTATTGATTACGGCGGTGCTGCAGTTCGCCGTTCAACTGCTGTTCTTCATGCATCTACGGGAAGAAGAAGGGCCGCGCTACAACCTCATCACGCTCATTCTCGGCCTGATCATCGTTATCGTCGTCGTCTACGGGTCCATTTGGATCATGGACCATAACGCGATGTACTAGCGGCGATATGAAGAAAGGAAGCGGCCGCGAGGGAGCCAGGGTTAGTCCGCTCCGGTCGGGCATAACGCAAAAAGTGTGCCTGTACCCCGGAATCGGAGCATAGATTAAACTTGAAAGGAGGTGAGGCGCGATGTTGTTCGATATCCAGGCCTTCATGCATTCCCTCTCCAAATGGCTCATTATCCTCGGTTATGGCGCGTAGGTTGACGTGGATGAGCAGCCGGAATAAGAAGCTTGCGAGCGTAAAGGTCATGTTCAACGATTTCAAGTTAAATACGTTTGACGCAAAGCCCCGTGGCGAATGTGCTGGCGGGGCTTTGTTTCACCCTTGGGCGAATGCGCTGGATCTGCCACCGGAGCGTCTATATCCTGCAGGCCGACGGCTTGCGCTCCGTCTGCTTGCCACCGCCGAGCGCGTCGATGCGCCAGCCCTCGGCAACGGCGGTAAAATGTCCGATTTCCCCGTATTGAAAGTCCCGTTCGCCCGAACATGCAGGCTTGCATCCGGCTTATACTGAGTGCAAGTACGGACAAGCGACATGGAATGGAGCGTGGGATAGGATGAGCTTGATTGTGGAATCGCTTACATGCGAATATCGTACGAATGTGCTTGGCACGGACGTCAAGGTGCCGCGATTCGGATGGAAGCTGCGGTCCGACCGCCGCGGCACGCTTCAAACCGCGTACCGGCTGCAGGTTGCGGAGGCGGACGGCGATTTCGCGGCGCCGCTCTGGGATTCCGGCCGCATCGCGTCGGATGCGTCGATACAGGTCGCGTACGCCGGGCCGGAGCTGCGGTCGCGCACGCGCTACCGGGCGAGAGCGATGGCGTGGGACGGCTTCGGCCGCGAATCGGCGTGGAGCGAGCCCGTCTGGTGGGAGACGGCGTTCTTCTCGCCGGCGGAATGGCAGGCGAAGTGGATTACGCCGTCCGCGGCGGCGATCGATCCGAAGGCGGAGCCGGCCTTCCTGCTGGCGAAGCGTTTCGCCGTCAAGGCAGGCGTCGCGTCCGCCCGCGTCTACGCGACGGCCGCGGGCGTGTACGAGCTGTACGTGAACGGCGAGAAAGTCGGCGACGAGCTGCTCGCGCCGGGCTGGACCAGCTATCGCAAGCGCCAGCAGTATCAGACGTACGACGTGACGGACCGGCTCGCCGCCGGCGGCTTGAACGGCATCGGCGCCATGCTCGCCAACGGCTGGTACAAGGGCCGCCTCGGCTGGGCGACGACTTCCAGTCTGTACGGCGATCGCCGGGCGCTGCTGCTGCAGCTGCATATCGTCTATGCCGACGGCACGGAGGAGATCGTGTGCAGCGACGAGTCGTGGAAAGCGGCCGAAGGCGCGATCCGTCTGGCCGAGCTGTACGACGGCGAGACGTATGACGCGAACCTGGAGCAGCCCGGCTGGAGCGCCGCGGCCTTCGACGATTCGGCGTGGAGCGGCGCGGAGAGCCTCGCGCTTCCCGTCAAGCATCTGGTCGCGCAGGAGCATCACCCGCTTCGCGTCATCGAGACGATTAAGCCGCGGCAGCTGATCCGTACGCCGAGAGGCGAAGTCGTGCTCGACATGGGCCAGAACATGGTCGGCCGCGTTCGGATGACGCTGGACGTGCCGGCCGGCACGACGATAACGCTGAAGCACGCGGAAGTGCTCGACAAGGACGGCAATTTCTACATCGGCAACCTGCGTTCCGCCAAGCAGTTGATCGTCTACACCGCGGCGGGCGTGCCGGGCGAGACGTACGCGCCGACGTTCACGTTCATGGGCTTCCGCTACTTGTGCGTCGAAGGATTGCCGGAAGCGCAGGAAGCGGGGCTGTTGGACGCCGTCGCAGGCGAAGTCATCCATACCGACATGGCGCCGACCGGCGAATTCGACTGCTCGAGCGACATGGTCAACCAGCTGCAGCGGAATATCGAGTGGGGCCAGCGGGGCAATTTCGTCGATGTGCCGACGGACTGCCCGCAGCGCGACGAGCGGCTCGGATGGACGGGGGACGCGCAGGTATTCGCGCGAACGGCCGCGTTCAATTACGACGTGGCGGCGTTCTTCACGAAGTGGCTGCGCGACCTGAAGGCCGATCAGAATCCGAACGGCGGCGTGCCGTTCGTTATTCCGAACGCGCTGAACGAGACGGACCCGCCGACGCCGCAGGAGAAGATCCCGTCTTCGGCCGCCTGGGGCGACGCCGCCGTTATCGTGCCGTGGACGATGTACCTCTGCTACGGCGACGCGCGGCTGTTGTCGGAGCAGTACGAGAGCATGCGCGCGTGGGTGTCGTACATCCGCAGCCAAGGCGACAACGAATATTTGTGGAACACCGGCTTCCATTTCGGCGACTGGCTCGGCTTGGATGCCAAGGAAAACAGCTACGTCGGCGCAACGCCGCGCGACTTGATTGCCACGGCTTTCTACGCGTATTCGACCCGGCTCGTCCGCGAGACGGCGGTCGTGCTCGGCAAGGCGGCGGACGTGCGCGCGTACGGCGAGCTGTACGACCGGATCAAAGCGGCGTTCAACCGCGAATTCGTGACGCCGAACGGGCGCTTGGCCGCGCCGACGCAAACCGCGCACGTGCTCGCGCTCGTGTTCGATCTCGTCGAAGGCGGCGCGAAGAAGCGGATCGCGCGCGAGCTGAACGACCTGGTCGCGCAAAACGAGCACCATCTCACGACCGGCTTCGTCGGCACGCCGTACTTGTGCTTCGCCTTGTCGGACAACGGCTACCACGCGACGGCCGTGAAGCTGCTGATGCAAGAGACGTATCCGTCCTGGCTCTACTCCGTCTCCAAAGGCGCGACGACGATTTGGGAGCATTGGGACGGGATCAAGCCGGACGGCTCGTTCTGGAGCGACGACATGAACTCTTATAACCACTATGCGTACGGCGCGATCGGCGAGTGGATGTACCGCTACGTGGCGGGTCTCGACATGGACGACGCCGAAGCGGCGTACAAGAAGCTTCGCATCCGTCCCCGATTCGCGGACGGCGCGCTCACGCATGCGCGCGCGGCGCTGGAATCGCCTTACGGCCGGATCGAAGCGGGCTGGGCGCAGGAGGCGGAGGAGACGATCGTGCGCATCGCGGTGCCCGCGAACGCGACGGCCGAACTCATACTGGACGGCATCACCCTGGCTGAGCTGAAGGAGGACGGTCTCGCGGCCGAGCTGGCCGATGGCGTAACGGCGGCCGAAGAAACGGACGGCGGCGCGAGACTGACGCTGGGCTCGGGCAGCTACGCGTTCCGCTACCCGGCGAAGCAGGCGGCGGAGCAGGAGACGGTTACGGCTTAACAAGAGATTAATGGCATAAAATATAAATCCGAAGCGGTCTTGATAATAGCCGCTTCGGATTTTTGCCATGTAGTGCTAGATGGGCAGAGATTAATATTAATCCCGTTAACTATCTTAGGCGCGTCTAGCATGTGCCGCCGCAATCTCTCCGAAACAAAAGCAGCCGAAACGGCCACGCTTCGTGAACGAAGGATCGTTTTAGTAAAAGCGTTTTTTCTTTACCTGCGAGTCGTGCGGTATGGTACGATGAAGGCGAGATGATGGCAGCGTTTTCCAAGCGCGGTAATATTCGCATTGCTTGATCAATCGGACACGCCGATTCTTGACGATAGCGGTCGGCGAACGATCGAATGAAAGGAGGCCTTGACATGGCTGATCCACTCTTCGAAGATCCGCGGCTCGCGGACGTATACGATCTCTTCGATTCGCCCGACCGGCCGGATCTTGATCCTTATGTCGCGATGGCGGACGAGTTCGGCGCCCGAACGATCGTTGATCTGGGGTGCGGGACCGGCAACCTTGCCTGTCGCCTGGCTTCCTTGGGAAAGGAAGTCATCGGCGTCGATCCGGCGCTCGCTTCGCTTGCCGTTGCCCGCCGCAAGACGAGCGCGGAGCGGGTGAACTGGATCCATGGAACGGCAGACGCGCTGGTCGGCCTGCAAGTCGATCTCATTACGATGACCGGCAACGTCGCCCAAGTCTTCCTCGCGGACGAAGCGTGGTCTTCCGTGCTTCATGCCTGCCGATCGGCGCTGCGGCCCGGCGGAAGGCTGGTATTTGAGGTTCGCGATCCTGCCAAGCAAGCCTGGCGGAACTGGGATCGGACGCTGACCTATCAGGAGATTGATTCGCCTTCCGGCGGGCGCGTGGCGTCTTGGACCGATCTGCTGGATGTGCGGCTGCCCTTGGTCTCGTTTCGGCATACCTTCGTCTTTCGCGGCGACGGCAAGGTGCTGACGTCGGACTCGACCTTGAGGTTCCGAAGCAAGCGCGACATCATGGAGGCCCTATCGGCTGCCGGCCTGAGCGTCGAAGACATTCGGGACGCGCCGGATCGGCCCGGACTGGAATTCGTCTTCATCGCCCGACGCCCGGAGTCTCCGTGATCATGTTCCGCAGCGTTTCAAGCGTGACTAGCATCAAAACCAACTCATTCGAGAAGGAGCCGATGACATGCTGGAAAGAATCAGCAAGCAGCTATATCTTTACGAGGACACCTGCAAGGTGTACGCGATTCGAAATGATCGCGAGGCGGTTCTGATCGATTTCGGATCCGGAGCCGTGCTGGAGGAGCTCCGTTCGATCGGCGTAGAGCGGGTGACGGATGTTTTGGTGACCCATCATCACCGGGATCAGGTCCAAGGACTGGAGAAGGCCGTCGCCGCGGGAGCGCGCATCTGGGTACCGCATCATGAGCAGGATTTATTTACGCATGTCGATCTCCACTGGCTCGGACGCGAAATCTATAATAATTACGATGTCCGCCAGGATAAATTCTCCCTCTTGGAGCCGGTCGCGATTACGGGCACGCTGAAAGATTATGCGCGCCATACGTTTGGCGGACGAACCTATTCCATATTCCCGACGCCCGGTCATACCATCGGCTCGATTTCGATCCTAACCGAAGTGGATGGCCAGCAAGCGGCGTTCACGGGCGACTTGATCGCCGCGCCCGGCAAGGTATGGTCGATGTCGGCGACGCAGTGGTCCTATAACGGTTGCGAAGGCGTGTTGAGCACCGTTTTGTCCGCGACGGATTTGCTCGGCATGCAGCTTCACCTGCTTCTGCCGTCCCATGGAGAGGTCATGCGAGAGCCCGCGTCGGCCCTTGAACTTCTCGCGGAGCGCATGAAGCGTCTATTGGAGCTGCGCGGGCAGCAATCGGGCTTGGAGGAAGTGTTGAATCCCGCTTTCGTGGAAATCACGCCGCATCTGATCTGGAACCCCCGATCCTTCGCCAATTCCTATGCGCTGCTGTCCAAGAGCGGCAAAGCCCTGCTGATCGACTTCGGCTATCCGAACATTCATCAAACCTTTTACGCGGGCGCCGACCGCTCCTCGCGCCGTCCGGGTTTGCGGCAGATCGACCAGTTGAAGCGTCGTTATAAGCTGACGGGGATCGACGTCGTCATTCCGACGCATTACCATGACGATCATGTTGCCGGCCTGAATCTGTTACGGGACGCGGAAGGCGCCAAGACGTGGGTCGCCGACAATTTTGCCGATCTGCTCGAACATCCGTCGCGCTACGACGTGCCGTGCATCTGGTACGATCCCATCCCGGTAGACCGCCGTCTGCCGCTGGAACAGCCGATTCGCTGGGAGGAATACGAGCTTCAGCTGTATGAACAGCCCGGCCATACGCTGTACGCGGCGGCGATCGCGTTCGAGGTCGACGGGAAGAAGGTCGTCGCCATCGGCGATCAGCAGGGCACGGACGGCAAGCTCAATAATTATGTGTATAAAAACAAGTTTCGTTCGCAGGATTATACGCTGAGCGCCGAGCTGTACCGCAGGCTGAATCCCGACCTGATTCTATCCGGACATTGGGATCCGCTTTCGGTCACGGCCGAGTACTTGGACCGGCTTGCCCGCGACGGCGAGCAGTTGAAGGCGCTTCACGAGCTTCTGCTGCCGGTCGACGAGATCGATATGGGGGCGGAGGGGTTCTGTGCCTGGATCAAGCCGTATCAGCTGGAGCTTCGGGACGGAGAAGCGGCCGAGATCACGGTCGAGGTCTTGAATCCGCTGGCTTCCCGGGAGACGGTAACGGTCACGTTGGCGGCACCGCAAGGCTGGGACATCGAAGCAAACGACCGGCGGCTGGACATCGATCCGCAGGCCGTCGAGCAGGTACGGTTTCGAATAACCGCGCCATCCGGACAACGCGTGAAACGGGCGCGGATCGCCGCCGACATTACGGTCGGTACCCGCAGGCTGGGACAGCAAGCCGAAGCGCTCGTCACGGTGACCGCTCATTCGCTGTAAGAAAGCTTAACATCCGGTCGGCGGCTCCGCGGCATAATTGCGTCCCGTTCCGCCATACAATGATTACCGAAGCGTACCTTAAATCGGAAGGATAGGCGAATCGTATGAACATAAACGGAAATACGGTTCTCATTACGGGCGGCACGTCCGGCATCGGCCTTGAATTGGCGGTTCAGCTGCTCGAGCTCGGGAATACCGTGCTGATTACGGGGCGGGATCAAGCGAAGCTGGAAGCGGCAAAGCAGCGGCTGCCGGCGGTACATACGTTTCCAAGCGACGCGGGGGATCCGCAAGCGATGGCGGCCTTGTTCGAAACGACAGTGAAGCAATTCCCGAGCCTGAACGTGCTGATTAACAACGCGGGCTTCATGCGCAGGCTGAATCTCCATGATCCCGACATGGATCCGGAGGACCTCAATCGCGAGATCGTAACGAATTTGAGCGGTCCGATTCGAATGGTCGCCCAATTTCTCCCGCAGCTGAAAACGCAAGCGTCGGCCGCGATCCTGAACGTCTCGTCGGGACTTGCGTTCGTCCCGCTGCCGATCTCTCCGGTCTATTGCGCGGCGAAGGCGGGGCTTCATTCGTATACCCAGTCGCTGCGGGCGCAGCTCAAAACGACGAACGTGCGCGTGTTCGAGCTCGCGCCTCCGTTGACGGAGACGCCGCTGGTGCATTCGTTCGACTCGGCGGAGCTGGCCGGCTCGAAGCCGATGGACGTGTCCAAAATGGTCCGGTTCGCGATACGGGGCATGGAGCGGAACCAATTCGAAATTCGGCCGGGGCAAAGCAACGCCCTCAAGCTTATGAACCGCATCGCGCCGAATTTCATCCTCGGCCAGCTCAGCAAGTCCGTGGACCATATGCTGACGGAGTCGAAGTAATCGGTCGTCTGCCGCAAGCAAGGATGTACTAAAAAAGCGCCTAGCTGGCGCTTTTTTTGTCGCTATGGCCGTTACG
Organism: Paenibacillus artemisiicola; assembly: GCF_017652985.1. GTDB lineage: Bacteria > Bacillota > Bacilli > Paenibacillales > Paenibacillaceae > Paenibacillus_Z > Paenibacillus_Z artemisiicola. The sequence continues at coordinate 589,221 of NZ_JAGGDJ010000001.1, forward strand.
TCATCGCATAAGCCGCTCCGCTGAACGTGATTGGCCCCGTGATTTCTATAACGCCCGTTCCGGCGTACGACAGCCGGCATTCATAGACGTGGAAGCCTTCCGATACATCGAAATCCGCGCCTTCCGTGGTGATCAGATGCAATTCTTCCGTTTCAAAGTCGCCCACGCCTTCCAAATCATGCGTTCCGACCCAGATGACGTCGCCATCCCGTATAAATGCGATTCGAATCGCCAATACATCGTTGGAGGGATGCGCCAGGCCTAAGGTCATGCTTAATTCCACGCGATTCGGCGCGCCGCTGCTTAGAAATAGCCCGATGTCCGCCAAGAGGATCTCAACGTCCGGGTCGGAGGTAAGAAGCGGCAAGGGGATGTCGCCGGGGAGCACGCCGCCTGGCATTCCGTTGCTGGGCTGACTGACCTTATAATCAAGCAAAATAGCCGGCAATCGATCACATCCTTAAGGTTATGAAATACTACAACCTATGCGCCGGGTTGTCCCGAAGCAAGGGACAAGCGCTTACCGGGCGGCCTGTTCTTCCGCAACTTTCGCCGGCACATCGGCGTTTATGTAGTTGTGATGGTTTATCGACGCCATACATAACCGTTCCGTTAAGGACAATGCTGTAAAAGCGACCTGTGCGTTTGAAAATCGAAAGCAGATCCAAGGAGGAAGCACGATGCAAAAAGCAGGCTTTTCCGCTGCGCGGCTTCGCCGTCTAAGCAGCACCCTGCAGGATTATGTGGATCGCGGCGAGCTTGTCGGGGCGGTCGCGATGGTTCATCGCAAAGGCGAGGAAGCCTATGCCGAGGCGATCGGCTGGCAGGACCAAGAGGCACGCCTTCCCGTTCGGCGGGATACGCTCTTCCGCATCATGTCGATGACCAAGCCGATCACGGCCGCAGCCGCTTTGCTGTTGGTCGAAGAAGGCAAGATTCGGCTGCACGACCCGGTGGATGCCTGGCTTCCGGAACTGGCTAACCGCGTGGTGCTGCGCAAGCCGCACGGAGAACCCGACGACGTCGTGCCGGCGTCTCGCCCGATTACGCTCCATGACCTGCTGACTTCGCGCATCGGGATCGGCTGGGAGGATCATCGGCTGCAAGCCGACGTGATGAAGCTGCTGCCCGCGCCGGTGGCCAAGCAGCTGGGGGTACTGGATGCCGACGAGCAGCTCGATCCGGATGCCTGGATGAAACGGCTGGGCGAGCTTCCGCTTGTCGTTCAACCAGGCACGCGCTTTCTCTATCACATTGCCCACGAAGTGCTTGGCGTATTGATTGCGCGGGTATCCGGCCAACCGCTGGATGCGTTCTTCCGCGAACGGATCTTCGGGCCTCTTGGGATGAAGGATACGAGTTTCACGATTTCGCCGGAGAAACAAAGCCGGCTGTCCGTCGCCTATGCGCCGAAGGCGGGAGGAGGACTCGTCGAGCTGGATCGGCCGGAATCGACGGAATGGGCGAACGCGCCCGTCTTCCTGTCCGGAGGAGCCGGCCTGTTGTCCACGGCGGACGATTACCAGCGGTTCGGACGCATGCTGCTGGGCCTCGGGGAGCTCGACGGGGTGCGCCTGCTATCGCGCAAATCCGTGGAGGCGATGATCACCGACCACTTTACGCCCGAACAGCGCGCGCTGCCCTTCTTCGACGAAACCGATTACGACGGGTCGCCGATGTGGACGAACAAGGGATACGGATACGGCGTCTCGGTCAGGACGAAGCAGATCGGCATCGGACCGAGCGCAGGCTCGTTTTTCTGGCCGGGCGCGCTGGGGTCGACCTGGATCGCGGATCCGCGGGAAGAGCTCATGGCGACGCTGCTGATTCAGCGCAGCGGGGCGCAGCTGCCCAAGAACAGCCTGATCGCGTATGATTTCTGGACGATGATCTATCAGGCCATCAACGACTAATGCGCATGCATGCAGCAGCGTTGACTCGGGGAGCTGCTAGGATACGATAGCGGGCGGCTTGTGAAACAGCTGCGCAAGTTGCCCGTGCATCGGGAGGCTGCAGCTTGTCGCCGCGCGGATTTGGTCCGTGCATGGTTTAATCGTACCGGCGGATGTGGTAAGTTGGAGGGGACACGAAGCCGACGAAGGAGCTGGGCCGCATGTATTTGAAAAGCATTTCGCTCGAGCGGAAGGAGGATATGAATCCGCGCGACTATCCGTTCTCGATTCCCGTCATTCGGTCATTAACCATATTAACCTTCAAGTCGAACGTCGCGTTCTTCGTCGGAGAGAACGGCTCCGGCAAGTCGACGCTCCTGGAATCGATTGCCTACCAATGCGGCTTCAACACGGCCGGAGGCGGGCGAAGCAACGCGTACGAGGTCGAAGCTTCCGCTTCCGCGCTCGGCAGCCATTTGCGGCTATCTTGGATGCCGAAGATCACGAACGGTTTCTTTCTTCGCGCGGAGACGTTTTATAATTTCGCCAGTCATATCGATTCCATGCCGGATTCGCTGCCTTATTACGGCGGCCGGTCGCTGCACGCGCAATCGCACGGCGAGGCGTTCCTGTCGTTGTTCAACCATCGGTTCGGCGGCCGGGCGATCTATCTGCTCGACGAGCCGGAGGCCGCGCTGTCGCCGGCCAGGCAGCTGGCGCTGCTGCGGATTATCCACGATCTCGAATCGGATGCGCAGTTCATCATCGCCACGCACTCGCCGATCTTGCTCGGTTACCCCGGCGCGCAAATTTTCGACTTCGACGCGGTTCCGGTCGGGGACATCAAGTACGAGGATACGCTGCATTATCAGCTCACGAGAAGGTTTCTGGACAACCGCGAGCGCGTGCTGAAAGAACTCTTCGAGGATAAGGAAACCGACGAAGACGAGTGACATGTAAACCCGACAAACCCCCATATTCGGCGGTTACCCGCTGAACATGGGGGTTATTTGCGGTGCGGCATCGCGATGATTACCGGGCGCCCATATTAGGCCGTCATATTAGGCCGTCATATTAGGCGCCCTTCGACATGCGGCCGACGAGCAGAAGCATGAGGAACGAGAGCGCGATCATCGCGCCGGCCCAAGCCCAGGCCATTGTCATGCTTCCGCCGTCCGACGCGACGTAGATCGCGGTCGGGATCGTCTGCGTCCGGCCGGGGATGTTGCCCGCGACCATCAGCGTCGCGCCGAATTCGCCGAGGCCCCGGCAGAAGCCGAGAATGTACCCCGATACAAGCGAACGCGCGGCGAGCGGCACGGTGATATGGCGAAATACCTGCCATTCGTTCGCGCCCATCGCCCGGGCGGCATGTTCCAAATCGGCGTCGACGCCCTGCAGACCGGTCTTGATCGTCCGGTAAGCCAGCGGGAACGCGACGACCGCCGCCGCGATGACGGCGGCCCCCCACGTGAACAGGATCGGTCCGCCGAAGAGCGACTCGTACGCTTTGCCGATCCAGCCGCGCCGCCCGATGACCACGAGCAGAACGAAGCCGATGACGGTCGGCGGCAGCACGAGAGGGAGGAGCAGAATCGTTTCCAGCATGCTCTTGCCGAAAAACCGGGCTCTCGCCATCGGCCAGGCGATGAACAGCGAAGCCGCGAACACGAGGACGCTGGCGACGACGGAGATTTGAACGGATAACCCGATCGGGTCCCAGAAGGTAGACCAATCCATGGCTGAACTCCTTGATGGAAGTAGGATAGCGGCGATTACAGCTTAAAGCCGTATTTGGCGAAGACGGCGTCCGCCTCGCTCGATTGCAGATACGCATAGAAGGCTTTGGCTTCGGCCGCGTGCTTCGTTTCCTTCACGATGCCGGCCGGATACAGGATCGGGCTGTGCACGCTCGGCAAAATGTTCAAGGCGATGCGGACCTTGCTCGAGGTCAGCGCGTCGGTCTTGTACACGAAGCCGGCGTCGACGTTGCCGGTTTCGACGTACGTCAGCACTTGACGGACGTCTTTGGCGTAAACGAGCTTCGATTGCAGCGAATTCCATACGCCGCGCGCGTTCAGCGTTTCTTGCGCGTACTGCCCGGCAGGAACGGATTCCGGCTGCCCGACGGCGATTTTTTTGACGGATTTAGCGGTGAGCTCTTTGACGGTCGTGTATGTCGTCTTCACGTCGGACGGTACGACCATGACGAGGTCGTTGTTCAGCAGCGTGGCATGGTCGGAGATCAGATTCGCTTTGACCAGCGCGTCCATCTGCTTCTGGCCGGCCGAGAAGAACAGATCCGCCGGCGCGCCTTGCTCGATCTGCTTCTGCAGCGTGCCCGACGAGCCATAGTTGAAGACGAGGTCGATGTCCGGGTGCTTCTTCTCGTAACTCTTCTCGATGACGTCAAGGCTGTCCTTCAAGCTCGCGGCCGCGGAGACGAGCAGCTCCGTTTTTTTGGATGCCGCGATCGACGGTTGAACGGGGAGCGTCAAGGCAGCCGCCAACAAGGTTGCGCCGAGCGCAAGGTGCATCTTCTTCATATCGAATCCCTCCAGGATACCTTGTGTATGGAAGTTATCGTAACATAACTCTTCAAGGATGAGTAGCATTTAGATTGATTTAGACCTATTTAGACATAATCAGTAGGTGAATAGATATGAAAAACATCCGCCAAGCAGGACGGCGGGGAGGGGACCGTCGGCATGCTTGGCGGATGTTTGGGCGGGCGAGAACACACTTAGTTTACATAATAATAATTATGTTCATCACTGCTAAGCTACGTTTAGCTACGTTTGAAGTAGGTGAATAGATATGAAAAACATCCGCCAAGCAGGACGGCGGGGAGGGGACCGTCGGCATGCTTGGCGGATGTTTGGGCGGGCGAGAACATCACTTAGTTTACATAATAATAATTATGTTCATCACTGCTAAGCTACGTTTAGCTACGTTTGAAGTCGTTCCTTCGACGCTTCACAAGGCTCGATGTGAATATGCACATGCGAGATCTGATGCAGTTCGTACATCTGGCGCTCGACTTGTTCGGTGATTCCGTGGCTTTGCTCGACGTTGAGCCAGCGATCGACGCCGATCGTTACGTCGACGAGCTTGTTATTGCCATGAACCCGCGCTTTGATATCAATGATCTTCTCGACGCCGGGTACGCTTCGGATCGTCTGCTGCATGATTTGAAGCTCGCCGTCGTCGAAGCCGTCCGTGAGCGCATGCGTCGCGTCGCGGAAGATGCACCATGCGGTTCGGCATATGATTAGGCCGACGATTCCCGCCGTGAGCGGGTCCAGCCAAGGCACGCCCCAGCCGGCGCCAATGATGCCGACGAACGCGCCGCCGCTCACGAACGCGTCCGAGCGATTATCCTGCGCCGCGGCCATGAGCGCCTGGCTGTTAATGCGCTTCGCGAGCCTGAGATTGTACAGATAGACGAGATAAATCGCCCCGGCCGAGAACAGCGCCGTCCATGCCGCTATCCCGCCTTCCGAAGCGATGTTCGGTTCGCGGAAGGAGCCTGCCGCCTGAACCAGAACCTGTATGCCGACCGCGAACATAATGAATGAGGCGACAAGCGCCGATACCGTTTCCGCCCGGAAATGCCCGTAGCGATGATCGGCGTCCGGCGGCTTGCGCGAGATCCGCAACCCGATCAAGACCGCCAACGACGCGACGATATCCGTCGAGTTGTTGAGTCCGTCCGCCGACAGCGCTTCCGACCCCGTCCAGAGCCCGATCGTGAGCTTCAGCGCCGCAAGGCAGAGATAAGCGGCGATGCTGACCCATGCGCCTTTTTCGCCTTTCTTCATATCTTCGTAGATGCTTTCCATCCCCAACCTCCATCGATAAGTGCTTCGTTCGTAATGATAAAGGACGGTGACCGTGTGGGTCTAGAGAAACAGTGTTGTCGGCGACCTCAAAAATGAGCGGACATCAACAAAGTTGCGCCTGTCCAAATTATAATTAGTTGACGTAATAATCATTATGTTATTTAATGAAATAAATTCTGATGCGGCTCACCGGTATATTAAGCAGTCTTCCCCGGAATGAGGCGATTTGCACGGACTTTCTTATAATTTGTAATCTTTGGAGCAATCGGGGAAAAGAACGAGATCTTCCACGAGAATGATTAATGGTATTAAATAAATGAAGTTCGGATATGATTAACAATATTAAGAAGATGGATGACTTCTTCCATCAATGCCTGTAATATATGGAACGTCCTACTGCAGCTCCTGTTACGAACTCGCCCGATGCGGGTTATTAAGGGAAAAGGAGCTGATGGACCATGAACGCATCTCACCATATGCTGCAAGATAACGTAACGACGATACGAATCCCCGGCCTCGGACGCGAATTGACGATCCTGCACGTAACCGATTGCCATTTGACGGAGTACGACGAGCGGGAACCGGAAGAGATTCGGGATACTGCGAGAACCCGGGCGGAAGCGTTCAAGTCTCAGCTAGCCGGCGAGGGGACGGCGCTCGAAAACTTCCGCCGCTTGATCGAACGGGCAAGCGAGCAGGGCGAAGGTGAACGCGCCGGGAAGATCGATTTTACCGTGTTTACCGGCGATATTATCGATTTTCCGTCGCAAGCCAACTTGGAAACGCTGCGCGATGCGTTCAGCCGGTTGCCCTCACCTTATCTATACACGCTCGGCAATCATGACTGGAACTTCGGCGCAGCATGTACGGACGAGGATCGCCAAGCGGCCTATCCCATGTTCCGCGAATGGTCGTCGGCTGTGCCGGGCTGCGAAGTCAGGGAACTGGACGGCGTGAAGCTGATCGCCATCGACAACGGCAATTATCAAGTGACGCAGGAACAGTTCGACGCCGTGAGCGAAGCGGCCTCATCCGGCCTGCCATATTTGCTGTTCATGCATATTCCGTTGTATGTTCAGGGGCTGGTGAAGGATGTTGTAAAAAAATGGGGCGCTCCGATCATGATGGGCGCCGCCGGCTGGGATCCGGATGTCCGCGAAGCGTGGCAGGTTCGGCATCAGGACGATAGCACCGGCGCGTTTTGCCGTTGGCTGGGAAGCCCGGACAGCGGCGACATCAGGGGAATATTTTGCGGTCATGTGCATCTGGACCATATCGATGCATTCCGCGAAGGCCGTTACCAATATGTTACGGCGCCTGGGTATACGAACCATAGCCGGCTGATCCGACTGATCCCGGAGTGATTGATTATATCGAGAGTTAAAGAAAAAGAATCGAAGAAACATTCGATTCTTTTTCTTTTGATTTTATTACGGCCAGGCGCGAATTGATTCTGAAGCTTATAACTTTTTCACAAAACCCGTATTTTATACATATATCTAACGTGCCGTGCTCCGAATTTCCGATTTTTACCCCAGATGCTCCGAATTTCCGATTTTTACCCCAGATTCACACACTTTTACCAATTTCCCCGATAGCCGTTTAGTTATTGAACGTTTCCCGTTACTTCAACAACTGTCTCTCTTAATGTGTGGCGGTAATTTACTTGCGTTGCGGTCCCCATGATACTGCATGGATTTTGAAAGCCGATGCTCTGCGAATCGAAAATATCCTCAAAAATTCGTACAGGCCTGACTGCTTCAATCGTTTTGTGTGGGTGATCCCGTTCGTAACAATAAACAAGCGATGGGTCTTCGATAAGCGCTGGCAGGCCTCTAAGGCAATGTTTGTTAATCTACTTTGTTCAAATAAAAGTAAAAGACTACGCCGTTGGGCATATTGGCCGCCCCGTATTCCGCCTCGTGCAGCTCCAGAATATTTTTCGAAATCGCGAGTCCCAACCCCGACCCTCCTTCCGATCGTTCGCGTGAAGCGTCTCCGCGATAGAAGCGGTCCCATACTTTATCCAACTGCTCCTCGGGAATTCGCACACCGGTATTTTCGACGCGGACGGCGATCCGGCCCGTTTCTTCGCCTGCGGTCACGTTGATGGTCTCGCCTTCAGGCGTGTACCGAATGGCATTTGCAACAAAGTTGGTCACCACCTGCTCGATGCGAAGCCGGTTGCCCGCAGCCTTGACGGCGGCCAGCTGAAGTCGCAGACTCTGCCTTTTTCCCTCGATTTCCTCCTCGAACAGGTGACACACCTCTTCGATTACGGCGTCGACGCGGAATGTCTCCATCTCCATTCGATAAGTACCTGACTCGTACTTGGCAAGCTCCAGCATCCCGACGATGAGCGCATCCATCTTATCCACTTCTTTTTCCATCGCCGCAAAATAGTAATCCTTTTTGTTTATCGCCACGCCATCCTTCAGAATCGAGAGACAGCTCTTCATTACGCTAAGGGGCGTCTTGAGCTCATGCGACACGCCGGATATAAATTCCTTGCGCGTATTCTCCAGCCGTCTCTCCTTCTCAATATCCGACTGAAGCTGCCGAATATGAGAATGCAGCGTCTGTGACAATTTGTTTATATTTCCGGACAAGTCGCCGATTTCGTCCTTCGATGTGACGGGGATCGATTCCGAAAAGTCTAAGGCGGCCAGCTTCTTTGTCATCCGGTTGATCCGCAGCAGCGGCCTCGTTAAGCCGATCGCGTAGTACAAGGAAGCAAGCAGGACGAGGAGCATAACGAATGCAATCATATAGACATAGTAATTCTGAACCATCTCTACCGCTTCATTCACCGGCTGGAGAGAGGCCATAGCAAATAAATATCCGCTAGAGCCGTCCGCTTTGCGCAAAGGCTTGACAAACAGCTTGTAATGGACGTTGGCTTGCTCGTAATCTTGCGTCTCAAGCCGCGTGCTCGCACCGGTGTCGTTCAGAAGCAGATCCGTCTGAAATACGTTAATCCGATCGAGAAGTAACGGATTGGCATGGATCAAGCCTGAAGCGTCGTCGAGGTCCGACACTTGCGCCTTTACGATTTTCCCATACATATAGGTGAACGGATCATATAATTCTGCCTTGCTGCCGCTGAATTCCGGCGATTTCTGAAGCCGCCCCGAAACATGCTCATCCATTTTTCGTTTCAATAGAGGATTCGCAAACGTCGCGGCTTGAGCTCCATCGCCGCGATTCCCGGTTGTGATTGCCGCCGGAATCAAAGTCGGGCCTTTTGCAATGCCGTATATCCAAAAAGACTGTTGATCCTTTAGAAATTGCTTGAACGCGTTCTCCTCGTCCGACTTCACCAAATGATACAGCGGTACTTTGTAGGAAATGCTCCGATTATTGACATCAATGCCCGTTATCTGAAGGTAATAGTCGTCGGCTTGGATGAGATTTCCGTCTTGGTCCAGGTAAACCAACCAGGCATTGTGATCCCGGTAAAACTCCTGACCGTTCGATTGCATGTCATCCGCATCACTGCTGCCGCCTTCGTATTGTTCTTTGTAGCCTTCGAGGCTCTTCTCGATGTCCTTCACTTTCTGGCTGACGTAATAGGTTTTGAAAAATATCGTTTGCCCGACGTAAACGGACGCGAGAATGAGCGAACACAGCACGGAGGTCAACAGGAACAGCTTCAGTACGAGACGACTCCTCATAAGTGGTTCTCGAATCTGTAGCCGGTTCGGACGATGGTTGTGATGAGCTTCGCTTTATCGCCCAGTTTTATTCTTAAATTCCGGATATGCGTGTTGATCGTACGGTCGTCGCCCGCATATTCGTAGCCCCAGATTTCATTGATCATCTGTTCTCTGGTGACCACGATGCCCTGATTCCGCATCAGACAGCTTAAGATCTCGAATTCCGTATGCGTGAGACTGACGGCGGCCCCGTCGTTCTCCACCGTGCGCGATGGAAAATGAATGCGGATGCCATGACGGGTTAACGTATCGCCGCTCTCGGACGAGTTGCTTCGGCGCGAACGGCTGTCGAGAAGCCGCTTCGCTCTGGCGAGCAGAACCGCCGGACTATACGGTTTCGTGACGTAATCGTCGGCGCCAAGCTCGAAGCCGAGCAGCGTATCGTCTTCGTCCACGCGTGCGGTCAGCATGATAATGGGAACGTCGGACGATTTGCGGATACGCCGGCATACGGACCATCCGTCCAGCTTCGGAAGCATGATATCCAGTATGATCAGATCCGCATTCCCGCTGCCCATCCGCTGCAGCGCCTGCTCGCCGTCCGCGGCCTCAAGCACCTCATACCCTTCATTCTGAAAATAATCCTTGATGATCTCCCTCAGAATCGATTCATCCTCGACAACCAAAATCGTCCTGGCGTCCATACGCAGCCCCTAACTGATGACCCTATTTTACAGTTCATCCTAACAAACTAACGTACAAAATGGAAACGCTGCCCGGTTAATAGCGAACCTGAGTGCCGTCGCTAAGCGGCTCGCTGCTCTCCCGAATGACAGATTCGTCTTCGGACAGACTGTCGACAACCGCCGTACTCGATTCATACACGGCGGAAATGGTGACGGACACTTTTCTGGCGTAACGGGCATTTCCGAGAGGTCCCTTTCTATCGTCAATAACAAATACATAGGCTCCGTCCCGGTCTTTATGAACCGCCTCGCTGGAGATGATCAATGCGTCTTCGTTCCCTTGCAGCTCGAGCTTGAGCTCGACCCGATCGCCTGCCCGAAGCGTTTTGTCATGCAGGCCGACGTGAAGTCGAACCGTCTCCGCATCCGCTTGATCGGGTTGAGCGGCTTCGGAATCAAACTCGCCGATTCCCAATAATGTTCCCTGCAAGGAACGGTTGATCTTGTCTTCGGCAATGACTTCCAAAGGATTGCCGATATTCAGCGCCGAAGCCATATGGACGGGAACCTGCAATTCGAATTGCAGCCCCTTCCCCAAATCGGCAATTCGAACATCCGCCTCTCCCGAGCCTGAGGGCATCCCTTCTACCGCGTGAACGGACTCTATAACTCCATCGAAAGGGGCCATCAGCTCGCGCTGCTCCGCAAGCCGGCTTTCCAATCTTTGAATCCGCCTCTCCTGCGCAGCGATATCCGTCTTTGCGCTTTCCAAGGCGGTTCGGGCGGCGCTCTGCGCAGCCGGGTCCGCAACGTTAGCGGCTTCGATATAGGCGCGCTGCAAACTTTCGATCGGCAGCTGCAGCTTTTTCAGCGTATCCCGTTCCGAATCGAGCTGATCCACCGTATCGTCGTTCTTATAAAGGATAAGAGGCTGCCCCTTCTTCACCTCCTCCCCTTCCTTGACCAGCACCTGTTGGACCTTGCCGCCCTCCGGATTCGATAAATCCAGCTCTGAAACGAATGTCAAAGCGGCGCTCCCATTAAATTCGGGATTCAACGTGCCAGCGCTTGGCCTTTCGACCGTAACCTTGGGCAGTGTCAGCGAATACAGCGTATTGCTGAATAAAGTAAGCACGATAAGCAAACCGGACAACAGGCCGGCAATCCATCGAATGATTCGCTTCCGGCTTGCGGAAGGGTCGGTTTGGACGGACGGTATCATATCATCACTCCCGAAATTGAGCTACCCTTTGATTCCCGAATGCTGAATCCCTTCGATCAGGTAAGTCTCGGCATACAGAAACAGCAGCACGGCCGGGCACATGTACAGAACCGAAGCGGCAAACACAACCTCCGGTTCTTGTTGATGAATCTGGAGCAAATAAAGGGACAGCGGTTGCTTGAACGGATCCTCGAGAAAGATGAGCGGCTGCTCGACCATATTCCAATAATCGACGAACAGCAGGACGGATAGCGCGGCCAGACCAGGCTTGACCAGCGGAAGAATAACCCGGGCGAAAATGACGGCATGCCCCGCACCGTCCATCTTGGCGGCCTCCGTGTACGCGCCTGGAATATGAATCATGTATTGACGAATCATAAATACGCCGAATGCGCCGAATATCCCCGGTAAGATAATCGCTGAAGGCGTATTAAACAATTTCAGCCGATCGATGATGATATAGTTGGGAACGAGCGTAACCTGAAAGGGCATCAGCATCGTCATCAGAAAGACCAGGAACAACGCTTCGCGTCCCTTGAATCGAAGTTTGGCAAATGCATATGCCGCCAGCGAAGCCACCGCCGTCTGTCCCGCGACGATCGGCGCGACGAGCAGCGCCGAATTCCAGAACATCTGCAGAAACCTTGGCGTTGAAATCAACAGCTTCCTGTATTGGGCGAAGCTTACCCAATCCGGAATCAGCTTCAAATTGACGAAGGATTCGCCTTGCCTCGATGCGACATCCGTCATTTTGCCGAGCAGTCCGTAATTAAAGACGAATTCGCTTTCGGTCATGAGGGAATTGGTGATCGTAAGCGCAATCGGAATGAGCATGATTCCCGCGGCCGCCGCTATTGCGGCAAACAGCGCGATTTTGGGAAGCGTTCGAATTGTCTGCATATGTCCTCCACGGTTACTCCAAATTTTCCTGAAACCGCCGTTCAACCGTCAACAAGCCGGTTGCCAGGACGACAATAAAACCGACCATGAGCGCAGCCGCGGCCGTCAGCTTTTGAACGTCCAGCGAGAAAAACATATTATTCATGTAATGCTGCATCATATAGATGCGGTCATACGGATAATCCCCGGCAAGCATGTACGTTTCCCGAAATACCTTGAACGAGTTGACGATTGAAATCAGAATGACAAATACAATCGTCGGGATCAGGTAAACGATCGTCACGCCCAGCAGCTGACGGAGTCTGCCCGCCCCTTCAATCCGGGCCGTTTCGTAGTAGCTTTGCGGAATCGACTGGAGACCGGCAAGAAACAAAATCATATTATAGCCTAGATTCTTCCAGATGTAGATGGCAATCAATACAGTTATGGACCCATTCGAATTCAGCCAGTCGACTCGCGAGAGTCCGACGCTGTGCAGCAGCGCGTTCAAGGCGCCGTTCCAATCGATGAAGATTTGCCAAATCATGACGATGGAAGCAACCGGGACGACCAACGGCAAAACAAAGGCGGTCTGCAGCCCGTTTTTCAGCCATAGCCGCCGATTGAGGATAAGCGCCAGTATCAGCGACAACGCAATGAGAATGGGAACGCCGATGCCGGTGAAGAGCATTGAATTGAAGGCCGCTTGACGGAAGGAGCTGCCGGACAACAGCTCCCTGTAATTAGCGAACCCGACGAACGAACCGCCATGCACCTTGTCGGTAAACGAATAATAGACGCCCATGGCAAACGGGACCATATAGAATAGCGAGAAGCCCGACATACTAGGCGCCAGAAACAGGACGGCGGCCGCTCCGTCTTTTCTTAGCCAGGGGGGAAGCTTAAACCTATTCATTGAGGTAGGTCGTCGCTTTATTCTGAATGATGCGGGCTACAGCCTCCGCCGACTTCTGTCCACTGAAGAAGGCAGGCGATTCGTCCCATATGAGAATCTCGATTTCGTAGGGGAGCGTCGATTTCCGGTTGCTTGCTTTGGAAATAAAGTCCGTTAATATGCGGAGTTCCTCCTGATCGGCTTTGCCCTCCTGCACATACTCAGCCTGCTGAGCCGCGAACACGGTCTTGGATATCGGGAATGTATTGTACACGGAAAGACTCCCGTCCTGCTTCTGATTCGAATGGCCTGCTCCCCCGGACATCAAGAATTTGAGGAAGTCCCACGCTTCCGGCTTGACGGAGGAATTTGCATTGATAGCAATGTTGGCGATCGGAGAAAAATACCCGCCTTCCTGCTGCCCTTCGGCTTTGGGAGCCTCATAGAGCGCCGGATTTTCGAACTTGCTCTCAGCAGCCCTGTCCATAAAATCTCGGAAGGAATAAATATCCGTCTGCATGAAATAGACATGCCCGTAATTGCTAAAATCGAAGGTAACGGCCTTGTCCTTTTCCAATTGCTTAATTTGATTCAGCATTCCGGTAAAGCGGTCGGAATCGAAGTAGGCTTTCCGGTTGACCCGATCTACGAATTGGGAGTACGCCGAGGTTACCAGCGCATACAAAAAGTTGCTTTCCTGCTTCTCGGCGTACGCGTATTTGTATCTGCCCGTCATCGGCAACCGCTTGGCGGCCGCTGCAAATTGATCCCAGGTCCAATTGCCGTCCTCAATTTTCACGCCAGAACGTTCCAGGTCGTTTTGATCCGCCAGCAGCGCGGACACATAGAAGGATAGCGGCATTGCATATACGCTGCCGTCGCTCTCTTTCATGTTGTCGATAATGTTCTCTAAATAATTTTCCTTTTGGAAGGAGGTGTCGCCGTCCATCATTTCGCTCAGGTTGGCCAGCAGATGCTTGCCGATGAAGCTGTCGGCCGGCAAATCGTCCATCATAATCATATCGGCCCCTTTGCCGCTCAGGAATTCGGCCGCCGTCTTCGTCCTGAATTTTTCCACCAGCAATCCGGATGGATCGAACTCCTTCGTTACATAATTCAGATCGATGGTGATGTTCGGATGGGCCTTCTCGTAGGCCTTTTTCGCGTCCTCATAATAGGGATCGTAGCTGTACATGGAGAAAACGATGGTGCTTTTTTTATCGGGATCGGGGGCGGGCATCGGCGAAGGGGCGGCGGTCGAATCGTTCTTTGACGGGCCGCTCGTGCCCGATTGAGGGAAATTCGCCGCGCTCCCTGTGCTCGGCGAAGAATTCGGCGTCGAGCCGCCCTTGCTGCAAGCGGCGGCTAGAAGCGCGAGTACGATCCATACAATGATCAGGCTGCCTTTTTTCAACGATCTTCATCCTCTCTGGTAAACCGGGTATTACGGCCAGTTTAATCGAGACGGATCAAGAAGGAATGAAGCGGACATCAAGACGAAATGAAGATTGGAGCAGGCTGCCCAATCATCGCCGGTAGCGAGCGCTCCTTTTCTTCCCTCATACTTCACGCCCCAAGATAGTGACGGTTCCCGGAGCACGAGTATCCCGGGAACCGTCATTTTCGGTCCGCCCGAGCGGATGATTCATCATTTCGCGGGGTAAGCTAATTCAACGCATATAAGCATAGCATGATGCGCAAAAGGCGCAGCCACTCCCGGCGTTTACTCGCCAAACCCGTTCCAGAAGGCAACGTCTTCCACCGGGAGACGCACAGTCTGGTGCGCAGGTTCGAGCGCCTTGCCGACCGCAATCAGCATAACGTCAGTGTACCGGTCCGGAATAGCGAACGCTTCTTTAAGTTTCTGAGCGTCATATCCACCCATCGGTACCGTGTCGTAGCCGTGAGCTTTGGCAACAAGCATAAACTGCATAGCGGCAAGCGAGGTATCAATTAAGAATGAGCTTTTAATATCATCGGGGCTTAAATTCTCATAATACTTGCCCAGGTTTGCCACGAGCGTACTTTTAATCTCAGCCGTCATATATCCAGCCTCGACCGCTTGACTATAAACTTTATCAACTTCTTTATAGGCCTCGAGATCCGCCAGAACAACGATCATCGCGGCAGAGGTTGCCGTCTGCTCTTGGTTAAACGCAACCGGGAGCAGTTTCTCCTTCAGTTCCCGATCGCTAATAACAAGAAACCTCCATGGCTGCACATTCGCTGTCGATGGGGCGAGAACCGCCTCCGAGAGCATCTCGCTTAGTTCCTGCCGGGAAATCTTGACGTTCGGATCGTATTTGCGTACCGCGTGGCGTTCACGAATGACGGTAAAAAAATCTATTTCCTTTAATACGTTCATTTGGTTATGCCTCCCATTGATGAATTGTCCATTGCGAAGTTGCTTTGAGCCTGCTGAACGCAAAATCCTGCGATCATATTTCTGTTCCACGATTCAAGTTAAATCTTGCAAACTCCGTCCCCGCAGAGACCGCCCTCGGAATCGCCATCCGAAACAGGGGCAATGATCTGCAAAGGATGTTCTTCTCTCCACACTTGTTCTAACATATCCAAGAACGCACTGCTCGTCCTTACCCCGGATATCGCATACTTATCATTGATGACATAGAACGGTGTACCTGTGATCCCTAGCTGGGACCCATATTGCCGTTCATTCTTTACCGTATCCTTATACTTATCGCTGGATAGCATATCGAGAACTTCTTTTGCATCAAGATTACTCTCGCCCGCAAGCCTAGCAAGCGTTTCGTGATCGCCGATATCCAGCGAATCGGTAAGATAGGCTTTATAAACCCGAGCCATCCACTCTCCTGCTTTGCCTTGTTCTTGCGCATAAACGGCCACGCGAAGAGCATCCGAAGTATTCGATGGAATCAATGTATCAAGATTATAGTCGAGGCCAATGTCCTTCGCCATTTTGACCACTGGTTTATTTCCGTCCCTCACGTAATCGATGGACATTCCGCCGCCATGAATTTCGGCCGTCCAGGCATAATAATCTTGGCCGGTATTGCTCGGAGCATTAGGGAATAGCTGAAACGGTCTATATGTTCAAGGGCTGTATCCAAATTCGTTTTTCCAATATAACACAATGGACACATAACATCGGACCAGACCTCAATTTTCATGTTCTCTTCGCCTCTTTCTCCTTATTTGCATAGCTATGTTTCTCTCTATGCATAAATATTTTTTGATAGATAGTCAACAATAGTTGATTAATTGACATCTATTGATTATCATTATAGAACGTTCACGCAAAACCTCAATCGCTAATAAATTCGATCTTGTTAACTAATCAACACAACATTGAAGTCTGTTCAACATCATCATAATAAGGACGGTAAACGCACATCATGACTAAAGTAGATAGAAGAATAATCAAAACTAGGGAAGCGATCAATAAAGCCCTGATTGAGTTGATGTCCGAGAAAAGTTTCGAGAACATTACGATCAACGACATCGCGGAAAAAGCTAATCTAAACAGGGGAACACTTTATCTTCACTATACGGACAAATACGATCTGCTCGATAAATGTATAAAGGATCATCTAGGTAACCTTCCAATTCCTCAGATTCAGACAAAAAACCATCGCCTAAGTAGATTTGCGATGGTTTTTTCGTGTGCTATTACCAAGCTGTGGCGCCGCCGTCGACCGCAAAGTTGGCTCCCGTTATATAAGACGCCCGGTCGGAGGCCAGAAAGGCCGCCAACTCCACCACTTCCTCGGGGCGTCCGAAGCGCTTGAGCAGCGTCTTGCCGGTAATCGCGTCCCGCGCCGCCTGATTGTCGCCGAGGTCGCGGTCGCTGGCCGGGGTCAGTATCGGACCGGGGCTGATCGCAACAGCGCGTATGCCATGGGGTGCGCCTTCAAGCGCGAATTGCCGCGTCATGGCGATGACTCCTGCGTTCGCCGCGCCATGCGCGACCATTGGCGGGGTCTCCCCCGCTATCATGCCCGCCATGGAGGCGACATTGATGATAACGCCTCCGCCGCGCCGAACTAGATACGGCCAAGCGTACTTCGACACGAAGAAAGGGATATCGAGCTCGCCAGCAATGGTCCCTCGCCAGCTCTCAATCGCGAAATCGGGCATCGGACCAAAGTATTGCATCGCAGCATTGTTGTAGACGACGTCTAGTCCGCCGTAAGTGGCTACCGCATCCTCGACGAGCTCCTGTGCTTGTTCGGGATCGGTGAGGTCGATCGGAGCTATGCTCGTCATCTCGCCGCCTGCGCGACGCACGAACTCGGCCGTTGCCTCGTTCGCTTCGGATTTGATGTCGCTTCCGACGACCTTTGCTCCTTCCCGCGCAAAAGCAAGCGCCGCGGCGCGTCCTTGACCGCCTCCTGTTCCGGTGATCAGCGCAATTTTATTGTCAAGCATCCCCATTACAAACCCTCCTAAGGTCTTAAATTCGCAAACCAAAAGCAACATGAAATTCAAGCAACAGCTTGTCCTCTTTATTTAAATAGGCTGAATACAGATTCATATTTGACATACATTTGATTGATGTTGTTTCTATTTGCACTGTGCATCATTTGAGAAAAAGAAACATTATGCATTTCATCAGCTACATTAATCGAGAACCCGCTGTTCTCGCGCCAGCCTTGTTCGTCTGCTTGTGCATATCCAGCCCAACCTCTGTTAACATCATAGGCGGTCCTTATCATATTGTAACCTTCAGCACCTGAAGGAATTGGCTGGCCATAATAGTTCGCCTCGAGGTACCCAACTTCAACCGTATTTCCAATGGCGCGCGCAGTCGCTCTGCCCGTAGAATACTGAGGAGCGCCAGGTATGGTTCGAGGGATATTCTCCCAATTCGAATACGCGCTATTCCTTGTCATGTAAAATGGCGCGTGACCTGAACCCTGAAAGTTCGCGAATAGGCGCTGTGAACCGTCAGCCAATGAAACAATTGCCGGTCCCCAACCTGAGGACTGTTGAATACCAAACAAAGTATTCAGTGCCCTATTGTTGCTCCAAGTTACGGTCCCTCCATTGTTGGGCGAGTACCCATTTTAAGAATGGAATATCCCGCCAACCACGCAGCGATCGGCCACCCGATCGTCATTACCGTAAGCGCAAAGCCGGCAACGAAAGCGGTCCCCCCCATGACGCCTTGAATGTATGCGGGAAGAAAACTTGTCAATCCAATGACGATGGCTCCAGACGTAAGCGTAGCCATATTGCCTATGGCAATAAAACGGTTCTTCCACAGAGGCAGCGGCATCATCGGTTCCGAAGCACGGCTTTCTTGCCTTAAGAACATACCCGTCCCCACTGCAACTGCAAGCAATAACGCGAGAATTTGCGGGGATGTCCAGCTCCAGGCAACGCCCCCCTGGATCAATACGACCATCAGGGACGTGATGGTAATGAAAAACAAGCCGGACCCTGCATAATCGATGGAACGCTTTTGTTTCTCAACGCCTTCGTGCAAATAGAATAGGACGCCAGCAACGGCCAATATTCCTAGCGGTACGTTCATCCAAAATATCCAAGACCAGTGGGAATATTGAACGATCATGCCTCCGAAGAGCGGCCCGATTACAGATGAAATGCCAAACACGCTGGAGAAATAGCCTTGGATTTTTGCGCGTTCTTCAACCGAGTACATATCCCCGATAATCGTCATGGCAACCGGCTGGACCGCGCCGGCGCCGAATCCTTGAATCACCCGAAAGATCACGAGCATGAGCATCGATGTTGCAAGACCGCACAAGACAGAACCGACTAGAAAAATAACGACCCCGACGATAAATACGGGTTTCCGGCCGAACAAGTCGGACAGCTTGCCATAAATCGGCGTCGTTACGGCCTGCATTAACGAGAATCCCGAGAATACCCAGCTGTACAGCGAAAACCCGCCTAATTCTCCAACGATGCTGGGCATGGCGGTCGAAATGATCGTCATTTCGATAGCTGACATAAACATCGCCAGTACAAGCGCGCCCAAAACCAAGGGCCGTTGTGTTTTTCTGGCTAACGATTTGCTTTGAACGAGGACCGTTTGACTCATACGGACGATTTTCGTTTCGGAATGGTCGTAGTCACGTAGGACTCATCCATTAACATCTTCGCGATGTAAAAGACCTGTCCCGCATGTTCCGAGATATGCGTTGCGGTTTGAATGAATACCTCGCGATTCGTTAGATCCCGATTGCCCGCTAGGTGCGACGCCGAGAAGCGTTCGTCCGACATAGACATCAACGTCTCTTTCACGTCTCCAAGCGTAGCCTGGATCATCTCAAGCAGCTCGTTTTTAGTCTTAAATTGCTCTTCGAACTCTGCATCGCGATTTCTCGCAAACGGTTTATTGTTCATGCCTTGGCCAATTCGCTCGTTTATGTTCCCGCTCATATGAATGATCAAAATGGAAATACTGTTACTCGACTTATTAGGACGCCAGTTTACTTGCTGATCGTCCAACTGATTCAGAACCAAGCCAATTCTCTTTTCGATTGTATCGAACCTGCTCTTCAATATGCGTTGAAGTTCGTTCAAGCCCTCACCTCATTTGTTTACGTAAGCCATATTGGCTTGGGTATAACGCTCTCCTGCCGCGATGCCTACAGGTGCGGCTTCGTCAAGCTTGGCCAGCTCGTCTGGCGTGAGTACGATATCCGCGGCAGCAATGTTTTCTTCCAAGAAGGGGATTCGGCGCGTGCCGGGGATAGGGATACAGCCCCGAGCAATCGTCCAGGCCAAAGCGAGCTGCGCAGGCTGGACGCCCCTGCTTTCGGCTATCCGGCTTATCGCCTCGACGATTCGCGTATTGGATTGCAGATTTTCTCCGCTGAGCCGCGGGTCCGTTTTACGGAAGTCCTTTTGGTCAAGTTCATCCGCCTTGAAGCGCCCGGTCAAGAAACCTCGTCCGAGCGGAGAGTACGGCACGAACCCGATTCCTAGTTCCCGGACCGTATCTAGGACCCCGTTAACCTCCACGCCGCGCTCGAACAACGAATACTCGGTCTGAACGGCAGTAAGGGGATGAACGGCATGCGCGCGGCGAATGGTCTCCGGCGCGGCTTCGGACAAGCCGATATGGCCGATCTTCCCATCGGCGACCAGCCTGCTCATTGCCGAGATGGTCTCTTCGATCGGGACGGCAAGATCGATGCGATGCAGGTAGACGAGATCGACGTAATCCATCTGCAACCGGCGCAGTGAACCTTCGATGGCACGGACGACATGCTCCGGCTTCCCGTCCACAACTCGTTTCCCGTCGACAACCTTAATCTGGCCGTCTTCCGTGAAGCCGAATCCGACTTTGGTCGCGACGACCACCCGTTCGCGTAAGCCGGCGAGCGCGCGGCCCAGCAATTGTTCATTATGGCCCATTCCGTAAGTTTCCGCGGTGTCAAAGAACGTCACGCCGAGCTCGCTTGCGCGGCGAAGGGTAGATAAGCTTTGTTCGTCGTCGCTTGGTCCGTAAATGTAGGTGCTCATGCCCATGCAGCCAAGGCCAATTTGACTTACCTTCAAACCCTGTGATCCCAATTCAACGCTTTTCATATCCTTCACGCCTTTCGTTTTATGGTTTGTTCCGCATGATTTTCATACAGTCTGAAATCAGTCAACGCTCAACGAGGAAGCTGCGCGCCGGTGAGTTGCTCGCTCAGCTGCCATAAACGGCCGGCGGCAACGGGATCGGTCGCGCGCGGACGCACGCCGTGCATATTGGTGGATTCATCGCTCGGAAGCGCCTGCGCGATCTCGCAATCCGCGCAGTAGACGCCGCCCCTGCCGTCAAGCTGAGGACTTGTCGCACACCATACGCTGGTGGCGGCGCCTTGCTGAGGCGTTTTACGATTATTGTCGGGATCGATGATCGGTTTCCCGGACTTATCCAAGATGTCGAGCGAATCGATCTCCGATTTCGATAAATGGCGCTGCAGATCCGTTGCAATGCCGCCCGGATGGACGGAAAACGCACGCACGCCGTGAGGCTTCCCGATTGAATCGAGCGCAACGGCAAACAGCGCATTAGCGGTTTTCGATTGGCCGTAAGCGGTCCAAGGGTTATATTCGCGCCGTTCGAAATTCAAATCATGGAAGTCAATTCCTGCACGCCGATGGGCATAGGATGAGAGCGCAACGACGCGCGCGCCTTCCGCTCGCACGAGTGCCGGCCATAGACGGCAAACAAGCTGGAAATGGCCAAGGTGGTTGGCTGCGAATTGGGATTCGTTGCCCCGTTCGTCGCGTACCAGCGGCGTTGCCATAATGCCCGCATTGTTGACAAGGATATGAAGCTTGTCGAACCGGCTGAGGAATCGCGCTGCAAAGGCATCGATCGATGCCGAATCCAACAAATCGATGGCGTCCACCAGAACATCCGTCATGTCGCCCAGATTTAATTTTGCTTTTGCGATATCGCGAGCGGGCACGATGACCGTTGCTCCTGCCGAGCGTAACGCACAAACGGTTTCCAAACCGATGCCTGAGTAACCGCCTGTCACGATCGCGATCTTTCCGGTCAAATCGATCCCTTTAATGACCTCGGCTGCGGTTGTAGAAGCTCCGAAACCGGAGCCGATTGGTTTCTGTGCCGTAACCATGCTATATCTCCTCCAATAGTCGATATTATTATGGCTCAATTCGAGCTTCATCATTATGCACCAGGCGAACCGGCATGGGGTATCACGATCGCCTCATTTGATTGCCTAATCCTATCACATCCGATTGCACGAGAACGCTGCGTATACTATGATGGGTCTCAAACAACCCCACAGGAGAGTACAATGTCCCAACAACCGCATGAATATCGTGAGAAGCTCGCTCGGAGCATCGATCGGCTTACGAATCGCGAGAACGGCGTCCATCCGACGTCCATTCCTTCGCTTTTCTTGTTTCGCCAAAACCAAGTAACCGATCCGAAACATGGCGTCCACGACCGTTCCATTTGTTTCGTCTTCCAAGGACAGAAGGAAGTGCTGCTTGCCCAGGAACGATACAGGTACGACCCTGCAGAATATTTGGTGGCCTCCGTTCAACTGCCGGTCATCAGCCAAATCACTGAAGCATCCCCAGAAGCTCCCTATCTGGCGCTGAATCAATTTCACCCCAGAAGAAGTCCTGCAAGTCATGAAGGAATCCGGAATCAAACCATCTCCCACCGAACAAGCGAAACGAGGATTATTTATTAACGAGGTGGATGTGCCGCTATTGGATGCCGTGACTCGATTAATCCAATTGCTGGATAAGCCGATGGATATCCCATTGCTTGCTCCGCTGTTAATCAAAGAAATTCTGTACCGCGTGCTGCAAGGGAAACACGGAGGTACCCTTACTCAATTGGCTGTCGAAGGCGACGGAGCTTTTCGAATCAAGGCGGCGATTGATTATATCAAGGAGCATTATAAACAAGCGTTTCGTGTCGAGGAGCTTGCCGAGCATGTTAATATGAGCATGCCCACGCTGCATCGGCGTTTTAAAGAGATTACCGCGATGACGCCGATTCAGTTCCAAAAGCAGCTGAGATTGCAGGCTGCTCGGAGCTTCTTATTATCGGAGTCGATGAATGCCGCCGATGTCGCATTTCAGGTTGGCTATGAGAGTCCTTCCCAATTTAGCCGCGAATATAGCAGATTGTTCGGTCTTTCGCCGATTCAAGATATCAAACGGTTAAAGATTTTGGATGGTAATACTTCGGATTAAGCCCTGTTGATCTGCCTGAGCTTGTCAGAAAAAATTAAATAACCGTCCCCCAGTTGATTATCGGGAGACGGCCGTTGCATAGTTCGTTTTTTTCACTGTCTACATGATGGGGGTAAGACCATAATCACGGACTTAATTTGTCATACGATATTAGTGATTATCATACTTGATACTCACATAGACGGTAACCTTCTTATCCGGACTATAATCTTGGTCAGTATGCCCCTTAACTTTCCAAACCGCAGTGTCACCAATGGGCAGCCCAGCACCACTGTACTCTGTACCATCCGAGAGTTCCGTCGTAAGTCGTGGAATGGGGTACCCCCCTTCGCTCACGGTCTCTAGACTAAGGTCGTAATTTTCTCCATCCGCCGTAATCATAGAGACATTCACGACCCCATGATAGCCTTCAGGGGGCGTCCAAGATCCACTCAACACTTGACCTGGAG
This sequence comes from Paenibacillus artemisiicola, assembly GCF_017652985.1. GTDB lineage: Bacteria > Bacillota > Bacilli > Paenibacillales > Paenibacillaceae > Paenibacillus_Z > Paenibacillus_Z artemisiicola. Next base: position 612,432 of record NZ_JAGGDJ010000001.1, read on the forward strand.
ATGTAATGTACCCGTCGTATAATAAATACTCATAATTGAACCAACCGTCTGAATACGTTTTGGAATCCGTAAGCCTAAAAGTGCCGGGAGTCGTAATTGCTGACGTAGTAACTTGCACTTCTTTCTTCTCGCTTTGGTTGCCGTCGGCATCGACGGCAACCAGGGAAAAGATATAATGTGAATCCGGAGCCAGCCCCTTTACTTCATAAGAGGTAACGTCCCCATTAAAAGTAGCTAGCAGCGTGTATCCTTGGGTGTAAACCAAGTACTTGTCTGTGCCTTTTTCATCCATAGCCGGCTGCCAATTCAGTTTTACGCTGTTATAGGTTACATCGGTTACTGTCAGTACGTCGCCCCGAGGCCACTGCGGCGCTTTGGGCGTGTTTTGCCAAGTTCCATGAACTTGTACGGGCGTATAACTGGCTGTTACCGGAGGCCAAAAATGAAGTCCCCACCCCCAGACGGTATTATCGCCTTGGAGTGCTAAACTTTGATCAGAACCCCCAGAAATGGAGATAACCGAACCGAGCCCCTGAACTTGAACGGGGGAAGAGCTGCCGCTACGGGTTGAGCTTCCGTCTCCCAGTTGGCCAAAATCATTATATCCCCACGCCCAGACGGTTCCGTCGCTTTTCAATGCCAAGCTATGTTCACGACCCGCATCGATAGCGGTTACTGAATCGAGATGGATGACCTGAACGGGCGAAGTACGGCTGGTTGTCGTTCCATCGCCGAGTTTGCCGGCGTAATTATTTCCCCACGCCCAGACGGTACCGTCACTTTTAAGTGCCAAACTATGCGAATACCCCGACGAAGAGCCTGCAGCAACGTCGATTACCGAATCGATACCCTGTACTTGAACCGGCGTATAACGGTTTTTCATGCTTCCATCGCCAAGTTCGCCGCTTTCATTGCTCCCCCATCCCCAAACGGTTCCATCGCTTTTTAGTGCCAAACTATGTCGCTCTCCCGCCGCAACGTCGATCACCGAACTGAGACCCTGTACTTGAACAGGTGTATAACGCGCTGTCGTGCTTCCATCGCCTAATGCACCGAACTGATTCTGCCCCCACGACCATACCGTTCCATCGCTCTTAACGGCCAAATTGTGGTTATTTCCTGCGGCAATGGCAACCACGGAGCTAAGATTAGTTACCTGAACTGGGGAAGAACTGACCCCACCTTCTTTTCCAATACCCAGTTGACCTAAATAGTTGCTTCCCCATGCCCAGACGGTACCATCGCTTTTGAGCGCTAAGCTATGATCTGAACCTGTAGAGATCGCGACAACCGAATCAAGGTCTTGCACTTGAACGGGAGGATCGTCTTCGATTGTTGTGCCGCCATAGCCCAGTTGACCAAATGCGTTGTTTCCCCACGACCAAACCGTTCCGTCTTGCTTTAAAGCAAGAGCATGCCCCATTCCTTCTGCAACCATCGTGACATCAGAATCAGAGCTTCCTTCCTTTAACACGGAGTCGAAGTCCGCAGCGGCAGCCTGAAAGGGCAGAAACAGCGTCAGCATTAGAGTTCCGATAACTGAAAGCAAAAACCATCGTTTCAATCCATTTTCCTCCAATGACCGTATTTGCTTTAAGTATACTATTATTTGGAAAATCCAAAAGCACTCCATCGATCCATAACCAAAGGCCTATTATACTTGCACTTCCTTCGAAAATGGGATGAAAGCGCAAAAAGCCGCAGGATTTGCGGCTCTAGATAATACGATGTTTGACCAGCAAAGACTCTGGCAACCAGGCTGAGTTTTCCAGCGTGCAGTGCCTACTCTTTCACCGATCCGAGCGTAATGCCGTGAATAAAGTACCGCTGCAGGAACGGATACACGAACAAGATCGGCAGCATCGTCAGTGAGATTTTTGCCGCATCGAGCGTCTGGTTCGATATTTCCGACAGTGAACCGCCTGCCTTCGAAATATCCTCGGGACGCGTCGGATCGATCGTCACCACGATCTGCTGCAAGTACGTTTGCAACGGCATCAGATGCGGATTGTTAATAAAGACAATCGCCTGGAAATACTCATTCCACGTGTTGACGATCGTAAAGAGCGATATCGTGGCCAGCACCGGCAGCGACAGCGGAAAGTAAATATGCGTCAGCTTCGTCCAGGGACCGGCACCGTCGATGTTCGAGCAGTCGTCCAGCTCCTTCGGCAGGTTACGCCAAAAATTGAAGACGAGCAGAATATTGCCGAAGTTGAACAAATACGGCAGGACGAGAATCCAGAAATTATCGTACAAGCCGAGGTTTTTGGCGTTCATGTAGCCCGGAATGATGCCGCCATTGAAGCTGCTGACAATCAAGAGCAGCCAGAGATACACGTTCCGCATCCGAAAGTCCCGGGTTTCCCGGGAGAACGGGAACGCGGCTAAATAGGTGACGCCGGTGCCGAGCGCCAGCGTAATGACGATCCGCTCTACCGACACCCAGAGCGAACTGAAGAACTGCTTGTCGTCCAGGACGCGCGTATACGCACTCAACGACAGCCCCTTGGGAAGCACGGTGATCGTGCCGGAACCGGCGATGGCGGGATTGCTGAACGAGACCGCGACCGTATGCAAAATCGGAAACAACGTCACCGCCGAGATGACCGTCAAAATCACTATCAACGCAGCATCGAATGCCCGTGAACCGAACGATTTGGAAATAATCATGCGCTGTTCTCCTTCCGGGCTAGAATATGCGGTAGTTGGCAAACCGATAGGCCAGTGTATAGGTAAGCGCGATCAGCGACAGGCTCATCACGCTATTAACGAGCCCGACCGCGGTACCCATCTCGTATTGCGCACCGACCAGGCCGTTGCGGAAGACCCAGGTTTCGATAACGTCGCCGGTATCGTACACGATGACGTTGTACAAATTGTAGATCTGATCGAAGCCCGCATACAGAATGCCATTTAAGCTGAGCGTCGCCAGCAGCGCGATGACCATCGCGATGCCGGGAATGGAAACGTGCCGGATGCGTTGAAAGCGGGTCGCCCCGTCGATCTCCGCCGCTTCGTACAAAGCAGGATTGATGCTCGTCAGAGCGGCCAAATAAATGATGGTCGAAAAGCCCATTTCCTTCCACATGTTCGAGATGATGATGATCGGACGGAACCAGAAATTGCTGCCGAGATACATAATCGGGTTCAATCCGAAAATCGACTCTAGGAGATGGTTGATTATGCCATGGGTCGATAGAATGTCGCGGAAGATCCCCGCCAGAATGACCCACGATAGAAAATGCGGCAAGTACGTAATCGTCTGCACCGATCGCTTGAACCATTTGACGCGCAATTCGTTCAGCATCAGCGCGAGCACGATCGGGAGAATAAGCAGCGTGATCAGCTTGCCGACCGAAATGAGAAGCGTATTGCGCAGCACGCGCCAGATCTCCGGATTCTGCATCAGAAATTTGTAATGCTCCAGCCCCGCCCACGGCGACCCGACGATCCCTTTCGTCGGGATAAAATGCTTGAATGCGAGCAATATGCCGTATATGGGCAGCACATGGAACAGAATGAACAAGACAAAAATCGGTAGCAGCATGATGTGATAATGAAATTGATCGTTTTTGAAGAGTTTGGTCATCTTATCGTCCACGCTCCTGCCGCCGTTTGGGCGCGACTGGCGACAGGCTCTAAGCCTGCCGCCAGCCGGCCAAGCGGAATGAATTCGTTAGCTGCCTTCTTTGGCGACCGCGTCGTTCACTTCCTGCGTGATTTGATCGCCGCCCTGCGCTTTCCACTCCTTGACGAACGTGTCAAAGTAGTCGATCGGCTCCTTGCCCATAATGATCTTCGTGAACGCCGTCAGCTGTTTGTCCATGAGCGAGCCCATCTTGGCATCGTAGGTCGGCGTCGAGCCGTTGAAGGCGTTCCACTGAATATCGAGCGTGGAATGCGCGATCGCCGAGAGCGCGGACATCCAGTTGATGTAATCTTTGTACTTGCCCGGGTCCTTGCGCGGGTTGTCGTGGTTCGGTTGCAGCGAGCCTTCGAAGATCTGCCGCTCGCCGACCGTCAGATCGTCCACCTTCGCCTTGCCCGCGAAAATTTCCTCAAATAGCTTGACGCTGCGCAACGTCGTATCGAGATAGGCGATGCCGAAGTTCGGAATGATCGTTGGCGCATCGACCTTGTCGCGCCCGTACTGGGTGTCCAGTTCATTGCGGCGGTCCACCGTTTCCTGGTAGCCGGAATGGCTGGACTTCGTGGCGAAGTTCAATATTTTCACGGCCGCTTCCGGGTGTTTGAACCCTTTCTTCACGACAAGGAACTGATTCGTCGGGAAATCCATGACGGCGTGGAGCGTATTGTCGGTCGTCAGCGTGTAGGCTTTCCAGTCCGCCTTCGGATCGTTGTCGATGTTGAACGTCAGCGGGTAGCTGCCGTTCCACCAGGAGCCGATTTGCATTCCGGCCTTGCCCGACGTAATCAACTCGGCTTCCTTGTTGCCGTCCTTCAGCGCGAATTCCGAATCGAGCAGCCCTTCCTTGTACATATCGGCTAATACCTGCAGCGGCTTCTTCGTCTCTTCCTGAATGCCGCCCCAGACGACTTTGCCATCGCCATCTTTCACCCAGTTTTTGGGGAACGAGTTATAGGCATTGAAGATCGAGACGGCGTCCGTAAACGACGGGTCCATGAACTGATTTTGCATCGCAAGGCCGATCGTATCCGCTTTACCGTTGCCGTCCGGGTCTTTCTCTTTGAATGACTTGGCAACGGCGACGAGATCGTCGATGGTCTTTGGCGGCTGCAGACTAAGCTTATCCAGCCAGTCCTGGCGAACCCACAAAATCTGAACGTTCGCATAGGTGTCGCCCTGAGAGGGCAACCCGTACATTTTGCCGTCGAAGGCGGCGTAATCAAGCGCTTTGTTCTCGAACGTCTGATAGTACTCCTTGACCTCGTCCGACGCATACTTCGCATAGACATCCGTCAAATCCTCGACCATGTCGGCGTCGACGAGACGCTTCAGCATGCTGCGGGCGGACTGCTTGTTATCGGTCGATTTCAGGATGAAAATATCCGGAAGGTCGTTGCTCGCGAACATGAGGTTATATTTCTGGTTGAACTGGTCTCCAGACGGAGCGCTCCATTTGACGACCGGCTTGATGTTCAACTTGTCGAGCCAAAAGTCGTTCGTCCAGTTCGATTCGTACGTGCTCCCGGGAATAAAAGACTTCTCCGACTCCGGGTTGCGATCGTAGATAACGCTGAGCTCCAGCGTCTCCGCATACTTACCGAACGGATCCGGCGTCTCCTCCGGCTCTTTGTTGGTGCCGGACTCCTGTACGTTGCCGGTTCCGCTGGCCCCGCCGCCGGCGTTGGCGTTCGTTCCCCCGCTCCCGCCGTTGTTTGCATTCGAGCACGCCGACAGGACGAGCAGCGCCACCGTCGTCAGCGCAAGGCCCACGCGCAGCTTTTTCATGGCCTACCCCTTCTTTCTTTTCAGAATGTGGAAGAGCTGAGTCCAGCTTACCTGATTCCGTTGTCCATCGATCAGGGAAGACCGTTCGGAGAGACGACGAAATCCGTTTCCGGTTCGATCGGGATCGGACGTTTTTCACACGGCCTTCGGACAAAATTAATCGGTTGGCTTCTGGCCATGGGTTTGCCGGATTCGAAATTCGGAAGGCAGCAGCCCGGTACATTCACGGAATACGCGGCTGAAATACCGTTCGTCTAGAAAGCCCGAATGTTCCGCGATCCAATAAATCGGATAATCGGTCTCGGCTAACAGCTTGCGAGCCGTATGAATGCTGCAAGCGCGCGCGTATTCGTTGAACGACATGCCGAACGTCTCCTTGAACACCTGGCTGAAGTAGCTGCGGCTGAGACCAACGAGCCGCGCGACCTCGCCTTGATGCAGTCCGTCCTTCAATTGCATGCGTATAATATCGAGTGACCTCAAGGCGCTCGCAAAGACCTCCTTGGAATAATGCAGCTCCGTGAACCGGCGGCCGATCGCCAACCGCGCATGCCGAAGCAGCTCCATCCACTGCTCCCAGGAGAGGACAGGCATGGCAAGAGCCGGCAAGCCAGCTTCCTTCATGCCTATACTGAGCGACCAACCGTGCAGCGTCTCCGTAAGAAACTCGCCAAGCGCGCGGATCGGCGGCTCGCCTTCCCGCACTTGAGACGACCATTCCAGAAACTCATGTTCTGCGAACACCCAGGCGTAGGTTTGCCACCGCTTCTTGATGTCAGCCAAGCTGTCTGCGCGCTGCTTAGTTGTCCGCCGCTTCGCATCGGCGAGCGAAACCGTCAAAAGACCGCCGTCGGACTGATAACGATACGGTAACGTCTGCGCAACTGCATCCGCGAGCGGCTTTTCCATCCCCCGAATTTCATCGGTGCGGCAGTTCGTGACTTGGATGGCCAACCAGCCTCCTGCCGCCGCCTCGGCCGCGATCCGCGCATTCGCCGCCTCGCCTTGATGTTCGGTGATGAGCCAGACAGATTCGCCCGCCTTTGCCAAGCCGTGCCCGAATTCGGCGCGCAGGCGATCCGGCCAGTCGGGCTTCGCCTCCGGCAGGGGGGTTAACAGCAGCACCGCGTCCTGCTTCCGTAGAACGGCCTGTAGCTCCATCAACCGGCCTTTGATTCGACTGAGCGATCGTTCGATTTCTTTCGTATCAAGCCGGGTTTTCACAATATAGTCCAGCGCCCCTAGCCGGAGCGCTTCCTGAAGATAATCAAAGTCGCGATGACAAGTCAGTACGACGGCCGGCAATCCGGGGTAAAGTTCTTTCGCTTCATGCAGCAGCTCCAGCCCCGATTTGACCGGCATTGTCAAGTCGGTAATCAGCAAATCGACTTCGTGCTCCTGCAGGAAGCGAAGCGCTGCCTCCCCATTGTCAGCCTCCCCGATGATCTGGATGCCGTAGCTCTCCCAAGGAAGGGAGTGAACAAATCCTTGACGGACAAAATATTCATCTTCCACAAACAGCGTCTTGATCATAGTTCCCCTCCGATTTCATCCGGCAGCCGCAATGTAATCGTTGTACCGAAACCGGGCTCGCTCTCCACCTGCATGCCGTATTGCTCACCGTAGAAGGAGCGAATGGTATTCTGCACATACGCCAGTCCGATGCCGAGTCCGGCTTTCTTCGCTGCGTCCGCCGGCTTGTCAAACAGCTGGCTCCGTTTCTCCGGCGACATGCCCTCGCCGTTGTCGGCGATCTGTACGCAGACGAATCCTTCCTTCTCCCGAGCAATCGTCACGCGGATAAAGCCGTCCTTGTTATTGAAGCCATGGTAAAGCGCGTTCTCCACGAGCGGCTGTAGCAGAAAGCGGGGAAACGGAATATCGAGCGTGTCATCCTCCGCTTCGAAGTCGACGCGGAACGCATGTTGATACCGGATCCGCTGCAGGCTCACGTAATCGCCGACCGCCTTCAGCTCCTGCCGGATCGTAACGACTTTCCCTTCTTTGCCGAGATTGTAGTCCAGCACCTCGATGAAATAGGACACCAGCTCGAAAATATCTCTTTGGCCGTTCATTCTCGCCAGCCACTGCACCGTATTAAGCGTGTTATGGATGAAATGCGGATTGATCTGGTAAAGCAGTTTCTCAACTTCCAAATCCCGTTTGTTGCGTTCCTTCAGCTCGATTTCCTTCAGCAGGCTCACGATTTCGCCTTTCATGAAGCCGAACGTGCCGAGGAGTTCGTCGAATTCCTTTACGCCTGTCTTGCGAATCGGCTCATTGAAGAGTGTCGCGGCGGTATGCTGTAAATACCGGTTAAGCCGAACGAGCGGCCGATAAATCGTCCGCCAGATAAACCACGCGAGAAGTAGGCTAGCGCCGATTGAAAGCAAACCGACGGCGGCGAATCTGGCGATCCACTCGTTCGTCTCATGAAAAAATTCCTTGCGTGTGACCACTGTGAGCAGGGTCCAGCCGGCTTTGCCCTCAGCAGCGAACACCACATCATCTCCGCTTGCGAAATAAGAGCGGCCTTTCGCTCGTTTCAGATCGGCCGGGCGATTCAGCGGGAACTCGTCCATCTGCTCGCTGTATACGGCCTCTCCGTTAGCGTTTAAGAGCACATGCTTAATCGGCAGTCCATATGGAATATGGCTCAACCGGTCGCTGAACACTTTGAAATTCGTCTCAATATAGACGGCGATGCGTTTCTCGCCGGCCCCGCCGCCGACCGTGCGTAACACGGAGAGCACCGTATTGTCACTGTATGGATAGAGCGTCCGGTGCGGGCCGAGAAACTCGAGCCCGGCGTACGGTGTTGCAATGCGGGGAAACTGAGGGATATGCAGATCGGGATTCACATTCATGTTGGAGAATAGAAAAGACTCCTCATCCGGCAGGTAGTAGCTCATGAATCCAAGATCGGGATTCGTATAATTGACAATTGTTGTATACTTATAGACATCCTTCTCGATTTCGCTCCGTTCCAGCGGGTCCTTACGGTAGATATAGGCCTCGTAACGGTTGCGTATATCGCCGATTAGCGCCAGCTGCTGCGAAGCGTAATCTAGATTGCTGAGCGTGGCGTCAAGACTTGTCTTCTCTTGGTCCAGCGTGCTCTGGATGCCCTTTTCCAGCTTCCCCGAGAGTAAATTGTAGATGGTGTAATACGAGATGCCGCCGATCAGGGAAACCGGTATGACAGCTGCCAGGAGAAGCACGGCAATTAAGCGGAACTTCAGCGAATGCGGAAGCGTTATGCCGAAACGACCCGAACGCATGGACGTTCTCCCTTCGCATTAGTATTGAAAGCGCATTCAGAATGCGACACGGCAAGAGCCGCATGTTGTCCGTAATTGCCTCCTGAGTGCGATACGGCTCGTGCAAAAAACAACGGACGCTCCCCTGACATGATGTGTTTAGACGAGCATGCCTCATCCGACCCCGAATGCAGCTCTTCCGGTCGTGCCACAGCAGGAGGAGGACCCCGAGGGGTCCTCCATTGCGCTGCAATCTATCGGATATACTCGAGCAGCTTTGCAAGCGCGACCGCCGCTTCGGCCCGGCTAACCGACGCCTTCGGTCTGAATTTCCCTTCGTCTGCCGTCATCATCCCCGTCACGATCGCGCCTTCGACTGATGCAAGCGCCCCGGCCGAAACCTGTTTTCCATCTTGCAGCTTGACCGCGTCCGGATGCTTGATCGTCCGGCCTGTTTCCGCCTCATACACGCGCATCAATCCCACCGCAAGCCGCTCGCGGCTAACCGCGGCATTGGACGAACCAGAACCATCTGCGGTCGCCTGCATAGCAGGCACGGACGTTGCCGCGTCCGTCGTTGCTTCCGCACCGTTCCGCGCGTCGGCGAGCCTCGAGAGCTTCGCAAACATGTCGTCCAACTCGCCGGCTTTCAGCGCTTTATTCGGCTGGAACTGGCCGTCTCCGCTGCCCAAGATTCCGTTCGCGTATAGCGTCTTTACTGCTTCGGATGCGAAATGTCCTGTCGGCACATCGGAGAACGGCTCCGCGTTCGTGCCAAGCAGCGACTCAAGCGCACGGTATTTCGGTGTTTGGAGGCCGTCGAAGATATCCTCCGTCGCTCCCCACATACCGTACCGGCTATAGCCGCTCGTTAGTGTGAAGTACATGAACATATCACCGTCTTTGGCGAGAAAATTGTTGCCGATATCGTACGTCACGAGGTCGCCCATCCGCTCCGAACGATGGGCGGCGATCCGATTCGCGACGTTAATCGTGCTGCCGCCGCCGGAGTCCGGTCCGCCCTCATAAGTGAACGAATGGAGCCCGTATTGCGCCGCAAGATCGATCAGCTTCATTTTGCCGTCCTCCGGCAAGCCCCGGCGAGCGTTGTCTGCCTGCATGGCGGTCAGCACCTCCGTCTTCGAAGCCGCGTCGCTCGCTTCGGATGAATTAAAGTACGGGGCGGTCGCGATCGCGTAGAAGAAGTTTCTAGGATCGCCGTACGTCTTGTCGACCCAGTTCAGCATATCTTTGTATTGGTCGGGGAACAGCACGAACCAGCTGAGCACCGGCCGGACCCGGGTATTCAGTGCATCCTCGCCGAAGACGGACTGGAACGTTCGCCCGATGTCCACGACCCGCTTGGCCATGCGGTGGCGCGCCCAAGAGCGCTGCTCCGGCGTATATGAAGCATCGTTCGGGTCGTCGAAATAGGATGTCATGACGTAACGGCTCAGATCGGAGCCCGCGCCGCCCTCCGCGATGGCTGCCGCTTTATTATAAGCCTGTTGGCTAAACAGATCGTTCCACACCTCGTTCGAATACTCAACGTAAATAGCGAGCTGCGGATCGAGCTTTTCCTTCAGCAGCTTAGCAAGCTCGCGTACGTAATCATCGGAGGCAGCAGCCGGAATGTTGATCCAAATATCCTTATGCGTCTCGTTAGCGAGCGCGATGACGTACTCCCAGGCGACGCCATTCGTGCCGTTCTGCTCCAGCTGGGTAGCATCCGTCGGCTTCTTCCGGTCCTGCCATTCGGTACTGGCTGGATAGGATGGGTTGTTATTGTTCGTGCTCAGCCAATCCATAAAACGAAGCGTGCCGAACGGCTGAAGCGCCTGTACGAATTCGCGCGTGAATAGCTCGCCGCCGTCTACTGAATAGCCCGGCCGCATCAGCTTCACGTCGCGAACGCCGCCATCCGTCTGGGTGAAGCTGACATAGAGCAGACCGGCGCCTTTTGGCAGCGTTAAATCCGCCGTGGTCGTGCCGCTCGCTTCGTCGTAATGTTGATTGGCGATAGTGAATGGGCTGGAGGGATCCATGTTCCCGAGCATGGCCTTTCCTTTGAAGGAAAGCTTATACGTGCCGCTTATATCGGGAATCCTCCTTTCGGGATCGTCGATATCGTTCAGCCAGGCTGCCACCGGACGGTGATCGAAGAAGACCGTCGCCGCATCCTCGAGCGGCCAGCCGTCGGCGTCCGTCTTCACACCAGCAGAGCCGTCCGGCTTCGACCAGGCTCGAAGCGTCTTCGCGGCGTCCGCAAATTCAAAGCCGCGACCGCCGATCCCCTCAAGCCCGACACCGATTTGCCCGGGGTAGATTGCCTTCGTCAGCGCCGGCAACGGCGTATTCGTCTGCACGGTCGCGGTATTCGTCGGGAACGACAATAGACCTTCTTTCTCGGCGACGACCTTGAACGCATAGGCTTGTCCGGCTTGCAGCCCATCCGCGGCATAGGTCATCCCGCTCGTTTGACCGATCGGCTTGCCGTCCCGGTAAACCGTATACGTCAGGCCATCCTTCTCCTGCGGTGCGTCCCAAGCTAGGTCGACGCGGGTTTCCGTATTATCGATGGAATGGAGGAATGACGGCGATATCGCTTCCTTCTTCAGCTCCTCGGCCGTGGAGACCTTCTGCAGCATCACGTCGTCCAGGTAAAAATCCGAATTCGACCATTTGACGAGCGTCAGATTGGAGTTGGACAGCTTCGTCAGCTCCTCCGGTGCCGTGAACTCGACTTCGGCATAGTGGTAGCTGCCGTCCGTTTCATTGAAATCAAGCTGCCGCGAAAAGCTCTTGCCGAGCGTTAGCTTCAAATTGCCGCCGGCTTCACCGTTCTCGTACTTATACCAGGCGCCGAAACGATACATGCGGCCTGGCTCCAGCGCGCCGAAATCGAGCCCCGACACGCCGAATCCGCCCGCGATCTTCAGCGCCATCTCGCCTTCGTGCTGTCCGCCTTGGCCTATCGCGATGTTGGTCCAGTTCGGCCAGGCGATATCGCCGTTCTCAAAATCGCCGTTCGGAACGAGGTTGGCGCCGTACGTTTCATTCGCTGTCGCATCGGCGAATGCGTCGAGTGCCGTGGCGTTCACCGGCATAAGTAGCAGCAGCGTTGCAAGAGCGGACATGCGTATGCGTTTATTCACATGAATCCTCCCTTTCGTTTTATAGTCATGATTGCGCTTTCATTATTACGATTTCCCGTCCCTCAATTCCGGTTGTTCCCTATTTCATTGCTAGCCAATTCGCCTGCCGCCATCACGCCCCTTCGCTGCTCAGGTTTGATATCGCTTTTCTTCTGTCTATCCATCATTATAATGAAAGACAGTGTGATGCAAGGTTGCCGAACAGGACAAGTTCATGGGCAGTTCATGACAAAATCGCCGACTGGAGGCAGGATGCGTTGAAGTCCGTTAAACGTGTGTTGGAATGGAAAACGTTGTTTTCAGAAGGGCTGCCGGTTCATGTTACCCGGACGAAGGAAGGGTTCTACATCGAGCAACACGTTCATGATTTCGTGGAGATCGTCTATGTCGAGGAAGGCGAAGGCTTCCATTACATTGAGGACGAACTCATCCGCGTACGCAGGGGCGACGTATTCTATCTGCCCGTCGGTACCTCGCATGTGCTGCGGCCAATCGGTCAACCGCCATCGCCGCAACTCGTGGTCTATAATTGCGTCATTGATCCTCTCTTTCTGAAGCGGCTTCAGGATCTGCATGAGCTTGCGCTCCCATTCTGTCCTGCGACGGGCGTTCTCCCGCAGGGCGGACAAGACAAGGTTTGGTATGCCTTCTCGGATCGTAGCGAACAAATCGGAGCCATTTTCCACACCATGTTTACGGAATACGCACTTCAGGGAGCAGGGTGCAAAACCGCGCTCACGGGCTGGCTGCTGCTGCTGCACGTCAAGTTGTTTCAGCGGGATCAGGTTGCCTCCGCTGGCCAACGGAGTGCCGGTAAGCAGCTCGATGTCGCGTTTGAATGGCTCGATCACCAAATCGATGGGCCCGTATCCCTGGCGAAGGCGGCAGCGAAGGCAGATATGAGTCCCCGGCATTTCTACCGGTTGTTCAAGGAACGGACGGGGCAGACGTTTCTTGAATACGTGCAACACAAACGGATCGCCAAAAGCTGTCTGCTGTTAGAAACGACAGACCTAGGCGTATCGGAAATCGCGTATGCCACGGGCTACAAGGATTTGAAAAGCTTTTACCGGACGTTCCGCAAGCTGGCCGGTTCCACGCCAACCGCCTATAGGCGTATGAAGTCGGCCCCTTAACGAATGAAAAACACGGATTCTACTTGATTCAAATAAAAGGGGGGCTCTCTGTTTCCTGTCGATGTCGATCATTTTGTAGACGGCGCAGCCTCCTTGAAAGAAACCACACGCACCTTCGCCCGCAGCAGCATGGTGGAAGATTCGATTGAACGCAAAAAGTTCCGTCTCATTACGAGACGGAATCGTTCGATCTACCGGTAATACCTGCTATTCCTTCTTCGGTCGCTGCATGTCGGCAGGCTGTACGGTCAGTGTGTCGGATACGTCCGACTGCTTCTCATTCAAGAAGAAGCTCGTTTCTTCATGCGCCTCCAAATCCTCATATAATGTATCCGGATCTCCGTCCGTTTCCACATTTCTACTTTCGCGGGTCATAAAGATGGCCTCCTCCGTTTGATTTAACACACGAGTGCAGCTTGAGTCCTGCTCAAAATACTCCTTAAGTGATCGTTGCGTAATAACGTCTGAAACGTTCCATGAGCGTTTCATTTAATCCCGTAGATAAGGAAGCGGCATTTTGTCCCTCCGAGTCAGCCTGCCCCTTATTAGACAACGATATACCTCCAGATTCCCGAGCCTTCCCCGGTAGGTAAACAGTTACTCTATTATGCTAAATGCCCGATAGCGCACGACGGCAGCCGATCGTTCTGAGGCAGGCTGCCGTCATAGTATACTTGAGCTATCGTGTCACTTAGGTCGCTACCTCTAAGGTCAGCAGCAATAAGGTATGCCCCGCGTAAGTTGACCACCTGACACTCCAATTATATAAGTAAGAGCCGAATTTCCTGAACGAAACGGAATCTTCGGCTCTTTTATAATTACAAACGATATACTTTAAGGCTTCCTTCCTACAACAAGACCCAACGATAACCACTTCCCGGCATCCTTGACGACGAATTCCCGTTCGTCCAACGGACACCTTTCATCGTGAACATGATCGTACCACCATTGATAGGCATCGGAAAAATAATAGTTTTCAACGACGCTTAATCCGTGCTGATGAAACAACTCCTTATTCCAGTCAAGCGTTCGGAAGTGATCGTGGAACGATTGTCCTATTTTGGTCTGAAGCTGTTGTTCCGTCAGTTCGCAAGGATGGCACATCGGTTCTGCGATACCGACATATGCTCCGCTGCGCGCCACGCGCATCATTTCCTCCAACGCTTGCGGGCGATCGTCCCTAATCATTTCGAAAGAGCCGATGCTAATAACGGCATCGAAAGTTTCGGAGGCAAACGGCATTGACTGCGCCGTCACATTCATCGGCAATACCTGGTTCGCCACTCCAAGTCCGGCGGCGTTATCCCGAATAACGGACAAGTTGAGCCAAGGCTCCAACGTGACGACCGTAACGGCCCAATGCTTGGCAAGTATAGAGGCGACTTGCCCGTTGCCGGCCCCCACCTCCAATACCCGCACACCGGGTCTAATCCGGACCGCTTCAACCAGCGGCAGCGCCATATGATAGGAACCAGGACCTAACGGTCTAGGGTCTGCAATCGTTAAAAAGGGATTCATTGGTTATTCCTCTCCTTATTATCGGGAGGAAACTGGGCTTACTTGGCGCTTCCTCCCTGGAATTGTGTGACGTTCTTCCCTGATTCATGCTGATTTCCATACATACGTCATCTCTCCTTTCACTGCAAGCCATTATAACATACTTTATGAGCCGAGGCCTCGAGGTCCCTTAGTTATCGCCGACATGGTGAAAAACGGCTACTACACCTTCATCCAATCGTCCAGCTGCCGCACTTATCGTGGTTGGTTCGGTTCAGCCATCAGATCGTCCACCTTGGCCTTGCGACTTTGCGAACAAATATTTGCGTTTATACATTTACTTTTCTCTGTATTCAAAAACAGAATAATTAATGCCAAAATTGTGCAAAATGACGTCATCCAAGGAGGCGACAAACATGATCGAACAGGGGAAAATCTCGTCTTTTCAGGCTGCCATACTTCTGTATATGGGTGTTTTGTCCACCTCGCTGCTCTATCTTCCCAGCATTACGGCGGCCAAGGCGCATAACGATTTTTGGATGTCGCCGATCTTTGCGTCGGTACTCGGTCTCCTGCTTGTCATCGTCATTTATTCGCTTGCGAAACTGTATCCGAATCAGACGTTCATGGAATACCTGCCGCGCATCATCGGGCGGATTCCAGCTTTGATTCTCGGGCTGCTCTATTTGATATCATTATTAAACATGGATGGCGCAATCGTACGCTCTTACACGGAGTTTTTACTGAATGCGTTTATCAGTATGACGCCCAAAAGCATCATTATCGTCACGATCATATTCGTCTGCGCGGTAACGGTGCGCAGCGGGCTCGAAGTAATCGGACGCTCGGCGCAATTTTTTACGCCGTTCGTCATCCTATCGTTACTCTTCATTGTCATTCTGCTGCAAAGCAGCTTCGATTTTAAAGAGATACAACCGATTCTGGCGAACGGACTAGGTCCGCCGATAAGAGGCGGTTTTATCGTCTCTACTTGGTTCAGTGAGTTCTTTTTCCTGGCGTTTCTCGTCCCCTACACTCGGGATGCATCAAAATCCATGAAATGGGCTTTTATTTCCGTTGGGGCCGTTCTGCTTACCATGGTCTGCATGAACCTATGCATCTTGTTCATGTTTGGGGAGGACACGGGCAATTATTCGTATCCCATTTTGATTGCTGCCCGTTATATCAGCATGTCCGACTTTATTGAAAACATGGAAATACTGATCGTCGTGATTTGGGTAGTCGGCTTATTCGTAAAAATATCGTTGTTCTATTACATCACAGCGCTTTGCGCCGCTCAGTGGATAGGGCTGTCGGATTATCGGCCGATCGTGTTTCCCCTAGGACTGCTTATCTTCGCCTTTGCGGTTTGGGGCATTCCGAATTTACCTGCGCTTGTTGCTCGTTCCAGCAAGGGGACTGATAATAACGATTTGATGTTTCGCTTCGTTATTCCCGCCGCGCTGCTCGCCGTCGCTTTGCTGCGTTCGAAATTCAGCGCGGCCCTCAGAGGCGGCCGCTCATGAACAAGCCGATACCGAACTTGCTTAACGACTGCCTGACGCAATTGACGGAAGCCTTCGACCGCTGTTTCGATTTCAATGTCCATCGATTCGACCTACGCTCCGGCAAGGAGGCTGTCGTGTTGTACATCGGTGGCATCACGGACGTGGAGATGGTGACCCGGTATTTTGTCTCGCCGTTGACGAACCTCCAGATTCCGGTCGAATCGCTGCAAGACGCCTGTAAACAGCTTTCGATGCCAAATCTAAGTAAGCTCTCCCTCCTGCAAGAGGTGGTGATGGCGATCTCCTCCGGCATGACCGTACTGCTCTTGGACGGAGAAAATGAAGCGCTGTCTGGCGATTTCTCCAATTGGGAGAAACGCAACATCGAAGAGCCCAGCTCCGAAACGGTCGTGAGAGGACCAAGAGAAGGTTTCGTGGAAACGCTGGCCACGAATACGTCGCTGCTCCGGCGGAAGCTTCGTCATCCAGATTTGAAGATCGAGAAAATGACCATCGGACGTTACTCGCAGACTGATGTGCTCATTTCCTACATCGACGGCGTTATTGAACCAAAGCTGGTAGAAGAAATGCGTTCCCGCCTTCTGCGGATCGACGTCGACGGTGTCTTGGAGAGCGCCTATATTGAAGAGCTGATCGAGGATAATCCTTATTCACCGTTTCCCCAACTCGGATCAACGGAGCGCCCGGATACCGTCGCCGCTGCGCTGCTCGAAGGCCGAATCGCCGTATTCGTTGCAGGCACGCCGTTCGTTCTGCTTGCACCGAATACGCTTGCTATGTTCATGCAGTCCGCGGAGGATTATTACCAACGATACTACATCGCCACGGCTGTAAGGCTGCTCCGCTATTTGTTCACGGCCATCGCGCTTCTTGCACCATCCATTTACGTCGCTGTACTTTCCTTTCATCATGAGATGATTCCAAGCAAGCTGATTCTTACGATGGCGCAATCGAGGGAGTCGATCCCGTTTCCAGCGTTCATCGAGGCGCTATTGATGGAAATCACCTTTGAAGCGATGCGGGAAGCCGGCGTGCGCCTTCCGAAGCAGGTCGGCGCCGCGGTCAGCATTGTCGGCGCGCTCGTCATCGGACAAGCGGCGATTTCGGCCGGACTCGTGTCGGCTCCCATGGTCATGGTCGTAGCGATTACGGGCATCGCTTCCTTCCTGATTCCGCATTACCCTGTCGGGATTGCCATCCGCCTGCTTCGTTTTCCGATTATCTGCATGGCTGGCATTCTAGGTTTGTTGGGCGTCATGCTCAGTATTATTCTGATCGTCGTGCACTTACTGGGTCTACGTTCATTCGGGACGCCGTATCTCTCGCCGATCGCCCCATTCAGATTTGAGGGCTTCAAAGACGTGCTCGTTCGGGCACCGCGTTGGCTGCTGGCGACGAGACCCCGATTTACCGGATTCTCGAATGCCCGCCGACAATCGGGCTACCTGAAGCCAGGAACGCCTGGCCGGCGCAATAACGGCTAATTTGATGGAGGCTCACATGACTAATCTGTCGGGCGCGGGGCGCTCCCTCCTTGCGATCATTCCTCTCACGCTGCTGCTGACGGGTTGCTGGGACAGACGCGAAATCAATGATTTGGCGATCGTGACGGCGATCGGCTTAGATGCGGACCCCAAGTCGAAGGGCATCGTCATCTCGGCGCAAGTCTATATTCCCATGCAATCATCCATGTCAGGCGGCGGCATTGGCGGTACCGGGGGCACGCAAAAGAACAGCAGCGTTGTCGTCTCTGCGCCGGGTATGGACATTGCCGATGCAACGCAAAAATTGCAAGAGAAACTGTCCCGGAAGTTGTTCTGGGGCCATGCCAAGATCATCATCTTCGGCGAAAAGCTGGCTAGGCGCGGAATCAGCGATACCATCGATTATTTGGGCCGACATCCCGGACCAAGGGAACGGACGCTTGTATTCGTATGCGAAGGCAATGCTTCGAAGATGATAAGCCTCGATCCTTTAATCGAATCCAACACTTCGGAGAACCTGCGGGAAATGTCGGTCATGCGTACCGGACTGTACGTGACGCTGCTCAAATTGGAACACAAAAGTGCTCGTTCGTTCGCCATTGCGCTTCCGTGGGTGAAGACCTTCACGACCGAAGGAAAGCCCCATCAAAGCGTTTTCTCGCAAGGCTCGGCTATCGTCAAGGGAGGGAAAATGGTTGGAAGGCTCAGTGATTCGGCTACACGCGGCCTGATGTGGGTCACGGACTCGATCAAAGACGGTACGATCACTACCCGCTTGGTTAAGGAAGACGGGCTGGTTTCCGTCGCCTTGTACAAGAGCTCGAGTGAGCTAATCCCCTCCATTCACAATGGGCAGTGGCAACTGAAGATCAAAGCGTCGGCCGAGGGCAATGTGGTCGAGAACATATCGAAGCTTGATATGATGGACGTGCAAACGATCAATTTGATGCAGAGGGAATTCGAGGCCGTCATTCGAAAGCGAATCGAATCCGCCCTTAAGCCACTGCAGGATCAGTGGCAAGCGGATGCAGTAGGATTCGGCAAAGCGTTTCACCGCAAATACCCCCAAGCGCTTGAACAGGCGATGAGTCGTTGGGAAGAACAGTTCGCGGATATTAAAGTTACCTATGATATCCATGTATTGATTGCCCGTACCGGGTTTACGGATAAAAGTCTGTCTCGGTAAGTCGGATTGCGGCGCCGGAAGGAGGCATTCTTATGAGTTATATGGTTGGCATTTGCTTGCTCGCGCTTCTCATCTTCTTCTACGATCTGCCGCGAATCAAGAAAGATCGGACTAGAGAACGGTCTGCATGTGTGGCGTTGACCATCGCGGGGTGGCTCATTCTCCTCTTGACAGCGCTCTTCCCTCATATGCCCGGCACGACGCAGCTGATGGAGATTATTTATAAGCCCGTTACCAAATTCTTAAGGTAAGTGGCTTCCGAGTAGGAAGCTGGGCAATTCCGCGTACCCTGAGCGTTCAATAGCTTCGCTTCACTGCTCCATCGAAAGCCATTCACAGTTTCATTTCCAGCTCCGTTCCTTTTTCCCCCTTGTAGAACGTACACAGTTGATTTTGACAAATAACAGAACTTATTTAGACCAATCTTTAATCCCTTTGACCTTATATAATAGACATATTCTATTATTCAAAAGGGAGTGGCGTGCGTTGAATCGGGTTGATATTGACAATAAAGGTATACCCCCTCTTGCCGGAATTTGCACGTACGATGAAGCATGTAAACCTGGGTTTACTGTAGATCGAAGCGTCGAATTATTGAAGCGGTTTAATTATATTTCCAAATCGCTGAATCAAATGTTATCCGCGCATCTCGCCCGCGTTCCCGAATGGGAAGTGAAATGCGCGTTCGGCTATCATCTGTGGCTCGATGCTGAACATAGCGCAGCGATACGCAAACGGGTTTCCGAAATGCGCGAACCTCCATTGGGTCTCGATCAAGTACCGGATGATAAATTGCGCATTTGGCTCGATGAAGCGATTCGCGGTGATGATACCATTGAGTTGCTTATTGGGTTTTACCGCGTCATCCGCAAGGAGATGATCAAGGCGCTGAACCGTTATCTCGATGAGATGAACCGAATTGCCGAGCATCCCACCTATCGACTACTTCGCGGCATACTGCAAGACCAAGAAGAGATGGCAGCTTGGGGTGAGCAAGCTTTGACAGCGCTAATCGATTTGCCTGAGAAAGAAAAGCTTGCGGCGCATTGGGAAAATCATCTGCAAACGCTTCTAAAAGCTGCCGGCGGCATTTTCGGAGATGTCACGCCTGAGCCTTGTACGGCAACCCTGCGCTCAGATGGGCAGAAATACGAGATGGACCCGGTTCCGAGAAGAGACGAGCGGTTTATCGACCCGTACAATACGTCCGCGAAGATCGATTCTTATTTCTGGGACGAGAACTGTTCTCCCGAAGAACGCGCGTATTCCCTCATCTATAAACGGCTCCGGGAAATGGACGTACCGGAGTGGATGGGACCTATTCTATATAAAATTGAAGGCAAACCATGGGAATACTATACGGATCTCAGCCGTCAACTATGGGATGAAACGCGGCATGCGATGCTCGGAGAAATCGGCCTTTACTTCGGAGGTGTCCCTTTCTATAAGTACCCGATCCCTATAGGATCATCCATGATTTTGAACACAGAGCTTACCCCTACTGAGGCCCATCTGGTGCTCTGGCGGATCGAACAAAGTCTCATGCCCAAACAAACCGGCAAGCAGAAAGAATGGGAGATTGCAAAAGAAACCGGAAATCCGATTTCCTTATTGATCCAAGATTACGATTGGGCGGACGAGGTGCTGCATGCCCAAATCGGGCACAAATGGCTCATCCCGGATTACGGAAGCCTGACGGCTACGACGGAGATCGCAGATCAGGCAATGAAAGCTTGGGGGCAAGCGGCAGGCAAAGCGGCGGAGTGGTCGGAGCACAAGGAATGGTGGCCGCAGTTTATGGAGGAAATTAGGGAGAACGAGACGAGGAATGCGTCCGGCGTCATGGCGAGATACAAAATGCGCTAATGAATAAGGGGCTGTCCCAACATCCAAAGCTTTGGGGCGGCCCCTCTTTTACTTTTCAATTCTAACCATCTTCGCCTTCCGATCATTTGAATATCATACGTTGGACAATCTCATCCTTTGACGGAACCGATCAGGGCGCCTTTCACAAAATGCTTTTGCACAAACGGATAGACGATCAAAATCGGAATTGTCGATACCATAATCGCAGCCATCCGAACCGTGAATACATTCACCTGGTTTTGAAAGCCGATGGAGAGCCCCGACTGCTCGGTGGCAGCGCTCGTGTTGCTGATGATATCACTGAGCACCATCTGCAGCTGCCACATGTTCTTTTCCGTCATATAAAGAATGGAGCTGAAGAAATCGTTCCAGTACCCGACGGCGATAAACAAGGCGATCGTTGCGATGACGGCATTGGAAAGCGGGAGCACGATACGAAAAAATACAGTCAAATCGCCAGCCCCATCGATCTTGGCCGCCTCCTCCAGCTCATCCGGTAGGCCACGAAAGAAACTCAGCATCACAAATATGTTCCATGCCCCCATTGCATTCGGCAGAATCAGCGCCCAATAGGAGTCGATCATGCCCAGCCCTTTGACCAATAGATAAGTGGGGATCAGCCCGCCGCTGAACAGCATGGTGAACAGAATGAGCAACGCAAAAGTCTTTTGTCCGCGCAGCCGCTTTCTGGAAAGGGCATAGGCCGTTGTCGCGGTGAAGAACGTGCCAATCAGCACGCCGCCCAAGGTCGAAATCACTGTCACCTGAAAGCCGGTCAGCAGCGATACGTTTTGCAACACCGCCTTGTAGGCGGATATCGAAAACCCTTCGGGCATCAGGAAAAATCCGCCCCCCATTGTCTTTTCCGGTTCGCTTAACGAGCCCATGACGATATACCAGAACGGATAGATCATCGCAACCATCAGGATAATAAAAAACAAATGATTCAGCACATGAAACAAACGTTCGCCCTTCGTTAATCCAATCAAGTCCTCACCTCCTACCAGAGCCCCTCTTGTCCGAATTTCTTCACGATTTTATTGGCCGACACGATTAAGATCATTGCGATCAAAGACTTAAATACACCCGCCGCGGTCGCATAGCTGTAATTGGCATCGGCAATCCCTACTCTGTAGACGTAAGTATCGATAATGTCGGCGACGTCATATACGAGCGGGCTGTACAACAGGAAGATTTGCTGAAAGCCAGCTTCCAGAATGTTAGCCAAGCTAAGGATGACGAGAATGATTATGACAGGACGAATGGCAGGAAGCGTCACATGCCACATCTGCCTTCCTTTATTCGCCCCGTCCATTCTCGAGGCCTCGTACAACTCGGGGTTTACGCCCGACATGGCCGCCAGATAAATGATCGTTCCCCATCCCACTTCCTTGTACAGATCACTCGCCACGAGAATGGAACGGAAGTAATCCACATTGATGAGAAAATCGATAGGCTTTCCGCCGGCGCCTTTGATAATATAATTAACTAGGCCATCGACCGGGTTCAGGAAGGTAATGAGGATGCCGGAGAAAATGACCCACGACACAAAATGAGGCAAATAAATAATCGATTGCGTAATCCGTTTAAAGACCATGTTCTTTAACTCATTCAACAGCAGGGAAAGGATGATGGGAACAGAAAAGCCCGCCGCCAGTTTATACACGCTGATCACGAGCGTATTCCGCAATATTTCATAGAAATCAGGGGAATTAAACAACTTATTGAACTGCTCGAAGCCGACCCATTCGCTGCCCTTGATTCCGTTATAAATATTGTAATCCTTAAAGGCGATGACG
The DNA here is from genome assembly GCF_017652985.1 of Paenibacillus artemisiicola. Lineage (GTDB taxonomy): Bacteria > Bacillota > Bacilli > Paenibacillales > Paenibacillaceae > Paenibacillus_Z > Paenibacillus_Z artemisiicola. The sequence continues at coordinate 634,781 of NZ_JAGGDJ010000001.1, forward strand.
ATGCCGTACATCGGGGCATAACGAAACACGAAAATCAGCAGCAGACCGGGCAACAACAGCAGATACAAATACCTGTCGCGCACAACATCCTTCCACAATTTCCGTTGGCTGGTCGAACTCAACTTCGTTCGGACCATGGTTTTGGCTGACGGTTCCATTCGGACACCTCATCTCTTCTTGAAATGGAAGAGGAGCTCCGCGTCGGAGCTTCCTCTTCCCCATTTTGCAAGAAAACTTCGTCTGGTCTTCTATTGCTGCACGTCTGTCAGGCTGCCTGCTTAAAGTCGGTCCGGCCGGCTGGACTTATGCAAAAAGCTACTTATAGGGAATGATGTTTTCCTCGTACCATTCGTCATACTTGGCGTATTCTTCTTCCTGAGCGCTGTAAAGCGCGTTCGCTTCTTCATCAACTGCCTTGCCGCCCAGCTTCTGATATTGATCTACAAATTTATCGAATGCATCGATGCCGAGCTTGCCGGTAATGATGCCCCAAAACGTCTCGTCGCGGGCTTTTTGGATATCCGTTGAATATTTATCCCATTGCGGACGGTTCGTCGCTTTGAATACGGCAATCTTGTCGCGCATCGGTTGGGACGTTTTTTCCTTATATTCGAACAACTTGGTCACCTCGGGCGTATTGGAAAGGTTGGACGCATCCTTGCGCGTGATGACCCAGGAAAAATTGTCGAGTCCAAGCTTGTTGGCTTCGTCTGGCGTAACTTTTCTGTTATACACGCCGTTATCCATCGTATAATGCTCACCTTCCTTGCCGAAGCGGAGCAAAGAGTTGACTTCCGGCGAAGCAATGACGTTGAGCACCTGCACCGCTTCGTCGGCAGAGCCCGCGTCGGTTACGACCAGATAGCACCAGCCTCTCGGGGCAGACGGAATGTCGGACTTGAAACCGTCCGGCCCCGCCACCGGATCGATGGCCATATATTCGCCGCCCGGGTTGTTCTGTTTAAAATTGATTGCCGCATTGCCTGACGGATTGAAGTAGGCGACCCACCGGTAGAACGCCCCGACCTTGCCGGAAGCATAAATTTCATCGACTTTTTCGTTTGTAATGTTCGCGGCGCTGGCCATTCGGGGGTCAATAACCCCTTCACCATACAGTTGGGCAATCTGCTGCAGCACCGTTTTTACCTGTGGCATGGTGGCACCGTATTTGATTGATCCGTCATCCTGCTTGATGAACGCATCGGGATCCACCCCATATGCATAGAAGAACGGCGCGAGACTGCGGAAATAGTAATCGCCCGACAAGCCGTACGTATCCTTTTTGCCGTTGCCGTCCGGATCATCGTTCGTAAAGGCACGGAGTACTTGAACGAATTCATCCAGCGTTTTCGGCACCTGAAGCCCTAACTTGTCCAACCAATCCTTGCGAATGATTGTGGTCATGGTGCCGGCTTCCGCAACATCTCCGGGGATTTGATACAATTTACCGCTGGAATCCCAATGATAAAAGAGTGTGTCCTTGGAATAGTAATCGATAATTTCTTTGCCGTATTTCTGCAGCGAAGGGGTAAGGTCCTGAATGATGCCCGCCTGGACCCACTTCGAATATTCCTTCGTATCGCCGGTCCATAGAATATTCGGCCGGGTGTTCTTGGCGCTCATCAGTAAGTTGATCTTCGTATCTACTTCTGAAGCCGGCAGGAAGATCGGGTCGACCGTTACCTGCCTCCCGAGTTTATCTGTCAGTTGCTCCTCTAATGTCTTCTCGCTCCATGAATTCGGCGTTTTCGGGCCGCCGTTCAGCGTTATGCTGATATCCATCGGCTTCTCAGGCGCGGCGGTATCGGCCGTCCCGTTGTTCGCCGGCGTATTGTTTCCGCTGTTTGCGCCGTTCGAGCAAGCGGTGCCCAGCAGCGTTACGCCGGTCAGCGCCAGCCCAAGCCATTTCGTTTTGATTCGTTTCTTCACCTTCAAGCCCTCCTCAAAGTTCAACCAATGATTGTAAACGCTTCCGAAATGATGGTAACAACACCTCTTCGTACAATCAGGATGACCGATACGTGAATCCGATTAGTCCGGAAATACCTGGTCAAAGCCAGCTTTGGTCCGCTTCAGGAGCTCTTCAGGATCACCCGCGGGCGGCTCCGGAGTCAGCACCTCTTGCGCAACCGGTCCATCATATCCGATCTTCTTCAATGCGGAGAGGAAACCTTTCAAGTCTATTACGCCTTCGCCCGTATAGAGGCGGTCGTTGTCTCTCAGCTCTTCGACCGGCAAATCTTTGGCATCGTTGATGTGAACATGAACAATTTGTTCTGCCTTCAACCGCTCCAGTTGGGACGGTTGAAATCCGGTCGTATGGCAGTGATAAGAATCAACCAGCAGTCCGACATTCGGAAGGCCGATTGCGGCGGCCATGTCAAGCGTCTCTTCCACTGTCCAAATAAACGGATTCTTCTTGGACGTGCGCGCATGGTGAGGCCCGACGAATTCCAGGCCAAACCGCAGCCCATATGCGCCTAAGATTTCAGCGCAGACGCGAAGCCGATAGACGGCCTGCGCCATAAAGCGGGCGGACGGTTGATCTGTGGAAGGCAGAATGTACGTGACGCAGCGTGTACAGCCGAGCGCAGCCGCAGCGGCAGATGACTCGGCGAGCGCAGGTAAAGCCTGCTTGAATGCTGCGTCAGTACTGCGCCAATCAACAGGGAGCCCGATCGCGCCGATCGCAACGTCGGTTTCGGCAAGCAAGCTTGCCGCCCCCTCCCTGCCCAGCGAACTAATCAAACCTTTCGCGTCGATATCCACCGATTCGAAGCCGTATGCTGCCGCTTTACGGATAAATTCCTCGTTGCTCCATGTTGATCCCAGCCCCGCTCGAGTCAATCCTCTAATCATGTAATCGCCTCCATTTCCTTGTATGGACACATCCTCATGCCAGCTGATGCTGGCGCTGCCAACCACAGTAAAGGTCATGATCGCGCAGGGCCAGAACCGGTTCAATCAAAAACCTTTCACATAATAAAGCGCTTCCATAGCCTTAACAAAAAAAGACTGATGCGCCAAAGGAGATAAACACGTACAGTTACGAACGTTACATTATCGTCATTTTGCACACCAATCTGTTCGGGAAAATTATAGCATCGCTGTATTTAAGTGTAAATATTATTTTTCCAGCAGATGATACCTGTTACATCCAGCAATCTCTCAATGTTGAAATAATGTTACAAACGAATCGATTCGTCATTTCGCAAAGTAAACATAGTTACAAAGTTTGCACAGTAGTTGACAAATATTTGCCAACTATTAAAATTAAATTAATACTCGTACAAAAGAGGGATTGGAAACTGGTGAACAAAAAAGTAACCACCTACGACATCTCCAATGAATTAGGTATTTCTAGAAACACGGTATCAAAGGCACTGAATAATCACGCAAGCATTTCGGAAGAGACCAAAAAAAAAGTCTTTGAACAGGCTATTGCAATGGGTTATAAGAAAATGGTTCCCGGCACCGGCGAACGAACCGCTATTTCCCAAAGCACGAAGTGTATTGCCTATTTAACTCGAATCGACAGGAGTACAAACGGATATTGGATGAACCTGATGAGGGGCGTCGAGGATGTACTCAGAGGAAGCGGTTACGACATGAAGATGTCGTTTATCAAAGATGAGGATATCATTTCCCTCACGGTGCCTCCCATGCTGAACAGTACAATTGACGGATTTGTCGTAGTGGGAATGTTGAACAAGGCCTACACCGAGAAATTACTGGCTCATTCCCTGCCCAAGGTTTTTATTGATTTGAATGCCGAGCTGCCGATAACCGACCTCAAAGCCGATCTTGTACTGATGGAGAGCGAGGAAAGCGTGTACCGGATTACCCGTCATCTCATTGAGTCGGGGCACCGCGAGATCGGTTTTATAGGAGATATTTCGTCCCGAAGCTTTCGTGAGCGTTGGATAGGATATAGTAGAGCCCTTCATGAAGCAAATATTCCACAGAATCCAAGCTACTGCATAACGAGTACGCATTCTATAAGTTATCAATCCTTTGAAGGCATTGCCGATACGCTTGGAGCTCTCGAACAGCTTCCTACCGCATTAGTTTGCGGTAACGACCTTATGGCGCTTCACGCCATCCGGTTCGTAAAGGAGAAAGGTTTGCGGGTTCCGCAAGATATCGCTATATCCGGTTTTGACCAGATGAAAGAAACCGAGCTTCTGGATATTTCGCTTACAACGGTTGCGAATAATGAGTTTCAACTGGGGTTGCGGGCCGCAGAGGAGCTTCTGTACCGGATCCAGCGGCCAAATAGGGCTTTTGAGGTGATTCACCTATCTACAAAGGTTATCTTCGGGGAAAGCACACATACGACACGCCCCTGACGCAATGCCCGCTTTATCTTGCCGCAACGTAACTAAACTGCGAATTGGGTATTCTGTGCCAGTAGATGAGATTAGTTTAAAATCAAATCTTTCCGTAGAAAGTATGACGGTACTGGCGGCGTTTGGCTGAAACCATAACCAAAAATAGGGCGTACTCCAAGGTCAATCATTGACTTCGAAGTATGCCCCTTTATTTTACTTATCGATTCTTACCGTCTTCGTCTTCCCATCCCAGTTTACCTTCGCCCCGAATGTTTCGCTTACCACTGCGCTTATGTAGAATGCAAGCGGCCAGTCGCAATCAATATAGACAACAAGCCCGACTTCGGCACGCCATGCAACATTTTTGCATCCTTTCCGTCAAAAAAAGGGAGGAGGTGTTCACATGAGTTTGGCAAGAAAAATGAAGCTGACGCTGGGGATTGCTGCAATGGTGCTGGCGCTTGCCGCATGCTCAGGGAATAACGCCGCGAACTCGGGAAACGATGATGCGCCTGCCGTGGCCGGAACCGACCAACCGCCAAATGATACAGTTACGGTCCGACTGCCTGCCGAAAAAACGTTCGAGTTAGAACTGGAAGGCATGCAGGAAGAAAAGACAGCGATGCTTGCCGAAGGCAACGGATATTCCCTCTATGTATTCGATATTTTCAACTATGATGCGGCCAACGGCAAGCTCATGATGGATTTCGACAAGAATTACAATGTGGAAATTGAGAAACTGCCAGCGGACTATAATTGGGATGAATTAAAAAAGGAAGCCGAAGCGGAACTGTCGGAACTGGGCGAGGTTAGCGAGCTCCAGGATAACGAAATTCATCCGATGATGCAGGATGCTCGGCTTGTACTGAAAGCCAGCGCTAGTAACCTGACCAAGCTATATATTGTCAAAGACATCGGAGGCAGCACTTATGCGTTCAAAGTCAACAAGCCGCAAGGAGAAGCGAGCGATGGATTCGAGACTCACGCCTATGTGATGCTGAATTCTATCGTAACGCGATAATGCCGCGTCGAATCGTTCATTCGTCCTGATGTCCAAATCGGCGCATTCCACTATAAAAAGCGGTATATATTCCCGTAGGACCGCCGCCAATAATCGTCACCTCGTATAATTCGAGCTGCGCAGACAATCCCTATCCTCCTTCCGGCTCTTGTAACGCCCTTGTTATGATTAACATGATCAACTAATCGCGCCGAAACGCTCATCTATTAACGCTCATTTGCAGTAGCTAAGAGATAAAGAAAATACGGCGCTCCAATAATGGCGACGATTATCCCTGTGGGGATACCGGCAGGCGGTAGAATAACCCTGGATAACGTATCCGCAACAGACACTAGCACTGCCCCAACCAGCGCGCACACGGGTATAAGGATACTATGTCTGGAACCTACTAACCGTCTGGCGAGGTGAGGCGCGATCAGCCCCACGAAGCTTATACTCCCGCTGACGGACACACAGGACGCCGCCAAAGCCACGGAAACAAATAACAACTTTCTGTGCTGTTTCACAACCGAAACACCCAAGCTGTATGCGGTGTCATCACTCATGCTCAGTACGTCTAATTTTCTCGAGTTGTACATTAAGTAGGGGATCAAGATGAGAAGCCACGGAAGCAGGGCAATCACGAATTGCCAATTGCTCCCCCATATATCGCCTGCTCGCCACGCGGCTACAAAGTCATATTGTTCCTCGCTTAGTTTAATGACAAGTACGATGGTCAGGGCAGAGATTCCCGCCTGCATGGCAATGCCTGTTAATATCAATCGCATGGGCGCAATGCCATCCGTTTTTTTGTAGGCAAGAACAGTGATCAAAATAGCCGTCAACCCGGCACCTAGTAAGGCTAAAAAAGGCAGCGTAAATATAGACAAGAAGGATTCCGTGCCAACAAACATGGTAAATAGAATAACCATCAGCCCTGCGCCTGCCGTTATACCAAGCAATCCAGGATCTGCCATCGCGTTTTTTGTTACTCCCTGAACCGTACATCCAGATAAAGCGAGCCCGGCACCTACAAGTATGGATAAGGTTATTCGTGGCAACCGGAAATCGAATAAGATTACATTTTCCCTCTCCGTTCCTCCCCCGAATAAAGTGCGCAGCGTATCAAGCGCGGAGAGCTTTGCATGACCGGTTTTCATACTGACAATAAAGGAAACTGCAAGTGCGCACGCACACATGAGAACGATCGCTATATTTCGAAACGCCACCTTGTTCTCATACGCTTGGTTCTTCTTGATCAGGTCATTCATTACACCGCCCTCCTTTGCCTGCGCGCTAAATAAAGGAAGAAAGGAATGCCGATCAACGCAGTCAGCACACCAATAGGCGTTTCAAACGGCGGGTTTAACATACGCGCACCCAAATCCGCGCTCACCATCAGGATGGCTCCTAAAACGGCCGATGCAGGTATAATCGCACGGTAATCCACCCCTACCAGAAATCTGGTTACGTGCGGTACGACCAAACCCACGAATCCTACCGCGCCGACAGCCGATACCGAAGTTCCGGCTAGAACCAGCACAGTCAGTGAGCATAGCAAGTTGATCAGCTTCGTATTTAAGCCCAAGCCCTTTGCAACATCATCTCCCAGATTGAGGAGCGATATATACCGAGAAAGGACAATAGCACTAATCAATGCTAGGCATATCCAGGGAGACATGAGAGTAACCTGTTTCCATGTGCTGCCAGCAACACCGCCCGCCATCCAAAACATGATGTTTTGCGAAACTTTGTTATACAGCGCAATCCCCTGGCTTAGCGCGGTAAACAAAGCACCGACAGCTGCGCCTGCCAGCACAATCCGCATGGGCGTTGCAGCACTGCGGCGATACATGGCGATTCCGTTGACCATTAAGTAGGCGATCGTTGCACCGATAAAGGAAAAAATAATGACATTATTGTATCCAATTTGCGGAAAGAACGCGATGCAAACGGACAGAGCCAAGCCAGCGCCGGCATTAAGACCCAAAAGGCCGGAATCTGCCATGGGATTGCGCGTTATGCCTTGCATGACTGCGCCTGAAACTGCAAAAGCGGCGCCGACCAGAGCGCTGGCAAGCACACGGGGTATACGTAGGTCGACAATGACGATGTGCGACATGTTGTTACGGTCAAGGTTGAAGATCGCTTCCCAGATCATTGAAAACGGAATAGGTTTGGCTCCCTGCGTAACAGAAAACGCCATCAATAGCAGCAGGGCGATACTCCCGCCAAGCATAAGGAAAGCCTTCATTCCGTTTTTATTTTGAATGTCGGAAGATGTAGCAACGGATTTAGAAACCATTCTGAACGCCCTCATTCTACTGGATATAACACAAGAAATCGGGTGACTGGTATAGTCGGCCCGATTTCCTATGCGGTTTTATTCTTTATTTAACAATGCTTTCTACCACTTTTTCTATCGCAAGCTTCTGGCTTAGCGGGGCGCCTGCCATAGATCCTGGAGGAAGATTGAACACGTGATTAGCTTTCACTGCCTTCAAATTTTTCCATATTGCAGTGTCCTCAGTACCAGGCATAAGCCAGGTTGGCGCATAATTGTCTTTCTCCGCACCGTCTATATTATCCAAAAAAATGTAATCCGGATCCAACTCTGCCAATCCTTCCAGCGATATCTGGGTATATTTCTCGGGGTAACCTTTCGGTGGAGTCAAGCCAAACCCCGTCTTATCAAACCATGGGGTTCGACCAGCAGGATCGGAGCCGACAAGGCCAAAGGTATTATTACCCTGGTCGGCCATGACAACCGAAGTGTTGTCCATGTATGGAGCCAACTTTTCACGGGATGTCGCGATTAAGCTTTCTAGATCGGCGATAATTGTCGCAGCTTCTTTCTCTTTGCCCAGGACCTTAGCATAGTCGTTTAAAACATCTTGCCACGTTTGAGAGTCAAACATCAGCGTGGGTGCAACCTTATTGTATGCTTCATAATCAGCACTATCGTTAGCTGTTGCTACAATTAAATCCGGAGAGACTTCCATCATTTGCTCAAAGCCTTGAGAGTCGGCCAATTCTGTGATGTTTAATTTATCTGCCATCGGCTTGAGCGCTTCTCTGGTCATAATAAACGACTTTGCTCTCGGTGCCGCGACCGGCGGCACACCAAGCGCTATCAGTGTTTCTATGTGTCCGAAATAAGCCGGGATTACTCTTTCAGGGGCCTTCTCAAAAGTAACGGTATGCCCAAGATCATCCGTGATCGTTCGCGGCCACTCGCTTTCGGAAGTTGATGCCGTTGCGTCGGATCCAGCTTCTGTATCTGTAGCAGCTGCTTCTGGACTTGCAGAAGCAGCTTCCGTCGCAGGTTGAACGCTGGCGTTGGATTCAGTATCGTTGTTACCGTTATTCGAGCAACCAACGAGCAGAACCATAATAATAGCAGAGAAAATTAGTGCCTTTAACGAAATCTTGCGTTTTGCTTGCATGTCTAAAACCATCCCTTTTCTCATTTTTATTCCGTAATCCTGTTCAAATCCTATCATTCATTGATAATGATTATCAATATCGATAATTGTATATATATGTTAGCGTTGTGTCAATTACAAAACGCAAAAAACTTTGCCCGACGCTACAATGACCAGAAGACCATCTGTTGAAAGTTGTTCGCATCGTATTCGAATCGGATCAGCTCGCCAAGGTAGAAGTCTCGAGTCCCGCGTTGCTGCTATTTTTAAAACTTGAAAAGGCTGCCGGACATTTCGTCGGCAGCCTATTTTCGTTGTGTGTCACCTATCGCATCAGAATAAATTTCCACTCAGCGGCCTTTAATGAGATCCTGTTCTTGTCACCCGACAGCGATTTACGCAGCTTAGACATGCTCCTCAATAATCGGTCGATATGCTCAATTGTTCCCACTGTTTGGTTTCATCAAGCTTAGCTTGGTCTACCATATTTGCGATTTTCACTGCGTCACTGCCCATCAATAACCGAAGGGGTGGGTTTTCGGCGTTCGCAATCGTAATGATTGCTCGTGCTCCTTTTACCGGGTCTCCCGGTTGCTTGCCGCTTGATTCTCTCGTTCTTTGCAGCATCAGTCCTACCGTGGATGTATAGTTTTCTCCTGGTTCAACATGCTGCATGGAAGCACCCGCCCAATCTGTACGGAATCCGCCAGGCTCAACGATGGATACTTTTATTCCAAGCGGCGCGACTTCTTTGGACAACACTTCGGAAAATCCTTCTACAGCCCATTTAGCAGTTTGATAAGCCCCCAGGCCTGGTGCACCCGTCCGTCCGCCGACGGAAGAAATTTGAATAATATGTCCGGACTTTTGTTTGATCATATAAGGAAGAACGCCTTTGGATACGTGAATAACGCCCCACAAGTTCGTTTCGATTTGCGCCCTAAAATCTTCTTCGGAAGTTTCTTCGATAGCAGCGATATTTCCGTATCCCGCATTATTGACGACCACATCCAATCTTCCAAAAACATCAAATGCCGTTGCAATTGCTTTCCTCACTTCGTCCGTCTTGGTTACATCCAGCGATACGGGATGAACTTGCGAACCATAACGGTCAACAAGGTCCTGTAGCTGATCTGCTTTGCGTGCCGTTGCAATTAATTTGTCTCCGGAAGCCAGTACCTCTTCGGCCAATGAACGACCCAAACCCCGAGAGCTACCCGTAATCAGCCACACCTTAGTCATTTTTTTATCACTTCTCCTTCTAAAAGTATCTTCGTATCTTCGTATTGGAGTCTTGATTCCAACATAATTGAGTGCCGTATTTTTTCAATTACTCCATTAAGTATTGTTAATATCCCTAAGAAATATTCGGAAACAGCAGTAAAGATTAAGAAAGACAAGCAGCTTTGAGTATCCTTCAAAACTGCCCATTGCTTCAACGAACAACGGCAGCCGAAATGTGGGCGCTAGTTGAACAAAAGCAGCCGAACATTTCTGGTCGGCTGCCAAGAGTGAGAATTGGAAATTAGTCATGCGATAGAAGAAATGAGTTCGGCAAGCAAAGCTTTTATCCGATTCAGTAGGCTTATCTTCGAGGAGGAAGCCTGCATATAGATCTTGAGAAACCGTTTCTCTTCCGCCCACTTCCAAGCTTCCGCTTGTTTTAGTTCCACCAGCTTCTGACGCTCGTAGTCATTTAACATCTTTCGCTTCAGGGCCCCCGGTCAGGTCTCGAAATTTATGCCGGTCATGTCCTCGCTGAGCTGCCACAGTCGCTCCGCCATAACGGGATCAATGGCCCAGGTCATGACGCCCGGCTGCCCCATCGGGGTATCGGCAGGCACGACTTTGGCGATATCAACATTTTCGCAGTAGACGCCGCCTTTGCCGTCAAGCTGGGCGCTTGCCGCGCACCATACGCTTGTCGCCGCGCCTTGCTCAGGAGTTTTTAAATTGCTGTTCCGGCGTCCGGCACGAATCTCGTCATTCGACAGATGACGCGTCAGATCAGTCTCGATTATGCCTGGGTGCACGGAGAAGGCGCGCACGCCGGATGCATATCCTCGTTTGTCCAGTTCGACGGCAAACAGCGCATTGGCGGATTTTGATTGTGCATAGGCAATCCACTTATCATATTCCCTCCGCTCGAATATCGGATCGTCGAAATCGACGCCTCCAAGGCGGGCAGCCCCCGATGAGACGGCGACCACCCTGGCCCCGCCTGACTGTTTCAAGGCTGGCCAGAGCCGCGCCGCAAGCTGGAAGTGCCCCAGATGATTGGTAGCGAACTGGGATTCGTATTCCCGGGCGTCGCGCGCCAACGGAGTAGCCATAATGCCGGCGCTGTTCACGAGAATGTCCAGTTGCCTTCCCGAATCGAGAAACCGCCGCGCAAAAGCATCAACCGACGCCGGGTTAATGAGATCCAACTCCTCTAGCTCCACCCGCGGAATGCCGGCGAGCGAAGTGCGAGCTTTCTCCAACGTACGTGCAGGCACGACTACCGTCGCTCCTGCTTTTGCTAGAACTCGAACGGTCTCCAGGCCGATTCCTGAGTAACCTCCCGTTACAATGGCGGTTTTTCCAGTAAGATCGCGACCGCCAAGCGCTTCCGTCGCCGTTGTATCATGCCCGAAGCCCGATGGTATTGGCTGCTGTGGCGTAATCGGATATCCGTTAATTGTCCTCATGTTAACCGTCTCCTTTTAATTCTAGCGAGTTGTTGGCCCGGATTTCTCGTCCAATACACCTGCGAGCGAATCAGCCGCATTTTATTCGGACGGCGTCCAAGATACGGGAGAATGTATACGATTAGTGTACGCCGCCTGAAGCGTTAATTCTCTCACCCGTCAGCCATGCGGCGTCGTCCGAGGCGAGGAAGACGACCGTCGGTGTAATATCCTCAGGCTGTCCGAAACGGCCGCCGAGCGGCGTTGTCGCGGCAAACGCCTTTCCGGCCTTGCTGGCAACGAAACCGGCGTTACCCTCAGTATCTGTATAGCCCGGGGCAACGGTATTGACGCGAATGTTACGCGAACCAAGCTCTTTCGCGAGCGCTAATGTCATCGTATCCACTGCCCCTTTGCTCGACGCGTAAAGCATAGTAGTCGGAACCGGAGTCTTGCTTGCGATCGTTCCGATATTGATGATGCTTCCACCTTCCTTAGGGAAGTGCTTCAACGCTTGCTGCGTGGTCAGAATCGGCCCGAGCACGTTAATGTTATAGTGGCGATAGAAAAGCGCCTCCGTCACATCCTCGACCGGTTGGAATTCGAATATTCCGGCGTTGTTGACCAGGATGCTCGGCGTGCCGAAAGCCTTTTTCGTTTCCTCGAACAGCCGCTCGACATCCGCGGCTTTGGATATATCCCCCTGAACGGCAATGGCCTTGCCGCCAAATTCAGAAATAACCGAAACGACGCGCTCTGCCCCTTCACGACTCGAGGAATAGTTGACGACGACCGTCGCGCCTGCTTCCGCCAAACCCTTCGCGATTCCTGCTCCGATCCCCTTCGACGCGCCTGTTACGATTGCTACTTTACCGTTTAAATTTGCCATGTTTTATATCCTCCACTCCTGATTTATGATAATTATTTTTGTTTTCATCGTTCTTCGCTTTACCTGCGCTGTAATGGGATCGATCGTTCTCATAATAGAAACTCCTACAACCTTTTGTCAACGCATCTACTGCAAACTTAATATTTCATAATTTATGCCAGTTAGTCATTTATTCACGATTTATATTTTACCGATCGTTCTCATTATGGTAAAATCGTAATCAAGAAGTGAAAACGATGACAAGAAGTAAAGAGTTCGATAAAAAAGAAGGACCTAGTTACGCATATAGGCGTACAACGCAGAAGCATGTATAGTCTGGCGGCCTTAATCATCCAATGGAGTATTGTTCTTGTGTTTAAAAAGAGCCATTGCCGACATTGGCAATGGCTCTTGCTTAATTCTTTATTTTGAGCAATCGCATGCTATTGAGAATGACGACTAGCGCCGCTCCCGTATCGCTAATTACGGCAATCCATAATGTGAGAATTTCCGGAAAAATCAAAATTAGAGCCGCTGCCTTGATCATCAGAGAAAATGCAATATTCTGTTTTATAATTCTCATCGCGGTTCGACTCAATCGCATCGTATGCGGGAGTTTTTCCAAATTGTCCGCCATGAGCACAATGTCGGCCGTCTCTATGGCGGTATCCGTGCCGGCGCCGCCCATGGCTATGCCCACATCCGCCGTTGCAAGCGCCGGCGCGTCATTGATGCCATCTCCGACCATGGCCACCGTATGGCCTTCTTCCTGCAGCTGCCGAATGACGGAAGCCTTATTTTCGGGCAGAAGCTCGCTCCCGGAACGGGTTACGCCCGTTAGCGCGGCAATTTTTTTGGCGGTCCCTTCGTTATCGCCCGTCAGCATGATGACCTCGCGGATGCCTTCGCGCCGCAGTCCGGATATCGCCGCAACCGACGCTGCTCGTATCCTGTCGGCGACCGCAATAACGCCGAGCATACGATCGACCGTGCCTACGATAACAATCGTGTTTCCTTCTTGCTGCAGAGCTCGAATCTGTTCTCCAAGTCCGCCAAGGGAAGCCCGAAGCTCCTGGAATAAAGTCATACTACCGGCATAATAGAGCTGACCATGAATGATTGCCCCTACCCCTTTACCCGGCAGGTTGCGGAATTGCTCGCCTCGCGCCGGCGCGATCCCCCTCTCCTTCGCGTATTGAACGACGGATTTTGCAATGGGATGGGTTGAATATTCTTCCAGTCCGTAAGCGATGGCTAGCAGCTCCGCGTCGCTCCCCTCCGACGGAATGACTTGCGACACCATTGGTTTGCCCTCGGTTAACGTACCGGTTTTATCAAAGGCGATCGCAGATACCTTGCCCGCCAGTTCCAGAAACGCGCCGCCCTTAATGAGCACGCCGTTTCGCGCCGCATTGCCGATTGCAGCTACGATCGCGACGGGCGTAGAGATGACTAATGCGCACGGGCACGCCACGACCAATAATTCAAGTCCCTTATAGAACCAGGCGCTCCATGCCCCGAAACCTATGATCGGCGGGAAGATCATGACCGCCAAAGCAAGCAGAAAGACAATCGGCGTGTAGACGCGCGCGAACTTATCGACAATAGCCTCCGTCGGCGCTTTTTTCTCTTGGGCTTCTTCGACGAGATGAACGATTTTGGCAAGGGTCGTGTCCTGCGCCAGCTTCGTGGCTTGAATTTCCAGAAGCCCTTCTTCATTGATCGTTCCGGCATAGACGGGATCGCCCGGAAGCTTGTCGACTGGAATCGACTCCCCGGTAATCGGAGCCTGATTGACGCTGGACTGCCCAGCGACGACGGTGCCGTCAAGCGGAATCTTGTTGCCAGGTTTGACGACCATCATCTCTCCGATTCGAATCTCTTCTACGGGCTTCCTTAGAAGCTGGCTGCCGCTTCGGATGTCTGCTTCGGCAGGCGCAAGATCAATGAGATTTCGAATGGAATCACGGGTTTTCTCGATGGATCGTGCCTGAAGCATATTTCCCAGCGCAAACAACCAAACCACGGTCGCGCCTTCGAGCCATTCCCCGATCGCCGCGGCACCGATCACTGCGGCCGTCATCAGGACGTTCATGTCAAGGGAACGGCTTCTAGCCGCATAATACGCGCTTCGTGCCGGCTTATACCCTCCTATAACGATGGCGATGCCATACAACGCATTCACAAGCATCGACTGAACTCCGGCATGCGAACCAAGAAACCCGCAAACCAACAAAACGCCAGCGATGACGACGGCATTATTTTCGCTGCGATTCTTCGTCGCTTCTCGGCTACGTCCGACTGAGCCTGCCGGCACTGCTTTATAACCGGCTTGAGCAACTGCTTGAATCACCTCTTCGACGGAATTGTCATGCTCGATGGTCATTTTCCCCGAAGTAAAATGGACGCTTACTTGCTTGACGGCCGTGTTCATCTTCAAATGGTTCTCGATCGTCAGCGCGCAGGAGCTGCAATCCATCCCTTCAATCGTATAGGTTCGCATAGCTCTTGATGGCTCGATCCGTTCAAGCGCGTGAGACTCTTGTTCATCGCTCATAGGAAGTCTTCCCTCCGGCGTTTGAGCAGCAATCCAGCTCGTCGTTTTTCTCGCATGCCTCAACTTCGGCTTCAACCTGCGAAAATACGCGCTCCATGAGATCCAGCAGTTGCGTGACTTGTTCGTTCCTTATGCTGTAATAGACATGCTTGCCTTCCTGACGGCTTACAAGGACGCCGCAGCCTTTAAGACAAGCTAAATGCTGAGATATATTGGATTGGTTCCCGTTTAAGGCCACAACGATTTCAGACACTGTCTTTTCGGAGGTTTTGATGCAATCGAGTATCTGCAGTCTAGTTTTATCGCTGAATCCTCGAATGAACTTGGCTTTCACGTCCAGCTTCGTCTTCGTCACTTAGGATCACCTGCTTGATCATATTAGCAACTTCTAATATTAAAATATTAGTGTTACCTAATATGTGTGTCAAGACGCAAGAAAAAAAGCTGCAATTTACAACAGCTTTTAAAGGATCACGTTCAGTCACCCGACTCGAGCCGATCATTATGTAGCGCTACGCAGCCGTTTCTTTCAGTGCCCTATATAAATAAGTGCCTGCTGCCGCACGATTTTTCGCCTTCTCCGGCTCCATTGACTCCCGCTATCGGAACGGTTCTTTATCTCGTCCTTGCGAGTCCAAGCGCCCGATGGTCCCAAAGGATATCTTCAACGACGGAGGCTTGTCCTTCCTCGCACGTTACGACGACGACCACTTCGCCTTTCTTCCCCTGCTTGATTTGAGTTTGGTTTTTCTCTCGTTTGATTAAGTAAATGACCCAGCTGAGGATTATGCCTACGATAAATCCGATTACGGCTCCTACGATCCCCCAGATGATCGGCCCTCCTTGCCATACGAAACCTTTGCTTGCTCCTACCGTCGAGAACAGAAAGGCAAAAATCATCCCCTTATCGATGAACGACACGCCGTCGGCGCGATGGATACTATCCAGGAGTCGCGGTTCCCGCTTGCGCAGGTCTAGCGGTACGGCGTAAATTGAAGCAACCTTCTTTTCCTCCAGTTCCGTCAAGGCGATTTCCAGCAAGCTCGAGTGTTCAAACGTTGCAATGATTTGCATGATTATTCCTCCTCGATGGCAAGTGTGAATCCCGCCGGCTGGTACTTTTCGATCAAGTACGTTTTTTGGGCGTCGATAAACAACTTGTTATTCTCTACGGTATTTGTGTACGCGTCATAGATCGTGAAGAAATAAAAGGACGGTAAATACAATAACCATTGTTCGTCAAGGACGGCCGCGGAGGTACGAACATGTCCTAATATCAGATGGTGCACGGCTAAGATGAAGTTGGACTGCCACACGATAATGATCGTACTGATCAAGATAAAACTAGCCAATACGATACGATGAAGATACAGTTGACCGAGACTCGGTATCCCCATCGACCAAAACGCGGCCACCCATGGTTTACGTCTATCCAGGTAGTTGATCTCCAAAGCGCCGATACTGAAGACGTTAAATGGCCCCTTTTCGCGTTGAGCCAGTAGATAAACTTTATTCAAATCGACGGTTGACCGATAGCTGTCATAAATTGCGAATAAATACACGGGGATGTAGAGGGACATGAACTTCGGATCTAACGCATCTCTTGTGGCTTGGAATTGACCGTTAAAGGTGTAGACGATGGCTGCATTTAGGTGGATTTTTTGGTTGATGAACACTTCCCACATAATCAGTGCATAGCCGCGAAGATATTTGTTCAACAGCAAGTGACCAAAACCCGGGAAGGCCAAGGACCAGCAAGCAATCGTATATGGATTACGCTTATGAAGTTGCGTGGTCCCCAGTATGCTCACATGCGCCATGTAACGTTGGCTGCGGAATTTTTCCCTGAAATTCTCCATCGTCTGCCCTCGATTCATTCCAATTGGGATTATATTCCCCTGTCCAGATGATGAATATTCGGTATTACGTTACGCTTTGTTTTGTCGCTGGAGACTCCGAGCGCGATTGCATCGTTTTAGGACAAGAATAAGCCGGCCATACCGACCCATATGCGTACGCGGCGATGTCAGATCATATCCGCGACGCCGATCAAGAGGCGAAAAAGAAAAAAGCTTGATTTCTCAAGCTTTTTTCTCAATATGTCCCTCTTTTGTGCCCTTGGACATTCGTCATTGCGGCCGGCGCGCTTGTGCTGCCTAGGATCGCTGCACTCTTCCTGCCAAGCATCGGGAATGAGATAAAGTTCTTGTCGATTTCGGAAATGGGATCAAATGCTTGTCATCCGACAAGAGACACTCATGCGTCACCCCATGCATCCAATCCGAGCAATTTTCTGCCAAGCGGCGTTAGTTCGGGCGGACCGTCAAACTCGGTTTGTTCCCATTTTCTCGGATCTCCAGGGAAGGCATGGTGATTCTCGGGCGCGCTGCGCTCTCTCCACATCTTCACGCGTTGTTCCCTGGTCTGCTCGTTTCCCTCCGGGTACATCGTAATATATTGCGCGTAACGAGGGACGGTATTTCGGTTATGCCCGTTTCCGTGCGCCAGCAGCACGTCCCAGATGAGCAGATCTCCAGCCTTCCCGGGAATGGGCTGCACATCGTAACCTGTCAAATCTGGAACACGGGGATTCCGATCGGCGGGCTGCCGATCTAGGTACTGCTCCAAATCACGATATATCTCCGGCACGCATTGAAAACCGCCCTGATTCGCCTCCGTATCCGCCAAATAAAGAACGCCCTGCACTTTACGCCCTTTCGGAATCGGGCGCGGAAGGACGCTCGTATCCGTATCCCAATGAATAAAGCTGTTATCCAAATGTTGTTTATCCGCTCTCACTGGCGGCTTCATATTCACACGGTCAATGCTCACCCACAGTTTCTCCTCATCCAGCAGCGTCGAGAACGCGCCATAGACTTCTTCCAGCTGGCGATTGTCCCACATTGTTTGATGATGATACATTTCGACCATGCCGTCACGGTTCATCACGCTTTGCGGAGGGTTATACCAATTCTCAGGGTCGGATGCGTCCTTACCGAGGCAGGACCAAATCGCCTCAATGACCCTGTCGCAATTAGCTTTGGGAACGATGCCCTCCAGTTTCACATAACCGTTATGACGAAAAAAATCCACCTGTTCCTTGGTGATGTTAGTCATTTCCTTGTCCCTCCATGGATCCGAATTTTGTCTTGCCTTGTTTTCAGATTATGAAGTCGGTTCTGCTAATTCAACTATCCATTTTGCGTCCATCCAGACCCAATACCCCATTACCATTATATCACAGCGACCTTTTTCTGGAAGAAACGGCGTATACATTCTAACTTTAGTTGACATAAATATTATTTCGTCTACTAAGTTGAAAATAGGAAGCAGACCTCAATCACCTGAGCGGTTCACGACAAACATTTCAATATGTAAATATGAATTATTAAAGAAGACCTTTCTAGGATGGTACATTGACATAATGCCCGTTAGCGGAACAGGCTGCCGTTCAATGCCTGCAGCCTTTTTTCGTTGTGCTATTGTGTCCCGTTAGCTGAAGAACGACTTGTGTAAGTGTAAATTCTGCAAGCGTTGTTCTTCGACAAGACTAATTTGTGGCTACCCGATAATCGTTTTGAAATGAATGATTAAGTTTTCCCGACAACGTTTCCTTGAGAGGCGTTGTTCCATATATAAAAACCAAGAACATAAGCAAGTACGCAGCCAATCATAGTATCGAGCAATCGATATTCTAACAAGTGGGCTGTCACTGGACTGCCGGTGCTGAACATCATTAGCATTAACGGTGTCATAAGCATGGCATAGATCGCATAACTTCGATTTTTAAAAATGGGGCGAAGCGCGCCAAGTAATCCGATAACGACTACACTATTCCATTGCGGCAGAGACCACAGCAACAAACAGCTTCCGAGTAGTACGCCTGCCGCCGTACCTATGCCTCTTTGAAAAATACGTCTTTGCGAATAGGCTAAATCACGTTTAAGGACAATAGCCACTGTTAAGCCGATCCAGTAGGAACGTTCAAGATGGAAAACGATCCCCATCAATTGTGCCGCTATCATACATAATGCGACTCGAACTGTGTATTTCCAGCCTGTAAAATGAATTAATTTACTCCGCCACAGTGTAAATCGTTGCTTATAAGAAAGCTTAGCGGTTTGAACTGAAACGTTGTGGTCCGATTTCTGCATTAGGTATCCCGCAATGACAGATAAGATTATTCCCAATAAAGAACCTGATGCAAAATAAGCAGGTACTCTGAAAATGTCCTGATGCAACAATCCATCGCCCATGCTAGAACCAATAATGGAAAGTATCACAAACTGGACGCTGGCTATTGCAACAGATCTGCTTATGCCTCCCAGTAGGGCTGCCAATGTCGAAATCATGACGATTAAACCACCTGTCACCCAACCGTTCCCTGCTATAATGATGCCTATAAATATTGCAACTGTCCCTGTCGCCATTGTACGAAACAGTTCAGTTGCATGTTTCTTGATTGTTCCATTAGACGAAGTATCATTTGTAATCATTACACCAAAAGTAGATACTAATCCGAACATTAAATGATTCAGATAGAATCCTAAAGAAATGCAGCCTGCCATTCCGATAAACCCTGCGATAACTTGCGGGTAATTGATCGGCGCTTCATTAGACCATTGCAGTGTATCTTTCAATATAAATCCTAAGCCTGTGTATCCTTGGTCACTTTTACTCAATAGGTATCCACCGCTTTAGCTAAGTTCTGACGTAATGATAATGCCTGCCATTCTTTGACTCCCACCACAGTATGCTAGGGATCTATACGAATTGTAAAGTGACGACATTCTGTCGTTAAACTGCCGTTAGTTGAACAAAGACTGCTTGGGGCTCGTCTCGTAAGGAGACCTCACGCCAGCCTTCTCCTCTCTGATCTATCGATCAGCTCAGGACGATCCGATCGTCCGATAGAGGGTTACCGCTTATCCGCTCGAATTCGCCGAGCAGCTGCGAGACGGTAAGGCTGCCCTTCCGCGATTCCGGAATGTCCAGAATTATGCGTCCTTTGTCCATCATGATCAAGCGATTGCCTAAGCGAATTGCTTGCTCCATGTTATGCGTGACCATCAGCGTCGTCAGATTCGTCTCACGGACGATCTCTTCCGTCAGCGCCGTGATGAGCTCCGCACGCGCCGGATCAAGCGCTGCCGTATGCTCGTCCAGCAGCAAAATTCGCGGCTGCGTGAACGTCGCCATCAGTAAGCTGAGCGCCTGCCGTTCGCCGCCGGACAACAGACCTACCTTGGCGCTGAGCCGTTCCTCCAGCCCAATACCGAGGCGGTTCAGCTGCTCGCGAAACAGCCTGCGGCGGGAAGCGGTCACGCCCCAGCCAAGTCCCCGCTTCTTGCCGCGTTTGTACGCCATCGCCAAATTCTCCTCGATTGACATCGTCGGAGCCGTGCCTGCCAACGGATCCTGGAACACGCGTCCGATCCATCGGCTGCGCGCGTGCTCAGGTAGCTGCTGAATCGCTTTGCCGTCGATGCGCACCTCGCCGATATCCGGTTTCATGACGCCGGATATGATGTTCATCAGCGTCGATTTGCCGGCGCCGTTGCTGCCGATGACCGTCACGAAATCGCCGGGGTTCAGCTTCAGCCGAACGTTCATAAGCGCGATTTTCTCATCCGGCGTCGCCGGGTTGAACAGCTTCGATACTTGGTCGATTTCCAGCATTACGCTCGACCTCCCTGATTGCTTGCCCCGCCCAACAGCTCCTCGGTTCGCCTGCGGGCTAACGACTTCTGTCTTAAGGAACGCCTTGCGGTCGGAATGACCAAAGCCGCAATGACAATTAGCGCCGTCATGATTTTCAGGTCGGACGCATCCAGCAAATCGATACGAAGCGCCAACGCATGGATGATCCGATACGCGACGGAGCCCAGAACAACCGCAAGCGTGGCTTGGAATACCGAACGGAAACCGAAAATCGCTTCGCCGATAATGACGGAAGCCAAGCCCAACACGATCGTGCCGACCCCGCTGGCAATATCAGCGAAGCCGCCTTCCTGCGCAATGAGCGCCCCGGATAAAGCCACGAGCCCGTTGGAGAGGCTGGCGCCGAGAATTTTAGCCGTATCGGTATTTGCGCCGAGGCTGCGAATCATGCGGGCATTGTCGCCGGTCGCGCGAAGCGCCAGACCTAGGTCTGTATGGAGAAATGCGTCAAGCAGCAACTTTGCGACAAGCACCATGGCCACAAGCACAAGGATGAACACGGCGCGGTTATCCGATATCGCCGAGAACAAGGTATCCGAGCGAAGGAGCGAGATATTCGGCCTCCCCATCAGGCGCAAATTAATCGAATACAGCGCGATCATCATTAGAATACCGGCAAGAAGGCCGTTGATTTTGCCTTTCGTATGCAGCAATCCCGTACATGCGCCCGCAGCCAAACCGCAGACGAACGCGCAAAGCGTCGCAATAAACGGGCTGTGCCCGTGCGTAATCATGATCGCGGTAACTGCGCCTCCCGTAGTATAGCTACCGTCAACGGTCAAATCGGGGAAATCCAGTATGCGAAACGTGATATAGACGCCGAGCGCCATCAAGGCATACAGCAGCCCTAGCTCTACCGCTCCTGTCAATGCAACTAGCACCAGCCCAGCCTCCTCATAGAAACGGGGCGAGCGCCTCTGCCCGCTCACCCCAATCGTGGTTACTTGTGGTTATTCAATGATGTTGGCCGATGGATCCTTCACTTGGTTCTTCATCTCGTCCGTCACCGTGATGCCCTGTGCTTGCGCGGCCTTCAGGTTGAGAATTAGATCCAGCTTGTCCGGGATGGTTACTTTCATATCGGCCGGTTTCTTACCGTTCTTGAGAATATCGACCGCCATTTGGCCGACTTGATAGCCGTGGTCAAAGTACTTGAAGCCGACGGTTGCAAAAGCACCCGCTTCCACCGTATCCCGGTCGCTTGAGAAGAACGGGATTTTGTTGTCGTTTGCGACTTTGATGATGGAATCCACGCTGCTGACGACCGAGTTATCCAGTGCAATGTACAGTGCATCTGCCCGACCGACAAGCGATTCCGCCGCTTGGCTGACTTCAGAGGTTCCCGTTACGGGCGCTTTGAGAAGCTTGATCCCGTGAGCCGCAAGCGCCTTCTCCGCGTAGTCCGCCATGATAACCGCGTTTGATTCGCCTTCGTTAATGACCATGCCGACGGTCTTCACGTCCGGGAAATTGCCCGCGATAAAATCCATCAACTGCGTGATTGCCGCCGGATTCGTATCGGAAGCGCCGGAGACGTTGCCGCCCGGCTTGTCCAGACTGCCGACGATCTTATCCTTCAGCGGATCCGTGACAGCTGCGAACAGAACCGGCTTTTCTTTCTCCTGCTGCACGATGGCGAGTGCGGACGGGGTGGCAATGCCGAGAACGAGATCATAATCTTCGGATGCGATTTTTTGAGCGATCGAGAGGTTGTTGCCAGCATCGGCCTGTGCGTTGTTCATATCTACCTTGAGGTTATCGCCTTCTACGATGCCTGCGTCCTTCAGCGCCGCAAGGAAGCCCTCGCGGGTCGCATCGAGAGACGGATGCTCCACGTACTGCGAAATCGCAATGGAATAGTGTTTCGCGCTTGATCCGGAAGCACTATCGTTCTTGTTCCCGCAGCCGGTCACCGCCGCTAACGCGGCCCCGAATAGGAGCAGAACGGTCAGCATCTTCTTCTTCATTCCGTTACCTCCTTCAAGTTTGTTCACTTCCACGCTAACGCACTTCCGCTTGACTTGGCTATAGGTCGTGAGGACACAATTTCTCAATAATTACCATGAGCCTAGTAGTTATGACGCACGCCATAAACCCCGAGAATGTCCCTCCAAGGCAAGCGAGGGGAACGCAGTGTAAACAAAAAACGACCGCCCTCAAACGAATGTTCGAAAGCGGTCCTGCCGTGCCGGTGATGTTGGTTGATTGCCCCCAGTACAAATGAACGGTTGAAGCCATATAAACCGGTTGGTTTGATCTCCGTAATTATAAAATTTTACCAGTTCAAGGCACGGACCCATACCTAGATATGTATCCTGCACATACAGTAATTAACTTGCTTTCCGAAGATACGATGTGAGATTTGATTCTGGGGGGAATATTAAACGTTTCCCCGATTTGATATTGCTCGAGCTCGATCTGTCTTTTAAACCGCTGCTAGGCGATGACGATGTCGCCTACCGTACCGTTCATCTTCGTTTGTTGATGTGGAACAGTAGGTTTCAAAAAGCGAAGGGAGGATTCAATTGATAATCAAGGGAACCGTTCTTGTCTTTATTAATACATCACGTAGTGATAAGGAGTTATTCTTGAATGGGTGTGCTCAAGGCGGGAGTCGCCTTCTTGCAATCGATAACGGGACTTCTGCGTTATTTCGAAGGAGAAACATACAAAAACGTGTAACGATCTTGACTGTAGAGGATTGTCCGGGCGAACAAGACAATAATTTCTTGGAGGTCAGTCCAGCAACTGCAGAAATGTTTCAATTAAGAAATGAATTTCTGTATTTTCTCGAATTTAACGACATCACGAACGTTTTGGCCATAAGTCTTAGAAGGACTCGAACTACCGCGACATTTGGAATTGAAGAAGTTAACGAACTACGAAATGATACGCTGTTAGTCACTTTCGACACGTTCGTCCAGCTAAACTTACCGGCTAATAATACGATACTAACCGTCACTAGGGCCGGTAAAATTAAAAAGCTCAGATTGCAAGTAGTCTCTAGTGAAATTGAAGGTGCGGGATTTGAAACCAGTCCTCAAACGGCAACCTTTTTGGGCTTTATTACCGGTAATAGGTACATTCTAAGGTTTAATCAAGTGACCAATGTACTCGAGATTCGTAGTGTAGGTGCGAAATAGAACATTTATTGCATGAAGAAACCAACTCTGCGTAAGTCGGTTTCTTTTTGCATATCCGTAAAATAGTTCGTAACGCGCCATGAGCCGATTCCAGTACTGCCCAATAGCAGTACAAAAAAAGCCTAGAGTACTCACACCTTTTACAGGTGTCCTCGTCTTATTCATGTCTGTTCACCCCCTACGTGTTCCAAGGCCGTTCATGAATCGGCAGTCCAAACATTTCACGTCCAGTAAACAGAAAGGTGCTCTACATGAAGGCGTGTCTGGCCGGCATAATCTGCCTATTCCTCAGTAACGGCTGCTGGGATGTATCATTCGGACGGAGCCACCCGTGATGACACGAACTTGATGTCATTCATGACAAGAACATTTATCATAGTGCTGGCCGTGAGGTCATTTCAATAGACGGACGATGATTTGCCCTTCTGCAACGCTTTGATCGTGGAGTCAATTCCCTTCTGGAACGGCGTGGCCACGACCGGACCGACGAACCGTTCGTACTTGTCGCGGCTTAGCGTCAGCGGTTCTTCGGTTAAGTAAAGCATTTCCACGACCTCTTTCATGACGGGCAGGCCGATTCCGAGCAGGGATAAGCCTACCTTCTTCAACGAAATGACCGGCTTGACGCTGCCGCTTGCCGCTTGCGCGATCTTCACGATATTCCGCCCGGCGATTAACCCGGACCCCGGAATATTCCAATTCTGCTCGTAGGCGAAGTCCTTGCCGGCCAACTCGACGATCATGGCCGCCGCGTCCGGTCAATAGATAAACTCGCGGGGCGTACGCATGTTGCCGATATAGAACGCCATCTTGCCGGCAGCGACCGCTTCCAGCGTCGAGCCCAAATACGAGGCTTCGTTGGCCGTAGGCCCGTAATAATCGGGCAGCCGGGCAATCAGCACCTTGGCCTTGTTCCACCGTTTGCTGAACAGCATCCGTTCATAATCCAATCGAACTTTACCCTTGCGCGTATGCGGCTGTTTGGGATGCTCCTCGGTTACCAAATCGGCTTGTCTCCTGCCGTAAGGGTAAATGCCGTCGATCGCGACGACTCGGACGGCCATCCGCTCCGCGGCTTCCATTACCGATTCGCCCAACGGAATCAGCTTGCTCGCCATTTCGTGGTAAGGTACGTTCGCGCAATGGAACCATACGTCCGCGCCGTTTGCTTGAGTAACGATATCGTCGGGCCGCATCGCATCCCCTACCGCAAGCGTCAAATGCGCGGGATGGCCTAGCCGAGCGGCGAACTGCTCCAATTTCTGACGGGAACGCCCGAACGCTATCGTATCGATCCCTCGTCTCACCAGTTCCTCCGTAATCGCGGCTCCCGTTCCGCCGGTTGCTCCAATTACCATCGCCTTCATCATAGTCATTTCGTCACGTCTCCTTCAATTTTTCTCAGCTCGTGTATGCTGATCACCTTACGGATTCTCGGATTTGGTTTTACAGGCCGGGAAGACTGCCTGACTTGGTGCCTGCCTGGTACGGCGTCGTGACACCTCGTAATTGAGCATCATGCTCATGCCCATCGAGGCATGCATGAGATTGTGGCCATGAGCCATCCAGAGGCACGGATTGTTAGCTTCCCAATACAGCTCGTCAATCTCGCCTTTCCTCGTTAAGAGCGAATCTAGATACACCGGCCTGCCTATTGTTGTTCTTTGCCGGATCGCACAAGAAGCGTTATTGGATCAGTTAGCCGCCTCGGCTGTTGTCTTGAGCACGGCGAGCCAGGCTTCAAGCGAGGATGCGAGTGCTGCCCGCATGCCATCGGGGTCGGCTGCCACGGGTGGTCCGTCCCAAGACTCCGTGGTATGTACGAGGACTCCTGTAGGCGTGGGCGTTATGCTCCACACGTGAATACCCTCGATTCCTAACGCCGGACCCCCCCATACAATTCTCCGCTTCGGGACGACCTCGCGGATGGTGGAGGCAATCTTCAGCCCGTGAGTCTCCCAGCGGAACACGCTTCCGACCGCGACCGGACCGGATAGCTGCGCGTCAGAGATGTCTTTCTGCCAAGTCGGCCACTGCTCGATGTCCGTCTGGATTTTCCATACAATTTCTGGAGCAGCTTCGATTTCAATGGAAAGGTCGACGATGACCGGCGCTTCCCGGTCGACATCGACCGTGCTCACCTGTAAATTGAATTCCTTCCTAATCTCGGATCCCGTCCGGTTGCTTGCTTCAAATCCCATCGATTTTCCCATCTTCCTCTACCTCGATTCGTTTGATTGAATTTCTGTTAGTGATTGATCAATCACTAATAGTTACAGAAGGATGTTCGCCTCACCGTTGCGGGGGCGGCTCCTGCCCTTGTTACCTGTATCGTATAAAAAGGCCTTGATCGCTTCGCTTATTCAATTCCGAGCATTGTAATTGATCAATCACTAACTGTTGTATTCACTATAACGAATCGTTAGTGATTGGTCAATAACTAATTTAAAAATCTGCCGCTCATCCCTCCATTAATTCGGGCAGATTAATCGCAACGGCCACGTTGCACAGCACTCCGCGTGCGAGGAACAGCATCGCTCGTTCTTCGGCATTCTCTATGCCCGCATCGCGAAACGCCGCAAGAACCATATCGCGGATTTCCTTATATGCGTTGCGCATCGTTTGCCGGATGGCATCCTCTCGAATGGTCTGAGCCTGCATCTGCAGGAGCATCTCGTTCTGGTACATCGCCTGAATGTTCACGTACTCCTGAACAAGCTTCGTTTCCAGCCATTCAGGCGGAGTCGTCTCCATCACCTTGCGGAACGATTCGATAACCCGGTTCCAAGATGCCTCCAGTGCGGCTAACAGGAGCGCTTCTTTGGTCGCGAAAAATCGGAATACATAAGGCTGCGAGATGCTCGCTCGTTCGGCTACCTGCGCAGTCGTAGCCCGAAAATAGCCGACTTCGGCGAACACTTCGATCGCTGAAGAAATGATATCCGATTTGCGATTTACCGAAGTTGCTTCGATTTTATCCAACGTTGTTCTCCTCCCGTCTCAAAGTGATTGATCAATTAATAAAAACAGTATACATAGGCTGCCGCGACAATGCAACCGTCTGGCGGTTGCTTACCGACTTCTACATGCTTCGAATATGTACGTTCTACTGCTGGACATAATAACCAAGGTTGTCTTACCCTGAAATATGAAGAGAGCTGAATATACGATCTTTATCGATTGAAGGTGCGTGCTTTCCTGGCTCATTCGCGATAAGATTGCGGCAATAGCTATAGGTTAACGGAGGTGGCTTGATGAATGACAATAACATGGACACCGTGACGCTTGGCATGGGCTGTTTTTGGAGTCCTGACGCTTTGTTCGGACAAATGCGAGGAATCATCAGAACCCGCGTTGGCTATGCCGGAGGAACCCTGGATCAACCTACTTACCGGCAGCTTGGAGATCATACGGAAACGGTCGAAATGGATTATGATACCCGGATCCTTTCATTGGAGAACGTCCTGGATGTATTTTGGAGTAACCACAATCCTTTCAATATTAACGATTATAAAGGCCGTCAGTATCAATCCTTGGTTTTGTATCGTGGCCAAATTCAGCTAAACGTAATCCATGGAGTCATGAAAATACGAGAAGAAGAAGGAAAAGGAAAGCCTGACACCGAGATTGCTCCCTTTAACCGTTTCTACCCTGCTGAGGATCGACATCAAAAATATTATTTAAAACGCTATCCTAGCGCAATCGAAGAGCTGAGCAAGCTTTTTCCGTCCCCTCAAGAACTGACGAATGCAACCTTGGCGGCAAGGCTGAACGGTTTGGCCAAAGGGTATACCAATCTGCGTACCATCCTAGACGAAATCCGTACATGGCCGATCAGCGAGGAGGAAAAAGGAAACTTGCTCCATCTTATCCAAAGAATCAGATGGTGATTGAGCACACTTTCTTATTCCACTTAGCATAATTCTGTCCGTTAGCGCAACGACGGTTGCCGATTGATCTGAAGTCGGCCGCCGTCGCGTCGTATCATGATGGAAAACAAAGCCTCTTTTCTAAGCCTGTCATCTCCCCTGCTATTACACGTAGTAATCCCTCGGTCAACTCCGAGCTCCATTCACCCCCAAATACTTTCCTGGCCATTGGATAGGCCCCTTTGCTCATTTCAATTGTGAGTTTTATTTGCATTTCTCCCAACCCCCAAGTTTCAATAAGCATAACGGTCCCTTTACTCTCTACCAATACTCCTTCTAGCGAGTCACAGTTCAAGGAAGCGGACTGTTTCATAATGTTTCCGGTGTGCCCCCCCTTTGGAGTATCAATTTGTAAGAATTTTACTAATAAGAGACATAGATTTGATGTGGAATTAATGTTGAAGGTTCTATATTTACTGAAGAAGCTTGACCAATCTCTAGCAAGTCAAAGCTCAGTAATTTAAATGTTAATGAGGAGGAATAAGTATGAGACAAATCCGCAAGAAAGGGTGCATCCTTGCCGCTACCGGCATCGTCACCGTTACGCTCCTCGCTCCCGGAGCAGCGCTCGCCACGGCAGCGGCGGCCCCGCCGCACCCGACCGCAGGGCACGGCCACTCCGCCCATCCCGCGCAGCAGACCATCTGGCGCGGCGACTTCGACAGCTCCGGCTCCGCCTGGACCGTCGAGACCGCCGGCGGCGCCGCCGCTTGGCTTGGTTGGACGTTCACGCCACGAGACGACTGGTTCGCCTCCGCCGAACCGAAGAACATCGGCTGTGATGCGGACGTTGATCAGCCGCTCGACATCGGCTGCTTCCTCGACGAGCGCAACCGGTTCTCTCGCGCGCGCGGCACGATCGCCGTGGCCGACAACGGGATCGCGGCCGCGAACGGAGCCGTCATTGACAACGCGCACCCCGTCTCCACCGCGCTGATCAGCCCGAGCGTCTCCGTCGAGGGCCGCGACGCCGTCGAACTCGTCTTCGCTTCGCACTACAAGCAGGCGCACAAGGCTGTCGCGCGGGTCACCGTATCGTTCGACGGCGGCGAGACGCAGGAGATCCTGCGCTATTCCGGTGCGCGCATTAGCGACAATGGCGGCGGCGACGTGCTCTCCGCTCAGGAGGTCATTCCGGTGGATGTCCCCGCCAGGGCAAAGTCCGCCGTGTTCCGCTTCGAGTACACCAGCAATAAGCCCGAGCTGTATTGGGCACTGGACGACGTGCTTGTGCGCACGCCGCTCGCCCCGCTGGCTCCGAATGCGAAGGGCACGACACTGCAGGTGTTCAGCGACATCCAGGGCGAGGGTCTCCCCTACCTCGACGCCGCCCTCGATCTGCTGCACCGCGAAGCCCCGAAGGCGCCAGCCGCGCTAGTGGTCGGCGACATCATCAGCGGCCCGAAGGAGAACGGCCAAGATGCGCAGCTCGCCGAGTACAAGGAGGTAAGCGACATATTCGCCAAGCACAAGATGCCGCCGGTGTACCCCGCGATCGGAAACCACGATACGCGCAGCTCCGTGCTCAGCCTCGGCCAGCAGATCGACAATTTCATCGCCTGGGGCAACCAGTGGGGTGCCAAGATCGACAATACCTACTACGAGAAGGTGATCGACGGCATCCCCTTGATCGCGCTTGGCGTTGAGGCCGGTACCACGGCCGCTGAAGGCGGGGTCAGCGAGAAGCAGGTCAAGTTTTTGAAGGACCGTCTCGCGTACTGGAAGACGCAGGGTAAGCAGGTCATCGTAATGGGCCACTACCCGTTTGAGTGGTCGGTCTCCGGCACCTACAGCAGCTTTTACCAGAACAGCAGCCGCGTCCAGGTGCTGGAGGACATCATCGGCCAGTACTCCAACGTCGTATACATCAGCGGCCACTCGCACTGGTCGCCGTACCTGCGCGACTGGTCGGGTCGCCCGGTGACCCAAGGCGGCGACCCCGACGGCTACGCTGCGTTCAACACGGGCGCACTAGCGATGGAGTTCGGTCCAAACCCGATTAACCCGTGGGATGAGGATTCGATGACCGACCGACCGGAATCGCCGACGGTAATGACCATCACTAAGTACGACGACCGGATGATCGTGCGCGACTTCGACGTCCTGACCGGGGAGAAGATCCAGGAGCTGACCGTAGCGAACCCGCTCTCAGCAGACTGACACCTACCTTGGAATCCCAACGCCCCGTCTCGCCCTTACCGGGCGGGGCGAGGTGTTATCGCGAGGGCGGTCAGAGCCCAGTGAGCCACGCGTAACGATTCCTCCTGCATGAAGCCGCCGATTGACAAAGATCCTTCATGGGGTCAATCCGCCTGGTTCAAAAGGAGCAACGTTAGGAACTCGCCGCGCTCATGATCGCGGGGAAAAGCAAACCGCTCCCGACAAGGAGCGGCTGCTAGAACGCTGCAAAATGTTCAACTGAGTCCGTTCTTTATTCATCTGCCGTAATCGCAAAGCCGTAAATGTGGACTGCCCGGCCTAGATCATTGTATAGACGCAATGTATTGCTGCCCGCTTGCATCCGGATGCGGATTTCGCGCTGATCCTTGATATCCCAAGTCGGGAAGCCCCAGCCTGCCGTATTGTGCATATTCGTTCTGTACGTGTCGGCTCCTCCGTTCACTTCTACGCAGAGGTCTCTGCTTTCCCCTGCGCAGTAATCGAAGCGCATTAAATAGTAACCATCCTTAGGCAGCATAATGTCGTCAAACTTCAGCTCGCCTCCGTTACCAAGACCAGTAGCCTTCGCTTCGCCTGACGCATCCAGCACAAACTCTGCGCCGCCGCTCAGGCTGCCTTTCCCGACAGGAATATACCATTCTTTCCGCGGTTTGTTATCGATAATATGGATTCTTTCCAAAGCGGGCACCGCTCCTGCCATACGTTCGATGAGCAAAGCGCTCTCGCCGCCGGCGAAGGGAAATACCACGTCTTTGGCAAGGAATATTTTATTCGAGCCGCTTTGCGGCATTTCCAGTTCCACCTTGTTGATTCCGTCGCTTACGCCCAGTGTCCAAGGCTCCTTTGCTGCATAGAAAAGCCTGATTGTTTGAGGTTCGGCAGTCGTTTTTACGGCGAAAACAACACTGCCATTCAGCAATACGGCTTCCTGTTCATTTTCATAAACCACGGGCTCGCTTCCTTGCCGCGTTCGTGCCGCTATCGCCATATATTCCGTTCTTGCTTCGCTCATATAGCCGGAGGCAATGCCTTTCGGCAATGGCAAAATCGCTTTCGCGATATAAAGGCCGGCACCGCCGCTTTTCAGAAGCGGAAGTTCGATTACATCCGCGGAGGTCACTTTGCCGCGCTTAACTTTCATCATTTCGCCGCTGGAGTCATCCTCGTAAATCTCGGCCTCGAACTCGCCTTCGGGCAGGAAATCCATGTTCAGACGCACGATCATCGCTTCGTTCGTGATGCAGCCAATCAACCATTCTTCTTGGGAGCGGCGTAAAATGGCGGCATGATGACCGGGAAATCCGGACAGCACTTTGACTTCATCGTAGACGGGCTTCATGCGGCGCAGGAAATCCGTCCCTCTCCACGCTTCCAAATAATAAATGGAAGCGGCGACGTGCGAAGCGCCTGATTCAAACACAACCGAAAGCGCCATTTGATGCGCTAACGTCGTATTGCGGTTTTTGTTCGAAAATCCGGTCGGCGTATAATCCATCGGCCCGACCACATTGCGCGTGAACGGAACCGTACAATTGTGTCGTGCGTCCGGCAAACCGCTCCACATATAATGTTCAAGCCCCAAAATCCCTTCCGCCGTCAGAAAATTCGGCCATGTGCGTCCTTCGCCCATGCATTTGGTCGCCCCATGGAAATTAATCATCAACCGATGCTCGGTCATGATATCGGCAATCATCTCGTATTGCCGCATCGTGTGCTGTGAATCGTTCTGGAAGAAGTCCACCTTGAGACCGTCTACCCCGCAGCCGGCCCAGAGCGGAATTTTCTCCCTTGCCTTTTCAGGCGTATCGATGTACTGCATGGCGCTCCACAGCCATACGACAATCCCTTTCGAATGGGCATAATCGCACAACTCTTTCAGCCACGTCATATCCCAGTCCGCATCCACGGTGAGTCCTTCGAAACCGATCCCTGCCGCAAAATCCACGTAACGTTTTTGCTCCGTGTATAGCTGCGCGCTATTCATATCCTCCCACCAACCCCATAAGCAACGCCCCGGTTTAATCCAGCTTGTGTCTTCGATTACGGAAGGCGGATTCAAGTTATAGTGGATTGTCGTGTTCACCAATTCGTTTAGATCGTCCGTCGCCACGATGACGCGCCAAGGAGAGGCGAACGGCAGCTTGCAGGAGAGCGGCTTTCCCAGTTCTTCCGGGGCGAACTCCAGAGACATGCCGCGGCCTCCGGCTCCGCGCAAGTGACAAGAACAATAGCTGCCGTTCGTGTTATACACCTGCGCTTCCGTAATCATGACCCAAGCGCCATTGTCGGCGTGAAACAAGCTTGGCATTCCATAGTCCCTGCCCGCTTTGTCTTCCCATCCGCTACGGTCGTACGTCGCTTCATAGCTGCTATTCAAATGCTGCAACCACAAATCGTCGTAGGTCTCCGCCAAAATAAAATCGGTTGCTTCGCGCAAGACTAGCATAGGTTTTTCTACATCGGAGCGTACTTGATAGCGGAAAGCAGCACCGTCTTCATAAGCACGAGTGCACAGTACGAACGTATACGCTCCGCACTCAAACGTTAACGTCATCTCATTCGCATAATTCGCATAAACGTCCTTTTTTCCCGCCGGTAGCGAATACGTCTCGTCGACAACGGCACGGGCTTCCTTGATAAAACGAAAAGCCTTCGTGAAATTTTCCAAATCGCTTTCGAACCCGAGCTTGCTTTGCTCGATGACCGCTATGCCATTGCGTTCGACGGCATACCGTAACGCTTTCTCAGAATCTTCAAAAATCGTTAGGCAGACGGCATGATTCGGCGAATAAAGTTTCCACATAGATACAATCTCCTGTATGCTCGTATTTTGTCATTTCATGCAACTGGCATATTCATCATTGAAAAGAGCACCGCGGGTCTTCACAATACACGGGGCAGAGTACGCCTTGCCGCACCCTGCCCCGTAATAAAACCGATGCTCTTCGGTATTGCGAAATGTTTATTTGCTCTCGGCGGCCTTGTACAATTCCAAACGGGCCTTATAGTTATTCGAGTAAATATCTTCGATTTTCACAGCATTGTTCGCATCGATTTCGGCAATCATCTTTTTATACATGCCATCGATTTCATCATTTGATTTTGCATACGCCATCGCGGAAAAGCCGCTGTCCATCATATCCTTGATTTTTTGCTCGCTCAAGGCGTCAGGCGTGCCGCTCTTTGGACCGAGATCATCATAAAGCGCGGTATCCCAAGCGGAGCCTGCCATGGATTTCAATGCATGTTGATTCACGTTATCTCTGTTGTAACGGAACATTAAGTCATAAGGCGTGCCGTCTTCGCCCAATCCATTGCGAATCATCCAGGTCCATTTGCGCGCGCCCGTCGTTTTCGAGAATTCCGCCCAATCCTTGCTGATGGCATCCAACGCTTCCTGTGTCGGTACATGAACGCCGTTCTCCATCTTCCAGTTCATGCCTTCTTTGCCCCACATCAGCAAATATTGGCCTTCTTCGCTGGCCAGGAAGTCCAAGAATTTGATCGTTTCTTCCGGATGCTTATTCGCTACCGTAATCCCGACGCCGTCCCAACCCAGAGAGCTGCGAGGCCCGTAGGTTGTCTTGGTCGGATCAACGCCCGGAGCCGTTACTTTAAACGCGTAGAACAGATGATTCGTATCCTTGCCGTATTGCGCGCGAAATGCATTGTTGGCTTCGTTCATGATACCGCCGCCCGTTGCGAATACACGTCCGCTGGCCGATTTCTGTTCGAAGTTTTGCGCTTTATTGATCCCCCATTCGCGGTCGAGCAAGCCTTCCGTATACAGCTGGTTAATGAATTTGATCATTTCCAAGTAACGCGGATCTCTGACGATGAATTCCAAACGGCCATCATGCTCATAATACGTTTTCATCCCGTACATCGCCTTGAATGAACCGACGATGGCGGGCATTTGATCGGCGTTCACGGTCATCGGTATGGAAGGTTTTCCGTCTACATCGGGATATTTCTCTTTGAACTTTCTCAGCAGATCCAGAAATTCATCCTGCGTGAAGGAATCCCCCGCCTTGGCGCGTTCTCCGTATCCGAACTCTTCCAGGACATCCATCCGCATATTGATTGCCCAGTTCGGATCCGGATCCAACCCGTACCAGTTGTTCAAATAATAATTCTTGCCATCCTCGTATACGCTTTTGGAAAGCACGTCGCCATAGCGCTTCTTGATATTCGGAGCATACTTGTCAATTAGATCGTTCAGCGGAATCAAAGCTCCGCCGGCAATGTATTTGTTCAAGGTAGCTTCGCGCCTGTCAATCAGGGCAATATCGGGCAAATCCCCGCTGACCAGCATCAAATTCAGTTTTTCGTCCGGATTGCCGGTGGGCTGTTGAATCTCGATAAACACGCCCGTGCGTTCCGTGATCTCCTTGGCTACGGGGTTCGTAAACGGATCGCCCACGTTTTTGTCGAACAACGTCAACGTTATGGGTTTCTTCGGCGTTTCTTTTACCGGTTCGCTCGCTGCTTCGTTCGCTGGTTTGTTTGATTTTTCGGCTTCGAATGCGGAATTAACCGCATTTTTGTTTCCGGTGTTGCAAGCGCTCAAGAGCATCACGCTTGCAATAACCCCTGCCAAGATGAGTCTTTTTTTCATTGAGATCCCCCTCATGGAATGAAATAGCCATTATTTTGCCACATTCCGAACGGACCAAGCTTCGGAAAGATGGAGAAAATACGTTCGATGCTTCGTAACGCTCAGCCTTTCACGGATCCGATAAGCATTCCTTTTAGGAAATATTTTTGCAGCAAGGGATATAAAAAAATGATCGGCAGCGTGGCTACCATGGTCACGGCCATACGGATCGTCTCGCTGGAAACCGGCATTTTCCGCTGTTCATTGGCAAGCTGCTGCGCTTCGTTCAACATATCGTTCGTCTGGTACTGATTCAGAATTTTCACCAACACGGCCGACAGCGTTTTCAAAGAAGCGGCGTAGGTATAAATATAAGAGTCGTACCAGGCATTCCAATGGCTAATGGCCGAAAACAAGGCGATGGTCGCCATCACCGGCGTGCACACGGGCAGAATGACTTTCAGAAAAATCTGAATATCGTTTGCGCCTTCCATTTGCGCCGCCTCTTCCATTTCTTTGGGCAAGCCCTCCATGTAGGTGCGAACCAATATCATCCAAAAGACGCTGATCACTCCGGGGAAAATGAATACCCAAAAGCTGTCGATGAGATGCAAGCTGCGCACGATCATATAGGTGGGAATCAACCCGCCGCCGAAATACATCGTAAAGATAAAAAACAAGTTGATTCCGCGCCAGCCCACGAGTTCTCTTTTACTAAGCGCATAAGCCAGCATCGAAATACAAGCCAGCGTAAGCGGTACGCCAACGATCGTTCGACCGACCGTCACCAGGATGGAATTCAGAATTTCCGAATCCTTCAGAACGGTTTTGTAACTTTCCAGGCTGAATTCATTCGGCCACAGCATGAATTGTCCATACGCAGGGTCGGACGCATCGTTCAGGGATAACACGAAAATATGCCAGAACGGGAAAAACGTAATGATAAACAAGCAGATCAAGGATCCATAAACGCATGCATTTCCCGTAATTGTTGCCAGGGTATGTCGTTGTAACCGATTACTTATTGCGGTAGACTTGCTAACCCGCGCAACTTCGTTTTCCATGCTCTAACTCCTTCCAGCTGCATAACCGGCTTAGAACAGACGCGTTCCGCTCATTTTTTTCGATAAATTGTTGACCGCTATCACCAAAATAAACGCTACGACCGATTTGAACATACTGACGGCAGTCGCAAACGAGAACATCCCATTCTGAATGCCATACCGGAACGCATAGGTATCGATCACGTCGGAATACGACCTGTTCAGCGAATTACCCAGCAAAAAGTATTGATCGAAGCCGGTATTCAGCAGGTTGCCGATGTTCAAAATCAGAAGAATCATAATCGTCGGCCGCAGCATCGGCAGTAAAACATGCCAGATTTGCTTCATACGGCCGGCGCCGTCCACTTTTGCCGCTTCAAATAGCTCCGTCGGAATGGCTGCGATGGCCGCCAAATACATGATGGAGTTATACCCCATTTCTTTCCATGCATTCGATAGGGCAATGACGATCCAAAACAGCTTTCCTTCCTGCATAAACAAAACGCCTTGTTCGACGAAGCCGAGTTTGATCAACAATTGATTTACGGGCCCTTCAGCCGACAAAAAAGTAATCACGATGCTCGCGGCAACCACCCATGAAATAAAAAACGGCAAATAGGATGCTGTTTGTACCGTCCGTTTGAACCAATTTATTCTGACTTCGTTCAACGTAATGGCAATCACAATCGGAACCGCAAATCCGATGGACAGCGTTAACACGCTCGAAACCAACGTATTGCGCATCACCCGTACAAAATCTTGCCCGGAGAAGAAGTATTCGAACCACTGGACTCCCACGAACTTCGCTTTAAACAAAGAGCCCCAGAAATCGCCCAAGGCAGGTTTGTAATCGATAAACGCCATGTACAAACCAGCCATGGGCGCATAAGCGAACAATACGGCCCATACTACTCCCGGAATCAAAAGCAAAAATAAATAGCGCTGCCGAAGCATTCTTCTTAAGGTGGGATAAACATCGCGTTCCATTCGCCCGACTCCTCATATCCATATTAGGTTCATGAGTTCATCTTAGGGTATCCCGTATGCGTTCGCTATCTCTCGATTTTCCGATTTCTATTCGGAAAAAACGAACTTTCGTTATAGCCGTTTGACTGAAGCTATTGGAATTGACAGTCCAGGTACTCGAATTTATACTTTGATCTAAGTAATGGATATTATCGTGCGATAATTCGCGGAGGCTCAATGTATGTACACGATAATCGTAGTGGATGACGAACGGCTCACCTTAGATCACCTGGCCAATTATATCGAATGGGAACAAATGTCTTGCCGAGTCATTGCTACTGCGAACAATGGACGAGATGCCTTGAATAAGATTGAAAGCCTCCAACCGGATATTCTCCTGACCGACATCAAAATGCCCGTCATGGATGGCATCGAGCTCTGTAAACAAGTACACGCCCGCTTTCCTGCTATTCAGATCGTATTTCTCAGTGGATACAATGAGTTTGAATATGCTTGTGCCGCGCTGCAGCATGGCGCCTGCGGCTATTTGCTGAAACCGGTCGACAACGAGGAACTGGCGGCCACGATGAAAATGGTCCATCACCGGTGCGAAGAGCAGAAAAACCGTCTTCATTCCACCGTGGTAACAGCTGGAGAATATATGCGCGAACTTCTCCAAATCGGCGGTAATCTGCTCTCCGGCTTAGCGGATGAAGTGACGTCTATCTACAACCGCTATTTACATCTTCCCGCCGAGAACAAAACCTTTTACTTTGTATTTATCAGCATGGACGAGTATATGCTGCTGGCGGAGAATCCTCTTGCTATCGACGCGTCTCCCGGTGATTTTTCCGCCGCGGAAAGATTGGAATTTTTCGTCGCCGGATTGCCCGGCTGCATCCCCGGCGTACTGACCAAGCTGCGCGACGGTCAATGGATTTTCGTCACGCAGGAAGCGAACAGTACCGCGTTTACGCATTGGCGAAATCAGTCCGAGCATGCCGGGCGCTGGATATCGCTATTCTTGACAAGCTCCCCGCAAACCCTGCTTTCTTTCACAAAAAAATGGCCGAATATGCTGAAACTACGCCATTATCTGGTCGCAACTCGCGGCACGGGACTTATTAACGACAGCTGGGAAAACGTGAACGTTACCTGGCGCAAGGAACCTTTTCCCCCAACAACGCGCTTGATTGCCGCCGTACAACAAAACCGCAGAGACCAAGTCGAGGAATGGCTCCATGACTTTTACGATGGCGGTCTGCCGCCCGGAAATGTCAGCCAAGTTTTTGTAGAGACCGTTTCAATCTTTGATTCCGTGTTCTCGGCCATCGGGGCTAACAATCGCCACTTGCAAGACATGATCGAAAAAGATGCCACGTTTCTCGGACGCCTTTCCCTTATGGAAAGCATGCAATCCATGAAAACGCACATGCGGCAAATCCTAAACCTGATGATGGACGAGCTGCAAGCCTCTCCCGTCGACCGGCATATCGAGATCGTCAATGAAGTGTGCAGCATCATTCGCAAAAATTACGGACAGGTTATTTCGGTTGATGAGCTGGCAGAACTTATTTTTCTTTCACCCAACTATCTCCGCACGATTTTCAAGGATATTACCGGAAAAACCTTGCTGGAATACGTAACCCAAATCCGCATGGAAAACGCTTGCATGATGCTGCGGGAAACGAATATCAGGATCCAAGAGATTGCCAAACGAGTCGGCTTCGAAAGCCCCTCCTATTTCGGCTCGGCCTTTTTCAAACGCACGGGGCTCACGCCCAACCAATACCGTACGCATGCGAAAAAGGGATCCCTGCCTTGATTACGCCGAAAAAGCTCTTCCAAAATTTATCTTTGCTGCATAAGTTGCTGCTCATGTTTCTTACGGTAACGATAATCCCTCTATTATTCATTACGGTGTTCTTCTACGATCGTACGGAGCAGCGGCTGTTGGAATTGACCTACGAGAATATGTCCAGCAGCAACCAACAAATCAACAGCAATGTCAATGCTCAATTGGATGGTCTTCGCCAAATTTCATCTCTGATTTATACGGATGAAGCCTTGCAGGTGTATCTGACGCAAACCTACACAACCGACTATTCTACCGTCGAAGCCTACCGATATATCGATGGACTCTTATACAGCATGCTGACCGCGAACAGCAACCTCGCTAGCATCAACCTTTATGTATACAATGAAACCCTTCCGGAGGATGGTCTGTTTCTCAAACATATCACCCCCGAGAATCTGCCGATTCAGTATCTCATTCAATTGCAACAAACCTACGGCAACAATATATTCAGCAACGTGATCCAGGACCAAAAAGGGAAAAACGTGATTTATCTTGGGCGAATTCTCAACTATAATAATCAAAACCAACATTACGGGATGTTGACGATCGGTCTCTACGAAGAACTGCTCTATCGGTTAATCGAAAAAGAAGAGCAAAACAAAAGCGTCTACTTGCTCAATGAAAACAATCAAATCATCTCCGCATCCGATAAATCGCTCTTAAACCTGCCGTTCAGCGAAGCCATCGGCCCCGACTTGTCCAGCAATCAAAAAGTCGTCACCATAAAGGGACAACCCCATTTGCTGGTGTATAACACCATGCAGCATGGTTGGAAAACGGTTTCTCTCACGCCAATTGACGAAATCATGCGTTCATCTCGTAAAACGGCCATGCAAATCGTCGTCATTGCGCTTGTTAGTCTCGGCTTATCCCTCTTCATGATCGTGGTCATCGCCAACTATTTTTCTCGCCGCCTGCGTAAGTTAAACCGTCAAGCATTGAAAGTCGAGCAAGGAAATTTCATCATCTTGCCCGATGATTTCAGCAAGGATGAAATCGGTCAATTAGGCACGGCTTTCAACAAGATGAGCGCGCGTCTCAAAGATCTGATCGATACGCTGTACGTCAAGGAAATTGCCAAGCGCGACGCGGAACTCTATGCCTTGCAAAGTCAGATCAACCCTCATTTTCTTTATAATACGCTGTCGGGCATTTCCTCCCTGGCCATCCGAAACAGCGACATGGAAGTAAGCAAAATCGTGAACCATCTCGCAAGATTCTACCAAGTCTCGCTGAATATGGGGCATCAATTCATTACGCTCGAAAAAGAACTTGCCCTTACCAAACACTATCTTGCCATCCAGCATATGCGCTTTGAAGACAGCTTTATCGAACACTGGGAAATTGACCCAGGCCTGGCATCCAATGAAACGCTAAAACTGTTGCTGCAGCCTTTTGTGGAAAACGCCATTAATCACGCCATCGTTGATGACCATACAAGCTTGAACATTACCATTCGGGTGTACCAATCGGTACATGCCGATGCTCCGGCGCTCTTGCTTGAAATCGAAGACGATGGTTGCGGTATGTCTTCCGATCAGGTAGGAACGATGATATCCAATGAATCGAAAGCCGGGTATGGAATAAAAAACGTTCATGAGCGCGTGCAGCTTGCTTACGGACGAAACTACGGCGTTACCATTCGCAGTCAAGTCGGAAGCGGGACGAAAATTATCATCATGCTGCCGTTGCAGCAGCAGCTGAACAAGCGTTGACGATTAAAGCTAAAACCCGCACGGGAATCTAGCCCTCGTGCGACGGAAGTAGCCATGGGTCTCGTAAGTGAAGTCCCCTAACCGATCGAGGCCAAACCCGACATGACGTCCTCCCAATCGATCGTCCCTTGGTACGGAAGCAGATGCGCATCCATCAATCCATGATTATCCTGGATATGGACAGCCTTGAGCAGCGAGCCAAGGACGCGAAGGGAATCGCCTTGACGCAGGCTTTGAATATGTGCATGCCCCGTATCCCAGCAAGCGCCAAACAGCGGATGGTTCAAACTCCCGACCAGCTCCGCCAGCTCCTCGGCCGCGGCGCAGTAGCTGCGCAGCGGTCGGCCGCTGCCTCTTGGCCGGTCGAACATGTTTTCGAGCGCCACGCCGACAACCCCCGCTGCATGCTGTCGAAGGCTGCGCCGTGAATAAGCCCGTGCGTTTGCGTGAACGCGGCCCATCCTGCCTCTGAAGTCTTTACGGCTACCCACGTTATGACCCCACCTAACCTGGAAAACGTTGCACGTCCGATTTTACCCTCCCACCATGTGCCTCGCGTTAAGGAAATGCCAATTATTTGTTAAGCTTCTCTACCACGCCTGTTCGCTATATAAAACGAGCCCGTTGGTAAGGTGAACGATAATCTTGTGGAGCAGTGCGACGGAGCAGTAAAAAAAGGAGCGAAAGCTCGCTCCCTTCCGGTTGCTCCATCCATTCCTTCTTCATACAATTCTTGTTAATTCGCTGTTGATTACTCGATGTGCGGCAACAAAACGGTCTTTCGGACTAATCCCAAAAGAGGCAAAATGGACCTTTAGATGATCGGTACTAAATTGTACTTCATACTGCTTCGCATTTCCCACAAAAAAGCTATTATATGTGGATGCGTTCGGTTTTACAATAAACGCAGCGTTATGAATCAATTTCTTCTTCCCGTTTAATGCATATACTTTGATTCTTACTTTAGCATTTACACGTTGATTCTGATTTAACGCGTTTACAACAATATCTTTGGAAACAGTCTTATCTTTTTCCGTTAAATTATTCAGAGGTCCAGTCGTATATCTTCGAATCATATATTACTCCCCCTTTCATAAAGCGAGAAAGTCATGTCGCTGTAATAGCTTATTCATTCAGAGGTTTATCTGATTGGACGGAGCCTTCCTTCCTCCAAACTGCGTGGAGAGGGCAAACTTAATCGTACGATTATTGAGCTGTCGTGTTCCATTAGCGTAACTGGGACGCGATTTTATTTTCGACAGATAAAGATCAGTTCCTTGTGGTCTGCGGTAGCTGGTTCGTCGCTGAAATCTCCAAAAATCCGTATGTCGCCGAAGCCTGCGCGCTCAAGCATGAACACCAACTCGTTCTTCGTATAGTCATCCAACTTTTGCGTATGAACTTCCTCCTTGATAAGCTCTCCTTCGTGCCACAGCCGGACTCGTATCTGACGGGTGGCGACGTTCTCCAAGGGATCTGTCTCAAGTGACCGGGCAGCTATTTCCAGCTCTGTGCCGTCGGCCAGGCGCTGGCGCTCACTGGATGCGGGCCATCCCTCGGGTTTAACTTGCCTGTACTCTGGCAACCTCGCCAGCCAAGCGGGCGGGTCGTTCCATCGCACCGCATAGTTAAATGCGAACGTTCCGCCTGGACGTAGATGCTCGTGGCAGCGCTGCATAGCCTGCATCGTCAGACGATGCTCTCCACCAAGACCAATTACCCCGCAAGCAAATATCGTCCTATAGCGCCGGGGCAGATCCAGCTCGTGCATGGCCTGCGCATAGAGCCTGGGTGAAAGGCCTTGCTTTGCTGCCCGCTCCTGACAGACTGCAAGCATATCCTCGGAGTAATCGCAGCCATCCACATCCAGACCAGCCTGCAAAAAGTTGAGCAACAAGCGTCCGCTGCCGCAGCCCAGATCAAGCGCCGGTTGTCCGGACGTCTCGATCAGCTTCTTGTAGTATGCCCCTTCGGGACCAGCCTCCGCAGCATTCGCCCACGATTGCGCGACAAGGCCATAGTGCCATATTTGCGGTCGTTGCATACATTCATGACCTCCTTCTATTCCTCTTTGGGAAGTTGCTCTCGTGAGTCCCGCCTTAAATTAACTCGCCGATTAAACAGGGAAATTTATACATATTTCAGTTTATTAAATAAATCACATTTGTGGTCGGTAAAAATCACTATAAATTGAACTATCCAGCCCCGTTAGATGAACACTCTTTTACGTCCTTGGACACTCATCATTGCGGCCGGCGCGCTTAATCGCTGCCTCCTATCCATTGAACGCATCACCTATGCGGAAATCATCCAGTCCAGTGGATATGACTCCTCCCACAAGCTACTGTACGGCTTTTTGCAGCCAGTCCGACACATATCTCCTTCATTGGATGGAAATGTTAATGAATAAGGAGTGAGCACGATGGTAATGAATACTCGTCAGAATAGGAGCCTTCCGGACGAAGCCGTCGGCCTGAAGCCGGAATTCGATTATAACGGGCCTCTCAGCGCAGCGCTTGTTGAGAACGAGGCGAAGCTCCGTACCATATTCGATAAATGCGGCGACTGTAAATTCCATCGCTTTCAGATTGCCACGACCTGCGAGGCTCTGATCGTTTATTTGCCGGGACTGATCAGTCACGAGTTCCTGGAACAAGCCGTAATGAGGCCGATGTTTGCGCTGGATGCTATTGCGGAGGGCAACCGAATTGACATGGCCTCCTTTATGAGATACCACGTGCTGCATTCCCTCTCGATCGTCACGGTGGCGTCATACGAAGAGACGGTGAATGGCATTTTATCTGGTAATACCGCCATTTTGTTCGAAGGCACCGCCGAAGCAGTCCTGATTGAGACGGCTTATCTTCATGATCGGACCATTACGGAGCCGAATTCGGAGCTCACCCTGCGTGGCGCGAGAGAAGGATTTATCGAGAATATTCAGACCAACCTGAGCATGCTTAGGCGAAAAATCAAAAGCGAGCGGCTGAAGGCGGAGCCGGTCACGATCGGCGACGTCACCAGGACTCAGGTCGAGATCGTCTATCTGTCGGGCATTGTGAATCCGAGGGTCCTTGACGAAGTCAAACGCCGTCTGGCTGCGGTGAAGCTGGACGGCGTGCTGGAGAGCGGTTATATCGAGGAATGGCTGGAGGATACGCCCTGGTCTCCCTTTCCCCAGGTGCAGAATACGGAACGCCCCGACGTACTCGCCGCGAATCTGCTCGAGGCCAAGGTCGGCATACTGGTGGACGGCACGCCTTTTGCGCTGATCGTCCCATTTGTCTTCTGGGGCGGGCTGCAGGCGGCCGAAGACTATTACGAACGCTTCGTCTACGCGTCGCTCATTCGTATTCTACGCCTGGTGCTTCTGCTGCTTTCCTTGATGCTGCCTTCCATCTATGTGGCGATCACTACCTTCCATCCTCAGATGATGCCGACCAATCTGCTGCTTAGCTTCGCGTCGGCGGTCGAACCCAGCCCTTTTCCGGCGCTAATCGAAGCCTTACTCATGGAATTTCTATTTGAGGTATTGCGGGAAGCAGGCATACGGCTACCCAAGCAAGTCGGTTCAGCCATCAGCATCGTCGGCGCGCTCGTCATCGGGCAGGCCGCCGTCCAGGCAGGCATCATCTCTGCTCCAATGGTCATCGTTGTATCGCTTACCGGGATCGCCTCATTCGCCATTCCGCGTTACAGCTTCGCCATCGCGTTCCGGATACTGCGTTTTCCGTTGCTGATCGTCTCCGGTATGTTCGGCATTATCGGTCTGTCCATCGGCTTAATGTTTATTCTTATCCATTTGGTAAATCTGGAGTCTATAGGCATTCCTTACCTAACCCCGGTCGCACCGGTTAACCTTAAGAATTTGAACGATGTCATCGTGCGGGTACCGCGTCGCTTCTTACGCGAGCTGCCTGCCGCCATCGCAGGGCGGAAAATGAGGCGCTACCGTCAGACGAAAGAGTGAACGAATCGGGCAGGGGTTCCGAATAAGGAGCGAGACTTAATGATTCGAATACTATCGGCGGTACTGCTGGCTTACGCGGTTATATTGCCGCTTGCGGGCTGCTGGAGCAAGCATGAGCTTAGGGATGTAGGCCTCATTTTGGGCTGGGGAATGGATAGAGACAAGAACGGAGCCTATATCGGCTCGGCGCAAATTGCCATTCCATCGCGAATTACCCTAGGCCAGGGCGGTAGCGGGAAGGACACGCCTCCTTATATTACGCTCAGCGGAAAGGGCAAAGATATCCTGGAGGCAGCGTCGGATATCCAGCTGAAAACGTCACGGCTTTTGTTTGCCGGCCACCGGCAAAATATATTTATCGGCGAAAAACTGGCTCGCTACGGGTTAATTGAAATTCTTGACGAATACAGCCGCAATCCCAATGTTCGGCTGCGAACCGACATTTTTGTCGTTAAGGGCGGTACAGCCAAAGAGATTCTAAATGCGGATCAGCCCTTCGAACGCGAACCCGCGCAGGAGTTCAGCAAACTCTTCGGGACGATCTCCGGAGCTCGGTTAAAGTCCTTTCTTCAGCTTTTACAGGATGCCGGCGAAAGGGGCAGCTGCGTGTCCATTCCGGCCTTCACTTCCGATCTCCGAACAGAAAGACACCACATCTACAAATGGGCTGGCGAAGGCGTTTTTAATAAGAATTTGCAATTG
Organism: Paenibacillus artemisiicola; assembly: GCF_017652985.1. Taxonomy (GTDB): domain Bacteria; phylum Bacillota; class Bacilli; order Paenibacillales; family Paenibacillaceae; genus Paenibacillus_Z; species Paenibacillus_Z artemisiicola. Next base: position 679,456 of record NZ_JAGGDJ010000001.1, read on the forward strand.
ATCGGCTATTTGGACGCGATTGAGTCGCAGCTGCTGATGTGGATGCAAGATCAGCAGCAACCCGCCTTCTCCTACACCTTACCCGTGAAATCAGAAGGCGCGGTGGCCTCGATGGACATCCAGCATTTGCGAGGCCGCATCAGTAGCTCGGTAAGCAATGACAAGCCGTCCTTCCGCGTCACGTTAACCGGCAAGGTATTCCTTCGGGAGAATGAGTCCAAGGTCAATCTCAGTGCCAATAACGCGATGGAAATCCTTGAGCAAAAGCTGAACCGGAGCATCAAGAGCGATGCGGAAAAAATGATTGAGCGCGTTCAGAAAAGGCTTCGGTCCGACGTCCTGCATTTCGGCAGACAATTGCACCGAGAGCATCCCTATGCGTGGAAGCGTATGAAAAACAACTGGGACTCCGTTTATTTTCCAGATGCGGAGGTTAAGGTGGATACGCGCGTCACCCTCGTCAAAATTGGATTGACGGGTACCCCCCAGCATCTTGAGCGAAGGCAGGTCATTCCATGAAATCCGATTACTCCATGACATCCAATCAGGTGATGTGGCTGCTGGCTACGATGAATTTCGGGACCACCGTGCTGCTAAGCTTTACCGGGACCATTACAATCGCTGGTCAGGACGCTTGGATCTCCGTTATTTTATCGGGAGCGGGTTCCCTTTTTCAAGCGTTCGTCGCACTGCGCCTCGCCTCCCTCTTCCCGAACAAGACACTTAGTGAATTCAGCCAGATCCTCCTGGGAAAATGGGGCGGCTACATGATTACACTCGTATATATGGTTATGTTGTTGTTGATGATTCCCTTCGTCCTTAGACAAGGCGCCGATTTTGTCACAATCGCGGTGCTTCAGGATACGCCCATCTCGGTAGTAAGCGGATTAATCTGCCTGCCTTGCTTATATCTCGTCATGTTCGGTCTTAAGTCGCTAGTCCGTTGCAGCGAGGTAATCGGGCCGATCGTATACGCGCTCGTTTTGCTTCTGCTCATCGTGCTGGTGAAGGACGTCAACCTCCACAACCTGCGGCCTATTTACGCCGATACCGGGGCGGCGAATATTATGAGGGGATCGCTAGGCATGATGAGCTATTTATGCGAATCCGTACTGCTGCTCCTGCTGCCGCCTTTCATGAGCGATTCTGTCAAGGCGAAGCGTCGGGGATTTATACTTGGAATTCTAATCGCATGGCTGTTCCTGTCCTTGTTCTTGCTATTCGTCCTCATGATATTCGGTCCCGATCTTTCCAGCAAGATGTGGTATCCGGCTTATGGAGCGGTTAGGTTTATATCCTTTGGGGGCTTTATTGAGCGTGTCGATCCGATCGGAGTACTGATTTGGATGTATTGCATGGTAATTAAGTTATCCTTATTCATTTTGATGGCTGCCTATAATCTGTCCAAGTGGCTTCAACTTAAGAAATGGAAAAGCAGCGTGTTGATCATCGTTGTGGCGGGATATATAGGCTCGCTTGTTCCGCATAATATCATCAACATGCAAAAGTACTTTCCCGAGCGGATTTGGCTCCCTTGGATTTTCCCCATCAATCTGGTGCTCATTCCCCTGTTGCTATGGATGTCATCGATTATTCGCCGGTGCAGAATTCCGGATACGGGAAGGCAATGAATTTCTGTAGAGGAACTTCGAAAGTATCTGTTAGCACCGACGACGGCAACCAATCGTTCTAAGGCCGGCTTGAATCCCATCGGGCCGCCTCCTTACGCAAGCCAATCGGCTAAATGAGCCTGTACGAAATCGTCGTCATTCAAATGCGGGTACTCCGCGTACGCGCGGTCGATCTCGTCCTGCTGACCGCCGGAAAGCTCCTCGTGCGGATTCAGGCACCACGTCCCCTTAAGCAAGCCCTGCCTCCGCAATACTTCATGTATGCCGGGAATACAACCCGCAAACCCGTGCGCGGGATCGAAAAACGCGGCATTCGTATCCGTCACTTCAACATTGCGGGAAAGCCATTCGAGCGAGAGGTTGCCTTGCTTGCGGGCGGATTTGATTTCCTCGAGCAGCTCGACCGCCTTGCGCGTCCACACGGCCCAGTGGCCCAGCAAGCCGCCGACGATTCTTTTCTCGAACGTTCGCCCGTTCACGTTGAACCGGTAAACGGTCAGCAAATCGTTCACGATATTGTCGTCGTTGCCCGTATACAGCGCGATTTCGTCTCGACGGTCGGAGCAGCATACGGCGCGGGCGACATCGATCGTCTGGTAGCGGTTGAACGGTGCGATCTTGATCGCGACGACGCCGGGAATGTCCGCGAACGCCCGCCAGAAATCGAAGCTGAATAGCCTGCCGCCGACGGAAGGCTGCAAATAAAAACCGATCACCGGCATGACTTGCGCCGCCCTCTCCGTCCGCTTTAAGAGGTCTGATTCGGTTAATCCTTGAAGACCGCCCATGCTGAGCAGCCCCGCGTCGTACCCGAGTCCCTTGGCGATTTCGGCTTCGGCAATCGCCTGCTCGACCGGACCGCACAAGCCCGCGACCCGGACGAATGGGCGCCGCAGCCCCGCGCGGTCCACCTCCTCCGAGGCTAATCGCAGCACTTTCCCGTATAAATTGAATTGAGGCTCGCGAATTTCGAATTGGGTGGTATGAACCCCAACGGCGACGCCGCCAGCACCCGAGGCGATGTAATAGCGGGTTAAGGCGCGCTGACGTTTTTCGTCGAGCTGCCTGTTTTCATCCAAAGCGAGCGGGTGGGCGGGAATGACAAGACCGTCATGGAGCGCGCGCTGCTGCTCCGCGCTTAGGGGACGATAGCTGGTCACGGCTTTAGAACGTCCCCTTTCTTTCTTGGAAGTGAGTCGGCTTGTTCAGCGTCGGTCCGCCGGCTTCCACCCATTCGGCGACCCAATCGATCATTTGCAGCAACGATACGCGCGGGTAACCGAACATCTGCTGGCATTTCGCGGCGTTGTTAAGCAGCGCGCTGTCGGATTCCGTCCCTTCGAAGACGGGCGCGATGCCAAGACGTCTGCCGAATTCCTCCGCCGCCCATCGGATCGATACCGTCTCCGGTCCCGTAACGTTCAGGAATCGGACCGGCGTCTCGCATGCGAGCAAGGAGCGGATGGCGATCTCGTTGGCATCCCCCTGCCAAATAACGTTCGCGTAGCCCATAGCCAGATTGATCGGCTTGCCGGCCTTTACGGATTCGGCGATTTCGAGCAGTACCCCGTAACGCATGTCGATGGCGTAGTTGAGCCGATAGATAACCATCGGGATGCGATGCTTCTTAGCAAAGTATTCAAACACGCGTTCGCGCCCTAGACAGGATTGACCGTATTCCCCCACCGGCGAAGGGGACGTCGCTTCGCTTGCTCCGCCATACCCGACCTGCGTGAACGGATAGACGTTTCCGGAGGAGAACGCGACGATGCGCGACTTCCGATACTTTTCGGCCACCCGGCCGGGCAGATACGCATTCATCGCCCATGTGAACGATTCGTTGCCGGTCGTGCCGAATTTGTTGCCCGCCAAGTAAATGACGTTCGGGACTTCGGGCAGCTTTTGGAGCTGCTCGTCGTCCAGCAAGTCGCAGGCGATCGTCTGCACGCCATCCGCTTCGAGCTGCTCGCGAAGGCCTTTCTCGGAAAACCGGGATACCCCGATTACGTTTTTGTCGGCGCCCGTTTCTCTGATCGCGTTGATCAGTAGACGAGCCAAGCTCGGTCCCATCTTCCCTCCGACGCCGAGCAGCACGATATCTCCCTCGATCTTCTTCAAGTCTGCCAGTAACGCTTCCGACGGATCCGCTAGTTTCGCTTCCAATTGTTCGATGGTGTTCAGTTTCTTTCCCTCCCCAGGGCAGAAGTTTGCCTTGCGCTCAGCTATATTCGCTGCCGCCGAATAGGCCGCCGCTATGCGCGTAGAACTCAGGCAGCAAGCGAAATTGCCCGTCCTTTGCGTTGATCCAGCTGCCGTCAGGCATAGGATGCTTCTCCTTCATGACTTCCCAATTGACATAGTTTTGTTTGCCATTCGATTCAATCAAGCCCATGGAAAGTCCGGGCACGGGCGGTAAATGCGCTGCAAGATTCTTATTCCAATCCACCATGATCGGATTTGCGGTCAAGTCCGCGCAGAAGCACGGAATCCCATGCTCGCCGGCTAGCTTCGCGACACGCAAACTTACGCTCATCGTCTTGGCCACCGGCTTTAAGGCCATGGCCCCGTATCCCATTTGGATACGTTCCAAAGCATCTTTTTCATCATGCACGCTTTCATCGCCTGCCACCCGGACCGGCAGATCGGATACATCCACGCGCACATGCTCCGGAAACGGCTCTTCCACCAATAAAATGTGCTCGATCGCCCCGCTGCGCTCAGCGGCATCCAGCAGTCTCCACAGCAGTTCCTTGCGCTCGTACCGTCCGTTGATGTCGAGATAATAGGCGATTTTTCCATGATCCGTATGCATGCAGGTCCGGCTCCCGGCAATTCGATGTATCTCCGTCAATCGATGAATATCCCATGCCAGCATTTTCTCGGGGTCGCCGTCCTGGTTCGGATCCGAGCCCAATTTGATTTTCAGCACGAAATAACCCTCGTCGAGCAAAGCCTTGACATCCGCCTCCGTCATTCCATAAGAAACGACGGGCGTGCAGGCAAGCCGATCATGCCGGGCCGACAGCACGGAGCGGTACGCCTCCGGGATCAAGTCTATGAAACGTGAACCGGGTGATTGATGGCCGAGCAGCATCCAAGCCGCATGATCGACGGGAACGAGCGCGTTCAGCGCAAAGGTAGCTCTGAGCGGGTCCCCGTCCCAAACGCGGTCAGCATATTCATAGGCTTGCGCCGCTAGCGGATCCAACATGTCCATGGGGGTAGTAAATGACGTGTTGCGGGCTGCCATTAACGCATGGCTTGTAATCTCGTTCATGAATAAATTGCCGCGCTCGTTGCCCCAACGTTTATAGACCTTCGGATCGGACCATAGAATGCTCTGGACGCCAAGCCCAACGCCGATGTTTCCTTCCAGATCCTCCATGGACACGATGGTTTGCCAAAGCTCGTTGACGTACCCGCCTTTGAAGCCGAATGGCGCAAGCAGCGGTTCTCGCGCAATCGTAAGATTCGCGTTCTTGATCGTGATCATCTTATAGCCCCTTCGCTTTCATTCGGTATTGTGCAGCGAACGCTGCCCCTTCGTAACCCGGATCTTCGTCCGATAATTGCTTTAAGGCTACCTCCTGCCCGCCCAGCGACAACGATTTTCTCGCGGCCACCGCGGCGAGCTCGGCCTCCAGCAGTTGACTGATCGCCGCGGCGGGTCCCGCTTCCCCAGCCAAGTAGGGCAGGCTCGCCTCCAAAAAAGCACGATATAATCGGCTGCTATCCGCTTGCAGATGCTTCACCGTATGCTCGGTCACGACCGTCGCATAAAAAGGCAAGTAGCCCTGCGTAGCTCCGACGCTGAGGAATCCCTTGCGCCCGTCCTTCCATAGAAGCTCAATCTGATGCTGAAGATGCACGCCCGCGGATCGCACGCTTTCGATGCCCGGTCCCATGATGGCCTGCAGGAAATAAAACGCATGGATGCCGTAATTAAAGTCATCCACGGAGCAGCCCGCGAGTACGGTCACGATCGGATCGCCCGGATCCTGCTGCCGATGCCAATCCGCGGCTTCTTCGCAGACGCTTAACGATGAACCTCCCGTAATACGGACGCCGCTGCGTTCCCACTCCAGGAGCTGCCGGATGTCGCGGATGTTTCCTGCCATAGGCTTATCGATCAATACGGCTTTACCCGCCTCGACGAACGGACGCGCACGTTCGACATGCAAATCCCAATCCACGCTATGGATCATGACCGCGTCTACGATTGGAGCCATTTCTTCCAGCGATTCGCAAATAACGTTGATGTTGTGCTTCTTGGCGAATTGAGAGGCATAACCGGATTCATGCACGGTTCCCCCATCAAATACCGCGATCACCTGATGGCCTAATTCCTTGATGATCGGCACCCAATTGCCCGGATGCGACGTGTCCAGATCTACGATTCCGATTCGCAGCGGCTGCATGCGTTTGCCTCCCATTCCGGGCTCTAACCTGTCGATGCCTTAACCTTAACAAGGCCTTCCAGGAAATAAAAGTGCTAGATCTGCACTTTTCTCTACTGCCGGCACGGTATGGGCGGAAATTTCGCGAATCGCCCCGTCTTCAAGAGCACGACCGGCAAATTCCCGCGGTGCACAAAAGTATAGATTATGCAGCTCGATACAAGAGGAAAGTACGGATATTGGACTATATATTATTTGGCGAATTGATAAGTTAGAAGTATGGATAATGTCCATGACCACTTATCGAGGAGGCATTGCGTAATGCGAACAAAAACGAGGCTTGGCTTTGGCTTAGCGTTAACGTTGACGCTTGGCTTAATCGGCGATTTGCTGCCCGCGCCAAGCGTATTCGCCGCTGAAACGACGACCTACTACGTGGCTGCGAACGGAAGCGACTCCGCAGCGGGGGATTCAGAGGCGGCCCCCTTCAAAACCATCAATAAATGCGCCCAAATCATGCAGGCCGGCGATACGTGCATCATCGCATCGGGTACATACCGAGAGACGGTTACTCCGGCTGCGTCGGGCACAACCGGTTCCCCCATCACCTTTCAGACGGCTCCCGGCGCGAACGTTATTGTAAGCGGTACCGAGCCTATCGGCGGATGGACGCAGCACGCCGGGAATATTTACAAAGCCGATTTATCCTGGAGCCTTGGAAAAGAAAACCAGCTATTCATGAATAACGGCGCTGCCGTTGCCCCGCTTTGGGAAGCGCGCTGGCCGAATATCGGCGAATACACGCTGCCGGGACTGAAAGCAGGCGTTGCCACCGCAGATGCAGGATCGGCGACGTCCATCGTGGATGCCAGTTTGACGCAGCCGGCCGACTTCTGGAAGAACGCCTTGGTATGGGAACGAGGCGGGAACGCTTACCAAGGCATGACCAGCAAGGTTACGGGCTATAACAGTGCGACGCATACCCTCACGTATGAACCGATTACGGGCGATTACGCGGAACTTTATCCTCGCCTCGGCAGCACGTATTTCCTCAGCGGCATTCTGGGCGCCTTGGATGCGCCGAACGAGTGGTATGTGGACGAGGCAGCGAAGAAGGTATACTTGTGGGCGCCGGACGGGGGAATTCCCGCCAACGTCGAGGTCAAGAAGCGCCTGACGGCCTTTAATTTGAACGGAAAATCAAATATTGTCTTGCAGGGGATCCATACCTTTGCCGCCAACATTACGATGAACGGTTCAAGCCATAACGTGTTGGACGGCATTCAGGCTGATTACGTATATTTTTCTAATTTCTCCCAGAATACGACGAATCCGGATCAGCTCAACGGCGGAGTCAGCATCGTTGGCGACAACAACGAGATCAAGAACAGTACGATCGCCTATTCCTCGGGAACATTAATCAATATCGAGGGGAACGGCAACCGCATCGTGAACAACGTCATTCATGACGGCAGCTACATGGCCTCCTACGATCCGTTGATCAAGCTTTCGAGCGGCACCGGCAACCTGATCAGCCGCAACGAGATTCGCGGTTCCGGAAGATTCAACATCTATTGGCGGTCGGGCAGCGGAGAGATTTCTTATAACGATATTTCTGAAGGCATGTGGCTTTCCCGTGACGGCGCGCTGCTCTATAGCTGGGGCCTCGATATGGGTAACAGCAACATTCACCATAACCTGATTCACGACAGCAAGGGCTCCGATATGAGCGTCGGCCTCTATTTTGATAATTACGCGAACAACGTCGTCGCCCATCATAACGTCATCTACAACAACGACGTGGGAATTCAGCTCAATACGCCGGGCAATTACAGACTCGTCTATAACAACACGGTCGTGAACAATACGACCGGCAGCGCGGGATTTTGGGGATCCCCGCCTTATAATCAGGAGTTGTTCGGATCGCGGGTGTTCAATAACATCTTCACGAACAGCGTCTCTTTAACGGCCGACACGGCGAACGGGTACAATACGACGTCGAGCGTCGGCGTAAACTTCGTGAATCCCGCGTCGAACGACTTCCGGTTGAAAGCCAGTTCAACGGCAATCAACGCAGGGGCGATCATCAAGGGAATTACGGACGGTTACGCAGGTCCGGCTCCGGATGCGGGCGCTTATGAATTCGGCGGGACCGATTGGCAGGCAGGGCCGGATTGGGTCCATCCTCCAAACGCGGTCTACGTCCCCGTCGACACGTCTTATATGAATCTTATCCAGAACAGCGGCTTTTACGGCAATACGGATAAGTGGCTGAAATGGACGACGAACGGCACCACCGACGTCCAGCAAGTGCCCGCCTCTCCCGACTGGCAGGTGAGAGGAAGACAATTCCGTTTGAAGCTGGGGCCGGGCGGAGCCGGCGTGGAGCAAAAAATCACGGGTCTTAAGCCGGACACCGACTATAAATTCGTGGCTTGGGTGTACAACGAGCCTGGCGAATCTATCGTTCTCGGCGTATTCAATTACGGCGGCAACGCCATCGATATCACTTCGAAGGATACGCAGTTCGTTCGCAAAGAGATTACGTTCCGAACAGGCCCTGCGAATACGGATGCCAGAGTGCGCATCTATAAACCGGCATCGGCAACGGGCATTTCGTACGCGGACGATACCGGACTCATCGAAAACACCCCGTTCGATTCCGGCGTTAGCCAAAGCCTTCTGAAGGACGTACAGTTCTCGTCTCCGACGAATCTGTTCACGGTCGGACAGGAAGGAACGCTGAGTCTAACAGGGACGCTGCAGAACGGCTCGCCGGCGGATCTCTCCGCAGCCGACGTCCAGGTCGTTTCCAGCGATCCCCAGGTTCTCCGCATCGATGGCGTAAGCAAGGGTGCCGCTTCGATAACGGCCCTGTCGGAAGGTCAAGTCACCTTATCGGCGACCGTCTCGATGGACGGGATTACCAAAGCGGCTACGCAGATCTTGACGGTCTTCCCTACCGGAGGAACGGATACCGGCTCGACGGGTTGGACGGTAAAGCAATACGGCCCCCACAGCAAGGGCTTCGTCTCGGTCGGTACCGATGCCAGCTACTCGCTTGTCGGCGTCGGGGATAATGTTTGGGACAAATCGGATGATTTCGTATTCCTTAGCAAAAACGTTCATTTATCCGACCCCAATAGTAAAGTCACGCTGACGGCGACGATCGATGCCTTTGATTTTCCGGATCCGGCTTCGGTCGGCTTAATGATGCGCGCCAAGGATACGGCGGATTCGAAGCATGTTCAGTTCCGCACGGACGGCACCGGCAAAGTGCTCCGATACGTATTCCGCAACGACGAAAGCATCTTGGACGCACAGAAGCCTCCGGCCGAGCAGCAATACTGGGGATCGGCGACAGGACTGCTTCTGGACTATGCGGGCAAGAGCATCGGCGCCCCGTTCCGGATGAAGCTGGTCAAGGAAGGCAGCACGGTTACAGGCTATTACTATAAAGATTCGGGGTGGCAGTCCATCGGTTCCGCGAACGTGGAATTCGACGGACCCGATTTCCTGGCCGGCATCGGGCTGTTCTCGGGAAGCGGAAAGCCGCCGGTCAAGGCGGTCATCTCGCAGCTGGACGTACAAACGGAAGAAGTCCTTTCCTCCGTTTCGATGACGGCGGACAGCATGTATCTGGGAGCCGAATCCTCGGCTGCGCTGACGGTGACGGGCTCCGCATCCGACGGAAAGCAAACGGATTTGAGCCAGGCGACGATCGTATACGAAAGCGATGATCCTGCGGTCGCGATCGTCGATGGCAATGGCATCGTAACCGCGACCGGAGAAGGCATTACCTCGGTTCATGCTTCGGTTACGCTCGCAGGCGTCACGAAAGAAGCGAATGTCTCGTTCCTTGCGGACTTGACGCCTCCTTCTACGATCGCCGAAGCCGTAGACGGTACGCATACCTCAGTTGCCCTCTTGGCGATCGACAATCTGTCCGGCATCGCGAGAACCGAATACCGAATCGGCGACAGCGGGAACTGGAGCACCTATTCCGGTCTTATCTCGCTTGAGCGCGGCGTCACTCAAACGGTACAGTATCGTTCCACCGATAAAGCGGGCAATGCGGAGGCCGTCCAATCCATCGTCATCGGCCTTGACCGAACGCCTCCGACGTTGACCGTGACGCTGGACAAAACATCGCTTTGGCCGGCCAACCATAAGATGGTCCCCGTCCAAGCCACCTTGAACGCAAGCGATGCGGAATCCGGGGTTGCTTCGATTATCTTGACCTCCATCACTTGCAGCGACCCTAACGCCAGCGCCAACGATATTCAAGCGCAAATCGGGACTTCTGCTGCGACGTTCAGCCTGCGCGCCGAGAAGGATCGCAGCTATACCATCCTTTACACGGTTACCGATAACGCGGGCAATGAAACCGTCGTGACCAGCGTTGTCACCGTTCCCCATGACCAGTCCGGCAATTAAGAAGCTTACTGCGAGAACTACGATGACTCGGTACCGATGCATGAATGAACAGGCTCGCTAACGGCTTCTCATTAATCAAAGAAACCCTCCGTCTTCCACAAGGCGGAGGGTTTGCTTTTTGTTTTTGGTTTCTTGCCTGCGTGCTATTTTATTCCTTCGCTCCAATCGAACGACAACGTCTGTCCGGCTGCCATGGACGCATCCGCCCTGAACCCGACGAGGTGTCCGACGATGGAATGTTCCAGGGACGTGGAGAATTGAGCGGACGCGTCTCCTCGCACCGCCCGCACGAAATCCTCCACGAGCCGGTGATCGCCGCCGCCATGCATGTCGCGGCTGACCGGAATATCGACGCGCTGCTCGCTGTATACGCCGCCTTCCCGCAGATCCGGGCGGCGCACCACGTAGAACCCTTCCTCGAGTTCCCCGTAGATCTCGCCCTTGCTTCCCGTAATATGCACGGTCCGGCAGGCTTTCGCCGTTCCGCCCACCAAATTATGAACCGCCGTGCTTCCGTTCTCGAATTCCATCATCACCGCCTGATGATCGGCGATATCGTTATCGCAACGCCAGACGCAGCGGCCGAACGGGTTATCGGTACGCAGGCTCTCCAGCTTCTCCTCGTCGCTGAGCCGGACGCCGTCCAGGTAACGCGGCCAGACGTATACGGGCCAGAGCGGATAGTCCACGTACAGCTTCTTCGCTGAGTATACGCAGCTTTCTTCAATTGCGCAGTCGGTCAGGCAGCGGGTTCCCGACCCATGAGGAGCCCGCGACTCGCGAAAATACGAGCGGCCGCCGCAGCTGCTCACGTTGATCGGCCGCACCTTCGCTTGAAACCAAGTGATGAGGTCGAGGTCATGACAGCATTTTTGCATGAGGAAGCTCGAGCCTCCCCGCTCCTTATTGGAGAACTTACCGCGCACGAACGCCGTGGCCATGTGGTGATAGTCTACGTTTTCTTCGGTTTGAATGTGGAGGATCTCTCCGATCGTGCCTGCCTCCAGCGCCCGCTTCAGCTCCACGTAGAACGGAGCATACCGCAGCACATGGCAAATCATGACCTTGCGGCCGTAAGCCCGTGCCGTGCGATACAGCGCCAGTACTTCCTCCTCCGCAATCCCGATCGGCTTCTCCAGCAGCACATCATAGCCTTTCCGGAGCAGCGGCAAGCTCGTCGACACGTGCTGCGCATCCAAGGTCCCGTTAATCGCCGCGTCCGCCAGCCGCGGCCGCGCGACTAGCTCCTCCACGCTTGCGAATCTCATATTCTCCGCCAACCCATAACGTTCGGCCGTATGCGCGCGCCGGTTCGCATCCGGGTCGACCACCCCGACCACGCGCATCTGATCGGGATGACGCAGGGCATAGCTCGCATAATTCATGCTGCGGCTGCCCGCGCCCACGATAATGACTTCGATTGGTTGATGCTCAGCGTTCATTGCTTTCTCCCCTTCCGTTCGACTCCGCTGCATCCTTTATCGCCCGATTGACCCGTTCCCGAAGCCCGAGCAGCCATTCGGCATCGTTCGGATAACGGCTGAAACTCAACGGCTCCGCAAGTCCTTCTTCGATTAATGCCAGCACGCGGTCTCTGCCAGCCAAGCTTTCCAGCAGCTGCAGCGCCCTAAGGTCCTGCAGCCCTTCATAGAACACTTCCAGGCGAATGGACTCAACCGGCCCTTCTTTCCCTGGATATACCAGAAAGGCGTCGCCGGACGGAAAACTTCGGCCGGCGTCCGTTACGCGGTACGGGTCAATGGCTTGCAGCGAATACTGCGTATTCCAGAAGTTGTAGCCCCAATGCAAGAACCCGGCGATTCGGAACTTGTACAGCTGGACGCCGATTACGCGATTACGGGCGGACGGCATGTTGAAGAACCGATTGGACACTTGCCGGTACTGCACGCAGCAGTAATACGTCCACAGCTCCGGCACCTGACGCTCGAGGAACGGTTCGATGTGATCGTTCGCCGGAATCGGCCGCTGCACGAGCCCCTGTTCATAGTACTCGTAATGGGTCAGCGCATCGAGGATCGGCATCCCGCTCAAGTGAGCCTGCATGAGCTCGCTTGCGCTTCGATACCAGGGCATATGTTCAAGCAGAGGCTCATCCGAGATGTGAAAATAGCACCGTCCCTCAAGTTCTTGTTCGCGCAGAAACGTTGTCAAAGCAGGCAGATACTGGCCCAGGAACGACGTATACGCCTCCCCGGCAGCATCCGTCTCCCAGCCGAAAATGCGGCGCAACTCTCCTTGCTCCTCCGCCATCACTTTCGGAGCGTGCTTCGCGCCCCATTGGGTAAACAAATGCGAGAACTCGAAATAGCGGATACCGACCCGATCGCACAGCTCGACCCATCGCAGCAGGCGGCTGAAGCCAAATGCATATATGCCGCCGGCGTCCTTCCGGACATCCACCAGCTGCACCGTCGGGCGTTCGCCGCCGACCCGGGTATCGAGCGGCGGCGTGAAATGCGGCGTGAGCACCATGTTCATGCCGTGCCGCACGGCGGTCTGCAGATACCGCTCCATCAGCTGCCAATGCGCATCGCTGAATACGGAGACGCCGTAGTAATTGGCCAAGCAGTCGGCATGAAACCACTCCGTGTGAATAAGCGTCTGGGGCGGCAGCACGGCGGGAATAACCTCTAGGCGAAAACACTCCTCGCCGAGCTTCTCCCCCGTCGCCGCTGCAAACCGCACCGTCACGTCATGCGTACCGGGCGGTGTCTCTTCGTTCAGCTCTACGCTTATCCAGATCGTTCTCCACTGATAATGGATCCCCGTCACACCCTGCTCTTCGTCGATCGGATACAGCGGATCGGGGTACAATCCCGGCGCGACCCGCAGCACGTTATCGTCATGGCGGCGCTGGCAGGGGAGTTCCGACGGCGCCAAGCCGACCTCCCGCAGCGTGATGCTCGCCCGCAAGCCGGAAGCGACGCTCACCCGGATCGGCTTGGTCAACGCGGGCGCCCGGTAGGCGACCTGAAAATCGAACGTCTCTCCGCGCAGGGCGGAGCCTCGCGCATAAGACGCCGCCTGAAGCTCCTCGTCCGGGAACACTTTGACCAAGGCATGCAGACAGCGCGTCTCGAATCGAAACTCGTCCTGCATCGGAATTCCCCCTCTGTTCAATTGGCTTAGGATCAGCGTAACCCCCGAATAAAGCTAAAAAAAGTGCGAGATTCGCACTTTCTTTCACCGCCTTGATGAACAATTTGAACTTTTATGCACGAGAGCGATTCGAAGGTCTGCTACAACGACAACGATCGCTTGATGCGGTAATCCTTCGGCGTCGTGCCGAAGCGCTTTTTGAACAGCTTGAAAAAGTAGCTCGGCGAGCTGAACCCGACCTTCTCGGAGATTTCGTTCACCGGCTGGTTATTATTCTCGAGCAGCATGACCGATTTCAGCAGCCGAATCTCGTTGATGTAATCCGCGACGGAGATGGTCTCCTGCCTCTTGAAAATGCGGCCGACATACGCGGAGGACATTCGGAGCATATCGGCGATCTCCTGCAGGCTCAGATTCGGGTCGGCGTAATTGGCCTGAATCACGTCTTTGATCGTATCGATGATAAAATGATCCTTCGTCTCCGTCCCGCGTTTTTGATCCTCGAAAATCGCAACGAGAATGGCGCCGAACTCCGCGAAAATTTCGTCAAGCGTTTCCTTCTCGAATACGAGGCGATCAATGGAGCGAAGGTCGATAAGCAGCGGCGATAGCTTGTTCTGGTTGATTTCGCGGACCGTCTGTTTAATCAGGATGCCGAGTTGAATGACCGATTGCACGACGGCGTCGGAGCTCATGCCCGCAATCAGCCGGCGCAGCTGCTCCAACTCTTGGAAGACGTTCTCCGGATGACTCGCTTTGATCGCCTCCGCGAATTTCCGTTCAAGCTCAAGCGGGATCTGCGACTCCATATTGGCGAGATTGCCCTGCACCATCTCCGGCGCAATCACGGAGCCGAGACCAAAATTCATTTTGTATAGATAGTAATCCAATGCTTGCTCGTAGCTGGCCGTGAGCTCGCGATAATGAAGCGCGACATCGCTCAGCGCAACCGTGAAGGAGACGTGGTAGTAATGGCCGATGACGTGCTGCGCCTGCTTCAGCAGCTTTGCGATCGCCGCATAGCTTTCCTCCGGGTTCGCGCCGGCTTCGAAGAACAGCACCAGATGCTCGCCGCGAATGTCGACGACGTCCCCGCGCAGCTCTTCGGAAATATACTCCCGGAGAATATTGGACGCGGCAAAATTCAATAGATTCACGTCCACGCCGCGCTTTTTCGCTTTCAGCTCTTCGTACCGATCGAATTTAAGGACCCCTACGATGCTCGCCTGCTCCAGATCGGCGTTCACGTATCCGCCCCGCACGCACTCGGCCCACTCCTCGGACGAGAAGGATCCGCTGTCGGTCACGAGCTTGCGCAGATAGTAAGAGCGCACGATCGCTTCGTTGCTCTCCTGCTTCGTCTGCTCGGTCATAAGCTTCTCGACCAGATGGTTATAGATATGCGAGATGTAACTGATCTCGTCCTGCTCGTTCGTGCGGTCCGGCTCGCCGCCGGGCAGCCGCTTCGTTTGCTTCAGCAGCCCGTTGATGGGGGAATACAGCCGATTCGCGACGATCCAGGAGGCCGCGATGGCGAGAACAAGACAGATGGCGGCGACCGTTGCGAAGATGATCTTCAGCTGATTGACCGCGGAGATGACGCCTACATAAGGCTCGACATCGACGATCACCCAGTGAACGGAGCTGTTCACGATGTAGTTGACGATTTGCTTCTCACCGCTGGCCATATACGTAAACTGGGATACCTGGCGGTGGGAGGATGCGATTTGCCGATACACCTCGTCCTTGAGGCCACCCAGGCCTTGATCGTTTTGAATGTCCGGACTGTACGTTTCTTTATTCTGATCCAGGACGAAGATCCGGTTGGATTGATTCGAGGACTGCCGGTTCATCAGCTCCAGCTTCTCGAACAGCCATTCCGGCTTGACATTGATGATCAGCGCGCTCTCTTTCTTCGTATAGGCATCCAGCGAGTCGTACATGATCAGGGTGAACACTTGCTGCGAACGCTCGGGATGCTTAAGGTCCGGAACGTAGCGAAGCGGCATCATCTGCATTTTGAAGATTTGTTTGCCGCCGCTCAGAAATTCGTCGATTTGATTCATCAGGTTGCTGCTCGAGCTCGTGATCGCGTCGTCGCCGCTCGAGAAAAACTGGTTGCGCTTGCTATTATAAAAAACAATGGAGTGGATAAAGGAGTTATACGCGATCGTCTTGGTGAGCTTGTTTATGCGGTCGGTATCTTCGAAGGTATCCTGCTCGCCGCTAAATAACAAGTGAGCCATATCGGTATCGTAGAACATGGAGATGGCGAAGTTTTTCACGGTGTCGTTCATATATGAAATGTTGTAGTTAATCTGGGCTAATACCTTCTCGTTGGCTTCTTGCTGCGAATCCAGGCTGATCTTCTTCGAATAAAAAAAAGCCGACAGCAAGGAGGCCAGCATAACGGAGATAATAAGCAAATTGATCGATAGTATGATACGCATGAAATATTTCCGTTCCCGATACTTGCGCAAGTAGTTGTTCATCGATGCATCCCCTCATCCACGACGTCCTATAGCGTTCGAATCGCTGGCAGCCCCTCCACGGGATTGGATCGCTTATACGTATTTCAACACGAAACGCCTACTTCCTTGTTGCGGCACGACACCCTCCGGATAACCGAAAGGCGTCGTGCAGCGCGGATGGTCGATCTCAAGCCAGCAAATGCATCTGCTCCGCCAACACTTCTCCGCTCAGGGGACGGCCGTCAAGATAAGCTCGCAGGTCGTTCACGATGGCCTTCGCGATACGGCCCATGCCATTATGGACAGCGCCGGCGATATGCGGGGTTAGAATCACGTTCGGCAGCCCGCGCAGCGGATGATTCTCATACGGCGGCTCCGGATCGGTGACGTCAAGACAGGCAAATAATCTGCCCTTCCTTAATTCGGTTTCGAGCGCCTGCTCGTCAATGACCGAGCCACGGGCGGTATTGATCAACACGCAATCGTCTTTCATCATCGACAGCCGCTCGGCGTTAAACATCCGGTACGTCTCCGGCAGAGACGGCAAGTGAATCGAGATGACGTCGCTTTCTCGCAGCAGGTCCTCCAGTTCCAGCTTCTGCGCCCCCATCTCGCAGGCTCGCTCCTCGCTCACGAACGGGTCGTAGAGCACGATCCTGACGTCGAACTGCCGAAGCAGTTTGATATAGTGGGAGCCTGCACGTCCTGCTCCAACGACCCCTACCGTCAGATTGAACACTTCGCGCACGCGAGAACCGTCGCCCCAGCCGCCTGCGGCCGTATCCCTGCTGAGCCGCCACATGTCCTTGAGCGAGACGATGGTAAAGCCGAGCGCAGTCTCCGCCACCCCTATGCCAAGCGCTTCGGCAGCGTTGGTTACCCGAATCCCGCGCTGCCACAGCGATTCCGTCACAATCGGCTTTACGGTTCCCGCCGCATGCAGGACGAGCTTCAAATCCGGCGCGTTCTCCAGCACCCGCTCGGTCAGCGGGCAGCAGCCCCAGGAGGTGATCGCTGCGTCGGCTCCTGCAATCAGCTCGCGCGCATGCTCCTCCGACGGATTGCCGTCTTCCTCGTTGAGCGTCAATTCGCCAAGTTCGCGAAGTCGCGTCAGATGCTCCCGGCCAAACACCCGCTTCCGTATGTCTCTTCCTTGCAGCATCGCAATCTTCACTTGAAGTCCTCCCCCATTCTCTTGTTCCGCAAGATCGACCCGCGGCATCTCTTCGAAGAATGCCTATGGAAACCCGGGCCTCTTCCGCTCGAGGGAGTTAGCCCAGGTTTCCATAAGTCTATTCGCCGATCCTATTTCTTGCCGTTCGCCTTCAGCCACTCGTCAAGCTGTTTCTGACGTTCGGCTACGATGACATCGGCGCCGGCTTTTTTCAGCTTCTCTTCGTAGATGGGCAGGTATTTCGCCGGATCGAGCGTACCTGTCGCGAGACCGGCATAATACTCGTCGTTGACCGCCTTGACGTTCGCGGTTTCGGTCTTGACCGGATCCGTATTGAAGACAAACCCGGTAAGCGGCGAAACCTCGCCTTCCGCGTTGACTTTCGCCGTCTGCTCCAGCTTGTCGGCCGGCGAGCCTTCCGGCAAATACTCGTTGATGATGCTGCCGAAGATCCAATCCGTGTTGGTGAAGTACCCGGCATCTTGATTGATTTTAATGAAATTGTCGGTCGTCTTCGCGTAATGCTTGCCTTCGATTCCGTACACGAGCGTGTTGTACAGTTCCTTGTCCGTGTTCACCAGCTCCAGGAACTTCATTGCTCTCTCCGGATTCTTGGAAGTCCGGCTGATCGCGTTCAAGGTGCTGGCCGAACCGCTAAAGACCGCCTTCGCCAGCGGTACGAGCACGACGTCATTGCCGCCGTCCGCCGCTTTGAACTCCACCTCGGAGCCCGGCTTGCCGGTAAAGTCGAACCAGACCGCCGTGGTGCCCTTGTTATACGCATCCGCCGCGTTTTTCAACGTAGCGGCATCCTTATTAATGTAGCCCTTCGTATACCAGGAGTGAACGAGCTTGAAGTTGTCTCTCAATTCGTTCGTCACGTCCGGAAGCACCTTGAAGGTCGCATCGTCCTTGTACACCGGCCCTTTCGGATCAATGTTGTACAGATAACCGGTATAGAAGCCGCGAGTGGTGCCGAACGGGACGATTCCCGGCTCGTTATCCTTGATCTGCTTCAGGAAAGGCTCGATGTCCTCCATCTTCTTAATGGCGTTGACGTCCAGATTATACTTATCCGCAAATCGCTTTTGAACGACCAGCCCTACCCGTGTAGCCGAGATCTGGTAGTTCGGCACCGCGTAGATTTTGCCGTCCATCTTCGCATCGTTCCAAAATTTCTCCTCCATCGTTTGGTACAGCTGCTGTCCCTCGTTCTTCAGCAAGTCGTCCAGCGGCTGGAACACGCCTTTCTTCTGATTCTGATCGAACTTAAACAGCCAGTTCGACGTCCAGATGATATCCGCCTCTTCGTTTGCGGCCACGATCGTGTTCATCTTTTGCTCGTACGTGCCGAAGTCGATCGGCATCAGCTTAATCGTCGCGTTGATCTTCGCTTGCGTAATCTTGTTGACGGCATCGTTCACCAGCTGCAGATCCGGGTTGGCCTTATTCTGCGGGTAGTACCACGTCAGCTCTACCGGGTCGAGCTCCTTATCGGGCGAGGCGGCATTGTCGGACGGTGTGTTGCTAGTCGCTGCCGTATTGTCGGAGGCGGTCGCTTGGTCGGACGCGGCCGCGTTATTGGAGGAAGAACCGTCGTTCCCCGAGTTGTTGCTGCCGCAGCCCGTTACGGCCAAGGCGATCGCTGAGCTGATCGCAAGAAGCGACATCCACTTAATAGGCGTTCTATTTCTGATGATCGTCGTCAAGGTAAAACCCTCCCTTAAAATGATGTTTGAGTTGGTCTGCAATTTATGGAAGCGGATACAAACGGCCGGATGCTTCCCCTGGATTCCCCTCCTTCCCGGCTTTGCCCCTCCGCGAATGGCAGCCTATCCTTTAATGGCGCCTATCGTGAGCCCCTTAACGAAGAACCGTTGAAAGAACGGGAACACCAACAGCATGGGTCCCGCCGATAGAACGGCAACCGCGAATTTTGCCGACGTCTTCGGAAAATCCCCCATGTCCACATTGAGCGAAACCATGGCCGTGGCGAATTCGGGACGCGACGTGATGAAGTCAAGCGTGTTCATGGTCCTTACGAGCAGCAATTGCAGCGGCACCAGCTGTTCATTGTTAATGAAGAGCAGCGCGTTGAACCATTCGTTCCAATAGTTAAAGAGAATGAACAGTCCCAGCGTAGCCAGCGCCGGCTTCGAGAGCGGAAGAATCATCTTCATGTAGATCAGCCACTCGCGCGCTCCCTCCACCTTCGCCGACTCGATGATCTCCGTCGGAATTTTGGACATGAACCCCTTCATGATTAGCACATAGAACGGACTTAGCAATCCTGGGATGATAAGTGCCCATATCGAATTTTTTAACTGCAGAATCTGAGTCACGAGAATGTAGAAAGGTACAAGACCGCCGTTAAACAGCATCGTGAAGAACACGTAGAACGAGGTCGCCCGCTGCAGCCCGTAATCCTTCCTCGACAGCACGTACCCCATCGTGGAGGTCAGAATCAGACTGATGCAGGTGCCGATGACGGCGACGAGGATCGTCACGCCGTAGGCGCGAAGGATGGTGTCCGGCGTTTTCAGAAAGTAATGATAAGCCCGGACGCTGAACTGATCCGGAATGAGGCGAAAGCCGTTATGCAGGATCGACTGTTCGTCGGAAAACGAGATGATGATGACGAGCGCGAACGGAACGAGCATCACGATCGTGATCAGGATAAATACGGCATGGATGATCAACTGACTCCATACCGCCTTGGTCGACTTGGTTGCCACGGCTTGTTTTCCTCCTTAGAACAGCGAATTGTCCTCATTGAATCGTCTTACGGTGAAATTCGCGACGACGACCAGAACGAAGCCGACGAACGACTGGTACAACCCGACGGCGGAAGCCATGCTGACGTCGGCAATTTCGCTAAGCGCCCGATAGATGTACGTATCGATAATATCCGTCGTCGCGAACGTCATCCCGTTGTTGTTCGGGATAAAATAGTGCAGACCGAAGTCGCCCCGGAACATGTTGCCGATACTGAGAATTAGCAGAATGATAATCAGCGGCGTCAGCTGGGGAATCGTAATGTTCGTCACCATCTGCATCCGCTTCGCGCCGTCTATCCGGGCTGCTTCGTACAGCTCGCCGTCAATGCCGAGAATGCCGGCGTAGTACACCATCGCCGAGAAGCCGATCGCTTTCCACAAGTGCACGATATTCAGAATGTAAGGCCAGTACTTCGCTTCGAAATACCATTGGATCTTTTCCATTCCGGCCGAAGCCAGCCAGCTGTTGATGAAGCCGTTGTCGTGGTCGAGGAACGCCAGCGTGATGTAGCTCATGACCACCCACGACAGGAAAAAGGGCAAAATCAACGCGGTCTGATACACCTTGAGCCACTTTTTCGCGATTTCATTGAGCAGGATGGCTACGGCGAGCGCCGCGATCGTGGTCAGCGCCATGTAGCCCAGGTTATACAGCACGGTATTGCGGGTGATACGGAGTGCCGTCTCCGTTTTGAATAGAAACTCGAAGTTTTTGAAGCCGATCCATTCGCTGCCCAGAATTCCCTTGTCGTACCTATAATTCTTAAAAGCGACCATGACCCCGAACATCGGGATGTACGACATGATAAAAATATAGATCACTGCGGGGAGCGAGAGGGTAAACAGTTCGATGTTCCTGCCGAAAAACCGGATTGCCTTCTTGCGCTTCATGCGATGTCTTCCTCCTTGCCTGCGACGATTGGATTGGCCTGCTTGCCTGAGATCAAGATAGCTAAAATTCCATCTTTAAAACAGTGTAAAAACTGTACTTTTATCGCCGCGTTGAGTAGACGATCTGCATTTTTCTAACCGCAAGTTGCCCGGGCTGCGGAATGCCGCGAGGATCCGAGCTTGGAGACAGACGGCGGAAACGACTAAAATGGCCGAGAACCGCACGGTGTGGTTTGCACCGTCGTTCTCGGCCTTTTAGCCCTGTCTATCGATCGGGGTTCATTTCTTTCCCTTCGCCTTCAGCCATTCGTCCAGCTGCCTCTGTTTCTCCGCCCTTATCCTTTCGCTTCCGGCCCTATTCAACTTTTCTTTGTAGATCGGCAAATACTTCTCCGGATCGACCGTTCCGGTGGCGAGCGCCGCGTAATACTCGTCGTTAACCGCTTTCACGTTGGCGAGCTCCGCCTTTAGATCGTCGGTTCGGAACACGAAGTCGTAGTATGGGGATACCTCCGCCTCATTGTTGATGCGTTCGGTCTGTTCGATCTTGTCCGCCGGCGCCCCCTCCGGCAAATATTCGTTGCGAATATTACCGAATACCCAATCCGTGTTCGTGAAATACCCGGAATCCGGAATCAGCTTGATGTAGTTGCCGGCCGCTCGCGTATAATGCTTGCCTTCGATCCCGTACACGAGCGTATTATAGAGCTGCTTATCGGTGTTCACCAGCTCAAGCAATTGCATCGCCTTGTCCGGATGCTTCGACGTCCGGCTGATCGCGTTCATCGAGCTGGCCGCGCCGGTAAACGACGGCTTCGCCAGCGGAACGAGCACGACGTCGAATCCGCCGTCACCGGCCTTGAACTCCGCTTCGGAGCCCGGTTTTCCCGTAAAATCGAACCAAACGGCCGTGTTGCCCTTATTGTAGACATCCGACACGTTATTCAGCGTCGCGGCGTTTTGATTAATATACCCTTTGTCGTACCAGGCGTGGACCAAAGCGAAGTTCTGCCTCATCTCCGGCGTGACATCGGGAAGAACGCGGTTGGTCGAATCGTTGCGATACACGGACGCGCGCCAATCAATGCCGTAGATATGGGACGTATAGAAGCCCCTTGTCGTGCCGAAAGGAACGATGCCCGGCTCTCCTTCCTTCAGCTGCTTTAAGAAAGGCTCGATATCGTCAATCTTACGGATCGTGCCGAGATCAAGCTTATATTTATCGACGAACCGCTTCTGAATGATCAAGCTCGGACGCGTAGCGGCAATTTGGTAGTTCGGCACGGCAAGCTGCTTGCCGTCCAGCCGGCCGTCGTTCCAGAATCGCGGAGACATCGACGCCTTCAGCTTCCGTCCGTCGCGTTCAAGCAGCTCGTCCAGCGGCTGGAACACGCCCTTCCGGGCATTGGCGTCCCAGGGGAACAACCAGTTCGACGTCCAGATGATATCCATCGGATCGCTTGCCGCCACGAGCGTATTCAACTTCTGCTCGTAGTTCTCAAAGTCTACGGGCTGCAATTTGACCTTCGCATGAATCTGGTCCGCGATCAGCCTATTGACCTCGTCGTTCACCAGCTGCAAGTCGGCGTTCGCCTTGTTCTGCGGGTAATACCAAATTAACTCGTCCAGACCCGTGCCGCCGTCGCCGTCCGCCTGCTGCGACTTCGCGCAACCGGTCGCGAAGAGCAGCAGGAACATGGCTGCGCCTACAATAGCAATCCGCCTAAAACGATGTCCGGGTACCCTGCCCCGGAATTGCCTGACGTGTATCTTGTTTAAGGCCATTCTCCCCTCTCCCACCGGCACTCC
This sequence comes from Paenibacillus artemisiicola, assembly GCF_017652985.1. Classification (GTDB taxonomy): domain Bacteria; phylum Bacillota; class Bacilli; order Paenibacillales; family Paenibacillaceae; genus Paenibacillus_Z; species Paenibacillus_Z artemisiicola. The sequence goes on from NZ_JAGGDJ010000001.1 coordinate 702,163, forward strand.
GACCTCCGCTGCATTTCCTCTCTTCGATTATAACTTGATCTCCTCCGAGTGGACATAACACGTTCGGCCGATCCGATTTTTGGAGCAAGAGGTACATCGTGTTGGCGCTGCTGTTATTCCCGCGAGCGGAACATTCAAGGATTAAAGACTGGCTTCTTTCCGGCGTCTTCCGGATTTGTTGAGGGGCCAAGCGGAAGTAACGGTGTGTTGCCTTTACGAATATAGATCCGTGCTTAAGTATTTCAATCCGGAATCATTAATCGTCAGTACGATGCGTGCCCCCTTCTCTCGCGACTTCAGCAGCCGCAGGGCTGCGGCAACGTTAGCCCCGGAAGAATAACCCGCAAAAATTCCCTCTTCGCGCGCTAATCTCCTGCATGCTTCAATCGCCTCCTCATCGGTAACCGTCAAGAAGTCGGCGATCAAGCTCCGATCAATCAACGGCAGCGCGATGCTATAACCGCCGCCTTGCAGTCTATGGCTCGGATTGGTCTGCGCTCCGCCCGCCAGATAAGGCGCCCCTTCCGGTTCTACCAAATAGCTGCGAATGGCAGGGTTATAGGCATGCAGCCGTCCGGCACAGCCGGCAAACGTTCCGCCGCTTCCCGCAAAGTCAAGAAACACGTCGAATTCGCCGCTCGTTTGCTCCCATATCTCTTCTGCCGTATGCAGCTCATGCGCGAGTAAACTTCCTCGATGATGGAATTGATCCGCACGGAATGCGCCGCGTTTTTGAACGATATGAAGCGTTTCCGCTTCGACGAGCGCAAGATCCTCGCCGGACACTTGACCGGGAATCGAACCCGCTGCTTGTTCTATCAGTACGACCTCAGCTCCCAGCGCGCGCATCATCCGCGCCCTCTCCATCGAATTGCCTTTTGACATCACCGCAACAAACGGGTACCCTTTCACCGCGCAGACGATAGCAAGCCCGGTTCCGGTATTGCCGCTAGTCAGCTCCACGACGGTCTGACCGGGCGCAAGCGTGCCGTCCAGCTCTGCTTCTTCTATGATTTGAAGGGCAATCCGGTCTTTCTTGCTGAAGCCGGGATTGAGGTATTCGAGCTTGGCATAAATATCCCCGTCTAATTCCCTGGTTAACCGGCTCAATCTAACCATTGGCGTGTTTCCGATCGCTTGATGAGCGCCGTCCAGAATTTTTCCGCGGTAGTCGATCATTGCTCCGCTCCTTCTTGGGCTTATCTAACGCTCTATTCGCCCAGGCATGTACCGGGCCTCTTCCGATCGACGGAAATAATCATCCATCAGCTCCAGGCCGAATTCCGCCATAATCTCTTTCACGGTTACGTCCTCGGATTCGCTGGTCAATAGTACGCAGCCCAGAAATCCAGGGTCGTGAATGTTGACTTTCGTCCCGTACTTCTGCTTAATCTTGAGGAAATGCGCGCCGTTTTCATCAATATGAATAACCGCATAATCCAAATTAACTTTGGCTGTAGTAAAAGAGTAGTAATTTGTGCTCTGCGCCGCCACCTCTCCCAGCGGCGTTATTACTGTGCAAGGCAAGCCCGATATGGAGCCGGCAAAATAAGATCGGCAGGAATACGCCCAATAATTCTGCATCATCCCGCCATGATACATGGAAGGAAAGACGATGACATCCGGCTTCGCTTTCGCATATTGCTCCCGAAGCCCGTCAAAATTCAAATCAAAGCATATCGCTGCCGCCACTCGCCCAAAATCGCATTCAAAGATGGGCGCTTCCTTCCCGTAAAGAATCGCGTTCTTGTCAAATTCATCTGGAACCAGATAGTTTTTATGGTAAGCTCCCATTACTTGACCTTCGCGATCAATTAACTGCATCGCGTTGCGCCAGCTGCCGTCCTCCGCTTCTATATGCGCGGGGTACGTGATATAACAGCGGTGCTGCCTCGCAACGCCTGCCAGATAATCGCGGATTTGAAAGCTACGAACCTTGTAATACGCTAATCTCCGATCTTGCGGGAACTTCCTTTGATCCGGCCTGTCACAGGCTTCATGCAGAACGATCAAATCCGGGCGATCCGGAAGCACCTGGTCCAACTGGTGCTGCCAGTGTTGAATCATCTGTTCCACCGCTTCTTGGGCAGGCGTATCTGCCTCGATAACCAAAGGTCTCGGTCCTAAACAGCTTATCGTCACATACTTCGCCATAGACGCTCTCCGCCTTATCAATAAATAGAATTAGGACTCGGATACCCACCAAGCCTTCGCTGTATGAGGCTCCATCATGATTTCTCCCGCCTCTAAACGATTGACGGGTTGCCCCGTCCAAAATTCTTCGTGGGATCCTTTCAATCCGGCAAACGGATGCGGCAGCTTCTTGGGCCTATAATCATCGCTGAGATTGAATATCGCCAGCAGTTTGCGGCCAGCCCCCTCGGCAACCACGATCGGCAAATCGTCCCCATCGTAATCGAAAAGATTCATCGGCACGCCTCGTCCGACCAGCTCCTGAAGAACCGTGCTCAAGAGCGCCACGCCCGCTTCATTTAGATGATTGAGCGCGTCGCCGAGAACCATATCGCCGCCGGTGACGTAGCAGGCAAGCAGCAGCGTCTGCGCTTCTGCCAGATTCATCTCGCGGCCGGCATACCAATTCGCACCCGAATGCCACGGTCTTTTGGGTAAGCGCCGACTTAGCTGGATATCGTCCGTGGTGCTTCCGCACCTGACGATCGCGAAATCGGGATCGGTATTCCCGATCGTTCCTTGCATCCACCAGCGAGCTAGCATAGATCTTATATTTTGCCGGATGTGACTCCAATAATGGTGGATGTCTCCCGTCGTTCTATGGGAATCGGCAATGCCGATGACCGCCTCGTAAGGGGCGCCGCATGCCAGAAGGTATGCATCCTCTCCTATTGCACGCCGAATAAGACGGAATAGTTCACGAAGCATGCCGGCTGGCGTGATGTCGTCACGCGCGAACCGGGAAGCGCCTAGCAGCATCTGCGTAAAATCACACTTGAAGTAGGTAAAGCCCGCTCGCCGCAATTGGGTGTATATCGTAAATAAATGCTCCTGCACCTCAGGAACGGTGATATCGAGTTGAGCCATGGAGCCGTATCCAAGACTTACCAGATAAGGATTACCGGCTTCATCGTTGACAAACCAATTCGGATTCTCCCTGTATAAGGAGGTATTGCCATGCACCATGAGCGGAGCCGTCCAAATCCCGGGTTCGAATCCAGCCTCGCGAATCGCTTCGCATAGCGTCTTCAGCCCGTCGGGAAACTTCCATCCCGCGTCCCAAATCCCCCACTGGCACTGGTAACCTTCATCAATGACGATATAGCGCATGGCGTCTGCGAATCGTTCCCGAGCAGCGACGGTATTCCGGGTAATATCGCGCTGCGTAACAGCCCCGGCGTAATAATCCCAGGAGTTCCAGCCGGTTATGCGCGGTTTGCTCAACAAGGATCGGGGAAGTCGATATCGAATGAACTCCCCATATTGGTCCAGCAAGCTAATCCCATCTATCCCGTGAAGCAGGATTAGGTGGGCCAGCGCCACCTCGCTTTTCGCCGCGATCCGTCTAGGCGAGGTTAACTGCACGCTGATGCCGAAGGCCCCGTCCCGGTGCGCGCTTTCATGCAGAATCGGGAAGCTGACGAAACAATCCTCATATGGCGGCAAAGCCCCTAGCAGCCACGCTTCGCCAGGCCGCCTGCGGGACAACACGGTTACCATGGCAGAGGGTTCGGCAGGGTCGGACCAGTCGCCCGGACGATGCACGGGGCGTACTCCCGCAAGTTGTTCGAAACATGGAGAATGATGAAGTTGAACATAATTCCTGGCATCCAGATATGGAGAAACAGGAAGCGGTTTCCATTGCAAGCTGACCTTGCGCAAATGAACGTCATGAACGCCGGTATTTTGAACCTTCAAGCTCCGGATCTGATCTTCACTCGTAATCGTGACAGCCAAATCATCCCATCGCCAGGTCTGCATGCCGTTCTCCGCATCTTCCTCCCTATGGGCGCTGCCACAGTCCAACGTACGATCGAAGCATTCGATCCGCAATGTAAGACGATTAAATTGAAACTGATCGCGTAGTTGCAAGCCCTTCCCCCCATTCGTACACACATCCAACGTAAACCGGAAGGCAAACAAAAAAAAGTGCAAGATCTGCACTTTTCTCTATTAAGGCATCAAATGTTGAAAACTCTTCCTGCTAATTGCCAGAGATATAAGTATTAGTGAGCGGTGTAACCCCCATCGATCACCAAGTTGCATCCCGTTACAAATTCATTTTCACACAAGAACACGACTGCGTGTGCAATTTCAGATGGATGACCCAGGCGACCGATCGGATGCCGGGCAACAAGTCCAGTATAATAGTCACCGAGCGTATCTCGATTAACCATTCCCGATTCTACATATCCTGGACAAACCGAATTAACGCGAATGTTATGCTTTGCATATTCAAGTGCTAAACTCTTGGTCAAACTATTAACTGCCCCTTTGCTTGCATTATATGCAAATGCACCCGGTTGCCCGACAAGCCCTAAAACCGATGCCGTATTCACGATGACGCCGCCGCCGGTTTTCAGCATTTCGCGAATAGCATATTTAGCGCCAAAGAACACCCCGTCTTGATTGACTGCAATTACGTTCTGATAATCCGAATAGGACAGTTCATGCGCAGCCCCTTGAGCTCCAATGCCCGCATTATTAATCATAATATCTAATCGGCCATATTTTTTAATCGTTTCCGTAACCATATGTTCCACCGACTTTTCGTCTGCTACGTTTACTGGAACAAAATACGCCTCGGCACCGCGTTCAAAACGTTTTTTTTCAATCTCCATGCCTGAAGGCTCATTCAAATCGGCTAGTACCACTTTTGCGCCTTTTTCGATAAAAGCTCTTACAGTCGCTAATCCAATCCCGCTTGCTCCGCCCGTAACGATTGCAACCTTTTCATTTAAATCCATCATATTTTGATTAACTCGCTTTCTTAAGGTCTTTGTTTCCTCTTTACTCCGATTGTTAGCTCTCTACGTTGTGAAGCGGCAACCATTCGGGTGCACATCTCAAAGTTAATTATCTTAATACAAAGGTATAAGATGCTAATCCCTGTGTCAATGGTTAAGCAAAAGCTTAACATTATCAGGTTTTCCCTCATCGGCGGCAACCAGGGAATAGATGTAAGTTGAATCCGGAGCCACTACCGTCGAAACTTGATTGAGCTCACGCTCCGTCAGCTTAATCCGTGTACGATCCACTGCCCGCCATTAGACGTCTTGAGCTTTCTTATTGGGTATTTATTGGATTTTATTGGATAACATGTTCAAGTATAAGTTTACCTTGAAAGAAGAGGACGTAATGAACGTAAGCGATACCATCACCGATAACGAAAAAATCTTTAAAAATATGTTCCAGAATTGTTCTGATATTATATTTCGCGACATTAAGTTTATGGACCGGCAGAGGGTATTATTCATTTTCGTCGACGGCATGATCAATACCGATCTGATCACCACAAACGTGTTAAAGCCATTAATGTACAATGGTCTGCCTCAAGGTCTAGGGACGATCGACAGCATCGCCAAAATGTGCGACCAAGAATTATTTTCCGTTTTACAAACCAAGAAACTTTCCAACATTGAAGAGATAGCGGCTCGCATTTTAAAGGGGAGCATTGCCATATTGGCCGATGGGGAAAATACGGCCCTTCTTGCCGACGTAGCAAAGTTTGAGACCAGGGCCATTGAAGAACCATTTAATGAGGCATCGATTCGAGGATCCAAGGAAGGCTTCACCGAGCTCCTTAGGATGAATACCACGCTGCTGCGGAGGATCTTGGCAACACCGAGATTGAAGTTCGAATCGTTCACTCTCGGAGAACTGTCGCAGACCGATGTAGTCATTGCTTATATTGAGGGAAATGTCTCCACTCCCGTTCTGAATGAGGTTCGCAACCGAATAAGTTGCATACAACTCGAGGCCGTTCTTGAATCAGGGTATATCGAAGAATCCATTGAAGATACTCATCTTTCACCCTTCCCGCAAATGTTGGTTACTGAGCGCCCCGACAATGTGGCTGCCGGACTGCTAAAGGGAAAAGTGGCCATTTTATCCAACGGAAGCTCATGCGTGCTTTTGGTACCCATGACGTTCTGGGAAGGACTTCAGGCCCCTGACGATTACTACGAACGATTTTTATTCTCGTCCATGGTTCGGTGGATTCGTTATATATTTGCGTTACTCTCGGTAATATTCCCTTCAATCTATATTGCGTTAACTAATTATCATATGGAGATGGTACCTACGAAGCTGATGATGACCATCGCAGCGCTGCGGGAAAGAGCGCCGTTTCCGACCTTGATCGAAGTTTTTATCATGGAGTTTACGTTTGAAGGATTACGGGAGGCAGGAATCCGTTTGCCAAAACAGATTGGTCCTCTCGTAAGCATCGTCGGGGCATTAGTCATCGGGGAGGCAGCCGTCCGCGCCGGAATTATTTCCGCGCCGATCGTTATTGTCGTAGCGGCAGCCGGAATCTCGTCGTTTATCATACCGCATATTCGATTCGCTTATCCGCTGCGGATTTTAAGATTCCCTTTATTGATTTTATCCGGAACATTCGGTCTTTTTGGTTTAGGGGTCGGAATATTTGCCATCGTTATTCACCTCGTTCAACTAAGTCCATTCGGGACTCCTTATTTAAGCCCGGTTACGCCGCTAAGAGCTCATAAGCTAAAGGACACGCTGATGCGATGGCCTCGAAAACGTGCTATTGAAGCCGAATTCCGAAATGAGGCGGATCATTCATGAAGCGAACGGTTGGGCTATGTTTCGTATTGATCCTGGTCGTATCATGCACAACCGGTTGTTGGAACCTGAAGGAGCCGGATGAAGTTGCATTCGTTGTGGGGGCAGGGCTGGATTTAACCAAAGACGGGCAATTAGAACTTAGCTCTCAAATTGCGATACCTTCCAGTCTTGGCGGTGGACAAGAAGGCGGCGGCGGAATAATGAAACAAAACTTTCGAGTGGAAAGCTCAATAGGAAAGAACGTTTACGATACGGTTCCAAGAAATCAGACAAAGATTTCGCGAAAAATATTTGCCGGACACCGGCAGATCATTCTTGTCGGACAAACGATGGCCGAGCATGGAATAAGCGACGTACTGGACCAGTTTGTTCGTCTTCCTCAATCGGAGCTGCGTTCAAAAATGTATGTTGTGAAGGACGGTCAAGCGAAAGACATCCTTTCTACCGAGCCCAGTTTTGAGCCGCTTACCTCTACGGCGCTCGTGCTGGAACAAAAAACGTTAGGGCTAAAGAGTTACTATTTCCGGGAATTTTTGACGGATACACTGAGTCAAGGCGTGCAACCGCTGCTGCCGGCAATTAGCTTAACGGCTTCAAAGAAGCTCATGTATACGGGAACGGCTATTTTTAATAAAGATGACGGCCTGAAATTGGCGGGTTTCTTAAATATGCAGGAGTCATCCATTGCCAATTGGATTACGAACAGGCAGACCCACTTTACCGTCACATCAACCATTACGGAGGGCGGAACCGTCAGCTTAAAACTGCAATCATTAAGTCGGAGTATCCGTGCGAGCATGGTCGGTAAGCAAATCCATATTTTCGTCCATCTTACCGGTGAAGGGATCATTTTCGAAAACAATACGAAATTCAATCCTTCCAAACGAAAGGATCTCCTCATCATCCAAAACGAACTCGATCAAACGACTCAGAAATCGGTACAGCTTTTGATCGAAAAAGTTCAGAAGCAATATAAGACGGATATCTTTGGATTTGGTAAAACTGTTCACCGGCAATATCCTTATCAATGGAAAACGGTGAAACGAAATTGGAACGAAACTTTTTCTAAGCTTCATGTTTCGATTACAGTTGAGCTGCATTGCGTGGATCCTGGGCAAGCCAATTCCTCGATCATGAATATGCATACGTCTTAATCCCGGGTTGTCTATCATCGATAAGGAGTAGAAGAAAAAATGAAACTTTCGGGATCGCAAATGGTTTGGATTGTTGTCACTCAAGTCTGTCAGATCATCGGGATAAGAATGACACCGGCGATTGAACTAGCGAAACAAGATACATGGCTTTCCATGCTTGTTGGGGGCTGCATCGGTATTGCCTTAACCCTGCTCGTAGTTCACCTCAGCATTCTCCATCCCAATCAAACGTTGACCCAGTTCAGCCAAGCGCTGCTTGGCAAATGGTTAGGGCGAATCATTGTCCTTCCGTATCTCATTTCCTGGTATATCTTCTGTGCCGGTCTGCTGCGTGAATATCCGGGCTTTTTGCAACCTATTCTTTTAGACCGAACACCCTTATGGATCATCATGCTGCTCTTATTGGGGTTAATGATCTATTTAACCTATACTGCGGGTATTACGGGAATCGGTCGTTTATCCGAATTCATGGGGCCAGTTATTATGATTACGTTAGTTGTCAGTTTCATTTTAAATATCGTCAATGCGGATTGGCATAACCTGCTTCCGGTCTATGCCGATTCCGAGTGGAAAAATATTGTAAAGGGATCGCTTGGTCCCGCTTTTTGGTTCCCGGGTCCGTTCACCTTATTGGTTGTTATCGCTTTTATGAACAACCCTAAACAAGCCCTTTCAAAATCCATGCTGGGCGTAGGCATTACCGTTTTCATGGTATTTGCCTCCACGCTTATGGTGCTTATGGTGTTTGGACCGGATTTAGCTGCCAAAATCAGATTTTCTTACTTTTTGTATGTTCGAACCATTAATGTATTGAATTTCATTCAAAACATCGATATATTCTTTATGTTTATTTGGATTTTCGGTGTGACCGTCCAATTATCGTTATATTTGTTTGTCGCCAGCTATGAATTGGGACAATGGTTAAATCATAAAAATTGGCGGAAACTTCTTTTATTCATCGCGCCGGCCATTTTTATAATGGCTGTAATGATCCCGGATGAGACGGCATTAACATCTTACGATAAGTTTTGGTCGGCAGTGGTCTTCCCCGTGTGCGGAATTGGAATTCCCCTTTTATTATGGATCCTTTCGATTGTCAAAAAGAAAACGGTACACGCATAAATGGTTATGTCGGAAAATCTGCGCAGCACCAGCGTATTACAGTGCTATTCCCATGGCGTCGATTAGTTTCACCAGCATCATAAAAAACCTCCTTGTGTTAAGAGGCTGGAAGCCACATTGTGGTCATTTGAGAAGGGTGCTGTAATGATAATGAAAAAGTTCAAAGAACAGCTAAACCTTGTGAACCAAAATACGGTATGTTGGTCCATGCCGCGACCTGCAAGTGGACGAGCATGCCATCATCCATGATATTAAATACAGATACTGTTCCCTGATTACCGTTTAGTGCGTAAAAATAACGTCCATCCTTACTTACTCCAATATCAATTGGACGTCCGGTTGTCTTACCTGCAGGCGTACTGGCAATATTCCGAACGAAAGTCAGTGCTCCGTTGCTATCTAAACGGAAAGTGGCTATCGTGCCACCTAAGGTATTGGAAGTGTAAGCGAATTGTTCATTCCTCGTAGTAACTACCCAGCAAGTAGCCTTCTGGCCGGTGGTTACAGATCCGCTAATAACATGAAGTTGTCCATCACGACTCATTGAATACGATGAAAGCGCATTGGAGCCTTCTTCTGTAACCAACAAGACTCCCGATGATAAAAATAAAGAGCCAAAAGGATGCACACCTTTAGATTCGTTTATTATGGGTCCAGTGACGGTACCGTCTTGATTGACATGAAAAACACTGAGATGATCTGTCGTTAGTTCAGAAACAACGATTTTACTGCCATCAAGATTGAATAGAATCTGTGATGGCTGAGCATTAATCGTACTCAGGGAATGGGTGGACCCAGGAATAGGACTAAGGTGTCCGTTATTATCTACCCGAAACCCTGTGATATTCGAGTTAAAATTGTTAGCGGTATTCCCAACATTGGAAACATAAAGCATATTACCAAACACGGTTATACTATTAGGCTGAGCACCTCCAGATGGTTTTACATCCGCCAGGACGGGTATCCCGTTATTGGTTATGATGAAGCTGCTTATACTATTACTGCCAGCGTTAACTGCAAAAAGGAAACGACCGTCAGGCGATAGAGTGAGTGAACCCTGTGAAGCAAGGGGATCGATGCCATCGTTTGTCGTAGCAGCGGAAACTTCCCTTGCTCCGGTGCCTATTCCATGTGTGGGGTAAGACCCTACAAAAGTGAGGATTCCATTCATATCCCTATAAAAAGCAACGACCTGGTTCGTTACTTCCATATTGGTCATCATGTAAACCATTCCCGGCATTTTACGATTTCCCTCCTTCAATAGGGCTAGATTCAGTATTTTTCTGCCAACGTTTAATCGTATTCACTTGCACTGAAAATAATGAAGAGAACATGCCTGCCGTTCTTCCACAGTCCTTAAGAATTTCCGCGCATCTCTGCCTATCGGTTTTTAAAGCAAAAAAAACCATCGCCGCAAACATTCGATGGTTCTTATTCACTCATGATGTCATAAGTATCCTAGTTTCTCAATGATATACATTTTACGATTTCCAAAGCTTCCGACGGTTCCATTCTCGTTCTGTGATTAATATCTGAGGCGCTTGCAAGGATTCGGCCGTTCTGATGAATAACATACGTTGCAGGGACGGGCAGTTCAAACGAATCGTCTCCGTTTATTTCCGGTAACCTACTTAAAATGCCGCGCATGAAATCGGGGAGCGTAAATTTTAAGTTGTACCTTTCAGCCACTTTATTTTGGCGATCACTGACCACAATAAAACTCAGTTCAAGCTTTTCTTTTTGCGATAATGAATGATCCGGCGTCTGTGGACTGACTGCGATAAGTTGAGCACCTGCCGACTTAATCTCACTCATGATGCGTTCATAGGCTTTTAACTGCAAATTACAAAATGGACACCATTCTCCTCTGTAGAAAATGAGGATAATAGGACCTTTCTTCAATTCCTCCGATAACGTGATCCGCTTTCCGGTTGCGTCTTCCAAGGTGAAATCCGGTGCCGCAGCTCCGATGTTTAGTCCCTTGCCTGCACCTTTGTTACGAAGGTCTTGCAAATAATGTTCAAACACAGCCGCTGCTTGCGAATTGCTTGCATTAATGTTCGCCTGGATTTCCAGCTCTGCCTTCAATGTTGGTTTCACGACTAATCACCCCTAGACAGATTTAACCTTCACGAAGAAAAGGTCGTAAACAACGCTCTTAACTCATGAAGGATAACATGCTGATAATCATTGCCAACTTGATAGAGCTCTCCGATCTCCCCATAGGTTTGGTTCAAGTTCGTTTTGTAATCGGCTTCCTGATTGTCGGGATGGTTCGTTTTAAACCGGTCCATTACAGCCTGAATATAAGCGGGTCGTGCTCCCCATCTGCCTAGAACATCGCCGGACGCATTCAAGAAAACCGCGATCGGCTGGTTTCGTCCGCCATTTGTGAGAAAGAGATCCATGGTTTCCAGGTGCTCCTCCATGAGCAATACTTCAGTCGAAATGCGGCTCTGCTCCATCACTCGAAACAGCAAGGGGACATTCCAGATGACGTCCGGGCACCAGTCCGTGCATAAAATCAAACAATGCAGGTCGGAGCGACGGTTTATCCCGGTAAAAAAGAATTGCTGATCTTCTTGCGCCCATGTGAAATTCTCGTAATTGGAGATGAACTTGTCTTTGGTGTTCAGGATCTTACTGTTTTCCATATTCCGATTCTTCATTCCATCCATGAACCGTTGAGGCGAAATCCCTTGACCGATTTTGTGTTTTAAGTTCAATTGTGCTTTCATTATAACATCACGCACCCTCATCAATATTGTAAAACCTAGATCGACATCCGGACGCTCTTAGGAAGGCTTTTAACCACCATGTCGTAAGAGTGGTCAATCATTTCTAAAATAGCCGACTCAGGTAAAGAACCCTCGAGAATAATCGTGTTCCAGTGCTGTTTGTTCATATGATACCCCGGTCGAACGTCTTCATGCTGCTCTCTCAAGTTTTCCGCAATCACCGGGTCGCATTTTAAGACCAAGTATCCTTTTTTCTCAAAAAAAAGCGCGAATATTTTACCGGCAATTTTTATCGCGATTGGATCGGGTCCCGAGGGATAATCCTTCATCGCTTCTTTTTTGTTTAGACAGTAGTCAATTAAATTATTATTCACGCCAACTCATCTCCTTCGTGAATGAAATCTGATCGTCCACTTGGTATGGGGCAAATGTTAAACAACTTTTGGGAATGATCGCCGAAGCGAGAGACTCAAGCGAAAACGGGCTGATCAAGATGTCTTGACCAACCCGTCTTCCTGTTGTCAGTGGGTGTTTACGCCGCTCTGAAATTAAAGGGTAATGATTTGGTAATCGTCCGCAATCAATTTCGTAATGCTGAGATGTCCTTCCGCATCCGCGAATGTCGGGAGGCCGGCAGATTGGACATCCTCGGTCACGCCGAATACGTTGGCGCAGAAATTGCAAACCCCGGCGATAAGGCCGAGCCCTTTAACGCCTTTGTAAAGGGGATTGAACATGTGGGATGGATCCTCCAGCGTTTTGACCCAGATCGTACCTTGGCCGTCGAAATAAATTTTCACATCGACATTCGCCTCGTGCAGTTCTTGACCATATAACAGGGCATGAGACACTCTTCCCCCTTCATTCTCCGTGGCGTGTACGATAATCGCTACTTTTTTCATGCTTGAACACTCCTTATTGTGAGGATGTAGGATGAACTTATCTTAAGCGGAATGAGACGCCGTGCTCGGAAGCAGCGCCGCGAGCTGGGGCGAAATCGACATCGTGATTAAAACGTCATCGCATGCTTTTCGGCATCCGATATACCTTTGCGAATAATTTCCTCTTCTCGCTCTCGGTCAAAATCATGTCCTTCCACATACAATACTTGCACATCATGGATACCTATGATGTTCAGCACCTGTTTTAAATAGGGATGACTATGATCCATTTCAACCCATGGCCCATGCGAATAAATGCCGCCGCTGACTTGAATATGAATCGCTTTTTTACCTTTTAAATGTCCCACGGGACCATTCTCTTCGTAATGAAACGTTTTTCCCGCGACGACAATGGAATCGATAAAAGCTTTTAATCGAGGGGGAATACTCCAGTTCCACATAGGAGATACGAATACGTATTTATCGGCGCTCGCAATCCGATCAATAAATTGATGTAAAGCATTGATTTTTTGCTGTTCGACTTGACTCAACGCTGAAAATGGCAGTCTCCCTCGACGGATTTTTTCCCAGCCGTTCAGGATATCTCGATCCACGATTGGAAATTCCTCTTCATATAAATTGATATCCTGAATCTCATCATTTGCATGCGTTTCGCAATAAGCTTTGAGAAAAGCTTGTCCTACTCGGTGACCCACTGAGCTTTCAACTGATTTTGGATTAACCGTAATGTATAGCACTTGTGCCATGTGAATTCAAATGCTCCTGTTCATCGCCACTCAACAATCGCGTTGAGAGGTTGTCTTGTTTGTGGACGTTTGGGATCCTTTTGGCGATAGCCGAAAGCGACCATACAGGCTACACCGAAATCGTCGCCGTTAATGATCCCCTCATTTTGTAAGATAGCGGTCAGCTGCTTCTTATCAAAACCTTCGATCGGACTGGAATCAATACCGATCTGAGCCGCGGCGGTCATCATGTTCCCCAATGCTATATAGGTTTGTCTGATGGACCATTCAAAAATGAGACGGTCATGATCTTCGAGCTCCGTTTCGACGAAGGATGTGTAGAACTCGTTCCAATCTTGCACGACTTCTTCAGGCATATGATGAATGTCTTTCCACATTTTGTTCACGTAAGCCGAATCAGGTCGTAAGTCATCTTCTCTTCTGGCCAAAATAACAACGAAATGGCTGGCAGTGGGCAGTTGTCCCGTGGCACCGCCAGATACCGGTTTTAATTTTTCGCGAAGCGCTGCATGTTGGATCACGACAAACTTCCACGGTTCGAAACCGAATGAACTTGGAGACAATCTTCCGGTTTCCAAAATAAAGTGAAAATCTTCATCCGAAATCTTTTTGTTGGTATCAAAGGCCTTGCAAGCATGTCTAAACTGGTACGCTTTCAAGATGTCTTGTTTTTGGATCTCCGTTCCTATCATGTGGAATCAACCTTCCTTTTTATAAATGGACTCGCTTTTGGAAACCGGAAACGTCTGTTAGCCGCGCTTCGCATTGCGTCCGGCAACGGATAACCGCGCGGCCGATACCGCTTGTCCCGTATACCTTGAAGCTGACTTTCTCTCCCGAATTGCCATGCACATGAACCGGCTTGGCTTGGGGCAGGATTAAAATACCTTCGCCGCTCAGAATCCGATGCAATTCTTCGCGGTAAAACACCTGCTTTCGGGAAGCACATTATGCATCTTAGCATGTATAATTGGATGGAAGCAGATCCACTTTCCGATAAAATTCAACATACCACTTCATATAGGAGGCTTGCTCTATGCCCCGGCGCGCGTTGTCTGCAGCATCTGAATCGAAAACGAAACAAATCTATTCTTTACTGCGCGAACAGATCTTTCAAGGTGTCTATCCAGCCGGTGTTAAACTCCCGTCGACGCGGGATTTAGCAAACGAATTCGGCGTATCGCGGGCACTCATCGTGGACGTGTTCGAACAGCTAATCGCCGAAGGGTACTTGGAGGGCCGTCAAGGCTCTGGCAGCTATGTCGTTGATTTGGGCGGAAGTACACGACAATTCCCTACTCCGCTTCAAGAAATCGATGTTTCCGGTGAAGCGGCCTATGCGGAACCTCCGGCTCGCTTCCAAGGCATCGATTTTCGTCCGAGTTTTCCCGCTTTGGCGCACATCCCTTTTAAGAAATGGAAAGAAACCGCCATTGCCGCATTTGCCAATACGCAATCAGCAGAATTCGGCTATGACGATGATCCTGCGGGACATTGGCAGCTTCGCGCGAATATTTGTCGGCTGTTGCTGCATTCCAAGGGGATTCGGTGCCAGCCTTCACAGGTGGTCATAACCGCCGGTGCGACACAAGCCATAGCCTTACTGACCCGGTTTTTATTGAAACCGGGTGACGCTGTAGCCATAGAAGATCCTAGCGCCACCTTCATTCAACATATTTTTGCATCGACAGGTGCTGATCTTATACCGGTTCCCGTAGATGAACATGGTCTGCGCGTTGACGACATGCCGACTCATCGGCATCCCAAATGCGTGTTTGTCACGCCATCGCATCAATTTCCTTTAGGGAGCATTCTTTCGATCGGCCGGCGCATGCAGCTTATCGATTACGCCCGACAAACCGGGTCTTATATCATCGAAGATGATTACGACAGCGAATTCCGTTATACAGGAATGCCGATACATGCCCTGCGAGAACTCGACTCGGAACGTATCGTTTATGTCGGAACGTTCAGTAAAAACTTGTTTCCCGCATTGCGAATGGGTTATATGGTCGTTCCGGAGGAGCTGCTAACGCCGCTTCTGCGTTTAAAGAAGCTGACGGACATGCACTGTCCGATCTTGCCGCAAATCACATTGGCGCGATTTATCTCCGCACGCCACCTGGAACACCACATCGCCCGTATGAAGCGCATTTACGGCAAAAGACGAAAATGTCTCATCGCCGGCCTATCCAACGTTTTCGGGAGCGGAGTGAAAATATCCGGGGATGCCGCAGGCCTGCATCTGGTTGCGGAAATGGCCGGAAGCCTATGCGACTCCCAGGTAGCCGCTCAGCTTGAGGAGCTTCACATTAAAGTTTATCCAGCAGAAAGATACACCATCGTTAAAGGAAGGTACGAAGATCGACTAATAATGGGTTTTGGTAACGTAGAAGAAAACAATATTTTGGAGGGAACCAAGACGATTGCGAGTGTCTTAAGACGTAGGTTGTAAATGGCGATTTGACGGACCGTTCCAAGGAAGCCTTGTACGACTTGTCATCCGACAGCCAACAAGCCAGCCTATCACAGGCCGGCTTGCTTTTTATCTCGTCAATAGGTTCAGCAGACGGTCAACTTCCTGCGTCCAATCCATTCCCATCGCCCTTGCATCTTGAAGCATGAGACCGCTAACAACCGAAAGAAATAAAATCAGCCGCTTGTAGGCATCGCCCGCCGAGAATATTCCTTCTTGCTGCCCGCGGATAAATATTGGGATAATCTGCTCGATGGTATCCTGAGGAGAATACCGCTCGAGGGCTTCCTTCGCCTTAGTCGGAACACCTTCCGACGTTTGCGCCTGTTGAACGAGCAGAAAATATAGCCTATGGTTCTCATCTAACAGTTGAAGCGTAAACGCCCTGATTTGCTCAAGAGGTGAACCCGGTAACTTCCCGATTTCCTGGATGGCGTTCCGGGCTTCCTCGATCGCTTCCTCCAAGAGAAGCGTGAAGATCTCGTCTTTGGATTGGAAGTAGCGGTACGATAAACCTTGGCTGATACCGGCCTCCTCCGCAATCATACTCATCTTCGTGCCGGCGAGACCTTTCGCTGCAAATATTTTAAGAGCGGCTTTTTTGATCTGCTCCTTGCGCTCTTGTTCAGATTGCATTTTTGCTATTCTTTGCATAGGTTATCCTTCTTCCTTTTTCTACGGTTATCGCTTGTTAAGCCTGCGACAATCGGATCATCTTTTCGCTCACTTCCCATAGTTTCCTCGCTGCTTCCGCGTCTTTCGCTTGTGCCGACAGCGTCCCAACTTGCTTATCGGCATAGTACCGCCCGCTCTCCAGGTTCTCTTTGGCAGTATCCGCCAACCAAACGAGCGTCTCTGCGCCTTTCTCAGGCGTTCGCGCGAACCTCATCAGGACGGACGTCGTCATCCGGGCCATCCAACCGTTATCCCGATTGAAATTCGTGGCGACGAGTCCGGGATCAAAACTATACGCTGCCACATTCGTGCCTTTCAACCTTTGCGCCAGTTCTGCGGTAAACAAGATGTTCGCCAGCTTCGACTCGCCGTATCGGAAATTTGGACCGCCCTTCAGCTTCCCCAGAAAACCAAAATAACGCTTGCCGCTCCAATCGTCGAAATCGATGCCTTTCCTGGCCATCTTATGACCGTGGGATGATGTCGTAATGACACGGGCATGTTCACTCATCATCAGTCTATCAAGCAATAGCCTCGTTAACAAGAATGGTGCGGTATGGTTGACCGCCATGGTCATCTCGTGCCCGTCCTCCGACAGCTTATGATCGACGAACATGGCACCTGCATTATTGATCAGCATATCGATCTTCGGGCATTTCGCTACAATTTCGTTTGCCGCACGGCGGATCGAACGCTGGGACGACATGTCAGCGATAAAAACGTCCACCGTGATCTGATTGCCAACGGATGCCTGAATCCTACCCGCAACCTCGTTTGCTTTAGCCGCATTACGCGCAACAATCCCTAAGTTCGCTCCTCTCGCAGCTAACTCTCGGGCAGCCGCCAATCCGATACCGCTCGTCGCGCCGGTGATCACCACATATTTTCCTCTGACATGTTGACCATTTGCTTGATGATTTCCGTTCATTTTGAATTCCTCCTCAAATTGAATGATTCATTCATTTACCTAAAGTATATGAACGATTCATTCATTTGTCAACGGGGCAGGAATACATTTCCGCTCCATTCAAAACCCCTTCAGTGTCATCACTGAAGGGGCTGCGCTTTAAATCGATTGGCTGATTACTTCTGATGGTTATGACCGTTATCGCCTTGAGCGGGGTGGTCCTTCTTACTAAGAACGAGCTCCGCCGTAATGGGCAAGTGATCCGCTGCGACGGTGTCTATA
This sequence comes from Paenibacillus artemisiicola, assembly GCF_017652985.1. Lineage (GTDB taxonomy): Bacteria > Bacillota > Bacilli > Paenibacillales > Paenibacillaceae > Paenibacillus_Z > Paenibacillus_Z artemisiicola. The sequence continues at coordinate 719,948 of NZ_JAGGDJ010000001.1, forward strand.
ACCGTCCCTGCTTTTATTTTTACATCGTCAGACGTATAGATGTAGTCGATTCGACGATTAGGCTTGTCTGAATAATAATAAGACGTATAAGCATCATTCAGACCAAGTTCCGCAAAGGTGTCATGATACTGCGCAGACATTTTTATAATTTCAGGACTATCCGGCGTGGCATTCAAGTCACCCACTAAGATACTTGTTCCTTCATCTTGATTAACAATGGACAGGATCTCGTTGACTTGTATATCTCTTTGTTCAGATCTTTTATTGTCCAGATGCGTATTGTAGAAATTAATATGATTGCCCTTTACATTAATGACCGTTTTCGCAAGCCCGCGCTGCTCTGAAGGATATTGCGTGTTATCGAGTAAATGATTTTCGCTGGAAAGAATCGGATATTTACTTAAAATAACCGTTCCGTATTGACGACGAGGTTCCCCCGCATTTAAGGGATCATTGTCAAGATTCGCAGCAAATTGATAATGCATGCCTAAGTAATTGGCTAACCATTTCGCCTGATCCTCGAAATTACTGCGCGAGGAGAAATGATTATCGACTTCTTGCAGACCGATGATATCAGCACCCGATGATTTAATAACGTCACCGATTCTGTTCAAATCGAGAATGTCATCCATGCCTTCGGCATGGTGAATATTATACTCCATCACTTTAATGGTAGTCTCTTTTCCTTTTTTCAACTCTGCGGCATAAGATTCACTGCTTATCGAGAACATAGGAACCATAGACATCAACAACACAGAAGAAACAAGAACTGATTTTTTAAGCATGCACAACATCCTCTCGAAGTTTTCAAAACGATAGGTGAATCTGCTTCTATAATTCCATAGACTGGTTTTCATTTCCATAGGCTGGTGGATGTGGATTGTTCTAAGCCATTCTTGTCTTTTTCTAGGACCATATGTAAGGGAATTGTAATTATTAGTTGTTTTCATCGTAGGATTCTTGCTGCCCTAGATAAACCGCAATGAAAAGACATCAAGTTCTTGTCATCGGACAAGAACTTGATGTCTTAACAGAGATCCAAGACTTACGCGGCTTTGATGGGATCATGTTCTGGTCATCCCGTTTCCCGTTAATCTGGGATTTTACTCGACCGGGAAATCAGCCGATCTGCTGACGTCCGCCCATTTCTCAGCTTCTGCCGTGCGTTCCTGGGACGACTTCAGCGCACTTTCCAATGCAACTGCCCCAAGGATCAAGCGAAGCGGCGGTTGTTCTTCATTCGCCAGATTGATGATCGCACGCGCCGCTCGAGCGGGATCACCGGGTTGATTGCCATCGGTTTCTTCACGCATTTTGTTGATGGCTCCAACCGTCTGCTCATATTCCGGTCCCACCTGCGCCCTGATCATCGAGGAACCTTGCCAGTCGGTACGGAATGCTCCTGGCTCGATGATGGTGACTTTTACGCCGAACGGCTTCACCTCGTTGTTCAAGACTTCCGAGAAGCCCTCCACCGCATACTTTGCCGTTTGGTATGCCCCCATTCCCGGCGTCCCTCCGACGCGGCCGCCAATGGAAGAAAATTGAATAAAAAAGCCGCTGCGCTGTTTACGAAACACCGGCAAAGCCGCCTTTGTTACATTTACGACGCCAAACAAATTCGTTTCAATTTGCGCCCGGAAATCTTCATCCGTCATTTCCTCAATGGGGGCGCTATTGGCATACCCCGCGTTATTCACAACAATATCTAAGGAGCCAAACGCCTCAACGGCAAACTGAACCGCTGACCGGGCCGCATCTCGATCGGTCACATCCAGCGAAAAGGTTCTCACCTGCTCACCGTATTCGGACACAAGGAACTCCAGTTGATCCAGCCGCCGTGCGGTCGCTACGACTTTATCGCCGTTCGCAAGCACTGCCTTCGCAAGCTCGCGGCCGAATCCACGCGAGCTTCCAGTAATGAACCAAACTTTTGACATCGTTTAATCCTCTCCATTTGAATGCTGTCCACCATCATCTTCCTTACTCTGTCGATGATAGGGGTTTTTTTACTTTTCCCTTTAACGTTAAATGTATCCTTTAGGCTTGTATGACATCGTACATGCAAAAACGAAAGACCCGCGGCAAAGGGGGAAATTCGTGATCAATTCCCAACTAAGCGAGGGGCTAACGGATATTTTGGATAATTCAGGGAAACGTAATACCGTCATCCCTAACCATTGCCAAAGGAGCTCTTTGCAATGAAATTTAAGAAACACTCTTCCGGCACACCTACGGAAGCCGCCCTTCGTGCGCTTCACCAAAATACCGACTGCAACAACCCGATGAGCTCAAGCATCTCGAACAATGAACAACAGTTAAGATCGATTTTCCATGATTGCTCCGACGTTGTGTTCCATAACGCTCCGATACCCATGCAGGTTGAAACGCTTGCCATCTATATCATCGGCTTATCCGATACGAAACATCTCGATGAATTGATGTTGAATCAGCTGATCGCCAGTCATTCGCAGGAACCATTGAGGTCCGATCGGTTGGACGGCGTAGAATCCGTGTTTCAAAAGAGGCTTGTACCGGTCAGTATGTCCAGAAAGGTTACATCAATCTCCGAAGTCGTCGATAGCGTGTTGAAAGGTGAAGTAGTTTTTTTATTTGAAGGCGAATCCCAAGGACTCGCCGTATGCGTCCCCGGAACCGAAGGAAGAGCGGTCGAAGATCCGCCATCGGAGCCTGTCATACGCGGCCCTCGCGAAGGTTTCGTGGAGAGATTAGCGACGAACACCAGTTTATTGCGCAGGCGGCTTCGGAGCGCTCATTTAAAAATCGAGACCTTCTCGATCGGTACGCTTTCCCATACAGAGATCGCGCTGGTCTATGTGAAATCTATTGTGAAGGAGGAACTGCTCCATGATGTTCGCAACCGGCTTCAACGGATCCAAATCGATGGCGTGCTGGAATCCGGGTATATTGAAGAATTCATAACGGATACCCCTTATTCCCCCTTTCCCCAAGTTCAGAACACCGAGCGCCCTGATGTCGTGATCGGGAGTATTCTTGAAGGCAAAGTAGCCGTTTTAACTGAGGGGACGCCAATTGCCCTGGTGCTGCCGATGACCTTTTGGACCGGTTTGCAGGCAAGCGAGGATTATTACGAGCGATCGATCATTGCGACGCCCATTCGTTGGCTCCGCATTTTATTCATGTCCGTCTCTTTATTGCTGCCTTCCTTATACGTTTCCTTGGTCAGTTACGACCATCCGGCTTTACCGACCAATCTTCTCCTTAGCATCGCGTCATCGCAGCGTCTCTCTCCCTTCCCCGCGATCATTGAGACGTTTCTGATGGAAATTACGTTTGAAGCCTTGCGAGAAGCGGGCGTCCGGCTCCCGAAAGGCGTCGGCTCTGCCGTTACCATCGTTGGCGGGATCGTTATTGGACAAGCCGCGGTTCAGGCCGGTTTTATTTCAGCCCCGGTGGTGATTGTCGTGGCCACAACCGGAATCGCATCGTTCATCATTCCCCGCTATAATTTCGGGCTTGCCTTTCGCTTGTTACGATTCCCGTTGTTATTGCTGGCCGGGTTTATGGGCTTTTTTGGTTTAATGATCGGCATTCTCGCGATCATCGTTCATTTGGCCGCGTTGCGTTCTTTCGGATTGCCGTATCTGTATCCGGTGGCGCCGCTGTCGCCGGAAGGATTGAAGGACGTGTTTATTCGTAAAACGTGGTTCAACATGGGATCGCGGCCAAGGCCGGCCGCTCCGCAGAATCACTTCAGAATTCCGCCGGCGGAGGAGCCCGACTCACGCATTCAAGACGAATAATACGCGGAGGTACAGATGATCAGAACCGAAAAAATCTCGCAGTGGCAATTTATCATCATCATGAGCGTTTCCGTTCTGGGGACTGAGATTTTTAATATTGCGGCTTTTCCCGCGCAATTCTCCAAGCAGGATGCATGGTTGTCCATTCTGATTGCACCGGTCACAAGCATTTGGTGTATTCTGGTTTCATCCGCGCTTGCCGCCCGTTACCCTAATATGACGCTTATTGAATACAGCAGATGCATTCTCGGAAAATGGTTCAGCCTTTTCGTTGAAGCTTATTATCTATGCCTGCTCTTTGTATACACGAGCGTGATTTCGAAAGTGATCGTAGATCTCATCTCCTTGATTTCTCACCCGCTCACCCCTCACGTCGTGCTTCTGTTCATGCTGTTCACCATTTGCGGCGTAGCGGCATGGTGCGGAATCGGCGTCATCGGCCGATGCGGCGAAATCATCTTTCCGATTATGGTCGTTATCGCCTCTTCGATCTTTTTGTTGACGATCCGCGACTGGAATTCGGTGTATCTGCGTCCGGTGGCGGAAAATGGATGGGCCTCCATCCTGAGAGGAGCTTCGGTACCCAGCGGCTGGCTGGGGGAAGTTATGCTTATCGCGTTTTTGATTCCCTTCATGAATCAACCGAAACAAGCGCGCAAGGCTTCCTTCTACACGACGGTCATTATTACGCTATTCATGCTGAAAACGGTACTCGAGTGCACGCTGGTCGAAGGTCCGCTCGTCTCGGAATTTCCGTTCCCCTATGCCGCGGTGATTCGCTATATCAGTTTAGGCGATGTGCTGGAGAGGATCGATCCTGTTTTTCTGCCGATTTGGGTCTCCGTAGGCTTTTTGAAATTGTCCACTTTTCTTTTTGTCACTTGTCTTTGCGTGAGTCGGATGTTTAAAATCAACAATCAACGCACGGTATCCCTGCCCGTCATCCTGGTCATTTTTATTGGCTCGCTTTGGACAATGAAAAACTCCTCCGGGATGGATGCGATTTTGCAGTTTTATTTTTACTCATTTCCGATTGCTAGTTTTATTGGAGCCAACCTCATTCCGACGATGTTATTAGGGTTGGATTGGATCCGCTCGACAAGCTGGAGGACAATCCGCGATGAATAGACACCTGCTTGTCGTTTTGATTATCGCATGCTTACTCACGACGACCGGCTGCTGGGATCGGAAAGAGGTAAAAGACTTGGCGATCGTTACCGCAACCGGTGTGGATCTCAATCCGGATGGCACCGTGACGCAGAGCGTCCAAATCGCGCTCCCTTCACCGATGCAATCTAGCGGAGGCAGCAGCAATCAGAAATCCTATTTCGTCCTTGGCGCAAAAGGAAAGACGCTGGCAGACACGCGGCAACAATTGCAGCAAAAAATACACCTTAAGCTGTACTATTCGCATCGAAGAGTAATCATCATCGGCGAACGTATGGCACGGCATGGACTCGAACAAGTTTTTGACAGCTTTCATCGCGAAATCGATATGCGGATGAGAAATATGGTGTTCGTCGCCAAAGGATCGGATGCGGCGACGATCTTGAATTGTCCGGTGAAGCTCGAGTCCATCCCGGCAGATCAATTTCAAGATCTGCATATGCAGCCGTCCGGATTGGCGACAACGATTATGAATTTCGATGCGACTGCCGCATCGGAAGGAATTGAACCGGTCATGGGGGCTTTCGAAGTAAGTCAAGAACAATCGGCCAGCCAATCCGGAGCGTCGGCTGCGACTGCCGAACCGCGCATCAAATTATACGGCGTCGGCATATTCAAGCATTTAAAGCTGATTGGTTTCTTTAACGACGATGAAACCCGGGCGATGAAATGGGCTACGGAAAATATGAAGGATGCTTATTTGACCACGTACGTCCCGCAAGGACATGGCAACGTCAGCGTACATATTCTCTCGTCCAAACGCAGTATTCGCCCTGAAATAATCGGTAAGAAGATCCGCATGAAGGTGTCCGTGCAAAGCAATTGCGAGCTTATCGAAAACGGGACCGACCTGGATTTCAATCAGCCCGCCAACGTACGTCTCGTCAATGCTCTGCTCACCGATCAGGTCAATCGCGCGGTAGACCATTCCGTAAAGAAGAGCCAACAGCTCTATAAGGCCGATGTGTTCGGATTCGGGCGCATCCTTCATGCAAAACATCCTCGGGAGTGGAGACGACTAGCTTCGTCCTGGGAAGACCTCTATCCGCAAATTGAAGTAATTCCGCATGCGAACGTAACCGTTATCGGTACGGGGTTCGCAAAGCGGCCGCTGCATCGAAATGTTGAAACGAGAGAAGGCAAATAATGCAGATGCTAAACGTACTCTTGTTTTGGGCGCTGTTGTCCGCCCTAACTTTCATACAAGTCCGCAAGCTGTTCCGTAAACACGAGGTGACAACGGCCATCGTCTATCTTGGATTAATGTCCGTTGCGGCCGCCATGTACGCAGTTGTCATCTTGAGCAAGCAGCTTCCATTCAGTCCTTTGAGCCTTTTACAAATTCCGTTCGAACCGATTGGGAAGTATCTTATTGATCGGACTTCTTAACCTTGACATAGATCGGGTACGGTTCCTCAAGATGATAAACGAAAAAAGCTGCGATTTACGCAGCTTTTTAAGGGGCAATGTTCTTGTCACAAGACAGTAATCGTGACCAAATTCATAAGGTCTTGTGGCATCTGCGTCTCGTCTAACCATTCTTAATTGTAGGTCCTACCTTTTCAAGAATATACGCTTGTTATAACGTGGCCTCTAATTGAATGTCCCGCGTTTCTCGGTTATAAATCCACTCATTAATCTCTACCCTCTACTCGCTCATTCCCCTTAAGAACGTGACATTCACTGCCTTTTTGCCGATGATCGATGATGATTTTGTTATTGGTAAGGATCGATCGTCCGAATCGTGCCGTCCTCATTGTATTGCAGCTCCGTATACTTGACGCAGCGCTTGTGGTTCACGCCTTCTGACAGCGAGCAGTCATGGTAGAACAGATACCATTTGTCCCCGAACCGCACGATGGAGTGGTGCGTCGTCCACCCGATAACTGGGGTCAGAATCGTCCCCTTGAACGTATAAGGGCCCAGCGCATTCGGACTTACCGCGTACACAAGCTTGTGCGTCGTGCCGGTCGAGTAGCTCAAATAATACAAGCCGTTGTACTTATGTACCCAAGGACCCTCGAAGAATCGCCGCTCCTCGTCTCCCGCCACGATCGGATGTCCCGTTTCGTCCACGATCGAGATTTCCTGCGGCTTCTCCTTGAAGCTCAACATATCGTCGCTCAGCAGCGCCGCACGCGGTCCCAAGGCAGGCTCGTCCGGCGCTGGCCCCGTTGCGGCGGGGTCGAACTCGCCGGTCTGCCACTTCTCCAGCTGTCCGCCCCACAATCCGCCGAAAAAGATGTAGGCTTGATCGTCTTCGTCTACAAGCACGGCAGGGTCGATGCTGAAGCTGCCTTCGATGTACCGTTCCTGCGGAGCAAATGGTCCCGCCGGCGATTGCGACGTCGCTACGCCGATGCGGAAAATCCCTTCCAGATCCCTTGCCGGGAAAAACAAATAGTACGTGTGGTTCTTATGTGCCGCATCCGGCGCCCACAGCTGCTTCGAGGCCCACGGGATGTCCTTCAGGTGCAGCGCTTCTCCGTGTTCGACGACGGGCGAATCGAAGCCGTCCATCGACAACACATGGTAATCTTCCATGGCGTATTGGTCGCCGTTGTCGTTGCTAGGTCCGTCGTGATCCAAATCATGCGACGGATAGATATAGATTTTGCCTTCAAACACATGGGCGGACGGGTCCGCCGTGTAAATATGCGTCACGAGTGGCTGATTCGGTTTCGGCGCGTTGCTCATATTCGCAATCTCCTCTTCTAGTTCTTCTATTGCCGCTATCACGAGTGCCGGCTTTTTGCGATTCCGTTCGTTCAGTCATGTCCTTTGCTTCGATCAATGCCAGCATAGGACCGAACAGCTCTTCCCGCGCTATCTTCATAGAGACGCCTGATCGGATGGCATATAGTTGGTCGCGTTTACAGTTCCAACATGGCTTTGATGACTTTCGTTTCGGGCTTTAGCCAGCTCTCGAAGCTCTCTATCATGTCCTCGAACGGAACGCGATGGGTTACGTAACGGCTCACGTCGATAGCTCCTGCTGAGATCGCCTTCATAACGGCGTCAAAATCTTCCCTCGTCGCGTTACGGCTTCCCATCAGCGTTAATTCCCGTTTATGGAATTCCGGATCATGGAACGCGATATCCGACTTGACAAGCCCGACAAAGACGAGTCTTCCTCCATGCGCGACGTATTGAAAGGCGCCGTTCATAGAGGCTGCGTTGCCCGTCGCATCGAAAACGACCGTGGGGAGCTCGCCTTGATTGGCTGCCAAGATCCCTTCGCTCGGAGCATGCAACGCGTTCACGACCGCATCCGCCTTTGCCCAGGTTTGACAAAACGACAGCCGTTCTTCATTCACATCCATGGCAATGATCTTGGCCCCCGCATGCTTGGCAATGGCCATCACCCCCAGCCCGATCGGACCGCCGCCGATCACGAGCACCGATTCGCCCGGCTGAACGTTGGACCTCCGAACGGCATGCGCTCCGATTGCCAATGGCTCGAGAACCGCCGATTGGTCGAGCGTCAGACCGTTCGTCCGCACTAAACCGGTAACCGGAACCGCTATGCGCTCTCTCATGCCCCCATCGATGTGCACGCCAAGCACCTTCATGTCCGTACAGCAGTTCGTCTTGCCGTTGCGACATGCAATGCAAGCTCCGCAATGCATGTAGGGAATGATGCTTACCTGGTCGCCGGCACGAAGTCCTTGGTTGTTCTCGCCGATCTCTTTGATGACGCCCGCCAGCTCATGACCGAGAATGCGCGGATAAGTAAAGAAGGGTTGATTCCCTTTGTAAGCATGCAGGTCCGTCCCGCATATCCCCACGCGTTTAATCTGGACGATCGCATGCCCTGATTCCCACACGGGCTCCGGCAAGCCATCCGATTTCTCGAACCGATCTATTTCCGCGCATACGATGCCTTTCATGAGCGGTTCACTCCAATGCCTTCATTATATTCGGGCCGCCCGCTGATCCAAGTTTCATTATGGATGGGTTTTAGAATGTCCAATACATCCGTTAGGAGTGCATCATCGATGGGTTCGTCCGTCCACATCGCGTTCTTCCGAATGTTCGCCGGGTTCGCCGTACTGACCAGCGTGGTGGGAATGCGGTCATGGCCGGTTGAGAATTGAACGGCCAGCTTGGCGATGTCCGTCCCTTGTGCCGCGCAGTATTCCGCGGCTTTCATGCAGGTTTCTTTAATACGTTGACTCGCCGGATGCCAATCGGGCGTTCCTCGCGTTCCTAGCAAGCCCATGGAAAGCGGGGATGCGTTGACAAGCCCGATTTCGTGCTCTTCGAGTAAAGGCAGCAGCCCGAGCAATGAAGTATCGTTCAGGGAATAATGGCAATAGGAGATAATCGCATCCGCGTTTACTTGAGGCAACAGCTTCTCGAACAGTTGTACGGGAAGTCCGCAAATGCCGGCGAATCGAATCTTGCCTTGTTCCTTTAGCTTCATAAGCGCAGGAACAGCCTCCTCGATAATGATGGCTGCCGGCACGAATTCGATATCGTGCAAAAACAAGAGATCCAAGTAGTCCGTATGCAGCCGGTTCAAGCTTTCGTCCACGCTGCTCACGATCCGCTCCCGGGAAAAATCAAAGTCGTTCATGCCGTAACGGCCGGCTTTCGTCGACAAGAGGAATCGATCTCGAGGCAGCTCCGCAATCGCCTTGCCCAGCACGGTCTCCGCCTTCGTTAATCCATAGTAGGGAGACACGTCGATCAGATTAATGCCTGCGTCAATGGCTTCATGTACGGTGCGAATGGCTTCGTCCTCGTTGGTGTCCCGGAACACGGAGCCGAGCGAAGAAGCCCCAAAGCTCAGAACCGATACGTCCAGTCCCGTTTTGCCGAGTTTTCGATATCTCATGCTTCAGCCTCACCTCGTCTATTCATCTTGGATTTGCGGACTGCCGACGCGATTACGAGGCAGTCTGTGCCATTCGATATTCCATCTCTCCTCTTAAATTTAACAGCAAAATAATCGAATCAAATAGTGAAACATTGCAATTTTATACGCTTTTTTGCTATCTTTGATAGGAACCTTCCAAAGGAGCGATTTGGCCTTGAGACCTGTTAGGAAAAACTTCGAATCGTTGCCGGACTTCCCGTTCTCCCTTGCGTTCAGAGACACAAAAACGCCCCAGAACGAGCTGCCGGACCATCTTCACGACTGGTATGAACTGGTCTATGTACATCGCGGCAAAGGCTCGTTCTTTATTGACCGAACGATTTATGATATGCGCGAAGGCGATCTTTTCATCATTCCGGGCAATACGATTCACCGTGCTTTCCCGGACAAAGAAGAGCCCGTTACGTCCACGGCTCTGTTTTTGAGCCCTCTCTTCGTCGAACAACCATTAATCGGAGAAGCGTTTACCTATTTGCAATGCTTCGACCAAAGCCGAAAAAATCGCATCTTTAAACTGGCTTGTTCCGCAGAGCTTCAAATGCGCATTGAAGGCATTCTTGCCCGTATCGAGGCTGAATTACGGTTGCAGGAGTTAGGTTATCGTCACGCCGTTCTTCTGGACACCCAACGTTTGCTTCTCGAAATCAATCGCGATCAAAACGACGGCAAGCAGCCTAAGAGTCACGCAGCCTTTAAAGGTCCCAATTGGGTAAGGGATATTTTGCTCTATATCGACAATCATTTCACGGAAGACATCGGGCTTAGCCGCCTCTGTTCAATGGCTTCGGTCAGTCCTGCTCATTTCAGCCGCGTCTTTAAGCAATTAACAGGGATGAACGTGACCAGATTCATTAACGTAAAACGGATCGTTCATGCGAAGGAACTGCTGCTTGAGACCGAAGAAAACGTAAGTACCATCTCTTCGGCATGCGGATTCGAGAGCTTGCCTCATTTCCATCAGGTGTTCAAGAAGATCGCCGGCGTGACGCCCAGTCGATTCCGGAAGCAGGACTAAGGTAAAATGTAATCGCTTCCGAAGCTTTATGCGCGGGAAGAACAATAACCGCATGCGTTCAATGTTGAAGTTCGCGGTAAGCGCCGGGAGTCGTTCCCGTGTATTTTTTGAACACCTTCGCGAAGTAGTGTTTGGTGTCGAAGCCGACCTGCCGTCTGATCGCGCAAACGGTCGCATGCGGCTGCGTTCTCAGAAGTTTTTGCGCTTCCCGGATTCGCAACGCGTTCAAGTAATTGACGAGCAGTTTGGATTACACGGCAGCGATAAGCGCATCGCATCGGAGTAGAAGCAAGAAATCATGGCAATCGTTGCCCATCCGGGAGCACCGTGTAGACGGCGCCGGCATGCGCATGAAAGCGCAGAAGTCCGGCCGGTCTTTCGGCTTGGACCGGTTTCTCCCCCACGGTAACTGAGCAACGGATCGGACTACGGACGCAGCACGGTCCATCCACGGTAGAGGCAATTCGGGCCTTCGTAAGGCTGCCTTCCTTCCATTCCAAGTCGACCGTATAGCCGCCTCTGGCGCGAAGCCCGCGAACGAAGCCCGTCGGCCAAGCGGCCGGAAGCGCCGGGAGCAGGTGAAGCTCGCCCGCATGGCTCTGCAGCAGCATCTCGGCGATCGCGGAGGCGCCGCCGAAATTGCCGTCGATCTGGAACGGCGGGTGATTGTCCAGAAAGTTCGGCAGCGTCGAGTGGGTCAGAAGCGCGGCGAGATTGGCTTCCGCCTTCTCCCCATCAGCCAGACGCGCCCAGAAATTGACGATCCACGCGCGGCTCCAGCCGGTATGGCCGCCTCCGTTCTCGAGGCGCCGCTCCAAGGCGCGCCGGGCCGCCGCCGCTAGCTCGGGCGTGCCGTTCGGGGTGATCTGGCTGCCGGGATGAAGGGCGAACAAATGGGAGATATGGCGATGTCCCGGCTCCTCTTCTTCATAGTCCTCGTACCATTCCTGAAGCTGGCCGTGCCGGCCGATCTTCGGCTTCGGCAGCTTCTCCAGCACCCGCCGCAGTTCGTTCCCCAGACTTTCGCTCTCCGGCGTTTCCAGCGTCCCTTCGGCCTCTAGAACCGCCGCGAACAGCTCGCGGATAATCTGGGTGTCCATCGACGGCCCCGCGCACAACACCCCCGATTCGCCGTTCGGCAGCCGATACGTATTCTCCGGCGATACCGACGGGCAGGTCACGAGCTCGCCGTCCGGCGTCTCCGTTACATAATCGACGAGGAACAGCGCCGCTTCGCGCAAGGTGGGGTATACCCGTCGAAGAAATGCCGCATCCATCGAAAACCGGTAATGCTCCCATAGATGCAAGGAGAGCCAGGCGGCCCCCATCGGCCAATAGGTTGCGGGCAGATAGGTGTCCTGCGGGGCGGTATCCGCCCACAGATCGGTGTTATGGTGAGCGGTGAAGCCCCTGCAGCCGTACATGACGGCCGCCGTATGCCGACCCGGTTCGCGCATCCGCTCCAACAGGTCGAACAGCGGCTCATGGCATTCGGGAAGGCCGCAGGTTTCCGCCGGCCAGTAGTTCATCTGCGCATTGATGTTGATCGTGTACTTGCTGTCCCAGGGCGGCAGGAAATGCTCGTTCCAAATGCCCTGCAGATTGGCGGGCAGCGAGCCGGGACGGCTGGAGGCCATCAGCAGATAGCGGCCGAACTGGAAATAATGCGCGAACAAGCCCGGGTCTGCTTCGCCGCCGCGAAGCCGCTCCATTCGGCGTGCCAGGCTCAGCCGCTCGGCTTCCGCGTCCGCCGGACCGAGTGATAGGGCTACGCGGCCGAATAACGCACGGTGGTCGTCGATATGGCGCTTGTGCAGCTCCGCGTAGCCGATTCGGAGGGCCGCAGCCGTTCTCTCCCGCGCTTCCGCCAGCGGGTCCGCAACGCGGAACGTCGTGGCGGCGGCCAAGACAATCGTCACGCCGTCGGCACCTTCCACCAGCAGGTGATCGCCGATCGCCTTCACTGTCCCGCCTTCCGCCGACGCCTTCAGCACCGCCGCGTATTCGCTTCCGCCTTCGCCGCCGCAGTTGCCGGCCATCCATATCGCGTTGTCCCCCGTTCGGCCGGTCCGATCGGCATAGCGCCAACGTCCCCGTTCCAGGCGCGCGGTAAAGCCGATTGCGCCCGGTCGATCGGCGGTCAGTCTCATGACGATCGCCTGGTCGGGATGACTGGCGAACAACTCCCGCCTGAACGAAACGCCGCCCTGGCTGAACGCAACCGAAGCGATGCCTTCTTCCATATCCAGCACCCGCGAATAGCGCTCCGGCATGCCGTTCGGCAGCGCGAAATCAAGCAGCAGGTGACCCAGCGGCAGATAATGCCGCTGGGTTTCCGGCAGACCGGACAACGACAACAACGCAAGGCGCTCGGCTTCCTTCAGCTTCCCTTCGAATATCAACCGTCGGACATCCGGCAGATTCGCCCGCGCGTCCGGGTTATTGCGGTCCCTTGGTCCTCCATGCCAGATGGAGTCCTCGTTCAGCTGCAGCCGCTCGTGCCGAGGCTGGCCGTACATCATCGCGCCTAATCTGCCATTGCCGACCGGCACCGCTTCATTCCAATCTCCCGCCGGCTCTTCGAATAACAATGCGTGGGTTGTCATCTTCTCACTCCTTGCTTCTTGAATAATGGAAGGCCGCTTCCCGGTATTCCTGAGGCGTGACGCCCGTTGCTTTTTTGAAGAAACGCGTGAACGATTGGGAAGCCTCGTACCCGACCTGAACCCCGATCTCGAGCACCTTCAGCTTGTCGTTCTTCAGCAGCTCCTTCGCCCGGTCGATTCGCGCGGATTCAATATAATCGGACAAGTTGACGCCGCACTCCTGCTTGAACAGGCGCGATACGTACGACGGATTAAAATGAATGTAACCGGCGAGACGGACCAGCGACAGATCTTCGTCCAGATGTTCCCCGATATAAGCGCGAACCTTCAGGATCGCTTCGGCGGCCCGGTTGCTTTCGCCGGAGCTTCTTAGCTCGAATAGCGTCTTGGCGATCGTTCGGAGGAATGCGAACGCGTCCTTCCACGACGCGAATTCGTCATGGCGCATGAGGGCGGACGCGCCGGACACCTGATTCTCCAGCTCCCATCTGTTGATGTACGACAAGAAGACAAGCGAAATCGTATAATACAGTTCCAGCTGATACGGCGCGCCGATGTCCCGCTCCGATTCCGTCAGCTCGTCGAACAGCAGGAGAAATTCGTCGCGCCTGCCGGCATCCAGATGCACGGACAACGCGTCCGATTTGTCCCGCGGCGATCGCTCCTTCGCGCAGCCTGAAGCCTGCAGGTTCACCGCCTGCACCATTTGAGCGCCGTCGCCGGTTCTGGTCTGCCGCTCCCGCCTCATTTTGTCATAGGTCGAAGACAGCTTTATCCATTCGGACGGGCGATCCCCCAGCGTGACGGCGACGGAGAGGTCGAGGTTCTTCAAGCACGCTTGTTGGATCAATTCGAATTGGCCGACCAGATAGGGGAGGACGGATGCGCCTTCCTCCGCTTCGTTCCCCTCTGCCGCGTCGGCCGGCGTCTGAATGAACCAGACCGGATCTCCGAAGCGGTCGATCGTGCCGAGGACCCGAACCTGGCCGTTCAGCAAGCTCTCGGCCAGCAGCGTGACGGCCATCGCCGATTCATGCCGATTGGCATAGGACGATACGCCGGACGAGACATGGGACAGATCGCCCTGCGCCACGTAGACCGGTCTGCCGGCATCGAGCGAGATGCGCAGCTTGCCGAAGTCCGCGACCAGATTCGTTGCCGGGTTCGCGCCGTGCAGCAGATGGCGGAAGTACTCGCCGCGCGCAAGCACCTCCAAGGTTTTCAAACTCTCCTGCGCCCGCTGAACGAGATCGTTCACGCGCAGGCCGTCGTCCAGCTCCGCCACGGCTTGGACGACCGCCTGAATGACCTTCGGGTACCCTTCGCTCTTGAGCAGGTATTGAACGCCGGGCGTCTGAATCGCCCGATAGACGGAATCGAAGTCGCTGTAGCCGGTGAGGAAGATCACGCGGCAATGCGGCCAGTTCCGCTTGATGATGGACATGAGCTGCATCCCGTCGATGCCCGGCATCCGGATATCGGACAACACGATATCCACGCGGGATTGATGAAGCCAATTCAAAGCTTCCCTGCCGGAGTAGGCCTTGCACAAATCCAGATCCAGATCGCATCCGGCCAACGTCTCGTACAGGCCGTCGGTTATCATCTCTTCGTCGTCAACGATCAGCAATCGGTACATCGGATTGTCCCTCCCATGGAAAGTGAAGCGTGACTTGAAGGCCGCCGAGCTCGCTTCGGGCGACCCGGACGCCGCCTCTATCGCCGTACGTGATCGTTAATCGTCGATGGATATTGACCATTCCCGTCGTCTCCGCGTATTCGTCCCGGTTCGCCAATGCCTTTGATAATTCGACGAGCTTCTCCTCGGACAAATCATCGCCGTTATCTTCGATCATGATTCGGAATTCATCGGCTGCGTGAACGAAGCGAACGACGATCAACCCTTTCTCCTCCTTGCGTTCCAGGCTGTGCTCGAAAGCGTTCTCGATCATCGGCTGCACGATCAGGCGCGGCACTTTCGCCTGCGCGGCTTCCATCGGGAGGTCCTCGAACCGTGCCCGGATTCGCCTGGAGAAACGAAGGAGTTGAATGTCCGTATACGTGCGCGCGTGATGGATCTCCTGCTCGAGCGAAATTTCGTCGGAGGCGCTGCGCGTTACGAAACGAAAATATTCGCCGAGCTGGATCGTGAATTGCTCGACCCGTTCCGTATCTCCCGTTCGGGCCATCGTATTTAAGATAAACAAACTGTTGAACAAGAAATGCGGATTGATCTGCGATTGAAGCTGCTTCAGCTCCGAACGCTGCACCATGAGCTTCTGCCGGTAGGCTTGGTCGATCAACGACCGAAGATTCGCGACCATCTGATTGAACCGGCTGTACAAATAACCGAATTCATCCTTGGATTCGTGCGTGATGACCTGCTCCAGATCGCCGTTCTCGACGCGGCGGAAGCTCTTCACGAGACGCAGCAGCGGTTTGTGAATGAATTTATACGTCGACATGGCATAGATGGCGACGATGACGAGCGCCGCGGCGGCAAAAAGCCAGGCCCACGTATAAAACTTGTCCAAAGGCTTTCGGATGACCTTGGACGGAATGAACCGATAAATGGCCATGTCCAGCTTGTCCGAGCCGGCGAAGATGGTGTAATACCTTTGTCCCCCGAACGACCTGGCTTCGCCGTAGTCGCCGGCGTTTTTCTTTTGCGCCACGTACAGGGACGCTTCCTTCATGAAAGACGCGACGGAACCGCTCGCCAGCTGGATGCCGCCGTTCGCCGAGAGCAGCAGGGACCCGCTTCCGGAATAGGTGTTGAATTGGGCCAAGGCGTCCGTCAGCGTCTGCTGGTCCAATTCGATTTCAACGATGAATAACGGCTGTCCTTTCGGGCTGCCGCTCGGCTTCGCCGCGCTTAAGTACAGCCCGTCGTTCCATTCGATGATGCGGGTATTCCGGCTGCCGTATACGGAGAGCACGGAGTCATAGAGCGTCTTCACGAGCGGGCTTACGCCGTCGACAGACGAAATGACGCGTCCGATCGGATTGATGTAAACGCTTACCTCTTTGATGTACTTGCTGCTGTTCTGAACAAGATAAAGCCGGTTGCGCAGCGAATTGATTTTGTCGGTCTTCTCGATAACCCCCATCCGATCCCAGAGGAGCGTCAGCTTGTTCAGGTCTTCGTCTTCGAGCAGCCCGAATTGCAGCAGCTTGATCCGCTCGATTTCGTTCTCGAGATCGGTTAGATAGAAGGTCGTTTGGGAGGCCGCCGTCTTGGCGATATCCTCTCTCGCCGTATGAATGGACCATTGGTACAGATAGACGCCTAGAATGATCAGGGGCGTCAATATGAGCAAAAAGGTAAAGATCAACCGAAGAAACAAGGTGTTGCGAATCGAAAACATCGGCGTTTTGAACATGGCGCTCCCCCACCCCCTCATCATGTCTAGTCGATGCCATCCTACCGCTTCGCATTAACTTGCATGCGGCTGCTTCTTCATCGATGCGTAATAGGCGTTTACTTCCTTCGTAATCTGCAAGCCCCCAAGCTTGTTCCAATCCTGCACGAATTTATCGAATTCCTTTATCGGCGCGCCAAGGATGATGCGGACGAAGACTTCGTTTTGCATCTTCTCCAGCGTCGTTTGCCGCTCCACCATCGTTGCGGTCGGAGCGCCTTCGAATTTATCCAATAGAAATTGATGGTTCTTGTCGTACTGATCGACGATGCCCTCCGCTCCTTCGGGTCCGTAGATGCGCTCCCAGCCCCACAGCGCGAAACCTTCCTTGGACCCGGACGCATAGGCGTCCAGCTTTTGCTGGATGACCTTTGCTTCGCCCGTCAGCTTCAACTTGTCGCCCGTCTTGCGCACGTCGTCCAACGTTCGGAACAGCTCCAGATTTTTCTTCGTCGGCGCGGGTTGGACCAAGGACAGCTGCCATACGCTCTCCGCGTCGGGCGGCGCATAGTAGTAATCGTTCTCCTCGGTTTTGCCCCAATTCTTCTCCACGTGCAGATTGAACAGCTTGACGATGGCCTCGGGATGCGCGGCGCCTTTGCGGACGGCGAAAAATTTCGTCGTGCTGAACTTGAGCGGAACCTTCGCCGGTCCGCCGGATTCCGATACGATCGGGAACGCGCGCCACTGCGCGTTCGGATCATGGTTTTTATTTAATTGCAGCGGCCAGATGGAATTCCATTGCTGGCCATATTCCATGCCGATTTTGCCGCTTGCGATGACCTCCGATACCTTCGTGCCCTCTTTGACGCCGAACTCTTCGTCTAATTCACCGTTTTTGTACATGTTTTGCAGGGCTTGAAGCGCCTTCTTCATCTCCGGTTGAACGCTGCCGAACACCAGCTTGCCCTCCGGGTCCTCCAGCCAGATATTCGGGAAAGCGCCATAACCGGCCATGAACCCCTCGAGTCCCATCGATCCTCCGAACAGTTCCTTCGTAATGGCGAGACCGAACGTGTCTTTCAAGTGATTGCCGTCCGGGTCGCGCTCGGCGAAAGCTTTCGATATCGCCAAGACGTCGTCCATCGTTTTCGGAGGCCGCAAGCCCAATTTATCCAGCCAGTCCGTGCGAATCCAGACGAACTGGGCTTGTTCGATCGATGACCCCGTCTGCGGAATCGCCATCAGCTTGCCGTCGAACGTCGCGGAGTCGAACGGTCCCGAGCCTTCCTCGGAGAGGATCTCCTTGAGCTCAGGCGATGCATACGCGTTGTATAAATCCGTCATATCCTCGATCTGGCCCGTGTCGGCGAGCTGCTTGAGCTGCGTGGCGTTGACCGGAATGACGTCCGGAAGATCGCCGGAGGCCAGCATCACGTTCACCTTCTGCAAATACGGATCCGACGTGTCGTTGCCCTTGACAATCCAGTTATATTTAATCTTAATGCCCAGCTGGTCGTAATAGAGCCGGCTCCAACGGTTATCCTCGAACTTCTCGTCCTTCAGCACGCCCAGGACGTTGTTCTCGACGATATCGCTCAGGTTGCGAACGGTCGTGATCTCGATCGGCGGGTCGTATTTGCCATAGGGTCCTGCCGCCGCTTGCGTTCTCGCGGCCGTATTGCCGCCGCGGCCATCGTGATTATCGTTGTCATCGCAGGCTGCGGGCACCGCCATGAGCACCATGGCCGAAAGCAAAGCCAACAACGAACGCGTCCTGCCTGTGTTCATAGCCATCCCCTCTTCATCGGCTTTGCCTCTGCAATGGTTACGCTCTCATTATAGGCTAGCGCGAACGGACTGAACAACGTTCTTCCATGATCTGGCGTTATTCCAGCGAAAACGAAGCCAAGCTGGCCCCTCCCGCGCCCTTATACGTAAAGTACAGCGCTTGAATGCCGTCCGGAATGAGGACATCGGCCGAATAGGATGTCCATACGTTCGTAAAGTCGACCGGAATCCTTCCGAGAGCAGGTCCGTCCCACGCTGTCTTCACTTCGAACGTACCGCGGCAATAGCCGCGCGCCTGAATGCGGACGGTCCGAATTCCCTCGCAGCGGAAATACTTGAAGCCTGCCGTCGCGGAGTCCCTCATGTTGGCGATATAACCGGCTTCTTCATCCCCGTCTTTGCCATCCTGCGTGATTTTCGGAAATCGGCTGTCCATCCATTCCCCGGGGGCCCCCGTATAGAGCGCTTCGTCTCGGCAGAACAGATTGCAGGCCAGGTACGCGGGATACGCCCCTCGGCCTTCCAGCGGCCCTCCGTTCGGACCGCAAGAGGTCATCTCCGCCTGGACAATCGTGCCGTCCGCCCTGAATGCGATGGGTTCGATGCAGCCCTGCCGGCTGAAATTCGTTCCGTTCGTATGCCGATGATAGAAAATGTACCACTTCCCGTTCCATTCGACAATGCTGCCATGGTTATTGCCTCCATAATACATGGGCATTTCAGCCGGCTTGTACGAATCGATATGCAGATCGTTATTGCTGATGACGACGCCTCGATAGACGAAGTCCCGGGTCGGAGATTTGCTGGTCGCGTAGCACAGCTCGTGCATGACGATCGACGAATAGATCAAATAATACGTATCGCCCTTCTTCCTGATGGAAGGCGCCTCGAAGAAGGCATGTCCCTCGAAGCCGCTCCCCTCGCTGTACGGTTCGCTTGGCGCGACGCATGCCGGTTCTTCCAGAACGGTGAGCATGTCCGGACCAAGAACCGTCGCCATGGCGCCATGCCTTGACCGGTCACCGGCCGCGCAGAAGCCGGTGTACAGATATGTCTTCTCTCCTTCCGTCAGCACGCCCGGGTCGAACGAAGGTTCGTCGCCGTCCTTCTCTCCGAGCCGCGTGCCGTCGGCATGCTTGACGTAGCCGTAAAATGCATACCTTCCGGCCGGCGTATCGCAGACCGCTACGGATACGACGGACACCTTATCGAGCACGTAATAGAGATAATATCTCCCGTCGGGGCCGACCGTGACGTCCGGCGCGTACAGGCACATGCTGCCGTCCGGATTCAGCGGGTCGTCCGTTTTCTCGTAAATCAAGCCTTCGTATCTCCAATTCCCCGGATCCTCCGCGGGAGCCGACCAACAGGCATAATCGTTCAAGCAATACGCATGTCCGTTGAATCGGTCGTGCGAACCGTATACGTATACCCTGCCGTTAAAAACGTACGGTTCGCCGTCGGGAATGTATTCCCATGACGGCAGATAAGGGTTGAATCCTTGTTTCTTCATAACGTTACACGCTCCTTACTTTCGTATTTGCAAGTTTCCTCCAGGCAATGAACGGACCTTTCGGCGCGGGAGGCGAAGCCGTTACGCCTTGGCCGTTACGCCTTAGCCTCCCTGCCGAACGTATCATAGATGCGGTTTCGCTTCGCCCTCTCCTCCGGAAGGAGCTTCTGGGCGTCCGCGATCTCGTAGCCGCCAAAGGTGTCGTACAGCCTCGAGGCAGGATCGACCTCCACGAAGGTGCACCAAGGCAGCCAGTGATAGTGGCTCTGCAGCGTTTGGCTCGCGAAGTTGCCGCTCTCGTGTCCCAGGCCGGGCATGGCGTATCCGATGCTCCCATCGACATCGGTCGACTGCCTCGTGTTCTTATGGATGAACTCGGCGAAATCGAGATAGTGCTCGTCGCCCGTGATGACGTACAGCCTATAGTACGTATAGGAGCAGGCGGCCATATAGACGTCGGCGCCGCCTCCGATCGTAATGATGCTCTGACCGCTGATCGAGTAGCGATTAAAGGGATGCTTCGGCCATGGCGCTTGCACGGGGAATGTCCAGGCATAGGTCCACGTCTCGGTATAGTCGGCGGCTCCGATCATTGCTTCGAGCCAACGCTCCTCGCCGGTCAGATCATGCAGGGCCAGGAATCCGAATAACGCGTAAATCCCGGCCTCTTTATCCTGAATATCGGCGTTGTCGCAGGTGCCGCCCCGGTATTCCAGGGTCCGGTAATTGTGATCGTAGGCCCATTCGCCGGCTTTGATCGCGGCGGTTCGGTATCGATCGTCGCGGGATACCAGGTAAACCTGTACCAGGAAACGGATCACGCTCGGCGTGTTGGATTTCGAGTCCATGCGGATGGAGCCGTCGGCGTAATACGCGCGATAGAAGCTCCCGTCTTCATTCTGAACCTTCACCAGCCAATCGGCGGTCCTCTCGCAGAATTCCAGCCAGGCCGGCCGCTCGTCGCCTTTCGCCCTCATATAAAGGTAGGCATCCAAGACGGCCTCGATTCCGTCGGCCAGCATGCGGATATAATGCGGATACGGCTCGAACCCCTGGAGGGTCGGATTGTAGCACATCCGCGGCAGACCCGATTCGGTCATGGCCGTACGCGCCCAAAAATCGATCACGCCCACGCCTTTATCAAAGGCTTCGGGGACGTTCTCCTTGTCGCCGTATCGAAGCAGCTGATAGCCGATGCCCGGCTGCTGGCCCACGAAGCCGAACTGAAAGGAAACGCTCGAGATGTCCATGTCGGGCAATTGGCAGGCAAAGGGCAATCCGTACGAATCGCCGTACTGCCGCGTGTATCGGTTCAAGATGTGCATGCCGTTATGGAAATGGCGTTCATTATCCACTTCGAATAGCTTGTCGCGCAGGCGAGCATAGGTAACCCGCCAGAGCTCCTTCATCATCGGCTGGAAGCCGCCGTATTGGCCGAAATGGACGGCGACGGCGTAATGCTGCTTAAAGCCGGGCTCTACGGGATGATTGATGCGCTGGAAAGTTCTCGGCTTCTCATGGTAATCCAGGCCGGCATAGGATCTGTTGACGGGCAACTGGCCTTCGCCGCCCGGATATACGTAATCGATCGACAGGCCGGCTGTCTCCGTCTGGAGTTCCTTGCGTATGCCATAGCCGTAATACATATAGTTCAGCGTCTTGCTCTCCGGCCTGCTCATGCCGATGGCTCCGACCGTGCACTTCGGGTCCGTTATATTTTCCGACCGTACGATATCCGTAGACGGCAGCGTTGCGTCCGCCGCCCAGCGCGACAGCGCCGCCGCTTCTCCCGACGCGATATGCTGCATGGCGAACAGCGGCAGGGCGTAACGGGTCTCCATTCGCCAAAAATATTCGTTGTCCAAATCTTTGCCGATGGCGGAGTCGGGCGCGAATTCGTTTTGCTTGTACCAAACGCCGGGCGCGAAGCAGTTGTAGGCATGGACGTCATCCGACGCCTCCATCTTCAAAGAGATCTTGGTGGAGAAGCCGAGGTCGTCGCCTGCCGCCAGCACCTCCACGGTCCGGCTCGCTTTGAACCCGGCGCCTGCGGCTTCGTAGACGTCCGTGAAGGCAAACGCCGAACCGGAGGGCACGGTTATCGTGCCTTGGGCCACGATCGTTTCGCCGGAAACGGCGATGTCCGCGTAAGCGCCGTCGTAAAACGCATTGACGGCAAACGCGGTTTTTACCGTCACGAACATCGGCCGCTTGTTGGAATAGAGGATCCTGTCGTCTTTTCGCACCTCGATGCCGCCCTCTTTGAAGAGCAGGATGTAGCTGCCGCATGCCAGTCTCATGAAACGTCCTCCTTTGTCCATCTATTCGTTCGAATTCGGTTGCAAAAAAAAAGAGGGATATAGCGTATGGAAACATACCCATCCCTCATGGATTCATTTCGTCGAACCTTACTTGTTGGCTAACGCGTCGGCGCGCATTTTCACGATCTTCTGGGCCTTGACCGTATCCGCTGCCAAGACATCCTTCCAGCCCAGGCCTTCCACGTCCTTCTGCATCTTGGTCCATAGCTGGTCGAATTCCGCTTGGTTTTTCGCGAATACGATTTTCCAGGACGTGTTCTTCACATAGTCCGAGATCTGGCTGCGTTCGTTCTTGATATCCGACGAATCGGCTCCAAGACTCGTGTTGATATTGGGCACGACGTCGATCATCTTGTTCTTCAGATAATAATCCGTCGGGTTCTCGGCGTTATACGTGCTCTGCCAATCCGTCGTCAGCGCCGTCTTGTTCGCTTCGATCGTCGATTTCCAATACGTGCTGTTATAGAATTCTCCCGTATCCGGATCGACGACGAAGTCGCTCATGATCATGCTGTTGATTTTGCTCTGTCCGTCCTGATAACCGCCGCCGCCGTACTCGTCCGGGACGGGCGTGTTTTTCTGGAAAGCGCTCTGTCCGACTTCGGTCAGCTTGGACTTGCCATCCTCCGTCTTCTCGTAGTTAAAGCCTTCAAAGCCGTTCGTGTAGTAACGCAGCCCTTCCGGGGAGCAGAGCCAATCCATGAATTCCATGATGCGATCGGGATCTTTCGCCTTCGCGCCGATCGCGAATACCATGCCGTTGCCGTAATAGGCGTCGCTGCTTTGAATCAGATGCGTGTCGGCAATCGGAACCCCTACGATGCCGTCCCCGTTTTTGCCTCTTTCGATGGAATTGTAGAAGCCTCGTTCCCAAGAATACCAGGTGAGAAGAACCTGATTGTTGGTCAACTTCTCGGATACTTTGTTCCAATCCTGGGTCGGCGAGTCGGGGTCGACCAGCCCCATTTGATTGGCATTAAAATAAAACTGCAAAATCTTCTTGTACATGCTGTTATCGTCGATGAGCGGAACGATATCGCCCTTTGCGTTTAACTGGATCGTCGTCGTGCCGTCCGGCTGCTCGAAGCCGTACCAGTTGCTGAGCCAGCGGACGTTCTCCATGCTGCCGCCGTCCCAGTCCTTCCATAGGGTGATCGGTACGATCGGCTTGCCGTCCGGCGACTTCGGATATTTCTCATGCATTTGCTTCAGGACCTTCAGCAAATCGTCCAGGTTGTTAAGCTTGGGGGCTCCGACGCCCTTGTAATAATTCCAGGGCAGGATCGGGCTGGAGTAAGGCATTTCTTCCGAGAAGGTCGTCGGCGACGTGTCGGCTTCGAACGTCGGCAGCCCATAGATCTTGCCTTCCGGGTTCGCTTTGTCGAAGCCGGCGTTGAAGGGCTTGAAATGCTTGTCCACATACTGGGACAGATACTTCGTATTCTTGATTTTATCCGTCATATCCATGACGAGACCCGCCGGAATCAGCTCTTCCAATTGGCTGTTATCGACGATCAGGAGATCTCCCAGATCGCCCGCCGCCGTTCGGGTCTTGTACAGCTGATCGCCGGCCACCTGCGGCGCGAGAATGTTCAAGGTGATATTGAACTTGTCCTTGAGCAGCTTGCCGTACCATCCCGTCTGTTCGCCTTGATAATTGGCCGCATTGTCGAACACGGTAATGGTGAGCGGCTTGCTGTGATCGATCGCGCCGGCGGTCTGGGACGCGCCTGCGTTCGTGCCCGTTCCGGACGGCTCGTCGGTTGCCGTCGTATTCGCGTTTCCGTTGCTGCAGCCGGTCATTGCGGCCGATACCAAGAACAAACCGGTCATCGATGCGACCATCGAGCGCTTAACGACTTTCCTATTTCTGCTCATTTGCTACCCCCACTTGGTCAATTTATTATAATGGCGCATGCGCAAGTTAGCCTTTCACCGCACCGATCATAATCCCTTTCACGAAAAACCGTTGGAATATCGGATAAATCAGCAAGATTGGCGCCACGACGATGATGGTCACCGTCATGCGGATCGAAGTCGTCGTCTGCTTGGTCGCCAGGCTTGCCATCGTCGTCGAGCCGGCGTTCTGCAAATTGACCATCGTCGATAACGAGCTCGCCTGATTGATATAGTTGTACAGAATAAACTGCAAGCTATAAAGTTTGTTATCCGTCACGAGCAGCAGCGTATCCTGGAACGAATTCCATTGATCCACGGCCGCGAATATCGCGACCGTCGCCAATATGGGCTTGCTTATCGGCAGCATGATCTTGAAGAAAAGGGTCATGATTCCCGCCCCGTCGATGCTGGCCGCCTGCTGCAATTCCTTGGGCAGCGATTCCACGAATGTCTTGACCAGGATGATGAAGAAAGGCGCGACGATCGTCGGCAAAATATAAGCCAGAAAGTTATTGGTCAGGTGCAGCGACCGCATCGTCAGATACCATGGAATGATCCCTGCATTGAAGAACATCGTGATCACCGTAAAGCGATACCAGAATTTCCGCCCCCACATATCCTCTTGGGAAAACATGAACCCGAGGAATGCCGAAGCGCCCACCGTCAACGTCGTTCCGATTACCGTTCTTCCCAGAGAAACGAGCGCCGCGGTGCCCAGCCCCGGAATTTTGAACACGTCCACGTAGTTCTGGAAGTGAATATGCTTCGGGAAAAACACGACCTCGCCTTTGGCGCTGATATCGTTCGCGCTAATGGTATTGATAATGATCGAGTAAAAGGGGTATACGCAGAGAAGCGCGAACAGCGAGAACAGCGTATAGATCACGACCGAGATGAATTTGTCCGTCGCGCTGGCTTGAAAGCGCGTCTTCTTATCCGATCGGGTTTGATGCGCCGCCTGCCGTACCAGCTCGGCCATATTGTCGCTCATACGATACTCTCCCCTCTTAAGATTTTGGACAGTTTGTTTACCGAAAAGAGAAGCACGACGCTGATCAAGCTCTTCAGCATGCTGATCGCGACGGATACGGAATAGCTGCCGCCCCCCATGGCCAGGTTGTAGACGTACAAGTCCAGCACCTGAATGTGGTCCTTGTTAAACGCGTTCTGAAAGACGAAGTATTGCTCCAGGCCGTTGTTCAGGAAGCTCGCGATTTGCAGCATCAACAGCACGAAATACGTCGGCAGCATGCTTGGGAGAACGACATGCCGGATCACCTGCATCCTTGTCGCGCCGTCTACTTCCGCCGCCTCGTAAAGCGAATCATCGATGCTCATAATCGCGGCGATATACAGGATGGCGGACCATCCTAAGGCTTTCCAGGTCGTCCACATCCACATCGTCAACCACACATGGTTGGAGCTCTGGAGGAATAAAATCGGCGAATCGGTGATTCCGAGCTGTTGAAGCATGCCGTTGACGATCCCTTCGCTGGAAAACATGGAGAAGCCCAGCGAATAGACCAATACCCAGCTGATAAAGTTCGGAAGCGTGGTGACCGTCTGGATGAACTTCCGGAACCGGACGGCTTTGATCTCCGTCAGAAAGATCGCAAAAACCATCGGCAGCCAGGAGAAGAGCAGGCTGAGGCCGCTTAGGCCGAACGTGTTCTTGATGACCTGCAGCAGCTGATCGATCTTTACCTGGTTTTCGACTAATGACCGAAACCACTTCAGTCCGACAAAAGGCGATTCGGACAGCGGAATAGGCGGCGTGTAATCAAAAAAGGCATAGACCCATCCGTATAGCGGGTAATACGCGAAAACGGAAAGCAGAATCATAAAGGGCAAAATATAGAGAAATTTTCTTACCGACAGGCTTCTAATGCCGTATTTTTGCATGCGCACCGTGTCTCTCCTCTTCAATAGTGGGATTACGCACATCGTTTCCGGTTGTCTAGCGATCTATCATTTCCTGTCGAATATGCCGACTCTCGCTCCGAATCGATTGGGCGCTTCCTTCCTTCATAGCCATCCCCCTTCACTTGGCGATCGCTTCTATGGTTGCGCTTTCATTATAGGCGTCCGGGAAAGGCGCGAACAACGCGCATCTTTTTACTTCCTTCACGATCGTTTACGCAATTGTAAGCGTTATATTTTCCGGATGGCCGTACCCGCGTGAAAGGCGGGCCGTACCGGCGCTGAACGTGCCCGATCCACGAGCGGCTCTTCATGGATTCGCGCCAGAAACGTGGCCATAAATGAAAAAAGCTGCGATTATCGCAGCTTTTCAAGGGATAGTATCGTATGATTGTCATCCGACCGTACTTGCATCCATTCGTTTTCTTAAACTACCGTATTGCTGATTGCACGAACGGCTCCGTTCTTTTTAGCGGTATCCAAGCTGTAAATATCGAATCGTTAGATCGCTTCCCACAGATGTCGGACCTGCTGCAGCCCTATACGGGACCCAAGCTGACAATCCTCCATCCCCTCGAATTCAAGGGAGATGTAGCCATCGTAGCCGGACGCTTTAATTTCCGCTAGGATCGTCTGCAACGGGATGTCCCCGTGCCCGGCAATAGCGCCGCGCAAATAATTGCCGCCCGCCGATCGGAACCATCCTTCGGTGAAAGCAGCAGACGCCGGACGTAAATAGAAGTCTTTCAGATGCACCATGGATGCGATCGGCAGGTTTTTCCTCACGGCGATTAGCGGATTTTCGTCTACGCACATGAAGTTGCCGACGTCTAGCGTCGTCCGGAAGTTTGGCCGGTCTACGGCAGACACGAGCCGCTGCACGCGGTCGGAAGCCTGGATGTAGTAACCGTGGTTTTCCACGCTCGTCGTGATGCCGTATTGCGCCGCGTAATCGGCCACTTCCCTGCACGCCTCGACGAGTCTCGGCAGATCCGCCTCGAAACGCTGGATTGTGGCCTCTGCCGTCGGGCGAGACGCGACGTCGTGGCGCATGAGCTTCACGCCCAGCCGGTTTGCGACGTCGACATGCACCTTCGTCTCCTCGATCGCACGGCGATAGTCCGCTTCGTCATCGATCGCGAAGTTAGCCCCGACCGCATAGTTGGATATCGCGATGCCGGCTTTGTCCGCCGCGTTCAAGAGGTCATCGGTTAGCCCTGGATTGTCGACCAGACTGAAGCCAAGAGGGACGATTTCTAAATGCTCCCCGCCGTGAGCCGCGATCCAACGCGGCACATCGAGGATCGGAAGAACCCCGTTCTGAATATCACGGTACAAGCTGTAACTGCTAAGACCCAATTTCATTTGACTGACCTCCGTCCGAAATGGATAAATTGAACATTCTGAACCGCTTGCGGATACCGCCTTCCGAATCAAGGTCCGTTTCGCTGATCTTATTCAGAAGCGTAACCGTTCTTCTCGTAAAGGGGATTCGTGCAGATCCAGTTATCCTTCTCTTGCGTCATTACCGTTTTAACATGCCTCTGTAAATACCCGGAGAGGAATCTTCGATGATGGTAGCATGGACAACCTTGCTGTAGAATTCGGTAGGGCCGGCACTGCCGATAATCGCATAGCCGTATCCGATTGCATGCATGGCATGGAGGCTCGCCAATAGCAGCCCTTTGCCGATGCCATGTACGCGTGCGGATTCCTCCACGCCCATCGGTCCGAAAAAATTTCTGCAAGTCGCATCATAGCACGCAAACCCAACCATTTTTTGATTCTGCACCGCAATATAACAGGATACCGGTTGATTGGTGAAGGCAACCTCGCATTCGCTCGTCCAGCCTTCCCCGAAACGTTCCTTGATCCAATCCAAAACAAGATGTTTCTCAGGAGCAATGGCCCGGCGAATCTCAATTCCGTTGGCCGATAATTGCTTCCGCACCGGATCTGATTCCGGAAGCTGGTAGAGCTTTACAAGCATGTCTGGCATAAACCCATCTCCATTTCGTAAGGATTTCTTATGAAACTTCTTGCCTGCAAATCGTAAATGAACTGAATAACCTTCGAAGATGTCGACATGAGCCGGCAACTTACCGGTTATCGTGCCCATGCCTGCTTGGTCCTCTATTTAAAATAACAGAATAATAAGGAGAGCGTCTATGAGAATGCTCGATCGTAGCGTGTTGCTGACGGGAGCGAATTCAGGCATTGGTAAAGCGGCGGCGGCGGAACTGGCTAAGCAAGGCGCTTCGGTGATTCTAGCATGCCGGGACAAAGCCAAAGGAGAGGCCGCTCGCCAGGAGATCGTAAGCGATACAGGAAATGACCGAATCGATGTCTTAGTGGTGGATTTAGCATCATTCGCATCGATTCGAACATTCGCGGCCGAAGTGACCCGAAGGTATGACAAATTGGATGTGCTCATTAATAACGCCGGTATCATGATGGATAAGTGGACGCCGACTCCCGAAGGATTAGAAACGATTATGGGAGTCAATCATTTCGGAACTTTCTTGCTAACGGGATTGTTGAGGGACTTACTGAAAGCAAGCGGCCGCTCGAGGATCATTACCGTCAGCTCGATGGCCCATAAGATGTATCAATTCAATATGGACGATCTCCATAACAAGCAACGATTCCTTGCTTCACGCGCGTATGGACAATCCAAATTGGCCAATATCCTGTTTACATACGAGTTAGCGCGCAGATTGAACGCGTCGGAAACGACCGCGAATTGCCTACATCCGGGCATCGTGAGAACCAGCTTCGCGAAAAGACTGACGGGCCTTGAGCGGCTCTCTTTTGCAGCCCTAAGACCATTCATGATCCCGGCGGAGCAAGGCGCCGCGACATCCGTGTTTTTGGCGTCGTCGCCCAAAGTCGAAGGCGTAACCGGACGATATTTCGTCCGCTGCAAAGAAGCGTCGTCTTCCAGACGAAGCCATGACCGGGCTTTAGCCCATAGACTTTGGGAGGAAAGCGAGCGAGTAACCGGATTCGAACATAGGGGAGATTAAGGTTTGAATTCGAAACCCGCCGGACCACAATTCGATCGTCCTTATCACACGCAAAAGCCAAAAGGGATAGCGACTGGCCGCTATCCCTTCGGTTACGCTTATTGAACCATGCCGCTTGCGTTGACTTCGTCGAGAATGCCCTGACCGCCGGATGCCAGCCAATTCGCGGCCCATTCGTCGAAATAGTCAAGCGGCTTGGAGCCCATGATGATCGACGTCATCATCTTCACTTCTTCGTCGCGAAGCGACGGTCCTTTCGCGATCATCGTCGGCGTCGGGTTGCCCAAATAAGCCGATGTGAAAACCTGCTGGTTGGCTGCATATTGGCCTTGGAGGTTGAATACGCCGCCTTCCAACCACGTCTTGCTCGCGCCCCACATCGTCTTGTCCCCGGCCTCGAATTTTTTCACTTGATCGTAGTATTGCTTCTGTTCATCATTTAGCGCCGACGTATCGCCGGATTTCATCGCGGCTTGAACCGCGTCAGCCGCCTTCGGATTGATGCCGGGCATGTTTCCGCTAATGGGCGAAAGCGCGAATTCGCCGTAGTCTTTGCCATCCACGGTGACCGTATGGTAATTCTTATCGAAGTGTTCGTAGAGCTTCTCCATATACGTGTTCAGCATCAGGATCGGAGCTTCCGGATGTTCGGACTTCTTGCTTACGACGAAGTAGTGCGAAGGCAAGACGGTCGTGCTTTGCGCGAGCGCCGGCTGATCGTCGGACGATACGAGCGGATAAATGCTCCAATCCGAGCCCGGCACGTCCTTGTACATATTGCCGAGCGGCCATCCCGGCACGAAAGACGCGCCGAACGCCATCCCGATTTTACCGGACGTCACGAGTTCGGCGGATTTGATGCCGTCGATGACGCTGAATTCCGGATAGATCGCGCCTTGCTTGAACAAGTCGGCCAGCTTGCCGAGCGCGGTCTTCACTTCCGGTTGAACGTCGGCCCACTGCGCCTTGCCGTCCGCGCCCTTGATGAAGTTCAGATTCGTGCCGGTCCCCTTGGTCGGGTTGAACGGATACGCATGATAGCCGTTGAAATAGCCGTCAAGACCGGACCAGCCGTTGAACAAATTGTAGTCGAGGCTTAAGCCGTACGTATCGTTCTTGCCGTTCTTGTCCGGATCGTTCTTCGTGAACGCCAAGGCGATATGGTTGATATCGTCCATTGTCTTCGGCGGCTGAAGCCCCAGATTGTCCAGCCAGTCTTTGCGAATAAAGATGAGCTGGGTATCGTTGGTTTCACCGCCGTTTGTCGGTATGCCCATGATTTTGCCGTCTATCGTCGCCGCCTTGAGACGCAGGTCGCCGCTTCCTGCGAATGAGTTCTTCGTAAATTCGGAAGCGTATTTATCGTAAACATCGGTTAAATCCGCAATCGATCCGGCTTCTACGAGGGTCTGGAACTGCTGCGCGTCAACATCCATGAAATCCGGCATATCGCCTGAAGCCATCATGACGGCGACCTTGTTCTGATACTGCTCTGTGCTTACTTTCCACAGGTTCTTCACCTTAATGCCGAGGTCGCTTTCGAAGGTTTTGGTCCAAACATTCTGGTCGAGCGTTTCACCGGGCGCGATTTCAGCGGCAGGATTGACGGCTCGCACGGTCGTCACTTCGATCGGAGGATCGTATTTGCCTTCCGGGCCGCTCGCACCGGATGCTGCCGGCGAAGTCGCGGGACTTCCGCTCGCGTTTGCGTTTGTCGATGCGCTTGGCGCGTTGCCGCCGCCTTCGTTGCCGCTGCTGTCGTTGCTGCTGCTGCAAGCCGTTACCGTTGTCAGGATAAGCAGGAATGAGAGCGTTGCCGTGCCTTTCACTTTCACTTTCAATTTCGCTTTGTTCAATGCCACCTGCGTGCCTCCCCTATATGCGATTATGAGTACGTTTTCATTATGACGCCCGTGCGACGCGGCGAATATATTAAACCGATTACATTGCTTGTCCTATTATATCTACTTAAGCGAATCGCAATAGCCCGCCTCCGCGTAGCCGGCTCGCCGACGGCTTTCGCAATCTCGTGGAACAGCTGCTCGAGTTTCGCCCGGTCCTTTCCCATCGCGTATTGGTCGAGCTGCCGGCTTCTCCATCGTTGTCTCCGAACAGACAAGCAGCACTTACAGCCGCATTCCAATGAAACAACCGACGCCTCATGCGAGACGTCGGTTGTTCCTCGATGTGGCATACGACCCGCCGCGAAGCAAATCCGTTGAGCCGACCGATACGCATCATGATCTTGCAGGACGAACAGGCACAACCGCGATCGCGACGCGTTACATTCGGCGCGGCCTCCGTGCTCTCCTAGCGGAATTCGTTGTCCGCTACCGGGTCACGAGGACGAATACCGGCTTCTCGCTGACAGAAACCGTCACGCTGCCGTCAGTGATGGCAAGCTCCGTTTGATTGCCCCATTGCACCCCGTTCTCAAGCGTCACAAGAGAGGCATGCTCCGTACCTTCCGGAAGACTCAGCGTGTAATCCTGCTTGTTGGCGCCGCCTTGGTCGCCGAGCGAGGTGGGCAGCCACAACGCGTATACGCCGTCATCGCTCGCCGTCTCCTTGAATTTAAGCACCCACGGGCCGTCCAGTCCGCTTTCCCCGCCCTTCTCGACGATCGAGTCGAAGCGGGTCGTATCCAGATAGTTCTTCATCGTGCCGACATAATACCAGGATGGCCGTTTCTTCGTCGTCGTCTGCTGGGCATCATCGTAGACGGTCCCAATCAATCCGCTCGAATTGAACCGCCCATTCCGAGTGTCGAACGTTCCCGCATCGGGCATCATGTACTGCTCCGCGCGGTCGATTCCGGCCGCGGCCAGCATCAGATACTCGCGGACGATCCAGCGTGCCTGCACCTCTTCCGCGTCGAGGCCCGTATTGATCCCCGGATTGTAGGTGACGCCGTCCTTCTCATACTCGATCGTCGCGCTGGACTGCGTCCCCTGCGCGACGTCCCATCCGAATTCGGACAGCCAAATTTCCTTGTCGGCCAAGTATTCGTCGCGCAGCTTCACGAAGTCGGTCATTCGGTCATAGATGTGATCCTCTTCGGGGGACATGCCCGTCAGGTGATTCTCGGCGTTCGGATGCCGCACGCCTTCGCCGGCATAATAATGGCCGTTAATGACATCGAACGGGTAACGGACATAGCCGTCCAGCGAGCCGTTATGCGCCGCCTTCCACTGGTCCTCCGTCCGGTTCTGGTCGAACCACTTCATCATGTCTTCGAAGAATTGCCGCGTCGACTGCCCTTGCCCTGCCGACTCGCCGTTATAGAAGATGCCGGCCAGTCCGCCCAGCACGAGCTTCGCGTTGGGGTCGGCCTGCTTGATGCCGACATCCGGTCCCATGGTCCCCATATGACCGTCGTAATCGGCGCTGGTCATTGCCGCGAATTGCGCGCCGGTGAAATACCCGGCCAAATCTTCCTCGTTCCAATTCTCGTAGTATTCGACGAGATCCATGCCGATCTTCTTGTCCGTTCCGGGCGCAACCTTGACGAGATCGGGATCGAGGTCCTTATTGCTCCCGTAACGCGCCGCGTGCTGGAAGAAGCTTCTGCCGTGCGCCAGGTAGGAGCTGGCTTTCTTCGGGTCCTGGTCCCCCTGCCAGTTCGGCCGCGGATTGCTCCTGCCCGAATTCACCACGCCGCCCTGTAAGGTAATGGCGACGCCGACGCCCCTATCCTTCAGCCCTTGATAGAAGCTGTCAAAGGCGCCCCAGGTGTTGCTGAATTGCGCTACGGGGTTCTGCGTCGTGGCCGAGTTGTTGAGCTGGCCGCCGGCCATCTGTCCATTGGCCGAATATTCGGTCCAGTCCCAGTTATGATACTCCCGGATGAAACCGATCGCTTGATTCACGTCCTGCGGCATGTTGAAGAAGCTGTTGGTGCCGACGAAATTGCCGAACGTGAGCTTCGACGAGTCGAAAGGCGTGACGCCTTCCTGCGGACTCAAGTGCCATTCTTCTTCCGCCGGCGGCTCCTCGCCGAGGGGGACGCCGTACAGCGCGGCTTCGACGATGTTCACGTCGCACGTAAACTGCTTGGAATACGGATCGCCGCTGCCGCCCCACCACGAATATTTCTCGTCGATCGGAACCTTATGGAATCGGAGCGAGCTCGCCGTGACCCCTTCTTCGCCCAGATCGAACTTCACCCATTTGCCCGCGTTGGTGAGCGGATAGGAAATGAGCTTCTTGTCTCCGGCGTAGACTTCCATCGTGCCGCCCATGACTTCATACGGACTGCTGCCGTCGGCCGTATACGTCGACGGCGCATACTTCTCGCCGTCATAGAGATCAATCTCGGTCAGCTTGTAATCGCGCAGCAGATTCAGGTTCAAGTTCGTGACGGACGCGTCGACCCACTGGCTGGCCCCGGCAGTCCGCCATGTATTCGCGTTCGCCGATGCCGCGGTATCGATCGGCGGCAGATACGGATCGGCCGAGCTCGGCGGCGCCGCCAGGACCTGGTCGTATTCGTCGAACAGCTTCTTCTTGTCGGTCGCGTAGTCTTCGCCCTCGAGCATTCTGTCGGTGACGTGAATCAGAATGGGCTCGTCGCTCTCGTCGGGCGGCGTCTGCGTCGGCGGCGTATACTCCGTCCCCGGCGTTCCCGTCGGCTCGTCGGACGATTCGTCCTCGGTCAGCACGAAGGTGACGCTGTCGGGAGACTGAGCCGTGAATGCCGACGGCTTAGGCCCCTGAACCGAAACTTGGCCCGCCGCCTGGTAGATGTACATCTGGTTCTCGGAAATATTCCCGTCCACCGCCACGTTGGCGGCGCCGGTCACGTAAATATGACCCGACACCTGAACGTCTTCTAATTGGATCTCCGCGTCGGTGCTGCTTTGGGCGATGTACAAATCGCCTTTGACTTTCATTTGGCTCAGCTTGACGTTGGAGGCATTGACAAACAGATTGCCTGCCACGTCCTGCGAGTAGGTCAGCGTGGACCCTTGCTCGCCTTTGGCGGGTTCATTCACGATCGCCGTCGCGATCCGATCCAGCAGCGTGACCGCCTCCGCGATGCTCATCGCGCGCCGCGGTTGAAACTCGCCCCCGGTCGTGCCGTTCAGGAGACCCTTTTCCCGGCTGACGCCGATGGCGTTCCTGCTCCAGGTCGACATCTCGCGATAATCCGGATAGGACTGCGCCTGATCGGAGGTTGCGCCAGCCAGACCCAGCGTTCTCAGAATGGAGACGGCCGCCTCTT
>NZ_JAGGDJ010000020.1 GCF_017652985.1 Paenibacillus artemisiicola
AGCACTGCCGACGATCTGGAGATTGGACTTCAGAAGTGAGCTCTCCGGACCTGGCACCGCAGCGCGGCGAGGCGCAGCCGCATGTCCACGCTGCGCGAGCGCAGCACGTCGCGGTCGCCGAGCAGCGCCGCCAGCTCGCAGGCGAGCGCGCCGAGCCCGAGCGGCTTCGCCGCGAGGACCATATGCGCGAGCCGCGGATGCATGCCGAGCTCGGCCAGCGCTTGGCCGTGCGGCGTCGGTTTGCCGGCGGCGTCGAGCGCGCCGAGCTCCCGCAGCAGCTCGGCCGCCTGCGCGTACGCGGCGGCCGGCGGCGGCGTGAGCCACGCGAGCTCGCCGGGCCCGTCGATGCCCCAGACGGCGAGCTCCAGCGCGAGCGGCGCCAAGTCCGCGCCGAGCAGCTCCGGATCGCTTTGCGGCTTCAGCTGCCGGTGCTCGCTCTCCGTCCACAGCCGGTAGCAGACGCCCGGCGCCTCGCGTCCGGCGCGGCCGCGCCGCTGATCGGCGGAAGCGACCGAGACCGGCACCGTCTCGAGCCGCGCCATGCCGGTGCGCGGCGAGAAGCGCGGCACGCGGCTCTGGCCGCCGTCGACGACGATTCGCACGCCGCGGACGGTCAAGCTGGACTCGGCGATGGACGTGGCGAGCACGATCTTGCGCTCGCCGCCCGCCGCGGCCGCGACGGCGCGGTCCTGCGCCTCCGGCGGCAGCGCGCCGTAAAGCGGCAGCACGGCCACGCCCGGCGGCAGCGACGGCCCTCCGGCGCCGCCCGTCTGCGCCGCGCGCAGCAGCTGCTCCGCGCGGCGGATCTCGCCCGCGCCCGGCAGGAAGACGAGCGCGTCGCCGTCATGGGCGCGCATCGCTTCGATCGTGCGGCGGGCGACCGCCTCCTCGATCCGGCCCGCGACCGGCTTCGGCTCGTAATGGGTTTCGACGGGATAGGCCCGTCCTTCGCTGACGAGCAGCGGCGCGCCGCCGAGCAGGTCCGCGACGGGTTCCGCCTCCAGCGTCGCCGACATGACGAGCAGCCGGAGCTCTTCGCGGAACACGGCTTGCGCCTGCAGGCAAAGCGCCAGCCCCAGATCCCCGTGCAGATGGCGTTCGTGGAATTCGTCGAAGATAACGAGCCCGACGCCTTCCAGCGACGGGTCGTGCTGCAGCATCCGCGTCAGCACGCCTTCCGTGATGACCTCGATCCGCGTGGCCGGACCGACCTTGGTATCCATGCGCACGCGGTAGCCGACCGTGCCGCCGACCGCTTCGCCGAGCGAAGCGGCCATGAACCGCGCGGCCGAGCGGGCGGCCAGCCGCCGCGGCTCCAGCATGAGGATGCGCCGTCCGGCCAGCCACGGCGCGTCCAGCAGCGCAAGCGGCACGCGCGTCGTTTTCCCCGCGCCGGGCGCCGCCACGAGAACGGCCGACGTCCGCTCGGCGAGCGCCGCGCGCAGCTCGGGCAGCAGGCCGTCGATGGGCAGCGCCTCCGCCGATTTGATTTTAGGTTGAGATGGATCGTTCATAGCCGAAATTCCCCTGTCTTGTCAATTCCTACGCTCGTATTCCTACGCTCCATTATAGAGACGATGCCCCGAGCCCGTCAAAAAAAGGCGGCCTTCTCCTGCCGCCGCTCCATCGCGCGCGCAACGCAAAAACGCGCAAACCGTCCGGCTTGCGCGCTCACGCCGCTGCTGCGATCTCGCGCAGCGTCTCTAACTAACCGTCCTCTTTTTCGAACCTATCGCATCGACCGGCCTTGGCGCCTCCGCATCATGCTTCGCCCTGCGTCCGAACGGCCTCCTCGACCGTGCCGTATACGAGGCGCGCGATCGCGTCGCCAAGCGCCGTAGCCGCGCCTGCGTATTGATGCGTCCGTCCGTGCCGGACGGTCTGGCTGGCGCCGATCGCGATGGCGTCGGTCGTCGTACCCGTCGCCGGCAAGCCGTGCTTCGGGTCCATAATGCCGCAATCGTGCAGCGCCGCCGACTTCGCTTCCGTCGCGGTGATGACGGCGTTGACCATCGCGGACGCCGTCATGCTGCCGTCGACGAGCACGAACAGATTGATCGTGCCCGGCGCGTAAGCCGGGAACGTCTCGCGCGCGCGTCCCGCGCGGGCGGCGTTGCCGGTGCCGGCCGTCGCGCAGCACAGCAGCCCGAACGCCTCGCCCGCCGTCTCCGCGACGGACGCGTGCGTCAGCTTCGCCGCGGTCAGGAACCCGATCGTCGTCTCCGGCGAATAGCCCCACCGCGCCAGCATCCGTTCGTAATCGCGCGCGGGATCCGAACAATCGTAATCGAGCGTTACCTCCCGGTTGACGAACCGGTCGGCGCTGCCGTAGCCGCCGCCGTATACGGCGCTGCTCAAAACGCAGAAAGGCTTCTCCGTCTCGATGACGAGCCGGTCCGCCGCCAGACTCATCGCCACGCCGGAACAGATCGTCGAAGCGAACGATGTGCTTCCCGTCCGAAACGGCTGCGTCATTCCACGACCCCCTCCGATTCCGTTCGGTCCGCGGCTAACCCGGCGATCGCTTTCAGCCGGGAGACGTCGACATGTTGCCGCACATGCGCCGCCAAACGGGCGAAGGCCGCCTCGCGCCGCTCGTTGAACCGCACGCCGCCGTCCATGGTCGCCCAGCCTTTGGACGCGCGGAGCCCGTTCAGCCAAGCCCGCCGGAAGTCGTCGTTATGCAGGACGCCGTGCAAGAACGTCCCCCATATGCGCCCGTCCGCGCTTGCGCAGCCCTCCTCCGCTTCGCGTTCCGCTGCCGCAAGCCCGACGTCAAGCCGGCTCTCGCTCAGCCTGAACGGCCTGACCGCCTCTGCCGAAGGCTCCGACGGCCACCCGCGGTCAGGCGCCGCGCGCTCGGGCCGCCATTCCACGATGCCGGTATGAATCTCGTAGCCCGCGACGGGATATGCCGTCGGCAAGCCGGGCAGCGCGACGTTTCCGTCCGCCCGGACCGTCCGCTTCTCGGCCGAGAACCGCACGTCGAACGGGAACCAACCGAAGCCCGCGAGCTCTACGCGGTCTGATTCGGTGCGGTCCGGATCGCGCAGCGTCTCGCCGAACATTTCGTAGCCGCCGCATAAGCCCACGATGCGCCCGCCCTGCCGCCGATGCGTTTCCAGCCGTTCCGCGAGTCCCGAGGCGCGCAGCCAGAGCAGGTCGTCGACCGTGTTTTTGCTTCCCGGCACGATGACGGCATCCGGCTCGCCCCATTGCTCCGGGCGCGACACGAACCGAACCGCCGCGTCCGGCTCGGCGCGAAGCGGATCGAGGTCGGTAAAATTCGAGAGATGCGGCAGCCGAACGACGGCGATGTCCAGCGCATCCGTCCCGCGGCTCGAATACGCAGCCGACCCGGCCTCCGCCCGTATGGCTTGATCGAGCGACAACGAATCTTCGTCCTCCAATCCGACATCGGCCAGATACGGCACCACGCCGAGCACCGGCTTGCCGGTCCGCGCCTCCAGCCAATCCAGTCCCGGCTGCAGCAGAGACACGTCGCCGCGGAACTTATTGATGACGAAGCCGCACACCCGGGCGCGTTCCTCCGGCTCCAGCAGCTCCAGCGTGCCCACGATCGACGCGAAGACGCCGCCGCGGTCGATGTCCGCCGCCAGCACGACCGGCGCGTCCGCCCAAGCCGCCGCCCGCATGTTGACGATGTCGCGGTCCTTCAGATTGATCTCCGCCGGGCTGCCCGCGCCTTCGAGCACGACGACGTCGAATTCGCCACGCAGGCGCCGAAGCGCGTCCCGCACGATCGGGCCTGCTTCGGCGAGCACCTCCTCCCGGTAGGTCCGCGCCTCGTAATCGCCGAGCGGCTTGCCGTGCACGATGACCTGCGACACCATGTCCTTCTTCGGCTTGAGCAGAATCGGGTTCATGTCGGTCGTCGCGAGAATGCCGCAGGCATCGGCCTGCATGCCCTGCGCGCGGCCGATTTCCTTTCCGTCCCAGGTGACGTAGGAATTGAGCGACATATTCTGCGATTTGAACGGAGCGACGGAGTAGCCGTCCTCCCGCAGGATCCGGCACAACGCCGTCACGAGCAGGCTTTTCCCGACATCGGAAGCGGTTCCTTGGACCATCAGGGTCCTCGCCGGCTGCGCGGCGCGCGATTCTCGGCTCATTCTTCCTTCGCCTCCCTCTCCGGCATCGGCCGGGCGAGCAGCGCCCGCAAGGCCGCTAGCAGCGTTTCGTTGTCTTCCCGCAGCCGCACCGCGACGCGAAAATAACGCCGGTCCAGGCCGCCGAACCGGGACGCGTCCCGGATCAGAATGCCCAGGCGCCCCAGCTCCTCCTGCAGCCGGTCCGACGTCCAGCCGATCCGGCCGGGAATGGCCGCCAGCACGTAATTGACCGCCGCGCCGCCGTAAGCCGTCAGACCGAACTCCGTCAGCCGGGCCGCGAGCCAGGCGCGCTCTTCCCTCGCCCAGGCGACCGTCCGGGCGGCGTACGCGGCCTCGTCCAGCACCGCCTCGCCGATTCGCTGCGCCAGCGAATTGACGCTCCACGGCACCTGCAGCGCCGCCAGGCGGCGGATGAGCGCAGGCGATGCCGCCATGTAGCCGAGCCGGATGCCCGGCACGGCATAAAACTTCGTCATCGACCGAATCACGATCAGACGGTCGCGGGACGCGGCTTCCTTCAGCAGGCTGAGCTCCGGTTCGTTCGCGGCGAAATCCATGAACGCTTCGTCCACCGCCGTCATGGCGCCGCTCGCCAGCAGCTTCTCCACGACGTTTCGCGCGACGCACTCGCCCGTCGGATTATTCGGGGATCCCAGCATCCATAGCGTCTCGCCGGGCGCCAAGCCCGCTTCCCGAAGCTGCCGCAGCATCCGATCGACCGCTTCGCCGGTCAGCCGGAACCCGTCTTCGGCCCGCAGCCCGATCGCACGGACCGCGCTGCCGTTCTTCTCCGCGGCCTCGCGGTATTCGCCGAAGCACGGCTCCGCGAGCACCGTCGTCTTCGGCTTCAGCGCCCGGAACAACAGATCGATCAGCTCGGCCGCGCCGTTGCCGACGAGCAGTCCGTCTACGCTTACGCCGTGCCGGCCGGCAAGCTTGCCGCGCAGTCCGCGAACCGCGGGATCGGGATAACGCGCGATTTCTCCGGCGTCGGCGTAGCTCTTCAGGATATGGCCCACGCAAGCCGGCGGGCCGAACGGATTCATGTTGGCGCTGAAATCGACGAACGCCTTCGGGCCGTCCTCGGCGCCGTACAATTCCCGGGCGGTGACCCAATCGCCGCCATGGCCGTACCGTTCCAACATTTTGATCACGCCTCCTTCTTAATGCAGCTGCAGCACGAGCGCAAACAACAGGATCGCTTCGAGGATTTCCGTCATCGCGCCGTAAGTATCGCCGGTCAGCCCGCCGAGCTTGCGGCAAAGCCGCCACGCCAGCAAGGACCCCGCGGCCGCCGCGAGCGCGGCCGATACGGCGATCGCCGCGAGCCAGCCGCCTTCCGGCGCCGGAAGCGCCAGCGCGGCGATGCCCGTCAGGACGGCCTGCACGGCCGCGGCCGCCAGCGCATGCCGCGCCTTGACGCCCCGGAACAGCACGGCCATTCCTTCGTCCGCCCGCGCGAACGGCCAGAACGCCATCGCGACCGCGACCCACAGCCGGCTCCAGCCGCAAGCCAGCGCCAGCAGCGCCGCTTCGGCCGGCCAGTTCCGCCCTTGCTCCAACCACGCGTCGAGCAGCGAGAACTTGAAGAGCAGCAGCACGATTGCGGCCAGTACGCCCATGGCGCCGACGCGGCTGTCCTTCATAATCTCGAGCATCCGTTCGCGGGAACGATGGCTCAGCACGCCGTCGGCCGTGTCCATCAACCCGTCCAGATGCAGCCCGCCGGTCAGCAGCAGCCAGAACGCGACGAGCAGCACGGCCGCCGGCATCGCGGGCACGCGTCCGTCCAAGCCGGCTCCCGCGGCCGCGACCGCGCCGCCGATGACCGCGCCGACGACGGGATAGTAGACGACGCTGCGCGCCAGCATCTCCGGCGTGAAGGGAATCTCGACCGGCACCGGTATGCGCGTCAGCAGCTGGAACGCCGTTCCCGCCGCTTGCAGTTCCCGTTTCAAGAACCCGAAAGCCGAAGCAGCAGCCATGCCGCAAGCACCCCCGCAAAACAAAATAGACTGACCATGTACAGCAGCCGTACCGTCCGCACGATGTCGGCCGGCTCGATCGGCCGCAGCGGCCACCCCATCCGGGCGCGCTCGCTCACGCGGCCGAAGTATACGTTCCGGCCGCCGAGCTCGATCCCGAGCGCGCCCGCCGCCGCGGATTCCGGAATGCCGCTGTTCGGGCTCGGATGCAGCCGCGCGAACTGCCGGACGGCCCGAATCGCCCTGGCCGCCGACAAGCCCGGCGTCGTCCAAGCCGCCGCGGCCATCAGCCCGCCGGAGAGGCGGGCGGGGATATAATTGAGCGCGTCGTCGAACCGGGCGGAAGCCCAGCCGAAGTGCGCGTACCGTTCGTTTTTGTAGCCGACCATCGAATCGAGCGTATTGGCCGCCCGGTACAGCATGGCCAGCGGCGCCGCGCCGAGAAGCGCGAACAGCAGCGGGGACAGAAACGCGTCCACCGTGTTTTCGGCCACCGTTTCGACCGCCGCGCGGGCGGCATCCTTCGCCTCCATGGCCGACGTGTCGCGGCTCACGATGTAGCCCGCGTAGGTGCGCGCTTCGTCCAGCTTTCCGGCGGCAAGCGGCCGGAAGACGAGCATTGCCGCGTCCTTCAGCCCTTTGACCGCCATCGTCGTCGAGATCAGCCAAGCGGACGCGGCGTAGCCGAGCCAAGGATGAATCCGGGCGGCCGCGAAGCAAATCGCCCACGTCGCGGCCGCGGCCGCCAGCACCGTGACCGCCGTCAGCGCCATGCCCCGCTTCCGCAGCGCCGCCGCGCTTAATTCAACGCCCTCCGGCCTCAGCTTGCGCTCCAATCGCGCGATGAGACGGCCGATGAGAATCACCGGGTGCGTCAGCCATTTGGGATCGCCCGCCGCCCAATCGATCGCGATCGCCGCGGCAACGAGCAGCAGCGTCTCCTGCAGCGAGTAGAAGAGCATGCCGGTTCAATCCTCCTCCAGCCGAAACGCGTGCCGCTTGAGGTCGAGCGGGATGCCCGCCACGACGAGATAGGCTTCGGCGCAATGGCCGGCCAGCCTCCGGTTCAACCGGCCCGCTTCGTCCCGGAACCGCCGTCCGAGCGGGTAGGCCGGAACGATTCCGCTGCCCACCTCGTTCGTCACGAGCAGCAGCGGACCGGTATACGCGTCAACCGCGGCAATCAATTTATCGAGCTCCGCTTGCAGCCGGTCCTCGTTCGTTTTCGTCTCCTGCTCGCCGTCGGTTCCCGGGTCCAGCCGCAGCAGCCAATTCGTCAGCCATAACGTCAGGCAATCGACGAGGACGGCCGGACGGCCGGCGCCGCCGGCCTGCTCCCGCTCGAGCTCGGCCAGCACCTCGGCGAGGGCCAGCGGTTCCTCGATCGTCCGCCAGGCGTAGCCGGAGCGCTCGCGCTGCTGCCGGTGCAGCCGGGTCCGTTCCTTCATTTCGTCATCGAAGCTCTGGGATGTCGCGATATAGACGCCGCGGTCCGACAGCTTGCGGGCATAGGCTTCGGCGAAGCCGCTCTTGCCGCTTCGCGCTCCGCCGGTAATGAAGATCGCCATACTCTCTCCCCTTCGTTCCGATCTTTCGCCGATCTTTCGCCTTCGCGGCGCCGTTACTCTCTCGACACGCCGGCGCTCTCGAACGTCGCCATCTCCCGCATGACGCGCAGCGCCGCGTC
This sequence comes from Paenibacillus artemisiicola, assembly GCF_017652985.1. Taxonomy (GTDB): domain Bacteria; phylum Bacillota; class Bacilli; order Paenibacillales; family Paenibacillaceae; genus Paenibacillus_Z; species Paenibacillus_Z artemisiicola. Next base: position 7,806 of record NZ_JAGGDJ010000020.1, read on the forward strand.
CACGAAATGAAACGCCAGCACGGCGCCGGTGCCTTCGCCGAGCCGCATGTCGAGATGGATCATCGGCTTCAGGCCGATCCTTTCCAGCAGCCGGGCATGCCCCTGCTCCTGCGAGAGATGCGAACCGAGCATGTACGGCACCGCCTGCGGCGCGATGGCCGCCGCGACCAGCGCGGCCGCGGACGAGATGAAACCGTCGACGACGACCAGGCATCGATTGGCCGCGGCGCCGAGAAGCAAGCCGGCCAGTCCCGCGATTTCCAGACCGCCGACCTTGGCGAGCGTGCCGATGGGGTCGGAGCCGTCCGGCGCGTGGAGCGCGATGGCTCTCGCGACGACGTCCACCTTATGCCGGCGGCGGTCTTCGGCGATCCCCGTCCCGAGTCCGACCGCCTCGTCCGGCGTCAAGCCGCCGAGGGCGGCGGAGAGCGCGGCGCTCGCCGTCGTATTGCCGATGCCCATGTCGCCGGTCGCCAGCATGCGGTAGCCGTCCCGCGCCAGCTCCGCCGCGAGCTCGAAGCCGCTCCGGAGGGCGGATACGGCATCCGCGCGGGTCATCGCCGCCTCGCGCGCCAGGTTCGCCGTCCCCTTGCGGGTCTTGCGGACAAGGAGCGCCTCGTGCGCCAGATCGGCGTTCACGCCCATGTCGACGCAGAATACGTCGGCGCCGGCGCCGCGGGCGAGCACGTTGACGGCCGCGCCGCCGGCAAGAAAGTTCTTCACCATCTGCGGCGTCACCTCCGCCGGAAACGCGCTGACGCCTTCCTCGCAGACGCCGTGGTCGCCCGCCATGACGACGACGGCGCGCTTCGAGACGTCCGCCGCGAGCTCGCCCGTAATGCCCGCCGCCTGCGCGGCGATCCGTTCCAGCAGTCCGAGACTGCCCGGGGGCTTCGTCAAGCTGTTCAGATGGCGCTCCGCCTCTTCCGTCGCCGCGCCGTCCAGCTCGCCGATTCCGTTCATTAATGCCATAAATTCTTGTTCGTTCCCGAACCCGCCATTCCAATCCGAGTCCGCTGCATAACGCTCAACCATTTTCTCGCTTCCTTTCCCGTCTGCTTTCGGCCGGCGCGGTTTCCGGCAGCAGCAGCAGCTGCGGCACGCCGGTTTCCGGATGCGGCAGCACCACCGTCCGCGCGCCGAACACCCGCGCGATGAGCTCCGGCCGAACGACCTCGGAGGGCGGGCCGAACGCCTCGATTTTCCCTTCGCGAAGGACGAGCAGCTCGTCGCAATAATGCGCCGCAAGGTTGAGGTCGTGCAGCACGGCCACGACGGTCAGGCGCCGCTCGGCCTGCCACCGCTTGACCGCATCGAGCAGCTGCACCTGGTAGCCGATATCCAGATATGTCGTCGGCTCGTCGAGCAGCAGCAGCTCCGGCTCCTGCGCCATCACCTTCGCCAACGCGACGCGCTGCCGTTCGCCGCCGCTCAACGCATCGATGGGCCGATCCTGCATATCGGCGAGCCCGAGCTCCCGCAGCGTGCGTTCCACCGTGCGCTCGCCTTCTTCGCCTTCTTCGCCCAGCCAGTTCTGGTACGGAAACCGTCCCATCGCGACCGTTTCCCGCACCGTGAAGCCGACGGCGGGCAGCCCGCCCTGCTGCAGCACGGCGACGCGCTTCGCGAGGTCTTTGCGCTTGTAGGCCGAAACCGCTTTGCCCTCCAGCAGCACCTCGCCCGCTCCCGGCCGTTCCGTGCCGGCAAGCAGCCGCAGCAGCGTCGATTTGCCGACCCCGTTCGGTCCGATGATGCCGTACATCGCGCCTTGTTTCCATTCGAAATTAATGTCGTTAAGTATTTGCCGGCCGCCGAGCGATAGCGCGACTCCTTTGGCTTCGATCATGCCGGGCCGCCCCCTTGCAGCACTTTGCGCCGATAGAGCAGGTAGGCGAAGAACGGCGCGCCGATGATCGCGGTTACGATGCCGAGGGAGATTTCCTTCGGGCTCAGCGCCGTCCGCGCGAGCGTGTCCGCCCACACGAGGTAGAAGCCGCCGCCCAGCGCGGAGAGCGGCACGATGATCCGGTAATCCGGGCCGACGAGCAGCCGGATCAGATGCGGCACGACGAGGCCGACGAACCCGACGACGCCGGCGACGGACACCGCGACCGCGGTGAGCAGCGTGGAGACGACCAAGACAATCAGCTTCGTGCGCTCGACGTTGACGCCCAAATGCGCCGCGTGCCGCTCGCCGAACGCGAAGAGGTTCAGATGCTGCGCATACCGGATCATGACCGGCAGCCCGACGAGCAGGAACGGCGCGATCAGCTTCGCGTGCGACCAGCTCCGCGCGCTCAGGCTGCCCAGGAGCCAGAACATCGCCTCGTTGACGACGTTTTGCGACAGCGTGACCAGGAACGACACGACCGCGCCCAGGAAAGCCTGGATGACGACGCCGGACAATATCAGCGTCTCGACGTTCATAGCCCCCCGCGCGCGCGCCAGTCCGAACACGGCGAACAGCGTCGCCATGCCCGTGACGAACGCCACGAGCGGCACGGTCCAGAGCCCCAGCGCCGTCTGCAGCCCGAACACGATCATGCATGCCGCTCCGACCGAGCAGCCCGACGCGACGCCGAGCGTGAACGGATCGGCGAGCGGATTGCGCAGCACCCCTTGAAAGCCCGCCCCGGCCAGCGCCAGGCACGCGCCGACGAGCATCCCGAGCACGACGCGCGACAGCCGGAGCTGCGTGACGATGGCGATATCCGCCGCGTCCCACTTGCCTCCGGCGTCCGGCATGCCGGGCAGCTGGTGCACGAGGATGCCCCAGACGTCCCTTAGCGGGAGGCCGGCGGAGCCGATCGACAGGCTGACGACCATCGACGCAAGCAGGAGGAGCATCGCTGCTCCTCCGTATAGGAATAGTTTCGTTCGCATGTTAGTGGAACAGGTCCGGATGCAGCTTCTTCGCCACGTCCAGCAGGCCGTCCGCAAGGCGCGGACCGACGCGCGTCAGCGGGTCCTGGTCGACTTCGAACAAGTTGTTGTTTGCGATGGCATGGATCGACTTCCAGCCCGGGCGCGATTCGATCGCCGCCAGAATCGGATTTTTCTCGCCTTCCTTCACGGTCATCGACGCATAGACGATGTCGTCCGGATTCGCCTTGACGACGGCTTCCGGATCGATCTCGTACCAGCCCGCCTCCGTCGCGACGTTCGTGCCGCCGGCCAGCGTGATGAGTTCGTCCAGAAACTCGCCCTTGCCGACCGTCCAGCCCGGGGAAAATTCAAGGTATACGTTCGGCTTCGGCGCGTCCTTCACCGCATCCGTCACCTGCTGGCGCACCTGCTCCATATGGCCGGTTACCGCCGCGGCTTCCGCCGGCTTGTCGAGGATGGCGCCGATCTGCTTGATTTTGCCGATGACCGCGTCGTACGTCTTCGGATCTGATGCGTACACGGGCAGCTTCAGGGAACGGAGCTTGTCGACGACGGCCTGGCTCATGCTGTACGAGGCCAGGACGAGATCGGGCTTCAGCGAGACGATCTTCTCGATGTCCGCGTTCATGTCGCCGATCTTCGGCTTATCCGCCGCTTCCTTCGGATAGTTCGAATAATTGTCGACGGCCGCGACGGCGTCCCCCGCCCCGAGCGCGTAGACGATCTCCGTCTCGCTCGGCACGAGCGTCACGATCCGCTGCGGCGCGGCGTCGAACGTCAAGTCGGTGCCCGTCGCGTCCTTGACCGTGAGCGGATAGACGGTCGCCTGCGCCGCCGCCCCTGCCTCGCCGCCGGCCGAACCTTGGTTCGCGGCCGTTTCGCCGGACGCGTTGGCGCCCCCGTTCGCGCCGTTCGCCGCATTGCTCGCAGCCGCTTGATTCGACGCGCTGCCATTGCCGTTTTCGGTTTTGTCCGTGCCGCAAGCCGCCGCCAGCAGCAGCATTGCCATCCCAAGCAGCAGAAGCGCCGCCTTGCGAATCGTTGGTTTCCTCAAACTGTTCATGTTCTCTCTCTCCCGTTCCGATCATTCTGCGTACCGTCTTTCGTTTGCCAGCCGTTCGTTCAGGCGCAACAAAAAAAGCGTCTCCGACTTCAGTGTCAGAAACGCTCCTGTTCCATGAACGGCGGCGGCTGGCTTTCGCCTGCGCGGCGAACCTAAATCGCTGCGGCGCCAGCGCCGATTTCTAACACCTCCCTAAGTCCACGTAGGTAGCGTTAATCCGCTGCAGGCAGGTCTCCTGACTCGGAGCGTCGGGCGTGACCCGTCTTCCCGGACGCGCGTTCGCGTCCAGTGACATCTCGGTCAAGCCTTGCCGCGGCCGGGGTTCGGCCGAGGCGCTCCTTACAGTGGCGGGTCCGTGCCGGCTTCTCACCGGTCTTCCCTATTAAGCCGAACCTCGCTTGATTCGCGATCGTCCGGCACCATGCAGCTCGCCTATGCAATTGTTCTGAGCTACTATACCACTCTCCGGGAAGCCTTGTCTACCCGAATCGTCGCCGGGCGGGGGTTCTTTTGAACGAGTCGTGGCGCATAACTATGATCTCATCGAAATCCGAGTCCATCACCGTCCATTGGGAGGTTTTCCCATGCCCAACCGGAAAGAACGGCGAACGGCCCGCGGGCTTGCCGCGTTGTACGCGGCCGCGGCCGTGGTTGCCGTCGCGAGCAGCCAGAACGGCCGCTGCGGCCCCCCGGCAAACGCGCCTACGACGACAGACGCCGATTCAGCCCGCGGCGCATCTGCCCGTTCAGACGCAGCGCATTGCCCACGACCGATACGGAGCTGAGCGCCATCGCCGTGCCCGCCATCCAAGGTTCGATGCCTCCGACGGCCGCGAACGGGATGACGATGGCGTTATATAAGAACGCAAACCCGATATTTTGCCGGATGTTGCGCACGGTCAACCGGCTGATCAGCAGCGCCTCGGAGATGCCCGTCAACCGGGAGCGCAGCAGCGTCATGTCCCCGGCGTCGAGCGCCGCCTCCGTGCCGCCGCCCATGGCGATGCCGACGTCCGCCGCCGCCAAGGCCGGCGCGTCGTTCCAGCCGTCGCCTGCCATGGCCACGACGGAGCCGTCGCCCTGCAGCTTGCGGATCAGCTCCGCCTTGTCTTCCGGGAGCAGCGAGGCGCGGACGTCGCGAATGCCCGTCATCGCCGCCGCTTTGCCCGCCGCCGCGGGGTGGTCCCCCGTCGCGAGCAGGACGCGGATGCCCTGCCGCTGCAGGTCGTCTACCGCTTCCCGGGACGTGCGCTTCACGGCGTCGGCGAGCGCGAACGCGCCGGCGCACGCGTCGTCCACGAACGCGTAGACGATCGTTTCGCCGCCCGCCTCCCGCTCGGCGGCGAAGCCGTGCAGCGACCGGTGGATCGTCCAGGACCGGTCGGCGGCGAAGCCGGCGTTGCCGACGGCGACCGAACGGCCGTCCACGGTCGCTTCGATGCCCTTGCCGGGATAGGCCGCATACGCGGACGACGCCGGCACGACCAAGCCCGCGCGCCGGGCCGCCTCCCGGAGCGCGTCCGCGAACGGATGCCGCGACCGCTCCTCCGCGGCCGCCGCAAGGCGAAGCAGCGAGGACGGGGCGCCGTTCAGCGCGCTGATGCCCGTCATCGTCGGCTTGCCTTCCGTCAAGGTACCCGTCTTGTCGAGTACGATCGCGTCTACCTGCGCCAGCCGTTCCAGCGCGCCCGCTTCCTTCAGCACGATGCCTCTGCGCGCGAGCTTGCCCGTCGCCAGCACGAGCGAGATCGGCGCGGCGAGGCCGAGCGCGCACGGACAAGCCGCGAGCAGCACGGCGAGCGCATGGATCGAGGCGGTCTTCCAATTGCCCGGATCGAGCAGCAGCAGCCACAAGGCCAAGGTGCCGAGCGACAAGACCATCATGACGGGGACGAACACGGCCGCCAGCCGGTCCACCTTCCGTCCGATCGACGACTTCGTCGCCTGCGCCTGCCGCGTGATCGCCGCGATGCGGCTCAGCATCGTTTCCCGTCCCGTCGCCAGCACCTGCATCCGCAGCGTCTCCCCCCGGACGGTCGTCCCGGCGTACACGCGGTCGCCCGTTTCCCGCTTGATCAGCCCGCTCTCGCCCGTCAGGAACGACTCGTCCAGCGTCGTCTCCCCTTCGGCGACGAGCCCGTCCGCCGGCACGCGCTCGTTCGGCTCGACGAGCAGCCGATCCCCGGCGCGAATCCGGTCGAGCGGAATCCGTTCCGGCTTGCCGCCGCGGACGACGACGGCTTCTTTCGCTTGCAGGGACGCGTAACCGTCCCCGTCCTTCATCGCCCGTTCCGACGCGGCGGCCTCCAGCAGCTTCCCGCCGAGCACGGCGGTGATGACGACCGCCGAGGTCTCGAAGTACAGCGCGCCGCCCGTCATCATGGCGATGTAGCTGTAGACGTACGCGGCCGTCGTGCCGATCGCCACGAGCACGTCCATGTTCGCCGTCCGCTCCCGCAGCGCGTAGAAGGCGCCGAAATAGAACGGCATGCCGATAAAAAACTGCACGATCGACGCCAGCAGCAGCTGCAGAATCGGCTCTTCGATGAACGACGGCACCGGAACGGCGCTTAGCGCGGGGTAATGGTGGGCCATCGTCCACAGCAGCGGCAGCGTCAGCGCGCAGCCGGCGAACACGCGCAGCTTGAGCGCGTCGATCTCCGATCCGTCGTCCTCCCGCCCGTGCGGATACGCCTGAAACCCGATCTGCCCGATCCTCTCGATAATGCCCGCGGGGGTCGCCGTTTCCGGGGCAAATGTAATGTAAGCGGACTTCGCCGCATAATGCACCGATACGCCGGATACGCCGGGCAGCCGGCCGACCGCGCGTTCGATCCGGGTCGCGCACGCCGCGCAGCTCATGCCCTGTATGCGCAAATCCAGCACTTCGTCCTCGTGTGGAGGCTGCATGGCCGCCCTCCTTCTCCTTCTCGATTGAACGTCGGCCGCATCACGGCCGCAAGACAACCCAAGCTGTCCTACTCTCCACTATATGGCGGCGGAGGATGCCGCATGATCATAAAAAAAAGCACCTTCGCATCGAAATGCGAAGGTGCCGTTTTGCGGTTGCTGGCGTTACTCGCCCTTGACGACCTCGCCCGGCCAGCTGAGCATGCCGCCGAGCACGTTCACGACCTCGTAGCCCTGGGCCGCCAAGTAATCGCACGCCCGGCTGCTTCGGTTGCCGCTTCTGCACATCAGGTACAGCGGTTCCTCGAAGCCGTTCAGCTCGCCCAGCCGCTCCACGAATACGGATAACGGCATGCTGACCGCTTCCTTGATATGGCCGTCCGCCCATTCGTCCGGTTCCCGGACGTCGATGAGGCTCAGCTTCTCGCCCGACCGCAGCCGGGTTTCCAATTCGCTTGCCGTAATTTCTTCCATCGTCTATAGCGCTCCTTCAAGCTCGAGTTGCCGATCTTATATGCATTTTACCTTCTGCTTCCCGCCGGTGTCCAGTTGCCGCCTGCAATCAAAAGAAAAGCATCCGCGTTCGCCGCGGATGCCGCCTTGCGCTTATGGTCCGGTTTAGACGCGGACCGCCGTGCCGCTCACCGCGACCATCAGCATGCCCTCGCGGACGACCTCGTAATCGATGTCGATGCCGACGATCGCGTTCGCGCCCAGCCGGGACGCGTTGCTCGACATTTCGTTGAACGCCACGTCGCGGGCTTCCTTCAGCTTCGTCTCGTACGCGCCGGAACGGCCGCCCACGATGTCGGTGATCGAGGCGAACAAGTCGCGCACGATGTTCGCGCCCATGATCGCTTCCCCGGTCACGACGCCCAGGTATTGTTGAATCGGGTTGCCTTCAATCGTCGGCGTTGTCGAAAAAATCATCGTAATCCCTCCCAATCGGTATAAGTCTGATACGTCTCGGCCTGTCAAAACGTTTCAAATTCCGCGGCATGTTGCGGGTGATTTCCGCGGCCTGCCCGCTTGCGATGGTAGAATGACCACATCCCGCCGGCATTATGCAATCGTCACGCGGACCTCGTCCGTCCATTCGGCCCGAGCTTCGCCGACGGCGGCCTCCGCTTGGCGGCGGTCATCCGGCACCCGAGCAGCACCAGCGCGGACCAGACGATCAGGTAGCCGTTCCACAACGACTGGAAATCCCCATGGAAGTTGGCGTACGGGCGGTTCAGCCGGAACGGCGTCCAGACGTATTCGCTGATCCGAAAGGCGACGATGGCCAGCAGCAGCAAGCCCACGGCGGCAAACCCGCCCGCAAGTCTGCGGTTCCTCGCCGCCCGGTAAAACAACGACGCGACGAACACGCCGAACATCGCGGAGGACAGCGGCGCCACGATCAGCGCGCTGACGAGGCGGTTATGGTCGCCGGTGACGACGATTTTCGCCGCGAACAACAGCAAGCCGACGGCGACGGCCGTCGTCCACAGCAGCGCTTTCGTGCCCGGCGCGGCCGATGCCGGAAGCCGCTCGAGCCCGGCGGCACCTCGCCAGCGCATGTACCGCCTCAGCAGAAGCAGTCCCGGAACGGCTACCCCGACAAGCGAGAACAGGTATTGCAGCAGCTTATAGACGCCGTAGCCGCCGATCTCGGCGCGCAGCGGCGGAAACCAGCCCACGAACACGCCGCTGCCGTGCGTCCAGGCGTCCATGAAGATATGCGTCAAATACCCGATGTACAAGGAAACGAGGAAGACCAGCCATGTACGCGCGGAATTGAGCTTCCACGCATCCGAGCTCAGGCTTGCGGCAAACCGCTCCAAACCGCCGGCCGCCGGGAGAAAGCGCGGCAGCGCCGGCTTGACGACGGCGTGAAACGCCGCCGCGACCGCGATGCTGAGCGGCAGCCCCTGCACGACGAAGCCGCGGAACGAATGGCCGATCGTCTGATAGGATTGCAGCGCCATGAAGTACTCCATGTCGGGAATCATGCTCCCGAGCACGAGGCCGGTCAAGCTCAGCTTCGGCGCGAGACGCCGCAAAGGCACGGCGAACAGGGGATGCGAGAACGTGAACGGCATCCGTTACCCCAGCCCCCCGAACTTGTTCAGCGGCCACAAACGGAACACGGCCCTGCCTTCGATGCTCGACAGCGCGATCGGTCCCAGCATTCGGCTGTCCTGGCTGTTTTCCCGGTTGTCGCCCATGACGAAGAGATGCTTCGCGGGCACCGTATACGGCACCTTCATCCCGTTCGCGTAGCTAAGGCCTTTCACGTACGGTTCCACGAGCTGCTTGCCGTTCACCAGGACATGGCCGTCCTCGGTGAAGTCGATCGCATCCCCTGGAAGGCCGATCACGCGCTTGATAAGCCGCTTATCGCTTTCGGGCCCGTCAATGATGACGATATCCCCCCGATGCGGCGATTCGAAATGATAGCTGAGTTTGTCCTCGATCAGCCGTTGCCCGTCCACGAGCGTTTTTTGCATCGATATGTTCTTGACCTCGGTTTGCGCGAAGGCGTAATTTTGAATGAGCAGCGCCGCCGTAATCGCGATGCCTAGCGTCACGCACCAATCCCGCAGCTCGCGGATCCATGGCTTTTTCATCGCATTCAAGCTCCTTTCCGGTTTCCGGCATCATACGTCCGCGGGACCCGCTACCTAATACGACATAACCCGCCGATAAGTTTCTTTCCGAGGAACTTCCTGTGCAAAAAGGATTGCTCTTCCTTGGGACCTGATATACAGTAAGTACGCTGTCATTCGAATTCCATGCCAAAGGAAGTGAAGGTTCCGTTGTCCGCTGAAGAACAAGCCGGCGAACGTCCCCTGATCGCCGCGACCCGCGCCGACCACGCCGTCTTCGTCGTCGTGACGCTGCTCTATTGGTCGACGCTGTACGTCTACGTCCCCATCCTGTCTCCGTTCATGAAGAGCGGCGGCTATGCCGACGGCCTGATCGGCATCGTGCTCGGCAGCTACGGGTTCGTGCAAATGCTCGTGCGGTTCCCGCTCGGCCTGCAATCGGATAAGCTGCACAAGCGCAAGCCCTTCCTCATGCTCGGCATGATTACCGGCGCGATCAGCTGCCTGCTGTTCATGGTGCCCGGCTCGTGGCTCTGGCCGCTCGCGGGCCGCATGATGTCGGGCGTCTGCGCCTCGGCGTGGGTCGCGTTCACCGTCCTGTACGCCGCTTACTTCGCCGCCTCGGACGCGACGAAGGCGATGAGCAATATCAGCGTTCTCACCGTCGCCGGCCAGCTGATCGGCATGATCCTGAGCGGCTGGCTGTCGGACGCGTACGGCTGGAACGCGGCCTTCGGCGCCGGCATCGTGCTCGGCGCGGCCGGACTCGCGCTGGCCTTCGCCGTCAAAGAACCGCGCGAAGGGGTCGCCCGCGCCCCGATCTCGCTCCGCCACCTGCGGGAGGTCATCCGCACGCCGTCCCTGCGCCAAGTCTCGACGCTGTCGATTCTGGCGCACTCCGTGCTGTTCATCACCATGTTCGGCTTCACGCCCCTGAAGGCGACGTCGCTTGGGGCTTCGGCCGGCCAGCTGACGTTGATCGTCGTCGCGTTCATGGTTCCGCACGGACTCGCGTCGCTCGTGACCGCGCGCTGGCTCGTGCCGCGCTTCGGCACCTGGAACGTCATCGGCGCCGCCTACCTGTTCAGCGGCCTCTTCACCGTCGCGATCGCCTTCTCGCCGAACCTCGGCCTGCTCGCGCTGACGCAGGCGCTGAACGGCTTCGCGCAGGGCATGCATCTCCCGATTCTGCTCGGGCTCGCGATCCGGCCGTTCGCCTCCGCCAAGCGGGCGACGGCAATGGGCTTCTACCAGGCCGTCTACTCGGTCGGCATGTTCGCCGGACCGTTCCTGGCCGGCTTCGTCAACGACCGCTTCGGCCGGGACTACGGCTTCTGGCTCGGCGGCGCGTTCGCCGCGGTGGCGCTGCTGCTGACGCTGTATTGGAAGCGCTCTACCGGCTCGGACTCCATCTAAAAAAAACACCTGCCGATCGCGCAACGCGTCGAATCGGCAGGTGTTTTTCCTAGCTTACATGCACTCTTCCGGTTCTTCCGTCCGTGCATCTTCCAGCGAGATTTTTTCCGCGACCGTATCCCGGATGACGGATACGACCGTCTGCAGCAGGTAGTTGATGTCCGCTTGGCTTTGCTGGAATTCCGTGATGATCGGAATGCCGTCCAGCTCGTCCTGCAGCGAATCGATTTCCTTCTCGATCTTCGCGACCATGTCGGCGTTCTTGAACGTCGTCTCGAACGCGACGGCTTCTTTCTGCTTCTTCTTGATTTGGGCGATCAGGCCTTGAATGCGCTCGTTGCCTTGAATCTGCTTCTCGGCGCGCTGGAACTGCTGCACTTCCTCGGAGGAGAACAGCATGTTCGCCAGCTCCTTGGTCTTGGCCATGATGTCCGCGCGGACGATGATGTCTTCCGTATTGAATTTCGGCACGCCGCAGCTTTCGCCGTGATCATGCTCGTGATCGTGTTTTGCCGTTTGTTCGTTTGCCATCGTGTCCAGCTCCTCTATATCGTTAAGATACGGCTTCCTGCCCGAATGCTTCCGCAACCGCCTCAGCCTTGATGTACCATGTCTGCACGTCCGTCACGCGCGCGTGAATGAACTGCCCGATCCATGAAGCGGGGCCTCTGACGTGAACGAGCTTGTTCGTGCGCGTGCGGCCGGACAGCATCTCCGGATTGTTCTTGCTCTGGCCTTCGATCAAGACCTCGACGGTCTCGCCGTCCAGCAGCAGGTTGCTCTGCAAGCTCAGCTCGCCGATCAGTTCGTTCAGCCGCGCCAACCGCGCCTTCTTGACGTGCGGCGGGATATTGTCTTCCATGCCCGCGGCAGGCGTGCCTTCGCGCGGCGAGTAGATGAAGGTATATGCCGAGGCGAAGCCGACCTCCTTCGCGAGCGTCAACGTTTCTTCGAACTGTTCGTCCGTCTCGCCCGGGAACCCGACGATGATGTCGGTCGTCAACACGGCGTCCGGCAGCGCCCGTTTGATTTTGTTCGCGAGCTCCAGGAATTGCTCCCGCGTATACTTGCGGCTCATCCGCTTGAGTACCTCCGTGCTGCCGGATTGCATCGGCAGGTGGATGTGCTCCACGAGGTTGCCGCGCGTGGCCAGCACGTCGATCAGATGGTCGTCGAAATCCCGCGGATGGCTCGTCGTGAACCGGATGCGCGGAATATCGATTTTGGCCATGTCCGCCATCAGGTCGCCGAAGCGGTAGTCGAGATCCGCGAAGTCTTTGCCGTACGCGTTGACGTTCTGCCCCAGCAGCGTGATCTCTTTGAACCCTTGCCGCGCGAGCTCCCGCACTTCCGCGATGACGTCCTCCGGACGCCGGCTGCGTTCCTTGCCGCGCGTATACGGCACGATGCAGTACGTGCAGAACTTATCGCAGCCGTACATGATGTTCACCCAGCCGCGCATGCCCTCGCGCTTCTTCGGCAGATTCTCGATGATGTCGCCTTCCTTGGACCAGACCTCCACGACCATCTCTTTGCCGAAATACGCGTCCTGCAGCAGATACGGCAGCCGGTGAATGTTATGCGTGCCGAAAATCAAATCGACGAACGCGTGCCGCTGCATGATTCGCCCGACGACCGATTCCTCCTGCGACATGCATCCGCAGACGCCGAGCAGGAGCTCCGGCTTCTCGAGCTTCAGGTGCTTCAGGTGGCCGAGCTCGCCGAATACTTTGTCTTCCGCGTTCTCGCGCACGGCGCACGTGTTCAGCAGTATCACGTCCGCCTCGCTGCGGTCCTCGGTCGGGAGATACCCCATTTGCTCGAAGATCCCTTTCATGACCTCGGTGTCGTGCTCGTTCATTTGGCAGCCGTACGTCGTGATATGGTACTTTTTCCCTTTGCCGAGCTCCAGCAGCTCCGGCGGAATGGCGGATTCGTAATGGACCCGGATTTCTTCCTTGCCCCGGCGCTTCTCGTCCTTGTAGCTCGGCGCCGAGTTGATCGTTATGTCTCTACCGTTGATCCGATAGGTCGTTTTTCCGTCCTCTTCCTTCAGTACCTTCGCGCCCGAAAAGTCGAAGTACTTCGAGAAGTCCTTCTCGGTGGTGCCCACGCCGTCACGTCCCCTCTTTATGCGCATCCATTCCCGCATTATATCAAAATCTGCCGCGATTAGAAAGAAGAAGCAACACCGCTTCACGGCTGCGATGGCGCAAAAAAGCGGCGCCGCTTGGCGGCACCGCCCGTTTACCCGATGATCTCCGCCTCGTCGCCGGTCTTGGCGCCCGCGGCGTTCGCTTCATCGGTATCGATATGCAAGTCCAGCGCGAAATCGGGCGATACGCGCGCGACGACGTTCTCGAGCACGACGCCGCGCTCTCCGCTTAAGCGGACCGACAGCTTCTGCTTGTCCGAGATGCCCCAGCGCTCCGCGTCGCTCGTGTGGAAGTGGATATGCCGCGCGGCGACGATGACGCCCTCTTCGATCGCGACCTCGCCGGCTGGTCCTTTGATCGTAATGCCCGCGGAGCCCGCGATGTCGCCCGATTCGCGGACCGGCGGATTGACCCCCAGCGCGAACGCGTCGGTGCGCGAGATTTCGAGCTGCGTGCGCTTGCGCACCGGGCCGAGAATGCGGACCTTCGCGAAGCTGCCTTTCGGTCCGACGACTTCGACCGTTTCGTTCGCCGCGAATTGGCCCGGCTGCGAGAGCGGCTTGAAGACCGACAATTCGGCCCCCGGCCCGAACAATTGCCCGAGATGCGCCGGAGAGAGATGGATGTGGCGGGCGGAGACGCCGACCGGAACTTTTTTCATGCTGGCACCTGCTTTTCTTGGAGTAGTCTTGGGTTGCGCGGCGTCGACGGGTCGCGTTGGCTCGCCTTCGGCCGCCGGTTCGTTGTCTGCTTTCCTTCCATGGATGGCTTCGTCGCATCCGGCGTAAGGCCCCTCACGTTCAAGAAGGCACGCCGTCCGGAGAGAGCGGCATGCCTTCTTGATCACGCTTTTTTCGCGCGATCGGGGATTATTTGAATTCCGCGACGAGCTTGGCGAATTGCTCCTGGGAGAGCGCGAGGTCCTGGTTGGCCAGACCTTCCGGCTGGAAGCCGCCGATCATGGACTCGTACGATTGACGTTCTTTGTTTTGATAGATCAGGCCGGTCAGCATGCCGTTCGTCTCCATGATTTTATTCATGGCCGCGATGCGGTTGGACGGATCATAATCCGGGAATTGGTCCAGGTTGACGATGTTCTCCTTGAACCAGTCGTACGTGTTCACTTTGTTGAACGTGACGCACGGGCTGAACACGTTGATCAGCGAGAAGCCTTTATGGTTAAGGCCCGCTTCGATCAAAGCCGTCAGCTGCTTCAGGTCGCTGGAGAAGGATTGCGCGATGAACGTCGCGCCGGCCGACATGGCGATTTCGAGCGGCGACAGCGTGGACTCGATCGAGCCTTCCGGCGTCGATTTCGTTTTGAAGCCCTCGGCGGAACGCGGCGACGTTTGGCCTTTCGTCAAACCGTAGATTTGGTTGTCCATGACGATGTACGTCAGGTCGATGTTGCGGCGGATCGCATGGACCGTATGCCCCATGCCGATCGCGAAGCCGTCGCCGTCGCCGCCGGAAGCGATGACGGTCAGCTCGCGGTTCGCCAGCTTGACGCCTTGGGCGATCGGCAATGCCCGGCCGTGAATGCCGTGCAGGCCGTAAGCGTTAATATAACCCGAAATCCGGCCGGAGCATCCGATGCCGGAGATGACGGCGAGGCTTTCCGGTTCCAAGCCGACGTTGGCAGCCGCGCGCTGGATCGCCGCCTGGACGGAGAAGTCGCCGCAGCCCGGGCACCAGTTCGGTTTTACGTTGTTGCGAAACTCTTTGAATGTTGCCATCTTAGACCAACTCCTTGCATGCTTTGTGCACTTCGGAAGGCAGAAACGGATTGCCATCGTATTTCAGGACGCTTTTGATTTTATCGGCGTGGCCGGCATGCAGCTTCACTTGGTCGGCCAGTTGGCCCGTCGCGTTGTTCTCCAGTACGACGACCTTCGCTGCCGCGCTCAAGTATGGCTCGACCAGATCCGCCGGGAACGGATGGATCTGGCGGATGGTCAGGTGGTTCGTTTTCAGGCCGTCCGCTTCCATGCGCGCGCGCGCCTCGTCGATCGTGCCGCCCGTCGAGCCCATACCGATGATCAGGAGATCGGCTTCCGCATGCGGAGCGTCCGCGCGAACGGCATCGCGAATGTGCAGGCCGTTCAGCTTGCTCAGGCGTTTATCCATCATGTTCTTGCGGTTTACCGCGCTTTCCGACGGACGTCCCGTTTCGTCGTGTTCGACGCCCGTTACGTGGTGCAAGCCGAATTTGTCGCCCGGGATGACCCGCGGGGAGACGCCGTCCTCCGTCAGCTCGTAGCGCTTGAAGAGCTCGTTCGGCTGGAGCTCCGGCAGCTCGCGCACGAGCTTGCCGCGGCTGATCGGCACTCTATTCAAATCCAGCTGCTCGCAGGACTGCTTGCCGAGCGACAGCTGGAGGTCCGTCATCAGGATGACCGGAACTTGGTATTCTTCCGATAGGTTGAACGATTCGATCGTGTCATAGAAGCAGTCTTCGAGCGACGCGGGCGCGATGACGATCTTCGGAATTTCGCCATGCGTGCCGTACACCATCGCGTTCAAGTCGGACTGCTCCTGCTTCGTCGGCAAGCCCGTGGACGGACCGCCGCGCTGCGTATCCACGATGACGAGCGGGGTTTCCGTCATGCCCGCGAGGCCGATCGCTTCCATCATCAGCGACAGGCCGGGACCGGCGGACGCGGTCATCGTGCGCACGCCGGCATAGTTGGCGCCGATCGCCATCGTCACCGCGGCGATTTCGTCTTCCGTCTGCACGACGGTGCCGCCGAATTTCGGAAGCTTCTTGATCAAGTACTCCATGATTTCGGACGCCGGCGTAATCGGATACGCGGACATGAGGCGGCAGCCTCCGGCCAGCGCGCCGAGGCCGATCGCTTCGTTGCCGATCATGAACAGCTTCTGCTTGCCGTCGGCAGGCTCGAGCTGGAATTCTTCCAGCGGTCCGCCCGCGAGCTCGAGCACGAAATCCGCGCCGCGTTTGACCGCCTCGATGTTTTTCTCGACGATGGCCGGACCCTTGCGCCCGAACTCTTCTTCGACGGCTTTATTGAATACGTCGATCGGCAGGCCGAGCAGCGCCCAGGATGCGCCGGACGCGACCATGTTTTTCATCAGCGACGTGCCGAGCTCCTCGGCGATCGACGTGATAGGCACGGGAAATAGACGAGCATTGATCCCGTCCGGAAGAACCGGGTTGAACTTGGCGTCGGCTACGACAACGCCGCCGGTACGCAGCTCATGGGCGTTCAAATCGATGCTTTCTTGGTCGAACGCGACCAAAATATCGAGATCGTCCGAAATGGCAAGCTTCGGCGTCGTGCTGATCCGGATTTTGTTGTTCGTGTGGCCGCCCTTGATCCGCGACGAAAAGTGGCGGTAGCCGTACAAATAATAGCCAAGCCGGTTAAGCGCCGTCGAGAAAATACGGTCGGTACTTTCTACGCCCTCCCCTTGCTGCCCCCCGATTTTCCAAGACAATTGACTGATCAAAATGCCCATCTCCTCTTTGAATGAACCTGCAATATTTTCGACAACATTAAAAATTGGTAAATGGATTCTAGCTTATAATCAAATAAATTTTATGTCTCTAAGTACTAAAATGCAAGCTGTTCCCGCTTTTTTTCGAATAGTTCTTTTCGATTATACCCATACCGCTGCGAGATTGAAATAAATGGAATCGTTCATTGCGGCAGATGCGTTGCCAAAAACGTCATCGCGTTCGATTCGAAGAACGCGCCGACCAGCGCATCGGAGTAGTTCGCCGACAGCGCATCCTGCAGCCGGTGAAGCTCGCCCGGATGCGTCAGTTCGCGAACGTACTGGTCGATCCCGTCGAAATCCGAGCCGAACATCAGCTGGCGCTCGCCGCCAAACTCGCAAATCCGTTCTACGTGACGCAGCACGTCAGCAATTCCGGCTGGCGCGCGCGTCGAAGACACGAATTGCGGAACGAACGTCACGCCGATCAGCCCGCCGGCGGCGAGCAGCGCTTTGATTTGCTCGTCCGTCAGATTGCGCGGATGCGGGCAAAGGCTGCGGCAGTTGGAATGGGAGGCGATGACCGGCTTCCCCGACAGCTGCAGCACATCCCAGAAGGCGCGGTCGCTCAGATGCGATACATCCACTAGTATACCCAATCTATTACATTCTTCTACGAAGGCTCGGCCTTTTTTTGTCAATCCGCCGCCGCGCGGCTCAAGGACGCCGTCCGCTCCCCAGTTGGCGTTGTTCCAGGTGAGGCCGGCCGCCCGTACGCCGAGCGCGAACAGGATACGCAGCATCGCCAGGTCCCCCTGCAGGCCGTCTGCGCCTTCGAGCGACAGCATGGCTCCGATCGTCCCCGGATTCCGCCGGAGCGCCGCCACGTCCCCTGCCGTGCGGATAAACGCCATCTCCGGCAAAGCGAGCACCTTGCGGTAGAAGAGATCCACGCTTTGCAGGAGGGGCACCATCGTTTTCTCCATCCGGTCCGGGATATAGAGCGCGAATGTTTGAAACGTCGAGCCTGCCTGCTTCAAGCGGGGAAGCGTCACGTCCAGCTTGCCTTGGTCGTCCCGCTCGAACGAGAGCGTCGGGTCCTCCAGCAGCTTCCAAATGACGTCGCAATGAAAATCGGCTTTACGAACGGGTTCCATCGCCATCTTCCTTCCGTTTACGGTTTTTGGACTCCTAAATAGTTAAAAAGACAATGCAAAAAAAACTGCCTACGTCGTAAACAGGTCAAGTCTCTAACATGAAAGGCCCGGACTCCGGCTTTATCTGGGTTCTACAATGAGCTTGATCGCCGTACGATCTTCGCCGTCGATGACAATATCCGTGAATGCCGGAATACAGATCAGGTCCACGCCGCTCGGGGCTACGAAGCCTCTTGCGATCGCGACCGCCTTGACAGCTTGATTCAACGCACCAGCCCCGATAGCTTGCAATTCAGCCGCTCCGCGTTCACGCAAAACGCCGGCAAGCGCTCCTGCAACAGAATTTGGATTAGACTTTGCTGAAACTTTTAAGACATCCATGGAAAGTGACCTCCTCGGGAATGATGGATGAATACCGCTATTCAGATAGTATTCGAGAGAGGCGAAAAAATTCCTTCTTTCTTGATGCTATGTTTGCTAAATCTTCTGAATTGCAAGAATTTTTCATAGAGCAAGATGTTCCGCATCGGACGCTTATGGCCCTCTCGTGTCCTTCCTCGTTACTATTAGCCCGAAACGCGCGAAGCTAAACAAGCACATGTCCGACGCCATGGCGAGCTCGCGCACAACACAAAAAATGGCTGCTACATGAGCAGCCATTCCGTTTCCGTCAGCCGGATTTTTTGAATTTTCTTCGCTTTGCCGGTCGCATCGTCGATCTCGACCGCAACCGCGTGCAAATGCCAGTCGCCTTCGTCGACGACGAACCGAGCGGGCAGCTGGGTCAGAAACTTATGCAGGACGGGGCCGCGTTCCATGCCGAGCACGCCTTCCATGGAACCCGCCATCCCGACGTCCGTAATGTACGCCGTTCCGTTCGGCAGCACCCGGTCGTCGTTCGTCTGCACATGGGTATGCGTGCCGACCACGATCGAAGCTTTGCCGTCCAAATGCCAGCCCATCGCGATCTTCTCCGACGTCGCTTCCGCGTGGAAATCGACCAGGATGTTTTTCGTCTTTTGCGCGAACTGCTCGATCAGCTCGTCCGCTTTGCGGAACGGGCAATCGATCGGGGGAAGGAACGTCCGGCCCTGCAGGTTGATGATCGCCAGCTCTTTTCCGTTCGCTTTAATAAGCGTCGCTCCCTGCCCGGGCGCCTCCGGCGCAAAATTCGCCGGCCGGACGATCCGCGGCTGATCGTCGATCCATTCGAAAATATCTTTGTTGTCCCACGTATGATTGCCCATTGTGATGCCATGCACGCCGGCGTCCAGCAGTTCCTTGACGATCGGCGCGGTGATCCCTCGGCCGGCAGCGGCGTTTTCGCCGTTCGCGATGATGATGTGCGGGGCGTATTTCGTTTTGAGCGCGGGCAGCACCTTCTTGACGGCCGCGCGCCCGACGTTGCCTACGATGTCGCCGATAAACAATACGTTCATGTCGTTCCTTACCTTTCTGTCATAAACCGGAAAAGTGGCTGACAGGCAGCCACTTTTCCGGTTCAATCTGCTATGCGGTTATTTGGCATATTCGACGGCCCGCGTTTCGCGAATGACCGTTACTTTAATATGCCCCGGATAATCGAGCTCGTTCTCGATCTTCTTCGTAATGTCGCGCGCCAGGCGGAATGCCTCGGTATCGTCGATTTTCTCCGGCTGCACCATGACGCGAACCTCGCGTCCGGCTTGGATCGCGTACGATTTCTCTACGCCGTCGAACGATTCCGAAATGTTTTCCAGCTTCTCCAGCCGCTTGATGTACGTCTCGAGCGTCTCTCTTCTTGCACCCGGTCTAGCGGCCGACAGCGCATCCGCGGCCCCGACCAGCATGGCGATGACCGAAGTCGCTTCGCAATCGCCGTGGTGGGAGGCAATGCTGTTGATGACGATCGGATGTTCTTTGTACTTCTTCGCCAGCTCGACGCCGATCTCGACGTGAGAACCTTCCACTTCATGATCCAGCGCTTTGCCGATGTCATGCAGCAATCCGGCTCTTCTTGCAAGCGTGATGTCCTCGCCCAGCTCCGCTGCCATCAGACCGGTCAAATACGCGACTTCCATGGAGTGCTTCAGCACGTTCTGCCCATAGCTCGTACGGTATTTCAAACGGCCCAAAATCTTGATCAAATCCGGGTGCAAACCGTGTACGCCGACTTCATACGTCGCCTGCTCTCCGTATTCGCGGATGCGTTCGTCCACTTCCTTGCGAGATTTCTCGACCATTTCCTCGATGCGCGCAGGATGGATGCGTCCGTCCGCGACGAGCTTCTCGAGGGATGTCCGGGCAATTTCGCGGCGGATCGGATCGAAACCGGACAATATGACCGCTTCCGGTGTATCGTCGATGATGAGATCGATACCGGTCAACGTTTCCAGTGCGCGGATGTTGCGGCCTTCGCGGCCGATGATGCGACCCTTCATTTCTTCGTTCGGCAGCGCGACGACGGATACCGTCGTTTCGGCTACGTGATCGGCCGCGCAGCGTTGGATGGCCAGCGAGATAATATCGCGAGCTTTTTTGTCAGCTTCTTCCTTCGCTTGCTGCTCGATCTCTTTGATCATTTGCGCCGTTTCATGGCGAACCTCTTGCTCGACGTTGGTCAGAATGACTTGCTTGGCTTCCTCCATCGTCAGGTTCGAAATGCGCTCCAGCTCTTGTAGCTGCTGCTTGTAGAGTGAATCGATCTGCTCTTGCGTTTCTTCGATCCGCTTCTCTTTGTTGGCTACTTGTTCTTCTTTGCGTTCCAGCGCTTCTATTTTTTTATCCAACGACTCCTCTTTCTGAATCAGTCGTCTTTCAAGACGCTGTACCTCATTGCGACGATCGCGAATGTCTCTCTCAGCTTCGGTACGGAGCTTGTGGACTTCATCTTTCGCCTCGAGAACCGTTTCTTTCTTCAGCGCCTCCGCGTCTTTCCTCGCATTATCTACGATTTGGCTTGCGGCTTGCTCGGCACTGGAAATTTTGGCCTCGGCGATCGATTTTCGAATAAAATAACCGACACCAAAGAAAATTGCACCAACAACGAGAGCGATCAGGATAGTTGCCCATACTGGCATTATCTCACCTCCTCGTTGTTCACCAAAGCAAACGCTTGGGACAGTATTTGGTTTTTTCCAGCCGGTTTTTAGCTTTCACACTTAATTTGGCGAAAATAATGGTTTCGAATCAATTTTTGGAAGGAAAATCGATTCTGGATGAAAGAATACAAATTCATTTTATCTGTTGTGAAAATCAATTGTCAAGCATATGCCCATCTTCGTCCTCGAGTTCGCTCTGCGCGGCCGCTTTGACCGCCTCTCGGACGGCGCCCGAAGGGAATCCTCTGCGCAGCAGAAACGCGGCCAGTTTATGCTTCCGTTCCCGCTCCTCGCCCTTCAGATGCGGCCATTTCTTGATCGCGGCGTTCACGGCGATCTCCGTCTCCGATTCTTCGTTCAGCTTAGACGCGGCCTCCTTGGCGGTATCGCGCTTGATGCCGCGCTGCAGCAGCTCCTGCTGCAGGAGACGTCTCCCCTTCGATTGCGACCGCATCCGCTGGGCGGCGTACAGCTCGGCATACGCCGAATCGTTCACCAGCCCTTCGCGTTTCAGCCGTTCGAGCGCTTTGCGGACAGCCCCCTCCTCCAGCTCTTTCTTGGCCAGATAGCGGACGATTTCCTTCTCCGTCCTCTGCCTCGCTCCTAAGTAAGCAAGCGCCAAGACGTACGCCCGATGCTCGCTGTCCTCGTGCAGAATCTGCTTCAATTCGTCGGCATCGATCTCCCGGCCTTTGAACAGCCGAAATTTGATGAGCAGGTCTTCGTGCACGCTCGTGAACGGGTCCCGGGCATCATTGACAAACAGATGATACCGCTGCTTTTTCTTCTTGTCTTGTTCGACGCTTGTGATCGTAAGAATAAGATCCACACCTCTCTCTCCTAAACAAAGAAGCACCTCGTCAAAGGTGCTTCTCGAATCGTATAGGCTCGCTTATGCTTTATTCGAGCTCGAGTTCCAGCTCTTCGTCTTCCTCGTCTTCGCTGAACGCGGCGGCGTTCGCCGTTGCGGCCGCCACGTTGCTGGCATCGCGGATTTGTTTCTCAATGACGGAGGAGATATCCGCGCGTTCCTTCAAGAATTGCTTCGCGTTCTCGCGGCCTTGACCGAGGCGCTCGCCGTTGAAGGAGAACCAGGCGCCGCTCTTCTGAATAATATCGTGTTCGACGCCGATATCGACGATGCTGCCTTCCTTCGAGATGCCTTCGCCGTACATGATATCGATCTCCGCTTGCTTGAACGGAGGCGCGACTTTATTCTTCACGACCTTGATGCGCGTACGGTTACCGACCACGTCGTTGCCTTGCTTGATCGATTCGATGCGGCGGACGTCGAGGCGAACCGTCGAATAGAACTTAAGCGCGCGGCCGCCCGGTGTCGTCTCGGGGTTACCGAACATGACGCCGACTTTCTCGCGCAACTGGTTGATGAAGATCGCGATCGTCTTCGACTTGCTGATCGCGCCGGAAAGCTTCCGAAGCGCCTGCGACATCAGACGCGCCTGCAGGCCGACGTGGGAATCCCCCATGTCGCCTTCGATTTCCGCTTTCGGCACGAGCGCCGCGACGGAGTCGACGACGACGATATCGACCGCGCCGCTGCGAACGAGCGCTTCGGCGATTTCGAGCGCTTGCTCGCCCGTGTCCGGCTGGGAGAGCAGCAATTCGTCGATGTTGACGCCGAGTTTATTGGCATAGGAAGGATCCAACGCATGTTCCGCATCGATGAATGCGGCTTGTCCGCCCGCGCGTTGAACTTCCGCGATCGCATGAAGCGCTACGGTCGTTTTACCGGAGGATTCCGGTCCGTACACTTCGATAACCCGGCCTCTAGGGAAACCGCCGATGCCAAGGGCAATATCTAACGCGAGCGAGCCGCTGGATACGGTCTCGACTTGCATGTGGGTCGATTCACCAAGTTTCATTATGGAGCCTTTACCAAATTGCTTCTCTATTTGACGCAGAGCCATTTCAAGCGCAGCTTTACGATCCGCCAACGAACTCACATCCTTCATGATTTATATTCTCATGATACCTTGTTTTAACTGCTTTGACAAGAGTTTTTACGAACATATATTCCTATTTCTCTATTGGCCAATAGAGCGCATAAAAAAAACCGCAGCAAAGTAATCTTCGCCACGGTTCTTCCGTCTAGAGTCGATTATAGTCGATCCCTATCGGGTTGGCAAGCTTTAATTTTACACGATCCGCTAGGCATCTTCGCGGTCGGACAAAGCCTGCCATAACCGGTACAGCAGCGATTTGGCGGCGCGGACGCGGATCATCTCGCGGTTGCCGTTCAGCGTCGCCGTGAACACTTTCGTCTGCTTTCCCCGTTCGGCGAGGCCGAAATAAACGAGGCCAACCGGTTTGCCCTCGGACTCCGACGGTCCCGCGACGCCGGTGAGCGAGACGCCGAAGTCGCTCTCTGCCAGCTCCCGCGCCCGTTCGGCCATCAGCGCGGCCGTCGACTCGCTGACGGCTCCAGGCGCGCCGGGACCTTCCAACTGCGACAGCGGAATGCTGAGCAGGCGATGCTTCATTAAGTTCGTATACGTCACGACGCCGCCCGTAAACTCGCCGCTGCTTCCGGGAATCCGGGTAATGAGCTGAGCCAGCAGCCCGCCCGTAAGGCTCTCCGCGCTCGCCAAGGTGCGTCTGGACGCCCGCAGCAAGCGAATGACCGCTTCTTCCAACGTGATGTCCTCCCTGGCGTAGAGATGCTGCCCGACGCGCTCGCGGATCGCCTTCTCCGTCTCATCCAGCCTGCCGTTCGCCTCGAGCTCGCTCATCGCTTTCGTCGACAGCCGGATCGCCACCTCGCCTTCCTTGGCGTACGGCGCGATCGACGGATCCGTCTGGTTCTCGATCAAGTCGATGAGCGCGTTCTCCAAGCTGGACTCGCCGATGCCGGCGAATTTCAAGAGCCGCGAATACAGGCGCCGTTCCTCGTTCATGACGGTGCGCAGCCAAGCTTTCGCCGGGCCGTCGAACATGGGCTTCATCTCGCGCGGCGGCCCGGGCAGCAGCACGTAATGCGTGCCGTCGGCCGTAAACGCGTTGCCGACCGCCAGCCCCGCTTCGTTGTGCAGCGGCTCGCTGCCCTCGATCAGGTTCGCTTGCCTGCGGTTGCTTTCGACCATATGAATGCCGCGCGAGGCGAACATCGCCTCGATTTTATCCATGCTCGGCTTATGCTCTTCGATGGCACGGCCCAAATATTCGGCCAGCGCGTCCTTCGTCAAGTCGTCCATCGTCGGGCCTAAGCCCCCGGTAAACAGAATCAGATCCGCGCGGGCACGCGCCAATTCGATCGCTTGGCGGATGCGGGCGGCGTTATCGCCCACGACGGTTTGAAAATAAACGTCGATTCCCAGTTCCGCGAGCCCTTGCGACAAGTACGTCGCGTTCGTGTTGACGGTTTGGCCGAGCAATAGCTCCGTGCCGACCGCGATGATTTCTGCGCGCATGTAAACATCTCCACTTCGTATGTATAGTATGGGCGAACTGAACCGGAACGCAAGAGAAGAAAAGCATCACTCTTCCATGAATGGCGAAGAAGTGATGCCCGACTGTCGAACTATGCGGTAAGCGGTATGAGGTTTTTGTTTTTGACGAAGTAGTCGATGCCCGAGTATACCGTAATGATCGCCGCCGCGTAGATCGAAATCTGATCGAACGGAAAGTCGAGGAAGGCGAACGGAAAGTTGTTGAGCAGCAGCGCGATGATCATCGTGATCTGCACCGCCGTCTTCCACTTGCCCCATTTGCTCGCCGCCACTACCGTGCCCTCGAGCAGCGCGATCTGCCGCAATCCCGTCACCGCGAACTCGCGGCTGATGATGACGATGGCGATCCAGGCATGCAGTTTCTCCATCTCCACGAGGGAGATCAGTACCGCCGCGACGAGCAGCTTATCCGCCAGCGGATCGAGCAGCTTGCCGAGGTTGGTGACGATTTTGTTCTTGCGCGCGATGTAGCCGTCGAGACCGTCCGTGCTCGCCGCTACTATGAATACGAGCGTAGCCAGGATTTGATTCCATGTAATGGAAAAATCGGAACCGTCGAACGAGAGCGGCTTCAAATCGACGTTGATGAGCAGCAGCACCATAATGATCGGCACCAAGAAGATGCGTGCGAGCGTAATGCGGTTGGCCAAATTCACTTAGAGCCCCTCCCCGGACATGTCAAATTCGTAAGCGTGCGTGATCCGCACCTTTTGAATTTCGCCGATCGCGGCCTTGCAGTTCGAAATAAACACTTCGCCGTCGATTTCCGGAGCGTCGTAAGGCGAACGGCCGACGTATACGTCGCTGCGACCGTCGTAACGTTCGACAAGCACGTCGATTTCCTGGCCGATGTACTTGCCGCTCAAATCCTTCGACACTTGGCGCTGGATTTCCATCAGCGTATTGGAACGCCATTCCTTGACGTCGTCCGGCACGGCGTTCGGCAGGCGAACGGCCGGCGTGTCCTCCTCCGGCGAATACGTGAAGACCCCGAGCCGGTCGAACTTCATCTCGCGGACGAAATCGCACAGGCGATCGAAATCCTCCTCGGTCTCGCCGGGGAACCCGACGATGATCGACGTGCGCAGCGCCACGTCAGGAATCTGCGCGCGAATGCGGGAGACAAGCTCACGCGTATCGCGTTGGCGGCCCGGACGGCGCATGCGCTTCAGGATGGAATCTTCGCTGTGCTGCAGCGGCATGTCGATATAGTTGCACACCTTCGGGTTGGACGCGATCGTCTCGATCAACTCGTCCGAGAAGAACCCCGGATAAGCGTAATGCAGGCGCACCCAGGCGATGCCTTCCACTTCGCTGACGCGGTTGAGCAGCTCCGGCAACATGAACTTGTCGTACAAATCCGTGCCGTAGTTCGTGGAATCCTGCGCGATCAGGCTGACTTCCTTGACGCCTTGGTTCGCGAGCTGCCGCACTTCGTCCACGATCGATTCGATCGAACGGCTGCGGAACTTGCCGCGCATAATCGGAATCGAGCAGAACGTGCAAGCGTTATCGCAGCCCTCCGCGATTTTGACGAACGCCGTATAGCGCGGCGTCGTGACGAGCCGCGGCAGCTTCTGATCGTAGTCGAACGCCGGATTGCCGACTTTGACCGGCCGTTTGCCGTGCAGCGCTTCGTCGACGATATCGGTGATATGGTGGAAATCGCCCGTTCCGACGATGCCGTCAATTTCAGGCATCTCGTCCATGAGCTGCTGCTTGTAGCGCTGCGTCAGGCAGCCCGACACGATGAGCGCTTTCAACCTTCCGGTCTGCTTCAGCTCCGCCATGTCCAAAATGGTATTCACGGATTCTTCCTTGGCGGCGTCGATAAATCCGCACGTATTGACGATGATGACGGTCGCATCGTCTGCCTGGTCCACCAAATGGTAGCCTCTGGCATCGATCAACCCCGACATGATCTCGGAATCGACGAGGTTTTTCTCGCATCCCAACGTTACCACTTTCACTCTTTCAGTCATCGATGTGTCCCCCAAACCCCTCCGAAAAGCTATCTTACCCAGTATAATACATGGCCTATGCAGTGTCAAAACAGGAAAAAGCCCCGAAAGGCCGCGATTTCAGCGGCAAAACGGGACCTCGCCTATGTACGGTAACGGCGCTTGCCGTCCTTATTTATAGTTCGTAAATTGCAGGTCGATTTGCAGATCGGCGCCCCGCAGCAGCGCGATGATCGCCTGAAGATCGTCTAGGCTCTTGCCGGTTACCCGGATGGAATCGCCTTGAATCTGGCTTTTCACTTTGATTTTGGAATCGCGGATCAGCGTGTTGATTTTTTTGGAGCTATCCTGTTCGATGCCCTGCTTTAGCTTGACTTTTTGCCGGACGGTTCCCATCGAAGCCGCCTCGACTTTGCCGAATTCCATGTTTTTGATCGGAACGCCGCGCTTCATCATTTTGGATTGCAAAATGTCGATGACGTTCTTCAGCTTGTATTCGTCGTCCGAAACGACGACCAAGTCGGTCTTCTCCAGCGTGAAGCTCGTTTTCGTTCCTTTAAAGTCGAACCGGGTGTCGATCTCCCGCTCCGCTTGCGTGATCGCGTTGCTCAATTCCTGCATATCGACTTTCGACACGATATCGAATGAATGTTCCGCCATTGCGCTGCAGCTCCTTTGTCTTTCCTTTTCTTGTCACGTATTATAGCGTATCCCGCTCCGCAAGAAAAGGCACCCGGGACCATAATGCCTACAGTCCGGATGCCTTCGTTGTCGCGAACGTCATGGCGTCGTTCCCGCGTTCGCCGCGTCGCCCGCCCCGGTCGCGCCGTCCGTGCCCGTTCCGGTGCCGGCGGAGCCGTCTTCCACGGGGGTAAGCAAAAGCTTGCGGGAACCGCCGGATTTGTTGCCGTCCTCGATTAATACGCCATCGATCGTAACGTCGATAAAATCGGCTCTGCCCAGCGAGATATAAATCGGGCCGTCGGCATCGTAAGACGCCGTGTCGCCGTTTTCCATCATTTTGTCAAATACAGTCTTACCCTTCTTGCCCGGCTTGCTCATCTCGTATATCCCGACCCATGCATGCCCGGTCGACTTCATTTCGATCTTATGCGTTCCCCCGGGAGAAACGTTATAATAATCCGTCGTGCCCGACGTCCGATCGAGCGTCAGCGTCGTCGTCGGTGCCGTCGGCGGCGGAGTCGTCTCGCCCTCCGACTGTTGATCCGGCGGCGTGGCCGAATCCGTACCCGTGCCGTTCGTCCCGCTACCGTTCGAAG
The DNA here is from genome assembly GCF_017652985.1 of Paenibacillus artemisiicola. GTDB lineage: Bacteria > Bacillota > Bacilli > Paenibacillales > Paenibacillaceae > Paenibacillus_Z > Paenibacillus_Z artemisiicola. The sequence continues at coordinate 35,232 of NZ_JAGGDJ010000020.1, forward strand.
CCCCGCCTCCGTTCGTCGATCCGCCGCCCGTCGTCGCGTTGCCCCCGTTGTTCCCCGAACCCTTTTCCGGATTCGTAGGCGGAGGCGTCGTCTCGTCGGTCATCTTCGTCTGATCCGCCGAATCCACGTTCTCTTTGCTTGGCTGCTTAATGGCGAAGATATAGACGAGCACGATGATCAGCAGCAGAAACGACCACATGAGCGCCCGAAAGCCCCATCGGCTTATGCGGTCGGACGTATGCGACTGGCCGCCGGACCGGCGCGGCCGCTGAACGGGCTCGATCACCGGCTGCTCCGGTACGCTCGACGGAATTTCCTTATTATAGAGACGCAGCACTTCCTCCGCGTCCAGTCCGACGGATTCGGCATAGTTTTTCACGAATGCGCGTACATAGAAGGAACCGGGAAGCACGCTGTAATTGCCTTCCTCGATGGCTTCAAGATAACGCTTGCGGATTTTCGTCAAGTCCTGAATATCGTCCAAGGACAGGCTTCTCTGTTCCCTCGCTTTCTTGAGCAATGCGCCCAAATCCGACATGACCACACCTCCTTATCATTATTGGCTCACCGGTATTAAAAATCATTAAAGCCCATCGTTAACGATTCGTACGAAATTTCTTCGTCCGGCGTATTGCGAAGCTCGATGATATAATCGAAGTCGCTGTATTCGAATGCCGACTCTCTTACGAAAATATCGGGATGCTCGATGACTTTCGTCGAAGGCATCGCCATGATTTCCTGAAGGAGCGCATGATGCTTTTCATTGGAACGAATGGTGCTTACGATCCCGTCGATAATAAAAATATTGTTCGGCGTCATTTCCTCTTCGGACAGCTGGCTGCGGACCGTCTGGCGCAGGAGCGTCGAGGACACGAACGTCCATCGCTTGTTCGAACAGACGCTGCCGGCGATGATGGATTCCGTCTTGCCGACGCGCGGCATGCCCCGCAGGCCGATGACCTGATTTCCTTCTCTTTTAAACACCTCGCCCAAAAAGTCAACCAGCAGGCCGAGCTCGTCGCGCGTGAAGCGGAACGTTTTGCGGTCGTCGGAGTCTCGTTCGATGTAACGCCCGTGCCGGACGGCTAAAATATCGACCAGTTTGGGCTCGCGAAGCTTGAGCACCGTGATATTGTCGACCTTCTGCAGCATGCGTCCGAGGATTTCGATCTTCTCGTCGTCGTTCGTCTGCAGCAGCATGCCGCGGGTGCGGTTCTCGACCCCGTTGATCGTCAAAATGTTGACTTCGAGCATCCCGAGCAGCGACGCGATGTCGCCGAGGAGGCCGGGGCGATTCTTATGTATTTTATATTCCATGTACCATTGTTTGAATTCCATCGGAGGCACCTCTGCTGAAAGGATGAAGTTCTTCGGAAGCTTCTTATCGATATGAGAGCAAACCCGTCCGCTGTAGCGCGTTCGAGCTATGAATATTTATGCTTTAAAAAGTTTATTCTACAATATTCGTCAAATTCCTGCAACAGGCAGCGAACATTACAGAAAAGCCTCCGCTGGGGAGGCTTTTCTCGTGGGCGTTTACGAATGTTGGACGAGCTTGACCATCAAGCCTGCGATCGTTTTGCGTTCCGATTCATCGCCGACATCCCACAATTGCTTGAGCGTACGCTGCTCTTCGTTCTTCGGATCGACCTTCTCATCCAGGAAGGAGCCGATCTCGTAAGCGAGGTTGGAAATCGTGTCTTCGTTCAACCCCATGCTTTTTGCTTGCTCGACGCGGTCAGATAAAAACTCTTTCCAGGTACCGAAGTTAGAAAGGACTGTTGCCATTGATGAACTTCCTCCTTTGCGTGTTGGCTGTTGATCAGCAACAACCGTATTGTTCGCGCAAGGAGCGACATTTATTCTTCACCGGACGGGTCGTCCGATTTTTTTCCGAAGATAAGGCCATCCGGTCAGGTCAACCAGCCGCCGTTCGGGCTGATGATCTGGCCGGTGATATAAGCGGATTCCGGCAATGCCAAAAAGTACACAAGCGAAGCGATTTCTTCCGGCTGCGCGAAGCGGCCGACCGGAATTTCGGATTCGAGCGCCACCTTCTCGGCGGCGTCCAGGTTGTCCAGCATGACGGTATCGACCGCCCCCGGCGCGACCGCGTTCACGGTTACGCCCGACGGCGCGAGCTCTTTGGCAAGCGCTTTAGTAAAAGCGTTCATGCCGCCTTTGCTGGTGGAATACAGCACTTCGCACGAAGCGCCCGATATGCCCCAAATCGACGATACGTTGATGATCCGGCCGAAACGCTGCCCGATCATGGCCGGCATGAACAGCTGCGTGCACAAGAACATGCCTTTCAAATTCACGTTCATGACTTCGTCCCAATCGTCGTCGGTCACGTCCGCAAGCATGCTGTAATGGGCGACGCCCGCGTTATTCACGACGATATCGGGCACCATGCCGCGCTGCTCCAGCTTCTCGCGCATCCGCAGCAGCTGTTCCCGCGAACGGACGTCCGCGGATACGGTCAGCACGTTGGCCGCCCCGAGCCGCATGCAGCTGCGAGCGGTCTCGTTCGCAGCCTCATGCGCCTGATTGTAGTGAATGACGACGTTCATGTTCTCCACCGCGAATCGGCGCGCGATTGCGGCGCCGATGCCGCGGCTTCCCCCGGTCACGAGAACGGTCATTTCCTTTAACGTTTTCAAGCTTCTTCCTTGGCTACGATCGATACCGCCATCCGGTCCCAGTTGAAGTGGCTGCGCAGACGCGCGTTGGCTTCGTCGAGCGTGATGCTTTCATAGACCGGCAGCAGCTTGAACAAATCCGCCCCGCGGAAACGGTAACGCGTAAATTCGCTTGCAATCGCTTCGGGGGAGTTCAGCATGCGCAAGTAACCGCCGATTTTTTTACGTTTCGTACGTTCGAACGCATCGACGTCGAGCCCTTTCGCCTGCGCGGCTTCGATCGCTTGGCGCAGCCTGCGCAGCAGCTCGTCGGGATCGCGAGATTCCCCGCCGACGACGGAGAACGCGTAGTCCTCGCTGCTGTTGAATTCATGGCCGAACGAATCCGTGATCAGCGTGTCGTCGTACAGCGCGTGATAAATCGGCGAGCTGGACCCGAGCAGCGCTTCGAGCATAAGCTTCGTCGTCAGTTCCGTGCGCAGCAGCTCCTCCGGATCGGACGCACCGCCGCGCTCCTTGAAGCCGATCATGACCTTCGGCATGGAGACGGGGAGCGTCGTCTTCTTGAGCGGAATTTTCACGGTATCCGGCTCGGGATCGAAGTAGCGGGTAATCTCGTCCTGCCGCTCGAACGGCTTGCGCGCCTGATTGTCGCGTACGAGCTTCATGACCGCTTCGGGTTTCACGCCGCCGACGACGAACAGAAACATGTTGGACGGATGGTAAAACGTTTCGTAGCAGCGATAAAGCGTTTCTTTGTCGATCTGATAGATGGACTCCACCGTGCCGGCGATGTCGATGTGGATCGGGTGCTTATGGTACAGCGCGTCGATCACGCCGAAGTACACGCGCCAGTCCGCGTTGTCGCGGTACATGTTGATCTCTTGCTCGATGATGCCCTTTTCCTTCTGGACGTTCTCGTCCGTGAAGTAAGGATGCTGCACGAAATCGATCAGCGTCTCCAAATTCGCTTCGATCTGCTCCGTCGCCGAAAACAAATAGACGGTGCGGTCGAAACTGGTGAACGCATTAGCAGACGCGCCTTGGGACGCAAAGGTTGCAAAAATATCGCCCGTCGGCTCCTCGAACATTTTATGTTCCAGGAAATGCGCGATGCCGTCGGGAACCGAGACCGGTTCTTGATCGCCGACCGCGAACCGGTTGTCGACGGATCCGTATTTCGTCGAGAAGGTCGCGTACGTTTTGCTGAAGCCTTCCTTCGGAAGCACGACGACCTCGAGCCCGTTTGGCATGACTTCGCGGTATAACGTCTCTTGAACGCCCGGGTAGGCTAACGTTTCCATTGGCTTCAGCCCTCCTTATTGTCGCGCAGGAAATAGATCGTGTCGAGCTCGGCTTTGCGCGCGACGGCCGCGATCTGTTCCGGCGTGACCGCCTGTACTTCCTGCAGCAGCTGCATCGCCGAACGCTCGCGCTTCGACAGGACGGCGTTGAAGTCGAACCCGATCATCTCGTTCGCGGAATCCTGCAATTCGCGCAAATGATTGGCGATCATCGCCTTCGTCTGGCTCATTTCCAACTCGCTGTACGAGCCGCTGCGCATTTGCTCCAGCTGCTCCTGAATGATCGTCTTGGCCTTCTCATAGTTGCCGATTTCGATGCCGGATTGAATCGTGCAAATGCCTTTATGTCCATCAAGCCGCGAAGCCGCGTAATAGGCCAAGCTGGCTTTCTCGCGAACGTTGAGAAACAGCTTGGAGTGCGGATAGCCGCCTAAAATGCCGTTATACATCAGCGCTGCCGGATAGTCGTCGTCGCCGTATCCCGTATTGATTCGCAGCCCCAAGTTCAACTTGCCTTGGGTCACGTCCATCCGTTCGACGACGTTCTGGACTTCCTTCACCGGCTTGCTTGCCGAGGAGACGCCGTAGTCGGCCGGCTCGCCCGCGTTGTGGCGGAAGGCTTCCGCGACCAGCGCTTTCACCTCGTCCAACGTCGTATCGCCGACGACGTACAAATCGAACGCCGCCGTCGCCAACCAATCCCGATACGCTTTCGTCACGGATGCCGGCGTGATCGCGTCGATGTCCTCCATCCGCCCGAGCGGGTGCAGCCTGTACGGTTCATCCGCGCACATCACTTCCAGGCAGCGCTCGGCCGCATACCGGATTTTATCGTTAATGATCGCTTCGAGCCGCTTGCGCAGGGTGTCCTTCTCCGCCTCGACGTATTTGGGACGCAGGACGCCGTTATCCGTGACGGGGTCCGTGACCACTTCGCCGAGCAATTGGAGCGATGCCGCGAGCAGCGGCCGGTCGGACGACACGAAGCGGTCATTGATGACGTCCATGCGGAATTGCACGATCTGCGAATCCCCGCGCTTGTAGACGTCGAAACCGAAGCCGGCGCCGTACAGGTCGTCGAGCCGTTCGCGGAACGCGATCGTTTCCGGCGTGGAAGCGGTGCCTCTGCGCAGCACGAAAGGAATCAGCGCGGCCGAAGTGACCGTCGATTCATGAAGCGGCAAACCCGCGTATAGGGAGATTGAAAAGGTTTTGAAACGCTGCGTCGGCAATACATGCAGTCGAATTCGGTTCAGCTGTCCTCGTTGAAATGGCGAGTTGCTCACGCCTCACGTCCCCTTCCGCTCAAGTGGTATAAAGCCAATCTATTCCAATTCTCAGAGATCTATTCCATTCTACCCGATGCGAAAAGGAAGAAGCAACCCGCGTCTTCGTGCGGGCTGCTTCAGCCGACTCTACATGCAGAAAATGTGTTTTCCGATGGTTTTGACCTGCGGACGGGTCCAGATCCACTTGGACGTCGCCGTCTCGGGGTTAAAATAGTAGAGGCAGCCGCCCGTCGGATCCATGCCGTTCAGCGCGTCCTGAACGGCCTGAGCCGCTTTCTCGTTCGGGGTCAGCCAAATCTGGCCGTCGGCGACCGCCGTGAACGCGCCTGGCTGGAAGATCACGCCGGACACCGTATTCGGGAAGCTCGGCGATTTCACCCGGTTCAGGATAACCGCCGCCACCGCGACCTGCCCGATATAGGGCTCGCCGCGGGACTCGCCATACACGGCGTTCGCCATCAGCTTCAGATCGTTCGCGGACAATCCGAGCGAGTTGGATTTCGTGACGTCCGACCCTGCGTTGTCGCTTTGATTGCCGCCGGCTCCCGCTCCCGCGTTGCCACCGCCGCTTTCGGCCGTGTCCGCCTCCGAGGGCGCCCAATTCTTGGTCGCCTCCCACAGCTTCAGCTTCGTCTTGGCGCCGACGACGCCGTCGGACTTAAGCCCGAATTTCCATTGAAACCAGGTAACGGCGTTTTTCGTGGAGGAGCCGAACACCCCGTCTACCTTGCCGTCGAAATAACCGAGGAATTTCAGCCGTCCCTGCAGCTCTTTGACGTCTTTGCCCGACGATCCGACCTTGAGGGTAGCGCTGCTGAACGTTTCCGCCGATTTGCCGAAGTGGGCGTTCTTAAGCGAGAATGCCCCGAACAACAGAAGGACGATGACGATGGTCACCGTAATTAAACGATTTCTCATCTTGGAATCTGCCTTTCTCTTGCAAATGTTTTCGCAAAGCAAGCCGAAGCATATTCCTATTATGAGAAATCGAGGGAACAACTATGCATGATGCCGAATTATGAACTGATTCGGCCGGCGTCGTATTGATCGATCGACAGCAAAACTTCCCGCGGCTTACTGCCTTCGTAAGGACCGACGACGCTCCGCGCCTCCATCTGGTCGATCAGCCTCGCGGCGCGCGTATAGCCGATGCGCATGCGCCGCTGCAGCAGCGAGACCGACGCCTGCTTCGCCTCCAGCACGATGCGGACGGCCTGGTCGTACAGCTCGTCCAGCATTTCCTCTCCTTCCGCCGCCGTATCTTCCACTTCCGGAACGAGGTCTTCCTTGTACTCCGCCTCGCCTTGGCCCCGCGCGTACGTCACGATGGCCTCGACTTCCTGATCGGACAGAAACGCCCCTTGCACGCGAATCGGCTTGGACATGCCTACGGGCAGGAACAGCATGTCGCCGCGGCCGAGCAGCTTCTCCGCGCCCGCCATGTCGATGATGGTACGCGAGTCGACCTGGGACGAGACGCCGAAGGCGATCCGCGACGGAATGTTGGCTTTAATGACGCCCGTAATGACATCGACCGAAGGCCGCTGCGTCGCAATGATCAGGTGGATGCCCGATGCGCGGGCCATCTGCGCCAGCCGGCAAATCGCGTCTTCCACGTCGTTCGCCGCCACCATCATGAGATCGGCGAGCTCGTCCACGATGACCACGATGTACGGCAGCACCGCGGCCGGATTATCGGCCATCAGCGTGTTGTAGCCTTCGATGTTGCGAGTGCCCGACTTGGAAAACAGTTCGTAGCGCTTCTCCATCTCGACGACGATTTTCTTCAGCGCGAGCGATGCCCTGCGCGGATCCGTCACGACGGGCGCGAGCAAATGCGGAATGCCGTTGTAGACGTTCAATTCGACCATCTTCGGGTCGATCATGAGCAGCTTTACTTCATCCGGCCGCGCTTTGTACAAAATGCTCGTGATGATGCCGTTAATGCAGACCGATTTCCCCGAACCCGTCGCGCCCGCGACGAGCAAATGGGGCATTTTGGCCAAATTCCCGACGATCGGCTGCCCGGAAATATCCCGCCCGAACGCGATGGACATCTTGGACGTCGCGTTCTGGAACGATGGCGTCTCCATGACCTCGCGCATCGTGACGACGGATACTTCCGTATTCGGCACTTCGATCCCGATGGCCGATTTGCCGGGAATCGGCGCTTCCATCCGAATATCCTTCGCGGCGAGCGCCAACGCGATATCGTCCGTCAAACCGACGATCCGGCTGACCTTCACGCCGGTGGCCGGCTGCACCTCGTAGCGCGTCACCGCCGGGCCCCGCACGACGTCCAGCACTTTCGCGCGGACGCCGAAGCTCTCGAGCGTCGCCTCCAGCTTGCGCCGCGACTCGATCGAATCCGCGGCTTCGCCCGCCTTCCCGCCGCCGTTCGGCTTCTGCAGCAGCGCCAGCGACGGCAGCAAATACGGCTTCTCCGACGGCGGCTTCACGATGCTGCCTGCCGCATCGGGCTCCTCCTCCTCGTCCGGCGAAGCGATCGCCGGGCTGCGTGGAGGATGAGCCGGCGATTCTTCCGGAAAATCGTCGTCGGAACGGTCGGCCTCGCGAACGTCGGCGACCTCTTCGTCGTCCTCGAGCGGCTCGTCCGAATCGTAGGGCAGCGATTCCGCAGCCGGACGCGCGGGCTCCGCCGGCGGCGGATTCCATGGCTGCGCCGGCACGGACGGCTCTTCGATCGCGCCCCCGCCTTCCAGCACGGGCGAGCGCCAATCGTCGTCCTCTTCGTCGTCCTGCCAGACGGCTTTCCTGGCGGTGGATTTGCCGCCGATACCGCTCGCGGCATCATGCTCGTCCTCCAGCTGCCATTCTTGATCGCCGGGCTCGTGGCCGCCCTCCTGCTTCGACACGTCGTTGAACCACGAGAAGATCGGCGAACGCTTCCTTTTGGTCCGCGCGCTCATGGCCGCCGCGTATGCGTCATCGTCGTCTTCATCGTCCAGGTCGTCCAGCTGCACGGCTTTGCCGGCACCTTTGGATGACGCTGCTCCTGCCGTCGCCGGCTGGCGCCGCGAGACGATTTTCATGCGCAGCAGGGACAGGAAGCGTCCTCCTCTGACGCGAGCGGCGCGAAGCAGATCGACGTACGACTTGCCCGTCATCAGCATGACGGAAATCGCGAACATGACGATCATGATAAACTTCGCGCCGAAATAACCGAATAACCAATAGAGGAGCGTATACTGGATCGCGCCGGCATATCCGCCGCTTGCCGAATACGTGACGCCGGCTCCTTGCGAATCCGCCGGAGCGTCCATGAGCGAGCCCCGAATGTCGCTGCCGAGCTGCGACAGGATGTACGAAGCGGTTAATCCGCCCGTCGGCTCCGTCTTCTGATCCATGACGGCGATCGAGCTCCAAAGCGTGCAGGCGAGCACGACCAGCAGCACGCCCGTCTTGCGGCTGGACCAGCCCGAAGGCCAGGCCCGCTTGATCATGACGGCCAAACCGACATAGATGCCGACCAGCGCCAAAACAAAATAGAACTTGCCTAATACAAGTCCGAATAATTTCGATAGTGCGCGGCCGACGGTCGCTTCTCCGGATAGCGCGATGACGGATACGGTGATCAGCAAAATCCCGTATACTTCGTATTTAAGGCTCGTCCCGACTGAGTGTTTTCTCTTTTTCTTTTTCTTAGCCAAAATCGTCACCTCTGTCAGCTATTATACCATAGGAGCAGGGTGCGATGTGTTACTATTATCCAGCGCGGAGCCTGGTTACGAGGTTGTCGCGCCGTACGCGACGAGCGTCCCGGGCGTCAGCTCGGGGCGCAAATACGCGTCCAGCGGACCGTCCGTCAGGCGAACGATGCGCCCGATGCCGGGCGCGACGGCTTCGATTTGCAGCCGGACGTCGCCGGCTTGAACGGTCAGATAGGGCCCCGGCTGCTGGCGGATTCCGTCGAGCACGAGCTCGAGCGGCATGACCGAATAAATCGTCATTGCGTCAGCCCTCCAAGCACCGGTGCGCCGGCCGATTGGCGTCTCGCATCGATCAGTTGGTTCAATCGGCGCAGGGCCTGGCCGATCCCGCCGACCTGGTCGATCAGCCCATGCTTGACCGCGTCGGTGCCGATGACCGTCGTGCCGATGTCTCGCGTCAACTCGCCGGTCTTGAACATGAGCTCCTTGAATACTTCTTCCGTGACATTGGAGTGCGACGTCACGAACCGGACGACCCGCTCCTGCATCTTCTCCAAATATTCGAACGTCTGCGGCACGCCGATCACAAGGCCGTTCAGCCGAATCGGATGAATCGTCATGGTAGCCGTCTCGGCGATGAAGGACGTATTGCCGGCTACGGCGATCGGCACGCCGATGGAGTGGCCGCCGCCTAGCACGAGCGTCACCGTCGGCTTCGTCAGCGACGAGATCATTTCCGCGATAGCCAGACCGGCTTCCACGTCGCCCCCGACCGTGTTCAGAACGATCATGATGCCTTCGATTTTCGGATTTTGCTCCGCCGCGACCAGCTGCGGAATGAGATGCTCGTACTTCGTCGTCTTATTTTGCGGCGGCAGAACGATATGTCCCTCCACCTGTCCGATGATCGTCATGCAAAAAATATTGGATTCCGCTGCCGGCGTCGCCGTTTGGCCCAGCTGCTGGATCGTTTCGACGACCGGATTGCCGATCGGCGGCTTGGCTGCCGGCGGCTCCGGCTGCTCCGACTTGAATGTTTCCTCCCACATTGCCTGTCCTCCTCGATGTCATGCTAGGCTTTGCCATGGCTGGCTCTGCATAGTATGGAATCCCCTTGCGGATTTATACGGATCCCCGAGAATAAAAAAACGGCCTCCGGCCGAAGCTTATCGCTCCGCCGAAGACCGTCGTTTCTAGTTATTCTATGGCATGCGCCGTGCTTATACTTCCATAATAATCGGCAAAATCATCGGACGGCGGCGCGTCTGCTCGTACAAGAAACGGCCGAGCGCGTCCTTCACGTTCGTCTTCAGGGACGCCCATTCGTTGACTTTATCGTTCATCAGCTTATGCAGCGTCGAGGTAACGATCCGGTTCGCTTCTTCCAACAATCCCTCCGACTCTCGCACGTAGACGAAGCCGCGGGAGATGATGTCCGGACCGGACAGAATCGCGCCGTCCTGCTTGCTCAGCGTAACCACGACGACCAAGATGCCGTCCTGCGACAAGAGCTTGCGGTCGCGAAGGACGATATTGCCGACGTCGCCGACGCCGAGGCCGTCGATCAGCACGTTGCCCGCGGGCACTTTGCTGCCTTTGCGCGCCGTGCCGCCTTGGAATTCCACCGTATCGCCGTTATCGATGATGAAGATATTTTCCCGTTCGACGCCGACCGCTTCGCCGAGGTGCGCGTGCTGGCGGAGCATCCGGTATTCGCCGTGAATCGGAATAAAATACTTCGGACGAATCAAATTGAGCATCAGTTTCAGCTCTTCCTGGCTGCCGTGGCCGGAAACGTGAACGCCGGAGACGGAGCCCGGTCCGTAAATGACGTGCGCGCCCAAGCGGAACAGCTCGTCGACCGTACGGCCGACGTACCGCTCGTTGCCCGGAATCGGCGTCGCCGCGATGATGACCGTATCGCCCGGCATAATGTCGACCTTCCGATGCGTGGAACGAGCCATGCGCGTCAGCGCGGACATCGGCTCGCCTTGGCTGCCCGTGGACAGCACGGCGACGCGGTCCGCCGCCATTTTATTGATCTCTTCCGGCTCGATGATCGTGCCTTCCGGAATGTTCAAGTACCCGAGCTCCGACGCGATCGTTACGACGTTGACCATGCTGCGGCCGACGACGGCGATTTTGCGCTTCGTCGCGACGGCGGCGTTCACGACCTGCTGGATCCGGTGCACGTTGGACGCGAACGTCGCGACGACGACGCGCTGCGTCGCTTTGCGGAAAATATCTTCCAGCTCGGAGCCGATCATGCTCTCCGAAGGCGTGAAGCCCGCGCGCTCCGCGTTTGTGCTGTCCGACAAGAGCGCCAATACCCCGCGGCGTCCGATATCGGCGATCCGCTGCAGATCGGCGTATTGATTGTTGACCGGCGTATGGTCGAACTTGAAGTCGCCCGTATGTACGACCGAGCCCTCTGGCGTATCCAAGCAGACGCCGACCGAGTCGGGAATGCTGTGATTCGTTTTGAAGAAGGACGCCTTGATCGCGCCGAGCTGCACTTCGCTGTCGGCATTGATCAAAATGCGTTTCGTTTCGCCGAGCAGGCCCGCTTCCTTCAATTTGCCCTCGATGAGACCGAGCGTCAGCTTGGTCGCGTAAATCGGCACGTTCAGATGCTTGAGCACGTAAGGCAAACCGCCGATATGGTCTTCGTGGCCGTGGGTAATGAGAATGCCTCTGACTTTGTCGCGGTTTTCCGTCAAGTACGTAATGTCGGGAATGACAATATCGATTCCGAGCATATCTTCTTCCGGGAACTTGAGACCCGCGTCCACCACGACGATATCGTTCGCGTATTGAATGACGTACATGTTTTTACCGATTTCACCGACGCCGCCAAGGGCAAAAATAAGCAGCTTATCCTGGATGTTCTTCTTAGACAAGTGAATTCAATCCTCCTAATCGTAGTACGAAATAAGGTGTACCTCGTCCGCCATTAATCAAAAAATAGCGAAGAAGACACTTTGTTTCATCGCGATATATATTTTCCGAACTCAAATTACACGGCCGCCCGTTCCTCGCTCGGGAACGTCGCTGCATGTAATCAATAACTAGTGCTGTCGAACGCCGCCCCTCGGCGTTACACTTTTTCAAAAATTTGCCGCACACCGTCACTTGCATTCATTATACATGATTGAAAATAAGAAAAACAAGTAACTGTTCCAGAAGCCGATAGAACGCCGCGCAATCAAAATACAATCGAAATACAATCGGACGACGCTTCTATGATAACGCTTTCGAAAACGTAATCGAATAAGCTCGTCCGACGCTCCCGCGTGCTTTGAACGCGCAGCCGGGCCGCTGAAACAAAAAACCGATGCTAGCGCATCGGTTTTTGACGAATGCAGCAGTGTACGTCCGGCAGAGCTTTACGCCTCTTGCTTTAAAACGCGGCGCAGCGTTTCTAGCTCGCTCTCGCTCGCCGCGACCAGAGGCAGCCGCACGCCGCCGACCGGCAGGCCTTGAAACGACAGCGCCGCTTTGACCAGGACCGGATTCGGGAGGTCGAACAGTCCTTTGAAGATCGGCAGTTGCTCGCCGTGCAGCTTCGTCGCTCGGCTTACGTCACCGTCCAGATACGCTTGGATCATCGCCTTCATCGGCTTGCCGATGATATGGCTCGCCACGCTCACGACGCCGTGCGCGCCGACGGCGAGCGCCGGCAGCGCCGAGCTGTCGTCGCCGCTATAGACCAAGAAGCCTTCCGGGGCGCCCATGACGATTTCGGCCACTTGGTCGAGCGCCGCGCATTCCTTCGTGGCGACAACGTTAGGCAGCTGCGCCAGACGCAGCGTCGTCGCGGCGGACAGGCTGACGATCGTACGGCCCGGCACGTTATAAAGCATAACCGGCAAGGACGTCGATTCCGCGATGGCCTTGAAATGCTGGTACAACCCTTCTTGCGTCGGCTTGTTATAATAGGGCGCGACGAGCAGCACGGCGTCGACGCCACATTGTTCCGCGATTCGGGTCACATGAATGGAGTGCGCCGTATCGTTGCTGCCGGTGCCCGCGATAATCTTGCAGCGGCCGCGGGCATGCTTCACGGCGAACGCGAACAGCGCCTGCTTCTCCTCGTCGCTCACCGTCGGCGATTCGCCGGTCGTGCCGCAGACGACGACGCCGTCGCTGAGTTGATCTTCGATTAAGTAATCCAATAAACGCCCCGTCGTCTCCCAGTCGATCGAACCGTCCGCCGAGAAAGGCGTAACCATCGCTGTAATCAAACGTCCGAAATCCACGATTATTCCTCCTCAGAATATTTGCGGAAGCAAAAATTCACTTCGCAAGCATTGGCTTGAATTTTGCGCAGCAAAATTCACTTCGTACGCATAAGCTTGAATTTTGCGCAGCAAAATTCACTTCGTAAGCATTGGCTATCATTTTGCGATAGCAGCATTCACTTCAGCTCTTTAATATCATGCAGTGCGAATTTCGCGTGCAGCGACTGAAGCGCGCTTGCCATATAGCTCTCCCGCACCAGTACCCATATCGTTGTGTTGGAGTCCGCCGACTGCAAAATCGGGATGCCCTCTTCCGTCAAAGCTTCCACGATCCGGGCCATGATGCCGGGCACGCCGTTCATGCCTCCGCCGATGACCGAGATTTTCGCGCAGCCGTTGACCGCCCGCGGCGAATAACCGATTTCTTGCAGGACCGCCACCGCTTTGTCCGCGTCCTGGTCAAATACGGTATACACCGCTCCACCGGGATTGACATTAATGAAGTCGACGCTGATATGATGCCTCGCCATCGCCTGGAACACCTGCAGTTGGACGTCCGCATGTCCTTCTTGCGCCTGCACGGTAATCTGCGTAACGCCGCTCACATGCGCGACGCCGATGACATGCCGATCGCGAACGGCGCCGGAATGAAGGACGTCGCTTACATCCGTGACGAGCGTGCCCTCCTCTTCCGAAAAAGTAGAGCGCACCCGCAGCGGAATGCGTGCCTGCTGGGCGATCTCCACGGCTCGGGGATGAATGACCTTGGCTCCTTGTCTCGCCATGTTTCCGACTTCCCCGTAGCTGATGACGGACAATGCCCGCGCGTCCTTGACGATTCGCGGATCCGCGGTCAATATCCCGTTCACGTCCGTATAGATATCGACGCGCGCCGCTTGAAGCGCGGCGCCGAGCGCCGTGGCCGACGTATCGCTGCCGCCCCTGCCGAGCGTCGTGAAATCGCCGGATTCCGTAACGCCTTGAAATCCCGTCACGATAACGACGTTGCCCGCCTGAAGCGCATGGCGGATCCGATCGGTGCGGATTTCCAAGATCCGCGCCTTGCCGAATTGATTATCCGTAATAATGCCTGCCCCGCCGCCCGTTAGCGCGATGGCCGGAATGCCCGCGGCGCGCAGCAGGCTGCACAGCACCGACGCGGAGATGATTTCGCCGCAGCCTTGAAGCAGATCGCGCTCCTTGACCGGCAGCGCATCGCCGTGCTCCGCGATGAGCGACAGCAGCGTGTCCGTTGCGTACGGATCGCCTTTTCGCCCCATTGCAGAGACGACAACGACGAGTTGGTACTGTCGTTGCCGCTCTCTTTGGATATGCTTGATTACCAATTCTCTCGCTTCTTTCGACGACAGCGAAGTGCCGCCGAACTTCTGCACGAGGATATGCATGGTCAAACCTCCGTATCCGACTGTGAAGCCCGCCGGATCGTCCGTCTGACAACCTGCTTGCAAGGAGGATGATTTATGGTTTCTCGATGGCGATATATTCTGCGATTTGGACGGCGTTCCATGCCGCGCCCTTTAGCAGATTATCAGATACGATCCACAAGTTAAGGCCGCGTGCATGACCGAGGTCACGGCGCAGACGACCGACGAAGACATCCGGCTTACCGGCCGCATCGGTTGCGAGCGGGTAGCGTTGCCCTGCAGGGTCATCGACCAGAACGACGCCCGGAGCGTCAGCAAGCAGTTTCTTGACGTCTTCCAGTTCATAATCCTGTTTCAATTCGACGTAAACCGACTCCGAGTGACCGTAAACGACGGGGATCCGAACGCAAGTCGCCGTCACGTCGATCGACTCGTCGTCCATGATTTTTTTCGTTTCGCGGACCATTTTCAATTCTTCGAGCGTATAGCCGTTATCTTGGAACTTATCGATTTGCGGAATCGCGTTGAATGCGATTTGATGCTTCACCGGCAAAGAGCCGACCGGCAAAATGTCCGGATTCGCTTCGTTGCCGTCGAGCACTTCGCGCGTCTGGCGAAGCATTTCGTCGATCGCGCGGCTTCCTGCTCCCGAGACGGCTTGATACGTGGAAACGATGATGCGGGAAATGCCGTATTTGTCCTGCAGCGGCTTGAGCGCCGCCACCATTTGGATGGTGGAGCAGTTCGGATTGGCGATGATGCCTTTATGTTCGTTCACTTTGTCGAGGTTGACTTCGGGCACGACAAGCGGCGTATCCGGATCCATGCGGTACGCGTTCGTATTGTCGATGCAAACCGCGCCGTGCTTCACGGCGTGGGGGGCAAGTGCTTTCGACACGTCGCCGCCCGCGCTGAACAAAGCGATTTCGACGCCTTTGAAGCTCTCCGGCGTCGCTTCTTCGACCGTATATTCCTTGCCTTTGAACGTCACTTTTTTGCCCGCGGAGCGAGCGGACGAGAGCAATTTCAGTTCCGCGATCGGGAAATCGCGCTTCTCGAGCAACCCGATAATTTGTTCGCCTACTGCGCCTGTCGCCCCGACTACGGCGACGTTAAACATCTTCTGCTGTGACATTGGCTGTCGTCTCCCCTTTAAAAAAACTTATGTCAAGGATTGCTCCAATTGCATACGGGATGAACTTGCGAGATTTAAGCGCGCTCGACGAGCAGCGGTTGAAGCTGCTTGCCGTTCAAAGCCGCTTCGCACGTTTCGGGTACCAGCTCCATTTTCGCGACGAGCGAATTCGGCTTCTGGATCGGATTATCCTGCCCGAACGGCACGAAATACACGTTTTTGCATACTAATAGTTTCGCGATATTGGCCGCATTCAAACCAAGCCCGTCGTTGGTCGAGATGGCCAGCACGAGCGGACGCTGATTGCGCATTTGCGCTTTGGCCGCCATAAGGACCGGGCTGTCGGTTTGCGCGTTCGCCAGTTTGCTCGTCGTATTGCCCGTGCAAGGCGCAATGACGAGTACGTCGAGCAGTTTGGACGGCCCCAGGGGCTCTGCGTCGACAATGGTCGAAATGATGTCGTTTCCGGTAATGGATGTCAGCTGACGCTGCCATTCTGCCGCCGTTCCGAACCGGGTATCCGTCGTAAGAAGCGTCTGCGTGACGATCGGCACGACGTTCGCGCCTTCGTCTACGAATCGCTGGATGACCGGCATGACCTCCGCGAACGTACAGTGAGAACCGGAGAGCGCGTAACCCACCGTTTTGCCTTGCCATTTCATTGCTCATTCCCCCGTAACCTGGAATCTTCCATAATCAATCGGCTTAAACAATCCGCGATGATGCGTCCAGCGGTTTTGGGTGCGACGATTCCTGGTAGACCGGGGGCGAGCAACGCCTTGATTCCGCGCTTCTCGGCGAACCGGAAATCGGTTCCGCCGGGCTTCGAAGCAAGGTCGATTATGACCGCTCGCGAGGGCAAATTTGCTATAATTTGCGCTGTGACTATCATAGTCGGAATTGTATTAAAAAGCAAGTCAATATTCCCCACGTATTGCAGCAAATCCTTGATATAAAAAGGCTCGAAACCCATCTCGTACGCCCTTGCGAAATGCTCTTCCCGGCGTACGCCGACCTTCACTTTCGCGCCCAAACCTTGCAGCGTCCGCGCCAGCGTCAACCCCGTCCGCCCGATGCCGAGCACCATGCACGACGAGCCGTGAATCGTAATGTCCGTGTTCTGCATCGCCATCATGACGGCGCCTTCCGCGGTCGGAATCGAATTATAGATGGCCACGTCGTCCCGGTCGAACAGTTCGACGAGCGCAATGCCGTGCTTCTGGCACAGATCGCGCAAGTACGGTTTGGCCATGCCGGCGTAAACCTTGCAATGCTTCGGCAGCTTGGCGACGTATTCGTCGGTCAGCACCAGTTCCTGGTCGCTGAACACGGCCACGATCTTGCCTTCGTCGTCGGTCCCGACCGCAGGCAGAACTAGCGCGTCCGCGTTAACGAACAGCGATTCGCTCATCTCGGCACGTACGGCGCCGTCAAGCGAAGAATGAAGCTGGTCGAACCCCGCGACCGTCACCGTTGCATCGAGCTCGGTCAGCTTCCGGATGACTTCCAATCCTCGAGCGTCGCCACCTAGAAGCACGACCTGAACTCCTGTCAGCATAAGGGTATCACTCCTTTCAGCGGCAACCGATACGCGCCGCGTGAATCGGCGGTTCGGTCGGCATTACAAACCGCAACCGTCGGCCCGCGTTAAGGCTGCCCGGTTGACAGTTGTTCGCTCTTGGTTATAGACCATCTTATGCACCCGCCCAGAGCGTGGTGAAGCCGTTTTGCGCATTTGAGGCGAAAATGAAAAAAGCACCGGAGCCGACGCTCCGGTGCTTTCATTTGTCGAAAAACGAGACTTGCCGTCTGCCTTTAAACGCCCGTATGCCCGAACCCGCCCGCGCCGCGCACGGTTTCGGGCAGCTCGGCCGCTTCCGTAATCGCAACCTCGGGTACAAGCTGGAACAGCATCTGGGCGATGCGTTCGCCGCGTTCGATCGCGAACGGCTGCTGGCCGAGATTGATCAGCAGCACCTTCACTTCGCCGCGATAGTCCGCGTCGATCGTGCCCGGCGAATTCAGGCACGTGATGCCGTGCTTGAACGCCAGGCCGCTGCGCGGTCGAATTTGCGCTTCGAGTCCCGCCGGCATCGCCATCGCGAAGCCTGTCGGAAAGAGCTTGCGCTCTCCGGGCTGCAGCGTTTCCGGCTCCGTCACGGCCGCATGCAGGTCGAAACCTGCGGCCAGCTCGGACATTTTGCGCGGCAGCGGGATGTCTTCGTTGCCGGGAAGCCGCTTAATCGACACTTGATACAAGCGAATCCCTCCCGATGGCCGCAGCCGCTTTGTCGTTGCTTCCGACCATCGCAACGGCGAAAGGCACGGACAGGATGCGCTTCGTTACGGCGCGGATGTCGTCCATCTTCACGGCGTCGATCCGCTCCAGCATCTCGTCCAGCGTGAAGTGCCGCCCCAGCATGAGCTCGTTTTTGCCCAAGCGGTTCATGCGGCTGCTCGTGCTCTCGAGGCTGAGGATCAGACTGCCTTTCAGCTGTTCCTTGCCGCGGTGCAGCTCCGCGTCCGTCAACCCTTTCGTCGCAAGGTCGTGCATCTGCTCGAGCGTCAGGTCCAGCACTTCCTTCGTCTGCTTCGGAGCCGTTCCCGCATAGACGGTGAACAAGCCGCTGTCCGCGTACGACGTGTGATACGAATACACGGAATACGCCAATCCCCGCTTCTCGCGGATTTCCTGGAACAGCCTGGAGCTCATGCCCCCGCCGATCGCGTTGTTCAGCAGAATCATCGCATACTGCAGCGGGTCCGCGATCGAGCAGCCCGGGAACGAGATGCAGATATGGTTTTGCTCCGTCTTCTTCTTATGAAACAAATAATTGCCGTTGAAGCTCGGCGACGAGACTTCGCGCTCCGAACCGGTTGTCTTGAACGCGCCGAAATGCTGCTCGAGCAGTTCCAACAGCGGCCCTTCCTCCACGTTGCCCGCGACGGCGATGACCGTGTTGTCGATGCGGTAATGTCCGTCCATGTAGCCGCGAAGCGTATCGCCGTTCATCGCGCCGAGCCGGTCTTCAAGACCGAGAATGGAATAGGCCAGCGGATGGTCGCCGAAGGCCGCGCGCGAAGCTTCGTCGTGCACCTTGTCGTCCGGCGTATCCTCGTACATCGAAATTTCTTCCAAAATGACGTTCTTTTCCTTCGCCAGCTCCGCCGGGTCCATCTTGGAATGGAAGAACATATCGGCCAGGGCATCCACGGCGATCGGCAAATGCTGGTCCAGTACCTTGGCGAAATAGCACGTATACTCTTTGGCCGTGAACGCGTTCACGTTGCCGCCGATTCCGTCGAACAGGTCGGCGATGTCTTTGGCGCTGCGACGGTCGGTCCCTTTGAATAACATGTGCTCGATGAAGTGCGAAATGCCGTTATTGTCCGGCGTTTCGTTCCGGGAACCCGTTTTGACCCAAACGCCGAACGAGACGGAGCGGCAGGTCGGAATGTATTCCACAACGACGCGCAGGCCGTTGCTAAGTTTATAGTTGTTCAATCTAGACGCCTCCTACGGCAACAGCATGAAATTATTGACTTCACTATAACAAAATTACGGTCCCGCCTCAACTAAGGACGCCCGATCGGAGGAAAGCGTTTCGCTGACGGTCCCGAGCATGAGCCCTTTTCCTTTGATCGCCTTGATCATGCCTTCGAGCGCCTGGCTGGACGAATCCGTCGGATGCATGAGAATGAGCGAGCCCGGTTCCACGCGCGCGCGGATCTTCTGCACGATCGCATACGCGGGCGGATGTTTCCAATCGACGGTGTCGAGCGTCCACAGCACGGTCTTCAGTCCCTGCTCGGCGGCGACGTCGACGGTCATCTGATTGTAGTCGCCCGAAGGCGGCGCGAACCAGCGATTGTTCACGTTCAGCGTCGATTTGAGCAGCGCTTCCGTCTTGGCGATCTGATTATACGCCGCGTTGCGGTCGAGCTGACTCATATTGGGATGCGTGTAGGCGTGGTTCGAAATCTCGTGCCCGTCCGCTTGGATCCGTTTCGCCGCGTCCGCGTTCTTCTTCAGCCAAGAACCGTCGAAGAAGAAGGTCGCTTTGACGTTCTCGTTCTTCAGCGTCTGGAGCATGGACGGGATGTACTCGTTACCCCAAGCGACGTTGATCATGAGCGCGACCATCGGCTTATTCGGATTGCCTTTATAGATGGGGACGCGGCCGAGGTCGTCCAGGTTCACCTTGGGCTTCACTTCCCTGTACACGAACCGGATCGGCTGAGTTTCGGGAGCGTGCAGCATCAACCGATACGTCTTGTCGACGTCGACTTCGAGACCGTTGTAGCCCGGAATCGCCTTCCACACGCGGTCGACGCGCGCATCCACCGGGGCGATCCGCTTCCTCTCCGCCTCGGTTTGTATCGTCTCGCGCAGGGAGGCTTTGCCTTGCGGCGACGGCTCGGACGGCGCGGAGGCGAAAACCGCAGCGTCCCCCCGCTTCATCGCGGACACATAGGCCGACAACGGGCCGTTCAGCCGAACCGCGATCAACAGCGCGCACATAGTCAGCAGCATGAAGATTCCCTTTTTCAGCTTCATGGCATTGTCCCCCCCTTCTCTTTCATCTTATTATGGCTCGGCCCACAATATGAGAAGAAGAATGCGGAGGATGCAAAAAAGGAGACAGGTTGCCCTGCCTCCTTCCATTCTCAAGCGGTGATTATGACTGCTGAGCCGGTACTTCCGGCGTGAGCAGCGCCTTGCGGGACAGATTGATCCGGCCCTGGGCGTCGATTTCCGTGACCTTGACCGTCACTTGATCTCCGATCTTGAGGACGTCCTCGACCTTCGCGATGCGCTCCTGCGCAACCTGCGAAATATGGATAAGCCCGTCCTTGTTCGGCAAAATCTCGACGAAGCAGCCGAATTTCTCGATGCGCTTGACCGTGCCCGTGTAAATCTCGCCGACCACGACTTCGCGGACGATGCCTTCGATGATCTGCTTCGCGCGTTCGTTCGCCTCGGCGTTGGACGAGGCGATGAATACCGTGCCGTCCTGCTCGATATCGATTTTAACGCCGGTCTCGTCGATGATCTTGTTGATGATCTTGCCGCCGGACCCGATGACGTCGCGGATCTTATCCGGGTTGATCTTCATGATGACGATCTTCGGCGCATAAGGCGACAGGTTCGTACGCGGCGTTTGCATCACTTCGTTCATTTTGCCGAGGATGAAAACGCGGCCTTCGCGCGCCTGTTCCAGCGACTGCGACAAGATCGCGCGGTCAATGCCGTCGATTTTGATGTCCATTTGAATGGCCGTCACGCCGGCAGCCGTGCCGGCAACCTTGAAGTCCATGTCGCCGAGATGGTCTTCCATGCCCTGGATGTCCGACAGAATGGAGAAATGATCGCCATCCTTGATCAATCCCATCGCGATGCCCGCGACAGGCGCCTTGATCGGCACGCCGGCATCCATCATCGCCAAGGTGCTGGCGCAAATGCTGGCCTGGCTCGTGGAGCCGTTCGATTCCAGCACTTCGGACACGAGGCGGATCGTGTACGGGAATTCGGTTTCGCTCGGAATGACCTTCGACAAGGCGCGCTCGCCGAGCGCGCCGTGACCGATTTCGCGGCGGCCCGGAGCGCGGAGCGGTCTTGCTTCGCCGACGCTGAACGGCGGGAAGTTATAGTGATGCATGAAGCGCTTCGTTTCTTCCAGGTCGATGCCGTCGAGAATTTGCACGTCGCCGAGGGCGCCGAGCGTACAAATGCTGAGCGCTTGCGTCTGGCCGCGCGTGAACAGGCCGGAGCCGTGCGTGCGGGGCAGCAGCGCGACGTCGCATTCGATCGGACGGATTTCGCTCAAGGCCCGTCCATCCGGACGGACTTTGTCGTGCGTGATCAGTCGGCGCACTTCTTCCTTAACAATATCGTACAGTACTTCCTTGACGTCGCCGAGCAGCTCCGGCGTCTCCGCGTACTCCACTTCGAAGTGCGCGATGGCGTCCGCGTTCACCGCGTCGATCGCCTCTTGGCGCGCGTGCTTCTCGACGACGCGAACGGCTTCGACCAGCCGTTCCTTCGCGAACGCGCGCACCGCTTCGTTGACGCCTCCGTCTACGGCGTGCAGCTTCACTTCGATCTTCGGCTTGCCGGCGAGAGCCTGCAGCTCTTCGATCTTCGCGACGATGCGGCGGATCTCGTCATGGCCGAACATGATGGCTTCGAGCATGACTTCCTCCGGCACTTCGTTCGCTTCCGCTTCGACCATCATGATGGCGTCCTTCGTTCCCGCGACGACGACGTAAATGTCGCTCTTCGCTTCCTGTTCCACCGTCGGATTGATGATGAACTGGCCGTCGAGGCGGCCGACGACGACGCCGCCGATCGGTCCGTTGAACGGAATGTCCGAGATCGTAAGCGCCGCGGACGTGCCGATCATCGCCGCGATTTCAGGCGTGCAGTCTTGATCCACGCTCATGACGATGTTCGCGATTTGGACTTCGTTGCGGAAGCCATCCGGGAACAACGGACGAATCGGACGGTCCGTGAGCCGGCTCGCCAGAATCGCCTTTTCGCTCGGGCGGCCTTCGCGCTTGATGAAGCCGCCGGGGATTTTGCCCACGGCGTACAACCGCTCTTCATAGTTGACCGTGAGCGGGAAAAAATCGAGATTTTTCGGTTCGTTGGACGCGACGACGGTACACAACACGACCGTTTCGCCGTACTTGACCGTAACCGCCGCGTTGGCTTGTTTCGCCAAACGTCCCGTTTCCAGCACGAGCGGACGGCCGCCCAAAGTAGTTTCTACGCGATGCACCATATAGTTCCTCCTTGCCGCGACGGTCCTTCCCGTCTACAAACGGGCGCCATCGCAGGCATTCATATTTCCAAGCGACTTGTATATGAAGTCCGGCCGGCAAACCCAATGCCGGATTCGTATTCACGTTGAGGAGATCAGCCCTTCAGCGGGCTCTTCGTGTTCATGTATGTATGCAAGCAGGCGATGCGATTTATAAAAAGCAACCCAGCGCAGCCGCCCGTTCCCGGGCGGCATCACAACCAGGTTGCTTTTATCCCCGCATCTATTATCGGCGAAGGCCGAGTTTTTCGATCAATGCGCTGTAACGTTTTACGTCTTTGTTTTTCAGGTAAGCCAACAGCTTGCGGCGTTGACCGACCATTTTGAGCAGACCGCGGCGCGAGTGGTGATCTTTCTTATGCGTCCGAAGATGGTCCGTCAAATTGACGATATTTTGCGTCAGGATAGCGATTTGAACTTCCGGGGAGCCCGTGTCGTTCGCGTGGGTTTTGTGCTCGTCGATCAGTTGGTGCTTGCGTTCTTGCGTAAGTGCCATCCGTGTTCACCTCCTTGTTTCTTAATCGCCGTCAGCCTCGCCGCCGTTCGGTGAATGACGGGCGGCCAAGCTAAGGTTCCGTTGCTGCGCGAAGCTGCGATTGAAAAGTACGACTGCGCAACGTCTTCGAGTATAACATAGGTTAAGGCCAGAAGTAAATGCGAATGCTATTTCTTGTTGTAAGCCGTCAGCAGCGTCCGCGCTTGATCCGCATCGGCATGGATCTGGGCGATGAGCTCGTCGACGCCGCCGAACTTTTTCTCCGTCCGCAGGAACGCGACGAATTGAACGGTCACGGTCTTGCCGTACAGATCGCCGTCGAAATCAAACAAATGCGCCTCCATGACCGGCTCGGGCAAGCTATCGTGAAACGTCGGCTTGACGCCGATGTTGAGCACGCCGGGGTACCGCCGGCCTTCCGTCTCCGCCATGATGGCGTACACGCCCTGGCGAGGAACGAAAAAGCCGTCTTCCTGCCGGATATTGGCCGTCGGAAAGCCGATCGTCCGGCCGCGCCCCTCGCCCTGCACGACCACGCCGCGCACGGCATAGAGTTCGCCGAGCAGCTCCGCCGCTTCCTCCGGACGGCCGTTCATCAAGGCTTCGCGAATGCGCGTGCTGCTTACTTTATCTCCGTCTTGCATGAATGGCTCCACAATTTCCACCCCAATATCCGGTTCGCCAAGCGCCCATAACGTCTCCGGCTTGCCCGCGCCTCTGGCCCCGAACGTGAAATCGAAGCCGACGACGGCCCGTCTCACCCGCAGCGGCCTCAGCACGTCGTCGACAAACTCGGCGGGCGTCACCTTGGCGAAATCCAAATCGAATTGCACGATATAAACGACGTCCACTCCCAGCCTGCGGAAACGTTCGAGTTTGTCCTCGAGCGGGGTCAAACTCGCGTTGTAGTGCGGGCTCCTGCCCAGCACTTCCTTGGGATGGGGATGAAACGTCATCACAGCCCCCTGGAGGCCGGCCGCACGCGCGCACGTCATCGCATGGGAAATGACGTTTTGATGCCCCCGATGGACGCCGTCGAAGTGGCCGATGGCCAGCGCCTTCGGAGACGCGTCCCGGGCCAGCGCGGACTCGCCGATCGGGTACTGCACAGAAATGATTTCCACTGCGGTCACACCTGCTTTTTCAACTTGCTAGTCTCCCGTCGGCGTAAACACTTTGACGGCCTTCAGGGTGCCGGAATCCGCATCCGGCTGAAATACGCCGGCGAACGCTCCGTCTTCGCCGTATACGCGGACCAAGGATTCGGGCTCGTAGGGTTCGTGCGCCAAGACCGCACGAAGCGGAATCCGTTTCCCTTGGAACGCGCGCACGACGTCCGCCCCGCTGACGGTGATCCGCGGAAAATGATCCAGCGCTTCGTCGGGAGGCGTCAGCTTGTCCGCGAGCTCGCCGGCCGCTTTCAGCCGAGCGACGTCCTCGAGCGTCAGGCAATTCGCTTCCGTGAAGCCGCCGGACATCGTCCGCGTCAGCTTCGCCATGACGGACGGCACGCGCAGCGCGGCGCCGATATCGACGCACAGCGTTCGGATATACGTACCCTTGGAGCAGACGACGGAGAAACGGATGACGGGATGCGGCTGATCCAACTGCGTTTCCAGCAGTTCCAAGCCGTAGATCGTTACCTTGCGCGGCTTGCGTTCCACGACCTGCCCTTCCCGGGCCAGCTCGTAAAGCCGCTTGCCGTCGACGCGCACCGCCGAGAACATCGGCGGCACTTGTTCGATCTCGCCGACGAACGACGCCAAGACGGCGCGGATTTGCGCCTCGGTCACCTTGACCTCGGGCAGCTGCTCCGTGACCGTGCCCGTCAAGTCCTCGGTATCCGTCGCCAATCCGAACTGCATGACGGCCTCGTAGGACTTGGGCCGATCCTGCACGTATTCGACGACGCGCGTCGCCCGTCCGATGCAGAGCGGCAGCACGCCGGTCACCTGCGGGTCGAGCGTGCCGGTATGCCCGATCCGCTTGACCTTCAGAATGCCCCGAACCTTCGCCACCACATCGTGTGAGGTCCAGCCCGCCGGTTTCCATACCGCCAAAATTCCGTCCATCATCGATCCAGCGCCTCTCTTACGGTTTGCACGACGGTCGCGATCGCGGCGTCCATGCCGTGCTGGAGCCGGCAGCCGGCCGCCCGGACATGGCCGCCGCCGCCGAAGGATTGCGCGATGGCCGCGACGTCCGCCTTGCCCGATGAACGCATGCTGACCTTCACTTCGCCGTTCTCCGTCTCTTTGAACAAGATGCCGACTTCCACGCCTTCGACGTTCAGGGCATAATTGACCAACCCTTCCAGATCGTCCCCGACCGCGCCCGTCTCCGCCATGTCGGCGTATGTGACGAACAGCCAGGCGATCCGGTTGTCGTCCGAAAACGCCAATCGGCTGAGGCCTCGCTGCAGCAGCAAAAGCTGCGGTTTCGTCATGCGCTCAAGCAGATGGTTGGCGATCCAATGGCCCGGCACGTCTTCGGCCAGCATGCGCGATGCCGCCTGCATGACGCGCGGGGTCGTATTGGAATAGCGGAAGCCGCCTGTGTCGGTCATCAGGCCGGTATAGACCGCCGTCGCCGCTTCCCGGTCGAACGGGATGCCGGCGAACTCGATCAGATCATGCAAGATCTCGACCGTCGCCGCGGCGTCGACCCGGATCAGGTTATGCGTGCCGAAGGCGTCGTTCGTCGGATGATGATCGACGTTCAGCAGCTTTGCCCCATCCGCGAACAAGTCCTTCACCGTGCCGATCCGGCGGAAATCCGCGCAATCGACCGCGACGACGCGATCGAATTTCTCTTCGAGCGGCTGCTTGCCGTGATTCACGACGGATGCGGCCGCGTCCATAAAAAGAAGCCGCGCGGGCACCGCGCCCTCGTTCACGAGCACCGCTTCTTTCCCCAGCTGCCGGAGCAGCCAGCCGACGACGAGCGTCGAGCTGATGGCGTCTCCGTCCGGCTGCACGTGCGCGACGACGAGATACCGGCTGCCTTCCCGCAGGAAGTCGAGCGCCTCCTTTAGCGACGCCCGATAAGCGTCCGGCGAACTCGCGCCGTTCGCGGCGGTCATTGCG
Source organism: Paenibacillus artemisiicola (assembly GCF_017652985.1). Taxonomy (GTDB): domain Bacteria; phylum Bacillota; class Bacilli; order Paenibacillales; family Paenibacillaceae; genus Paenibacillus_Z; species Paenibacillus_Z artemisiicola. The sequence continues at coordinate 61,305 of NZ_JAGGDJ010000020.1, forward strand.
TATCCCCGCCGCTGCGATCGTTGATGTCGTGCAGGAGCGACTCGATCCGGCTGCCGTACTCGATGCTGCTGTCGAACTTGAACAACAGCTCCGGCGTATGGCGGAAGCGGATGCGCTTGCCCAGCTCCGAGCGAAGGAAGCCGGTGCTGCGCGCGAGCGCCTTAAGCGTTTCTTCCTTCTGCTCATCGCTGCCCAGCACGCTGAGGTAAACCCGCGCTTGGGACAGGTCGTTCGTGATCTCGACGCCCGTCACCGTAATAAAGCCGATGCGCGGATCCTTGAGCTCCGTCTGAATAATCGTGCTGAGCTCTTTCTTGATTTGCTCGCCTACGCGTCCTACGCGGACTTTGGCCATCGGTCAATCACCTCTCCACGGACTCTAAGATGTACGCTTCGATAATGTCGCCCTCTTTGAGGTCGTTGTATTTATCCAGCGTAATGCCGCACTCGTAGCCTTGGGCCACTTCCTTGGCGTCGTCCTTGAACCGTTTGAGCGATTCGATCTCGCCTTCGAAGACGACGATGCCGCCGCGGATCAAGCGCGCTTTGGCGTTCCGCGCGATTTTGCCCGAGATGACCATGCAGCCCGCGATGACGCCGACTTTGGTCACCTTGAACAGGTTGCGGATTTCGGCCTGGCCGATGACGACTTCCTTGAATACCGGATCCAGCATGCCCTTCATCGCGTGTTCGATCTCGTCGATGACGTTGTAGATGATGCTGTGCAGGCGGATGTCGACTTTCTCTTGCTCGGCCGTTGCCAGCGCCTGCGGTTCCGGACGCACGTTGAAGCCGATGACGATCGCGCTGGAAGCCGCGGCGAGGTTGATGTCGGATTCCGTGATCGCGCCCGCGCCGCTGTGAATGATTTTCACGCGCACGCCTTCGATGTCGATCTTCGCGAGCGAGCCCTTGAGCGCCTCGGAAGAACCTTGCACGTCGGCTTTGATGATCACGTTGAGATCCTTGATCTCGCCTTCTTTAATATGATTGTACAAATCTTCGAGCGTTACGCGCGAGTTCGCGCCGAGCTCGGATTGGCGGTGCTTGATGGCGCGGCGCTCGGCGATGTCGCGTGCTTTGCGCTCGTCCTCGAACACGAGGAACGGATCGCCCGCTTGCGGCACTTCCGTCAAACCGGTGATTTCGATCGGCGTGCTCGGACCGGCTTCCTTCAGACGGCGGCCCTTGTCGTTGACCATCGCCCGGACGCGGCCGAAGCAATTGCCGGCGACGAATGCGTCGCCGATTTTGAGCGTGCCGTGCTGCACGAGAATCCGCGCGACCGGCCCTTTGCCTTTGTCCAGCTCGGCTTCGATGACGGTGCCGCGCGCCCGTTTGTTCGGGTTCGCTTTATAGTCGTTCACCTCGGCGACGAGGAGAATCATTTCGAGCAGTTCTTCCAGGCCGATGCGCTGCTTCGCGGAGACGTTGACGAAAATCGTGTCGCCGCCCCACTCTTCCGGCACCAGTCCGTACTCCGTCAAGCTCTGCTTGATTTTGTCCGGCTCGGCGTCCGGCTTGTCGATCTTGTTCACCGCGACGATGATCGGCACGTTCGCCGCCTTCGCGTGGTTGATCGCCTCGACCGTTTGCGGCATGACGCCGTCGTCCGCGGCCACGACGATGATCGTGATATCCGTTACCTGCGCGCCGCGCGCCCGCATCAGCGTGAAGGCTTCGTGGCCCGGCGTATCGAGGAACGTGATTTTCTTATGGTTGATCTCGACTTGGTAGGCGCCGATATGCTGCGTAATGCCGCCTGCTTCGCCGCTCGTGACGTTGGTTTTGCGGATCGCGTCGAGCAGCGTCGTTTTGCCGTGGTCGACGTGACCCATGATCGTGACGACCGGCGGACGCGCTTCGAGGGACTCCTCTTCGTCCTTCTCTTCGATCGTCTCGAATTGATCTTCCTCGACCGGAATCTTCACTTCGACTTCGACGCCGTATTCCGCCGCGATGAGCTGCACGGTATCCAGGTCGACTTCTTGGTTGATCGTCGCCATGACGCCGAGCATGATGAGCTTCTTGATGACTTCCGAAGCGTCCTTATGCAGCAGCTTCGCCAGATCGCCGACGGTTACCGTGCCGCGCACGATGATTTTCTTCGGCGTATTGTCGATCTTCTCGCGGCGTTCCTGCTGCTGGTTCCGGCCGCGGTTGTTCTTGCCGCCTCTATTGTTCTTGCCGCCCCGGCCGTTGTTGTCTTCGAATCGCTTGTTGTTGTTGTACGAATTGTTCGAGGCTTTCGGATTGTTGCGTCTCCGATCGTCCGACGTGCCGCCGCGGTTGCTGTTGTCGAACGTGCGCGCAGGCGCGCTGCCGGCGCTGCCGCCCTGGCCTTGCGGGCGATTGCCTTGGTAGCCGCCTTGGCCGCCGCCTTGACCTTGCGGACGGTTGCCTTGATAACCGCCTTGGCCGCCGCCCTGGCCTTGCGGACGATTGCCTTGATAGCCGCCTTGACCGCCGCCTTGGCCTTGCGGACGATTGCCTTGGTAGCCGCCGCCGCCTTGGCCTTGCGGACGGCTGCCTTGACCGCCCTGACCGCCGCCTTGGCCTTGCGGACGGTTGCCTTGATAACCGCCGCCGCCTTGGCCTTGCGGACGGCTGCCTTGGTAGCCGCCGCCTTGGCCTTGCGGACGATTGCCCTGATAGCCGCCGCCTTGGCCGCCTTGACGATTGCCTTGATAACCGCCGCCGCCTTGGCCGCCTTGGCGATTGCCTTGGCCTCCCTGGCCGCCTTGACGGTTGCCCTGATAGCCGCCGCCTTGACCGCCTTGACGATTGCCTTGGCCGCCTTGGCCGCCTTGGTTATGCGGGCGTTGATTCTGATTGTCGCTGTTCGAAGAAGTGCCCGAAGTTTGGGCGCTGGATGCCTGGCCCGAAGCCGGCGAGGGACTGGTCGTCGTGTTGGCGGACGTAGCCGCGTTCTTGGATTGTTCCGTTGTATGTGAAATAGTCATATTCCCCTGTTTTTCTTTCGTATTTTTGTTGCCTTGCTGAACGGATGCGTTGAGCGCGTGCTGCGGCTTGCGCTCCTGCTGCTGCCGATTGGACGATTGGGCCGCCGAAACCGTCGCGTTCTCCTGCGCGCGTTTGGCTGCCGCGTTCGCTTTGATGTCGCGGAAGAAACCTTCCACCTTCGAAACCATCTCATTCTCCATGACGCTCATATGGTTGTTCACGGGCAGATTGAGACGTTTTAGAATCGTGATGATTTCTTTGCTGCTCATGTTGAGCGATTTCGCGTATTCGTATACGCGCAATTTATCTTTGTTGTCTTTGTCTTGTTGTTTAGTCAATATACTCCACCTCCGTAGATTCAGCTAAGCTTTGAACGATGCTTTTGGCAAAACCGGCATCCGTCAGCCCGAGAATGACCCGCTCCGATTTCCCGATCGCCTCTCCCAACGCAATCCGGTCAAAAGCCTCCACGCAGTTCGTGTCGTACGTCGCGCATTTATCCCTAAACTTCTTCTTGGTATTATCCGAGGCGTCCGCCGCGAGGATGACGAGCGCCGCCTTGCCTTGACGGACGGCCTTCAGCACGGTTTCGTCGCCGGTGACCAGCTTCCCGGCCCGCATCGCCATGCCGAGCATGGACAGCGCCTTATGCTTCCTCTGCTTCATCGGGCTCATCCTTGCTTGCGATAAACTCGTCTTCGACGGCGATGAAATCCTGCGCGAGCTGGTCGTAGATCTCCGCCCCGACCGTCTGCTTCAGCGCCCGGTCCAGCGCCCGGCTCTTCTTCGCCAGCCTGAAGCAATCCACCTGTCCGCAGAGATAAGCGCCGCGGCCCGCCTTCTTGCCCGTCAAATCGATCAGAACGGCTTCGTCCGGCGTGCGGACGACCCGGATCAGTTCTTTCTTCGGCTTCATTTCTTGACAAGCCACGCACTTGCGCAGCGGAATTTTTCTCGGTTTCATCCTTCATCCCTCCCCCGGGCGATGGCCCGCCCCGATCAATCGATGGAGACGGAATCTTGATGCATCGTGCTCATCGCCGATTTCGGACGGCCGTATTCCTGCTCGGCTTGCGATTCGCTCTTGATGTCGATTTTCCAGCCGGTCAGCTTCGCGGCCAGCCGCGCGTTCTGCCCCTTGATGCCGATCGCGAGCGAAAGCTGGTAGTCCGGTACGATGACGCGCGCCATCTTCTCCTGCTCGTACACGATGACTTCGATGACCTTGGACGGGCTCAGCGCGTTCGCGACGTATTCTTCCACGCTCTCCGACCAGCGCACGATGTCGATCTTCTCGCCCTTCAGCTCCGTCACGATCGTCTGGACGCGCATGCCCTTCTGCCCGACGCACGAGCCGACCGGATCGACTTCCGGATTGCGCGAATGCACGGCGATCTTGGAACGGAAGCCCGCTTCGCGCGCGACCGAGCGAATCTCGACGACGCCGTCGTAAATTTCCGGCACTTCGAGCTCGAACAGCCGCTTGAGCAGGCCCGGATGCGTGCGGGACAAGAAGATTTGCGGCCCCTTCGTCGTGTTCTCCACTTTCGTGATGAACGACTTGACGCGGTCACCGTGCTTGAACTTATCCGTCGGCATCAGCTCGGTCAGCGGCAGCACCGCCTCGACCTTGCCCAGATCGATGAACAGGTTGCGCACGTCTTGGCGCTGGACGATGCCGTTGACGATATCCTCTTCCTTATCGATGAACGCATTATAGATCAGGCCGCGCTCCGCTTCCCGAATGCGCTGCGTGACGACCTGCTTCGCCGTCTGCGCCGCGATCCGTCCGAAATCGCGCGGCGTCACTTCGATTTCCGCGACGTCGTCCAGCGTATAGTGCGGGTTGATCTCGCGGGAAGCCTCGACCGAGATTTCGAGACGCGGATCCAGCACCTCGTCGACGACGGTCTTCCGAGCGTATACCTTGATGACGCCCGTAAACCGGTTAATGTCCACCCGGACGTTCTGGGCGGTATTGAAATTGCGTTTGTAGCTCGAAATCAGGGCAGCCTCGATCGCTTCCAGCAAAATATCCTTGCTGATCCCTTTCTCTCTTTCGATTTCCGCTAATGCTTCGATAAATTCCATGCTCATTGGAAATGAGTTCCCCCTTTCGACTGGTTCCCTACGTTATGATAAAGCCGCCTCTTCCGTCAATCAGAAGAGGATGGCCAAACGCGCGCTTGCCACTTTCGCGTACGGAATGGCATGCTTCTTTTTGCCGATCTCGATCACGACTTCTTCGCCGTCGAAGGACGCGAGCGTACCCTCGAACTCTTTCAAGCCGCCGATCGGCTCATACGTGGTCACGAAGACATGCTTGCCTACGGACTTGGCGACGTCCTCCGGCTTCTTCAGCGGACGTTCCGCTCCCGGAGACGAGACCTCGAGGAAATAAGCTTCCGGAATCGGGTCGTTCGCATCGAGCTGCTCGCTCAAATATTCGCTGATCCGTCCGCATTCGTCGATGTCGATGCCGCCTTCTTTGTCGACGTAGACGCGAAGGAACCAATTGCTTCCCTCTTTCACGTATTCCACGTCCACGAGTTCGAATCCATGTTCGTCAAGAAACGGTTTGACCATGTCCTCGACGGCGCTTTTGATTTTAGGTGTGCTCAAAAACGTTGTACCTCCCATTGCAGCCTGTCGTCGTCGGATAGGCGCGCTGTCCGTTAATTTTTCGGTCGTCTCGCTTACGAAGGAGAATCTCGCTGTCATTCGTACAGGTAAAAAGGTGCAGACAAAACGTAAAGAGTGGGTTTCCCCACTCTTCTGCGAAAAAGTCGTATCATCAGCATTACCAGAAAGATTATACCATAATCACGAATCCGTGACAATACGGTGCGGGCCGTCAAGCGCCGAGACGCCGCTCCCCGCTTGCCGCTTCTAAAACAGCGACAGCTGATTCGATTCCGGCAGGCCGCGGAAACAGCCCATGCCCGTCAGCACTTCGACGATCGTCTTCGTGGCTTTCGACTTCTGCTGGAAGTCTTCGATCGAAAGGAACTCGCCGAAGTCCCGGGCCGCCGCGATGTTGCGGGCGGCGTTCTCGCCGATGCCGCTGATGGCCCCGAACGGCGGAATGAGCGAATTGCCTTCGACGATGAAGCGCGTCGCCTCGGAGCGGTAAAGGTCGACCGGTTTGAAGGAGAAGCCCCGCGCCGTCATTTCGAGCGCCATTTCGAGCAGCGAGACGCTGTTCTTTTCTTTCGGCGTGGCGCTGAACCCTTTTTGCTCGATTTCGATGATCCGCTTCAGGATGGCTTCGTAGCCTTGGCACAGCAGGTCCAGGTCGAAGTCCTCGGCCCGGATCGAGAAGTACGTCGCGTAATAATAGATCGGATAATAGAGCTTGAAAAAGGCCGTCCGCACCGCGGATATGACGTAGGCCGCCGCATGGGCTTTCGGGAACATGTACTCGATTTTGAGGCAGGAATCAATGTACCATTGCGGGACCTTGCAATTCTTCATTTCCTCGATCCACTCCGGCGTGAGCCCCCGGCCCTTCCGCACGCTCTCGGTGATTTTGAAGGCGAGCCCCGCGTCCATGCCGGCCTTGTAGATCAGGTACAACATGATGTCGTCGCGACAGCCGATCACCGTCTTGATCGTGCAGGTCCGGTTCTTGATCAGCTCCTGCGCGTTGCCGAGCCAGACGCCCGTACCGTGGGACAGTCCCGAGATTTGCAGCAAATCCGCGAACGTCGCGGGTTTCGTCTCCTCGAGCATCTGCCGCACGAACTTCGTGCCCATCTCCGGCACGCCGTAAGTGGCGACGGACGAGCGGATCTTCTCCGGCATGACGCCGAGCGCGTCCGTGGAGCTGAACATGCTCATGACCTTCGGATCGTTCATCGGAATCGTCGTCGGATCGACGCCGGTCAAGTCCTGCAGCATGCGCATCATGGTCGGATCGTCGTGCCCGAGAATATCGAGCTTCAGCAAATTTTCCTCGAAGGCGTGGTAATCGAAATGCGTCGTCTGCCATTCGGCGTTCAAGTCGTCCGCCGGATACTGCACGGGCGTCACGTCTTCCACGTCGATGTAGTCCGGCACGACGACGATGCCGCCGGGGTGCTGACCGGTGCTGCGTTTGACGCCGGTACAGCCGGACGCAAGCCGGGACAGCTCCGCGCCGCGCCATTTCTTGCCCTTCTCTTCTTCGTACTTCTTGGCGAAGCCGTATGCCGTCTTCTCGGCGACCGTGCCGATCGTGCCCGCGCGGTACACGGCTTTCTCGCCGAACATGATTTTGGTGAAATTATGCGCGGTCGCCTGGTATTCGCCCGAGAAGTTCAAGTCGATATCGGGCACCTTGTCGCCCTTGAAGCCGAGGAACGTCTCGAACGGAATGTCCTGCCCCTCGCCCTTCAGCGGCTTGCCGCAGTTCGGGCATAGCTTATCCGGCAGGTCGAAGCCGCTCGGATAGCTTCCGTCGAGGAACCATTCGCTGTACTTGCACGCTTCGTTCAGGCACAGATAGTGCGCCGGCAGCGGGTTAACCTCGGAGATGCCGAGAAACGTCGCGACGACGGACGAGCCGACCGAACCCCGGGAGCCGACGAGATAGCCGTCCGCGTTGGACTTCTTCACGAGCCGCTCGGAGATGAGATAGTTCGCGGAGAAGCCGGCTTTCGTGATCGGCACGAGTTCTTTCTCGAGCCGCTGGACGACGACCTCCGGGATGGGATCGCCGTAGAGCCGTTTTGCCGTCTCGTAGCATGTGGCGCGCATTTCTTCGTCCGCGCCTTCCATGATCGGCACGAACAGCTTGGACGGGAACAGATCGAATTTCTCGAACCGGCCGGCGAGCTCGTTCGTGTTTTTCACGACGACTTCGTACGCCTTCGCTTCGCCGAGGAACTTGAATTCGTCCAGCATTTCTTTGGTCGTCCGGAAATGCGCGTCCGGTTTCGTAATGTCCTTCAGCGGGCTGAAGCCGGTGATGCCGTGAATCGTAATGTCCCGGAACATTTTGTCGCGTTCCTTCAGGTAGTGCACGTTCCCGGTCGCGATGACCGGCTTGCCCAGCCTGTCGCCGATATCGCACACGCGCCGCAAGGCCTGCTCGATTTCGGCGCGGCTCGCGACGAAGCCCTTCTCCACGAGATGCATGTAGAACGTTACCGGCTGGACCTCCAGCACGTCGTAGTACCGCGCGGTTTCCTCGGCTTCTTCCACCGACTTGTTCAGCACGGCTTCGAAAAACTCGCCCTTCTCGCAGCCCGAAATGATGAGCAGTCCTTCGCGAAGCTCCGTCAGCTTGCTCTTCGGGATGACGGCGACGCGTTTGAAGTGTTTCGTATGGGAGATAGAAATCAGTTTGAATAAGTTCTTCTTGCCGACCGCGTTCAGCGCGTAGATGCAGCAGTGGAACGGCCGCGAGTTGGACAGGTCCAGCCCGACGTAGTCGTTTAGCATATGCAAGCCGGTTATGTTGCGGGCCGCCGCATCGCCGATGAGCCCGAACAGCACGCCGCCGAGGGCGATGGAGTCGTCGATGGCGCGGTGGGCGTTCTCGAGACTGATTTTGTATTTGTCCGCCAGCGTGCCCAGCCGGTGGTTCTTCATCGACGGATGCAGGAAGCGAGCCAGCTCCAGCGTATCGAGCACGGGATTCGTCACTTCCGGCACCCCGTAGAGCTTGCAGGCGGCCTGGATGAAGCCCATATCGAACCGCGCGTTGTGCGCCACCAGCACCGCGTCGCCGATGAATTCGACGAACTCGCGGATTTTCGGCTCCAGCTCCGGCGCGTCCGCGACCATTTCGTTCGTAATGTTCGTCAGCTGCTGAATGTTGTACGGGATATGCTCGTGCGGGTTGATGAACGTCGAAAAACGATCGATTTCCTTGCCCTCCTGCATCTTGACGCCCGCGAGTTCGATGATTCGGTTGTTCACGACCGACAGACCGGTGGTCTCGATGTCGAAGACCACGTACACGGCCGCCGCCATCGGCTCCTCGCGCGCGTTCATGACCATCGGCACGGCGTCGTTGACGACGTTCGCTTCGAGCCCGTACAGCACTTGGACGTCGTTCTTTTTCCCGGCCTTCGCCGCCTCGGGGAAGCATTGCACGTTCCCGTGATCCGTAATCGCGATCGCCTTGTGCCCCCACTTGGCGGCTTGTTTGATGTAAACGTCGACCGGCGTCACCGCGTCCATCGTGCTCATGGTCGTATGAAGGTGAAACTCGACGCGCTTCTCTTCCGCTTCGTCCTTCTTCTCCTTCGGCGCGACGACCTCGTGCAGGTCGGACGGCATCATGACGAGCTCGGGCTCCATCATGAACCGGTCGTACTCCACGCGGCCGCGCGCCTTGATCCACTTGCCGTTCGCGAGCTGCTTCAGTACCTTTACGTCGTCCTTCGTCTTGGCGAACATCTTCATCGCGATGGAATCGGTGAAGTCCGTGACGTTGAACGTGAACAGCGTGCTGCCGTTGCGCAGCTCCTTCTCCTCGAGGTTGAACACCGTGCCCTGCACGGCGATTTTCTTCTCCTCTTCGAGAATATTCATGATCGGCACGGCTTCCTCGCGAATGTCGTAACCGACCACGAGCCGGACGTCGCCTTCATCGGCCGGCGGCGCATCCGGAATCGACGAGGTCATCATCTGCTCGATGACGTCGCGTTCTTCCTGCTGACGTTTCTGCTCGAACGCCTCGTAAATCTCCTGCTTCGAGTCCGCGACCTTCAGCTTGACGCGAATGTCGACCGCGAACTGATCGCGGTAAAAGCCCGCCGCCAGCTCGTCGATGCCTTTCTTTTTTGCCATTTGCAGGCCCATGTCGTCCATCATGTACAAAGTGACGAGCTCGCCGTCCGCCTCGATTCGCGCCTTGCTCATCCATCCGTTGATGGACGCGTTGCTGTGCTGCAGCCATTCCACGAAGGCCGGCCAATATTCGTGAATCAGTTCGTCCCGCGGCACTTCTTCGCCGTAGAGGAACTGGAAGGAAACCTTCGCGATATGCGAGAATTTCCCTTGAATCGTCCTGCAAAAAACGCCAAAAGCCGGTAAAGGAACCAAGGACGTTTTGCTGATGCAAAACGTCCATTCCCGGTTACTCCGGCTTACGATCACTTTGTCTATATGCCCATCGCCAAAATGTTCATTCGCGATTTGCGGCGGCAGGTCCGCCTGCTTCATCAGCAGTTCGAACCGCTGCCGTTTTTCCCCGGTTTGGTTCATATTGCCCTCCCCCAAAATCAATAGGCCCGAGCAAATACGACGGAATGCTCCGCCTTCTCTCCGCATACCAGACAGGTCGACTTCCGCTCCGCCGGCTCGAACGGAATGTTCCGGCTCGTGGCGCCCGTCTCTTCCTTCACTTGCCGTTCGCACGCTTCGGATCCGCACCAGCCTGCGAGCACGAAGCCGCGCTGCTCTTCGAATAAGGCCTTCATCTCGTCGAGCGTATCGACCGAATACGAATGCTCCGCCCGGAATTGCTTCGCGCGTTCAAACATATCACGGTGGATGTCCGCGAGCATACGTTCAATTTCTTCCTTCAAGCTGCTTTGCTGCACGATCCGCTTCTCGCCGGAGATGCGGGAGACGAGCACGACTTGTCCGTTCTCCATGTCGCGCGGACCGAGCTCCAGTCGGACCGGCACGCCGCGCATCTCGTATTCGTTGAATTTCCAGCCCGGGCTCATGTCCGTCCGGTCGTCGACTTTGACGCGGATGCCGGCGCGCTTCAGCTCGGCGTAGAGCTCGTCCACGCGCGCAACCACTTGCTCCCGGGTTTTCGGCGGTCCGATCGGAATCATGACGACCTGCGTCGGCGCGACTTTCGGCGGCAGCACGAGGCCGCGGTCGTCGCCGTGCACCATGATCATGGCGCCCATCAGACGGGTCGATACGCCCCACGAGGTCGTATGTACGAACTGCTGCGTGTTCTCGCGGTCCAAGTACTTGATATCGAACGCCACCGCGAACTTGTTGCCCAGGTAGTGCGACGTGCCCGCTTGCACGGCGCGTCCGTCCTTCATCATCGCCTCGATCGAATACGTGTCGACCGCGCCGGCGAAGCGCTCGGACGGCGTCTTTTGGCCCATGATGACCGGGATCGCCAAGAAGTTCTCGCAGAAGTCGCGGTAAATTTCGAGCATCCGGTTCGTTTCCTCGCGCGCTTCCGATTCCAGCTCGTGCGCCGTATGCCCTTCCTGCCAGAGGAATTCCGTCGTGCGCAGGAACGGCAGCGTCCGCTTCTCCCAACGGACGACGTTCGCCCATTGATTGATCAGAACCGGCAGGTCGCGGTAGGATTGAATCCATTTCGAATACATGTGGCCGATGATCGTTTCCGACGTCGGACGGATCGCGAGCCGTTCCTCGAGCTTCTCGCCGCCCGCCTCGGTAACCCACGGCAGCTCCGGATTGAAGCCCTCGACGTGCTCCTTCTCTTTCAAGAAGAAGCTTTCCGGGATGAACATCGGGAAGTACGCGTTGCGGTGGCCCGTTTCCTTGAAGCGGCGGTCCAGCTCGTCGCGCATATGCTCCCAAATTTCGAATCCTTCCGGCCGGAACACGATGCAGCCGCGGACCGGCGAATAATCCATGAGCTCCGCTTTCTTGATGACATCGATGTACCAGCGCGAAAAGTCCTCGCTCTGCGGCGTAATTTCCGTTACGAATTGTTTATCCTTCGACATGACCGACTAGTGCTCCCCTCTTACCAAGCGCAAAATATCATTATACGTGACGGCCAGCATCAGCAGCATGAGCATCGCGAAGCCGATGAAATGGACCATGCTCTCGCGGTTCGGATCGACCGGTCGTCCGCGAACCGCCTCCAGGCCGAGGAAGAGCAAACGGCTTCCGTCGAGCGCCGGGATCGGCAGCAGGTTGAATATCCCCAAATACAAACTCAAAATAGCCACCCACGACGTCAGCTGGGTAATCCCCTGCGAGGCGATTTGACTCGTTACCTGGGCCGTCCGGACGGGACCGCCGAGATCGTCGAGCTTGAAATTGCCGATGATCAAGTTTTTGAAGCCTTCAAAAATCATGATCGTCATGTTCTTCATCGCTTGACCCGCGTACTTGAACGTCTCGCCGAACTTGACCGAGCGCGAAGGAACCGCGGCGGTGATCCCGAGCTTGCCGGCGCCGGTGTCGTCGGGCTTCGGCGTGATTTTGGACGTGATCGTCTTGCCCTCGCGAACGACGGTGAAAGTCAAAGGCACGTTGGGCGATTTGCTGATCAAATCGATCATTTTCTCGGAATCGGCCCCGATCTTGACGCCGTTGACGGAATCGATGACGTCGCCGACCTTGATGTCGGCCTTGGACGCCGGCATGCCGGCCACGACGTCGCCGATCAACAGCCGGTCGGGATTCTCCATCGGCACGCCCGCCATCTGGAAGTAAACGCCGAACAGCACGAAAGCCAGGACAAAGTTCATGACGGGTCCCGCAACGATCGCAAGCGCGCGCTGGCCGACGGTCTTGCTGCCGTATTGGCGGTCGAGCGGCGCGATCTGCGTCTCCTTGCCTTTCGCGATCATGAGCGCTTGCGGGTGGATGTCGAACGACTCCGTCACCCCGTCCGCGTTGAGCGCCAGCTTCAGCTTGTTCTCGATATCGATCGATTCGACTTCGCCGCGCACGACGTTCGTGCGGTCGTCGAGCCGGTCCAAATAAATACGGGACACCTTGCCGTCCTTGACGCGAACGGCGATGGTCTGTCCCGGCTGAATCTCGATCAGTTCCGGATCTTCCCCGGCCATGCGGACGAATCCGCCCGCCGGCACGAGACGCAGCGTGTAGCGCGTCTCGCCGCGCTTGATGGAAAACAGCTTCGGCCCGAAGCCGATCGCGAACTCCCTTACCAATATCCCCGCGCGCTTCGCAAAGTAAAAGTGACCCCATTCGTGTATGGTCACGATGACGAAGAAGACCATTACCGTCAAAAAGACGACTTGTATCGTGTGCATCGCTCTCGAGCCTCCTGTTCGTAACGGCCTGTACTTAGATTATCATTATTCTCCCGTTCGATACAAGAGAACCCCCCGTCAGATGCTTGCCGCCGTCCGGCGAGCCCAGGCATCGACTTCGGCGATCGCCGTTACATCGGGAACCTCGACGATCTCGTGCCGATCCAGCACGGACGCGATGACGTCTTCGATTTGCAAAAAGGTGATTTCGCCGTTCAGGAACCGGGCTACGGCCGTTTCGTTGGCCGCGTTGAATACCGTCGGAACCGACTTCCCGGCCCGGCCGCTCTCGTACGCGAAGCGCAGGCACGGATAACGATCGTAGTCCATGGTCCGGAAGTGCAATGCGGACAGCTTCGCGAGATCCAGCGGCTCCGCGGGCGATACCCGGCGCTCCGGATACGTCAGCGCGTACTGAATCGGCACCCGCATGTCCGGAAGCCCAAGCTGCGCGACGACGCTGCGATCGACGAACTCGACGTACGAATGGATGATGCTCTCCGGATGGATCAGCACCTCGATGCGGTCGTACGGCAAGCCGAACAGCCAGTGCGCTTCGATGACCTCCAGCCCTTTATTGGCCATCGTGGCCGAATCGATCGTCACTTTCGCCCCCATCGACCAGTTAGGGTGGTTGAGCGCCTCCGCGACGGTGACCCCGTGAAGCTCCTCGCGGGTCCGATCCCGGAACGAACCGCCCGATGCGGTCAGCGTGATGAGCTGGATATCTTGGCGCCGTTCGCCGTTCAGGCATTGGAAAATCGCCGAATGCTCGCTATCCACCGGCAATATCGCCACGCCCCGTTCCGCCGCACGGCGCATGACCAAGTGGCCCGCCGTCACGAGCGTTTCCTTATTGGCGAGCGCGATCGACTTGCCCGCGTCGATGGCGGCCAGCGTCGCCGGCAGCCCGCGGCTGCCCACGATCGCCGTCATGACCGTATCGGCGTCCGTCTCGGCCGCGATCTGGACCAAGCCTTCGTCGCCGAACACCGCCTTCGTGCCGGCCGGCAGGTGCGGTCTGGCTTCGTCCGCCAGCGCTTTGGACGACAGGCATACGGTCTTCGGACGGAACTGCCGCGCTTGCCGCACCAGCAAATCCACGTTGCTGCCCGCCGCTAGCCCTTCGATCCGGTAGCGGTCCGGTTCGCGTCCGACGATGTCCAGCGTTTGGGTCCCGATCGAGCCCGTCGAGCCGAGAATCGTTAGTTTCTTCAATCTATTGGCCTCCCCGAGCGCCTTACAACGGCAGCAAATTCGTCATGATGAGCAGCGGAAACACGATCAGCCAGCTGTCGCAGCGGTCGAGCACGCCGCCGTGCCCCGGCAGCAGCGTGCCCGAATCCTTGATGCCGCGCACCCGTTTGTACGCGGATTGGATCAAGTCGCCGAGCTGTCCGGCCACGGCCGCCACCAGTCCGATCATGATCGCGCGGCCGATGCCGATCTCGTCCGGATACATCCACGCGAACACCAAGGCGATCAGCAAGGCAAGCACGACGCCGCCGAGCGACCCTTCGATCGTTTTGTTCGGGCTGATCGCCGGCCACAGCTTGTTTTTGCCGATCGCTTTGCCCGTGAAATACGCGCCGGCGTCCGACGCCCATATGGCGAAAAACGCCATGATCGTCGTCATGAGTCCGTGCGATTCGCCGCCGCGGACCTCGTACATCGCATGAAAGCCGTATCCGATGTAGAGCGCGCCGAGCAGCATGAGCGCCGCTCCGTCGATCGTCACTTCGTTCTTGGTCAGCACGGTCACGCTGAGCAAAATAAACATCAACATCCAAATCATATGTAAGGCTGCCGGCTGATGCAGGCCGAAGTCGTCCCACGGCAAGAAAAGCAGCAGCGTACCTGCCATCGCGAGCCAGGCCAGCGGATGCTTCATCGACACGCCGTTCATCCGGATGTACTCCATCATCCCGACGATCGTCAGAAAAAGTAGAAGTGCAAAGAAATACCATCCGCCCAGCACGGTCAGTACCACAAACACGGCGCCGGCAAGCACGCCCGAAATAATGCGTTGTTTCACGCGTATGACACTCTCCAGTCCAGCTCGTTACAATCCGCCGTATCGGCGGGCCCTTCGTTGGTATTCGCGGACCGCCTCATAGAAGTGTTGATCCGAAAACTCGGGCCAGTAGACGTCCGTAAACCACATTTCGCTGTAAGCGAGCTGCCAAAGCATGAAATTGCTGAGGCGCAGTTCGCCGCTCGTGCGAATGAGCAAATCCGGATCCGGAAGGCCCGTCGACAACAGGCGGCTTTCCACATCCGGCACGTCGATTTCGTCCGGGTCCAGCTTGCCGTCCCGGATATCGCGGCCGATGCTTTTCATGGCCTCGATCATTTCTTTCCGGCTGCCGTAGTTCAGCGCGAACGTCAGGACGAGACCGGTATTACCCGACGTCAGGGCGACGGCGTCCTCGACGGCTTTCAGGGTGTGGGAGGGCAAATCCTCTTTGTAGCCCATGATGCGGATCCGCACGTTCTTCTCCATGAGATCCTTGATCTCCATGGCGAGGAACTCCTGGGGCAGCTTCATCAGAAATTCGACTTCCGCCTTCGGCCGCTTCCAGTTTTCCGTCGAAAACGCATAAAGCGTTAAATATTTGACGCCTACCCGATCCGCGGCCATCGTGATCCGCTTGACCGCTTTCATCCCGGAATGGTGGCCGGCCATGCGCGGCAGGCCGCGGCGCTTCGCCCACCTGCCGTTGCCGTCCATGATGATCGCGATATGCTGCGGGATGTTATCCGATTCCAACGTCTGCAGCGGCGCCGCGGACGTTTTGCCAAACAAGGCCTTCAATCGCTGTAACATGCTCGTCCTCCCGCCGCTAGCGTCGATTTATGCAACAAACCCCACCATTCGGAGGGGCCGGTACGCATTATTATACTTCCATGATGTCCTTCTCTTTGGCGGCGAGCACTTTTTCCACTTCGGCGATGAATTTGTCCGTCGTTTTTTGGATGTCGTCCTGGTGGCGGCGGGATTCATCTTCGGAAATGTCCGTCTTCTCGAGCTTCTTGATGTCGTCGTTCGCGTCGCGGCGGATGTTGCGGATGGCAACCTTCGCTTCTTCGCCGAATTTCTTCGTCATCTTGACCAGCTCGCTGCGGCGCTCTTCCGTCAGCATCGGAATGCCGATGCGAATCGTGGAGCCGTCGTTCGAAGGCGTCAAGCCGAGATCGGATTTCATGATCGCTTTCTCGATGGCGCCCAGCGAGGATTTATCCCATGGCTGGATGAGCAGCGTGCGGGAATCCGGCGTGTTGATGTTCGCCAATTGGTTGACCGGCGTCAAGGCGCCGTAATATTCGACTTGCAGACGGTCCAGCAGAGCCGGCGTCGCGCGTCCGGCGCGGAGCGTCGACAGATCGCGCTTCAGCGCGGCGATCGCTTTGTCCATCCGTTCTTCGGCGTTCTTCTTTATGGTTTGCGGCACTAGGACGCACTCCCTTTCATCACGATTGTTCCGATTTTTTCTCCCAGCACGACGCGCTTAATGTTTCCGGCTTCCGTAATGGAGAATACGACGAGCGGAATGTCGTTGTCCATGCAGAGCGACGACGCCGTGGAGTCCATCACGCCCAAATTGCGGTTAAGCACTTCCAGGTACGTCAGCGTCTCGAATTTCTCCGCGGAAGCGTCCTTGAACGGATCGGCGGAATAGACGCCGTCCACTTTGTTTTTAGCCA
Source organism: Paenibacillus artemisiicola (assembly GCF_017652985.1). Lineage (GTDB taxonomy): Bacteria > Bacillota > Bacilli > Paenibacillales > Paenibacillaceae > Paenibacillus_Z > Paenibacillus_Z artemisiicola. The sequence goes on from NZ_JAGGDJ010000020.1 coordinate 77,921, forward strand.
TTAAAATGACTTCGGCTTCTATTTCAGCTGCGCGCAATGCGGCAGTAGTGTCCGTGGAGAAGTACGGATTTCCCGTGCCGGCCGCGAAAATAACGACGCGTCCCTTTTCCAGGTGACGAATCGCCCGGCGGCGAATATAAGGTTCCGCGATTTGCTGCATCGCGATCGAGGTTTGCACGCGAGTCGGCACGTCGATTTGTTCGAGCGCGTCCTGCAGCGCGAGAGAATTCATAACCGTGGCAAGCATTCCCATGTAATCGGCCGTCGCGCGGTCGATGCCTTTTGCCGAACCCGCGATGCCGCGCCAGATGTTTCCGCCGCCGACGACGATCGCCACTTCAACGTTAAGTTCCACTACTTCTTTGACCTGCTCGGCGATCGAAGAGATCACGGAGGATTCGATTCCATACCCATTGTTACCCGAGAGCGATTCCCCGCTCACCTTCAGCACGATACGTTTGTACACGGGACTTTGCAACGTGGTTTACCTCCATCTTGGACCTTGTCTTAAGGCCGCATACTCGAAATGAATGCTGCTTATCGCGCAGCGGTCGGTAAGTAGAAAAAACGGCGGGGCGAACGCCCCGCCCCGCCTGTGCGTTCGGATTACAATTTGGCTTGAGACATAACTTCGGCAACGAAGTTGTCTTCTTTTTTCTCCAAGCCTTCGCCGAGTTCATAACGAACGAAGCGACGGATCGAGATGTTCTCGCCGATCGTGCTGATTTTTTCTTTAAGCAGCGTGTGGATCGTTTTGTCCGGATCTTTGATGAACGCTTGCTCAAGCAGGCAGTACTCTTCGTAGTATTTGCTGATGCGGCCTTCAACCATCTTTTCGACGATTTTTTCTGGCTTGCCTTCGTTGAGGGCTTGCGCCTTCAGAATTTCGCGCTCTTTTTCCAGCTCATCGGCCGGCACTTCTTCGCGGCTGACGAATTTCGGGCTAGCCGCCGCGATTTGCATCGCGATATCGCGCGCGAATTCGCGGAATTGATCGGTTTTGCCGACGAAGTCCGTTTCGCAGTTGATTTCGACGAGCACGCCGATGCGGCCGCCGGCGTGAATGTAGGACTCGACCGTGCCTTCCGTCGCTACGCGGCCCGCTTTGTTCGCCGCCGCGGACAGTCCTTTCTCGCGAAGCAGGTCGATCGCTTTCGCGATGTCGCCGTTCGTTTCGTCCAGCGCTTTTTTGCATTCCAGCATGCCCGCGCCCGTTCTTTCACGCAATTCTTTTACTGCACTCGCACTTACCGCCATCGTTCGTGACCTCCTGAAATTGGATAAGGTTTGACTTTAAAAAAAGGGCGGTGAGAGGTTATGCACCTTCTGACCACCCTTTCTAGTCGGTTCGTCAATGAATATTAAGCAGTCGTGACTTCGCCTTGGCGCGATTCAACGATTGCGTCGGCCATTTTCGCCGTCAGCAATTTTACTGCGCGGATTGCATCGTCGTTACCCGGGATGACGTAATCGATCTCGTCCGGATCGCAGTTCGTGTCTACGATGCCGACGATCGGGATACCCAGCTTGCGCGCTTCGGCAACCGCGATGCGCTCTTTGCGAGGGTCGATGACGAAGAGGGCGCTAGGCAGGGAACGCATGCCTTTGATGCCGCCGAGGAATTTTTCGAGACGATCTTTCTCTTTGCGGAGAAGGATGACTTCTTTCTTCGGAAGCACGTTGAACGTGCCGTCTTCTTCCCATTTGTCGATCGTTTTCAGACGATCGATACGTTTTTGGATCGTTTGGAAGTTCGTCAGCGTGCCGCCCAGCCAACGCTGGTTGATGTAGAAGTTGCCGCAACGTTCCGCTTCTTCCTTAACCGAATCCTGTGCTTGTTTTTTCGTGCCGACGAAGAGAATCGTGCCGCCTTGCTCGCCGATCGAGCGAACGAAGTTGTAAGCCTCTTCGACTTTCTTTACCGTTTTTTGCAAATCGATAATGTAAATCCCGTTACGTTCCGTGAAGATATAACGATCCATTTTCGGGTTCCAGCGACGAGTTTGGTGACCGAAGTGTACCCCAGCTTCAAGAAGCTGTTTCATGGAAATAACCGCCATCTCTTCAACACCTCCTGTTAAATGGTTTTTTGTTTTCCTCCGCCGATCTCATTTTCCGCCATCACTTCGACCGGGCCGAAGCACCAATGGCAAAATTAATCGGCGTGTGTTTTTAACACCGTCAACTACTATACCATATCCGGATGGGGCCATGCAACCGCATTTGACGGCAATTCGACGCCGTTTTCAATACGGCGTCATTTCCCGCTTTTATCCAAATCGCGCTTGGCCGTTTCGGGATCGAGCGGCTGGCTCGTCACGATGCCGCGCACCTGCTGCAGGGTCGGTTTGCCCTGAAACGAAAAATAGCCCGCGCGAATCGTTTTCAATCGCATCAGGTCGATGAAAGCCTGCTTGTCGGCGATGATGCCGCGTTCGGCAAGCAGTTCCGCCGTCTCCGATACGCTCGCGTTCGGCGGAATGCGCACGATCGTTCGGGCCTGATCGACCGCTTTGTCTTCCCCGTCCGATGCCGCCGGTTTCCCGGCCTTCTCGTCCTTGGCGCCGGCAGCCGGCTTATCCGCCGCCTCGCCCGGCGCGGACGACGGCTTGGCGTTCTCCGTCGCCGTCTTCGGCAGCAGCTCGGCGCGAACGCGCTCGCGCTCGTCCGCGACGGCCTTGTCGAGATCCGCTTGCGAGTACGTCTTGACCTCGGCCATCGTCTCCGGCAGCGCGTTCAAGCCTTCGGCCTGCTTCTCGCCGATCAGCATCAACTGCAGCAATCCGGCACCCAAGATGATGCCGACGCCGAGTCCGAACAGAAACGTCCGCCTGTTCATCGCGCCGCCTCCTCTTGCTTCGCCAGTTGAAGGATCAGCTGGACTTCTCCTTTGTGGCGTCCCAGCTTCTTCGCGATCGCCTCGATGGACTTGCCGGCCGAATGGAGCTCGAACAGCTCCGAGTACCGGCCGCGAATCGAGTCCGTTCGAGTATCGTCTTCCGGGCTGTCCGCAGCCAAGAACGCAGCTTCCCGCAAGCCCGCTTCGGCCGGAATCGAAGGTTCGTCCGCCGCAATCGAAGACACCTCCGGCGGTGTCCCTACATTATATAGAGCCGGCATCGTCTTGCTTTCCCTCTGCGTTCGCAGCAGCTCGGACAGCGCCGCTTCGAGCTCGGCGCAGCGCGTTTCGAGCCGTTCAAGCCGCTCGTCCCGCTTCGCCGCCATCGCCTGCGCTTCCTGCGCCGATTTGCCGACCAGATCCGCGATTTCCCGGTTGTCCGCCTCCATGTTCTCCATGAACTGCTCCAGCGCGGTTTCCATGCCGCGCATGGTCCGGTCGCGGTCTTCCGCGCCGCCTCGCGCGCTTCCGTCGGCGGCCTTCCTGCGGGGAAGCACGGCTGCGCAAACAATGGCGATGCCTCCGAGGAGCATGATGGTTTGCCACGGTTCCATTTCGAATCACCTGCAATTATGGTTATGATGCTTCATGTCGACACGTCGATATGCTTGCCCTTGTAAGGATGCGGCGGTTCGTCGCGCTCGTCCTTGCGTTCCTGACCCGTTTGTCCCCGGTTCTGCCAGGCCCCCCGCTTCTCCGCGGAACGGGAATTCCGGTCGTGCTCCGACGAGATGCCGCGATTGCCGCTCTGTTCGACTTCCGCATTGCGGCTGCGCTGCTCCTCCATCGTCTTGGCCGCGTCCTTCTCCAGCAGCGCTTGCTCCAGCGCGGGCCGGTGGTTCATTTGGCTTTGCTGCGAGGCGCTTTCGGGCGTGCGCGGCACGGATACTTGAAAATCGATCGGCCTGTACGGCATGCGCGGTCCTCCTTCCGATGCGGACGCGAACGGTTCGCCGCTCGAATCCGCACGTCGATGCTTTACATATAAGGAGCCATGATGACGTCGCCTTCGGAATATCGGAACGAAATGCGCTGCGCCGCATCCTTGACGAAGCGCGTATTGCGGCCGATCACGATTTTGGTGCCGCCGTAGATGACGTTGACTACGTCCACCTTCGCGCTGTCGGTATCTTCGAGCGATCGTTCGATTTCCAGCAGCCGGTCCCTGTTGTCCGCGATTTCCTCGAGCGCCGCCCGCTTCGTCGACGTCAGCTTGATCCGCATCGCCAGCTTGTCGCTGGACAGCGTGCCCGCCGCCGCAAGCTGATCGAGCAGCGCCAGCGCCTTCTCCGTCTTGTCCAGGCTGTCGTTCAGCGCCCGGAGCTGCGTGCGCCGCTCCAGCAGCTCGCTCCGCAGCTCCGGCCGGACGCCGACTTCGATGACGGTCGCGGTCGACATCGTGTTGCCGATCGTTCGCGCGACGACGCGTTCGCCGGCTTGGATGCTCCCCCCGACGACGAGGCCTTTGGCGCCGGTACACTGCACGCTGCGGCCCGCGCGCACTTGGGAATGCATGATGCTTTGCGAGACGAGCACATCCTCCGCCGCGATGACGTTGCCTTCCTGAATGAAGGAGCATTTCACGTTTTTGCCGGCTTTGATCAGGCCTTTGCCGCTCGCCAGCACGCCGCCGGTGATTTCGACGGACCCGTCCGTTTCAAGCACGGCGCCTTCGACGCCGCCGACGACCCGAATATCTCCGGATGCTTTGATCTTAAAGCCCGCCAGCACGTTGCCGCGAACGACGACCGTCCCGACGAAATCGATGTTGCCGATCTTGTAGTCGACGTCCCCGTTGACCTCGTACACCGGGAACACGTTGATTTTGGACTTGTCGGTCATCGAGACCAACCCGTCGAGGGCGGCGTAGAGCGCCGTTTGTTCGGGATTGAGCACGACGTTTTTGCCGAGCTTGAAGTACGCTTCCTTGCCGTTGCGGCCGGCAATCGGCTCGCCCGTGACCGCCACCCCGTCTTTGCCGGGCGTAGCCCCGACCTTCTCCGCGATGAGTTGGCCCCGCTTCACGTTCTTCAGCTGCGTCACTTCCTTGAAGTCCACCTTGCCGCCTTCCAGCTCGACGGGGCGGTAGCCTTCCTCGTCCATGTCATAGGAAAACCGGATGTAGCCGTCCTTGCCGTTCGCCGCCGCTTCGCCCTCCGCGACGACCGTTTGCTTGTAATAATACCGGCTCGGCATCGCGGCGATGTCGTCCAGCACGGTCCGCAGCACGCCATGCTTGACGCCATGGCTCTTTAAATAATCTTCCAGCTGCGAAGAAGTGCAGGAGAACGTTTCGTCCGCCACGTTGAATTGCACGAACGCAGTCAATTTATCGGGCGACTGCTGCACGACCACGTATTTTTGCATTTGTTCGGCCGTCGTCACGACTGCCCCTCCCTCGATCGGTTAGTGCTGCATGAGCTGATCCTTCTGTTTCTCCAGCGCGCCCCGAAGCCGGAGAATCGCCTTGGAGTGAAGCTGCGAGATGCGCGAAGGCGAAAGCGACATGACCTCCGCGATTTCGCTGAGCGACAGCTCTTCGTAGTAGAAGAGCGAGATGACGGTCCGCTCCTTCTCGGTCAGCCGGTCGATCCCCCGGACGAGGGATTCCTTCAGAAAAAACTCATGCACCTTGTAATCCGGATTTTTCGCTTTCTCGTCCACGAGGAGCGACAGACGGGTTTCCGACTCCTCGTCGCGGATCGGATCCTCCAGCGAGCATACGGTCGTAACGGCGATTTCCTGCAGCATGACGCCGAATTCCTTCACCGTCACGTTCAGGTAGCCGCTGATTTCCGCGTCTTCCACGGAGCGCATGTACTGCTGCTCCAATATCTGATAAGCTTCCTCAATCCGCTTCGCCTTCTCGCGCACGGAGCGCGGAACCCAGTCGCCCTGGCGAAGGCCGTCGATGATCGCCCCGCGAATCCGCCAGGACGCGTACGTCTCGAATTGAAGACCTCTTCTGTAGTCGAATTTTTCGATGGCGTCGATCAAGCCCATGACGCCGTTGCTGGCCAGGTCGTCCTTCGATACGTTCTTGGGAAGCCCGATGGCCATCCGGTTGCTGACGTAGTCGACCAAGGACAAGTATTGCTCGATCAGCCGTTTCTTGGCCTCGATGTCCCCGTCTTCTTTCCACTTGCGCCAGATCTCGATGTTCGACAAATGAGGCGCTTTCGGCTCAATCATCGTCTCACCCTCCTGTTAGGTGACGTATTGCTTTTGCCAATTCTTCGGGCTCCTTGTTTTGCGTAGAAACCAATTTTGGAGGCGACAGCGGTTTAAAGTCCGATTGTTGGCTTGACTCCGGCGTTACGTTTCCATCCGTTTGATAATGAAGCAGTTCGCGCAGCTCTTCGCCCTGTTCCGGCGTCGAATAATCGATCGCCTGCCCTTTGGGCTGTTCCTCGGCCGCGGCGGCATGCCGCATGGCCGCCGCCGGCCGAGGCTTCAAGATAACCGCCAACGCGGCGCGAACCGGAAACGCCAGCGCGAAAAAAACGATAAACGCGTACAGGCAACGAAGACCGGTAATGGCCGGTCCGTTATCGCCGATCGAAAAAAGGAGCGTCAACAAGCTTCCGCTTAGGCCGAGCGTTATGTTCCAGCGCCATGAACCGATCATTGCTAAATCTCCTTTACTCCTTGCTGAACGCTGCGTATGGTCAACATGCCGTTCAGGCTGTTGAACTCGATCGTCCGTCCGTAATTCGCCCCCGTATCCTCCGACAGCAGCGGAATGTCGAAGCGCTCCAGCATCAGCCTGCAGGATTCCACGTTCCGCGGACCGATCCGCATGGCGTCGCTGCTTGCATGGAACGCGAACATCTGGGCGCCGCCGGCCATCTTGGCCACGAACCTCCGCGCCACGGCCCCTTCCGTCCGCATCAGCTCGATCAGACGGGGAATCGACGTATCCGCGTATTTGGCGACGTTGATCGGTGCTTCCCGCGCGATCTCGGAAGTCGGCAGCATGACGTGCGCCATCCCGGCGATCTTGGCGCGTTCGTCGTACAAGGTCAGGCCGACGCACGAACCGAGACCGGTCGTCTTCAGCACGGCGCCGCCGGCCGCGACTTTCAAATCCGCCATGCCGACTTTCACGACGTTCTCGCGGATCATTCGGTCGGCACTCCCAAGGCGTTGAAAATCCGCTCGAACGACTCCGGATCCGGAATGAGGAAGAAATGGCCCGCGAGCGCTTCCTTGCCTTCCAAGAAGGTCGTATCGATGAGAAGCGCGGAGTCGCCCATGTCCCCGTATTGCACAAGGCCGTAACTGAGAATCGCGCCGGCCATGTCGACCGCGATCGCGGGGACGGTCGGCGACAAGTACAAGTGCGTGAAATCCGCGAGCGACGACAGGTACGACCCGGCCAAAATATTGCCGATTTCGCTCAGCGCGGAAAATTCCATCTCCGAATACCCTTCGTCCTGCACGTCGATGGCGAGCAGATTGCGAAGCAGCTTCTTGGCGGATTCCTCGTCGATCAGGAAAAACATGTTGCCCGGCGCGTCGCCCTCCACGCGCAAGAATACGGCGATGACCACTTGCTCGAACCCGCCGACCTTATCGGCGATTTGCTCGAACGGGCTTAAGCTGACGGTCGGGACCATCATGTCGACGGGCTTGTCCAGCAGGCGGGACAGCGCGGTCGCGGCGTTGCCCGCGCCGATGTTGCCCACTTCCTTCAGCACGTCGAGCTTGAACGCTTCCAGGCGGTTTAACGGATTCACGCGTTACGCCTCTTGCTGCTCGAGCTGGATGATCTCGCTCTTGTTCAGCACTTCCGCCAGGTTGAGCATGATGAGCAGCCGGTCGTCGCCGACCTTCGCCACGCCGCGCAAATACTTCGCCTTGACGCCGCCGACGACCTCGGGAGGCGTGTCGATCGTGTCGGCATCGATATCGATGACGTCGTTCGCGGCATCGACGATGAACCCCACCTCGAGCTCGTTCACCGCCACGATGATGATCCGCGAGCTTTCCGTCGGCTCCGTCTCTTCCAGGCCGAACCGGCCGCGCAGGTCGATGACGGGAATGACGACGCCCCGCAGGTTGATGACGCCTTTGACGAACGCGAACGTTTTGGGCACGCGCGTGATCGGCAGCATCCGCTCGATCGTGCGCACTTTCTCCACTTCGATGCCGTATTCCTCATTCGCCAATCCAAACACGATCACTTTCACTTCTTCCCCCATACGTAACCCCTCCTTTATTTGATGAGCGCGTTCGGATCCACGATCAGCGCGACTTGGCCGTCGCCCAAGATCGTCGCGCCGGATATCGCCTCGATGTTGGTCAGATAGCCGCCGAGCGTCTTGAGCACGATTTCGCTCTGCCCGATGAATTCGTCCACGGTCACCGCGCCGACCTTATTCCCCTTGCGGATGACGATAACCTCCGTCTCCTGCTCGTCCTCTTCGGGGAACGAGCGGCAATCCAGCACCTGCGCGAGCGAGATGAGCGGAATGACCGAGCCCCGGTAGTCGATCATCCGATTGCCGTGAATTTTGCGGATCTGCTCCCGCGGCACGATGGCGGTCTCGACGATCGACGAGAGCGGAATGGCGTATTTCTCGGTGCCCAGCTTCACGAGCATCGCGGAAATAATCGACAGCGTGAGCGGCAGCTGGATCGAAAATTTCGTGCCCCGGCCCTGCGCCGACTCCACGCTCACATACCCGCCGAGCGATTCGATCTTCGACTTCACGACGTCCAGCCCGACGCCGCGGCCGGAAATGTCCGAGATTTTGTCCGCGGTGCTGAAGCCCGCGGCGAAGATCAGCATGTTGATCTCGCTCTCGGTCAGCCGCTTCGCCGCTTCGGCGTCGACGACGCCGTTCTTGATCGCGGTCTGTTTGACCTTCTCCGCGTTGATGCCGCGGCCGTCTTCTTCGACCTCTATGAAGACGTGGTTGCCGCTGTGGTACGCGCGCAGATGAACGGTGCCCGTCTCGGGCTTGCCGGCGGCGACGCGGTCCGCGATCGATTCGATGCCGTGGTCGAGGGAGTTGCGCAGCAGATGGACGAGCGGGTCGCCGATCTCGTCGATGACGGTCCGGTCGAGCTCCGTGTCCGCGCCGCTCACGACCAGTTCGACCTTCTTGTCGAGCGACTTGGCCAAGTCGCGCACCATGCGGGGGAACCGGTTAAAGACCGACTCCACGGGCACCATCCGCAGCTTCAGGACGATGTTCTGCAAATCGCTGCTGACGCGGGACATATGCTCGACGGTTTCGGTCAGTTCGTTGCGGCGGATTTCGCTCGCCAGCTGCTCGAGGCGGACGCGGTCGATCAGCAGCTCGCTGAAGAGGTTCATCAACGAGTCGAGGCGTTCGATGTCCACGCGGATCGTCTTTCCGACGGTGCCGCCGGCGGCTGCCGCCGGCGCGGCAGCACGCGGAGCGGCCGGCGCAGCCGGAGCCGCGGGCGCGGCGGTCTGGGCGATCGCCGCGGCGACCGCTTCCTGCGCGATGGACGCGGAAGCCGTCGGAGCGCCTTGCACGGAAGCGCCGCCGAGCTGCCGCAGCGATTCTTGATCCAGCTGCGTGATCGCGGCGCTTTCGATCTCCGATACCGCTTCGATCCCTTTGCGGAGCTCCTCCTCCGGAAGGCTCGCGATCGTGAACACCGTGAAGGTCCGGTCGAACTTCTCCTGCTCGATGTCCTGCACGCTCGGCGCCGACTTCACGATTTCGCCGTTCTGTTCCAGAAAATTGAACACCATGTAGGCGCGCGCCGCCTTGAGCACGCAATCCTCGCGAACCGTCACCGCGACGTGGTAGACCGACATGCCCGCTTCAATCGACTGCAGCAGGATGGAGCTTTGGAATTGGTCCAGCGCGCCGCCTTCGTCCGCCATTCCCGCGCCTGCCTGCGAGGACGCCGCGCCGCCCGTCTTGTAATCGCCCTTCACGATCGCCTGCAGCGACGCCACGATGGACGTGACGTCCGCCTTGCCGGTGCCCCCGCCCGTGATGTCTTGCACCATCGACTCCAACGCGTCCAAGCCCTTGAACAAGGTATCGAAAATAAAATCGTCCATCGCGAGCTTGCGGTTGCGCACGAGATCGAGCACGTTCTCCATCTCGTGGGTAAGCGAGGCGAGGTCTTCGTAGCCCATCGTCGCCGACATCCCTTTGAGCGTGTGCGCGGAACGGAAGATGATCTGAACGATCCCGATGTCGTCGGGCGCGCCTTCCAGCTTCAGCAGATTTTCGTTAAGCGACTGCAGGTGATCGTTCGATTCGTCTATAAACATCGATAAGTAGGCGTTCATGTCCATGTCCTTGCACCTCCTGAATGAATAGTTGCCACACGAAAATCCGGTCTAGCGCCGTACGGCGCGCACGAGCGTCGGCGCGATGTCCTTCAGCGGAAGCACGTCCTTCGCGGCACCGGCTTCCACGGCCGCGCGGGGCATGCCGTACACGACGCAGGATTCTTCGGATTCCGCGATCGCCGTCTCCGCGCCGCTTTCGTTCAGATGCTGCATGCCCTTCGCCCCGTCGGTGCCCATGCCCGTCATGAGCACGGCATGCCGCTTCAGCTCGGGGAAGCGCGCGCACGATTCGAACAGTGCGTCGACGGACGGGCGATGACCGCCGCGCGGCGCGTCGTCGGTCAGCAAGACGCGATAGCCGCCGCCGTCCTTCGCCAGCGTCAGATGATGCCCGCCGGGCGCGATGTAGACCACGCCGGCGCAGATCCGTTCGCCCTGCGCGGCCTCCCGGACGTGCAAGGCGCTGAAGGCGTCCAACCGCTGCGCGAGCGACCGGGTGAATTTGGGCGGCATATGCTGCACGACGAGCACGGGCGCCGGGAAATCCTCCGGCAGCGCCGAGATGACCTCGTGAAGCGCCCGGGGGCCGCCCGTCGACGTGCCGATCGCGACGAGATGCCGGAACGCCTCGGTCGGCTGAGGCTTACGCCTTGCCTGTTCCGGCGTCTCGCCGGCGGCGGGATGCGTCTTGACCGCTTCGGCAGCCGGTTCGGTCACGGTATGGCGCGCCGCATGCTCGTCGCCTGCGGGCTCGGTTTTCGCGGCATGGGCGGGCTTTCTGCCTATGGCGGCGGGAATGCCCTCGTCAGGCTTCGACGCTGCCTGCGGCCGCGGCGGGCTGAAGCCCGGCTGCTTCGGCGCGCTCCGGGCTCCGTCGCCCGGCCGGTCCGCCGCGTACCATTTCGAATGGCGCCTCGTGATGGCGGCGATGCGCAGCTTCTCCAGCAGTTGCTCGCCGACGCGCCGGATGTCCGGCGACAGCGGGCCGGACGGCTTGCGGATGAAATCGAACGCGCCGTTCTGCAGCGCCTTGATCGTCTCCCGCGTGCCGTCGTCGCTGACGCTGGACATCATGACGATCGGAACGGGATGCACGCGCATGATGCGTTCCACCGCTTCCAAGCCGTTCATGACCGGCATCTCCAAATCCATCGTGACGATGTCCGGCTTAAGCCGGCGCACGGCTTCGATCGCGTCGCGGCCGTCGTTCGCCGTGCCGGCGATCGCGAACCGGGGATCGCTCCCGATCAGATCGCAAATAATTTGTCGCATAAAGGCGGAGTCGTCGACGACGAGCACGCGAGAAGTCGCAGCCATTGGCGAGCCTCCATTTCCTCCAAGGTAGGTTAAGATCGTTTGAACATGCGCAGCAGGAAACCTTTGACGCCGCTGCTCGCGGACCCCTGCGCGGCGGGAACCTCCGCGAACCGGCCGGCGATTTCGGCGATGGCGCGGGCCGCGTCCGTGCCGGGAAACGCGACGGCGAACGGAATCTGCTTCTTGACGGCTTTCGTGACGTTGGCATCATCCGGCAGCATGCCGAGCACCGGAACGTCGATGCCGAGGAAGCGCTTGGCCACGAGCCCGATCTTGTCGGCCGTCGCGCTGCCTTCCTTTGCGTCCGACGCCCGGTTGACGACAAGCTTGAACGAGACTTGGTGCTCCATGGCCGTCACCATTTTGATGAGGGCGTAAGCGTCCGTGATGGACGTCGGCTCCGGCGTCGTCACGACGATCGTCTCCTGCGCGGCGGCGATGAACTTGACGGTTTCTTTGGACAGTCCCGCTCCGGTATCGAATAGGATCACGTCGTACTGCCCGTGCAGCCGTCCGATCTGCTGCGCGAAGTAATCGAGCTGCGCCGGCGACAGATCCAGCAGATCCGCGAACCCGGAGCCGCCCGCGATGAAATGGACGCCTTGCGGTCCCTCCTGGATAATCTCCCAGATGGTCTTCTCTTGCTTCAGCAGATGGTAGAGGCTGTACGTCGACGAAATGCCCATAAGCACGTCGATGTTCGCCATGCCGATGTCGGCGTCGAAGATCAGCACTTTTTTGCCGATCCGCGACAAGGCGAGCGCGAAGTTCAGGCTGAAATTCGATTTGCCCACGCCGCCTTTTCCGCTCGTCACCGCGACGATGCGCGTCGTTCGGCCCTCCTGCCGCAGCTCCTGGTTGCGCACCATATGCCGGAGCGCCTCTGCCTGGTCATTCATGCGGCGCCCCCAGCAGCTGCTTGACATAGTCGGAAGCCCGGAAGGGCGCGATGTCGTCCGGGACCGTCTGGCCGTACGCGATGTATGTCGGCTTCAGCCCATGCTCGAGCGCCAGATTCAGCACGGCGCCGACGGCATTCGTCTCGTCCTGCTTCGTGTACAGCACCCGCGTTACGCCGAATCTGGCGAAATTGGCCGCGACCGCGGACATATCGCTCGACTTGCCCGTCAAGCTGAGCACGAGGAACGTCTCCGACCGGCTGCCCGGCTGAAGCAGGCTGTTCACCTCCGAGACGTAAAGCTCGTTGCGGAAATTCCGGCCGGCCGTATCCATGAAGATGAGCTCGCGGTCCTCCAGCGCTTGGAACGCGCGCGTCACTTCGGCCGGGGAAAAGACGACTTCGAGCGGCACGTTCAGAATGGTCGCGTACGTGCGCAGCTGATCGACGGCGGCGATGCGGTACGTATCGGACGTGATAAAGCCGACTTTCCGGCCGGCCTTCAGCGTTTGCTCGGCGGCCAGCTTCGCGATCGACGTCGTCTTGCCGACGCCCGTCGGTCCGACGAAGTGCACGACTCTCGTCTCGCTCCCGATCCGGCCTTCCTCGAAGCCGCTCAGCCACGCCAGCAGCGTGCGTTCCGCGATCCCCCATACGGCGTCGCGATCGGAGCCGCCGCCGATTGCGGAATCGGCCGCGTCCGTCGCCGCCAGTTCGGCTTCCACCGCTTCGAGAAGCCGTTCGCTCCACGGTTCGCCGACCTCCTGGGCCGTCAATCGGTCGTGGAGCGCCTGCAGCGCTTCCGGCCTGGCCGCCAGCTGCTGCTGCTTCGACATGCGCATGATCCACTGCTTCATGTCGCGGATCTCGTCCATGAGCGCCTCCTCGGTCATACGGCTCTTCATCGGCTGCAAGGTCGCCGCCGCCGGCTCGGCTGCGATGCGGGCCGCGGCCGGCGCAACCGCGCGCGATTGCAGATTGGAAGAGCACTCGTTTGATGCGCTGTCACCAGATCATGTCGCATGCCGTCTCCACCTTGTGAATGAGGGGGGGGGGGCGGGGGG
>NZ_JAGGDJ010000021.1 GCF_017652985.1 Paenibacillus artemisiicola
GTCCGCGCCGAGCCCGAGCTCCGCGGCGGTCAGCTGCCGCAGCGGCTTGCGCTTCGCTTTCATGATGCCCGGCAGCGACGGGTAGCGCGGCTCGTTCAGCCCCTGCTGCGCCGTCACGAGCGCGGGCAGGGGCACCGCGGCCGTCTCCACGCCCCATTCCGTGTCCCGCTCCACGACGGCGACCCGGCCGTCCCCGCCGCCCCACGCGGCCCCGCTCGGCGCCTGGCCGGCGGCCGCGCCGTCCTCCACCGTCAGCTTCAGCGCCGCCGACGCGTGCGGCAGCCCGAGCCGTTCCGCCACCTGCAGCGCCACGCTGCCCGCGCCCCGGTCGACGGCGAACAGGCCCGCCAGCACGAGGTCCGGCCGCAGCTCCTTCACCGCGGCGGCCAGCGCCGCCGCGACGGCATGGCCGTCGTCCGGCAACCCGTCCCGCGCGACGAGCACCGCCTCGTCGGCGCCCATGGCGAGCGCGGTCCGCAGCGCTTCGACCGCGCGGTCGCCGCCGCAGGAGACGACCGTCACGGTTCCGCCGTGCGCCTCGCGCAGCCGGAGCGCCTCCTCCAGCGCGTATTCGTCGTACGGGTTGATGATGAATTTGACGCCGTCCTCGGCGACGACCCCGTCCGCGATTTCGATTTTCTCCTCCGTATCGAAGGTTTGCTTGATCAGCACCGTCAGCTGCACCGGTCCGTGCACCTCCCGAACTCACTTGGATTTGCCTGCGGCAGTCATACCGTCCCACGGCCGCCGAATACGATAAAATAAGCCGCCCGCCGCCTTTGTTACCTTATGAACTTGGCCCTCGGATTAGACCGCGGCGGGCCTCGGGGGCCTTGGCCCCGCGACATGCGGGCGTCCGCAGGGACATATACTGAACCGCATCGCGTGCCAAGGGAAGGAGGAAGCCTTGTGGGAGGAATGAACGAGCTGACGCTGGCTTCGGGCATCCGGTGGCTGGCCTTCGCGCTGCTCGTGTTGGCGGCACTGGCCTGCTTTTATACGGTCGTCCGCCGCAGGCTGGCGTACATGCTGCTGGGCCGCAAAACGGAGCGCGCGCATCCGCCGCCGCCCGATCCCCCGGATCCCGAGAACGACGACGACGACCTGCTGCGCGTGTCCTCGTTCGCGGCGAACGCCGCGCTGGCGTCGGAGGCGGCGCCGAGGTTCGCGTGGGGCCTGGGCTGGGCGGGGCACGTGTTCGGACATCGCAAGCTGCTGAAGGACCTGCGCAGCGGGATCATGCACCTCGTGCTCTTCTACGGGTTCATCGTGCTGCAGTTCGGCGCGGCGGACATCGTGTGGAAAAGGCTGACGGGCCGCGCGCTGCCGTATCCGGCGTATCATGGGTTCGTGCTGACGCAGGAGATCACGGTATCGCTCGTGCTGCTGGCGATCCTGTACGGCGGATTCCGACGGTACGTCGAGCGGCTGACGCGGCTGAAGCGGGGCTGGAAGCCGTCGGTCGTGCTGTGGTTCATCGGCGGGCTGATGCTGACGGTGCTGCTGACGCAGGCGTTCGATCATGTGAAGGAAACGCCTTCGGGCGGCGGGGGAGCGGAGGCGTCGCTGTATGCGGGGTACGCGCCGGTCTCCTCGGGCATCGCCGAGGGCTTCCGGGACCTCGGCGCGACGCCGGCCGCGGGCAGCGTGCTGTACGAGGTGTTTTGGTGGCTGCATTTGGCGGTGCTGCTCGGGTTTCTCGTGTACGTGCCGCAGTCGAAACATTTTCATATTTTCACGGCGCCGGTCAATCTGTGGCTGCGCCGCGGCTCGCCGCCGGGCCGGCTGGCGCCGCTCGACCTCGAGGACGAGGACGCGGAGTCGTTCGGGGTCGGGGCGGTGGAGCAGTTTACGCGCAAGCAGCTGCTCGACCTGTACGCCTGCGTCGAGTGCGGCCGCTGCACGAACGTCTGCCCGGCCGCGGGCACGGGCAAGCTGCTGTCGCCGATGCATCTGATCGTCAAGCTGCGCGATCATCTGACGGAGAAGGGCGCCGCGATTACTTCGAAATCGCCGTGGGTGCCCGCGTTCGGGGGCGGCGCGCCGGGCGCGCACGCGATGGCGGAAACGGTGCCGCTCTGGAGCGGCGGCGGCGCCGCGGCGACGACGATCGAGCCGACGATGACGGCGCAGAAGCACGGCTGGCAGGCGCGCGCCGGCGCCGCGGCGGCGGACGCCGCGCTGATCGGCGACGTCATGACGGAGACGGAGCTGTGGGCGTGCACGACGTGCCGGAACTGCGAGGACCAGTGCCCCGTCGGCAACGAGCACGTGGACAAAATCATCGACATGCGCCGCTACCTCGTCCTGACCGAGGGCCGCGTGCCGGCGGAGGCGCAGCGCGCGATGCAAAACATCGAGCGCCAGGGCAATCCGTGGGGCTTGCCCCGCGGCGAACGCGGCGCCTGGCTGGCGGCGTACGAAGCGGCCGTGCCGGACGCGCGGCCCGTGCGGACGATGAAGGAGGCGGCCGCCGGCGGCGACCGGCCGGAGCTGCTGCTCTGGGCCGGGACGATGGGAGCGTACGACCAGCGCAGCCGCAAGGTGCTGTTCGCGGTCGTGCGGCTGCTCCAGCAAGCCGGCGTCCCGTTCGCCGTGCTCGGCGGCGAGGAGCGGAATTCCGGCGACACCGCGCGGCGCCTCGGCAACGAGCTGCTGTTCCAGACGCTGTGCGCCGAGAACGTCGCGACGCTGCAGCGCTACGGGGTGAAGCGGATCGTGACGATTTGCCCGCACACGTTCAACGCGCTGAAGAACGAATACGCCGATTTCGGCCTCGCGAGGGCCGTGGCGGTGGAGCATCATACGACGCTGCTCGCGCGGCTCGTCGCCGGCGGCTCGCTCGTGCCCGCGCATCCGGTGTCCGAGCGGGTCGTGTACCACGACTCGTGCTACCTCGGCCGGTACAACGGGGAGTACGAAGCGCCCCGCGCGCTGCTGCGGGCGATCCCCGGCGTGGAGCTGCTGGAGATGGAGCGGAATCGCGCGAACGGGCTTTGCTGCGGCGCGGGCGGCGGCCTGATGTGGATGGAGGAGCGCGCCGGCGTGCGCGTGAACGAGGCCCGGACGGCGCAGGCGCTGGACGCGTCGCCGACGGTCATCGGCTCCGCGTGCCCGTACTGCCTGACGATGATGGAGGACGGCATCAAGCTGCACGAGGCCGAGGACCGCGTCCGCGCCCGAGACGTCGCCGAGCTGCTGGCCGAAAGCGTATTCGGCGGCGGGCGATAGCGGGGGAGATTCGGCGAGAAACGCGCAAAGAGCGGTACCCGGTACGGTACATGGCCGCGATTCGGCTAGAAACGCGCAAAGAGCGATACCCGGTATGGTACATGGCCGCGATTCGGCGGAAATTGAGAAAAGAGCGGTACCCGGTACGGTACATGGCCGCGATTGGCGCAAAACGCGCAAAGAGCGGTACCAGGTACGGTACATGGCCGCGATTCGGCGCAAAACGCGCAAAGAGCGGTACCCGGTGCGGTACATGACCGCGATCTGGCAAAGAAACGCACCGCCAAGAGCCGTACCACCCGGTACGGTACACGACTGCAAGTAGGGGCGGAAACGGCGCCAAGAGCCGGCTCCGGCACGGTACATCGCCGCGCCGGGGCCGGCATGGACGCCGAAACGGTACATAGCCGCCGCTGCCGCGCCGAGCGGCCATTTTACCCCGAAGGAGGGAGCTGCGTGGGAGTACGATCGACGCCGGCGGTTCGCCGAGCGGCAGTCATTGGATCGGGCGTCATGGGGGCGGGCATCGCCGCCCATCTCGCCAACGCGGGCATGTCCGTGCTGCTGCTGGACGTGGTGCCGGACGCGCTGACGGAGCAGGAGGCGAAAGCCGGCGCGACGCTGGAGGACCGGGCCGTCCGCAACCGGCTGGCCGCGGCCGGCCTCGCCCGGCTGGCGAAGCAGGAGCCGCCGGCCTTGTACGAAGCCTCGTTCATCGGGCGCATCGCGCCCGGCAACCTGGAGGACGATCTCGCCCGGCTCGGCGAGGTCGATTGGATCGTCGAGGCCGTGGTTGAACGGCTGGATATCAAACGGAGCGTCTTCGCCCGCATCGAGTCCGTGCTGAAGCCGGGCACGCTCGTGTCCTCGAATACGTCGGGGCTGTCTGCGGCCGCGATGGCGGAAGGGCGCGGCGAGACGTTCCGGAAGCAGTTCGCGGTGACGCATTTCTTCAACCCGCCCCGGCACATGAAGCTGGTCGAGGTCGTGCCCGGCCCCGATACCGCGCCCGAGACGATCGACCGCCTGGCGGCCGTCTGCGAAGGGCAGCTCGGCAAAGGCGTCGTCCGCGCCAAGGACACGCCGAACTTCATCGCCAACCGGATCGGCACGTACGGCATGGCGACGACGATCGCGGCGGCGCGGGCGTACGGGCTCGGCGTCGACGAGGTCGACGCGCTGACGGGTCCCGCGATGGGCCGGCCCAAGACGGCGACCTTCCGCCTGCTCGATCTCGTCGGCCTCGACACGCTGCTGCACGTCCTGGACAACGTGCGGGAGCGCAGCGACGACCCCGCCGAGCGCGACGCGTTCGCGCGGCCGCCGGAGCTCGAGGCGCTCGTGGCGAAGGGCTGGACCGGCGAGAAGGCGGGGAGCGGCTTTTACCGCAAAATCAAGCGGCAAGGCGGCGGCAGCGACATCGAAACGCTGCAGCTCGACACACTGACGTACGCGCCGCGCCGCAGCGTCCATTCGCCCGTCATCGAGGCGGCGAAGTCGGCCAAGGGCACCGCGGCCAAGGTCAAGGCGCTGCTGTTCACCGACCCGGACGACCGGTATGCCCGGTTCGCCTGGACGGCGCTCAAGACGGTGCTGCTCTATTCGGCCCGCCAGCTCGGCGCGATCGCGGACACGATCGCCGACATCGACCGCGCGCTGGTATGGGGCTTCAATTGGGAGCTCGGCCCGTTCGAGCTGTGGGACGCGATCGGCCTCGAGCGCTCCGTCCAGCGGATGCGCGCGGAGGGCGACGAGATTCCGGAATGGGTGGCGGACTGGATCGCCGCCGGCAACCGCGGCTTTTACAAGCAGGAGGGCACGCTGCGTTTCTACGCGAACCGCGGGGAGTACCGGCTGCAGGAGGAAGAGCCCGACGTCCTCTCGCTGAAGGCGGTCAAGGACGCCGGCAAGCTCGTGCTCGGCAACGCCGGCGCGTCCCTGCTCGACATCGGCGACGACGTGGCCGCGCTCGTGTTCCATTCGCCGAACAACGCGATCGGCGGGGATATCCTGACCGCGATCCGCCAAAGCGCGGCGGAGGTCAGCCGCAATTGGCGCGGGCTCGTCGTGGCGAACGAAGGACGGCATTTCTGCGTCGGGGCGAACCTCATGATGCTCCTGCTCGAGGCGCAAAACGGCGACTTCGACGAGATCGACGACATCATCGCGCAGTTCCAGCAGAGCATGCTGACGCTGAAGCGGCTCGACCGGCCCGTCGTGGCGGCGCCGCACCGGATGACGCTCGGCGGCGGGGTGGAAGCGTGCCTGCCGGCGGACCGGATCGTGTTCGCGTCCGAGACGTATTTCGGCCTCGTCGAGACGGGCGTCGGCCTCATTCCCGCCGGGGGCGGCTGCAAGGAAGCGGCGGCGCTCGCCGACGCGCGGACCGGCGCGGACGGCAACCTGCAGCCGCAGGTGAACGCCCTGTTCGAGACGATCGCGCTCGGCAAAACGTCGACGAGCGGCTACGACGTCGCCCGCCTCGGCTTCATGCGGCCGCAGGACCGCGTTGTGCTCCGCGGCGAGACGCGCGCGGCGGAGGCGAAGCGGACGGTGCTCGCGATGGACCGCGAGGGCTACGCTCCGCCGCCGGCGGACCGGCGCATCCGCGTCGCGGGCCGCGAAGGGCGCGCCGTGCTGCAGCTGGCGGTCGAGAACATGCGGCTCGGCGGCATGGCGAGCAAGCACGACGTGCGGATCGGCCGCAAGCTCGCGCACGTGCTCGCCGGCGGCGAGGCGGCGCCGGGAGCGGAAGTGAGCGAGCAATATTTGCTCGACCTGGAGCGCGAGGCGTTCCTCAGCCTGTGCGGCGAGCCGAAGACGCAGGCGCGAATGCAGCACATGCTCGCGACCGGCAAGCCGCTGCGGAATTAACGGAACGGACGGAGAAGCCGTCCGAACCGACCCATTCACGAAGGAGGGATTCCCCGAGATGAACGCTGAACGAAATCCGCGCGACGCCGTCATCGTCGCCGCCGTGCGCACCGCCGTCGGCAAAGCGAAGAAGGGCAGCCTCGCCGACGCGCGCGCCGAGGATCTCGGCCGCGCCGTGCTTCGCGCGGCCGTCGACCGCGTGCCCGGGCTGGACTACGCCGACGTCGAGGACGTCGTCATCGGCTGCGCGATGCCCGAGGGCGAGCAGGGGCTGAACTTCGCCCGCATCATGACGCTGTATGCGGGCTTTCCGGTCACGACGCCGGCCGTGACCGTCAACCGGTTTTGCGCGTCGGGGCTGCAGGCGATCGCCTACGCCGCGGAGCGCATCCGGCTCGGCGAGGCGGACGTCGTCCTCGCCGGCGGCGTCGAAAGCATGAGCCACGTCCCCATGACCGGCTTCAAGCTTTCGCCGCATCCCGGCATCGCGGACGGCATGCCGGAGGTGTACATGGGCATGGGCCACACCGCCGAGGAGGTGGCCCGGCGCTACGGCGTCAGCCGCGAGGCGCAGGACGCGTACGCGGCGGAGAGCCACCGCAAGGCGGCCCGGGCCATCGCCGAAGGCCGCTTCCGCGAGGAGATCGTCCCGCTGCACGTGCAGCGGGAAGGCGTGGACGACAACGGCCGCCCGTGGAGCAAGCCGTTCACGTTCGACCAGGACGAAGGCGTGCGCCCCGACACGACGCCGGAGGTGCTGGCGAAGCTGAAGCCGTCCTTCGCCCGCGAAGGCACGGTGACGGCGGGCAACGCGTCGCAGATGAGCGACGGCGCCGCGGCGGTCGTCGTCATGAGCCGGGAGCGGGCCGAGCGGATCGGCGCGAAGCCGCTGGCCGTCTTCCGCGCGTACGCCGTGGCCGGCGTGGCGCCGGAGGTCATGGGCATCGGGCCGATCGAGGCGATTCCGAAGGCGCTTGCCCGCGCGAACGTGACGCTCGGGCAGGTGGACGCGATCGAGCTCAACGAGGCGTTCGCCGCCCAATGCCTGCCGATCATCGCGGAGCTCGGCCTCGATCCCGCGAAGGTGAACGTGAACGGCGGCGCGATCGCGCTCGGCCACCCGCTCGGCTGCACGGGCGCCAAGCTGTCCGTGTCGCTTATCCACGAGCTTCGGCGGCGGGGCGGCGGCACCGGCATCGTGTCCATGTGCGTCGGCGGCGGCATGGGAGCGGCGGGCGTGTTCACGGCCGAGCCGGACGCGGACCCCGTTTGAGCGGAGGCGCGGCTTTTGGACCGTTTTGCACATGAATCCGCCTTTTCCGGTATTTTGCGCGAGGGTTCACCTCATTCCCATTCCTGACGCATCTCCCGCTTGATAGAGAAAGGAGGCAGCGGTATGGCCCAGAACAAAGGTTGGGGCGGCCGTTTCGTAATCGAAGATATGGCACCGCAGGATATTGTCACGCCGGAGGATTTTACCGACGAGCAGGTCATGATCGGCGAAGCGGCGCGCGCGTTCCTCGAAGGCGAGGTCCGGCCCCGCGACGCCGAAATCGAAGCGCTGAATTACGAATTGACGGTCAAGCTGCTGCGCAAGGCCGGCGAGCTCGGCCTGCTCGGCGCGGACGTGCCGGAAGCGTACGGCGGGCTCGGGCTCGACAAGGTGAGCTCGACGCTGCTCGCGGAGACGCTGGCGGAGGCGTCGTCCTTCGCGCTGTCCGTCGGCGCCCACGTCGGCATCGGCACGCTGCCCATCGTGTTCTTCGGCACGCCGGCGCAGAAGGCGAAGTATTTGCCCGACCTGGCGGCCGGCACGAAGATCGCGGCGTACTGCCTGACGGAGCCGTCGTCCGGCTCCGATGCGCTCGGGGCGAAGACGACCGCGCGCCTGAACGCCGAAGGCACGCATTACGTGCTGAACGGCTCCAAGCTGTACATTACGAATTCCGGGTTCGCCGACATGTTCATCGTGTACGCGAAGGTGAACGGCGACCATTTTACCGCGTTCATCGTGGAGCGCGGGCTGCCCGGCTTCAGCATCGGCCCGGAGGAGCACAAGATGGGCATCAAGGGGTCCTCGACCTGCCCGATCTTCTTCGACGATACGCCGGTACCGGCGGAAAACGTGCTCGGCGAGGTCGGCAAGGGCCATGTCATCGCGTTCAATATCCTGAACATCGGCCGGTTCAAGCTGGCCGCGGGCTGCGTCGGCGGCGCGAAGGAAGCGGTGGCGCTCGCGGCCAAATACGCGAACGGCCGCAAGCAGTTCGGCCGCCCGATCGCGTCGTTCCCGCTCATCGGGGCGAAGCTCGCGGACATGAACATCGCGGCGTTCGTCACGGAGAGCATGGTGTACCGCACGGCGGGCTGGATCGACGAAATGCTGCGGGCGAGCGAAGCGGCCGGCGGCGACGCGGACGGCGCCGGGGCGAGGGCCGCCAAGGCCATCTCCGAATACGCGCTGGAATGCTCGATCAACAAGGTGTTCGCGACGGAAGCGCTTGACTTCGTGGCGGACGAAGCGGTGCAGATTCACGGCGGCTACGGCTACGTCAAGGAGTACAAGGTCGAGCGGATTTACCGCGATTCGCGGATCAACCGGATTTTCGAGGGCACGAACGAAATCAACCGGATGCTCATCCCCGGCACGCTCATGAAAAAGGCGCTGAAGGGCGAGCTGCCGCTGCTGCGCAAGGCGCGCGCGCTCCAGGCGGAGCTGCTGCAGCCGATGCCGCTGCCGGCGTTCGACGAGCCGCTCGCCAAAGAGACGTACCGGATCGGGCAGGCGAAGCGGACGTTCCTCGCGGTCGGCGGGCTCGCGGTGCAAAAATTCGGGCTTGCGCTCGAGCAGCAGCAGGAGACGCTGTGCCTGCTCGCGGACATGATGATCCAGACGTTCGCGATGGAGAGCGCCGCGCTCCGGACGCGCAAAATGCTGCTGCGGGCCGATCCAGCCGCGGCCGCCCGCACCCGGAACGCGGTCGAGATGACGGCCGTCTTCGTGCAGGAGGCCATGGAGCGCGTCGAAAGCCACGCCAAGACGGCGCTCGCCGCGCTGGAGACGGGCGACGCGCTGCAGACGCAGCTCGCGGTGCTGAAGAAGCTCATGCGCGCGCCGCTCGGCGACACGATCGCGCTCAAGCGGAGCATCGCCGCGCGGGTCGTGAAGAGCCAGCAGTATACGCTGTAGGCTGTCCGAAGCGAGTTTTTGCCCAGGAAGTTTCGCAAAACGCGTCTATGCTTCCGAAGCGAGTTTTTACTCGCAAAGAAGTTGTTCCAGGAAGCTTCGCAAAAACTTTCAGCCTATGCTTTCGAAGCGAGTTTTTGCTCGCGCAAAAACAAGCCTATGCTTCCGAAGCGAGTTTTTACTCGCGAAGACGTATCCCAGGAAGTTTCGCAAAAACTTTGGGAGGCCACAAAAATGAACCAACCGCAGGCTTGGCCCTGGCTTCGCAACTATCCCGGCGAGGTTGCCCCCGACGTCGCGATTCCGAATATCGCCCTCGGCGACATGCTGATCCAGACCGCCGCCAAGCATCCGGCGAAGGAGGCGCTGTTCTTCTTCGGCAAGCGGATCTCCTACAAGGAGCTGCTCGCCGCGGCGCAGCGGATGGCGGCGGGGCTGCAGGCGGCCGGCGCCGCCAAGGGCGACCGCGTCGCCATCATGCTCCCGAATTGCCCGCAGGCCGTCGTCTCCTACTTCGGCGCGCTGCTCGCGGGCGCCGTCGTCGTCATGACGAACCCGCTCTACGTGGAGCGGGAGTTGGAGCATCAGCTGCGGGACAGCGGCGCCGCCGTCATCGTCACGCTCGACGTGCTGTATCCCCGCCTGGCGCGGGTCCGGGGCGAGTCGCCGGAAGCCGGCCCGGTCCCGGGACTACGCAGGGTAATCGTGACGTCCATCCAAGACGGGCTGCCGTTTCCGAAAAACCTGCTGTATCCGATCAAGCAGCGCCGCGCGGGACCGCAGCCGCTCATTCCGTACGGCAAGGACGGCGTGACGCGGTACGCGTCCTTCATGGCGAAGGCATCGAAGCTGCCGGCGCACGTGGAAACCGCTCCGGAGACGGACGTCGCGCAGCTGCAATATACGGGCGGCACGACGGGCACGGCGAAGGGCGTCATGCTGACGCACCGCAGCCTGATCGCGAACGCGGTCCAGTGCGAGGCATGGTTTTACCGGATGCGGGAGGGGAAGGAGCGGTTCCTTGCGGCGCTCCCGCTGTTTCACGTGTTCGGGTTGACGGTGATTATGAATTTGTCCGTGCTCAAAGCGAGCTCCATCGTGCTCCTTCCGCGGTTCGAAATCGAGAACGTCCTGAAGGCGATCCGCGACGAGAAGCCGACGGTGTTCCCGGGCGCTCCGACGATGTACGTGGCGCTGCTGAACCATCCGGACGCGAAGAAATACGACCTGTCGTCCGTGAAGGCGTGCATCAGCGGCTCCGCGCCGCTGCCGCTCGAAGTGCAGACGCGGTTCGAGGCGGTGACCGGCGGGCGGCTCATCGAAGGCTACGGCTTGACGGAAGCGGCCCCCGTCACCCACGCCAACCCGCTCTGGACGAAGCGCAAAATCGGCACGATCGGCCTTCCGCTCCCCGGCACGCTGGCCAAGGTCGTCGACCCGGCGACGGGCGAGGAGCTTCCGGCCGGCGGCGTCGGCGAGCTGCTGGTGAAGGGACCGCAGGTCATGAAGGGGTATTGGAACCGGCCGGAAGCGACGGCCGAGGCGCTGCGGGACGGCTGGCTGCATACCGGCGACCTGGCGAGCGTCGACGCCGACGGGTTCTTCACGATCGTGGACCGGATCAAGGACATCATCATCGCCGGCGGCTTCAACATCTATCCGCGCGAGGTGGAGGAGGTGCTGTATGAGCACCCCGCCGTGCGGGAAGCGGCGGTCATCGGCGTGAAGGACGAATACCGCGGCGAGACGGTGAAGGCGTTCGTCGTGCTGCGCAAGGACGTGACCGTCTCCGCCATGCAGCTCGACCGCTGGTGCCGCGAGCGGCTGGCCGTGTTCAAGGTGCCGCATCTGTACGAATTCCGCGACGAGCTCCCGATGTCCATGATCGGCAAGGTGCTGCGGCGCAAGCTGCAGGAAGATGAGGAACTGGCCGCGGCCGGGAACGATGAGGGTGGAGGCCATGAAGGATAACGGGCAAGGTCCTCCGAACGGGCCGGACGCGCGCCCGGCGCTCGAAGCGCTGGAAGCGGCGGCGAAGAAGTCGTTTTGGGGGTATCTGGGCTTCGAATTGGTGACCGCCGAAGCGGGCAAGGCGGTCATCGCGCTGCAAGTGCGGCCGGAGCATCTGAACATGGCCGGCATCGTCCACGGCGGCGTCCTGGCGTCCATGCTCGACAACGCCATGGGCCTTGTCGCGATTTTGGCGTGTCCGGGGGACGGGACGGTCACGACCGGGCTGAACGTCCATTATTTGCACCCCTCGTCGGAGGGGCGGTTGACCTGCGAGGCGGCGCTGATCCATCGTTCGCGCCGGACGCTCACGCTGGAGGGACGGATTGCCGATAATAAGGGCGAGCTCCTTGCTTGGGGAAGCGGAACGTTTCGCAGGGTAACCGGATTGTAACATGTTACATTTCCAAAGCGGTTGTCCGCCGCATTGAAAGCGTTATTCCTTTCCTCTATAATTAGCCTATATATGGAAACTCAGCGGAGCGAAGGGAGGGCGCATGGTGGTTAGCCCTTGGATCACGACTGCGGTCATCCTGTTCGGCATCCTCGTTGCGATCGTTGGCGTCTTGGCGTACTTGCGCATGTACAAAAGCAGCGCCTGGTCGGCCTCGGCACCGCGTCCGCAGGAGAGGGATATCCCCGGCGCCGATTCGACAGAAAATGACAAAAAAGGATCGTTCACAAATAAATAATGCCGTGTTCGCTTTTATAATCTGATTGAAAATGTTATAATTGATTGATAAATTAGAAAATTTAATTTATATGGCTCCATCAAGCTCCTGACTCACCTTTCATTCATATGGATCGTTCAACATGCTCGCTTACGGATTTGTTAGAACTACCAACCGATGCTAGGAGGGGATTTCATGGCGAAACACAGCCACAATGAAGTCAAAGAAAGCCTCGTGGAGCTTACGCGAATTTTCCAGCCGAAGGACTCCCGGAAGTTCGTTCGGGATTATATCCGCAAGTATCGGATTACGGGCGGGTATGAGGAGGAATTGACGCTATTGGTGGAGCATGAAATGGGGCGCCTGCGCTCCTCGGTGAGTTAACTAACCTGAAATGATAAGCCTTGCCCGGTACGATAGGGACAAGGCTTTTTTGTTGCCCGGCCCGGCCGGTTTCCCGAACCGTCCTATCGAACACGGCAGGCCATGCCGCATCTCCGGTCCGAATCGGTCCCGCGTCCTTCGGGCACGGACGATTCGCGCTCTCGTCTCCGCACCGCATCCCGCTCCCGTACCTTTCTCTTCCGTACCCGCGATCGCCGGCCGCCTGCTTCAGGAGGGATGACCCATGATTCAACTCAAAACGATGGAGGAGATCGCCCGGATGCGCCGGGCGGGCCGGATCGTCGCGGCCTGCCATCGCGAGATCGGCCGTCGCCTGCGGCCCGGCGTCGCGACGCTCGAGATCGACCGCTTCGCGGAGGCGTTCATGCTCGGCCGCGGCGCGAAGCCCGCGCAGAAGGGCTACCGCGGCTACCGGTTCGCGACCTGCGCGTCCGTTAACGACGTGGTTTGCCACGGCTTGCCGACGGACGTCCCGCTGCGCGCGGGCGATATCGTCACGATCGACATGGTCGCGGAGCTGGACGGCTGGATGGCCGACTCCGCGTGGACGTACGCGGTCGGACGGGCGCGTCCGGAGATGGCGCGCCTCATGCGCACGGCGAAGCTGGCGCTGTACCGGGGCATCGCCAAGGCGGCGGCGGGCGCCCGGCTCGGCGACGTCGGAAGCGCCGTGCAGGCCGTCGCCGACCGGGGCGGTTACGCCGTCGTGGAGGCGTTCATCGGCCACGGCATCGGCAGGCGGATGCACGAGGATCCGCAGGTGCTTCACACGGGCAAGGCCGGCACCGGCAAGAAGCTGCGGGAAGGCATGGTCATCACGATCGAGCCGATCCTCGTGACGGGCCGGCCGAACGTCGTCATCGACGCGGACGGCTGGACGGCCCGCACCTCCGACGGCTCCCGGGGCGTGCAGTACGAGCACACGGTCGCGATTACGGCGGCCGGTCCGGTCATCCTGACGGAATGACTCATTTCATCTTGCCGACGTTGTCGATCGTCATTCGGATGCGGCATTCCACGTCGACGTTCGGGTACACCCGCTCCCAGTTCACTTTCTTCCAGGCGGCGTAGCCCATGTGATTGCGCACGTAGGTGCCGACGCCCGCGCTGTCGGCGCCCTTCGCCTGCATCTTCTTCATGACGCGCTCCGCCTCCCCCGACAGATACGCCCCAACCTCCGCTTCCAGCTTCTTCACGTCCTCTCTTCTGCCGAGGTCGAGGCCGCCCATATATTCCAGCAGCGAACCGTGCAGCTTCGCGCTGATGACCACCTTCGTCTTGTCGCCCGATCCGGAGACGCGAACGCCGCGTTTGCTGACGAGCGACGTAATGAAGACCGATTCCTTGCTCGTGCGTTCCCCCTTGGGCAGCGCGAAGGCGAATTCGCCCTGCCTGAAATTGCCGCGCAGGACGGCGAAGATCATCGCTTCCTTCGGCGGCAGCCGTTCGACGTAGCGATCGTGCTTGAACAGGGCGATGCCGTCGGTGACGATGTTCTCGCCCGCCTGGCGCAGGAGCGGCGCGACGGGGTCGATGCCGTCGTCGAAGTAGTCGCGCACGAACTGATGGAGCGTGGACCTCGGGATGGAATGCGTGCTGGCTTCCTTCTCGAGCATCCGCTCGATGTAACGGTCCGTCCGCGGATGCTGGCTGTATCTTCGATTCAGCAGCTCCTCGGCGTCGCCGTTCACGACGGCGATCTTCATCAGCGGCGAAACGGCCGGGTCGCGCACCTGCGTGTCGAGGTGATGGCCGATCCCGGCCTGAACGAACGACTTGCCGAGCAGCGTGACGCGCAGCTGGCCGCTGACGAGCTGCAGGCTGGTCTGCCGGGACATCTCGACCCGCGCCAGCTTGCTGGTGCGCGCCGTCGTGCTTAGCACTTCCCGTTGCTCGCTGGATTCCTCGTCAAGGCGCGGAATGGCGACGGCGACTTTCAGCTCGCCGTTCGGCAGGAGGTCGTAGCTGGTCGTCTGAATGAAGCCGATCCTCTCCAGCACCCGCTGGTCGCCGCAGCCCCCGAGCAGGACCGCGACGGCGAGCGCGAGAAGCGCGATTAGGCGGCGGAGGTTACGCATCGGCGGTCGTCTCCTTCTCTTTGCGGATCAGAAGCAGGGCGATCAGGAAGAGCGGCAGGCCGAACGAGATGCCGATTTCGATCCGGGCGAACAGCGACAGCCATTGATCGACGTCGCCGATCGTATCCGGCATCATGCTGATAAGGAACGTCCCGGCGACCAAAGCCCCGCCCCGATATTCGGATTTGATCTTCGGCAGCAGCCGGCCGCTCGTTTCATTGGACGCCCAGAAGTACATCGACATGGTGGACAGCATCGTGAACAACAGCAGGCCGTACAGCACGTTCTCGATCCGTTCGATGAACGGAAACTTGATGAAGGCGAACATGTCGATGAGCGGATACTGCATCTTCTGCAATTCATGGAGGCCAAAGAAGCCTAACACGAGGAAGCAAATGTACGCGTAGCTGAGCAGGACGAGAAGATTCGCCCAGATCGCCATTTTGATCAGCTTCACGGAGCGGTCGACGTGCCCGAACAGCAGCAGGACGAGCTCGTAGCCCAGAAACGCGTAATAGATGCCGACGATGCCCGCGGGCTGGTGATTTCCGCCTTGCAGCAGAAACGGCGTCAGCCGGGTCCAATTGAACTCGTTGAAGAACATGCAGGATAACGGGTACATCCAGACGGTCAAATAGAAAAAGACGGTGCTCGCCTTGGCGATCGTATAGAGGCCTTTCGTGAACAGCATGAACCCGAGCATGTCGATGACGAGCTTGAACCAGATCGAATTGGTCGTGGGGAAGGCGATCATTTGGAAAACCAGCACGTACTCCATGATGACGAGGCAGGCCAGCATGCTCCATACCGAGATCAGCAGGAGATAGAGCGGCGCGAGCAGCGGCTTGGGCAGCCGCCGTTCCATGATGTCGAAGATGGACTTTCCCCGTCCCATGCGGTGAACGAGACCGATCAGCAGCAGGTTGACCGTGACGACGGCCGCATAGGCGGGCAGCGCCAGCCAGCTGTTGTAGCCGAACGTGACCGCGAGCATCTGGCCGAGCGCCAGGACGGCGACGCCCGTCTGCGTCATGTAAATCAGGACCATAGTGTGAAAGGAGGACAGTTTCTCCTTGACGGCCTTCAATGCGAAACGCCTCCTACTTTTTCGTTCTGACGTGCACCGGATTCGGGGTTCTCGCTTGCGTCGGCCGTTTCTTCAGCAGCTTGAAGGGCGCGCGGATGAAGACGTCCAGCCAGTCGCCCGGCTTATGCGGCGCGATCGGCGTCATGTACGAGGAATTGAGGCTCGTCAGGTGGCTCAAATGGATGATGAGATACGCAATGCCGATCGTAATGCCGAGATTGCCCCAGATGCCGGCCAGGATGATCAGGCCGAAGCGGATCAGCCGGATGGACGCGCTCATGATATAGCTCGGCATGACGAACGAGGCGATCGCGGAGGACGCCACGACGATGATCAGAATGTTGCTCGTGAAGCCGGCCTGAACGGCGGCTTGGCCGATGACGATACCGCCGACGATGCCGATCGTTTGGCCGATCTTGGTCGGCAGCCGGGCGCCCGCTTCGCGGAGAAATTCGATGACCGCTTCCATGAACAGCGCCTCGTACACCGGCGGGAACGGCACGCGGCTGCGCGACTCCGACAGGGTCAGCAGCATGTTTTGCGGGATCATCTCGTAATGGAACGTCGTGACGGATACATAGAAACAAGTGAACAAAATGGTAATGATGAACGATATGAACCGCAGGATCCGCGTGGCCGTGCCGAGCGACCACCGCTGATAGTAATCGTCGGAGGACGTAAAAAATTCAAAGAACGACGTCGGCGCGCTGAAGGCGTACGGGCTGCCGTCCATGATGCCGACGATCCGGCCCGCGACGAGCTTGGAGGCGATCGCGTCGGGGCGCTCCGTCGTGAAAAACTGCGGAAACAGGGATGCCGGCCTGTCGTCGATCAGCTGGACGAGCATGTTCGTATCGTGCACCGCGTCGATCTCGACCCCCTGGATGCGCCGCTTCAGCTCGTCCACGTTGTCCATATTGGCGATATCGGCGACGTAGAGCAGGTAGACGTCCGTTTTCGTGATTTCCCCGACGCGGAAGCGCAGGCACTTCAGGTGGGAGCTGCGCACGCGCCGGCGAATCAGGGAGAGCGTCTCCCCGGCGGGCTCGGAAAACGCCTCGTGCGGCCCGGTAATCGTCGTCTCGGTCTCCGATTGGCTGATCGGCCTGCCCTTCGGGCTGTACAGGTCGATGCTATAGACGGCGTCTCGGTGAAACAGCGCCACGCTCCCGCTCAGGATGTCTTCGACGATTTGCTTGTCCTCGCTTTTTCGCGCGAAGGACAGCCGGTCGAGCATGTCCTGGAGCTTGTCTTCGGGCGCCGACTGGAGCGGCCCGAGAATCTCGCGGTCCAGCTTCTGGCCGTCGATCATATGGTCGAAGTAGAGCAGGTCGACGTTCAGCTGGGCGTAGGTCTGATGCTTGAAGTCCGCGCAGTCGTCGAACTGCTGCGCGATATGGGACAGTTGTGGCCGGTCCTGCTGCTGCTGCTCCTGCTGCTCCTGCTGTTGCTGTTCCATCATCCCACCTGCACTGTTCGAAATCGGTATGGTTTCAGCGTTTCCTATGACTGGCAATTTATACGGAATGCGGCGGATGCGGAGGTGCGGACGGGGGCGAACGAAGGGCGGCGCCGGGGCGTTTCGCGCAATCGCTTCGATGATCGCGGAGGCGTAATAGGAATTCCTCGTAAATTCGGACGGGCGGTACATGATTTTGGAAGATGCGGCCATACTAGCCGAAACAAGAGGAGGTTTTTACCAAATGTGCCAAGCTATATCGATTGCGGCCGCGTCTTCCGAATTGACCGAGCGTTTCGCGCTCGACAACGTCCTGTTCCACACCGCCGGCCGGTACGAGATTTTCCCGACGGAGTCGATTTCGGCGATCATCCATCACAAGAACGAACGGATTTTGGACGAATTCCGCTGGGGCATGGTCCCGTATTGGGCGAAGGATTCCGTGCGGATGGACAGCCTGAAGCTGTTCGACAAGCCGATCTACGAACGGATCGCGGCCAAGCAGCGCTGCGTCATTCCGTGCACCGGCTTCTACGTGACGCGGACCGAGGGCAAGGTGACCGAGCGCTTCAAAATCACGATGCGCAGCGGCACGTTCGCCATCGCCGGCCTGTACGACGTGTTCCGTCAAGCGTCGGGCGACGAGATGCGCACCTGCACGATGCTCATGACCAAGTCAAACGGCCTCATCGCCCCCTTCCAGCAGCAAATGCCCGCCATCCTGGAGCCGGAGGACATCGACGATTGGCTGACCCGCGGCGCCCGCTCGCCGTTCGAGCTGAAGAACATGCTCCGCATGATGGAATCCGTGCGCATGCTCGCGATTCCGCTCACGCCGAGCGGCGAAGCGGATCTCGAATTCGAAGCGCCGCGTACGGAAATGGTGTAGCGTATTGGATGGGAGAGCCTCCGTGCCGCTTGTCAGCGGCTCGGGGGCTTTTTTGCGCGCGTTGGCGGGTGCGGGGGATGCGGCGCCGCAGGGGGAGCGGCGGGGCGGTACGGCGAGCGGAGTTTCGCCAGGCAAGCCGCCGGCACACTGGCGGCTGCGGCGCCTGCGGGTGGTAGTTGTCGCCGGGCGAGCCGCTCCGCCTACCGGCGGCGCCAGCCGGTGGGTGCCGCCTGACAAGATGTACATCCACCGACGGGGGCGCTTCCGTCGGTGGATCGATACCGAGCCGTCCGCCCGTCGCCCCGCCCCGCGCTTCATTCCAGCCGCTCCCGCTCCGCGATCGTATCCGAGGGCAGCTTGCCCGTGATGCGCTTGAAGATCCGATTGAAGTACGATGGATCGCTGTAGCCGAGATGGTCCGAGATGTCCTGCGCGGTCAGCCGCGAGTGCTGCAACAGGTAGAGCGCCGTCTTCATCCGCCGCCGGTGGACGTAGTCGCTGATCGTCATGCCCGTCACTTTGCGGAACAGGGACGCGGCGTAGTTCGGGCTGACGCCGATGCAGGCGCCGAGCTCGTGCTTGGTGATTTTGCCGCGGTAGTGGTCGTCGACGTAACGCTTCATGACCTCGATGTGGTGGATCGACGAAGGCGCCTTCTCGCCTTCGTCGACCTCCCGGCTGACCGTGACCATCAGCTCCGTCAGCAGCGCCGCGCACATGACCGAGAAATACCGGTCCCGCGCCGTCCACTGCTCGACGATGTACAGCAGCTTCTCGAGCAGCAGCTCCGGCATGTGCGTCACCCAGCGCAGGGGCGCGCGGCGCGCGAGAATCGGCAGCAGCTGCACCGTCGCGGCGTCGGCCGGGCTGAAGCGCACGACGACGCTTTCGCGGATCGTGCCGGCGCCGCGCAGCTCGGCGGCGGGCAGGCCGGAGGGGATGAGCAGCAGGTCGTTTTTGCGGCAGGCCATCGGCTGGCCGGCGACCCGGTAAGCGGTCTGCCCGAATCGGACCCACACCAGCGTGAAGCTGTCGCTGCCGAGCGGCTGCTGTTCGCGCTGCAGGATACCCCGCTCCTGGCGAATGTCGAAAATGTCGAACATGGCAAATTTCACCGCCCGTCTTCATCATACTATATTACAAACACTGTACTATAGTACATCGCGCTCGCGCAATTGTTCCTCTACAATGAAAACAGGAATGAAAATGATCGAGGAGTGAGCGTAAATGAAAAAGACAGCGATCGTATGTACCATGGGACCCGCGTGCATGTCGCCGGAGATGCTGGAAAATATGCTGCTTGCCGGCATGAATATAGCAAGACTGAATTTGGCGCACGGGGAGCTGGACGATCATAAGCAGCGCATCGAGATGGTCCGCGCGGCCGCGAAGAAGACGAACCTGCCCGTCTCCATCATGCTGGACATCAAAGGACCGGAGATCCGCACGGGTCTTCTGCAGGAGCCGTCGTACCTGCTGCAGGCCGGCGAATTCCTGACGCTGACGACGGAGCAGATCCAAGGCACCGAGAAACGGATCTCGGTGTCCTACGACCTCGCGCAGGACGTCAAGGTCGGCTCGCGCATCATGATCGACGACGGCCTGATCGAGCTGCAGGTCGTCCGCATCGAAGGCGCCGACGTCGTCTGCCTCATCCAGAACGGCGGCCTCATCAAGTCGCGCAAGGGCGTCAACCTGCCGGGCATCCGCACGAGCCTGCCGGGCGTCACGGAGCGCGATAAGCTGCACATCGCCTTCGGCATCGAGAACGGCGTCGACATCATCGCGATGTCGTTCGTCCGCCGCGCCGAGGACGTGCGCGAAGTGAAGGCGATGCTGGCCGCGAAGGGCGCCAGCCACATCCAGGTCATGTCGAAGATCGAGAATCAGGAAGGCCTCGACGAGCTGGAAGCGATCGTGGAAGCCTCCGACAGCATCATGGTGGCCCGCGGCGACCTCGGCGTCGAGATTCCGATCGAGGACGTGCCGCTGGCGCAGAAGCAAATGATCGACGCCTGCAACCGCGCCGGCAAGTTCGTCGTCACGGCGACGCAAATGCTGGAATCCATGCAGAGCAACCCGCGCCCGACCCGCGCCGAAGCGTGCGACGTGGCGAACGCGGTATGGGACGGCTCCGACGCGGTCATGCTCTCGGGCGAGACGGCGGCGGGAAAATATCCGCTGGAAGCGGTCCGCACGATGGCGGCGATCGCGATCCGCGCCGAGCAGGCGCGGGAGCAGCTCGCCAAGAAAGATTTGATCGGCGCGTAGGCTTCGTTTAAAGTGAATAGAGAAGGTAAGCGCGGCGCCGCCCTTTGGGGCGGCGTTTGGCGTATTCATTAACGTAAGGCGGGAGCAATCATGCACGTATTGACGGTTGATCATATTTCGAAGACTTACGGGGAGAAGGTGCTGTTCCAGGACGTGTCGTTCGGCGTGGAGACGGGCGACAAGATCGGCATCATCGGCGTCAACGGGACCGGCAAATCGACGTTCATGCAGGTAGTAGCGGGACTGGAGCCGGCCGATTCGGGCGCCATTCTGACGGCCGGCGGCGCGACGGTGCGGATGCTGGCGCAGGATCCGAAGTTCGACCCCGAGGAGACGGTGCTGGACCATGTGCTCGGCGGCGACACCGCCCCGATGCAGGCCGTCCGCGCGTATACGGAAGCGCTGCGGGCGCTCGAGCTGAAGCCCGGCGACGAGGCGCTGCAGGAGCGGCTCGTCCGCGCCAACCAGCGGATGAACGAGCTGGACGCCTGGGGCATCGAAAGCGACGCGAAAATCGCGCTCTCAAAGCTCGGCATCCAGCATTACGACGCGAAGCTCGGCGTGCTGTCCGGCGGGCAGCGCAAGCGCGCCGCGATGGCGGCGGCGCTCATCCAGCCGGCCGACGTGCTGCTGCTGGACGAGCCGACCAACCATATCGACAACGAATCCGTCGCCTGGCTGGAAGGCATGCTGCAGAAGCGCAAGGGCGCGCTGCTCATGATCACGCACGACCGGTACTTCCTGGACCGCGTCAGCAACCGGACGCTCGAGCTCGACAAGGGCCGCGCGTACTTCTACACGGCGAATTACAGCCGGTTCCTCGAGCTGAAGCTGGACCGCGAGGAGCGGGAGGCCGCTTCGGAGGCGAAGCGCCAGAACCTGCTGCGCAATGAGCTGGCATGGATGCGGCGAGGCGCGCAGGCGCGCTCGACGAAGCAGCAGGCGCGCATCCAGCGCTTCGAGTCGCTGAGCGCGCAAGGGCCGGAGAAGGCGGCCGGCAAGCTGGAGATGTCCGTCGCGTCCTCGCGGCTCGGCAAGAAGATTCTCGAGATCGAAGGACTGCGCAAGACGTTCGAGGGCCGCGCCGTGATCGACGGCTTCAGCTACATCGCGGTGCCGGAGGACCGCGTCGGCATCGTCGGGCGCAACGGCCTCGGCAAGTCGACGCTGCTGAAGCTGATCGCGGGCAAGCTCGAGCCGGACGCGGGCACCGTGACGCTCGGACCGACGGTGAAGCTCGGCGTCTTCTCGCAGGAGCGCGAGGAGATGGACGAGTCGCTGCGCGTCATCGATTATATCCGGGAAAGCGCGGAGCAGGTGACGACGGCCGACGGGTCGACGATTTCGGCGGGCCAAATGCTGGAGCGGTTCCTCTTCCCGCCGGCGCAGCAGTGGACGCCGATCGCGAAGCTGTCCGGCGGCGAGAAGCGGCGGCTGCAGCTGCTGCGAGTGCTGATGGATGCGCCGAACGTGCTGCTGCTGGACGAACCGACCAACGACCTCGATATCCTGACGCTGACGGTGCTCGAGGATTATTTGGACGACTTCCCGGGCGTCGTGTTCACGGTGTCCCACGACCGGTATTTCCTGGACCGGACGGCGGAGCGGATCTTCGCCTTCGAAGGGGACGGCGTCATCGAGCAGCATGTCGGCAATTTCTCGGATTACCAGGCGTACGCGTCCGCGCACGGGGTGCGCTCCGCGGATGCCGCCGAGCGCAGGGCGGAGAGCGAAGCGCCGAAGAGGCCGGCGGCCGAGGCGGAGCAGGAGCCGGCCAAGCCGACGAAAATGTCGTACAAGGAGCAGAAGGAGTTCGAGACGATCGACGCGGACATCGAGCGGACGGAGGAGGCGCTGCGGCAGGTACAGGCGGACATGGAGGCGGCCGGCAGCGATTCCATGCGGCTGCAGGAGCTGATGGCCAAGCAGGCGGAGCTGGAGACGAAGCTCGAGACGCTGATGGACCGCTGGACGTTCCTGAACGAGCTGGCGGAGCAGATCGCGGCGAACAAGAAGAAATAAGCGGCGCGCCCCGGGCGGGCGATGGCCGGGCCAGGCAAAAAAGGCAGACCGAAACGCGGATTCGCGTTTCGGTTTGCCTTTATGTTTTGCTCTACTTTCCGCGCTTTTTTGGCCTTATTGGCAAGGCAACAGGGGGAATACGAAAGTCGAGCCGAGTCGAGCCGAGCCGAGGCCGAACCGGGCCGATGGCTGGGGACGCCCGCTCACGACGAAACGCGTGCCGCGCCTCCCCGCGAGGCGCGAACGGCCCTTCGTCCCGGCGCCAGCCCGCTTAAGCGCGGGCGCCGGTCGCGGTTGCGGCCGCGTTCGCGGCGCCCGCCGGCTGCGCGGCCGCGCCGTCGGCGGCGGACTGCTGCCGCAGGTCCCGCTGCTCCGCGCGCGTCAGGTGCTTGCGCTGCCGCCAGCGCAGGAACGCGAGCGCGCCGCGGACGTATTCGTCGGCGATCATGCAGACGTAGACGGCGACGAGCCCCCAGCCGAGGTGCAGGCCGAAGTAGTACGACAAGCCCGTCGCGACGCCCCACATCGAGAACAGGGCCGTCATCATCGGGAAGCGGGTGTCGCCGACCGCGTTCAGGCCGGAGCCGAAGCCCATGTTGAGCATTTTGCCGGGCTGCAGGACGATGTTGAGGGCGAGCAGGGAGACGCCCATGCGCAGGATCTCCGGGTCCTTCGTGAAGAAGCCGAGGAACCAGCGGCCCGTCAGCGCGAGCGCCGCGGCGTTGACGGTCACGATGACGAGCCCGACGCCGAGCGCTTTGTACGCGCTGGCGTACGCGTCCTTCCACTGCTTGGAGCCGAAGAGGTGGGCGATCTTGATCTGCACGCCCATCGCGATCGCGAGGCCGAGCATGAAGCAGAACGATTCCAGCGTGTTCAGGTAGGTGCGCGTCGCGAGCTCCTTGGCGCCCATGACGGCGAGGAACATGAAGATGACCATTTGCGAGAGCATCCAGCAGGACGAGTTGACCCCGAGCGGCCAGCCGATGCGCAGCACTTCCTTGAACAGCTTCGGACTCCGGAGCCGAATATCTGCGATTCCAACCTTGCGCTCGAACGCATGCATGAACATGTAGGCGAGCACGAGCATCATGATCGTCCGGCAGGAGAAAGTCGAGATCGCGACGCCCTGCAGCCCGAGCCGCGGGAACCCGAACGCGCCGAAAATAAACCCGTAATTCAACATCACGTGCAGCAGGTTGATGCCGACCGCCGTCAGCATCGGGCCCCGCGTGTTGCCGGTGTTGCGAATGACGGTGCCGAACGCCGCGGACAGGGCGAACGGCGCGAGGCCGCAGCCGGCCACGGCGATATAGCCGCGGCGAGCGGGAGCAGCTCCTCCGGCATCTGGATGAGCCGCGCCACCTGGTCCGGCAGCAGGCAGAGCGCCGCGCTGATGCACAGGCCGATGCCCGCGGTGAACTTCGCGGCGATGATGCCGATCGTGCGGGCCTCCTCCGGCTTGCGCGAGCCCAGCTTCTGCGCGACGAGAATGCCCGCGCCGCCCGTAATCGTCATGAACAGCGTGTTCAAGCCGTTGAACAGCTGGTTGGACAGCCCGACCACCGCGACGGCGTCGTCGGAGACGCGGCTCACCATGAGCGTGTCCACGGTGCCGAGCAGGGTGGCAAGGAACAATTCGATAAAGATCGGCCAAGATAAGGACCATAGCGAATACGAACGGGAATCGGTTTTGAGGGTGGCGGTCGCGCCCATGTCGGTTGCCTGCTTTCCGGTGATGTCGTCGTGCGGCCGCGCAGCCGCGCCCGTTTCACATTCAAATTATAGATGGTATACTGGACGCAAAGTATGAGGGGATCAACCGAAACTTTCACGATCGCAACCTCCGTGCCCTCATTAAGCCGACCTCGCCGGGAAAGGAAGGGACCGCCATGAGCATGCTGCAATTCACGGTGCCGCCGCTGCCGCATTACATGCTGTGCGGACCGTCGCATTACGCGCCGGGCGGACGGCACGTCAGCCGCCGCAACGTCGGAGTCTTCGATCTGCTGTTCGTCCGCGAAGGCTGCCTGTACATGGCGGAGGAGGACCGGACCTTCGAGGTCGGCGAAGGCTGCGCGCTGATCCTGCGGCCGGACCGTTACCACTACGGGACCAAGGGCTGCGAAGTGCCGACATCGTATTACTGGCTGCATTTTCAGACGACGGGAAGCTGGGCCGCCACGGACGGCGAGCCGCCGCGGCACGGGGAGGAAGCCTACGACGAGAAACGCACGCAGGCGCTGTGGTCGTATGCCACGCATACGTTTCCGATCCATGTGCCCCAATTCGTCCGGCTGTCCCAGCCCGGGAAAGCCGAGGAGCTGTTCGAGCAGCTGGTCAAGCTGAACCAGAGCTTCTATTCCGGCAGCGCGAAGTGGAGCCAGCAGTCGGTGTTCCAGGAGCTGCTGCGGCAGCTGTCCGCGTCCGCGGCCAAGGACGAGTCGACGCCCGCCGCGGCGTGCGCGGACCAGGCGGCGGCCTATCTGCGCAAGCATTACCGGGAGCCGGTGACCGCGCAGGAGCTCGGCGAACGGCTCAACTTCCATCCCGTGTACATCGCCCGCTGCATGCAGCGCTACTACGGCTGTCCGCCGATGGAATACCTGCTCCGCCACCGCATCGAGCAGGCGAAGCTGCTGCTGCTGCAAACCGACCATCCCGTCGCCCGCGTCGCGGAGGAGGTCGGGTTCAACCAGGCGGCGTACTTCACCTCCTGCTTCACCCGGGCGGAGGGGCTCTCGCCGCGCAAGTTCCGGCAGCGGTTCGCGTACGGCTGACGCCGGCCGGTCCGCGTTTGGCGCGCCGCCCGGAGAGATCTTGCGCGGGCGCGAGCTCCGCGCGCTCAACGTCCTGGCGCGGTCTTTGGGCGGCTCTCGTGGAGCCAGTCTCCCGCGCGTGCCACGCAGGAATCCGAGCGCATGAGGCTGTTATCGAGGCCGAAATGCCAACAGACCGGCTAGACGCAGCAAGACCGCCGGCATGCAAGAAGAGCAAGAAGAGCAGGAAGACCGCCTCAGGGCAATCAAGACCGGAACGCAGCAAGACCGCCACCCGCGGCGTCTTGCCGCGAATGACGGTCTTGGGTAGGGCATGGCGCCGATCCGGCTGCCGTGCCGCGCTTTAGCGTCCGTTGAACGCTTTTAGCATCCAGATGTGCTTCTCCAGCGACTTGTGGATCGCGAGCAGCAGATCGCCGGTCGTGTCGTCGCCCGCTTCGGCCGACACTTCCATGCCTTCCTTCAGCTCGGCGGCCACCTTCGTGAAGTCCTCGATGAGGATGTCCACCATCTCCTCGGCGGATTCGCTGCTCGAAGCTTCCTTCACCGTCGAATGCTCCAGGTACTCGGTCATCGAGGCGAGCGGCTGGCCGCCGATCGCGAGCAGGCGCTCCGCGATGTCGTCGACGTGCAGCGTCGCTTCCTCGTACAGCTCCTGGAATTTCACGTGCAGCGTGAAGAACTGGTTGCCTTTGACGTACCAGTGGTAGTTGTGGAGCTTCACGTACAGGACGCTCCAGGTCGAGATTTGTTTGTTGAGGATCGTTTGCAGTTTTTTCGTCGGCATGTTCGGCATCTCCCTTTGTCATAAAATGAGCGTGTTGGCGCTGCTGCAATGCACCGGCGCTGCACGCTGTCAGCCTTCCGGCGCTCCGTGCGGTCCCCGCGGTTCCGGCAGGATACCCAATTATTGTGCCGAAACGGCCGGCGAAATAATCGCGGCGGGCGAAGCGGGGCTCCGCGCTCTCCTCTTCTTAACCGCGGCCGGGCGATGCTGAAACTTAGATAAGAATAACTTCTAAATTAAAATTATTATAAATAATAACGTTTGTCAATAGCCGTTGCCACGATTCCGCTCGCATGATACGTTAGCTTCGACGCGGCCGGAACGAACGGTATAAATCCGGCCGATCTGGCAACACAAGAAGAGAGGAGAACGATACCAATGGCACATACTCGGGTACGAAAAGCAATCATTCCGGCCGGCGGACTGGGGACGCGCTTCCTGCCGGCGACGAAGGCGCAGCCGAAGGAAATGCTGCCGCTCATCGACAAGCCCGCCATTCAATACATCGTCGAGGAAGCGGTCGCCTCCGGAATCGAAAGCATCATGATCGTCAGCGGCCGCAACAAGCGGGCGATCGAGGACCATTTCGACAAATCGTTCGAGCTCGAGGCGGAGCTCGAGGCGAGCGGCAAAGCGGAAATGCTGGAGCTCGTCCGGGGGATCTCGCATCTCGCGGAGATCGTCTACATCCGGCAGGGCGCGCCGCTCGGACTCGGCCACGCGGTGCTCTGCGCGCGGCGGTTCGTCGGCGACGAGCCGTTCGCGGTGCTGCTCGGGGACGATATTTTGCAATCCCGGCGGCCGTGCCTGGCGGAGATGATCGAGCTCTACGAGGAACGGGCGTCGTCGGTCGTGGCCGTCATGGACGTGCCTTGGGACCAAACGCATAAGTACGGCATCGTCGATCTCGCGGAGGGCGGCGGCGGCCGGCTGAAGGGGCTCGTCGAGAAGCCCGCGCCGGGCGAAGCGCCGTCCAATCTGGCGATCGTCGGCCGCTACGTGCTGGAGCCCGGCATTTTCGAGCTGCTGGAGCATGCCAAGCCCGGCAAGGGCGGCGAAATCCAATTGACCGACAGCCTGCAGCGGCTGAACCTGACGAACCCGATGACCGCGTTCCGGTTCGAAGGCCAGCGCTACGACGTGGGCGACAAGCTCGGCTTCGTCCAGGCGACGATCGATTTGGCTTTGCGCCGGGGCGATTTGGCGGACGACGTGCGCCGCTATATGACCGAACGGCTGAAGCAAGACTAACGCCGGCGGTTGGAAGCGTCCTTCATTCGGCGCATCCCCGCCGGAAGGAAGGCGAGTTGACATTGAAGATGAATCGGAAACAGGTCCGCAACCGGACCCTGCTGCTGTCGGTTTCGCTGCTGGCCGGCATGGCGATCGGGCTGTGGATGAACGAGCGCATGCCCGAGCGGCAGAACCTGCCGGCGGCCGCGAAGGCGGCGGACGAGCCGGCCGGCGCTTCGCGGACGGCGGGCACGGCGGACATGCGGCACGAGCATGCGCATGACGACGCCGCGGACATGGATATGGACATGTCCGGCA
This sequence comes from Paenibacillus artemisiicola, assembly GCF_017652985.1. Taxonomy (GTDB): domain Bacteria; phylum Bacillota; class Bacilli; order Paenibacillales; family Paenibacillaceae; genus Paenibacillus_Z; species Paenibacillus_Z artemisiicola. The sequence goes on from NZ_JAGGDJ010000021.1 coordinate 27,303, forward strand.
TGGCGGAAGGCGCGGATGCCGCGACGTGGGCATGGCCGGATGGCGCGCCGCAGGCCGGCGAGGCCAGCACGCTGCGCGTGACGATTACGGACGCCGCGGGCAAACCGGACGCCGGGCTGCAGGTCAACCACGAGAAGAAGCTGCATCTGATCGTCGTCAGCCAAGGGCTGTCGACGTTTCTGCACCTGCATCCCGCGGAGACGGCGGAGCCCGGCGTGTTCGAAGGGGACGTAACGTTCCCTTCGGCCGGCCGGTACAAGCTCATCGCCGACTTCAAGCCGGCGGACGGGGCGCAGCAATGGCGCGGCGCCTGGGTGCGGGCGGAAGGCGGCGGCGGGACGCGGCAGACGGAGCCGGCGCTGGCCGCGGACAAGCGGCTCGAACGGACCGCGGACGGCGTGGCGGTCAAGCTGTCGTTCGACCGCGCGCCGAAGGCGGGAGAGGCCGTAAAGCTGGCCTTCTCGTTCGCGGACGCCGCGAGCGGCGAGCCGGTCCGCGACCTGCAGCCGTACCTCGGCGCCGCCGGGCACGTGGTCATCCTCGACGCGGGGGCGGGCGACTACCTGCACGTGCACGCGATGAGCGCGGCCGGCGGACCGGTCGCGGAGTTTCACGCGACGTTTCCGAAGCCGGGCCTGTACAAGCTGTGGGGCCAGTTTCAGCGGAACGGCCGCGTCATGACGGTGCCGTTCGTGGTCGAGGCGGCTTAGCGCGGCGGCGGATTCGCCCGCCGGCCAAGCGGCCGGCAGGCATGGAAGCCGTTCGCGGGACGATTGCGTCCCGCGAACGGCTTTTTCTTATGCCCGCGGACCGCGCCGCCATGCCCGGTACGCGCGCATCGCCGTCGCGGCCGCCAGCCAGAACATGGCGACGGCGATGACGGGATGCAGCGCCGACACGTACGGGGCGTCCGCGCCGATATGCGCCGTCATGTATTGGAGCATGACGAGCGCGAAGAGGGCGAGCGAGCACCAGCGGACCGCGCCGCCGACGCGGCCGAAGAACGTGAGGACGAACGCGGCGGCCGGGACGAATTCGAAGACGTGCACGAACGACGTATGGTCCTTCCAATGCTCGGCGTCGACCAAGACGGCCATGCCGGCCAGATACGTCTGCGCGACGACGCAGAGGGCGAACAGCGCGGCAAGCAGGAAGACGGCGAGCCGGGCGTAGCGGTTGCCTTCGGACATGGGAACGGCCTCCTTCGGAGCGGGAGTGGGCAAGGCGTTGCTTCTACTAATAGCGCTTTTAATGGCGCTTTGCTTCTATTGTAGGCGCTCCGGCGCGCGCCGTATATTGCCCTTAGGTCCAGTTTATCCGCGTACCGCCGCGGGCCTTCCGGCTGCTTCGCGGCGACAGGTACGTACAAGCCTGCGGATATGCTATACTAGACCATACAAGTGAAAGCCAGCAAGCAGAATGAACGAGGTGCCGCGTGAAGGAACAGCAAACGCCGAAATACCGGCAATTGAAAGAAGAAATCGTCTCATGGATCGCGACGGCGCAGTTCAAGCCGCACGACAAGCTCCCGTCGGAGAACGAAATCGCCGCCCGCTTCGGCTTCAGCCGGCAAACGGTCCGCCAGGCGCTCGGCGACCTGGAGGCGGAAGGGTGGCTCTACCGCTCCCAGGGCAAGGGGACGTTCGTCGCCGAGGCGGAGCGCGGCCGGCCGAGGCCGGAGGCGCAGTCGCAGCTGACGATCGGCATGATGACGACGCACATCTCGGACTACATCTTCCCGACGATCGTCCGCGGCGTGGAATCCGCGCTGCGCTCGCACGGGTCCCGGCTCCTGCTCGCGAGCACGGACAACGAGAAGGAGCGCGAGCGGGAGAGCCTGGAATCGATGCTGCTGCAGCAGCTGGGCGGGCTGATCGTCGAGCCGACGAAGAGCGCGGAGGGCAACCCGAACCTGGATTATTATTTGGCGCTGGAGGCGCGGCGGATTCCGTACGTGATGCTGAACGAGCGCTACAGCGATCTCGACGCTCCGTGCCTGAAGGTCGACGACGAGCTGGGCGGTTACCGGGCGGCGGAGCATTTGGCGAAGCTCGGCCATCGGCGGATCGCCGGCTTCTTCAAGACGGACGACTTCCAGGGCGTCCACCGGATGCGCGGCTTCATGCGCTGCCTGCGGGAGCGGAAGCTGGCGCTGCAGCCGGACTTCCTCGTCCGGTACGCGACCGAGGAGAAGGGCGCGAAGCCGGCGGAGGCGCTCGCGGAGCTGCTCCGGCGCCCGGCGGACGCGCGGCCGACGGCGGTCGTCTGCTACAACGACGAGCTGGCCGTCCGCCTGCTCGACGCCGTGCGGCTGAGCGGGTTGTCCGTACCGGCCGATCTGTCGATGGTCGGCTTCGACGACGCCAGCCTCGCCGTGGCGACGGAGGTGAAGCTGACGACCCTGGAGCATCCCAAGACGCGGATGGGCGAAGACGCCGTGGCGCTGCTCATGAAGCTGATGGACGGCCGCGCCGGGGCGGGCGACGCCGGCGACGTCGTCTACGATCCGAAGCTGATCGTCCGCCAATCGACGGGCCCGGCTCCGGAGCCGGAGGCGAAATAAAGCAGTCGACACACTTGTACGTACAAGTTATAATGGAGACGGATAGAAGCGGCGGCACGTCAGGGCGGGGCTGATGCGAGCGGATTCGTTTTCAGCGGTGCCGAACGTCCGCCTTGCCAATCGCGGGGAGGAGAATGGACAACATGCTGGAATCGTTGAAGCAAGCCGTGTGGGAAGCGAACATGGAGCTGCCGCAGTACGGGCTCGTCACGTTCACGTGGGGCAACGTCAGCGGCATCGACCGCGCCAGCGGGCTGGTGGCCATCAAGCCGAGCGGGGTGCCGTACGCGGAGCTGCGCCCGGAGCATATCGTCATCGTCGATCTGCAGGGAAATCCCGTCGAGGACGGCCTGCGCCCGTCGTCCGACACGCCGACGCACGTCGCCTTGTACCGGGCGTTCGAGGGCATCGGCGGCATCGTGCACACGCATTCGCCCTGGGCGACGAGCTGGGCCCAGGCCGGCCGCGGCATTCCGGCGCTCGGCACGACGCACGGCGATTATTTTCACGGCGAAATTCCGTGCACGCGCCCGATGACGGAAGCGGAGATTCTCGGCGCGTACGAGCTCGAGACGGGCAACGTGATCATCGAGACGTTCCGCGAGCGCGGGATCGACCCGAACCGCGTGCCCGCCGCCCTCGTGTACAGCCACGCGCCGTTCTGCTGGGGCAAGGACGCGCATAACGCGGTCCATAACGCCGTCGTCGTCGAAGAGGTGGCCAAGATGGGGCTGCATACCTTCCAGCTGAATCCGGAAGCGGGGCCGATGGACCGGCAGCTGCTGGACCGCCACTACTTGCGGAAGCACGGTGCAAACGCTTACTACGGACAGTCGCAGGGCTGAGCGCGGAGCCGAAGCGCCCCGTTCCGCATCGCGGCGCATTTATACGCAAGGCATGTATACTTCTGCGCGATTACGCGCAACGCATTCATAACCCGGAAGGAGCATTCCTACGATGACTCAGAAATACGCAATCGGGGTGGATTACGGCACGGAGTCCGGCCGCGCGGTGCTCGTGCGCCTGGCCGACGGCGCGGAGATCGCCGAGCACGTCACCCCTTACCGCCACAACGTAATCGACGAGCGCCTGCCCGGCACCGGCCTCAAGCTGGAGCACGACTGGGCGCTGCAGCATCCGCGGGACTATATCGAGGTGCTGGAGCAGTCCGTTCCGGCGGTGGTGCGCGCATCCGGCATCGACCCGTCGGAGATCATCGGCCTCGGCATCGACTTCACGGCCTGCACGATTTTGCCGGTCGACGAGGCGGGACGGCCGCTCTGCTTCGACGAGGCGTACGCCGCCAACCCGCATAGCTGGGTGAAGCTGTGGAAGCATCACGCGGCGCAGGACGAGGCGGATCGCATCAACGAGACGGCGGCGGCCCGCGGCGAAGCGTTCCTCGCCCGCTACGGCGGCAAGATCTCGTCCGAGTGGATGCTGGCGAAGGCGTGGCAAATTCTGGACGAGGCGCCGGAGATCTACGACAAGGCGGATCAGCTCGTGGAAGCGGCGGACTGGGTCGTCTCCCAGATGACGGGCCGCATCGTGCGCAACAGCTGCACCGCGGGCTACAAGGCGATTTGGCATAAGCAGGACGGCTATCCGAGCCGCGAGTTTCTGAAAGCGCTTGATCCGCGGCTCGAGGCGTTCGCCGAGACGAAGCTGCGCGGCGACGTGCTGCCGCTCGGCACGAAGGCCGGCGAGCTGACTCCCGGCATGGCCGCGCGCATGGGGCTCGTCGCGGGCACCGCGATCGCCGTCGGCAACGTCGACGCGCACGCGGCCGTGCCGGCCGTCGGCGTCGTGACGCCGGGCAAGCTCGTCATGGCGATGGGCACGTCGATCTGCCACATGCTGCTCGGCGACGAGGAGAAGCAGGTCGAAGGCATGTGCGGCGTCGTCGAGGACGGCATCATTCCGGGTTATTACGGCTACGAAGCGGGCCAATCCGCGGTCGGCGACATTTTCGCCTGGTACGTGGACGAAGCGGTGCCGGCCTACGTCGCCGAGGCGTCCGAAGCCGAGGGCATCAGCGTGCACGAGTGGCTCGAGCGGGAAGCGGCCAAGCTGAACGTCGGCGAATCCGGCCTGCTGGCGCTGGACTGGTGGAACGGCAACCGTTCCGTTCTCGTCGACACGAACCTGACGGGGACGATCGTCGGCCTGACGCTGCTGTCGAAGCCGCAGGAGATCTACCGCGCCCTGCTGGAGGCGACGGCCTTCGGCACGCGCAAAATCGTCGACGCCTTCCAGGCGAACGGCGTGGACGTGAACGAGCTGTACGCCTGCGGCGGCCTGCCGCAGAAGAACCGCCTGCTCATGCAGATCTACGCGGACGTCACGAACCGCGAGATCATGGTCGCGGCTTCGAAGCAGACGCCGGCGCTCGGCGCGGCGATGTTCGGCGCCGTGGCGGCCGGCGCGGCCAAGGGCGGCTACGACAGCGTCGTGGACGCCGCCGCCGCGATGGCCCGCGTCCGCGAGGAGACGTTCAAGCCGATCCCGGCGAACGTCGCGGCGTACGAGAAGCTGTACGCGGAGTACAACCTGCTGCACGATTATTTCGGCCGCGGCGCGAACGACGTCATGAAGCGGCTGAAGGCGCTCAAGGAAGAAGCCGCGCGCTGATTGCCGGCGGCGACCGGATCGGTCCGGGCAGGTCCGGGCAGGTCCGGACAGGTTCGGACTTATCGAACGCGTACGGACAGCGTATAATTGAAGAAGCGCATCGATGGAAAGCCGCAATACTACCATTCGATAGAAGCATGCGCAGCAACATGCAAGGGAAGCGCGCATTAGCGACATGCACTGCAAGCGTGCACTAAACGTGCATTGCAAGCGCGCAGATGGAACCATACATTTTGCCCGATCGGGCGATGCGGAGGCGAGTGGCGGCGATGGAACCCCGGGAACGGTTTGTGGAAGCGGTCCGCGACGGACAGGTCGAAGCGGCCGCGCGGCTGCTGGAAGAATACGAATCCCTGAGAGAAGGCGTGAACGAGCCGTGGTTCTCGTTCGATACGCCGGCCATCGTGGCGGCCGCCGCAAGCGGCAGCCGCGCGATGGTCGATCTGCTGCTGGCGCACGGCGCGGACATCAACGCGAGGAGCGGCTGGTGGGCCGGCGGCTTCGGCGTGCTGCATCACGATCACCGCGAGCTGTCGCGGTATCTGATCGAGCGCGGCGCCGAGGTCGATCCGCACGCGGCCGCGGCGCTCGGCATGCTGGACGCGCTGCGCGCGTTCGCGCTGGAGGATCCCGGTTTCGCCAACCGGCGCGGACCCGACGGCCAGGTGCCGCTGCATTTCGCGACGTCGAAGGCGGTCATCGACTTCCTGCTCGAGCACGGCGCCGACATCGACCGGCGCGACGTCGACCATGGCAGCACGCCCGCGCAGTGGGCGGCGAACGATCCCGAGAAATGCGGCTACCTGGTCGCCCGCGGGGCGAAGCCGGACATTTTCATGGCGATCCTGCTGGGCGACGAGGCGCTCGTCGACAAGCTGCTCGCGGAGGATCCGGGCCGCATCGGCGCGCGGATCGGCGAAGGCGAATTCACGTCGGGCGAGTCGGACGGCGGCCACATCTACGACTACGTGATCGGCCGGACGTTCACGCCGCTCTTCCTGGCCGCGCACCGGGGCCATTCGGGCATCGCGGCCAAGCTCGCGAGCCTGAGCCCGCTCGGGCAGCGGTTCCTGCTGGCCTGCGGCACGGCGGACGCGGAGCGCGCGCAGGCCATGCTCCGCGAGCACCCGGACCTCGTCGCTTCGCTGTCGCCGGGGGAACAAGGCCTGCTCGCGGACGCCGCCTGGGAGCAGCGCCTCGAGGCCGTGCGCCTCATGCTGGCGGCCGGCTTCCCGGTCGATGCCCGCAGCCAGGGCTTCACGGCGCTCCATCGGGCGGCCATGCGCGGGAACGCCGCCATGGCGCGGCTCCTGCTCGAGCACGGCGCGTCCCTGCGCGAGCCGAACGACTACGGCGGCAACGCGTTGTCCAGCTGCGGCTGGGGTTCCCTGCATATCCGCGATCCGCGCGGCGATTACGCCGAGGTCACGTCGCTGCTGCTCGCGGCCGGTTCCCCGCTGCCGGATCAGGCGTCGGGCAGCGAGCCGGTCCGCGAAGTCCTGCTCCGCGCCGGCGTCCGCGAGGCGGACTGACGCGCTTCCCCGTTTGAGCCGCCAAACAAATATTGGAACCGTTCAGCCCGCCTCCGGCGGGCTGAATGCGTTTTCACGGGCGCCTCTCCGATGCTATAATAACGTCGATGGACGCCATAACGGGAGCCGGGGGATACTCGCATCATGAACGTACTGCGCAAGCTGCCCATCCGCGGGCAGATGTATATGATCGCGCTGCTGACGATGGCCGTGTTCGTCGCGATCCTGCTGTTCAATTACAACCGCAGCGCCTCGTTCATCGCCAAAAACAACGAAGTCTACACGAACGATATATTCGGGCAGATGGAGCAGACGATTCTGTCCAATTACGACGTCGTCAAATGGCTGACGTACAACATTGCTTACAATAAATCGATCCAGGACTACCTGCTCGACGAGGACATGCTGTCCAAGGTGCAGCGGTACCCGACGATCAAGAACCTGTTCCTGAACCTCTCGACGGTGAAGCCGGGCATCTCGGACTTCGTCGTCGTCGGCAAGAACGGCGACTGGTTCTCGCTGCAGGGCTCGTCCGCCAGCGAGTTCGGCGACTTCATGCCGAAGAAGGCGGATTCCTACTTCTCGAAGGTGCAGGAATGCAAGAGTCCCGTCGGCGCGTCGAGCTATTGCTTCGCGGTCGGCACGAATATCTTCTCGAGCGACCTGAAGCGACAATACACGAACGTCATCGGGCGGATCATTCTCATCATCGACGCGTCGACGCTCACCGGCGGGTACGACCTGAAATCGCTGCAGCCGGGCACGGGCCTCTACCTGCTCGACCGGACGGGCCGCATCTTCATGAGCAACGACCGCGGCATGATCGGCAAGCCGTTCGAGGTGCCGCCGATGACGGGCAACAGCGGCGTCGTCCGGCTGAACGGCGAACTGACGCATATCCAGGTGGACGAGCTGCCGCAGATCGGCGGCCGGATCGTCCGGGTCATTCCCGACGACGTCTTCTTCCGGGACATCCGCAAGCTGCAGCGGCAGTCGCTGCTGGCGCTGGCCGCGGGCATCCTGCTGCTGGCCGTGCCGTTCCTGCTCATCCTGAACAACATGATCTTCCCGATGCGCAAGCTGTACCAGTACCTGCGCATCAGCGACAGCGGCGACCTCAACAAGCGGATCAACCTGCGCGGCTCCGCCGAGGCGGCCGTCATCGGCAACCGGTACAACCAGATGCTGTCGAGCGTGCAGCATTTGACGCGGCAGCTGGTGGAGTCGAACGAACGGCTGTACCGGACGGAGATCGAGAAGAAGCAGGCCGAATTCGATTTTTTGAAAAGCCAGGTCAATCCGCATTTCCTGTACAACACGCTCGACGCCATCCGCGGCATCGCGGCGGAGCGCGAGGTGCCGGAGATCCGGGATATGACGCGGTCGCTGTCGCGGATCTTCCGCTACAGCATCAAGGGGCACGACATCGTGCCGCTCGGGGAGGAGCTGCGCATCGTCGAAGCGTTCATGAACATCCAGACGATCCGGTTCTCGCACCGGTTCCGGTTCGACTGCGCCGTGCCGGACGCGCTGCGCGCGATTCGGGTGCCGAAGATGATCCTGCAGCCGATCGTGGAGAACGCCGTCTACCACGGGCTCGAGCCCCAATACGAGCCGGGGGCGCTGACGCTGACGGCGTCCGTGGAAGGCGGCGCGTCCGGCGCGTCCGGCGACGCGGCGGACGCCGGCAGCGAGGCGGGATTCCGCGGATCCGGCGAAGGCGGAGTTCTGGTCCTGACCGTCCGCGACGACGGCGTCGGCATGGACGAGGCGCGGCTCGCGGCCGTCCGCGAGCGGCTGGCGGACGGCGGGCGCGCCGCGGAACCGGACGGCAGCCACGGAATCGGGCTCTCGAACGTGCATCATCGGCTGCAGTTTCTCTACGGAAGCGATTACGGTCTTGCGATCGGCGGCCGGCCTAGAGCGGGCACCGAGGTGACGCTCCGCATCCCCATTCGGAAGGAAGGCGGTGATTCGCATGTATAAGGCCATGCTCGTGGACGACGAGCAGTGGGTCGTGGCCAATTTGCGCAGCGCGGTGGATTGGGCGCGGTTCGGCTTCGAGATCGCCGGCACGGAGACGCACAGCCCGACGGCGCGCGAACGGATCCGGGAGCTGCGTCCGGACGTCGTGTTCGTCGACATCCGCATGCCGGAGATCAGCGGGCTCGAGCTGATCAAGCAGTGCCGGGAGCATCAGCCGGACATGCTGTTCATCGTGGTCAGCGGCTTCGCCGAGTTCTCGTACGTGCAGAAGTGCCTGAATTTGGGCGCGATCGGCTACTGCCTGAAGCCCGTCGAGGAAGAGGAGCTCGTGCCGCTGCTCAAGAAAGCGAAGGACATCCTGGACGAACGGGCGGAGAAGGACGTGCCGTCCATGCTCGAATGCCTGATGGAGGATACGCCGCCGGGCCTGGAGCGGTTCGCGCGGCTGCTGGCGCAAGCGGGCATCGAGCCCGGCCGGGGGATGCGCGTGGTCGCGGCCGTGGACCTCGAAGGCCCCGAGCCGCTGCCGCCGTACCGCCACGTCAAGCTGAACGGGCGCAGCGGCAGGAGCCTGTATATCGCCGAGGAGGACGCGCAAGCGCCGCTGCTGGAGCATCTGCGCCGGTACGAAGGCCAGTACGCGGGCATCGGCCTCAGCCGGCCCGTGCACCGCGCCGAGGCGGTCAAGGCGGCGATCGAGGAAGCGGAGATGGCGGCGTGCCAGTATTTCATCGCGGGCCGGCCGGCGGTGTGCCAGGCGGGCGAGCCGAAGGGGTACGGGGACTTCAAAGGGCTGTCGGAGGCGCTTCGGAAGCGGGACATGTCCGAGCTGACGAAGCTGTACGAGGACTATGCCGGCTGGTTCCGAACGGGCGCGTACCGGATCAAGCACGCGTTCTTCCTGTACAACACGGTATTGACCGCCATCCTCCAGGAGCAGCGGACGGACGCGGAGCAGCTGGAAGACTACCTGCTGATCGATTACGAGCGGCTGATCGAGCGGTACGAGAATCTCGGCGAGCTGCTGCGGGATTTGCAGCGGATGACGACGGCCTATCTGGGCGGCCTGTACGTCCAGGGGCAGGGACAGATCCGCAGCGACGCGTTCCTCGCGGTGCTGCGCTACGTGAACGACCATTACAACCGGAACCTGACGCTGCAGATGCTGGCGGACGAGTTTTACATGAACCGCAACTACATCGGCCAGCTGTTCATCAAGCATGTCAGCCGGTCGTTCACCGATTACTTGGCCGAGCTTCGGATCCGCCGGGCGTGCGAGCTGCTGCGGGACAGCAATCTGCCCGTGCACCGGGTCGGCGAAGAGGTCGGCTACCACGACGCGTATTACTTCAGCAAGATTTTCAAAAAGATGACCGGCAGGACACCCAGAGCCTACAGGACGAACGAGTGAGCGAGCCTGCCGCGGTCAAGCAGGACGAGGGGCCTTTCTCCGGGTAACGGCGGGAAGGGCCTCTTTTTGTCTTCCGCTAGGCCGCGCTAGGCGGCGCGAGCCAAAAAATGGACGATTGCGCGATGATTTTGTCTTCTCGCTCGGGATTGCGGTCAGCGGGCGTGCGCCGCGGCGGCAAAAGATCGATGTCCATTACAAAATCGGCTGGCTTTTACCAATGGTAAGCGCTTTCAAACTTGTCTAGAATGGGAGTTGTCAACAGACGGCGACAGCATACCCGAAGGCGAGGAGAGGTGCAGGATGAATGGAACGGTTTCGCGCGAAGGGACGGTTCGGCCCGGCTACGGCGCTCCGCCGCGAACGGAGGACGAGAAGCGCTTGAAGCGGGCGCGGCTGTGGCGAAGAGTGAAGCAGTACCGGGTGTTCTACCTGCTGCTCATTCCGGTCGTCGCGTTCTACGCGGTCTTCTCGTACGTGCCGATGTACGGCATTACGCTGGCGTTCAAGAAGTACATGTTCAACAAAGGCGTGCTGCATAGCCCGTGGGTCGGGCTGGACAATTTTCGCTACATCTTCCGCTACTCGGACTTCTGGACGGCGTTCCGCAACACGATTCTGATCAGCTGCGGCCGGCTGCTCGTCGAGTTTCCGATGGCGATCATCATGGCGCTGCTGCTGAACGAGATCGCCCGTTCGAAGATGAAGCGGCTCTACCAGACGGTGTTCACGTTCCCGCACTTCCTGTCGTGGGTCGTGCTCGGGGGCATTCTGGTCAACATTCTCGGCAACACGGGCGCGATCGCGACGCTGTTCGCGAAGCTCGACCTGCCTTACGTCAGCTTCCTCGGCGATCCCGCCACCTTCCGGCCGCTGCTCTATATTACGAACATCTGGAAGGAAGCCGGCTGGGGCGCGATCATCTATTTCGCGGCGATCGCGGGCATCAGCCCGGAGCTCTACGAAGCGGCGTACGTCGACGGGGCGAACCGCTGGAAGCAGATGCTCCATATTACGTGGCCTTCGATCCGCGGCGTCGTCGCGATGATGCTCATTCTGGCGGTCGGCGGCATCATGGACGGCGGCTTCGACCAGATCTTCAACCTCTACAGCGCGCCGGTCTACCAGGTCGCGGACACGCTCGATACGTTCATGTACCGGCTGTCCTTCGCGGGCCGCGTCAATCTCGGCTTCGGCATCGTGACGGCGGTCGGCCTGTTCAAATCGATCATCAGCCTCTGCCTGCTCGTCATCGCCAACCAGCTCGTCAAACGTCTCGGACAGGAGGGACTCGTCTAATGGCCGACGCAACCTTAACGAATCCGACCGAGCACGGGGAGCGCCTCGCGAACCGGGGCAAGAGCAAGGCGGACCTGCTGCTGCACGCGATCTTCATCGTGCTCGGCATCTGCGCCGTCTTCCCGTTCTACACCGTCATCATCACGTCGTTCGGCACGCCGAAGGGGATGCTGCTGCCGACGCACTTCACGCTGGAAGGCTACAAGCAGATCATCGAGTTCGGCATCGGGCGGGCGTTCGTCGTCTCGTCGCTGGTCACGCTGACCGGCACGGCGCTCAGCCTCACGCTGACGATCATCGCGGCGTACGCGCTGTCCAAGAAGGCGATGCCCGGGCGCAACGTGCTGATGACGATCATCATCTTCACGATGTTCTTCGGCGGCGGCCTCATCCCGTATTACTTGACGGTGAAGGGCGTCGGCCTGTACAACAGCTACCTGGTCATGATCCTCCCGTCGGCGATCAGCACGTATTACGTCTGGATCATGATGAGCTTCTTCCGGGACTTCCCGGCGAGCCTGGAGGAATCGGCGCGGATCGACGGCGCCGGCGACCTGACGATTCTGCTGCGGATCGTCATCCCGACCTCGCTGCCGGTGCTCGCGTCCATCTCGCTCTTCTACGCGGTGGACCGCTGGAACGACTGGTACGGCCCGATGCTGTTCCTGTCGGACTCCGACAAGTACCCGCTGCAGCTGATGCTGCGGAACATCCTGATGAACATCAGCCAGATTCTGAGCAAGAACGTCGGCATGTCCGCCGTCGACCAGTCCAAAATCAACATTCCCCAGGAAGCGATGCAAATGGCGGCGATCGTCATCGCGAGCTTCCCGATCATGGCCGTCTATCCGTTCCTGCAAAAGTATTTCGCCAAGGGGGTGATGGTCGGCTCCATCAAGGGCTGACGATCCTTCCCGAACGCGACATGCAAGCCATCGTACGCAACCATTGCGGGGTCAATCCATTAGAGGAGGCAATCGCCATGAAGAAAGGCCAAACCTTAGCCGCGGGCATCGCGAGCCTGGCGCTCGCCGCGAGTCTGCTCGCCGGCTGCAGCTCGAATTCCGGGAACGGGGGAACGGACAACGCCCCGGCCGCGTCCGATAACGGAGCGGGCGCGAACGCGGGTTCGAACGGGAACGCCGGCGCCGCGCAGGACGATCCGTTCAAGGAGCATCTGGACATTTCGCTCGCCTTCTACGACATCGCCACCTCGATCAAAGCCGACCAGCCCGATCCGATGCTTCAGATGATCGAGAAGAAATTCAACATCACGATCAAGCCCGTGAACGAATCGTGGGGCGACTACGGGGACCGCACGAAGCTGTGGGCGGCTTCCGGCCAGCTTCCGGACGCGTTCTTCTTCGACCAGACGAGCGGGGACCTCGTCAACCAATGGGCCGACCAGGGCATCATCAAGCCGCTGCCGGACGACATGAGCGCCTACCCGAACCTGAAGAAATACGTCGATCTGCCGGACGTGGCCGGCGCAGCGGCGGCGGACGGCAAGAACTACTTCATTCCGCGCATGCTGGCCAACCGCAACGAGCTGCCGATGGACCGGGGCATCGAGATCCGCAAGGACTGGATGGACGAACTCGGCCTGAAAGATCCGACGACGTACGACGAGCTGAAGAACGTGCTGAAGACGATCGCCGACAAGAAGCACGTCATCGGCATCACGGCCGGCGGCATCGGCTGGATCCGCGAGAGCGTGTTCCAGAACATCAACCCGGCGTCCACGTGGTGGCAGAAGGTGAACGGCCAATGGCAGCCGGGCTGGATGACGGACGGCTTCGCGGAGCAGGTCGCGCAGATCCGGGACCTGTACCAATCCGGCCTGCTGGACAAAGACTTCGCGCTGCCGAACGTCGACGCGGAGAATAAATTCATGCAGGGCAAGGCGGCCGCGCTCGTGACGACGCCGAAGACGATGAACGCCGAGCCGGCGCTGTGGAACAAGGCGAATCCCAACTCCAACATTCTCGATCACGTGAAGATTCTGAACCCGGTGCCGACCGCGGACGGGAAAAACTACCTGTACGGCTACTTCGACTACTGGTCCGGCACGCTGTTCAGCGGCAACACGTCGGACGAGAAGCAGGCGCGCCTGCTGGCGCTGATGGATTGGCTCGCTTCGCCGGAAGGGCAGAAAGTGACGCGCTACGGCTTGCAGGGCGTGGACTGGGAGCCGAACGGCGACATGGTGACGAACAAGCACAAGGACGAGAAGGATTTCGACCTGATGAAGCTGTACCCGTCCAACAACGTGTTCGGCGCGCTGGCCATCTGGTCGGACGGCAACAAATACGTCGAGGGCTATCCGGCGACGGAGACGGGCAAGGTCCAGGAGTACATCGACAAAGTCGAGGCCGAGCAGCTGCAGGCCGGCGAGAAGCCGCCGATCAACTGGATCGTGAACTCCTTCGCCAGCTCGCTCAACACGGGCGGCGGGGACTTGGACGCCCTCGTCACGAAGCTGGTCATCGGCAACGAGGACATCAAGGCGGCCATGAAGAAATACGCCGACGAGCAGATGGGCCTCGGGCTCTCGGACGCGATCAAGGCCGTCAACGACAAGTATCCCGACGAGAATTAAGCGGCAAAGACGCGGCTTGGGGGCGGATTGCCGGGCTACTAGCGAAGCAGGATCGAAGAGGCGGCCGGTTCGGCCGCCTTTTTCGCGGGATTTGGCAGCACTGAACGCGGATGAATCCGCTCACGGACCAAGGAGGGAACGCGAAGATGAACTATGAAGTCGTCCATGCGCACGAATGGCTGTATCCCGACAGCGAGGCGCGGGAAGACGGGGCGAAGGCGATCGAGCTGGCCGCCGCCCGGGGCGGCCATGCCGGCTGCCAGCTGCTGCTGAACGGCGCCGTGCCGGGAGCGCCGCTGCGGGCGGCATTTCGAGGCGGACCGCGGGCCGAAGGCGGACGCGGCGAGCCGGAGGCCGAGCTCTACCGGCTGCGCGACATTCTCGTCGAGCGGAATACGGGGCCGGTCGGCTTTTGCCTGCAGCCGGGCGAATCGGCGGCGGGCTACGCGACCCGGGAAGCGCCGTTCCGGCTGTTCGAGGCGCTGCGGCCGCTGACGGCCGATGCCGTCGCCGAAGCGCCGACGGAGGCGCTGTACGTCTGCTGGGCCGTTCCGGCGGACGCCGAGCCCGGCGCATACGTCGGCGAGCTGACCGTCGAGGCCGGGAGCGGGGCGGTCCGGATTCCGGTGCGGATCGACGTCTGCGCCGCCGCCGTGCCGGCGAAGGAGACGCTCGCGGTCACGAACTGGTTCAGCCTCGCGAACATGGCGAGCCGGTACGGGTTGGAGGTATGGTCCGAGCCGCATTGGGCCATGATCCGCAAGTACGGGCTGCTGATGCGCCGGGCGCGGCAGACGCATTTTTGGGTGCCGCTGGAGGCGGTGACCGTCGAGCTCGCGGGCGAACACCGGTACCGGTTCGACTTCGCCCGGGCCGAGCGGCTCATCCGGCTCTATCTCGGCCTCGGCTTCACCGGCATCGAAGGCGGCCTGCTCGCCGGGCGAAAGGACTTTCGGGGCGCGGAATTCCACGTCTGGAACACGTGGAACGGCGGCGAGGCCTTGCGCGCGGTCGCCGCGGAGGGGTACGCGTTTCTGGCGCAGTATTTGACGGCTTGGCGGGCGTTCCTGGAGGAGCGCGGCTGGCTGCCGCTTCTCGTCCAGCACGTCGCCGACGAGCCGACGGAGAACAGCAAGCACGAGTACCGGATGCTGTCCGCGATCGTGCGCAAGCATCTGCCCGGCGTGCCGCTGCTCGAGGCGGTGGAGACGCATGACCTCGGCGGGGCCGTCGACATCTGGATCCCGAAGAACGTCTACTACGAGGAGCACCGCGCCGCGTTCGAGGAGATCCGGTCGCTCGGGGACCGGCTGTGGTTCTATACCTGCTGCTATCCGGGCGGCGCCTACCTGAACCGGCTGTGGGACATGCCTTTGCTGCGGACCCGGTATTTGCATTGGGCGAATTATTTATACGGGCTCGATGGTTTCCTGCACTGGGGTCTCAACCATTGCGACGCGGACAAGGACCCGTACGAGCAGACCGGCCTGCTCTTCCCGCCGGGCGATACGCATCTCGTCTATCCCGGCGCGGACGGGCCGCTCGGCAGCATGCGGCTCGAGGCGATGCGGGCGGGCATCGAGGATTACGAGCTGCTGCGCCTGCTCGCCGCCAAGGACAAGGCCGCGGCGGACGCGATCGTCGCGGACTGCCTGACGAGCTTCCATGAGATGAACGAGGACGCGGACCATTTCGCCGCCGCGCACCGCCGGCTGCTCGCGGCCGCGTCGGAGGCGTGCATGACGGAAGGAGGGGATGCGCCATGACCGCGAACGCCCCGGCCTTCGAATGGCGCTGCTTGTCCCCGCTTGCGAAGGTGTTCCCGGACGAGGAACCGGCGGCCGCCCGGGAAGAGGGCTCGGCGCTGATCGGCGAGCACGTCTCGTTTCAGGTGGCGTACCGGTCCGCGGCGCTGCTTCGGCGCATCCGGGTCGACGTCGAGACGGCGCTTCCGGGCACCGTCTCCGTCCGCGCCGTCGGGCTCGTGCCGTCGGAGCTGCCGAATTACGCCGACCACGACGGCTACGTGCTGCGGACGGCGCCGGGGCTGTATCCCGACCCCCTGTACCCGCTCGGGGCGGACGGGGTGCACGCGCCGCCCGGGCAATGGCGGGCCGTATGGGTCACGGTCCGGCCGGAAGGCGCCGGCGCGGCCGGCGTTCATCCGATCCGGGTCCGGTTCGCGGACGAGGCGGGCCTTCCGCTCGGCGAAGCCTGCTTCCGGCTCGCCGTCCACGGGGCGGAGCTGCCGGAGCAGGAGCTGCTGCACACGGAATGGTTTTACGCGGATTGCCTGGCGACGCAGTACAAGACGGCGATGTTCTCGGAGGCGCACTGGGCGCTGATCGAAGCCTACGCGCGGTTCTACGCCGAGCACGGGATGAACATGATCTTGACGCCGCTGTTCTCGCCTCCGCTCGAGCTCGATCCCGGCCGGGAGCGCCCGACCGTGCAGCTGGTCGGCGTGCGCCGGGACGGGGAGCGGTACGCGTTCGATTTCGCCCGCTTGGCGCGCTGGGTGGACGTCTGCCGGAGCGCGGGCGTCGCGCATTTCGAGTTCGCGCATCTGTTCACGCAGTGGGGCGCGAAGCATGCTCCGAAGATCATGGCCGGCACGGAAGGAGGCGAAGAGCGGATCTTCGGCTGGGAGAGCGACGCGGACGGACCGGCGTACCGGGCGTTCCTCGCGCAGTTCGTGCCCGAGCTGCTGGCGTTCGTCCGCGGGCAGGGACTGGAGGAGCGCGTCTGGTTCCACGTCTCGGACGAGCCGTGGATCGGGGACATGCCGCATTACGAGCGGGCGAGCAAGCTGCTGCGGTCGCTGATCGGGGACTATCCCGTGCTCGACGCGCTCTCGGACTACCGGTTCTACGACGAAGGGCTGCTCTCGCATCCGGTCGTCTCCACGGAGCATATCGACGTCTTCCTCGAACGCGGGGCCGATAATCTGTGGGCGTATTACTGCTGCTGCGAGTACAAGCACGGCGAGTCGAACCGGTTCATGGCGATGCCGTCCGAGCGGACGCGGATCATCGGGGCGCAGCTGTACAAGTTCGGGCTGCAGGGCTTCCTCCATTGGGGCTTCAACCACTGGTATTCGCAGCGGTCGCGCAAGGCGATCGATCCGTACGCGTGCACGGACGCGGACCTCGGCTTTCCGTCGGGGGACGCGTTCCTGGTCTATCCGGGCGCGGACGGTCCGGTCGGCTCCGTCCGCCTCGAGCTGCTGCGAAGCGCGATGCAGGACGCGCGGGCGCTCCGGCTGCTGGAGCGTCTGTCCGGCCGGGAGGCGGCGATCCGATGCCTGGAGGAAGACGCGGAGGAGCCGCTCACGTTCCGGCAGTACCCGCGAGACCCGGCTTGGCTGCTCGGGATGCGGGAGCGGGTGAACCGGCGAATCGCGGAAGCGGCGGCCGGGGACTGCATCCATTGAGCGAAGCCTTCGGGTAAAGCCGGAGGCCGAGCGCCCGGCAGCCGCGGGCGCATCGGAAGCGCACGATAGCTAGCCGCTTAACGGCAAAACAGCCCTCCCGCGCCAAACCGAAACCGGTTTGGCGGGGAGGGCTGTTCGGCGTGCCGCGGAATCGCCGGACGCGGGAGGGCTTGCGGCCGCCGGCCGGATCAGCCCTGCTCTTCCGCTTCCAGCCGCTGCAGCTCCGCGAAGTTGTTCTCGACCTGGCTCGCGTAGTCGAAGGCGGCCTCGTCGGCGCGCGGTCCGCGCACGAAGAGCTCCAGGCCGACGAAGTCGCCGGCGCGCACGGGGAGGAAGAGCAGCGTTTGCGGAATCGGGCGGCCGTTCAGGCGGACGATGACCTCGACGTTGCCGGCGATGACGACGCCGTCCACGGCGACGATGCGGCCGTTATTGGCGAAGCGGACGATGCCGGTGCTCGCCAGCGCCTGGCCGACGTTCATGCCGGGGAAGTGCCGCACATTGAAGGCGCTGGTCAGCCACGGGAAGAAGCCGCCGCCGTTCACGAAGACGCGGACGAAGCCGAACGCCGGCGGCGGGAACGGCCCCGGGCCCGGAATCGGGATAGGAATCGGAATCGGGAACGGAAGCGGGAACGGCCCGGGGAACGGCGGGAACGGACCGGGCCCGGGGAACGGCGGCGGCGGAGGCGGGAAGCCGGGGCCGCCGGGGAATCCCGGACCGCCGGGTCCGCCCGGGAATCCGGGACCGCCAGGGCCGCCGGGGAATCCGGGACCGCCAGGGCCGCCGGGGAATCCCGGACCGCCGGGTCCGCCCGGGAATCCGGGGCCGCCAGGGCCGCCAGGGAATCCCGGACCGCCAGGGCCGCCGGGGAAACCAGGGCCGCCGGGTCCGCCGGGGAATCCGGGACCGCCGGGGCCGCCGGGGAATCCAGGACCGCCGGGCATTCCGGGGAATCCCGGACCGCCAGGGCCGCCGGGACCGCCAGGGCCGCCGGGCATGCCGGGGAATCCCGGACCGCCGGGGCCGCCAGGGAATCCCGGACCGCCAGGGCCGCCGGGGCCGCCGGGGAATCCCGGACCGCCGGGACCGCCGGGGAATCCCGGACCGCCGGGCATTCCGGGGAATCCCGGACCGCCGGGGCCGCCGGGAAATCCAGGGCCGCCAGGGCCTCCGGGCAGCGGGGTCATGCCGCGCGGGCCGCCACAGCCGCAGCCTCTGTTCCGATCGGGGTAGCCCTCGGGCGCGCCGGGAACAAACGTATAGTTGTACATGAGTCGGTCTCCTTTTTGCACGCAAGGATGGGTGAATATCTCGGTTCAGTTTATGCGGCAGGAGCCTATCCCGTGTCGGTTTTCGCCAAGCCCGACTATCTCCGCCCCCGCCGGTATACATATAGAAGGACGAAAGGCGGGATGAAGCGTGGGGAGCTACATCGAAACGGAAGCGAACGTCAAGCTGTACGTCGAGGACGTCGGGCAGGGAAGGCCGGTCGTCTTTCTCCATGGGTGGCCGCTGAACGGCAAAATGTGGGAGTACCAGTGGAACGTCGTGCCGAAGCACGGCTACCGCTGCATCCGCATCGACCTGCGGGGCTTCGGCCGTTCCGACGCGCCGCTCGGCGGTTATTCGTATAACCGGCTGGCCGACGACGTCCGCGTCGCGGCGGAGGCGCTCGGCCTGCAGGACGCCACGCTCGTCGGCTTCTCCATGGGCGGCGCGGTCGCCATCCGCTACATCGCCCGGCATGCCGCGCGGCGCATGCGCGGGCTCGTGCTGGCGGCCGCGGCGGCGCCGCTCGCGACCAAGCATCCGGGCTTTCCGGACGGTCGCCCCAAAGCCTACTACGACGCCATCATCCGGGGATTGGAAGCCGACCGTCCGAAGACGACGGCCGATTTCAACGGCGGCGTCTTCCATAAGCCCGTCAGCGGGCCGTTCCGGGCTTGGTTCGACGGGCTCGGCCTCGAGGCGTCCGCCTATGGCGCCATCCGGGGGATGCAGGCGGTGCGGGACGAGGATCTGCGCGGCGACCTGCCGCTGATCCGCGTGCCGACGACGATTCTGCACGGCAAATACGACGGCATCGTGCCGTTCAAGCTCGCCGAGCTGCTGCATCGCGGCATACCGGGCTCCGAGCTGGTGCCGTTCGAGGAGAGCGGCCACGGGTTGTTTTACGACGAGCGGGAGACGTTCGACCGGGAGCTGCTGAAGGCGCTGCAGGCGCAGACGCCGCCGGCCCGCCGGTACCGGTAGCTTAAGGCGGCGCGCAAAAAGGCAGCGGAACCTTGAACAACCTCTCGTTTATCGGACGTAGTCCGCTAATTGAGAGGCGGTTCAACCTCGTTCGGCTGCCTTTTTTGCTCCGCGCGCCGGTGCACGCGCATTGCGTTTTCGCGCTCAATCGCCCCTGTAAATCAACCCCCGCAGCGTCTTCGCCTCCTGCTCGGAAATCTCCCAGCCCTGCGAGCTATGCTCCGAGTCGACGAGCAGCCCCTTCCAGCCGTCCTCGTCTTCGATGTTGAGCACGCAATCTTTCTGCGAGCCATTCTCGAAGTAAAGCCGCATTCGGAATAACGCCCCGTAATCGAGCGCGCCGTCCATTTTTTTCGCATGGCCCAAGACCTGCACGAACGTGCGGATCTCGCCTTCGTCCGAGATCATCCTAGACTGGAACGGCGGCTTATCCATCCGTTGACACAGCTCCGCGCAGGTCAGCTCGATCTTCGTCACGGCGCTGCCGGGCAGGCTCGCCTTGAACCGTTCGGCGCCGGACGAGCAGCCCGACGCCGCGAGCGCGAGCAGCAGTACCGGAAGCAGCAGGTACCGTTTGTGCTTTCGCATAAGACTCCCCCATTCTTTTCCAGCTTATGTCTTCTTAGACGGCGGCAAACGCGAGAAGGTTCCGGGCGAACCGAGCCGATTTCCGCGATTTCCCATTGGTTCCTTCAAGCGGAAGAGACAGCGAAGCCGAGGCCCTCGGACGAGCCAGGACGTTCCGGCGCCCGAAAGAATCCCCTTGACGATTTCGGTTATAATGTACCTATTTGGCAGCATAAGGGGGAAGCGGCATGTCGAATTACTGCAAGGTGCTGATCGTCGACGACGAGGCGCTGATCCGGCAGGGCATCAAGCATTATATGAATTGGGAGCAGGAAGGCTTCCGGATCGTCGGCGAGGCGGCGAACGGGAAGGAGGCGCTTGCTCTCGTCGGGGAGCTGCGGCCGCACATCGTGCTGACGGACCTCGTCATGCCCGTCATGGACGGGGAAGAGCTGACGCGGCAGATCAAGCTGCGCCATCCGGAGATCGAGGTGATCGTCCTGAGCAGCTTCGGCGATTTCGATTCCGTGCGCGCGACGTTCCAGAGCGGCGTGCGCGATTATATTTTGAAACCGAAGCTCGAAACCGGGCATATGCTGGAGGTTCTGAAGGCGGCCGCCGCGAAGATCCCGGAACTGCAAGCCGGCGGCGACGCGGAGCGGCGCGGTCCCTCGGTGGACGCGGCGCTCGAGCGGCTGCTCTCCGGCTACGGGGCGGAGGGCGCGCGGGACGAGCTGGCCGCGGCCTTCCCGCACGGCGCGTTCTGCCTGCTCGGCGCGGACGTGCGCGGCCGGCCGAACGCCAAGCGGCTGGCCGCCGCGATCCGGGAGCGCATCGAAGCGGAGCTCGGCAACCACGCGCCGGCCCACCGGGTCGCGTACCGGGGGCTCGCGTCCGAGCAGGCGGCGGCGCTCGTGCTCGTCAACCTCGACGAGCAGGCGCTCGGCCTGCTGCCGATCTGGGCGCGGGCGATGGCGGGCGCGCCGGAGCTGGCCGAGGCCGGCTCGGCGCTGGTCGTCGGCGAGCCGTTCGCGGAGCTGGCGCGCCTCGAGTCCGCCTACCGGGACGGCCTGCTCCGGCTGATGGACGCCGCGTTCTATCTCGGCGGGCGGAAGCTGCTGCTGCACAACGAGCTGCCGGAGCCGGCGCAAGCGCAGGAGCCGTTCAACCTGAACCGGTTCACCGACCTGTTCAAGCGGGAGCGCTTCGACGCGGCGTTCGACTACGTGCGCGCGTTCATGCGGGCGTATCGGGCGGATTACGCCACGGACGTCTTCGCGTTCAAGTCGTTCCTCAACAACCTGATGTTCAACGTCGCGGTGCTGCTCGGCAACATGGGGTACGATGCCCGGCCGCTCGAGAGCAAGAAGTACGACTATTTCAAGGCGATCGAGGAAGCCCGGAGCGCGGAAGCCGCGTCGGAGCTGCTGGACGCGTACGTCGCGGAAGCGCGGGCGTGCATCGCCGCCAAGCACGAGCAGGCCGGCAACGCGAACATGAAGCGGCTGCTGGACTATATTCACGAGCATTACGCGGAGCCGCTCAACCTGACGGAGATGGCGAAGCATTTCCACTTCAATCCGTCCTACCTGTCCAGCTACTTCTCCGCGCATCATAACGAAGGCTTCGTCGACTACGTGCACCGCGTCCGGCTCGAGAAAGCCGAGGAGCTGCTGCGCGCCGGCGAAGCGTCGATCTCGGAGATCAGCGGCCTGGTCGGCTATTCCGACCACAGTTATTTCTGCAAGGTGTTCAAGAAGCACGCCGGCCTGTCGCCGAGCCGTTACCGGCAGCAAGCCCTGCTGGACAACGGAGCGAAGCCATGAGAAGCGTATTGGATCGGTTCAAATACAACGGGCTGTTCGTCAAGCTGTTCGTCATCATGGCGGCCGGCATCGTCGCGGCTTCGATCACGACCACGTGGACGACGATCAACATGTCGAGCCGCGTCTTCATGGACACGTTCAGCATCACGAATTCGAAGATCGTCGGCCAAATCCAGAGCAGCCTGGACTCGTTCAACTATTCCATCATCCTGACGGCGAACAAAATCGCCCAGAGCGGCACGATCCGGCAGTTCCTCACCGAGGACGAAGGCGACTCCCGGGCGATGTTCAACGCTTATTTCCAAATGGCGCAGCAAATGAACCGGTACCGCTCCAGCGTCGACGCGTACGACATCGGCATCACGGTCACCGGCGTCAACGGCCGGCGCTATTCCACGGACCGGTCGTACTGGCCCGTCGCGGACAGCGCCCTGCCCGGCCATCCCATCACGAAGCGCACGCTGGCCGAGCCGCGCAAGCTGCTCTATTCGTACGACGACGCGGCCACGTCCGGCATTCAGGGGCTGACGCCGACGGTCATCGCGTCCAAGGCGCTCGTCGACCGGAGCGGCGACGTCTACGGCATGGTCTATTTCGCCGTGCGCGAGCCGTATTTCGCCGGCTTCTACGACGGCAACACGAGCGCGGGCAACGACGTCGCCGTGCTGGACAAGCAGGGCCGGATCGTGTCGTCCAACCGCGCCGACTGGATCGGCCGCGGGGCCCCGGACCTGCTCGCGAGCGCGGAGGCGATCGACAAGAAGGGACTGCCTTACCTGAACGCCCGCGTCATGGGCAAGGACCAGCTGCTGCTCGCGAAGCAGCTCGGCGGCCTCGGCTTGTACATGGTCAACGTCATCGACAAGCGGCAGGTGCTCGGGCAGATGACCGACACGCCGCGGATCGCGCTGAGCGCGATGGCCATCGTGGCCGTGACCGTCCTGATCGTCTTCCTCGTCTCCCGCAACCTGACGAAATCCATGACCCGGCTCGTGAAGCAGATCTCGACGATCTCCAAGTACGAGTTCGACCGCCACGTCAAGGTCGACGGGAGCTACGAGACGCGGCAGCTCGCCCTCGCGTTCAACGCGATGATCGACGAGCTGAACGACTACGTCGGCCGGCTCGTCGAGACGCAGAAGCAGCGGCGGAACGCGGAGCTGGAGGCGCTGCAGCAGCAGATCAACCCGCATTTCCTGTACAACACGCTCGCCTCGGTGAAGTTCATGGTGCAGCAGGGCAGCAAGGAGAAGGCGGCGGAGACGATCCACGCGCTCATCTCGCTGCTGCAGAACGCCATCGGCAACGTCAGCGAGATGATCACGGTCCGGGAGGAGCTCGATAATCTGAAGAGCTACGTCCTGATCAATCAGGTGCGCTACGGCGAACGCATCCGCGTCAGCTACTTCATCGCGCCGGACTGCCTGGACTGCCGGATTCCGAAGCTGATGATCCAGCCGTTCATCGAGAACGCGTTCTTCCACGCCTTCAACGAGAAGCCGGAAGGATACATCCACATCATGGTCGCGCAGGAGAACGCGTCGCTCGTCTGCGAGGTGGTCGACAACGGCGACGGCATGAACCTGAGCGGCACGATGCCGAAGCAGGTGAGCAAGCGGCAGCTGTTCAGCGGCATCGGCGTGCGCAACGTCAACGACCGCATCAAGCTGCTGTTCGGCGAGAGCCACGGGGTCGAAATCACGAGCAAGCCCGGCGAAGGGACGCGGGTCCGCATACGGATTCCGCTGCTGCGGCATAATAATTTTACAACTTTCTAAAGATTGTCCAAGCTGACGGGTAACGCTTTCAATAACTCATAAGAATATGACAAGCCGTTGTAAAGATCGTCCTAACAAGCCCGAACGGGCGGGTGCTATCATGAAATTGTAAGTTGCGGAAACGCTTACAATATACAGACAATCGGAGGTCTTGCACGTGAAGAAATGGATTGGACTGCTCGCGATTTGCGTATTCGTTCTCTCGGCATGCTCGTCGAACGGGGGCAATAACGCGGGCACCGGCTCGAACGCGGGCGGCACTGGCAACGCAGGGGAGTCGACCGGCAAAATCACGGTTTGGGCCTGGGATCCCAACTTCAACATCAAAGCGATGAACCTCGCCAAGGAAGCGTACGCGGCGAAGGATTCGAGCCTGACGGTCGATATCATCGAGAACGCGCAGAACGATATCGTGCAGAAGCTGAACACCGGCATGAGCTCCGGCACCACGAAGGGCCTGCCGAACATCGTCCTGATCGAGGATTACCGCGCGCAGAGCTTCCTGCAGGCGTATCCGGACATGTTCTACGACCTCAGCGGCACGATCAAGCCGAGCGACTTCGCGGACTACAAGCTCGGCACGACCGCGGTCGACGGCAAGCAGTACGGATTGCCATTCGATTCCGGCGTAGCGGGTCTGTACGTGCGGACGGACTACTTGAAGCAGGCGGGCTATACGATCGACGACCTGCAGGACATCACGTGGGACCAATACATCGAGATCGGCAAGAAAGTGAAGGCGGCCACGGGCAAAGACTGGATCTCCCTGGACCCGAACGATCTCGGCATCATCCGCATGATGATCCAATCCGCGGGCTCGTGGTACCTGGACGCGGACGGCAAAACGCCGAACATCGCGAACAACGCGGCCATGAAGGAAGCGTTCGAGGATTACAAGAAGCTGATGGACGCGAACATCGTCAAGATTCACTCCGACTGGAGCCAATTCGTCGCGAACTATAACAAAGGCGACGTCGCGTCCGTGCCGACGGGCAACTGGTTCACGCCGTCGATCACGGCGGAAGCGTCGCAGTCCGGCAAGTGGGCGATCGCGCCGATGCCGAAGCTGGCGAACACGCCGAACTCGGTCCACGCGACCAACCTCGGCGGCAGCTCGTGGTACGTCCTGAACGTGCCGGGCAAGGAGAAAGCCGCGCAGTTCCTGAAAGACACGCTCGGCTCCGACGTGAACCTGTACCAGAAGCTCGTGACGGACGTCGGCGCCATCGGCACGTACAAGCCGGCGACTTCCGGCGAGGCGTACACCGCGGCCAACGAGTTCTTCGGCGGCCAGAAGATCGTCTCCGACTTCGCGAAGTGGACGACCGAAATCCCGAGCGTCAACTATGGCTTGCACACGTACGCCATCGAAGACATTCTCGTCGTCGAGATTCAAAACTACCTGAACGGCCAGAAGCTGGACGACGTGCTGAAGCAAGCGCAAAGCCAAGCCGACGCGCAGGTGAAATAAACGCCTCACGCCCGGGCCTTGGGACAGGGATCCGCGCGGCGCCGCCGAGTCGTTATCGGGCCGGTCCCGCGGACCTGTCCCAAGGTCTTTATTATGAAGCCGAGAAGAAAGGAGCTGGCGCTCCAATGAGCAAAACGAAAACAAGCCTGAACATCAAGGCGAGAACGAACGCGGTCGGCTGGTCGTTCATTGCGCTGGCGGTGCTGCTGATCTGCGCGTTTTACTTCTATCCGATGATCAAAGCGCTGAACCTGTCGTTCCAATCGGGAACGGGCACGAACCTGCACTACGTCGGAGGCCACAATTACACCCGGCTCTTTAAAGACCAGACGTTCCTGACCGCGCTCAAGAACACGTTCGTCTTCCTGATCGTGCAGGTGCCGATCATGATCGTGCTCGCCCTGTTCATCTCCGTGCTGCTGAACGACAGCAAGCTGAAGCTGAAAGGATTTTTCCGCACGGCCATCTTCCTGCCGGCCGTCACCTCGCTCGTCGCGTATTCGGTTATTTTCAAGTATCTGTTCGGCAACGACGGACTCATCAATACGGCGCTCATGAAGCTCCATCTCGTCGGCGCGCCGATCCAATGGATCACCGACCCGTTCTGGGCCAAAATCACGATCATCATCGCCATTACGTGGCGCTGGACCGGCTATAACATGATTTTCTACCTGTCGGCCCTGCAAAACATCGACAATTCCATCTACGAAGCGGCGCGCATCGACGGCGCATCGGCCTTCCGCCAATTCCGCCAGATCACGATTCCGCTCTTGAAACCGATCATCCTGTTCACGTCCATCACGTCGACGATCGGCACGCTGCAGCTGTTCGACGAGGTCATGAACATTACGAAGGGCGGCCCGGGCAACGCGACCACGACGCTCTCCCAATATATTTACAATCTGTCGTTCAAGTACACGCCGGACTTCGGCTACGCGGCCACGGTCTCGTACGGCGTCGTCATCCTGATCGTGATCTTCTCCATCATCCAGTTCAAAGTGGCAGGTGACCGAAATGGCTAAACGAACCTTCACCTACGTATTCTTAAGCCTTGCGGCGATCATCTCGATCTTCCCGTTCCTGTGGATGATCGTCAGCGCGACGAACAAGTCGGTCGACGTCACCAAAGGCACGCTGCTGCCGGGCGCCAACCTGGGCGCCAACTTCAGCAAAATCGTCGATCAGATCGCGCTCGGGCCGGCCTTGTTCAATTCCGCCAAAATCTCGATCTCGACGACGGTGCTCGCGCTTCTGATCGCTTCGCTCGCGGGCTACGGCTTCGAAATTTTCCGCAGCCGCGCGAAGGACGTCGTCTTCAATATTTTGCTGCTGTCCATGATGATTCCGTTCGCGGCGCTCATGGTGCCGCTGTACCGGATGTTCGGCACGATCACGCGGGTGATTCCGGCGATCGGCATCGACACGATGTCGGCGGTCGTGCTGCCGACGGTCACGACGGCGTTCCTGATCTTCTTCTTCCGCCAGAGCACGAAGATGTTCCCGAAGGACATGCTCGAAGCGGGCCGGATCGACGGGCTGAACGAGCTCGGCGTCTTCTTCCGCATCTACGTGCCGACGATGCGCACGTCGTACGCGGCGGCCGCGATCATCACGTTCATGTCCAGCTGGAACAACTACCTGTGGCCGCTCGTCGTGCTGCAGTCGCCGGAGAAGCGGACGATTCCGCTGCTGATCTCCAACCTCGGCTCCAGCTACGCGCCGGATTACGGCGTGAACATGCTCGTCATTCTGATCGCGACGCTGCCGACCGCCATCGTGTTCTTCCTGATGCAGAAGCATTTCGTCGCCGGCATGACCGGATCGGTCAAATAAGCAACGCTTAAGGCAAGCAAGCCGTAGGCAAACAAACTGAGGGCAAGCAAGCATACGCAAGGAGGATTCCGCATTGTGAAAGCAACGAGAGCCGACATCCATTGGCTGAGCGACCCGGACGTATACCGGGTGAACCGGCTCGACGCGCACTCCGACCACCGGTATTACCGCACGATGGCGGAAGCCGAGCGCGGCGGGCCCATGGCCATGCGCCAATCGCTGAACGGGCGGTGGAAATTCAGCTGCGCGGCCGATCCGGCGAGCCGGGCGGAGCGCTTCTACGAGGCGGATTACGACTGCGGCGCCTGGGACGACATCGACGTGCCGGGCCATATCCAGCTGCAGGGCCGCGGACGGCCGCAATACGTCAACACGATGTACCCGTGGGACGGGCTCGAGGACGTCCGGCCGCCGGCGATTCCGCGGCGCAATCCGGTCGGCAGCTACGTGAAGCAATTCCGGCTGACGGAGGAGCTGCGTTCCGGACCGGTGTATATTTCGTTCCAAGGCGTGGAGTCGGCATTCTACGTCTGGCTCAACGGCCGCTTCGTCGGCTATGCCGAGGACAGCTTCACGCCGTCGGCGTTCGAGCTGACGCCGTACCTGCGGGACGGCGACAACAAGCTCGCCGTCGAGGTGTATCAGCGCAGCACGGGCGGCTGGCTCGAGGACCAGGATTTCTGGCGGTTCTCGGGCATTTTCCGCGAGGTGTACCTGTATACCGTGCCGGAGGCGCACGTCCGGGACCTGCAGGTGCGCGCGGAGCTGGGCGACGATTACGCGCACGGCCGGCTGACGGTCGACCTCGAGCTGCTCGGACGCGCGGACAGCCCCGGCGAAGGCGGGCGCGCCGAGCTGACGCTGAAGGACGCGGACGGGAACGTCGTGGCCGAGGCGGAAAGCCGGTTCGCGAACGGCCGGGCAACGCTCGCGGCGGACGCCGGGCGGGTCGAGACGTGGAGCGCGGAGACGCCGTATTTGTACCGCGTCTGCCTGTCGATCTATGACGCGAGCGGCGAGCTGCGGGAAGCGATCGTGCAGCGGGCCGGCTTCCGCCGGTTCGAGCTGCGCGGCGGCGTCATGCGCCTGAACGGCAAGCGGATCGTCTTCAAGGGCGTGAACCGCCATGAGTTCAATGCCCGCCGCGGCCGGTCGGTCACGGAAGAAGACATGCTGTGGGACGTCAAGACGATCAAGCGCCACAACATGAACGCCGTCCGCACGTCGCATTATCCGAACCAGACGCGCTGGTACGAGCTGTGCGACGAATACGGCCTGTACGTCATCGACGAGATGAACCTGGAGACGCACGGCTCCTGGCAGAAGATGGGCGCCGTCGAGCCGTCCTGGAACATTCCCGGCGACAAGCCGGAATGGCGGGGCGCGGTGCTGGACCGGGCGCGGTCGATGCTGGAGCGGGACAAGAACCATCCGTCGATTCTGATCTGGTCCTGCGGCAACGAATCGTACGCCGGCCAGGTGATCCTGGACGCGTCGAATTACTTCCGCGAACGGGATCCGGGCCGGCTCGTCCACTACGAGGGCGTGTTCCACAACCGCGCCTACGACGCGACGAGCGACATGGAGAGCCGGATGTACGCGAAGCCGGCGGACATCATCGCTTACTTGGAGACCGATCCGGCGAAGCCGTACATCAGCTGCGAATACATGCACGCGATGGGCAATTCGGTCGGCGGGATGCACAAGTACACGGAGCTCGAGGACCGTTATCCGAAGTACCAGGGCGGTTTCATTTGGGATTACATCGACCAAGCCTTGATCGCCCGGGACCGGTACGGCCGCGAATATTTCGCCTACGGCGGCGATTTCGGCGACCGGCCGACGGACTACAGCTTCTGCGGCAACGGAATCGTGTTCGCCGACCGGCGCGAGACGCCGAAGCTGCAGGAGGTCAAGTTCCTGTACCAGAACGTCCGGCTCGCGCCGTCGCGCGAAGGCGTGCGGATCGCGAACAGGAACCTGTTCGCGAACACGGACCGCTGGGCGCTGTCGGTGAAGCTGTACCGCGATGGCATCGAGACGTTCCGGTGGACCGGCGAAGCATCGGTCGCGCCGGGCGAGGAGGCGTTCGTGCCCGTGCGGCTGACGGACGAAGCGGCGGCGGCCCCGGGCGAGTACGCGGTGCACGCGGCGCTCATGCTGAAGGCGGACGAGGCGTGGGCCGAGGCCGGCCACGAGGTCGCCTTCGGCGAAGGCCGCTTCGAGGTCGCGGCGAAGGCGGATGACGCGGCGCTCGCGCCTGCCGCGGGAACGCTCCGCGTCGTCGAAGGCGACGTCAACATCGGCGTGCACGGCGACGGCTTCTCCGTCCTGTTCTCGAAGCAGGCCGGCTCGCTCGTCTCGCTGCGCTACGGCGCGCGGGAGCTGATCGAAGCGCCGCCGATGCCGCTGTTCTGGCGGGCGACGACGGACAACGACAAAGGAACCAGCCTCGGCTTCGACGCCGGTCTCTGGTACGCGGCCAGCCTGGCGCGCCGGTGCACGGGGGTCTCGCTGGAGGCTTCCGCGTCCGGCGGGGAGGCGACGGCGGTATTCGACTACGCCTTCGCGATCAGCGCGGAGCTGCGCGTCCGCGTCGCCTATACCGTCCGCGCGGACGGCCAAGTCCGCGTCCGGATGGATTACTCCGGCGCGGCCGGACTGCCGGACGTGCCGATCGTCGCGCTGTCCTTCAAGACCTCCGCCGATTACGGGCATACGGAATGGTACGCCCTCGGGCCGGAAGAGAATTACGCGGACCGCGCGTTCGGCGCGCGTCTCGGCCTGTTCTCGCGGGACGTGCGGGAGCTGCCGTCGCCGTACCTGGTGCCGCAGGAGTCCGGCAACCGGACCGGCGTTCGCCGGCTGCGCCTCACGGACGGCTGCGGGCAAGGGCTGCAGCTCGCCGCTTCGCCCGCCGCGCCGGTAGAATGCGCCGTCTCGCCGTATACGGCGTTCGAGCTGGAGCACGCGGCGCATCCGTACGAGCTTCCGGACGTCCACTACACCGTCGTCACCGTGGCCGGGCGCCAAATGGGCGTCGGCGGCGACGACAGCTGGGGCGCGCCGGTGCACGCGGAATACCGCATCCCGGCGGACCGGCCGCTCAGCTTCGCGTTCACGCTGTCGCCCGTCGACGGCGCGGTCGCGGCGCGCGGTTGATCGGCTGACGCGCGGGCAATCGCGAAAGGCCGGCACGGCGGCGATCCTTCGGGATCGCCCCGTGCCGGCCTTTTTCGCCGTGCCCGAACAAGAACAAGCCTACACAGGAAAACCCCCGCGCCTAGAGGCGCGGGGGTTGTTCGTATCGGAACCGAAGCTTATTTCGCGGCGTCGTAACGCTTGCCCACTTCCGCCCAGTTCACGACGTTCCAGAACGCGCCGATGTAGTCCGGGCGTTTGTTTTGGTATTTCAGGTAGTACGCGTGCTCCCAAACGTCCAGGCCGAGGAGCGGCGTGTCGCCTTCCATGATCGGGCTGTCTTGGTTCGGCAGGCTGTACACTTTCAGCTTGCCGTTGCTCAGCGCGAGCCATGCCCAGCCGCTGCCGAAGCGCGTGGTGGCCGCTTTCGCGAAGTCGGCTTTGAATTGCTCGAGGCCGCCCAGTTCGCTTTCGATCGCGTCGGCCAGAGCGCCCGTAGGCGCGCCACCCGCGTTCGGGCCGATCGTTTCCCAGAAGAGGGAGTGGTTCGCGTGGCCGCCGCCGTTGTTGCGGACCGCCGTGCGGATCGCTTCCGGCACGCTGCTCAGGTCGGCGATCAGGTCCTCGACGGATTTGCTTTGCAGCTCGGGAGCGGATTCCAGAGCTGCGTTGAGGTTCGTAACGTAAGTGTTATGATGACGGTCGTGGTGAATCATCATCGTCGTTTCGTCGATATGCGGTTCAAGAGCGTTGTTCGCGTAAGGCAAAGCTGGCAGTTGATGGGCCATTTCGAAAACCTCCTAATAGATATGTATTTTCCTCTCTCATTATCTCCGTTCCCGTCCAATAAATCAACATAAATGTTTGTAAAGTCGGTTTGTAGATTCGTCGGCGCCGGAACATCCTCTAGCATGAACATTTCCCCGTTTTTCCATACCGTCCCTCGGATCGGACGAGCTTCGAGGCAAGACGACCTCCGCCGGAATATACATAAGTACCAACGTGCAAAGGGGTGAGGCCGAATGAAGGTATCGGACGCGGGATTGCCCGGCGTGAAAGTCATCGAGCCCGGCGTATTTCAAGACGCCCGCGGCTTCTTCATGGAGAGCTACAACCGCGAAGCCCTGCTGCGGCACGGGATCGCGGCGGCGTTCGTGCAGGATAACCATTCGCTGTCCGCGGTGCCGGGCACGCTGCGCGGCCTGCACTACCAGCTGGAACCGCAGGCCCAGACGAAGCTCGTCCGGGTGACCGCCGGCCGCGTCTTCGACGTCGTCGTGGACATTCGCCGCGGCTCGCCGGCGTTCGGGCGCTGGGCAGGGTTCGAGCTCTCGGCGGACAACAAGAAGCAGCTGCTCGTCCCGCAAGGCTTCGCGCACGGGTTCGTCACGCTCGAGCCGGATACGGAAGTGCTCTACAAGGTCGACGCATATTACTCGCAGCCCCATGACCGCGGCATCGCCTGGGACGATCCGGAGCTCGGCATCGCCTGGCCGCTCGCGCCTTCGGTGCTGTCGGCCAAGGACGCGAAGCATCCTCCGCTCCGCGAAGCGGACATCAATTTTACCTACTCGAGGTGAGGACAGCGTGAAACTGTTGATTACGGGCGGAGCCGGCTTCATCGGCAGCAACTTCGTGCATTACATGCGCAAGGCGCATCCGTCCTATACGCTCCTGAACGTGGACGCGTTGACGTACGCAGGTAATATAACCAATTTGGACGGCATCGAATCGGACGCGCGCTACCG
This sequence comes from Paenibacillus artemisiicola, assembly GCF_017652985.1. Taxonomy (GTDB): domain Bacteria; phylum Bacillota; class Bacilli; order Paenibacillales; family Paenibacillaceae; genus Paenibacillus_Z; species Paenibacillus_Z artemisiicola. The sequence continues at coordinate 59,374 of NZ_JAGGDJ010000021.1, forward strand.
GTTCGTGCGGGCGGACATCCGGGACGCCGCCGCGCTGGAGCCGCTCTTCGCGGAAGGCGTGGACGCCGTCGTCCACTTCGCGGCGGAATCGCACGTCGACCGGAGCATTTTGCGGCCGGACGTGTTCGTGACGGCGAACGTCCTCGGCACGCAGACGCTGCTGGACCTGGCGCGGACGCACCGGGTCGGCAAATTCGTGCAGGTCTCCACCGACGAGGTGTACGGCACGCTGGGCGCGACCGGCCTGTTCTCGGAGACGACGCCGCTCGCCCCGAACAGCCCGTATTCCGCGAGCAAAGCGGCGGCCGATCTGCTCGTGCGGGCGTACCGCGAGACCTACGGCTTGGACGCGAACATCACGCGCTGCTCCAACAACTACGGGCCGTACCAGTTTCCGGAGAAGCTCATCCCGCTCATGATCGCGAAGGCGATGCGGGACGAACCGCTGCCGGTGTACGGCGACGGGCTGAACGTGCGCGACTGGCTCTACGTCGAGGACCACTGCAGCGCGATCGACCTCGTGCTGCACAAGGGCGCGCCGGGCGAGGTGTACAACGTCGGCGGCCGCAACGAGCGGACGAATCTGGAGGTCGTGTCGACGATTCTGGAGGCGCTCGGCAAGCCGGCTTCGTTGATCGCGCACGTGCCGGACCGGCTCGGCCACGACCGCCGGTACGCGATCGACGCGGACAAAATCCGCGGCGACCTTGGCTGGGCGCCGCAGTACCCGTACGAGCGGGGCATCCGCGCCACGATTCAATGGTACGTCGACCATCCGGTCTGGATGGCGGATATCGCCTCGGGCGCGTACCGGCGCAAGAACGAAGGACATTAAGCGAAGGCAAGGAGCGGGATGGACATGACAACGAGAGCGATGCGCATCATCGTCACGGGTGCGAACGGACAGCTGGGCCAAGAGCTGCTGCGGCTGCCGAATGCGGAACGGCAGGGCGTCAGCCTGCTCGGCTTCGGCCGCGGCGGGCTGGACGTGACGAGCCTGCAGAGCTGCCGCGAAATCGTCAAGCGGTACCAGGCGGACGCCGTCATCCACTGCGCGGCGTACACGGCCGTCGACAAGGCGGAGTCGGAGCCGGACGAAGCGTTCCGCATCAACGCGGAGGGGACGCGCAACATCGCGCTCGCCGCGAAGGAGTTCGGCGCCAAGCTGGTCTATGTCAGCACCGATTACGTGTTCGACGGGACGGCTTCGGAGCCGTACAAGGAAGGCGACGCGACGAAGCCCCGCACCGCGTACGGCCGGACGAAGCTCGCCGGGGAACGCGAGGTGCAGGCCGTCGGCGGGCGCGCGTTCATCGTCCGGACTTCGTGGGTCTACGGCAAGTACGGCCGCAATTTCGTCGAGACGATCCGCGGCCTGGCGAAGACGCAGGACGAGATCCGGGTCGTGAACGACCAGTTCGGCTCGCCGACCTATACGCGCGACCTGGCGGAGTTTCTGATCCGGCTCGCGCAGACGGACCGGTACGGCCTCTATCATGCGAGCGGCAGCGGCGTCTGCTCGTGGTACCAATTCGCGCGGGCGATCCTGGAGGATGCCGGCGTCCGGGACGTCAAGCTCGTGCCGTGCGCGACGGCGGACCATCCGCGGCCCGCCCCGCGGCCGGCGTATTCCGCGCTGGAGCACGGCGAGATCAAGCGGCAGGGGTTCGAGGATTTGCGGCATTGGCGCGAGGCGCTGTCCGCATACATGCGCGACTGACGCGGTTGCGCGCCGGCGGCGGCGGGTCGTCCGCTCCCGCGGAGAGGACCGGCTGCATGGCAGCGCGCCTATTGATGTAAACGCTTCAAAAACCCGCCCAAAAGGCTGCGCCGCTTCCGCCCGTCCGCGGGCGGATTTTTCTTTGCTGCGCGGCGCCGCGTCTCGCCTGAATCGCGGTTCCGATTCCGATCGACCGTTGCCGCGAAACCGTTCTACAAAACTTCCGAACCCTCCGAACCCTCCGAACCCTCCGAACCCTCCGAACCCGCGAATACTCCTGTTCCGCGCAAGCCGCCCGCAACGCCGGAAGGGGTTGCTATTTCGTCAATTGAGTAGTAAACTGACAGTGAGCCCGACAAAGAGAGGAGGAACGAAGTGAGCGGCAACACGTTAGGTTCCCTGATTTGGCTCCGCATGGTCCGGTTCTCGAACCGCAGCCATCAGATGACGAACGAATTTTTGAAGCGATTCGAGCTGACGACCGCCCAATTCGACGTGCTGGTGCAGGTTCACGCGTTCCAGCCGCTGAATCAGACGGAGCTTGCCCGGAAGGTGACGGTCACGCAGGGCGGCATATCCCGCATGCTCGACCGCTTGGAGAGGGACGGCTACATCGCGCGCCGCCAGGATTGGAAGATCAAGACGATCCGCCTGACGGACAAAGGAGAGGCGGTCGTCAAGCAGGCGATGCCGGCCCAGATCGCGTTCCAGTCGTCGTTCTTCGACGAGGTGCTGACGCGGGAGGAGCAGCAAGCGCTGTACGGGATGATGACGCGGCTTCAGAAGCACGGCGAGCGCAAAGAGCTGCCGCCGGAAAATTAAACGGCCGATCCGAAGAGACAATTTTTTTTGCCTTATCAATTGACTAATCAAGTCATAAAAACATCATGATCCGCAAAGGAGCGTTCCATTTATGAAAAGCTATCGCATCGATCCAAGCAAAGGCATGGAAATCGGCCTGTATTCGGTCGGGGATTATTTTCGCGATCCGCATACGGGGACGATGATCAGCCCGCAGCGGCGCATGCAGGAGTTCGTGGAGGCCGCGAAGCTGGCCGAGCAGGCCGGACTCGACGTCTTCTCCGTCGGCGAGAGCCATCAGGAGCACTTCGTCACGCAGGCGCACACGGTCGTCTTGAGCGCGGTCGCCCAAGCAACCCGGCGCATCAAAATCGCCAGCTCGACGACGGTGCTGAGCGTGCTGGACCCCGTGCGCGCGTACGAGGACTTCGCGACGATCGACCTCCTCTCCGGCGGGCGCGCCGAGATCATCGCCGGCCGCGGCTCGCGGGTAGGCGCCTACGAGCTGCTCGGCGCCGACGTGCAGGATTACGAGGAGCTGTTCGAAGAGAAAATGGGCCTGCTGCTCAAGCTGAACGACGAGGAAACCGTAACCTGGAGCGGCAAATTCCGCGCGCCGCTGCGGCAGGCGAAGATCCTTCCCCGTCCGCTGAACGGCCGGCTTCCGATCTGGCGCGGCGTGGGCGGCTCGCCGGGCAGCGCGGTCAAGGCCGGCGCGGCCGGCGTCCCGATGACGATCGCGATGCTGGGCGGCCCGTCGGCCAACTTCAAGGGCTCCGTCGACGCGTACCGCCGCGCGGCCGCGCAGAACGGCCACGATCCCGCGGAGCTGCCGGTCGGCATCACGAGCATGCTCTACGTGGCGGAGAATTCGCAGGACGCGGTCAAGGAGTTCCACCCGCACCTGAACCTCGCGTTCCGGGCGCTGCGCGGCGGATCTTATCCGCTAGAAGCGGTGAGCCATGCGGCCGCCGACCCGGGAGAAGCGCTGATGGTCGGCAGCCCCGAGCTCGTGATCGAGAAAATCCTCCGCCAGCACGAGCTGTTCGGCCACCAGCGGCTGCTGGTCCAAACGGACGTCGGCGGCGTGCCGTTCGGGAAGCTCGCCAAGAACATCGAACTGATCGCCGCGCGCATCCTGCCGGCCGTGCGGAAGTACACGCGGGCCGGAGGGAAGGCATGACCAAGCGAATCGCGGTGCTGTCCGGTTCCGTCGCGGGTGCCAATACGCGACGGCGACGAACCGGGTCGTCTTCGGCCTGCTGTCGGCCGGCGGCTTCCGGGACAAAATCGTCGGCATCGCGGTCACCGCCGGGACGCCGAAGCATTTTCTGATGGCCGAGCGGCAGCAGAAGCCGATCTTGGCTTACATGAAGGCGAACGTCGTGCCCGCGAACGTGTTTATCGAGGAGAGGGATTTCGACGGCGGGACGCTCGCGAACGAAGACGTCGGGCGGCGCATCCGCCGCTTGGCGGAGGATACCTTGGCGCTCGCGGACGCCTGGGGGAGCATCCGGCGGACGAGTTGAGGGCGCCGGCACGGAAGCTCGTCCAAGCGAGGGAGCGGACTCGGAAGGACATAGGGGAATGGCCCAAAGGGACAACGCCGGTTGTTCCTTTGGGCCGTTTCGCCGGGACAAGGAAGGCGAAGAAGCGTGCCGCGCTGGCGGCCTATTCCTTTGTTCCCAGCGAAAACGCAGACACCAATATGAAAGCGCTTAATTTTAAGCGCTTTCAACAGGATTCGGGCGGATTTTCAACTTTTTTAAGGATTTTTAAAGGTTTTAGAAGGAATTCGAATGATTTTGTCGTATTATTAAATTTACCTAAAAAAAACGTTTAGAGGCTGCACCCATACTGGACTTGAAGAGGAGCATGAAGTTATGGACGTTCGATCCTTCCAATTAGCCGACTATCAATCCGTTACCGAGCTGCTGGAGACCGTCTTGACGCCGGAATGTTACGAGCAAACCATGGAAGCCTTCGCCCGCCAGCTCTCGTGGGACAGCGAGCTGGTGCTGGTCGCCGCGGTCGGCAACGACGTCGCGGGCATCATGATCGGAACCATCGACAACGGCCGCGGGTTCTACTACCGCATCGCCGTGCATCCGAAGTACCAGCGCCAAGGCATCGGCAAACAGCTGATCGCGTCGCTTCGCCAGCGCTTCGTGCAGCGGGGCGTCTCGAAGATCATGATCACGGCCGACGAACACAACGAACCGATCCTCTCGCTTTACGAATCGCTCGGCTACGTGACGGCGGATTTTTTCCGTTCGTTCCAGAAGCTGAGCATCGTCGCGGGGTAACCCGCAGGTTAGGCCTCTTTATTTATACCGCGTACGACCGGACAAGCATATCTGCCGTCATTGCTTTTGGCGAACAGATATGCTTTTCTTGACTTATACGCTCGTTTTCGCGTCATAATTGGAAATAATAAGAATAACGATCTGCACGCCTGCAAGAAATTCAACCTGCGTAGGAGTATTTGCTTATGACGACCTATCGGCCTTGTGTCATTAAGAGCTTTAAGAACAACGGGCATTTGCACCGGGTATGGCTGGAGAATTGGCTCGTGCCCGCGGAGGCGCTCGCGCCGGCGCACGCGGCGGAATCGATGCTCGTGTTCATCAACCGCCAAACCCCGATCCAGGAAGCGGACGGCAAGCAGTGGATCAGCCGGGTCCCGGCGGTGTCCTTCTTCATTCCGGGCGAGTGGTTCAACGTCGTGGGCCTGCTGGAGGATCAAGGCGTGCGCTATTACTGCAACGTGGCCTCGCCGCTTTTCTTCCAGAACGACGTGCTGACGTACATCGACTACGACCTCGACGTGATCGTGCCCCGCGGCGGCGGCAAGGCGCAGGTCGTGGACCAGGAAGAGTACGAGATGCACAAGATCGCCTATCATTATTCGGAGGAAGTCAACCGAAAAGTAATGGAGGGGCTCAAGGCGCTGCTGGACCGCGCGCAGAACGGCAGGGCGCCGTTCGACGACGAGCTTATCTTATCCTATTACGAGGCATGGCATAACCAGACGGGCGAGGTGTAGCTGACCGATGAGTACGGGGCCAGGCACGGGAACCGAGTTCCCGAAGGAGCCGGAGCAGGCGCTGGGACCGCGCAAGCACAGGAAGGCTCCCGCGAAGGCGCGGAAGCCGGCGTCCGAGCCGGAGCGCGCGTCCGGAGCGAAGCGGCGCGGCGAGGGCGGGCGTTCCGATCTGTCCCCATGGGCGAAGGAGCTGTGGGAATGGGGACGGACGCTCGTCATCGCCGTGGTCGTCGTGCTCGGCTTGCATTATTTCGTCTTCAGTCTTTCGACGGTGGAAGGCCGGTCGATGCAGCCGACGCTGTACGAGAAGGAATGGCTGTTCGTCAACAAGCTGAGCTACCGGACCGGCTCGCCGGGGCTCGGCGACGTCGTGATTGTGAAGGATCCGGCCCCGGAGTCGGAGCGGGAGGACTATCTCGTCAAGCGGATCGTCGGCATGCCGGGAGACCGGATCGAGATTCGCCAGGGCGAGCTGTACCGCAACGGGGAGCTCGTCGTGGAGCCGTACACGGACGTGCTGATCGAGGACGAAGACTTCGGTCCGGTGGACGTGCCGGCCGATCATTATTTCATCATGGGCGATAACCGCCACGCCAGCGCGAGCCGCGACAGCCGCTCGTTCCAGGCCGTGCCGCGGAGCGCCATTCTCGGCCGCGCGGACTTGATCCTGTGGCCGATCACGCAGTGGGCCGCCCTGTAGGGGAGCGGGAAAGGAGGTGCCGGGCTTGGAACGCGGCAGCATCGATTGGACGCAGCTGAAGGAAGACATGAAGGCCGCCGCGCGGCAGCTCGGCATCGACAAAATCGGCGTCGCCTCGGCGGAGCCGTTCACGGAATTGCGGGAACGGCTCGAACGGCACCGCGCGCTCGGCTACGAATCCGGGTTCGAGGAGCCCGATCTGGACAAGCGGACGGAGCCGTCGCTGCTGTTCGACGATCCGCGGTCGATCGTCGCGATCGCGATCGCGTATCCGTCCAAGCTGAAGAATCCGCCCAAATCCGAGCCCGGCGCGAGGCGCGGCCTGCTGTCCCGCTCCGCCTGGGGCGAGGATTACCATACGGTGCTGCGCGAGCGGCTGCGGCGGCTGGAGACGTGGCTGCAGGAGCGCGTCCCGGAAGGGCGCTTCCTGAGCATGGTCGATACGGGCGCGCTCTCGGACCGCGCGGTCGCGGAGCGCGCCGGCATCGGCTGGAGCGGCAGCAACTGCGCGATCATCACGCCGGAGTGGGGCTCCTGGGTCTACCTCGGGGAAATGATCACGAACCTGCCGCTGCCGCCGGACGCGCCGGTGACCGAGAGCTGCGGCAGCTGCACGGCCTGCATCGACGCCTGCCCGACGGACGCGATCGTCGCGCCCGGGCAGTTGAACGCGCAGCGCTGCATTTCGTTCGTGACGCAGACGAAGGGGCTCGTCTCCGACGAGCTGATGCGCAAGATCGGCAACCGGCTGTACGGCTGCGATACGTGCCAGATCGTCTGCCCGGAGAACAAGGGCAAGCATGCCGATCATCATCCGGAGCTGGAGCCGGATCACGAGAAGGTGAAGCCGCTGCTCGTGCCGCTCTTGACGATGGGCAACCGCGAGTTCAAGGAACGGTACGGTTCCAATGCGTCCGCCTGGCGGGGCCGCAAGCCGATCCAGCGCAACGCGGTCATCGCGCTCGGCAACTTCAAGGACGCGGCGTCGGTGCCCGCGCTCGCGGGCGTGCTGCGGGACGATCCGCGCTTCGAGCTGCGCGCGACGGCCGCCTGGTCGCTCGGCCGGATCGGCGGCGGGGCGGCCGCCGAAGCGCTCGCGCAGGCGCTCGGAGACGAGCGGGACGAGGCCGTGCGGGACGCGATCGGACAGGCGCTGCACGGCTTGCGCGAGACCGGCGGGGCAACCGCCGCGAACGCGCTTTCCGGCGTGCCGGAACGGGAACAATCATAGCGGAGGGACCATGCATTCTTTGTTTGCGAACGCATGGTCCCTCGTGCTATTATAAAGGGCAATATGACTATAAAACGAGACAAGGCAAGGTGACGAATATGTGGACGGTCATCATTCCGATCATTACGCTCATCGTCGGCGCCGTGGGCGGCTTCTTCGTCGGCGTCTTCTATCTCCGCAAGCAGCTGGAGAAGATGCAGAACGATCCGGACATGCTCAAGAAAATGGCGAAGCAAATGGGCTATAACATGAACAACCAGCAGTTGCAGAAGGCCCAGCAGATGATGAAAAACCAAAACCAGCGTCCGGGCGGGAAACGGAGATAATCGTCCCCGGCTTACCGGCACAGGGAAAGGAGACGATACGCTATGGCGGGGATCAAGGACTACGTCAATACTGTCGTTTCGGATAATCGGGAGCAAATCGAGCATCATATCAAGCAAATCCTCAGCCTGATCGGCGAGGACGTCGACCGCGAGGGGCTGCAGGACACGCCGGCGCGCGTGACGCGCATGTACGAAGAAATCTTCGCGGGCTATTCGGTCGATCCGCGCGACGTGCTCGGCGTCACCTTCGACGAGCGGCACGAAGAGCTGGTCATCGTGCGGGACATCGTCTATTACAGCCAATGCGAGCATCATATGGCGCCGTTCTTCGGGAAGGCGCACATCGGGTACATCCCGAGCGGCAAAATCGCCGGCCTCAGCAAGCTGGCGCGGCTGGTCGAGGCGGTCACGCGCCGTCTGCAGGTGCAGGAACGGATTACCACGCAGATCGCGGACATTATGGAAGAAGTGCTGCAGCCGCACGGCGTCATGGTCGTGGTGGAAGGCGAGCATCTGTGCATGTGCGCCCGCGGCGTGAAGAAGCCGGGCAGCAAGACGGTGACGTCGGCCGTGCGCGGGGAGTTCCGCACGAGCGCGCCGCTCCGCTCGGAATTCCTGTCGCTGCTGAAGCAGTAATCGCATCATACGACAAAGGCCCTCTTCGCGGGCCGCCTGACGGCGGTAGCGCGAAGAGGGCCTTTTTGCGATGCGGCGGCACGCGCCGATTAAGCGACTTTGCCGGCGTCGGCTTCCTTGGCGGTCTTGTAGGACGCGTCGACCTGGCTCAGGAACAGCGCGGCGCGCTGGATGTATTCCTTCGGCCGCGTCTTGAAGAGCAGCTCGTGCTTGCCGCCCTGCACGACCCAGCTGCGCGACAGCGCGTTCTGCTGGTCGGCCGCGATCCGCTTCGCGGTCGAGACGGAAGCGATGGCGTCGTCCGTGCCGTGCATGATGAAGACCGGCATCGGATAAGGGGTTTGAAGCACCTGCCGCACCGGAAGACTGTCGAGATGGACGCCGGTGAAGAACGGCAGCATCCACTTGATGAGCGGCACCGACGGGTAGCGCGGCAAGTCCTTCAAATACTGCTGCACGTTGCTGTAGAGCGAATCGCCCGTCGGCAGGAACAGGCTGTCGAGCAGCATCGCGTCGATCCGGTCGGAGGCATCCGTCTGCAGCGCCGCCTGCAGCGCGGTGCCGGCGCCCATGGAGAAGCCCCAGACGACGACTTCGCCGGCGCCTTGCGAGCGCGCGTACTGGACCGCGGCCAGCAGCTGCTGGGATTCCTCGCGGCCGCCCGTCGCCGGCGTCCGTACGCCGGAAGAGGCATAGCCGTAGTCGAACATGAAGACGTTGTAGTGCAGGCCGTGCAGCAGCTCGGCGAGGTCGTACATCGGCACCCACGTTTCCTCGCGGTTGGCGCCGTAGCCATGGCTGAAGACGACGGTGCGGTCGGAAGCGGGAACCGCGGCGGCCTTGGCCGGGGCCGGACCGCCTTCCGCGCCGGCGGCGGCCAGCGTCGCCGAAGCGCCGCCGCCGGAGACCGCCGCGGGAATGTACCAGCCGTGGACGGTCGTGCGCCCGCTCTTGCTCGGGAAGGCGACGTCGTCGTACGCGAGCCCTTTGGCGGCGAGCGGATTCGACGTCAGCGCGGGCACGTACGGATGCGCGATGACCCACGCGACGTAGCCGTGGAAGGCGAGCGCCAGCAGCAGCAGCATCGCGGCGAAGGCGGACAGCACCGCCAGCGCGGCATGCCTGCGCCGCGCGCCGGGACCCGCTTGTTCGGCCGGCGCGGGCGCGAGGGGGGGCAGAAGGCCGGGCGGGAAAGGGCCGACCGGGTGCAGCGGTGTAATGGTCGTGCTCATGATGGGAACCCCCTTATGCATCTGGATGACGGGAGAGGAAGAGGCAAACGAACGGCGGCCGGATGACCGTGCCGAACGTGAATGGTTTCGACAAAAGCAGGTAAACATTTAAATGAGCGGAAGATTCGGAAAATTATTCTGAAAGCGTTTTCTATTAGTTCCGTATTCCTATGTTATGACCGAAAGGACCAGCCTGTCAATGCGTGTCGACAACTTGTTATCCGCCTGTAATCCTGCTGTAAAATAAGACGGATTCGACGGCGATGCTTTACCGTTCTGCGTCATTCGGGTTATACTAGGTGTAAATAAGTTTCATTAAGTGAAACCATAACGCGATAGTAAGAAACCGGCGATTGGGGGAGAAGGCCTATGGCGGAGGATGGAAAATCGACGGTGCGCGCCGTCGAGCGCGCGCTGGATTTGCTGCTGTGCTTTACCGAACGGCGGGAATGGGCGATGACGGAGCTGGCCGAGCAGGTCGGGCTGCACAAGAGCACCGTCCACCGCATGCTGGCGACGCTGGAGCAGCGCGGCTTCGTGGCGCGGGACGCGGCCTCGGACCGCTACCGGCTCGGGCTGCGCATCTGGGAGCTCTCGGCGAACATGTCGGGCGCCGACGATCCCGCCGTCATCGGGCTGCCGGAGATGGAGCGGCTGCGCGATCTGCTCGGCGAGACGGTCAGCCTCTACCTGCGCGACGGCAACGAACGGATCCGGATCCAAGCGGTGCAGAGCATCCAGGCGATCCGCCGGGTGGCGCCGATCGGCGCGCGGCTGCCGCTCTACGTCGGGGCTTCGAGCAAGGTGCTGATCGCGTTCGAGGAACCGGAGCGGCGCGAGGAGCTGCTTCAGGACGCGTCCTGGCCGGCCCAGTTCGACCGCGCGCAGTACCGCGAGCAGCTCGAGGAGTGGCGCGCGCTCGGCTACGCGATGAGCGTGGAGGAGCGCGAGCAGGGCGCGGCCGCCGTGGCGGCGCCGATCTTCTCCCGCACGGGGAAGCTGGTCGCCGCGCTCTCCGTGTCCGGCCCGTCCAACCGGCTGACGCCGGAGAAGATGCGGGAGCAGGCGCCGGCGGTCAAAGAAGCGGCGAAGCGGCTCGGTTCCATGCTGAAATAAGCGGCCGGCCCGCGTCTCGCGTCCCCGTCCGACCCTATGCACGCGAACCTATAACGTCCTCGAGAGAAGCGCCCGTCGGCATCCGCCGCGGGCGCTTCTCTCTGCTCGGCGCGCGCGGAAATTCGCGTCCGCCGCGCCTTGGGGGACAACCGCACAAGCGGCGCCGCGCGTTCCGCCATAAGCTAAAACCAGGATGACGCGAACCGGCCCCGGCGCGCTAGCGACGGCGGCGCGCCCCGGCAAGGGTCCGGAACGCCGCGGCATCCTCCAAGTCAATCGCAACGCGCAGGGAATCCGAGCCGTCCATGAACAGGTTTATTCCGTCGAAGTCCCGCCCCCGCCGGCCGCCGTTACGCCGCGGCGCCGGCGGGAGGGGACTTCCGTACCATACAGGCAGCAGGCATGCTTTCGCCGGGCGCGACCGCCGGCCGCATACGCGTGAAGGACGGGGATCGAAGAATGAGTGATCGCAGTTGAAAATTCTATTCACCTTCTTCACGCCGAGCGGCGGCATGGAGACGCTCAACCGGGTCCGGTGCAAGGCGCTGCGGAAGATCGGCGCCGAATGCCACCTGCTCTACACGCACGACGGCGAAGGGCTGAAGAACATCTGGGACATCCCGACCTTCGTCCTGCGTACGGACGCGGAGTTCCGGTGGCTGATCGAGAGCCAGCGCTACGACGCGGTCATCGTCTGCACCGACGACAAGATGCTGCGCACGATGCGCAGGATCGGCTACGCCGGTCCGCTCGTCTTCGAGCTGCAGGGTCTCGGGCAGCCCGAAACCGCCCATGCCTTCATGGCCGGGGCGGCGGCGGGAATCCGCCAAACGGCCGACGCGCTGCTCATTCCGCGCACCTCGCATCTGGAGACGCTGCTGGCGACGTATTTGCAAGGCATGCCTTATTTCACGTTCGACAACCCGCTCGAAACGGAGGAATTCGCCTACGTTCCGTATCCGCCCAAGCCGTTTCCCATCATCGGCTGGGTCGGGCGGCTTGAACCGAACAAAAACTGGCGCGAATTTTTGCTGATCGGCTCGAGGATCCTCGCGCACCATCCCGACGCGTGCTTGTGGATGTTCGGCGACGCGACCTTGAGCGTGCCGGGCGAGAAGGAGGAGTTCGACCAGTGGGTCGGCGGGCTGCGGCTGCAGGATAAAGTGATGGCCCTCTCCAATATCCCCCACGCGCAAGTCGCGGATTATTTGTCCGTCATCGGAGATTCCGGAGGCTTCCTCTGCTCCACGTCCGTTCTCGAAGGATTCGGCTACGCGGTCGCGGAAGCGATGCTGTGCCGCTGTCCCGTCCTGACGACGCACTCCGACGGCGTCAACCGGTTCGTGATCCATAACCGGACCGGTAAGCTCTATCCGCTCGGCAATATCGACGCGGCCTTCGCCGAAGCGAAGTCGCTCATGACCGACGCGGCCCTGCGCAGCGCGATCCGCAATCAGGCGGAGATGCACATCCGGCATCATTTTTCCGCCGAGCGCTATACGACGTATTTCATGAGCATGCTGAACGACGTGATCGTTCGCAAGCCCTGAGGCGGGGATGCTCTGAACATAGAAAAAACCGGGTCCGCTCTTGCGAGCGGGCCCGGTTTTCGCATGCGTCGGCAAGCTTACTTATTGCCGGCGATCATTTGACGGAGCACGGTTTGGAGAATGCCGCTGTTCCGGTAGTAGTCGACGTCGACCATGGAGTCCAGGCGGACGATGGCCGGGAATTCGAACGTCGTGCCGTCTTCGCGCGTCGCGGAGACCGTCACCGTTTGGCCCGGCTGCACCTCGTTGCTCAGCCCGACGATGTCGAACGTTTCGCGGCCGGTGATATTCAGCGTCTTCCAGCCGTGGCCTTCTTGGAATTGAAGCGGCAGGACGCCCATGCCGACCAGGTTGGAACGGTGGATCCGTTCGAAGCTCTCGGCGATGACGGCTTTCACGCCGAGCAGGAACGTGCCCTTGGCCGCCCAGTCGCGGGAGCTGCCCGTGCCGTACTCTTTGCCGGCGATGACGACGAGGTTCTTGCCATTCTTCTGATACAGCATCGACGCGTCGTAGATGGACATGACTTCGTCCGTCGGCAGGTACGTCGTCACGCCGCCTTCCGTGCCCGGCGCGACCTGGTTGCGGATGCGGATGTTCGCGAACGTGCCGCGCATCATGACTTCGTGGTTGCCGCGGCGGGAGCCGTAGGAGTTGAAGTCCGCTTTGTCGACGCCGTGCTCGATCAGGTACTTGCCCGCAGGGCTGTCGGCCTTGATGTTGCCGGCCGGCGAGATGTGGTCCGTCGTGACGGAGTCGCCGAGCAGCGCCAGCACGTTCGAGCCTTTGATGTCGGCGATGTCGCCCACGTCCGCGCCAAGGTTCTCGAAGAACGGCGGGTTTTGGATGTACGTCGACTTCGCGTCCCACTCGTAGCTTTCGCCCGTCGGCACGTCGATGGCGTTCCAGCGCTCGTTTTGCGTAAAGACGTTTTCGTATTTCGAGCGGAACATTTCAGGCGTGATCGCGGAAGCGAGCGCATCGGAAATTTCTTTGGACGTCGGCCAGATGTCCTTCAGGTACACCGGCTGGTTGCTGCCGTCGTAGCCGATCGGATCGTTCGACAGGTCGATGTTGACCGTGCCCGCGAGCGCGTAAGCGACGACGAGCGGCGGCGAAGCCAGGTAGTTGGCTTTGACCTGCGCGTGGACGCGGCCTTCGAAGTTCCGGTTGCCCGAGAGCACGGCCGCGACGGTCATGTCGTTGTCCGCGATCGCCTTGCTCACTTCGTCCGGCAGCGGGCCGGAGTTGCCGATGCACGTCGCGCAGCCGTAGCCCGCCACGTAGAAGCCGAGCTGCTCCAGCGGCTCGAGCAGGCCGGACTTGGTCAGGTAGTCCGTGACGACCAGGGAGCCCGGCGTCAGGGAACTCTTCACGTAAGCCGGCTTCTTCAGCCCGCGCTCGACGGCTTTCTTCGCCACGAGGCCCGCGCCCAGCATGACGCTCGGGTTGGACGTGTTCGTGCAGCTCGTGATCGCCGCGATGACGACCGCGCCCGTGCCCATCTTGCTCGCTTGGCCGTTCGGGTGCTTCACTTCGACCGTCTCTTCGATCTTGCTGTCGGTCAGGCCGTAGCCGCCCTTCTCGATCGGCGTGCGGATGATGCCGTTGAACGATTCCTTCATCGCCGTCAGCTCGACGCGGTCCTGCGGACGCTTCGGACCGGCGAGGGAAGGCACGACCGTCGACAGGTCAAGCTCGACGACATCGGAGAACGTCGGCTCGGGCGTGTCGTCCGTGCGGAACATGCCCTGCGCCGTATAGTACGCTTCGACGAGCGCGATCTGCTCTTCCGTGCGGCCGGTGGCGCGCATGAAGCGGAGCGCTTCGTTGTCGACCGGGAAGTAGCCGATCGTCGCGCCGTATTCCGGCGCCATGTTGGCGACCGTCGCGCGGTCTTCGAGGCCGATGTTGGACAGGCCCGGGCCGAAGAACTCGACGAATTTGCCGACGACGCCCTTCTTGCGGAGGATTTGCGTAACCGTGAGCGCCAGGTCGGTCGCCGTCGCGCCTTCGGACAGCTTGCCCGTCAGGCGGAAGCCGATAACCTCCGGCGTGACGAAGTAGAGCGGCTGGCCGAGCATGCCGGCTTCCGCCTCGATGCCGCCGACGCCCCAGCCGACGACGCCGAGACCGTTGATCATCGTCGTGTGGGAGTCCGTGCCGACGAGGGAGTCCGGGTAGACGACCGTTTCGCCTTCGACCGTTTTGGTCGCGGCGACGGAAGCCAGGTACTCGAGGTTGACTTGGTGAACGATGCCCGTGCCCGGAGGAACGGCGCGGAAGTTATCGAACGCCGTTTGCGCCCAGCGGAGGAACCGGTAACGTTCTTCGTTGCGCTTGAATTCGATGTCCATGTTGTATTCGAGCGCGTCCGGCGTGCCGAACGCGTCGACCATGACGGAGTGGTCGATGACGAGGTCGACCGGTACCAGCGGGTTGATTTTCTTCGGGTCGCCGCCGGATTTCTTCACGGTGTCGCGCATGGCCGCCAGATCGACGACGACCGGCACGCCGGTGAAGTCCTGCAGGACGATGCGCGCGGGGATGAACGGAATTTCTTTGTCTTCGCGTCCGTCCGCCCACGTGGCGAGCTGCTTGACGTGTTCTTTGGTGATGCCGCGTCCGTCGAATTGGCGAACGGCCGCTTCGAGCAGCACTTTAATGGAAAAAGGGAGTTTGGAAATCTTGCCCAGGCCTTGCTCTTCCAGTCCGTTCAGCCGGTAGTAAGCGAACTGCTTGCCGCCGACCGAAAGCGTTTCGCGGACGGAATACTCGTTTTGCTTGGTCATTGCGCTTCGCGCCTCCTTGACGTTGGGGTGTTTCTGTTTCATTCTGTGAAACACAATTTCAAAAAACAATTGATACTCTAAGTATAGCGGGTTTTGCGCGATTAGGAAAGACCAAATATCGCCTTCGGCGGCCGTTTTCCGCCCGTTTTTCATGAAACCGCGGCGCGGCACATATAATGAACCAGCCATCTTCCGCCTGCGGGCAGGAAGGGGTTTTCATGACGGATTTGCGGGAGGGATCAAGGGTGCCGCGATCGCGAACACGGACGGGAACGGGCAAAACGATCACGAAAAAGGGCGCGTCCGCCCCGGGCAGGCCGGAGCGCGCGCCGTCGCCGGCCCCGCGGGCTCACGGCGCGCGCGGATCCGGCAGCGCCATGGTGGCGCGGGAAAGCGTCGGGCCGGGCCATGCGGCCCGCTCCGAAGGCTGGAAGGAAGCCGTGCACAAGTACGTGAAGCTGTACAATCAAGCCGAGATCGACCGCTACGCCGCGCCGTTCGGCGCCCTCGTCGCCGACGAAGACCATCTGCAGCGGTTCGGACAGCGGCTTGCCCGCCTGCGCGAGAACGAGCTGCTGCGCGGCCTCGTGCCGACCCGGAGCGAGACGAGCGCCGAGCTGCTGCGCGTCAGCGAGTCCGGCACGCTCTCCGAGGTGTCCGTCCTGATCGAGCTGCGCGTCAAACGGACGGTCGACCACCGCGGCCGTACCTACGCGGAGGAGCGGCGCGACCGCGAGCGGCTCTGGCTGTCCGCCGACGGCGGCGACTACGCCATCGCGCGGATCGAGCCGATCGTGTCCGAGCGCCGTCCGCGGTACGCCTCGTCCCATTCGAACCATGCGGCGGAATTCGCCGACGAACTCGCCCTTGCCGCGGAGAGCAAGCCGCAATCCATACCTTATATAAATTATGACGTTTTGCCGAATTTCAAACATGGCCGCGCCGGAATCCGGTACAGGCGCGACATGGCCGCCGCCTATGCCGACCGCTGGTGGAACGAAGCCAATCCCGCCTACGAGCTTTTCGAGGTCAATTGCACCAATTACATCTCCCAGTGTCTCTTTGCAGGGGCTGCGCCGATGAACTATACTGGTAAAAGGGCTTCCGGCTGGTGGTACCGCGGCTTCAGCGGCGGCCGGGAAAATTGGAGCTACAGCTGGGCCGTGGCGAACGCGCTGCAGCATTATTTGTCCGCGCCGCATAATTCCTCGCTGCGGGCGACGGCCGTCGACTCGGCGGATCAGCTCGCCCTCGGCGACGTCATCATTTACGACTGGGGCGGCGACAACCGGTTCCAGCACAGCACGATCGTCACCGCGTTCGACGCGGCCGGCATGCCGCTCGTCAACGCGAACACGGTGCCGAGCCGCCACCGGTACTGGGACTATCAGGATTCTTACGCCTGGACGGAGAACACCAGGTACCGTTTTTTTCATATCGCGGACGAATTTTAAAGTGCGCTTCAAGCCCAAGGAATGACAACCCGCCTGTGTGGGAAATTATACGTAACCGGAGGATTGAATCATGGGGGAGAAAGTGCGCGTAGGCCTGGTTTACGGAGGGCGTTCCGGCGAGCATGAGGTCTCGCTGCAGACGGCCTTGGCGGTCATGAAGGCATTCGATTACGGCAAATACGAAATCAAACCTTTCTATATTTCCAAAGCGGGCGAATGGCGCTCGGGCGACGTGCTGCTGGCGCCGCCGGCGGATCTTGCCTCGCTTCGCCTCGCGGGCGGCGCCGCGGTCGTCGGCACCGAAGCGCTCATGCCGGTATTCGGCGGCGGCGCGGAGCAGGAGGAGCCGGCGGCGAAGGTATCCGCCGTCCCGGCCAAGGCGACGATCTCCGCCGTCTCTTCGGCGGCCGGCGCGATGTCGGCGGACGGCGCGCCGCTCGACGTGGTGTTCCCGCTGCTGCATGGGACGTTCGGGGAGGACGGCACGATCCAGGGCCTGTTCGAGATGGCGAACATTCCGTACGTCGGCGCGGGCGTGCTGGCCTCGGCGGTCGGCATGGACAAAATCACGATGAAAAAGGTGTTCGCCCAGGACGGCCTCCCTCAGTGCGTCTACCGCTATTTCAACCGGACGCAGTGGGAGAAGGACGAAGATTATTATATCCTGGAGATCGAAACCGCGCTCGGCTACCCGTGCTTCGTCAAGCCGGCGAACCTCGGCTCGAGCGTCGGCATCTCCAAGGCGCGCAACCGCGAGGAGCTCCTCGACGCCGTGAATTTCGCGCTCCGCTTCGACCGCAAGGTCATCGTCGAGGAGTTCGTGGACGCGCGCGAGATCGAGGTGAGCGTGCTCGGCAACGACGAGCCGCGGGCATCCGTGGTCGGCGAGATCACGTCGTCTAGCGAATTCTACGACTACAAGGCGAAGTACATCGACGGCAAGTCGATGATGCATATTCCGGCGAACCTGCCGGCCGAGGTGTCGGAAGCCGTCCGCGAGATGGCGGTCCGCGCGTTCCAGGCGATCGACGGCTCCGGCCTGTCGCGCGTGGATTTCTTCCTGCGCAAGGAAGACAACCAGCTGCTCATCAACGAAGTGAATACGATGCCGGGCTTCACGCCGTTCAGCATGTATCCGCTCATGTGGAAGGAAAGCGGCGTCTCGTACGCGGAGCTGCTGGATACGCTCATCGCGCTCGCGATCTCGCGCCATAGCGAGAAGCAGCGCATCGATTTCGGCGGGGGGAGTCCGGCTTGACGCAAGCCGGATTTTCTCTTCCCGCGGCCGGCTTCGCGAAACCGGCCAACCCCCTGCATAAACCCGGGAAGCCTCGGCTTGCCCGCGCAATCCAAACCCAATGAGGAGGACCCGCCATGGGATTCCAAACGGAGTTTAACTCGGTCTGCAAGTTCAAGTCCAAGCAGGAATTGTACGAGCTGCTCGAGTACGGCCGCGGCAAAATGGTCAAAAGCGGCTTCCGCGTCTTCCCGACCGGCCAGAAGGTCATCGCCTACACGCCGGACAACGAGGCGATCGCGATCGTGCGCATCCTCGTGTCCATCGCCGAGATCAATTTCCAAGGCGAAGAAGTGACCGAGGTGGAGATGGAGCTCGTCCGGAAGCTGACGGAGGAAGAGGCGCGCGTGCAAACCGCGCTCGCCTACGAAATGTTCTTCGGAGAGCACCAGGCATGATCGTGCGCTTCGGGTTCGTGGCGATGAGCGTGCTGCTGGAGAACGCCTCCCCTTCGCGGACGATGACGTACGCGACGTTCTCCAAGCTGGACGACCGGGAAGCCGGGCTGCGCAGGCTCGAGCGGATCGCGGAGGAGAACCTGCGGACGACGCTGCGGCTCATGAAGCACTGCGTCGGCCACGACGTGTACGTGTACCGCATGACGTCCAAGCTCATCCCGCTCGCGACGCACGACGCGCTGAAGGATTGGAACCCGTACCCCGCGCTGGAGGCGGCGTTCGCGGACGTCGGCGCCTATGCCCGGGACAAGGGCATGCGCGTGTCGTTCCATCCCGACCACTTCTGCGTGTTCAGCACGCCGCGTCCCGAAGTGCTGGCCAAGTCGGCCGAAGATTTGAATTACCACGTCACGATGCTGGAGCATATGGGCCTGGGCCCCATGACGAAGTGCAATATCCACGTCGGCGGTGCCTACGGGGACAAGCCCGCCTCGCTCGAGCGGTTCATCCGCCAGTTCGGCGCGCTGGAGGAACGGCTGCGCGTCCGCGTCACCCTGGAGAACGACGACAAGACGTTCACCGCGCGCGAGACGCTGCACGCGGCGGAAGCCGTCGGAGCGCCGATGGTGCTCGATATTCACCATCACGCCGTGAACGACGGCGGCGACGGCGAGGCGGCGCTGCACGGTGAGCTATGGCCGCGCATCGTCCGCACGTGGCGTGGCCCGGACGGGCAGCCGCTGCCGCTTGCGCCGAAGCTGCACGTGTCGAGCCCGAAGAGCGAGCGCGATCCGCGCGGCCATGCCGACAACGTGGAGATCGGGCCGCTGCTCCGGTTTCTGCGGGGCATCGCGGACTCCGTCCCGCGGCTCGACGTCATGATCGAAGCGAAGCGCAAGGACGCCGCGCTGCTGCAGCTTATGGACGACATGCGCCGGCTGGAGGCGGAGGGCGCGGGCGTCCGCGTCATCGACGGCGGCAGCGTCGAGATCCGCTGACCGGCGCCGCGTTGTCCAGAGGCGCCGGCGTCCGCCGAAGTCTTCAGGCAAGCAAGCTCGAGACTCTTCCCCGACGCAGACCGGATAGCCGCGCCGCGATGGCGCAGCCACCGGTCTTTTCAGCGTGTAACATTTGTGTAAATTCCGGGGAAATGGTACACTTTTGAAGGATATTACATGGGGATCCTTGCGTTGCGCCCGGGTCGGGGCGGATTTGAACAATGCGTTAAATTCGCGTTTCGGAAGAAACTTTGTCCGAAGCCGGACGTATAGTGGTACTACGCAATAGAACTCATAGGAAGGTAGCGTGATAGACCGTGAGCGAAGGGAAAGACATCCCTCTGGTCGGAGGCAAGAGCTTCACCGCCGTCGCGATTAATTGCGCGGCCAAGGCCGGTGAATGGATCAAGACCAAGCTTGGCAATCATACAAGCCTATCGATAAAATACTCCGCGCAGGATCTCGTGACGGAAGTGGACAAAGGCGCGGAAACGATGATCCGCAATCTCGTGGGCACGCATTTCCCGCATCATTCGTTCCTCGGCGAAGAGGGCGTCGAGCCCGGTCCGGAGGCGTCCGCGAAAGCGCTCCAAAGCGTGCAGGACGCGGAATACCTCTGGATCGTCGACCCGGTCGACGGCACGACGAATTTCGTGCACGGCTTCCCGTTCTTCTCGGTATCGATCGCGCTGGCGTACCAAGGCGAAGTCATCGTGGGCGTCGTGTACGATCCGATGCGAGACGAACTGTTCGTGGCGGAGAAGGGCAAGGGCGCGTACGTGCGCGGCCGCCGCATGGCCGTGTCGGGCGAGGCGGCGCTGCGGGACAGCCTGCTCGCGAGCGGCTTCCCGGCGGATCCGAACTACGCCCAGCCGCTTAATATGAAGCAGCTGCAGGCGATCGCGCCGCAGGTGCGCAACGTCCGCTCCGTCGGCTCGGCCGCGCTGCATATGGCCTACGTGGCGTCGGGCCGCGTGAGCGGTTTCTGGGAAGTCGGCCTGAACGCATGGGATCTGGCGGCCGGCGCGCTGCTCGTGAAGGAATCCGGGGGCAAGGTGACCGACATGCAGGGCAACGATTACCATCTCGGCGTCCGCCACGTCGCGGCGACGAACGGCCGCATTCACGACGAACTCCTGCAGGCCCTGCAGCAGGCTGAAACCGCCGGCACCTAACGAAGAACGTCTCTTGTACCGTCCGCATATGACGGAGAAGAGGCGTTTTTTTGTTAAGGATCGCGCAAGCAAGCGCGCGATCGGAGGGGAGGCTGGAGGGATGTTCATCGAGCTTGACCTGCAAGGCGATGTGCCGCTTCACGAGCAAATCGCCCAGCAAATTATCGCGGGAATCGCGTCGGGGACGCTGAAGCCGGGCAAGACGCTGCCCTCGGCCAAACGGCTGGCGGCGGATCTGCGCATCAAGTCGCAGACGGTGCGGAAGGCCTACCGGACGCTGCAGCAGGAAGGCTTCCTGCTGGAGCGGTACGACGGCCGGCTCGGCATGCTCGTGCCGACGAAGGAGGAAATGCCGCGCCTGACGGAGCGCTACATGGACCGGCTGAACAGCAAGCTGCGGTCGCTCGCGGCGGAAGGCCGGGCGCGGGGCATGACGGAGACCGAGTTCAGCAGAGCCTGCGTCGCGATTTACCGCAGCGATTTATCGCGGATGGGAGATTCATTGGAATGAACGGAACGCAACATGGCCGGGACCGCCGCCAAGGGGTCCTGTCGCTGCGCTGGTATTGGCTTCAGGCGTTGGTCATCGCGGGCTCCGCGCTCGCGGCCGCGCTGCTGTGGAAGGACATACCCTCCACGCTGACGACGCATTACGATCTAAGCTTCGCGCCCGACGGCTTCGGCCGGAAGAGTTGGGCGAACGTATTTCTTCTCAATATCGTGCAGCTTTGCCTCCTCGCGACGATCATGGGCACGAACGCGGTCATCGCGCAGGCCAAGGCCGCCCCTTCGGCGGACAAGGAATCGGGCGAGGCGAAGCAGCGGAAATTCCGGTACGTGAACAGCGTCTTCCTGTATGCCTTGTCGCTGCTGCTGACGCTGTTCTTCAGCTACATCCAGGCGACGATGCTGTACGGCTGGCCGCCCGAGGCGCTGCGGGGCATTACGATCGGCGTAATGGCGCTCGTCGCGGGCGGCATCGTCGGCCTGGTCGCGACGGTACGGCGGCTCGGCCTGCAGGGCCAAGGAAGCGGCGACGAGGAGCACTGGCTCGCGGGCGGCGGCGTCTATTACAACCCAAGGGACCCGGCCGTCTTCGTGCCGAAGAAGCACGGCATTGGCTGGACGGTCAACTTCGGCCGCCCGATGGGCTGGCTGATCATCGCCACGCTCGTCGCCATCCCGTTCGCCGTCGTCGCGCTGTTCGCGCTGATGACGTGATCGCGAAGACAAGAAAAGACGCCGATCCGAAGGCGCCGGCGCCGCGCTTCATGCGCGGCGGGCTGCCTTCGGACAGGCGTCTTTATGGTGTCGGGCGGCGATTGACGGCGGGATCGCCAGCGGCTGTGCCGGCTTCAGTCCTTCAGCGCTTGGAAGGCGCGCTCGGCCGCCGCGATCGTCGCGTCGATGTCCGCGTCCGTATGCGCCGTGGTCAGGAACCACGCCTCGTACTTCGACGGCGCGAGGCAGATACCCCGGTCCAGCATGAGGCGGAAGAAGCGGGCGAACCGCTCGCCGTCGGTATCCTGCGCCTCGTCGTAATCGGTGACGGGATGGCTGCAGAAATGCGCGGAGAACGAGCCGCGGATGCGGTTGATCGTCAGCGGGATGCCGTGCTTGTCCGCCGACGCCCGCAGCGCGTCCGCGAGCCGGGCCGCCTGGGCGTCCATGCGCTCGTACGCGCCGGGCTGCCGCAGCACCTCCAGGCAGGCGATGCCGGCGGAGATGGAGGCCGGGTTGCCGGCCATCGTGCCGGCCTGGTAGGCGGGACCGAGCGGCGCGACCTGGTCCATGACCGCCTTGCGGCCGCCGTAGGCGCCGATCGGCAGTCCGCCGCCGATGATCTTGCCGAGCGCCGTCAGATCGGGCTCGATGGCGGCATGGTCCGGGAACGCGGCGAACGTCTGGGCGCTGCCGTAATGGAAACGGAAGGCGCTGATGACTTCGTCGTAGATGACGAGGGCGCCCGCCTCGCGAGCCATCCGGCAGAGCCCTTCGAGGAAGCCGGGCTTCGGCATGACCATGCCGAAATTGCCGACGATCGGCTCGACCATGACGGCGGCGATGTCTTCGCCGAAGGCGTCCAGCGCCGCGCGCAGGCCGTCCAAGTCATTGAACGGCACGGTAATGACTTCGCTTGCGATGCTGACCGGCACGCCGGCGCTGTCGGGAATGCCGAGGGTCGACGGGCCGGAGCCCGCGGCGACGAGCACGAGATCGGAGTGGCCGTGGTAGCAGCCGGCGAACTTGATGATTTTGCTGCGCTTCGTGTAGGCGCGGGCGACGCGGATCGTCGTCATGACGGCTTCCGTGCCGGAATTGACGAAGCGGACCTTGTCGAGCGACGGGATCGCGTCCTTCAGCATCCGCGCGAGCGTGATCTCGAGCTCCGTCGGCGTGCCGTAGAGCGTGCCGTTCGCGGCGGCCGCGGCGATCGCCTCGGTGATGTGCGGATGCGCGTGGCCGGTAATGATCGGGCCGTAAGCGCACAAGTAGTCGATGTAGCGGTTGTCGTCGACGTCCCAGAAATGGGCGCCTTTCGCGCGCTTCATGAAGACCGGCGCGCCGCCGCCGACGGCCTTGAACGAACGGGAGGGGCTGTTGACGCCCCCGACGATATGCTGCAGCGCTTCGGCGTATAACGCTTCCGAGCGCGGACGATGCGTAGTGGACATGGATGGGGCCTCCTTGATCGGCGGGGTGAACGCCGCCGGCAATATGTAAGACAAACTCGCAATAACCTATTGTACCTCCGCCGCACGGCGGAGCACAACAAAGAAGGGAGCGGCCGGCCGCACCGGTTCGCTCCCTTCTCGTACACGCCGTATGAATCGTCAGATGGTTCGTTTGAATGCGCGCGTTCGATCGAATCGCCGGAAAGAATGATTCGAAATCAATCGTTCGAGCCGTTCGCGGTGTCGCCGCTGCCGCCCGTCTTGCCGTCCGACGAGTTCGTCACCGCGCCGCTCGCGCCGTTCGCGCCCTGCGCGTCCGCCGGAGGCGCGACCGTCGAATCCTTCTGCAGCTCGTCTTGAACGAACTGCAGCACTTTGTCTTCGTCGGAGATGGCGAGCACCGACGCGCCGCCGACCTTCTCGCCGCTGATCAGGTCCATCGGAGGCACCTGCGCCTGGCCGGCGATGTGGCTGCTCACGCCGAGCTGGCCGAGCTTGATCATGTCGTCGACGCCGATGTTGGTCTTGATGTAGCCTTGGACGCTGTCGACGATGTCCTTCATCTTCAGCAGGCTCCAACCGCTCTTCATCTTGTCGGCCACGGCGCCGAGCAGCTTGCGCTGGCGCTCCGTGCGCGTGAAGTCGCTGAGCGCGTCGTGGCGGAAGCGGACGTACTGCAGCGCCTTCGTGCCGTCGAGGTCCTGGACGCCCTTCTTCAGGTGAATGTCGTACCGGTTGCCGTCGGCGTTGTCGACGTAGTTCATGTCCTTCTCGACGTCGAAGTTCTGAATGCCGCCGATCGCGTCGATGACGGACTTGAATCCTTCAAAGTCCGTGTACACATAATATTGGATATCGAGACCGAGCACGTCGCCGATCGTCTGCATGGCGAGGTCGGGACCGCCGACCGCGAACGCGGTGTTGATCCGGTCGCTGCCGTGATCCTGAATGTCCACGTACGTGTCGCGGAGGACGGAGAACAGGTGAATGTCCTTCTTGACCGGATCGAGGGAGACGACCATCATGGAGTCGGAGCGGGCCTTCTCGTTCTCCTGAAGACCGCGGTTGTCGCCGCCCATGATCAGAATGTTCACCCGTTCCTTGCCTTCCCATTCCGGCGGCTTCTCGGCCGTCGTCACTTCGTAGTTCGTGAATTTGGGATCGGTGGTCGGTTTGCTCAGGGAATCGAGACCGTTATATACGCCGTAAGCCTGATAGACAAAATAGCCGACGACCGCCAAAATCACGAGGGATACACCGAACAGCGCCCATTTCCAGGGCTTTTTGCGTTTCGGTTGCTTTGCTTTTGCGCGCGCCATTTTCGTTTCGCTTCCTCCTTGTATTAGCCCGAAACGGATGAGGATCGACCGGTTTCGGTGCAGTGAATAACGTCCGATTTTAGGTGTTCGGCTTTCGTAAAGCGGAGGCAATCGCGTTGCCCGGCTTGAAAATCCGGTATAGCATTACATATCATAAAATTATAAAATGGATTGTCGTAGAGAAGCAAGTTTTATCTGATAGGAACGAATAGGGCGGACATTTCCCAGGAAATGTCGAAACGGAGAGGAGCCGGATGCTTCATGCTGGCAATAGACGTCAAAGATTTAAGGAAGCAGTTCCGGGTACAGAAGAACCGGGAAGGCCTCGGCGGCGCGATGAAGGACTTGTTCAAGCGCCAGTATAACGAGATTACCGCGGTCAAGGACATCAGCTTTCAAATCCCGCAGGGCGAGATTTGCGGTTATATCGGCGAGAACGGCGCGGGGAAATCGACCACGATCAAAATGCTCACGGGCATTCTCGTGCCGACCTCGGGCCACCTCATGGTAAACGGCTTCGTGCCTTATAAAGAAAGGGAAAAATTCGTCCGCGGCATCGGCGTCGTCTTCGGGCAGCGCAGCCAATTATGGTGGGATATCGGCGTCATCGAGTCCTTCCAGCTGCTGCGCAAGGTGTACCGCGTGCCCGAAGCGGAGTTCAAGAAGCGGCTCGACGAGCTGGTCGAGCGGCTGCAGCTCGGCGACCTGCTGAACCGGCCCGTGCGGAAGCTCAGCCTCGGCCAGCGGATGCGCTGCGAGCTGGTCGCGTCCCTGCTGCACAACCCGTCGATCGTGTTCCTGGACGAGCCGACGATCGGCCTCGACATCGTCGTGAAGACGGAAATCCGCGAATTCTTAAAAAAAATTAATCGGGAGCAGGGCACGACGATCCTGCTGACGACGCACGACCTGCAGGACATCGAGGCGCTTTGCTCGCGCGTGATCATGCTCGACGACGGCCGCATCATCTACGACGGCGGCTTGGACGAGCTCAAGAACCGCTGGAGCAAAGGCCGGGAGCTGCAGTTCCAGTTCGGCGAGCAGCCGTCGATCGACGCCCTGCGCGGTCTGACGAACGGTCTGGCCGGCGTGGAATGGACCGCCGATAACGAGCTGACGGCCACGATGTGGCTGCCGCACGCGGTGAACGTCTCGGAAGCGCTGGCGCGCGTCGTCGGCGGCACGTCGGACATCCGCGACATCAAGATCATGGAGACCAATACCGACGAGATCGTCCGCGAGATCTACTCCTCCGGCTCGGCGTCGAACGACGCGGCCGCGAAGCTCGGCGCGGGCGCCGATGCGGGCGGCCGCGCCGAAGCCGCCGGCCGGTCCTATGCGGCCGGTCCGGCCGATGCGCCGCAGACCGGCGCGGAAGACGGTGCCGGAGCTTCGGTCCAAGCGGATGCCGGAGCCGCCGGACAAGCCGAACCGGCCGCCGCGCCGTCCGCGTCCGCGGACGGCGAGCCCGTTCCGGTCGGCGCGGGCGCGTCCGCGGCCAAGGAGCCGAAGCGATGAACAGCGCGTACCTGGACCTGATCCGCATCCGGTTTCTCATGATGCTGGCGTACCGCGTCAATTATTACAGCGGCATCGTCATCTACACGATCAACATCGGCGCGTACTATTTTCTGTGGGAAGCGATCTACGGGGACCAGAAGCTGCTGGCCGGCTTCACGCTCGCGCAAATGACGACGTACGTCGCGGTTTCCTGGATGGCAAGGGCTTTTTACTTCAATAACCTCGACCGCGAGATCGCAAACGAAATCCGCGACGGCAGCGTGGCCGTGCAGTTCATCCGCCCGTACAACTACCTGTTCGTCAAGCTGATGCAGGGCTTCGGCGAAGGGCTGTTCCGGCTGCTGCTCTTCATGGGGCCGGGCCTCGCGATCGTCTGTCTGATCTTTCCGGTCAAGCTGCCGACGGATCCCGGCGTGTGGGCCGTGTATCTCGTCATGCTGCTGTTCAGCTTTCTTATTAATACGCAGATCAACATGCTCGTAGGCTTGTTCGCGTTCTTCGTCGAAAATAACGAGGGGATGCTGCGCATGAAACGGGTGCTCGTCGATCTTTTCTCCGGCGTCATCGTGCCGATCTCGTTCTTTCCGGGCTGGCTGGCCGTCACGATGAAATGGCTGCCGTTCCAGGCGATCACGTTCCTGCCGAGCTCCGTCTTCACCGGCCGGATCGCCGGGGACGAAGTACTGCGGGTCGTGGGCATTCAAGTCGTTTGGTTCGTCGTCCTGATCGTGCCGATCGCCTGGGTATGGCGTCAGGCGCGAAGCCGGCTGTTCGTGCAAGGAGGGTAAGGGTCATGTTTTATTGGTCGCTCGCAACGGAATACATGAAAAACTACGTCAAAACCAAACTGAGCTACCGCGCCGACTTCTGGATCGAAGTGCTGTCGGACCTGCTCTTCCAGGCGGTCAACCTCATCTTCATCCTGATCGTGTTCCGGCATACGCCGACGCTCGGCGGCTGGACCGAGGCCGAGGTGGTGTTCGTGTACGGCTACTTCATGGTGCCGTCGGGCATCTTCAGCATGCTGTTCAACATCTGGAACTTCAGCGAGCGGTATATCGTCAAAGGCGAGATGGACCGCGTGCTGACGCGTCCCGCCTACAACCTGTACCAGGTGCTGCTCGAAAATCTCGATCCGCCGGCCCTGTTCGGCTCGCTCGTCGGGGTCGTCATCATGGCGCTCAGCTGGGGCGAGCTCGGCTTGGCGTTCCACCTGACGGACTTCCTGATGCTGGCCGTCTTCACGATCGGCTCCGTCTTGATCTACGCGGGGATCTTTACGGCGCTGACGGCGATTTCGTTCTATTCGGACGCGCCGACGGGAATTCTGCCGCTGATGTACAATATCTCGGCTTACGGCCGGTATCCGGTCAACATTTACAACAAGGTCATCCGGTTCCTGCTGACGTGGCTGCTGCCGTTCGCCTTCACGGGCGTTATCCCGGCGTCGTACTTCCTCGGGCATAACGAGACGGGGCTGACGGACCTGGCGCCGTACACGCCGCTCATGGGCGTCGCCGTGTTCGGCCTCGGGCTGCTGGTCTGGAACCACGGCGTCAAGCGGTACCGGGGCGCGGGCTCGTGACGGAACGCGCCGAAGCACGGTCTACGAACGAAGGGAGATGTGGGCGATGCCAGTGAAAGCGAAAGCGATCGTGGGGAAAAAAGCGCCGGATTTCGCGCTGCCGGCCATGGGCGGACGGGAGGTCCGCCTCAGCCGGTTCGCCGGGCATAAAGTGGTGCTGTTCTTCTATCCGAAGGACCTGACGCCGGCGTGCACGCAGGAGTCGTGCGATTTTCGCGACGCCTACGCGGAGTTCGGGAAGCATAACACCGTCGTGCTCGGCATCAGCAACGATCCGGCGGAGCGGCACGAGAAGTTCGCGGCGAAGTACGAGCTGCCGTTCGAGCTGCTGGCCGACACGGAGCACAAGGTATGCGAGCTGTACGGCGTCTGGCAGATGAAGAAGCTGTACGGCCGCGAATACATGGGCCTCGTGCGCTCGACGTTCCTGATCGACGAGAAGGGCAAGCTCGTCCGGGAATGGCGCAACCTGCGCGTGAAGGGTCACGTGCAGGAAGTGCTGGCGGCGGCCAGCGAGCTGTGAGGGGTTAGAGCTGTACTAGCGGTATGAGCAAAAGAGCAAAAGGGCAGAAGAGCAAAAGAGCAGAAGAGCAAAAGAGCAAAAAGGCAGAAGAGCAATAGAGCTGTAAAAGCTTAGGGGAAGGAAGCAGGACCCGCGCACGGAGCGGGTCCCGTCGTGACCAAGGCGTTCGCGCAAGCCGGCATGTACCGGCTCTTGCGCGGACGCCTTTTTTGCGTCGCCCGGTGGCATTTCGCATGCTTCGGCTTTCCCGGCGGCGGGAGGCGGCGTTTGCGCGCGGGCTGCGGGGCGAACGGGATGCTCCGGCGTCGGCGGATTTTTGGCGTCCGCGCGGGCGAAAGGTGTAAAGCGGGCGTTTGGTGGCGAAACTAGCAAGTAGAGCATTTCACTAGGTTTGGAAGAGTAGGAGATGAAATCGGCATGATACTGAAACCATCGACAACGAAACAATCGCAGCAAGGGGATAACGGGGCGGCGGAGCCCCATTTCGCGGCGGAGGCGGACCTGTGGCCCGAGGCGGCGCAGCAGTCGCTGCAGCTGATGCTGGCGCGCGTGAACAGCGTGCTGCTCGGCAAGGAGGAAGTCGTGTCGCGGGTATTCGGCGCGCTGCTGGCGGGCGGCCACGTGCTGCTCGAGGACGTGCCCGGCGTCGGCAAGACGCTGCTCGTGCGCGCCATCGCGCGGGTGATCGGCGGGGAGTTCCGGCGCATTCAGTTCACGTCGGACCTGCAGCCCGCGGACGTCGTCGGCGGGATGGTGTGGGACGGCAAGCGGAGCGAGCTCGTCTTTCGCCAAGGGCCGCTCATGGCCAACGTCGTGCTGGCCGACGAGATCAACCGCACGCCGCCGCGCACGCAGTCCGCGCTGCTCGAAGCCATGGAGGAGCGGAGCGTGTCCGCCGACGGGGAGACGCGGCCTTTGCCGCAGCCGTTCATGCTGCTCGCGACGCAAAATCCGCTGCGCGACGACGGCACGTACCCGCTGCCGGAGGCGCAGCTGGACCGGTTCATGATGCGGCTGTCGATCGGCTATCCGGCGCCGGAGGACGAGATCGGCATGCTGGCTTCCGGCCGGCAGCGTCTGCTGCCGGAGCTGCTGCGGCCGGTCATCGTGCCGGAGGAATGGATGCGGATGCAGAAGGACGCCCAGTCGGTGCACGTGCATCCCGCGCTGCTCGCGTACGCCGTGCACGTCGTCGGCGCGACCCGCGCCTCGGCGGAGCTGCAGCTCGGGGCGAGCCCGCGCGCGACGCTGGACTGGGTGCGCGCCTCGCAGGCGGCGGCGTACGTCGCGGGCCGGCGTTACGTCGTGCCGGACGACATGAAGGGGACGGCGGAGCCCGTGCTGGCCCATAGGCTGCTCGTGCGGGACGAGGCGTGGGTGAAAGGGCGGACGGCGGCGAAGGTGCTGTCGGATATCGTGGCGGCGGCGCCGGTGCCGATGCCGGCGTCCGAAGGCGGCCGCAGGCGTTGACGGCGCGATAGGTGCGGGGCATGGCGGGCCGCGCGCGGGGAGCCGCGCGGATCGCGGATGAAGGGGCTTGTGCGCGCTCGGCGAGATCGGCGCGCGAATCGAAACGGAAAGCGGTGGGAAGATGAGCACGGCGGGAACGAATCAGGGCGCGGACCGCGAGCAAGCGGCCAACGCGGCGAAGCCGGGCGCGAAGGCGTCCGGCGCGGGTGACAAGCAGGGAGCGGGAGCGGCCGGGAAGCAAGGCTCTTCGGCGGACAGGCGAAGCGGCGGCGCCCCGGCGCGGGATACCGGCGCAGGGGACGGCAGCCGGCCGGACGCGGTGGCCGCGCCCGTTCCGGGGACGGCCGGGCTGCGCGGCCGGTTCGC
>NZ_JAGGDJ010000022.1 GCF_017652985.1 Paenibacillus artemisiicola
CTAGACTTCATTTATAACGCCTCCTAAGGTGAGTTCTGAGGGCTGCAACCCAGTACATACTCATCCTAGCGAGGCGTTCGTTTTTCTGCAAATCGCATCTACTAACACCTACAGGAATGTTAACGGGACACGTTAGTTGAACAAAGCGAGATCAAAGAAAGGGCCATCCCGCAAAGGATGGCCCTAAAACTTGCCGTTAGACAGCGCCGGAGAACCGTACCCTAAGTGACGGCGAAAAAACTTTCCTATGCCGCTATGTCCAAAGGTATCCCTTTCATCCCAGAAGCTATTGCCCGGAGGTCGAAATGATAGCATTCAGGCTGTCTTCCTGGTACTTTTGCTTGTCTATGCCAGAGAAAACGGCAGTATAATAAACGTCGTCCTGCTTCCACAAGTAATAAGGAAAATTCACTTCGGTGCCGGATGGGAAGTAAACATGGTTATTGTCCTCATAAGCCGTAATTTCGACGCCGCCAAGCTCGAGTTTCCGAGTGAGAGAGAGCTTGGACGTATCAAAAAGCGGATCCTTACTCTGATAAAGCAATAAAGTATCGTTTATATCGTAGCTGGAGGAATCGTTCGGTGCGGAATAGGTCGTCCACAGAGCGTCTGTCTCTTGTCTGAACGCATATCCCGTATTCTGATCGCCGGCTCTAAGCATTATCGAACCGCTCAATTGGAGTCCGGACAATTCCAACGGGATTTTCATCTTAAAGCCGAGAACGTTCTTCGCCGCAAGCAAATCCTCCTCGTCATAAAGGGGAAATGAATTTCCTTCCCCATCGTAGCGGACATGCTGAACTTGCTGCGGGAAAACAAAGGATTGTACCATTTTTGCAAGCTCATCTTGCGACATGTGCTCGCTATAATAATCGATTGTGTACGATACACCGCCATCCTGCCAGTAGAAGCTTTTGCCCGTTTCGGGCCTTTGTTTGTAGCGCCTCTTATCGGTGAATAGAATGCCTTTGACATCGCTGATCGTCACGGCTTCCTGTCGGTATTCGGGAGTCTCGTTCGCACGTTGGAAATGAGCCCCCCGCAATTGATTGTGCTCCAACAAATTGCCGTTGCCCTTGGAAGCTTTAATCTCTATGGTTTGTTCATTTTTTTGGCCAAAGTTGGCTACGAAAGTAATGGAGGCTACATCAATAAGATCGGCATCGTTGGGACGGGTGAAATTTCTATAATATAATACATTCTCAAACCGATAACCTTCTGGAAGATAATCAGGCACTTTAAAGGCATATTTCGGAAAATCGAGTGCGCGGCCGAGACTATGGAACCATCTGAACGAATCATTGTATATCGGATATAGATCCAAACCAAGGTTTGTTGCTTGGACGGCAACAGCCGACTCGGTACCCTTCCGGGCATCTGTCGCATTAGTGAGCAAGATGGAGCTCAAGACAAGAACGAAGAGAATAGCAGCGGCAGATAGTTTGTACGAATCTTTCTTAAACTTGGCGATCATCATGATTCTCCGTTTCGCTTCATGTTTGCCGTCCCCGAAATGCGATTGGTTGATCCGAGGAGAGAACTGTCGGAATAAGCGCGACAGCATGAGCAGGGTCATGCCATAGGACCTAGCTTCATGCTCGCCCAGCGCTTCAAGAACACTTGAGTCGCAGGCCACCTCCTGGTCGACCTTCATCTTTCTTAGGGAAAGCCACACAAAAGGGTTATACCAATGAAGCCCTATGGAGAGAATCCACAGGGAGTTGAACCATAAATCCTTACGTTTGTAGTGAATCAGCTCATGCATCAGGATGTGGGTCAGCTGAATTGAATCGGCGATTGTGCCGATATCTTCGGGCAAATAAATTCTCGGCTTCCACAAGCCATAGAGACAAGGGCTGCCAAGACGGCTTGTTTCATAGGCGACTATCCGTTTTTTAATGTTAAGCTTCCGTTTGCACGCCTCAAGAACGGCGAGTACTTCAGCGTCCTCGATCGGTAGGGAGTTTCCGACTCTTCCGCGGAATAACAGTATGCTAAACAGGTAGTATCCTCCCAAGCATAGAAGCCCTGCAAGCCATATTAACGAGCCAATCGATAGCCACGTTAGTCCGTTCGCGGTCCTTGGGGAATAGTCTTGAGAAGAATGTGTTATGGCTGAAATTCGTGGTACGTCCCCCGGGTTCGGGGCGAGCTCGTGTTTTTTTCCATCAAAATCATTTGATTGAACTTCCGAGCCGGCACCTGTCTTAGTAAAGGGAGCGGGCTGCCTACTCGTCTGACCTAAATTCCATTCCATCAGGGAAGATTGCGGCATCACATTAAACAGGCTTATAGGACTCTGCGGAGCAATGGGAAGCAGAAGTTTAATCAACATCAGAAACCACAATAGATGAACGACTCTAGGCTTAAGGTACTTGTGTAACAGCCCCCGGATCAAGAGCAGGATCAATGCGATTACCGTCGATGCCAGTGACGCAGCGAACAGAAGAGAGAAGACCGATTCCAGAACCTTCATGGCCTCTTCTTGTTCTCCAAGATTTGTTGAAGCGCCTCAATATCTTTCTCCGAGAGGTTCTCTTCTTCGAGAAATTTCGCGCATAGCATCCCTACGGCTCCTTTATACACCCTATTCAGGAATGAACGGTTCTCGGCTTTTAAGTATTCCTCATGTGAAACCAGCGGATAGTAGAGGTAGTTCCGGCCGGATTTTTCGAATCGAATCGCTTTTTTCTTGTGAAGCCTATTCAGGAAGGTTTTAATCGTCTGATCGGACCATTGCATTTGTTGGGATAATTTAACAATTATCTCGCTGGCGGACAAGGGCTCCTTGTGCCAGAGAAGCTTCATGACTTCGCTTTCAGCCTCGGTAATGTGCGGGGACTCGAGCATCCTATTCACCCTTCTCAACCTTCTGTTTACATTCGTAAACGATATTGCAAGATTACAGATGTAAACGTAACTTGTCAAGCATAAAAAACTCTTGTAGTTACGAACCTATTCTTAGCCGATGCCCCCGTTAAGCTGAACCGTACCACAAGTAACGGCGGAAACTTTTTTTGCAGGAAGAACATGGAGGGGTATGAGCTTCAGCAAAACGCTGCAAATTAATAGGGGTTCGTAGCCCAAATCGAACTCCATAGTTATATCCAAACGTCCATACTTACGGAAAGGAAGAGGATTTGCATTATCGTGTGGAGAATCAATTTATCCTCTGGGTTCGTCGCAGAGGGGATTCATACGTTAATAGTCCTCAGGTGCTTTATATCTTGTATAGGCGAAAGACCAAACATTCGGGAATACTCACGGCTGAATTGCGACGGACTTTCATATCCTACCCGGAATGAAACATCCGCGGCATCTGTTGACTCGGCTAATAACAGACGCCGTGCTTCTTGCAGTCTCAGTTGTTTTTGGAACTGAATAGGGCTCATAGCGGTTACCTCTTTAAAGTGCCTATGAAGCGAAGAAACACTCATATTGGCTAAATCCGCAAGCTCCTCAATCCGAAAAGATCTATCATAGTTATTCATGATATGTTCGATAACATCTCGGATTCGTTTGGTACTGCTCCCTTCGATTGCCATCTGCTCCAGCATAACCCCATGTTGCCCTTGCAGAACCTTATAGAGAATTTCCTTCGTGAAGAGAGGAGCTAGTACCGATATATCCTTGGGATTTTCTAGCAAACGAACTAACCTGATTACTGCATCCAATAAAGATAATTCTATCCGGCTGACAAACATGCCTCGCTTAGCGCTTACTTTCGGACCAACCCGAGTTTCAGAATCGCTTAAAATCTCTAAGATTTGACTAGGTGTAAATTCGAGTTTGAGAGACAAATACGGAACTGGGGAAGAGGCTTCCATGACTTGGCTGGTTACCGGTAAGTCAACGGATGCAACAAGGTAATCGGCAGGGCCGTATCTAAAGCTCTCATGTGCCAGCAATACCTCCTTCACACCCTGAACGACCATGCAAAAGGAAGGATTGTAAACTCCAAAATTTGATCCAGTAACATGAGATCGACGAGTGAAAGATAAAAACGGAATAGCAGTCATGTGAACTCCGTCCTTGCCGGAATAACGCTCAATGAGTTGGGCAAGCTCCTCCTGTTGTTTATGTATCCGTTCAGACATAAAATCCTCCTTGTTCCTCCAATCTTGATAGTTCCATCTTAATTCATATTCGTACGTAACGTATATGGCTGTGAGAGTATTAGGCAATCATTTGAGAAGAATGGGATATCGGTCGCCTTTTCATCTGTTGCATAATAAGGAAACCGATAAAGGAGGAGATTATATGAATACACAGGGAAGATATACAGTTATTACCGGAGCAAGCTCTGGTATCGGTTACGCGACAGCTAAGGCCTTCGCAAAACGAAAGAAAAACATCATACTTGTTGCTCGCCGCCAAAGCAATCTGAATGAATTGAAAAGAGGAATCTTACAGGAAAATCCTGATCTGGATATTGTGATTAAAGCAGTCGATATTTCTGTCAATCAAAACGCCCATCAACTCTATCGAGAGTTAAATCCGTATCAAATCGAAACATGGATTAATAATGCAGGTTTCGGCAGCTATGACAGTGTGTATGGTCAAGACTTGGAAAAGATTGAAGCCCTGCTGCGCCTAAACGTGGAAGCCCTAACGATCTTTTCGTCTTTATATGTACGTGACTATCGAGACGTGGATGGTACTCAATTAATCAATATATCTTCAGCTGGTGGATACACAATCGTGCCAACGGCCGTTATCTACTGTGCTACCAAGTTTTTTGTCAGTGCATTTACCGAGGGATTGGCCCATGAACTGAAAGCCGCCAATGCAAAATTACAAGCTAAAGTTTTGGCACCAGCGGCAACCAAAACCGAATTTGGAAAAGTGGCAAACAATACGAGCGAGTATGACTATGACAAAAATTTTAGTGCGTACCATACAGGTGATGAAATAGCCAATTTTCTCTTGAAGCTTTATGATAGCAACATGACTGTTGGTAGAGTTGACAGAGAAGCCTTTGAATACAAACTTAGTGAACCTCTTTTTGATTATGCAGGTAACTCTAAGAATAACCAAAAGTCTAGCTGAATGATTAAATAAGGCGAACGGCTTTATGAGATTGTTTCAATAGAATCGCCGAAGGAGTTGTCTGCGACAGCTCTCTCGTCGATATGACCGTTAAGCTGAATCTTATCACAAATAACGGTAAGTTCCTGCGAAATTGAGGCGCTCGTTTTTGTTCAAACACCAATTATTCGTTTTACAGGAATTCTAACGGGACACGATAGTTTAACAAAAATGAAGGCAGCTGATCAGTTTATGGAATTAACAAAAAGAGCTATTCCAAAAGATAAATATGATGTTGAGAGCTTAAAGTCCTTACGTGGACTAGATATTGGACAAATAAAGTTGATATTGCCACTGCTTATGGAATGGTTGCAAGATATCAATTGGCCGGTTGCGCCGCCATTATCTAAAGCCTTGGCCGATTATGGAATTGTTTTGTTGCCATTTTTTAGACTTGTGTTAAACAGTGGGGATCCTCAGTGGCAATTTAGTGTAATGCATTCATTAATAAGAGAGTTGCCGAAGGATATTTCTATTCATCTTAAAGAAGATTTATTGAGAATCGTACTACAACCAACCCAGGGTGAATTGCTGGAAGAGTTAAATATTTTGGCTAAAGAAACAATCGACTACATAGAGGTGCTTTAAATATAATACCATTATGCTCCCTCGGTACAATGCAGTTTTCTCACGAATGCTCGCTTATTCGCAGGATCTCTCCAATGGATGAATCGCGATTCGGACAGAAGAGGGGATGTACCGTCAAGTTTGGCAACCAAAGCGCATGCGGGAACAGAAGGGGCGAGTTTTCGCTCCTTTTTAATGCTTTAATGCACGCTGCTTCCACGTACCTCCGGAGGCTTTCACTCCCATTTCTCGACGGGTCGATGCCCTTTCATTCCTTCGTTACGCCTATCCGGCGGGTGGAGGCCGGTTATCCTAACGGCTACGGGTCTGTGCCCTTTTGCCCAACGCAATCCGGTACTCCGTGCAGTCTTGAGATCCCGCGAATAAGCCAATTTTCATGGTAAATAAGAAGTGGCTAAGCAGCTAGTTTCAAGAGTAGAACGATCCGGTTCGTAAGCTTCACCGCTTTGTGCCATGGCAACCAAAAGGCGTGCCAGCTTGCCGCATAGCGTTGATGGCATCTTGTTTGATGGTTAAAATTACGTTTATCTGCTAAAAATAAATTCCAGAGCAGTTCAGTTTATTTAGCTGAAGAGGTGGATTTGTTCATGCGCGACATTCATTTGGTTCCAGTTTCCTATTTCCCATCAGAAAATCTTGAATTCCCCATGGTCGCTACCCTCCAAACCATTACACCGAATCAATTATTTTACGTAAGAAATCATTTTGAATACCCGACAATCGATATAAACACCTGGTACCTTTCAATTGAAGAGTTAGTGGATCAACCAATTAAATTTACGTTTGCTGATTTGAAAAACATGAATAAGGTCACGCTATCCGCTACACTAGAGTGTGCAGGAAACAAGCGTTCGTTATTTGAAAGGAAAGCACAAGGTAACCAATTCAAGCTCGGTGCAATAAGCAACGCCATTTGGGGAGGCGTTCGACTAAAGGATGTATTAGACCAAGCAGGGATATCCCCAAGTGCGACTGAGATTGTTTTTGAAGGATTAGATTACGGCCACCGAAATGACATGGATGGACAGGTATTTTTCAAAAGAAGTCTTCCTGTTGCCAAAGCACTTCACCCGGATACTTTATTGGCTTATGAAATGAATGGCGAACCGCTCTCCGATAAACATGGTTTTCCAATAAGACTAATTGTGCCTGGATGGTATGCAGTTGCATCTGTTAAATGGCTGCATAGGATCAGAGTTGTAGATCAACCATTCAAGGGACCGTTTCAAAGTATAGATTATGTCATTCTAAAAAAAGAAAACGACTACAAACGTGCACTACCGTTATCACCAGTTTTAATCAATTCAACGATAGCATCTCCTACAGAAGAGGAAGAGTTGGCTGTTGGCACCAACGTGGTACAAGGATATGCTTGGGCTGGTGAGCATTCTGTAATGAAAGTAGAGATTAGTACAGATGGCGGGACACTCTGGACTGAAGCAAACATACTTGATCCTGATGTTCCCTATTCATGGAGGAGATGGTCTTTTGCGTGGGATGCGCAAAAACCAGGTCAATACACGATTATGAGTAAGGCAACGAACGATCAAGGAGATGTTCAACCGCTAAAGGCTGAATGGAATGTAAAAGGTTACCAAAATAATTCCATCCATGCCGTAAATGTTCATGTGACAGCCCCAGACTTGGTAAATTCAGTCAATAATATTCTACAGGAAACAAAACAACAAGGAGTGTTTGAGTTGCTTACATTGGAGATTGCGAAACAATTGCTCGAGGTTGCGGAACAGAAAGCTCGTCAAATGGGACTCGCCTTCGATATCGCAATCGTCGACGCCGGGGCGAACTTGGTCGCTTTCCACCGGATGGACTATGCCCGGATCGCCGGGATCGAAATCTCCAAGGGGAAGGCCTGGACAAGTGTAACCATGCAAATGCCCACGGCTAACTTAGCCCAGTCGGCGCTTCCCGGCGGTCAACACTATGGGGTCAACACGACAAACCAAGGGGCAGTCACCATCTTGGGAGGCGGTATACCACTCGTCCACGAAGGCATGATTGTCGGCGGTATCGGCGTCGCCGGAGGCACCATGGAGCAAGACATGGAAGTGGCTAATGCCGCCGTTCAAGCGTTCGCCACTGTAGTTGGGATGAAATAGCATTACAAAAGAGACAATTATACCGCCAAGTGACATTACCAATTAGACCGAGCAGGTACTTCAGATAACCGATCGCTTTCACTATACGACCGAA
Organism: Paenibacillus artemisiicola; assembly: GCF_017652985.1. Classification (GTDB taxonomy): domain Bacteria; phylum Bacillota; class Bacilli; order Paenibacillales; family Paenibacillaceae; genus Paenibacillus_Z; species Paenibacillus_Z artemisiicola. Next base: position 7,888 of record NZ_JAGGDJ010000022.1, read on the forward strand.
CGAGAAGCCAGTCGGCATCACCCGGTTTTGTATGAGTGGCTGAAGCTTCTGGTAGAGCTCTAAATTTACAAGAAGGCTCATCGAGAACAGCTGTCAACGGGGCGACATTGCCCAATGTGGATGGCACGATCTTCATGCGAAGCGACTGGGTGGCCGGAACGTTGCAACTCGATGATGACCGGTGGATTTATGAGTACTGGTGTACTGGAGCCATGAAAGAAGTGGATAACGACTCGCAACCCACTTAGTCTTCTGAAGTACAATCCAGATATAGACGGGTTAAACTCTCTCACGTCAGCATCCTTCTTTTCAAGCGGTTCGTAGGTGTTCATACCCGGAGCGAATCTCGGCTCAACCTTTTCAGTATCTTTCTTGTAATATCACTCCCGAAGGCACACTCTTACCGGCCCGAATCCGATCCGGTCGCCGGTTGAGCGATATCCTGTGAACCAAAGCTGATGATATGGCGGAGAAGGTTCAGTTGAATATATGCCGTACTAATGAAGATGTAACATATCATAAGCAGAAGAAGTGAAATAAGCGTAAAAAATTGCAAAAAAGGACGTTTCTCGCCGTGGGAACGTCTTTTTGTCGATCGAATAGGGCTCAAGAATCAGTTTGCAAAGTTTACAGAGTAAGTATTGTAATCGCTTTCGAATGAAACTATACTGTAGTCGAAGTCGGACTTAAACGTTTCGGATAAATGGGGTTACATTCCATTTGCGCGTAAGGGGGGAACGGACAATATATTTTTTTATTCATCAGTATTAACCGCTACCATTAATTCAGTCGCACTTCAGGTTGCGCTTGAGGAGACAGGCTAACAAAATGGGGAGGTTTAAACGGTGAAAAAAATCAGTTTCTTACTTATCGCGCTTCTTCTTGTTCTCTCGCTCGCGGCATGCGGCAGTAACAATGGAAACAAAAGCGGCAGCGATCATTCAAGCGGTAACAACGGCGCGGCACCGAATGATAACAGCTCCGATTCTTCGAACGGCGGTTCCGGCAAAGCGGCCAGCGGCAAAGAAGTCGTCATCAAGTTCCCAAGCTACAAAACCGGCAATAACGTAGGCGCCATCTTCTTTCTTCCTCAGATCGAACGCTTCAATCAGAAATTCGCGGGCAAGTACAAGATTGAAATCGAGGAAATCGTTCAAGACGAATACTCGAAGAAAATCAAGCTGCTCTACCAGCAGAAGAAACTCCCCCCACTCATTGAAGTCGACAAGGAGCTTGCCGACATCATGATCAACAACGGTGACCTCGTTGACCTCAAACCTTACATCGACAACACCCCTGAAATCAAAAACGTACTAATTGATGATTCTGTAAAATATAACACGGATAAGAACGGCAAGATCGTATCGCTTCCACTCGCGTTCGAACGTCCGATTGGCATGTACTACAACAAAGAGTTGATGCAAAAAGCAGGCCTTACAGGTTTCTCCGACACATGGGACGGCTTCTTCAGCGACCTGGATAAGTTGAAAGCCGCGGGCGTTACCCCTCTTTCCTTAATGACAGGCGAGAACGGCTGGACAACAATGCTACTCGCTTCCGCCATGATCGCATCCGATCCGGAAGGTCAGCAGATTCTGACAAAGGGCGATATCATAACGAATTTCAATTCGCCGCTCTGGATCAATACATTTACGAAGATTCAAAAGCTGCTTCAAGATTACACGACTAAGTCCGCTCTTGGCGCGACGTACTCAATCGCGGCAAATGAATTTTTCAGCGAGAACACAGCTGCAATTGCGAACGGCCCATGGATGGTCGGCGATTTTAGCAACACGGATAAAGCAACAGAAGGCTTCGCAGACAAAGTCGGCGCGACAATCTATCCAAACGGTGTTGCACTTGGCTCCGCAGACGGCTACTGGTATTCGATCCCAACAGGTACTCCGCAAGATCAAATCGACGGGTTGATTGAATACTTTAAATTCATTTATTCGCCTGAAGAATTGAATGCGTTTCTCGTCGCAGAAGGCGGTTTCGCGCCTAAGATGCCGATGCCGGACGAGTCGAAGGCGAAGCTGAATCCAATCATGAGACAGCTCAATGATGAAGTGGGCTCGAAGATGAAGACGCTTAACCGTTTGATCTATGACATCGTGCCGCAGTCGGTATCCGATCTGTTTGCTAAAAACTTGCCGCTTCTGGCAACGAACGATATGACGCCGGAACAGTTCTGTAAAGCGATGACGGACACCGCAGAGAAATTTAAGAAATAACTCCCGGATTGCATAAAATATCCGCAAGAAGCGCATAGCAGGCAGCTAATGCGCTTCTTGTACATCGAACGCCAACCTATCGTTCACGTGAGGAAAGGAGTCCAGTCATGTACAAATACAATAAACTATGGGTGTACCTGTTTATTGTTCCGACATTGCTCGTATTTCTGACCTTCTACTTCGTGCCGATTATCACAGTATTTACAACTGGCTTTACCGAGTGGAATGGATTTAATGCGCCGAAATTTGTCGGGTTTGATAACTACAAAATGATCTTCACAGATGATAACACACTCACGGTTTCCTTAATCAACCTGCTCAAATGGTCCATTATCGCTACTTTTATCCATGTGCCCTTCGGCGCGCTGGTGGCGTTCATTATTTACAAGCGCCCGGTCGGCTGGCGGTTTGTGCGAGGCGTGTTCATGATTCCGAACGTCATCGCCGTATCGGCATGGGCGATTATTTATCGGTTTATTTTTAACGATCAGATGGGCCTATTGAATAACTTCATCCGTAAGCTTGGCTTCTCGAACTTCCATACGAACTGGTTCTTCGATACGCAGTATGCGTTCTCGGCGATCAGCCTGACATGGGTGTTCTACGCCGTTATCGTAACGCTGCTTGTCCTGTCCGATCTAATGGCGATTCCGAAAGAATTGCATGAAGCGGCGAAGATCGACGGCGCGACAGAAGGCCAGATCCACTGGCGCATCAACCTTCCGCTTATCCGCGGCTCGCTCGGCACTTCCGTCATATTATCCGTCATCGCACGGATTACGATGTTCGAGGCGATCTTCCTGACAACGAAGGGAGGACCGGGCAACTCGACTTACAATATCTCGGTCATGCTCTACGACGGCATTATTAACTATCAATTCGGTTATGCCAATGCGGTCGCGACGATCATGATTATTCTCGGCATCGGTGTTCTCGCCATTACGACGAAAGCGTTCCGGATGAACAAAAGCGTATACAACTGAGGGGAGGTGATTCTGCCGATGAAGGCTAATTATGTAAAACGCGGCTTTGTAGGGATTTCCAGTTACTTGGTGCTGTTCTTTACCGTTTGCATCTCGGTTGTGCCTCTTCTCTGGATCGTCGTTTCTTCCTTCAAATCGAACAAAGCGATCTTAAATAAGCCGTTCGCGCTCCCGACAGAGATTAACTTCCACGCCTATTATTCCGTGTTCAAGATGAACAATTTCTTGAGCAACACGTTCAACTCGGTGCTGATCGCCGTAACGTCGACGCTGGTGGCGCTGCTGTTCTACGCGCTCGCGGCGTATTCGTTCGCGAAATTTGATTTTTTCGGGAAACGCCTTCTGTTCATCTTGTTCTCGGTGACGCTTCTAATTCCGGGCCATGCGACCGCCCAGCCAATCTTCTCGTTCATTAATTTGACAGGGCTTTACGATACGAGACTTGCGCTCATTGTCGTCTACATCTCGGCTGGCCTTGCGGTATCGCTATTCATTTTGCGAGCATCGTTCCTGTCGATTCCGAGAGAGCTGGACGAAGCCGCGTATATGGAATCGGCGAGCTTCTGGCAAGTGTTCATTCATATCAATTTGCCGCTCGCGAAGGCGGGGCTGTCGACGGCAGGCATCTTGATGTTCCTCGGCAACTGGAACGAATTTTTCTACGGCTTTATGCTAACGTCCTCTGCGGAGAACCGCACGCTTCCGGTAGCGCTGCAGTTCTTTACGGAGCAGTTTTCCTATAACTACACGCAGCTGTTTGCGGCATTGACGCTTGTCACGCTGCCAAGCATTATTCTGTACATGGTGGCGCAGGAGCAGGTACAACAAAGTGTAGTCAGCGGCGGCGTAAAAGGCTAATCTAGAGAGAGGAAGGATCCATTCATACTTTGGCAGGTGAATGTATGACGACGATAAAAGATATTGCGAAGATTGCCGGAGTATCGACAACAACGGTGTCTAGGGCGTTGAACGACTATAACGATGTAAGCAAGGAAACGAAGCTGAGGATCAAGACGATTGCCGAAGAGCTGGACTATTGGCCGAATGCGGTCGCGCGAAGCCTCGTGTCGAGCAAGACGAACACGATTGGCGTTATTTTCTCGGGGCTGAAATATACGAACGGGAAAGACACGCTCGCATTTGACATTTTGATGGGCATCAACGAACGGGCGAACGAGTTGAATTACGATATTCTGCTCTTCAGTACGAGCCCGTCCAAGCAGCGAATCAAGTCCTATTACAATTTATGCAAGGAGCGTAACGTCGATGGGGCCATCATCTTTGGGCTTAGAGTGGATGACCCGTATCTTGAGGAAGTCATCCAGAAGTCGAAATTCCCTTGCGTGCTCATTGATATTCCGTTCTCGAACGAGCATTTGGGCAATGTCACAACCGACAATATCGAGGGAGTTCGTAAAGCCGTTCAGCATTTAATCGACGGGGGACATACCGACATTGCCATGATTAACGGGTATCCGGCGGCGCATGTGAGCGAGCAGCGTTTGAATGGGTATAAGAAAGCGCTCGCGGACAACGGAATCGCGTACGATGAGTCCAAAATAGGGGACGGCGAGTTCTCCGAGGATGGCGGCGAGCGGGCAATGCTGCGGATACTGGAGGAACATCCCGGCGTAACGGCCGTGTTCTGTTCCAGCGATTTAATGGCGCTTGGGGCAATGCGCGCACTCGAGAAGCGGGGCCGGAAGGTACCCGATTCCGTATCCGTTGTCGGCTATGACGATATTATACTGTCATCGTACTGCGTGCCGAAACTCACGACGATTCACCAGAATAAATACGATATGGGCTGGGCGGCGGCGAAGTTGCTCATCGAGATGCTCGAAGACAAGGAAGTCGATCATAACGTGGTGCTGAACAATGAGCTGATCATTCGGGAGAGCACCAAGACACTACGGTAAAAAGCAACCAGATCCCGCTCATAAAAAGCAACTTAAACGTTTAAGTAAAATCAACTCCATCAAACCAATTTCGGGAGGATGAACGAGGATGAGACTTAGCGCTGAAGAATTAGCAAGTGGGCGGTTATCGCCGGATACGTTGGAGCTCGCTGTACAGCTGATTAAGGTGAACGGGTATGTTTTATTTGAGGAAGTGCTGCCAAGAGCGCAGGTGGAAGAGCTGTATGACAACTATGTATCCATCTTGGACCCGTACGTCGAGCAGCACCGCGAGGAGATACTGAACCCGAATAACGGGTTCAATGATGGCACGAACCATGTACGGCTCTATCTGCCATTCGTTAAACCGTTCTGCGATGAGGCGGTTATTGCCAATCCGTTTGTTACGGAGATCGTAGATCAGATTCTCGGTGAAGACTGCTTCATGACGTATTTTGCGACGAACACGTCCATGCCCGGCGGCAAGAATAAACAGCCTGTCCATGCGGACACATCCTCGCGATACGGCGATCGCCATGATGGGAACTTGCCAATCGTCAACCTGGTTGTCAACTATCCCCTCGTCGATGTAACGGAGGACAACGGACCGATGGAAGTGTGGCCAGGCGGTACGCATCTGCATCCGGACAGCTGGTACGCACCGAATGCGTTTAGCAAGCCGAAGCTTGCGGAACATATGCATCATATCAAAATGCTAATGCCGGCAGGCTCCATTCTCATTCGGGATGACAGAGTATGGCACCGTGGCACGCCGAATCGTTCGGACAAACATCGCCCGAATATCGCGTTAATCTATTCGGCGAACGGACCGCGCACAGGCACGATTCAAATTCCGCATGAGACATATGACCAGCTCTCCACGAAAGCACAGCGGCTGCTGAGAAAAGAGCTAATCGGTTATCCGGTAGGGGAGCCCAAGCATTAGCTACTGGCCTGTCTTTGCCAACGCGACGATTTTGAAGTCGATCACCGATGGAGCTACTAGACATGGTGATTCTTACTTGTATTCTAATAATAACTGAATAAATAGAACGGAGAAGCACTCCGATGATCGCTTAAAACGGGCATCATTGGAGTGCTTTATTATTGGGGAAGAAGGGCGCCATCTCGTAATTACAGGTAGTGACTTGGGGCGATCTACGGCAACTATGAGTTTAGCCAGATCGTTCTTGGCTTCGATTTTTTGTATTTGTGGAATGGCCGTGCTGCTACACCCAGTGATAGCCTCGTTTTTAGCAACATATCGTTGACAGACGTAGAACCTGCGTTGGGAACAACCCTAATAGAGACTCGATTCCCTCGTCGTTGTTAAACCAACCCCGGAAGCTGAAGTTTTGAGGTAATATAGGAGTAGCTCATGTTCAGTTCTCTTGTAAATGGTATTTCAGTTACTTCCATTTTACATGAAACCGAACATGGGCTTTTTGCATTTAACCGTCACGATTCCTACACAATTCAGGGAAATAGCCGAATTGACAGGCTTGAACAGCAATATGGTTATTCGTATCTTTACCGTGAACGAAATAATGTATAGAGTGATGTAAAATTTAGTCGATCCTGTAAAAAGTGACGATTTACAATTCCTTCTTACCTGACATACAGTTTATCCAAGGTAACGGCTACGGAGAAGAGAGCAGCCTGAAAGAGAAGAAGCCCAACATCCTTGCCGGGAGCATACTGAAATGTAGCAAAGTTCTTAGATAGAGTGCGCGAAACCATACGGTGATAGATAGATTAGTTAAGAAGGAGTTAAATTCTTATCTGTGAGGGAGCGGATGGATCAGACGGCGATTGCGATTGGTCCAACTGCGAAGTTAGAGGGAGGTGAAAAAACCGCCTGTCATGATCGATCTAGATTGTAACGTCTCCAATTTCCCGCGTTTCGATTAAAATAGGAGCAGCTCATGTTGAATTCTCTTGTAAATGGTATTTCAGTTACTTCCATTTTACATGAAACCGGCATGGGCCTTTTGCTTTTTAAGCGTTTCGATTCTTTTACAATTCGTCATCTATTATTTCTCTGAATGCGATTATGGAGGATTGAGGAAGCATGATTTTAAAATTCATAAAGGAAAAAAGAAAAATATTTATATCGTTATTATTTTCGTATTTAACCATAATTTTAGTATCGTTGATTATAAGCGCCGTAGCCTATATACAATCCGTTCGAGTCATTCAAACGGAAATCAATAAAGCCAATCATGCCATGCTAAAACAACTACAGGATACAATAGATAATAAACTGAATGACATCGACAAAATAATAAACACGATTGTGCTGGATAAGAACGTTATCGCACAATGCAATCTTGTTGAGCCTATACAGCCAGCTTACCGTTTATCCATGTTGCAAGTAATCAGTACCATTGGGACCTCTAAGGTCACAAACAGCTATATTAAGGATGTTTTCATCTATGTTCCTAAAAGAGATCTAATCGTGTCCGACAAAGGGACAAGCAGCGGTATGGAATATTTCAATTCTTATTATCCGAATGAAGTGCATGATGAAGAGGCATGGATAAAATTTTTAAAACAGCTGCATAAGAGGGATTTTTATCCAATGTCATCAAGAAATACGGAATACCCCAATTTGGGTGGCGTGGTGCTTCTTCAATCGATTCCGTCTTATGGTGTTGAGGAAAGTAACGCAACGCTTGGGATCATTCTTGACCGTGCATTTCTAGAAAACTCATTAAGTAATTTGAATAAAGGTTTAGGGGGGAACTCCATCATTATAAATAGCCGGAATGAGGTAGTTGCGTCTTTAAATAATCAGAGCGATCTTAATGTTCCCGATTTAAACCTGATTGGAAATCAAGGTTCGTTAAAATTAAAACTTGGCAGCTCCAAAGTTGACTTAACGTTTATCAAATCTGCAAATGTAGACTGGAGCTACATAAACATTGTGCCGAGATCGTTTTTTTCCAAGCAAGCAAAGGATGTTATTACAGTCATGTTAGTATGCACCTTTTTATGCCTGATTGGAGGGACATTCGTAGCGCTATTATTCGCTAGAAAAAATTATAATCCGATTGATAATATAATGATGATGTTTTCGAGAATAGGCAAAATTAAATATGATCATAGCTTAAATGAATTCAAATTAATTGAAAAATCGATGTTGAGTATTATTGATGAAAACCAAAGCATTACAAGCACATGGGAACAGCACAAGGAAACGCTTAAAGATAATTTTCTCAACAGATTAGTAAAAGGATATATTAAAAGCAGTCTGCCTCTCGATGACAGATACAGTACATATGGCATAGATCTCAATGGTGATCATTTTGTGGTAATCGGGTTCTACTTAGAAGATGTAGGTAAAATTCATTTTTCCGAAAATGATGAAAGCGATGACAAATCCATAGAACTAGCACAGTTTATCGTTCGAAATATAATGGAGGAATTGGTTGGTAAACATTTTAACTGCGTTTTTTTCGAAGTAGATAAATCCATCGTGTGTATAGCGAATATCGATAAATCATCCGAGGACACCGACTTCATTCAAAATGAAATAATCAGCGGGAAAAACTTGATTTTCGATAAGTACGGCATCCTTTTAACTGCCTCAATAAGTAATGTACACTCTACAATCAGCGGTATACCTGAGGCGTACAAAGAGTGTCTTGAAGCTGCGGAATATAAAATTGTCGTAGGGGATAACAATATCATCCTGTATAGCGATATTTATCCTCCTGACAGAATTAATTTTACCAATACGTATCCGATCGAAGTTCAGCAACAATTTATTAATAGTATAAGAGCCGGCGACTTTGCGCATGCAAAACAAGTCATGCAGCATGTATTCGACCAGAATTTTGCGAATCCCAATATTTCGCTGGATATGGCTAGATGTCTTATGTTTGCTATCGTAAATACGATGATAAATGCATTTAATGATAGAGGTTTGATCTACGATAGCAAGTTTATTGAGAGCCTTAATCCTTTTCGAAAATTAATTGAATGCAAAACTATTTTTAAAATGCAAAAACAAATGACGGATATTCTATTGAAAATAGAGCAGGCTTACAATGAAAAAAATAAAGTGGTAAATTCAAGCAAAAGTATGGAGATTATTGCCTATATTGAACGCCAGTACAGCGACAGTTCTTTAAGCGTGGCATCTATTGCTTCTGAGTTCGGGCTAACGCCTGTTTATATGTCGAGATTTTTCAAGAGTCAGACAGGGGAAGGTGTCTTGTCTACAATAAACAAAACCCGATTAGAGAAGGCAAAGGCTTACCTGCTGGATGATGAATTGAGTATCAAGAATATTGCCGAATTAACAGGATTCTTGAACAGCAATATGTTTATTCGTACCTTTAAAAAAAATGAAGGGGTAACCCCAGGGAAATATCGTGAACTAAATAATGTTTTAGATCGAAGTTAAATTTAGGTGATCGAGTAAAAAATGACGATTGACTAAATTTGGCATCCCTTTATGCTTGTGAATCTATTGAAAGCGTTCAAGCGCATCTAAACGTCGATAGTTTGACTATTGGCGATGAAGATTAAAGTGACGATTTACGGTTCCTCCCTACCTGACATACAGTCTAACCAGGGTAACCGAGTTAGGACCTGTTAACTTGCTACCTGGATCGGAAACACAATAACCCAGAGGGGGAATGGCAATGAAGAAAATGAAGAAATTAGGTCTTTCACTATCTTCAGGCATACTTGCCGCTTCAATGGTTCTATCTCTTGCTGCTTGTGGGAATGATACAAACAGTTCCGAAAACACACCAGACAGCACTCCAAACACGCCAGACAGCACTGCAACTAATGGGGCGGGGTCGTTAGCGGATTTTGCAAAATTCCAAGGCACGAAGCTCACTTATTGGCACCCGTTTAGTTCAACCTATATTAAAAGCATAAATGATAACATGGTTGTTCAGGAAATGGAAAAAAGAACGGGGATTAAGGTAGATTATATTACGCCACCTTCCGGACAAGAATCAGATGCATTTAATTTAATGATTGCTTCCGGAGAGCTTCCGGATATTATTCCCGATCAGGGATATAAAGGTGGCGGACTCAAAGCTGTACAGGATGGCGTATATCTAAAATTAAATGATCTTATTCCGAAGTACGCTCCAAACTATGCGGCGGTGTTGGCTCAGAATCCTGATTTCGCTAAACAGGCCAAAGAAGATGATGGTACGATATGGAGCTTCAAGATGCTGCAGACAGATGAAGAGCCGTCATGGGCAGGTCCAGCAATCAGAAAAGATTATCTTGACGAATTGGGACTGCAGGTACCTAAGACGATTGACGATTGGACCAATGTTCTTAGAGCGCTTAAGGATAAGAAAAAGCTCGAAACGCCAATGCTTTTACAATTAAAGAGCAAATTTGGTGCTGCAGAAGCATTTGCCGGTACCTTTGGTTCTTCCTATTCCCAATTTTTGAATAAAAACGGGACTGTAGTTTACGGCCCGATCGAGCCTGGGTTCAAAGACTTCCTTACCTTAATGAATCAATGGTATAAAGAGGGGCTAATTGACAAAGATTTTGCAACACGTGATGATACAAGTGCCGATGCACAGGTTACATCTGGAAAAGCTGGCGCAGTTGCTGTTGCTTATTACGGAAGCTTTGGTCCGTGGGCTACTTCGGGTAAAGCAACAAACCCCAAATACAATTTAGTGCCGACGACTTATCCCGTCCTTAAAGCGGGAGATGACCCTGCTAAGACCATACACGTCGGAAACAAGAATTGGTATTCAAAAGGAAGCGATATTGCGATATCCGCACAAAGCAAAAACGTTGAAGCCGCATTAAGATGGCTTGATTACCGATATTCGGCAGAAGGGTTTATGTTGTTCAACTATGGAGTTGAAGGCGTATCATACAACTGGGTTGACGGGCCCGTGGAGCAGAAGGACGGCCCCGGATTCTTCCCGCCAGCTCTGAGTGAAAGAATTAAAACGCAGCATCCTGAGTTTACTGATCTTTTAACGAAGAATCCGGATGGCGTGGATTTCTGGACTGCAATTGATAAATATAAATCCCTTTATGAGGCATATCTTAGAAATCCGCTATCTTATGTAATGGCTCCTGAAGTTTATGATGCGATGGATAAATGGAGCACCCCAGAAAAGGATTATAATATGCCACCTTTGTCATCAACCGATGAAGAAGTCAAAGTAAATGCCGAAGTTATGACACAAATCAATACGTATCGAGAAGAAATGGTTTACAAGTTCATAATGGGTGAAGAACCTATCGGTGATTTTGATAAGTATGTCGCGCAAATTAAAAAAATGGGTATCGATAAGATGATTAAAATCACTCAAGATCAGCTTGGACGCTATAACAATAGATAACCAATATAATTTTATGGGATGGCAAATCAACAGATTACCATCCCATATCGCTTTAATTTGGTAGGAAGGATGATTCATTTTGATCGTAAAAGCCCATAACAGGAAAAAAAACATTCTAAAAACAGACTTCAAAAAAAATAAATACATTTATTTAATGGTTTCTATAGTTGTTGCGTGGTATATCATATTTGCCTATATACCTATGTACGGAGTGATTATTGCTTTTAAGGACTTTAATCCAGGGCGTGGAATTCTCAATAGTCCATGGGTCGGACTCGACAATTTCAAATCATTTTTCATTGATCCAAACTTTCGGCGCGTAATTACAAATACGTTTCTTATCAATATTTATGACATCTTATGGGGCTTTCCCGCACCTATTATCCTTGCTTTGTTAATGAATGAAGTTAGAAGTAAGATATTCAAAAAAACGGTTCAAAACTTGACCTATCTGCCTTTTTTTATATCAATCGTAGTTGTATGCGGTATCATTATCGATTTTACCTCTACCAATGGACTAATTAACCAGTTGCTTTCTCATTTTGGTTTTGAAAAAACGAACTTACTAGCTAATAAGGATCTATTCAGAACCATATTTGTTGGTTCCGAAATTTGGCAAGGTATAGGTTGGGGGAGCATTATCTATCTTGCTGCCTTGACGAATATTGATCAGCAACAATATGAAGCGGCTACGATTGACGGAGCCGGACGTTGGAAACAATTACTTCATATTACGTTACCGGGCATATCCTCTACGATCATTATCCTTTTAATCCTCAGAATGGGCTCCATTATGAGCGTAGGGTTCGAAAAGATCATTCTTCTATACAATCCTTTAACCTATGATACTGCCGATGTTATTTCTTCCTATGTTTATAGAAGAGGTCTTTTAAATGCTGATTATAGTTATAGTACGGCAATCGGTCTGCTAAATTCATTGATAAATTTCTTGTTTCTTATAGGAGCCAATTGGCTTTCAAAGAAATATTCGGAAAATAGCTTGTGGTAAAGGGTGTGTTAAAATGATTCATAATCGTTCAATGAGTGAAAAAACGTTCGATTTGTTTAATATCATTTTCTTGTCTGTGCTTTCCATCGCATGTATATATCCTATGCTATATGTAATTTTCGCTTCATTAAGTGATCCGAGGCTATTGATGCAACATGAAGGAATATTGCTAAAACCTCTTGGGTTTACATGGAAAGGCTACTCGTTGGTGTTAAATAATCCTAATATCAGCATTGGATATTACAATACCCTTTATTACGTTGTGGTTGGAACATTGATTAGCATGATTCTTACTTGCTTCGGGGGATATGCGTTATCAAGAAAAGGGGTTCTATTTTCAAAATATATATTAATTCTAATAACCATAACGATGTTCTTTAGCGGCGGTCTTATTCCGTTTTACTTATTAGTTAAGGATTTGGGAATTTACGATACGAGATGGGCTATTATTCTCCCAAGCGCAATAAGTACATGGAATCTTATTATCATGAGAACGTCATTTATGCAGATTCCTGAGAGCCTTGAAGAATCTGCTAAGATTGACGGAGCAAATGACTTTACTGTTCTTTTTAGAGTCATCCTTCCATTATCAATGCCCATTATTGCGGTTATGGTGTTATTCTATGGTGTAGCCATGTGGAATTCATGGTTTAATGCGGCAATATTCCTTAGAGATCGAAGTACCTTTCCCCTTCAGCTGATCCTTAGGGAAATCCTTATTCAAAATGATAAAGGCAGCATGTTACAAGTACAAAACGGAATCAGTGGTCAAGCGGAGGACATGTATAGAGCGCTCATTCAGTATTCGACCATTGTGATAGCGACGTTACCCATTCTCGTCGCCTATCCGTTCTTGCAGAAATACTTTGTCAAAGGTATTATGGTCGGCTCATTAAAAGGCTAGTGACAACGAGCGCTTTAAAAGTGCGAGTACAGTAAAGCGGTCATTCCTCGAGATGGCTAGACTGTTTAGGTAAAGGTGCGCTCGGACGGCGATTAGGTCCGGATAAGAAAGTTTACGTCTATGTGGCCATTCAATATGACGATCACTGAACCTATAGCTAAGTATAGTTGACGGAGATGAAGAGGCCGCGGGATTGCCCGCGGCCTCTTCACGGCGTTAAATATGCTGTTCGCACAAAGTAAACTTGGCGCAAACAGCGAAGTTATTCGGGTAGCGATCCTCTTTTCTCTTCCAAGAATGGTTTAAGCCAATAGAAAAGCTGATCCTAACACTCGAGGATAAGTCAATTGCCGTTGTGATATACGAAAAGATCATGAGTGGAGAGCCGGTCGGCGAATCGCCGGCATCTCCGTAAAGAAGGGGGCCCTGATATAACTATTTTGGGCATATTCTTGTCTAACACATAGCCTACAACCGGGTCTTCTCGTCGCCTTGAAATAAACCATCTCTCACACCATTTCACTACGCCTATTAGATGTCTCCCGTTATTACCTTCGGACTATCTGCATTTTATGTCTAAATGATCTTCTTTAGACAGAAAAAATTATGACGAGTAGAATGAAGATACATAAAATAGTTGCAATCTACTTGCTCCGGTTAACAGAATAGCGCACTTCAATTTATTACAGTCCTAACGATTAACATTCTCCAATTACAAACAAAGACACGAAAAATATAATAAACAAGACAGCGCTTACAAATTAGCGTTTATCCAAAAGGGGGTTGCAGCATTGAAAAAACGATTGGGCGTTTGGCTTGTATTGTTGCTTCTGATCAGCATCGTTAGCGCTTGCGGAAGCAGCAACAGTGCATCGAATTCGGGCAATAACACCGGTGCTTCGGGCGGAGACCAGGCCGTCGATCCGCCGAAAAAAGTGGAGCTTAATCTGATGTTGACGGGACTTGGACGATTCAAGGAACAATTCGATCAATATTTGAAGCAGTTCGCGGCCAAAGAGAAAACGGACAAGGGGATCGAAGTGTCGTATAACCTGGAATTGCCCTCGGACGCGAATCTATTGAAAACGAGGCTTGCCAGCGGAGACGCGCCGGATATCTTCTCGTTCCATGCGGCCTTCGACGGACCGACTTTCGAGAAGGGCGGATATTTGCCGGATCTCTCCAATGAACCGTTCGCAAGCAAGTTAATCGACACGATTCGCAACGTCGTCACCATCAATGGCAAGGTCATCGGCGTTCCGATGGAAAGCTTCTCCTGGAGTTATCTCTATAACAAAGACATTTTCGATAAGTACGGCTTGAAGGCGCCGACGACGTTGTCGGAAATGAAGCAAGTCGTCGAAACCTTGAAGAGCAACGACGTGACGCCGTTTATGCTGGCCTACAAAGAAGAAAGCTTCCCCGGATGGCTCACGCAGCTGGCCTTTGAATCGGTGGCCGCCAAGCAAGACCCGGATTGGTGGGAGCGCATGAACAAGGGAGAGGCTTCCTTCAAGGAGTTAAAGGATAAAGGCATGTTCGACATTATCGATCTGGTCAACGCCAACGGAACGAAGCGCCCGCTCGAGATCGGCGCGGATGACGGCCTGGCGAAATTCGCCAACGGCGAAGGCGCGATGCTGATTACCGGCACGTGGTACGCGGACAGCATTCTGAAGGCGAATCCGAATTTCAAGCTGGGTCTTGGCGCGCTTCCCGTCAATGATGATCCCGATTCCACGATGGTGAACTTGGCCGTATCGACGACATTGACTGTCTATCCGGACAGCCCGAACAAAGCGGTTGCCACCGATTTCCTGAATTACATTTTGGACGATAACGACTCTTCGGCTTTCTTCGATCAATTGAAGTTCAACAAAGTCGCCAAAAATCAGAACATCGAGACGTTCCCTTGGACGGAACAGGGCAATCAATACGTGGAAAGCGGACATTCGTACCTGGATCAATCGATTCCGCAATCGGCGAACGAGGCGATTGGTAAAATGTCGCAATCCTACTTCTCGGGTCAAATCACGCAGGATCAACTGGTCGACGAAATCGACAAAGCCTGGAAGAAATCGATCGAGCTTCAAAAATAATGCAACGGAGAAAGCGGCAACCGCTTGCGTTGTCGCTTTCTCGTTAGTTAGGCGGTGATAGAGATGTATCGCGCGTTAATCAAACGACCCTGGATGTCCCTATTGGCTTTCGCAGCCCCGGCATTGGTATTTTACGCGATCTTCTTGTTGGTACCAACGATCGGCGGGATTTACTACAGCTTCACAGATTGGAACGGTTTGTACCGGCATTACAATTTCGTCGGTTTTGCCAATTACATCGAATCATTCACCGACGATTCGAGATTCATCTATTCGTTGTTCTATACCTTGAAGTACGTGCTCGCAATCGTCATCTTGCAAAATGTAATCGGTCTCTCGCTGGCATTGCTGGTGGAAAGCCGGATGCGAACCAAATCGCTGTTCCGGACCTTGTTCTTCCTGCCCAACATGTTCAGTGTCTATATCAGTACGCTGATGTGGACGTTCATCTTTTCGACGGTTTTCCCCCAACTCGCGGAGAAGACGGTGCTGCACATCCTGGACCAGCCGTGGCTCGGCTCTTCTTCCATGGCGTTCGTATCAATCCTGCTCGTATCGGTGTGGCAGGGTGCCGGTTATTTGATGGTCATCTATATCGCGGCTCTGCAAGGCGTGCCCCGGGATTTGCAGGAGGCCGCGACGATCGACGGCGCGACGACCTTTCGCAAATTCCTGCACATTACGCTGCCGATGATCATGCCGGCCATCACGATATGCGTGTTCTTGACCTTAAACGGCTCCTTCAAAATCTTCGAGGTCGTCTATGCGCTCACCGGTGGAGGCCCGGGTTATAGCACGGAAGTCATCGCGTTCAACATTTATCAGGAAGGCTTCGCGAGAGACTTGCGTTACGGCTACGCGACCGCCAAAGCGATGATTTTATTCTTGATCATTCTGGTCATTACCGTCACCCAGGTGTCCGTGCTCAAGAAAAGAGAGGTAGAAGCATGAGGAAAAAGAATCGGCTGCTTTCGTCGCTCATCGTCCTGCTGCTGATCGCCGTCACGATTTTCTTTATGTTTCCCATCGCGCTTGCGCTCGTGAATTCGCTCAAGACGCAAGGCGAGATGTTCAAATCCGTGATCGAGTGGCCGAGGACGATGCATTGGGAGAATTATAAATACGTCCTGACGGAAGTTCACATTCTGCGCAGCTTGTATAACACGTTCATTATTACGTTCCTGTCGATTGCGGGCATCGTCGTCTGCAGCGCGCTCGCCGGTTACAAATTATCACGTACGCCGGGGAAGCTTAGCGCGTTTCTATTTTTTCTGTTCCTGTCGTCCATGCTGATTCCCTTTTATTCCATCATGTTCTCGCTGATCCAGGTCGCTTCCGGTCTTCAAATCCAAGGCTCGGTGTATCGTTTGCCTTTGATTTACATTGGCCTGGGCGTCAATTTCGCAATCTTCCTCTACCACGGGTTCGTCAAATCGATTCC
This sequence comes from Paenibacillus artemisiicola, assembly GCF_017652985.1. Classification (GTDB taxonomy): domain Bacteria; phylum Bacillota; class Bacilli; order Paenibacillales; family Paenibacillaceae; genus Paenibacillus_Z; species Paenibacillus_Z artemisiicola. The sequence continues at coordinate 24,803 of NZ_JAGGDJ010000022.1, forward strand.
GCGCGAATTGGAGGAATCCGCTCAGATGGACGGCAGCGGACAGCTGAAGACGTTCACGAGCATTATTTTCCCGCTGCTTATCCCGATTACGATGACGATCGTCATCTTGGATATTCTGTGGGTATGGAACGACTTCATGCTGCCGCTGATCATGATTACGGATTATAAGAGCTACACGCTCGTTCTGCTGGCCAGCACGTTCTTCAGCTCGTATTCGACGGAGTGGTCCTACATTCTGAGCATTCTGGTGCTGACGTCGCTGCCGGTAATTCTGGTTTATCTCGTTTTCCAGAAATATATCGTTCAAGGGATTGCGGAAGGGGCCATAAAAGGATAACGCGCATGACCTATTCTAGATATTTCCAAATGCAGCGCAATCATTTAATCGTTACAATAGAAATCAATCATCATCTACGGGAGTGAACGGAATATGGCACGAACAGCGTTAAACGTCGGCATGATCGGCCTGGGGGAAGTCGCGCAGGTCATTCACCTGCCAGTATTGCAATCGCTTGCAGATCGTTTCCGGGTGACCGCTTTATGCGATATTTCCCCCCGGCTGGTCGAGCATCTGGGGCAGCAGTATAACGTCGAGAACCGGTATACGAACATGGCGGACCTTGTCAAGCAGCCGGACATCGACGTGGTGTTCATCTTGAACAGCGACGAATATCATGCCGAATGCGCGATCGAGGCGATCCGCCATGGCAAGCATGTGTTCATGGAGAAGCCAATGTGCCTGACCGCGGCGGAAGCCGATGCGATCATTACTGAGCGCGACCGGCATAACGTAACGGTAATGGTTGGCTACATGCGGCGGTATGCGGCTTCCTTCACCGAACTGGTCAAGGAAATCGGCGGGTTGGACCAGATTGCATACGCACGCGTCAGAGACATTATTGGACCTAACGGTTATTTTATTCGGCCGACCAGCCCTACGGTCGCTTTCGACGATATTCCGAAATCGGCCAAAGCCGATCGAGCCGCCAGGTCGGAACGCTTGGGCATCGAAGCGACGGGCCTCGAGCCGAGCTCTCCGTTGTTCGGCGTGTACCGCTTCCTGACCGGCTTGGGCAGCCATGACCTGTCTGCCATGAGGGAAGCGCTAGGAATGCCGCTCGGCGTCGTCGGAGCCAAGGTCACTCAGCAGCCGGGCAGCATTTTTCTGACCGCCATCTTCGATTATGGCCGATTTTCCGTTACGTACGAGACCGGGATGGACCAACAAGGGAGGTTCGACGCCCATATCGAGGTGTACGCCAGCCGCAAGTCGGTGAAGGTGCAGTACGATACGCCTTATATCCGCCATCTTCCGACCAAGCTGTTCATTAACGAAACCGAGGGCGAGCAGTACAAGGAATCCGTGATTCGGCCGACGCTTACCGATCCCTATACGCTGGAATTGAACGAACTGTACGAAGTCTTAACGGAGAAGAAAACGCCGAAAACGACGCCGGAAGACTACAAGAATGATCTTCGAATCTTCGGTATGATCATGGATTCGTTGAAGTAGCCGATGTCGAATCGTCTGCGCTTAAAATTGCTCGCGGCTTTCCAGTCGTTCATTCAATCCTTTTCCAGCAGCATCAAGCGGAAGCTGTTCCTCGTCATGATGCTTCTGACCTGCTTGCCCTTAATCGTGCTGACCGTCGTGGCCATCCGTAACGCCGAGGATCGCCTGGAGTCGGAAATTACCCGTTCCAACCTGTCCAAAATCGAATGGACCGGTTCCTTTGTCGACGATCAAATTCAGGTCTTGGATCAGATTTTGTTTTCCTTAATGAACGACCAAGCCGTTTCAACCTTTATGGATGCCGCGCAGAAGCCGGACGATCCCGTCGAATTCCCGGTACAAAATAATCTGTTCGATAAATTGTCGGCGCAGTATGTTTCCAATCTGAAAAGCTTCGACGAAATCCAATTGTTCAAGAAGGATGCAGGCAAGGTATACGCCATCCGTAGCGGCGAAGAACGCATCTTGAACGATCAAGGGTCGGTCGCGCCGTGGAATGCGCTTGGCGGCAGGAAAGCAGCCTTTATCGCCGATCCCGATCCCGGTCATTTCACGATGTATCGTTCCATCTACCGATTTATCGGACTCGATTTGGAGGGCGGCATTGCGCTGCAGGTGAACTGGAGCATGTTCAATCCGCTGTTCGAATCGTTGAAAAGCGGCGATTCGGCAAAGATTCTGATCTTGGACGATACGGGGAAGGTCGTGCTCGAACCGATGGTGAGCGGGGCTGCTACGGCCGTCCCGGAAGACATTATTACGCGGATCCACGGCCATTCAGGCGACCATTTCTACAAAAGCGGCAAGTATTATGCGTTCTATCAGCCATTCGCCGGAGGCAAGATGACGCTTGTGAAATTGATTCCGACCAGCGTCGTCTCCGAGAGCGGGAAGAACACGATCTGGTTCAGCATCTGGATCGTATCCATCCTGATCGTCGTTTCGATTCTATTCTCGATCATTGTTTCGAACAAGGCGACGGCCCCAATTCTGAAGCTGGTCAGGGCGATCACTTGGACGGAAGAAACGAACAGCGAAATCTACATCGGCCATGACCGGCAGGATGAAATCGGCTTATTGGAGCAGAAATACGCCCAAATCATCAAGTCGCGTTACCAGATCCATATCGAGAAACGAACGGCGCAATTAAAAGCGCTGCAAGCGCAAATAAATCCCCACTTCCTGCATAACACGCTGCAATCGATCGGCGCGATGGCGGTCGTGAAGGATGTTCCCGATATTTACCACATCATTCAGGCGATGAGCAGCAATCTTCGTTATACGATGAAAGTGGGCGGAGATTTGGTCGAGCTGAAGCAAGAATTCGAGCATATTCGCAACTATCTGGTCATACAGAAATTCAGGTTCAAAGATAAAATCACGTTGGAATGGGAGGACGATTCTGCGGCGGGCAGCGGTCTGATTCCTCCGTTATCGCTGCAGCCCATCGTCGAAAACGCGTTCGAGCACGGTTTCCGCAATAAAAGAGGCGGTTGGGTCATCCGCATCAAGACAACGTGGGAGCCGGACAAATTGCGTATTGAAATTGCCGATAACGGAACAGGAATGTCCGAGCAGTCCGAATTCGAGCTGAAGGAGCGTCTGTCCCGGAACATCGAAGACATTATCGAATCGAAGGAAAGCATGGCTTTAAGCAACATTCACGCGAGAATGAAGACGCAATTCGGATCCGAATTCGGACTGGAAATCGAAAGCGAGTGGCAGAGCGGGACCCGGGTTACGCTCGTGCTGCCTAATCTGTCTGCGCAGGGAGGGGGATTCTCTTGACTAACTTACTTATCGTCGAAGATGAATCATGGACTCGCGAATTGATCAAGCAATTCGTTATTCAAGCCGACATGGACATCGAGGTGATTGGGGAAGCGGACAACGGGGAGGATGGCTTGCAGCTCATCCGCGAGAAGCATCCGGATATCATCATCACGGATATGAACATGCCGGTCGTCGACGGCATCGATATGCTTCGCCAAATCGAGACGGCTCAGCTGGATACGAAAATTATTGTACTTAGCGGGCATGACGATTTCAAATACACGCGCCAAGCGATACGCTCCGCTGCCGTGGAATACTTGTTGAAGCCGGTCGACCCCGAGCAGCTGAAGCAAGCGTTGAAGCTCTGCCTCGAGCAGCGCCAACGCCAGATCTCCGAGGCATTAGTGGCGCTTTCCCCCGAGCTGCTAACCGTTCTCAACGACTATAAACGGAGCGTTTCCGCCCATCTGAACGAATTGGCCGTTAAATCGGCTGAAGACGCGCTGCTGGAATGCATCTCTTACGTGGACGCCCATTTTAATTGCGGCGCTCCGCAGTGGTTCCGCATTTATCATGAGTTCTTGATTATGCTGGAGGAATTCGCCGCGATGGAGTGCGCGGAGCTGCTCGACGTGCTGCGCGATAAATTCATGAAAGCCTATGCGCCGCAGCAGTTTGCCGCCGCGGATATCGCCGAAGCCTTGCTCGGCATTTACCGGGAAGCGATGGGCAGCATCATCTCGAGCAGGAAAGAGCGCAAAAAACTCAATCTGAATCTAATCTTCGATTACGTTCAGCAGCATTACGCCGATTCGATTTCATTGGAAACGCTTGCGCACCGGTTTTTCGTGAGCAAGGAATACCTGAGCAAAATGTATAAGCTCCGATTCGGGGAGAATCTCATGGAGCAGATCATCCGCCTTCGCATGGAAGCGGCTAGATCATGGGTGATGCAGGACGGCACGCAAATCAAGCATATCGCGAGAAGAGCAGGGTATGAAGACGTGTCCTATTTTCATAAACTATTTAAAAAGCATTACGGGGTATCCCCGATGGAAATGAGACAAAAGGAAGAGTCGACAGGAGGCTGCTCGTCATATGAAGAACATTGAGGAGAAGCGGCAGGACGGCAGCTATGCCGGCGCCCGAAATTCGCATGTCGCGTTTCCGCTCGGAGGCATCGGCGCAGGCATGTTTTGCTTGGAAGGAACGGGCGCGATGACTCATTTTTCCTTGCGCAACGCGCCGGACGTCACCCACGAGCCGATGATGTTCTCCGCGCTCTGCGTCAAGAGCGAGTCGGGCAATCTGGCGAGGGTGCTGGAAGGGCCGGTGCCGTCCTGGAAAATATTCAGCCATCGGTCGGATCGGTTCGTCGGGCCAGGGAATGGCTTGTTCGGCAAGCATTACGGGCTGCCGCGATTTAAGGAGGCGGCGTTCAGTTCCCGGTTTCCGTTCGGAACGGTGGAGCTGCGAGATCCCCAAATTCCGGTCGACGTATCGATCACCGGATGGAGTCCGTTCATTCCGCTGAACGCCGACGATTCGAGCTTGCCCACGGCCGGCCTGGAATTCACGTTCTCCAACGCGACGGATCGGACGGTAGAGCTCGTCTATTCGTTTCATGCCGCCAATTTCTTGGCAGCGGACGGCTCCGGCAATCATCGCATTGTCCGATCGGATTCGGGTCGGGGCTTCAGGCTGGAGCAGCCGCCGATCGAGAACCGCGGCTGGGAGCAGGGGGCATTCAGCGCCGTCACGGACGATCCCGGAGCGAAGGCGGACTGCGCATGGTTTCGCGGCGGCTGGTTCGATCCGCTCACGATGATCTGGAACGATATCGCCGCCGGACATTGCCAGGAGAAAGCGCCGGTAGCGGAAGGCAAGCCCGGACCGGGAGCGAGCCTTTTCGTCCCGGTGGCGCTTCTTCCCAACGAACGAAAGACGGTCAGGCTGATGCTGTCTTGGTGGGTTCCGGAGACCAACCTAACCGTCGGTGTTCCCAGTCCCGCCGCTTCATCGCAGGAAAAGGTAGATGGCAAAGGTCGTGCCGTACTGGAATTCCATAAACCTTGGTATGCGGGAAGGTTCGCCGGCGCCAGCGATGTCGCCGATTATTGGCTCCAACACTACGACCGGATGCGCAAGGAGAGCCGCGACTTTACCGACAGTTTCTATGGGACGTCGATGCCCGCCGAGCTCGTGCATGCCATCGCGGCAAATCTGTCGATCTTGAAATCGCCGACCGTGCTCCGTCAGACGGACGGCAGGTTCTGGGGCTGGGAGGGAAGCGAGGACACTCGGGGCAGCTGCCACGGTACCTGCACGCATGTGTGGAATTATGCGCAAGCGCTTCCGCATTTATTTCCCGAATTGGAACGAGGCGTTCGCACGACCGAATTCACGGAAGGACAGGATGAGCGGGGACACCAGAATTTTCGCATTCCGCTGCCGATTCAACCGGCCGACCACGACTTCCACGCAGCGAGCGACGGTCAGCTCGGCGGCATCATGAAGGCGTACCGGGAGTGGCGGATCGGCGGGAATACGGAATGGCTCCGGAACCTGTGGCCCAAAATCAAATCGAGCTTGGACTATTGCATCGAAGAATGGGATCCGAAGAAGGAAGGGGTGCTATCCGAGCCGCATCACAATACGTACGATATTGAATTTTGGGGACCGGACGGGATGTGTTCCTCCATCTACGTTGGCGCTTTGAAGGCCGCTTCGCTGATGGCGCAAGCGCTCGGGGAAGCCGACCCTTACGGTTCCTTGTATCTGCGAGGCAGGCATTATCTGGATCACGTGCTGTTTAACGGAGAATATTACGAACAGCATATCGTTTGGGAAGGTCTTCGGACGCCTTCTCCGACAAGCGGCGAGCAGGCGTGGAACGTCAATTACTCGACCGAGGCGATCGAGCTCTTGAAGGGACAAGGCCCGAAATACCAATACGGCATGGGCTGTCTCTCCGACGGCGTCATCGGCGCTTGGCTGGCCGAGATGTGCGGACTCGGCGATATCCTCAACCGCGACAACGTCCGCAGCCACTTGCTCAGCGTATACAAGTATAATCTCAAGCGCGATTTATCCGACCATGTCAATCCGCAGCGTCCCGGTTTCGCGATCGGCGACGAAGGCGGGCTGCTGTTATGTACGTGGCCGAAGGGCGGCCAATTGGCGCTTCCGTTCGTATACAGCAACGAGGTGTGGACGGGAATCGAATACCAGGTCGCCTCTCATCTGCTCTCGGTCGGCTGCGCGGAGGAAGGATTGGATATCGTGCGAATCTGCCGAGACCGCTACGACGGCCGGACACGAAATCCTTTCGACGAATACGAATGCGGCCATTGGTACGCACGGGCGATGGCTTCCTACGGTTTAATTCAGGGATGGAGCGGCACGCGTTACGACGCGATTGACCGAACGCTGTACTTGTCGCCGAGGTCTGTCGAAGATTACGGCAGTTTCCTCTGCACGTCCGGCGGCTACGGCATTGCAGGCATGCGCGGCGGCAAGCCGTTCGTCGACGTCAAAGCGGGCAAAATAGAAATCGATCAGGTGCGCGTCATCTGATTGCGAATAGCTAAATGCTGTGCACCGTGCACCGGTTGGCGGCATAAAGGAAGAAGTCTCCGACGCACGCATTCATTGCGGAGTTAGAGACTTCTTTGGATTGAGCGCGGATCACTTCAACGTCGAAATGAAAGGTTTGTCGCGCTAGATATTTCGTTATATTAATCTTCTTCTTCTGCCCACATGCAGTCCGTTTGTTGATGTATGGCTATCGTCCCGGCCTCGATCTACGGGGCAATGCCCTTTGCCCAAAGCAATCCGGTACTCCGTGCAGTCTTTAGATCCCACGAACAAACCCATTTTCGTGTTACATGAGAAGCAGCTAAGCAGTTTGTTTCAAAAGTAGAGCACGATCCGGCTCGTAAGCCGGTGCCATGGCAACCCAAAGGCGTGCCAGCTTGCCGCAATCTATCTCGATGGACGCATTTTCCTTCTGGAAGCCAAATGGCACGCAGATTCGTGTCGTTGAGATTGATCACCTTCACTTCGACCGCTTCATCACGGAGCGCATCGGCTTCATGCTATTTGTCTTCACATTGCGTGTTCAACGGCGCGGGTTACTAACATAAAAAAAATCATTCGGTTAATTCTACAATCCGCGATTACGCTCGTCTTATTAATCAGTGGAGGACTAATGGACTGCACACCAGCAGCACCGCGGCTGCACTGTCTTTTGTGGGTCATTCTCGTCGGATATGCTTACTGCTTCTTAAACCGCTTTGCGAGGAAGACCAAGCAAAGCAGCAGGAAGAGCGGCGTCTGATCGAATTTAACTTGCATTCGATAAATCTTTTTCGTTTCGCCCTCTCTATTTTGCATATGAAGAGCGATATGACCGGATTGGAGATCCTTCACTGTATCGACTTGTACGCGATAAAGTTAAACTATGCGATGTGGTTGTGATGTTGTCGGATGTTTATGCGCAATCGCAATTTAATCGATGGATGAACAAAGAAATTATCTCGGCAAAAGGGGAATTCAATAAGCCGGTCATAACGGTCCGTAAGGATGAGACGACCCCCGTTATGTTCGTCATTCAGCAACAATCCGATGTTATTCTCGGAATGGATTTCCCGCAATTACGGAAAGAAATAGAAGGCTTATGTTGAAATAATCTCGTTGGCGTCAGATTTAGCGAAGAAATGTATAAGGTTTAACTCATTTCGATAGCTGTCACACCTAATTAGTTGGTACGCATAATGTATGCTTATAAACTAATTATTGGTTACTGGAAATGGAGCTTAGGAATGGTATGTGTTGAACTGCTTTTCCGGCCATGAAGATAGGCTCGGGCATATTCGTGATAAAGACGGAAAGCTCGGAAGTCTATCCAAGACTCAACTTTTTGAGCTATTATTAAGTGTTGGGAAGTTCATCAGCTCATATCGATGCATCGGTATCGGTAAGAGAGCCGAGAGAAGAATCGGCTCCATATGCATGACGATCTTGATTGATTATTAGATTTACAATCATCGGAGCGGTGGGTATCGTGATGGCTCAGGAAAAGCGGTAGCCGCATGCAAACCAGAACAAGGAGCGCCTCCTATGGCAAAACATCCATACCAACAACTAGCCTTGCTTTTTTATCGCGTGAATCGCAGCTTACAATATCTAATGACGCTACATCTGAAAGCATTCGACATTACGCCCGAGCAGTGGAACGTCTTGAAGCAACTACAGGAGAAGGACGGTCTCACGTTGAAAGATCTCGGCTATATGGCGGATAAAGATAAGACGACCATTACGAGAATCATTGACAGTCTTGAACAGCGGAGAGCACTCGCGCGGCATGTGAATCCAAACGATCGTCGATCCTTTTTGATTTATTTGACCCAAGAAGGGCGAGAGCTCATCCACGAGGTACAGCCGATTCCGGATAAAGTTAATCGGATGGTTACCTGCAGCTTGTCGGAGGAAGAACTTTTTCAATTGAGGAAAGTGCTCTTCGTTCTTCAAACACAAATCGTTTATGAGACGGAGCACTTCAATAGTGAGAAATGAGACTGAAAAAGAACTCCAGGGCTTGTGGAGTTTTTAGATTAAGGCAAGTAAACAATCGGTCAAAGGTGAATTCAAGGAGATGAAGAAGTAACAATTCGCTTTATTCGGTGAGCTTAGTCGCTTGGCTCCATTCACAGGTATTAGAGCTAGCACAGGAGCGGGCATAATTCGCGAGATCAGGCGCCGGACTGAGTGGGATTCTCGAATCCGCGGGCTCGGGCAAGGTCGACCCCTGTCGGGTGACAAGAACATTATCTCATTAAAGGCCGCGAATATGGTATTATCCCCTTCAAGTAGACACTCAAAAAAACCTTCATGTTATCATGGGGGTTTGAGTGCCACTTGGAGGGGATATTTTTATGGCTAAATAGGGACAAACGTTTCAGTCCTATACGGATGAATTCAAGCTGAAGGCGGTCCAAGCGTATGTTGAGGGCTCAGCGAGTTACAAGGCCATTGCTGAACAAGAAGGAATCCGTAACTGTTCCCAACTGAAAGTTTGGGGAGAGAAACACAACGCATTATGCTTGCCGATGGCGTAGAAAACATTAGCCGCAGACGCCTCTTAGTCTTGCCTGGTTTAGTTACTGAGCTTTATTTGGCCGACAATCCAATTTTTTGCATTTAGTAAACGTGAATTAAATGCCATTTGAAAAAAGCCCGTCAGACGGTAATGAGGAAAATGCCTATGGTTTAGCTCTATAAGAGCCTCTTGATATGTCGCAAAATGAAGTTTTTCAAATAGCAATATATCCATCATTTGCTTTATGTTAACCTCATTTTTCCAATAATTTAATGGCACATTAGAAAATTCCCAAGGTTGAAATTTGTTGGGGTATACAGCATTTATCATTTGATAAGGTGAATCCCCAAATACTTTAAAAATGCCACTTAATCCATGTTTTTTTAAAAATGTACTGTTTATTTGCTGGGGGACTTCAAAAATTGGAATACGACATTTCTTTTCAATTACATACTTAACTGCTTCGATTGCCCGCTGGCGGCCTTTTTCGCCGGACCAATAACCATAAGAAACTTGTTTGAACTGCCACGGGAAAAATTGTTTTGGATATGCATGTTGAATCAAGTCGATAAAACCCCAACCTTGAACAAGGGCAGGGGGACGCAAGCGGTGCTCCCAAAGTATTTTGGCATCTATATGATTAGGGATTTCATTAACGGGTATGTTTAAATGCTTTTCGATTACATAGCGTGTTAAATTAGTTAAGTTTATCTTCCCTTGCTCACCTGTAAATGTATGGTTAGGAAATCGGGATCGTTTTCCTTCCAATACTTCATGATAAATGGTGATCAGTTCGTTATTTTCCATTAGTACTTCCTCCATAGGCCCCGTCTTAACTAACAGATAGCAATTATTCACTCCATTTATTTAGTTTCGACATCTTTGCTGTATGATAAACCGGCGCATTTATTATGGTCAGCAGGAATCGGCTTGGGTCGTCCTAACCGAGGAAAAGGAGAGTCACGGATTGCCTGCTTACTTTTACGGTGCAATCGGGTCTGAACTAATTGGCAACGCAATTCGGTCATTCGCACCTCACGGCATGTCCGTCGATATTCGGGAAGCTAATCCGCGCCGTGCTGCTCACAAAGCAAGCAACTGTTGTAGATGAAGCTTGTAGGCTTTCTCGATATGCTTGGCGCCAACTGAGCGAGCTGTTAGAGCTAGTAATTTCACCGGCTCTTCGTTCACCACTGTGCCGTTTCATGACCGTTTTCCAACCGTCGACGACTTGAACAGCGAACCGGAGCCAATGAGGTGCTGTTTACCTGGCGAAGCTTCCCCGATCGAAGAAGCTCATCATTGGCATGGAGCCAACCGATCTTAATCTGGCCAATTGGATAGCAGATCCGGGAGTACAAGTGATCATGGATAACCCTGCTACAACTCCATAAAAAAATGATCCCAAAGATGCGCTGTCATCGCAGATGCTGTCAGTCGGGGCTTCTACTACGAGTACACGCGTCTGTTGCGCTTAGGAATCTCAGAAAGCAAAGCATGGTGGTAACTGCTAAGGACGCCAAAATCGCTTACAAGACGATTAATGCGCGTGCATAAGGTATCCCAGCATTTCGTCATTTGCTGAAACGGAATCGAGCCCTAATCCCCTGGATGGCGTCATGCAGTCCAACTATGATATCTATGATTTGTTACTCGGGAAACGGCAGAAGTTCTATTACGATTTCAATGCGACCTGATTTCCGGTCAAAGTTAAAACAAGCATATAAAAGACATCGCCAAATCGTTGGCGATGTTTTTTATGTTCCATTGCTGCCGGGAGTAAAATATTCGCGGGTGTCATGGCGCGATTGAGGGGTTAACACGCGATTAAGCTCCTCATTCAACCATGTGAGCGATTTGCTGCGCAGCGCATTGCGCATGCTTTCTTCGGCTTCGAGCATAGCCATGGTAATCACAGGAGATCTGGCTAATTTATAGCCTCCTTTTACACCAGGGACGGAGCTGACGATCCCGGACTTTGTTAATTTACCGAAAATCTTCGATAGATACGTCTCTGAAATACCTTGAAACTCTGAGAGCTCTTTAATTCCGACGGTTGCGTCAGGAGGAAGGTCTATTAAATAGACTAAGCAATGTAGTCCATATTCAACGCCAATACTATACTGCATGCGAACACCTGCCTTCTACATATGAACCCGGTTTTTGTTAATCATCATAGGTTGGATATAATACCCTTGTCAAATAGGGGGATGCGGAATTTCCAACTAATTGGAGCCTGAATTTCGGTTGACAGCCGAAATTGAAAGAGTTATATTGTAGACGAAGTCAATCGACGATACTTGTTATCGACGATACTCTTTGCTAGACAAAATAAAACATATCGGTTACGGAGGAGATTACGATGGAAGTTAGATTGAATTATATGAATACAAATCCAGGTGCATTTCAGACGATGTTGAAGCTGGAAGGATTCATAAAGACGAGCGGGTTGGACGCTAGCCTGTACGAACTCATTAAGATTCGGGCATCGCAGATTAACGGATGTGCGTTTTGCATCAGCATGCATACGCAAGATGCGCGCAAGATGGGCGAGACTGAGCAGCGGATTTACTTGCTTAACGCTTGGCGCGAAGCTCCTTTTTATACGGACAAAGAAAGAGTCGTGCTTGAGCTTACGGAAGCCGTAACACGCATCTCCGAGCAAGGTGTGCCGCAGGAGCTGTACGAAAGAGTACGGAAGCATGTGGATGAAGTAGAATACGTGACGATCATTATGGCCATCAACACCATCAATTCCTGGAACCGCATCGCGATCTCCACGGGTATGTTCCCTGAGGAGGTGTAAAGAAATCAATCATGTCAACCGTTCTGTACGTTACCGCACATCCGTTGGAGACGCAATTATCGCATAGTTTAACGGTAGGCCGTGAGTTTATCCAAACCTACCATAAAGCCAATCCGAACGATGAAATCATTCATTTGGATCTATATAAAACCGATATTCCACAGCTGGACGCCGAGGTGTTAAACGGTTGGAATCAGTTGAAAACCGGTGCTGCTTTTGAGGAATTGAGCGCTGAATCTCAGGCTAAAGTGGCCCGTTTGAATGAACTGGTCGATCAATTTATCGCTGCGGATAAAATCGTCATCGTCAATCCTGTGTGGAATTTCTTATTCCCGCCCGTGTTGAAAGCCTATATCGATGCCATCTGCATTCCCGGAAAAACCGTTCGATATTCGTCAGAAGGCATAGTCGGCTTAGCTTCCAACAAGAAACTGCTTCATATCCAGGCTTCAGGCAGCATGCTCTCTGTTGGACCATCGGCAGGCTACGAATTCAGTCACCGCTACCTGACGGCTGTATCCGAATATATGGGTATCCCTTCGATTGAAGTCATCTATATCGAGGGCACAGGAGCAGGGACGGACAAAGCGTCTTCCATAAAAGAACGGGCCATTCAACAAGCGCTCGATCTAGCCAAAAGCTTCTAAGAGGCATGATGAAATATATGTGGTTTGTTTTAGCTGGGGCATGCAGCTTCGGCTTATTGTCCACCTTCGTCAAGGAGGCTTATGCATCCGGGTTCAAGGTTAGCGATGTTGTTGGAAGCCAAAACCTGTTCGGCGTGATGATGCTGTGGATCTTGGTATTCGTAACCACGAGATTCTCCAAGCAATCTGCGGCAACGCAATCCGTCCAAGTAACATGGCGTCAGGTGCTTACGCTGATGGCCGTAGGCACGACGACAGGCTTAACGGGCATGCTTTATTATGCAGCACTCCAGTATATCTCGGCTTCCTTCGCAATTATTCTGTTGTTTCAATTTACGTGGATGGGCATCTTGTTGGAGGCGATAGCCGAACGTAAGCGTCCTGGTAAGGAAAAGTTGATTTCGCTGAGCATCTTGTTTGCTGGAATTACGATGGCGAGCGGTTATTTGGGCGGAGAGCAGGAAGCGGTATCCTGGATCGGTGTAGCACTCGGCTTAATGTCCGCCGTTACCTATGCGTTCTTCATTTGGTTTAGTGGGAAAACAGCCCGCCAGGTTGAGCCAATCACGCGAAGCGCGATCATGCTGTCGGGCTCATTCATTCTCGCCATGCTGTTATTTCCGCCGCATTTTCTGGTAAACGGCTCTTTACACGAAGGGCTGCTGCCCTGGGGGCTGCTGCTGGCTCTCTTCGGTATTGTCATTCCGCCATTATTCTATGCCATTGGCGTGCCGCGCATTGGTGGCGGGTTCGCTACCATTCTGAGTGCGGCTGAACTGCCGACGGCCGTCATGATGTCGTACGTCATACTGAATGAGTCCGTTAGCTGGCTGCAATGGGTTGGAATTGGGGTTACGATGCTCGGCATTGCACTACCTGAGCTCATGAAGCGCAAAAAGAGTCTAGCCAAAATTGTCGAGGCACTTGCAGAATCATAAGCAGCTTTGCTCAAGGGAAAATCGGTTTCTGAATTAGTCCAGCCCCGTTAGGAGATACTCTGTTCGTAAAGGTTGATAACGGCGTTCTGAAAGCAAGAACGAACCAATTTATAATCATAAGGGAGTGTTATGACGAATGGAAATGAGACTGAATTATATGAAGGTACAGCCGGAATCCTTGCAAGCGTTATTGAAATTGGAAGGCTATGTGAAGAAGAGCAGTCTGAATCATAACCTATGGGAGCTGATTAAAATCCGGGCCTCGCAAATTAATGGCTGCGCCTACTGCTTGGATATGCATACGAAGGACGCACGCGCGATAGGCGAGACAGAACAACGGCTGTATCTGCTTAACGCATGGCGGGAGGCTCCATTCTACACAGAAGCGGAGCGCGCTGCATTAGCCCTTACGGAAGCGGTGACCCGAATTTCCGTAGGCGGCGTACCACAGGAATTGTACGAGCAAGTCCGCGAGTACTTCGACGAAGCGGAATATGTCGATTTGATCATGGCCATCAATGCGATCAACTGCTGGAATCGCATGGCGATCTCGACAAGCATGATACCTGGAGATTATCAGCCGGCTGCAAGTAAATAAGTTTATGTTGTGTCAAACAACATCCCCGTACATCAATTGTGCGGGGATGGATTACATTCATAACAGGAGGAACAATGAGCTACAGCATACTTCTATTTGATTTAGATGATACATTGCTGGATTTCGGCGCGAATGAGACGAATTCGTTAAACCGGTTATTTCAGCAATACGGCTATACGCTTTCGGATGAATGGCTTCAAGTTTATCATTCCGTCAACAAACAGCTGTGGGCTGATTATGAGAATGGAAAGATCAGGTTGGATGTTGTCCTAAACACTAGATTCTCAGAAACGTTGCTGAAATTAGAAAAAGTCGTGGATGGCGCCGAATGGGAACATCAGTACAGGGAGCTGCTCGGCAGTGGAAGCCAGCTGCTTATTGATGGTGCCTTAGAGGTCTGTCAGCGCTTATCTGCGTCCAATCGACTGTTTATCATTACGAATGGGATTACCCATACGCAGATTAAGCGACTGAAGCAGGCAGGCTTATACGATTTTTTTGAAGATATCTTTGATTCGCAGAGTATCGGTTTTCAAAAGCCGTCCAAACATTTTTTCGATCATGTAATAAGCCGGATTAAAGATTTTGATCGAACGGAAGCCCTGGTTATCGGTGATTCGTTAAATACGGATATTAAAGGCGGCCTTCAATCAGGAATGGATACCTGTTGGGTGAATCGACGGCTGCAAAAAAGCCCGGCGGACATTCAGAGCACCTACACGATCACAAGCTTAGTGGAGTTATTTGATATTTGCCTTCCAAAACAATAAGCATGTTTGATATAAGCCCGTCGAATTGCGGCGGGTTATTTGGCGTATACATTTTTCCATACTGGACACAATACGGTTAACTTTAGATAAAGAAAAGGAAATTCGGATGATGTTCAACAATGACATTTTTAAACAAGCGCTTAAATCCAATGATTTTCTTCAATTTCGCCCTAATGATGATCGACCCATTCAAATTAGCTATTACCTGTGTATGGTAGACGGTGAGAAAATAAATCAATTCCTGCTGCCGGGGATAAAAGAAAATATCGAGAATCTGACCCAATTGAGCGATATTAAAGGAATTATTCCCTTTGAAGATGTGACGGTCGTTGACGACACGGAGGAAGTCCTAAAAAAGCTGATGAAGGGCTATGTCATCATTCAGTTTGAGGGAGACGAACTGAATTATCTCATGGTGAATGCGAATCATGCTGATTTGGGTCATCGCAAGAGCAATGAGACCGAAAACGAATTTAGCGTGGTTGGCCCCAAAATAGGCTTCGTCGAGAACATTGAGGTTAACATGCATTTAATGCGGCAGCAAATCAACACGCCTGCATTGATCTTTGAAAAAATAACAGTGGGTTCACTGTCGAACACCAAGGTGGTTATTGCCTATTTAGATGGCATTACGAATCCCCGGCATGTCGAAACGATGCGGCAGCGTCTGCAGGCCATTGACTTCGATGTGGTATTCGACAACTCGCAATTGACCCAGATTATTACGGATCATTCAAATACGCCTTTCCCGCTTTTCGTAACAACGGAGAGAGTCGATCGCGTGATTTTTTCTATGCTTTCGGGGCAGGTGGCTGTATTCTCGGATGGATCGCCTTATGCGATAACGGCCCCTTCGTCGCTATTGGACTTTTTTATTTCCGGCGAGGATTATTATCTTTCATGGATACTGGCCTCCTTTTTTCGTGTTATTCGAATTATGAGTGTCATCTTCTCGATTATTGCGTCTCCCCTTTATGTTTCAGTACTCACGTATCATTTTGAAGTCATCCCCGAGAGCTTGCTTCAGCCCCTTATTGATTCCCGCATTCATGTCCCGTTCCCCCCGGTCATCGAGGTTATCTTCTTGGAGATTACAATTGAGCTATTACGGGAAGCAGGTGCTCGACTGCCTGCGAAGATCGGCCAGACCTTGGGGATTGTAGGTGGTATTGTAATCGGCGAAGCATCGGTTCAAGCTGCGTTTACCAGCAATATTTTACTCATTATCGTTGCCTTGTCTGCACTGGCCTCTTTCACAACGCCTATCTATAATATGGCGAACACCATCCGCCTTCTGCGTTTCCCGTTCATCCTGCTTGCGGCTTTTTGGGGTGGTTTTGGCCTTACGGTAGGGTTCCTTTTACTCTTAGGGCATTTACTGAGGTTGAAATCACTTGGGACGCCGTATCTGGTTCCGTTGTTTCCTTTTCGCAAGGGTCATTTTGCCGATAGCTTCGTTCGATTATCGTACAAGTACACAGCCAATCGAAGCGATTATCTAAAGCCGCTTTCGAAGAAACGGTACACGCCTGACAAGGAGAGTATTGATAATGACTAATATCAGTATGTGGAGACGTCGGATTCCATGGGTTGTGATGCTTGTTCTGGTGCTGACAGGCTGCAGCAGCGAACGGATCGTGGATCATAGTTATATTCTTACGATTCTGGGACTGGACAAGAGCGGCAGCGGGTTCAAAGAAACAGGGCTTTATTCTGACTTTAACCATGGCGGGCGAACAGCGATCCTACAGGGTAAGGCTTCAAAACCTTCGCTATTGATGGATGAACTGAACAATCAATCTTCAATGCCCGTGATGATAGCCAAGCTGAAGCTGCTTATTGTGGACAAGCCGTTAGCGGAGGAAGGCTTAACGCCCTTAATTAAATCCATTTGCAGAGATCCCGTGATAAGCCACTACCTCATTGTTGCCGTTTCGGATGGATCGACTTCATCCATGATGGCGAGCCTAGTGAATATAAAAAGCGAAAACCTGCCGTATCATACATTAGAACACAATATGAGGGCCGGGAAAGTCCCCAATTCCAATCTGCACAACTTGTTGTTTGACTACTATGGCGAAGGAAGAGATCCGTCGCTCCCCTATATAAAGGTAAATGAGAAAGGCAAAATTGACATAACCGGACATGCGATTTTCAAGGATGATCGTTTGAAGTTACTGATTACTCAGGAAGAAATTCCGATGTATAAGATGCTTCAAGGCCACCTTGTTCGAGGGAATGTACCATTTACAATTACGAAGGGGCAAAACGAAGAGACGGCCGTGTTTAATGGTCTAAGCGGCAAGAAATCCAGATCGCTGTCCAAATCCGCAGCGGGACCTAAGATCATCTACAACATTACATTGAAAGGGATGATTAAGGATTTTCCGAAGTGGATAGAATTAAGAAAACCTGAGGATACGCGGCTTCTGACGACCCAATTAGAAAATCAACTGGACGACAAGCTCTTGGCGCTGCTCCATAAATTTGCAGAGAACAAGGTAGACCCGTTAGGAATCGGCGATTATGTGAGAGCGCATCGCAAAGTTTGGCGCGAGAAGGAATTTTACGAAGTTGAATATCCAGCGATCACATTCGATGTTCATGTGAAGGTGCAACTCATCAAATCCGGCATTGTGGAATAAGGCAGCGGGGGTATTCGTGAATAAACAGGTTAGTGAAAACTTAACGGTATCGTCATTCTATCTGTGGTTTGTCCTTCATGGGACGCAGACGGGAATCGCGATGCTGAATTTTCCGGGCAAGATCATCCTTGGTGCCGAACGGGATGCCTGGATGTCCATCTTGATTACCGGATTAAGCATTCATTTGGTTGTGTGGATGATTTTTTTTGTGCTCAATCATGCAGAGCAGGGGGATATCATTTCGCTGCATCGGCAGTTGTTTGGCAAATGGCTTGGGAATCTCCTGACTTTGGGGTTCTACGGGTATACCCTCTTGTTCATCTCGACGGAAATTCGTTCGTACGTAGAGGTTTTACATGTTTGGGTCTTTCAATGGTCACCTCCCTGGGAATTGACGTGCATTATTCTGTTGACGTCTATTTATTTTGTAACCGGCGGATTCAGGGTCATAACCGGGATTTGCTTATGGTGTGTGATTATCCCTTCCTTGATGCTGATCACTCTTTATTTCCCCATGAAATATGCTCACTGGAATAATTTTTTGCCGATATTAACGCATAACATTGCCGATTATACTGAGTCTGCCCATCGTGCGGTGCCGCTATTTCTGGGCATTGAATTTTTGCTGCTTTATTATCCTTATATCAAGAATAACAAGAAAGCACAGAAATGGGCTCATGTTGCGGCAGCCCATACAACGATGTTGTATATGGTTTTTGCCTGTGTGGTATTTGCTTATTTCAATATCGTAGAGCTGAAGCATACGATATGGCCCACGCTCATTTTATCGAAGATCATTCGATTTCCTTTCTTTGAACGCTTTGATTACTTGTATGTGTTTAATTGGTTTCTTATTATTTTGCCTCGCATCTGCATTGCCCTATGGGGAGGGACGCAAATGCTGCGAAAAACGGCCAGGCTTAAAGCGAGGCCAGCGTTATGGCTAACCGGCATTCTCTTATTTATCATCATCGTACAGTTGAAAGGGCCACTAACAATTGACAGGTTGGACGCGTTGCTAGCCAGCAGTGGAACGATTCTCCTATACGGGTATATTCCGCTGCTGGCGATATGGGTAAGCATCATCCGATTGTTCAAGAGAGGCAGCCTGTCGGCAGGAAATGATAGCGATTGAGAGAACCGGCATGTATTCACGTGCCGGTTCTCTTTATTAAGCGTGGAAGGCGCCATGTGGCGATCGAGGATCTTGTCATTTATGACATCAAGTTCATCGGTTACGCCGGGGCTAATTCGCTCCGTGGCAAGCTTGTCCTGGCTGTGGTTCGATTTGTGGTAGAACGGCTAGTCCACATACGTACCAGCATGGGTGAAGAAGGACCATCGCACCTACTTCAGAGCTCGCCTTCCAGGCCAAAACGCGACTGAAACTATATCCCCCTTATGCGATGCCGCCATAGCGGAGGATGCCAAGGCATTCAAGGCCCTTATTGGGCAATTGTTGGATTTTGATGGCGATCTCTGACCAATCCCGACTCAAAATCTGGCCGGACCTCGGCGACGGAGGCGAGCGGCAATCGCCGTCCAAGCATAAGATGGACATTAACGTAAGCCAGTTCGTGTTCACGCTATTTAAAGACAGCCTGAGCGATAGCACGATGCCAGCGCCGTTACGGTCCTGGCATCTTTTTTATAATAAGGCAACGGTGATTTAATCGCGATGCAGCCAGCCATACAATTTATTGAACACTCGATCAGTCGCACATTCGTTCCATTCAAGAGCCGGAAAACGAACGATCGATTGTCGGCGAGCGCGCGGGCTTCGTCGAGCAGTTGAGCGTGAACTTGAACCTCGTTTGAAGCCGGGCCGCGTCAGCTGTCGGCAGGGCTCCGCCGGGCGGCCAGGCCACAAACTACTGCATAAAAGTCGTATTTTATACATATGTCTATAAATAAATTTAATCCCTTACTGACATTGACTTCTGATATATTGTTACACATTATATAGTGTGTTTTTCGATCATCAAATAAATAAGTTTGGCATTGAGCACCAACTCTTGCTTGTTAACACAACAGGCTGCCGAAAATCGACAGCCTGTTGTCGTTGCAGTAACGTACACCGTTAGCGCTCCTGTAGAGTGATTTTTTCAGAGTTTGAAATAAAACGAGCGCCTCTGTACACAGAGGGCTCTCTGCGAATAAGCGAGCATTCGTGAGAAAACTAAATCGTAACGAGGGAGCTTAGTGATCAATGTGTTTTGAAATATTGATACACTACATTGATTCCATCTTCGATTTCTTCTTTTTCAAAAGGAATAACCCCATATGATTCATAGACACTTTTCCAAAATTTTACGGCTGGTGCGTTGTTTTGTGCCTGACCAATGACATATCTACCAGGATACAATTCAAAGAACTTGTTACAAGCTAATTTACCAATTCCTTTTCTTCTGTGCTTCTTTAGGATAAAGAAGGAGTTTAACACATAATCAGCAAATTCTTGATTGGAATATGGACCACTCTGCAACAGAATAAAGCCTACTGGTTTACCGTCTAAATTAATAAAAAAGGGTGTTAGTCCCTCTTTCTCAAAAAACCAGTCAAATACATCGAATTCAAACAATCCATTCTCAGGATTCAAATCGAGTTTTTCGTCATATTCGGACAAGTCATGCAGGAACAAAGTCATTAAATTTTTTAAGATTTCTTTTCGAGCAGCGTTGACTACACAAACTGTTCATCAGATCAACGCTGCCGTCTTACACTTACACAAAATCGGGATTTTGTACATATGTCGGTCGATGTGGCGCCGCCGTCGACCGCAGGCCGCCTGATTGTCGCCGAGGTCGCGGTCGCTGGCCGGGGACAGTAAACTTGACGAAGTGCGATAGTCAATCCGCTTTGTACGATGTGAAGCTCCTCTAACGGCAATGAATGCGATCCGGATGGAAGGAGATATCACGATCGCCTCATTTGATTGCCTAATCCGATCATGTCCATTTGCGCGCGAACGCTCGCTTATACTATGATGGGTCTCAAACAACCCTATAGGAGCGTACAATGTCCCAACAACCAAACGGTTAAAGATTTTGGATGGTAATACTTCGGATTGATGAGTATCAAGATAAGGCAAAAATGGGCTGTCTCTTATGAGACAGCCCATTTTCAGAATTATAAAGAATTTCTCAAGATCCTTCTGACGTCTTCTCTTGTAAGAGGAACATAACTACCAATTTGATCGGCGAGCATAGCCCTTTCCGTCATCAGTTCAATTTCCTTGTCATCGATTCCATAATCAGACAACTTCGTTGGGGCGCCAATGGATTTCCAAAATTCCTTGAGCGACTGGATCGCTTCCGCTGCCAGTTGATGATCTGTTTTTCCTGTCCTATCCAAATCAAATACACGAACACCAAACTGTGCGACTTTCTCCGGCCGTATGGCCGCGACATGTTCCATCCAATGAGGGGCAATTATAGCTATCCCTCCGCCATGTGGGATGTCATGGACAGCTGATACGGCATGTTCGATAAGATGTGTCGACCAATCCGGACTTACTCCCATTGCAGTTAATCCGCCATGCACCTCATTGACGATGTGCGCCCAGCCGTTCAACGCATCTTCACCAAAGAAACGCGGTACGTTGTGGTCAGCCGCCGAAGCCGGATGGTTAATGATGGTCCCTTCGGTAATGATCAGTCCGACCCCTCCCTCCGCGCGACGACGATAATAAGCGGCAACATCGGGACCAGGTATGCCGTTCAAGGAGAAGTTTCTCGTCATCGGTGCCATCTGGAATCGTATATTGAAACTGGGATTTCGGCATCACCTCAATTTATGGCAAAGCAAGTGGATTTTTATTAGAAAGGAATCTATAGCTTGTGACTGAGCTGGACGCTACCTTATACTGCCGCCTGCTCTTCTAAGGCGGTCTATTCTTATTCGGTACACGATTCTAGAATAAGAAAACAAGATACGAATCACATCATGCCATGGGTTCTGTCAGCACCGTATTTCTGCTCGCTAGTTCATACAAATAAAGTCAGCTTGTCTGCTCCGTCGGGAATGACATAAAGTTCTTGTCAAAATTGAAAATGACATTAGGTTCTTGATTGATTTGTGACAAGAACCTGATGGACTAAAATAAAAAAGCTGCGATTTACGCAGCTTTTTAAGGGATAAAGTTCTTGTCATCCGACAATTATTGCAGTGTCGGATGACTATACAAGCAGGGTTGTTATATTAAACTTATTTTGGTTCATTTATTGTAGTCTTATTCACCTACCATACCGTCACCATCACGATCATCCATATATTTGTACAGCCAGTGGTCACTCGTTATTGGCATACTATAACCGGCTGCCTTTGCTTCTTTAATCGTTACCTTTCCGTTTCCGTTTGTATCGACACTAGAAAGATCCTCCGAACTTGTTGAATCAGAAGAATCACTGGCTGTTAATCCGAGTGATGCGTTTACTTCATCTGGGTTCACATTATCAAATGTATCAACAATTACATTACCCTTTAACGAATAGGTATACTGATAATTTGAAGGAATCTGAGTTTCTGTATTCGGGTATGTGATAATTGCTTCGAAATCAGTAGCTCCGCCTGCTTTGCGTATCGCATCTTCCATATATGCTTGATCACCATATCGGTTGAGTGTACTATCTTGAGGGGTGATATTATAAGCATTCGATACCCCTCCGAGAGAATCGGCAATGACATGTCCTTCATCTAATACTTCGCTTTCGACACCAGGGACTTTCGCCTCATCAGAGCAATATCTACCAGACGATGAGACAGACTCGTTACTGTTATCTTGTAGAATGATTTCGTCAGCAATGACACGCACTAGTTGCCCTTGTTCGTTTGTAAATGCCCAGTATTCACGGTCCCCATAACCAACATCCACAACGACATTAGGTTCACGATACCCAGACAAATCACAACCATCCACTTCAATACGTTTGTATCCTGAGAATAGTTCGTTATTTGATTGGGCTGGTGTTTCCTCGGCTACCGGCTCGTCAACAACCGTCTGGGTAGTTTCTTCAGGTTCTTTATTAACTGTGGTTACTACTTGTTGAGCATCTTCTGTATTTGTAACAGTTAAATTTTCTGCATTGGTACAACCAACCATTACGATGATCATTAACAGTAAGACTAAATAGTTCATTTTCTTTTTCATTTAGGACTCTCCTATAATAGTTTCATACCTGTTCATGTTCTATTATCTTACCATAAAAGACTATTAACATATTAAATTATCCTGCCCTTTCGCTACTCCTTTGTGAATGCTCTTGATATTAAAATATTCCTCAAATAGGCAAATGTCACAAGAGCAGATTGCTTATTTCCCCCGGCCGCGTTTGCCAATGCCTTCATTGGCTGTTGACCATTTATAATGCTCCGAAATTGAATTTAAAGAAAAGTGCTTTGACTATTGCGGCGTGTTTGCGCTTGCCGTAAGTACGATGCGTTGATCTCTTCAAATACACTCCGCGTGGGTATAGTTGATTAAATTGCGACTTTTGTGTAACAAATAAAAATAAGGTTTTTTAGCTTCTTTATCTTGAAGTTAATTCTTTAGTTGTAATATGTAACATTTTTGCAACTGAGGTCCCAATTATTAAAGAAGCTACAATCGTTGATTGTTTTGTTCATAATTTCCCCCTTCCAATTTTACTATTTGGCACCTTTTTCACATCCCTTTCCGATTTTTTTAATAACACTATCGCCCTTCGCTTAGTCCAATGGGACAATGACATCCTTATACTTCATTAATAGCGAAAGAATCTCTTGAACCCCCGAATAATGACGCGGATTCCCTCCAATTACGTCCGTCCTTATGGTCGTAACGACATGCTTCATCTTTATCGTTGCTCCCTTCCTTATGTCTGTCTGCTTTTTGTTTGCCGCTCGTCATTCTCCGGAAATGTCTTATCCATTATAATACAGAAATAGAAGCAGCTTAGATTCTAATTTTCTATTGAGGATCGTAATATTAAGTAGATCTGCCCTCTTTGCGTAAGGCGCGCGCATTCAGGGGGCAGATTTTGACTGTCTAACGACATAACACGTGTTAAGCACTCTCGACCGATTTATTGTGCCGGCTTTCTGCTCACGGCTCAGGTTGCGGGTAAACAGCGATAAGGATTGAAACCGCCATAAGTTTACGTTTTACACGGTGAATAGCATCAATTGCTTTATCATCAGTTACGGTTAGTACAAGCCTCGAAGTTTTGCTTGCAAGAGAAATTCAGATTTCTACGACGTTTCGAGATTGATACCAATGTATGGCTTGCCACAACTAGAACATTTATGGTTATGGACTCATATTGTTCTCGATTTCCCTACAGATTTCATCATAAACGTATTGGGTGGGAGGCCCTTCTGATATCCAACTTCTAGCTAGAAGTTCGTACCAATACTGATCAAAAGTAAGTCTTAACCCATTATAAGAACGAATCGATCGATATCGATCCCACATTTTAATTCTTAATTTATCCAGTTCTGAACACCTCCAATGTGAATGGCTAGTGGGTACCCGTCATGCCAACAGTCTATAGAGGAACACCTACATGGAACACGGCGCTAGCCCATTAGTTTGATATTTAATGGATGACTAATAATGAATCTCACCATCATAAAACAAGTGATTATGAAGATATTTAAAGGAAGTAGTGTATCATTGCTAGAAAAGAACTTACTGGGGAAGAACAATTGGAAGAAGGTTTTTAGCGCAACTATACTCTACGAATCGAGTATTGTTTAAAACGGTGAAATTTAGGGGGATGTCATGAAGGACTTATTACCATCAGAAGCTGCACAAATTGCAGGAGATTTTCTCCAAGAAGAAATTAAGTCTTCATATCAAATTACAGGTAAAGGCATCGACAACCAAATTTATGTACTCGAAACGGAGTACCAAAAAGTCGTAGTCCGCATGAACATAAAGGATACATATCCAACCTATGTTAAGGAAAAGTGGTGTATCGAGCAAGCAACTGCAGTTGGAGTACCTGGACCTGAGGTATTGTCCATAGGTGTAGTTAATGAAACAGCCTATATGATTCAAACCTTTATCCATGGCGATAACGGGTTAGACAGTAAAGTTCACAAGCCCGAAATTTGGAGACGGCTTGGTGAATACGCCAAGCGTATTGATTCGATTCCTGTAAGTGGATTTGGAAGAAGTCTTCTCGATTCTGTGAGTGGTGTGTTCCAGTCATTAGGACACGCAAAATCAGACGGCAGTTTGCAAGGTGATTTACAACACAATATCCATTGTTTAACAGAACATGATCCTCTTATTAAGCTTGGGGTAATTACTCAGGAGGAATCAAAAAGAGTACAAAAACTTTTTGAGAATATGAAGAATGAAACGTTTCGCTTCGGATTAATCCATGGAGATTTCTCTTTAAAGAACATAATTGTCCATGATAATCAAGTTATTTTGCTGGATTGGGGCAATTCTGAAGTGAATGTCGTTCCGCATGGAGCAGTTCTTCAAGTGTTGCAGTACCACATGCTGGGGCTAAAAGAAGGTCCAAATACTGAGGAGTTCCAAGCATTTTTAGAAGGATACGGTTTGAGTAACGAGGCTCTTGCTAGCATGAGAGCTTTACAATTACTTAAAGCTTTTGATCACACCAGATGGGCAATTAATCGTTGTCCGGAGCGAATTGAAGCCTATGCTGGTTTCGCAAAACAAGTTGTAAGCGTGATTATGAATTAACAGAGAATGTCTCTGAAAAATATGCTAACGGGGTACTAGCCATTGCAACAGCCACCTCTCCCTCCGGAGCTGAGGTAGATTTACAAACACCTCATTGGCCCAGGGCCACTGGGTACCCTGCGTCACTTCCCTACACCTGCCGATCTTCAAAAACTCACTGTTCGTCAGGTAGTCGACGGCTGGAAAACGGTCATGAAGCGGCACAGCGGTGAACAAAGAGCTGGTGAACTACTAGCTCCAGGTTGTCGGTCGACAAGAACCCTTTATCCCATTACATTGAAACTTACGCAGCACACAAAAAAATAACCATTCGAGTGTTACTCGAACAGCGATATTTTTCCCTTTATTAAGGGTTGTCATACTGTAAGTAATCTTTCAATATCTGAATCAGGCATCGGCCACTTTCGAGGCTAGTCGGCTCTTGGTGATACAATCCGGCTGGTAGTCAGCTATAGATCGAACAGGAATCATAAGAAACGGCTAGCTGGTCATTAACCGGCAGCCGTTTCTTTTTTGCTATCCGCCTAGCACCTTTCATTGCTACTACGTTCTTTCTGTTGGCGTTATTCGGAATCGCTTTCTTTATCTTTCATCTTAAACATCGAAGCGGTATAATCGACGAAGTCTTCAACTTCCTTCTGTGCAGCTAGCTTTTTTTGATCTGCTTGTTCTTGCGAGATGTCGCCATTCGCTTTGACAGCATCGAGTTTAGCATTGATGTCGGACATAAGAACATCGATTAACTTTGGACGTGATACACCATGATCCTTCGCAATGACTGCAAACGATTTGCCTGAATGAACCTGTTCGGCGAAAGTCGTTTTGTCTATGCCGAGCAATTCAAAAGCAGCTATCATGTTATATTGGCCAATGCATTGCTCTTTCGCTTCTTGCTCTTTGTTCAGTGGGGTATTGAAGACTCGCTCTGCTTCCAAAGAGGCCTTCTTGTGTATATTTTCCTTTTGTTCGTCCGTGAGTCCAGTAGAGCCCTTTGCCTGAATCTCGTCACTAATTTCCTTTGTTAATTCATCCATTAGAGGTTGGACTTCGATACGCTTCTCTTTGGCGATCTCAGCTAGAGACTTCCCGGCCTCCACCGCCTGTTGGAAATCTTCTTTATCTAGCCCCAGTTTGTCTATTGCGATCTGTTGAAAATCAAGCCTTACCTCGAAGCCCGCATCTTTGGCTCGTTCACCAGCGAAGCTCTCCTTCTTATTAAACAGCTCCGACGTATGATCGACGAAATCCGCTGCATCTTGAAGAGCTGCCTGCTTTTTCTTATCTGCTTGCTCTTGTGTTATACTACCACTTTTCTCAAGCTCTTCAATTTTAGCGTTTTCACTGGACAAAAGGGTGTCAATTAATTGCTGGCGGGTTACGTTATGCCCCTTCCCAATGTCAACTAGTGATTTACCGGCATGTACTTGATCAGCGAGAGCAGCCTTGTCGATTCCGAGTAACTCAAGTGCCGCAGCTAAATTCAAATCGCTACCCTCTTGCTTCGAACTTACTTTGTTTAGCGGTTCAGTGAAGATTCGTTCTGCTTCCATGGATGCCTTCTTCTTCACATTCTCTTTCTCTTGATCCGTCAAAGCCTCGGAGTCAAAATTGGCTAGAATTTCATCGTTAATTTCCTTGCTCAGCTCATTAATTAGCGGTTGAAGTTCCATGCCTTTCTCCTTCGCGACATCTGCTAGTGACTTACCAGCCTTCTCCGCTTGTTCAAAAGCAGTTTGATCCAGACCTAGCTTTGTTTTAGCAATGGTTTGCAAATCTAACTGTAACTTGCCGTTTTTGTCCGTGGATGGCTTTTCGCCTTGTTTGACAGCAGGCGTTATCGTTTCGGCTGCCAAACTTGCCTTTTTGTCCGCTTGACTGGATTGGTTGCTCAGGTTGTCTGCTGCATACGCAGTTACAGGCACTGCAATTGCAATTAGTATCGCTGCGCTTGCAAGTTTCCAATTCTTCTTCATTGATATCCCTTCCTTGTTTGGTTTTTCCTTCAGTTTAAGAAGGAGACTACATGACTAAGTTAAGGGAACATTCTGAAAAGAATCTGAAATGCTCGAAAATGATACTCGAAATGTTGTCCCCACCTGGGGCGTACTCCACACTTCAATCTTTGCACGATGGGCATCGACGATTTGTTTAGCAATTGCAAGACCGAGACCGGTTCCTTCCGAACGGCGAGTGCGGGCTTTATCCATTCGATAAAATCGTTCAAAGATATGGGGCAGATGATCTTCCTCTATCCCTATTCCCGTGTCGCTAATGATAAGGATGACCTTCTGCTGATTCGTTACCACGGAGATCGTGACACTACCGCCTTCTCGGTTGTACTGTATTGCGTTCTCAATGAGAATCAGAATAAGTTGTCGGATACGCACTTCGTCAGCCAGAATAATGGCTTTCTCTTCGTCAGATGAATTCAGACTGTGCTCCCATTTCAGTTCTACTTGCTTTGATTCTGATATTGGTTGCAACTGTTCCATGACTTGGCGAATCGTATACCTTAGAGAAAATTCCGAGGTCACCAAATCAAGACGGCCGTTGTCGCTGCGGGCGAGAACAAGTAAGTTCTCGACAAGTCGGTTCATATGATGAATTTCTTGACTTGACTTCATTAATACGTGGCGATGGAAATCAGAAAGTTTATTGCGCTCTTCATCCAATACTTCAATTGCCGATCTCAAAATACTTAGAGGTGTCCGAAGCTCATGAGACGCGTCTGAAGTAAACTGTTCCTGTCGGTGGAAAGCTTGAGCAATCGGCCCCATCGCTCGTCCAGCCAAGATAGAGCCAGCTGCCCCACCCGCTGCTAACAAGAGCAAGGCAAACCCTGCAAATGCCCATCGCAATTGGGCAATTAGTTTATTGTCATTGGTCACTTCTTGCGCGACGATTATTTTGTAATCTTGAATTTTGCCCGTTGAAATTATGGTTCCGCCAATACGGAATGTTCGACCTTCAGCGTTTACGTTTCGGTAATTATTATCCGGCTCCTTAAGCAAAATGGGCATAAGAGCCGTCAACGGAAAATTAACACCAAGTGCATTCTTCTCAGACGGCGAGGATTGAAAAATCAATTCTCCATTTGGATCAAACAACCAAGCCATCTGATTTAATTGCAATCCACCAGGTTCATAGAATGAATTGACTTTGTTTCTATCAACCGACGGGTCGAATAATGCATTTCCTTTGGGGGACTCAATCAGCTTCTGCAGCTCTGCCTCATACTGCTTGCTCAATGAGCCGAGCTGGTTGTCTTCCGTAGAAGTAAGCATTTGCTGTACCATCCATAACGAAAAAAAGGCAGAGATCATAAGAATAATGCCAATCGTAAGCGAGAATTCTCGCGTTAGTCTGGTTCGCGTCCGTTTGAACATCGATCTCACTCTCCGCCTATGATGAATCTGTAGCCGGCGCCATAAACACTTTGAATACATTTTATTTCATACGGTCCGTCTACTTTCTTTCGCAATAATCGGATTGTAGCATCGACAACATTCAGTGTTACATTCGAAGCGAGTCCCCACACATGATCGAGCAGCTGTTCACGCGACAGCACTTGTCCTGAATGGCGCATCAAACAGACGAGCAACTGAAATTCGCGCCTTGTTAATAGAATTGTAGCTCCCTTTCGGGTTACTTCAAATCTATCCAAGTTAGCAGAAATTTCTCCCAATGTAAGGATATCCGATGAGTGGTAACTCCGATCCTGCCTTCGGAACAAGGCAATTAACCTAGCCTCCAACTCTTCAAACGCAAAAGGCTTTATCATATAGTCATCCGCCCCAGCTCGTAAGCCCTCCACCCTGTCTTTCACGGCATCTCGTGCCGTTAACAGGAGAATCGGGGTATGATCTTCCTGCCGACGTATTTCACGTACAAGCTCTAATCCTGTCATCTCGGGCAACATCCAATCTAGGACATATACGTCATAACAGCCAGAAGCTATCGCTTCCCTGGCTTGATGCCCATCCTTCATCCAATCTACTACATGATACTGTCGCTTCAACTGATGCTCGGTTAGTTCTCCTAACGTCTCATCGTCTTCAGCCAACAAAATTCGCACAATCCATTCTCCTTTTCAAAACAACTCATCAATTACAATATACCAAGCAATTCTGAAATAAAACTGAAACAGCCTGCATTTAAGGAGGATTGAACAAAGTGTAATGGAAATTAGGTATTAATTATAAAACCTGAAACATAACGGGGCGTGTTCGCGAATAACCAGTTCTTTCTCTCGATCACGAATGGCTTGATTGATCGATCACTTCGGTTGTTATCGATGATCTAAAATGCGGGAAAAGAATCGGGCTGAACTAATTGTTCCAACCCTTTTCTTGACTCACCGCGTTCCAGCAAGCGAGAATCGCTTGGTCCGCGATATCATCTGTCAGTTCCAGCAGATCTTGCTGATAACCTTTTAGGAGATAGACAATGGATCCATAGTGCATCTGCACCATCATTCGAGGTTCCAGTCGAACGACGAATACGCCTTCCTCAACTGCCTGCCGATACAGTTTCTTGGACAATAAAATACATCAAGAATTTTGAAAGAGAATTATTATCCATTAACGAAAGGTTCTAAAGCGCTTGTAATAATTTGCATACTCTCTAGCACTCTCACATAACTCTTTATCACTCTTTTTATCAGTGCCAAAAGTGTGAATGGAACTAAAAAATTTGTCTCAATTAAATTGCTCGTTTCATGAAAAGGACTAATTAGTTCATTTATTGAATAACCCTCTCCTTCACCGTGACGATAATCACTCTCGGATCCTCCGATTGAAATGGCAAGTGCGAGTTCTTTTCCTTTTAACTTGCTTCCTTTCGATGTAAAAGCCCAACCATATGTCAATACATCATCCAGCCACTTTTTTAATAACGGTGGTGAGCTATACCAGTAGAACGGGAATTGAAAAATTATTCGATCATGCTGCTCTACGAGCAGTTGTTCTTTTACAACATCAATTTGAAAATTGGGATAGTTTGCATATAAATCATTAATTGTTATAAACGCAGGATACTGTTGTATCTCCACTAACCATCTTTTATTTACATTGGAGTTTTCTAAGTTCGGATGAGCAACCAAAACTAATGATTTTTTCATAAGTAAATGAATTTCCTTTCGTTACATTTAGTTCCATCACCTATTTGTGCAGAGATCATTTCGTATTCTTGAAGGTGTACATGATTTTTATCGTTTTCATTTTGCGGATAAGTTATTCGCTTTTTTTTGATCTATCTCAAAAATCGCCTGATCGATAATCGTTAACAAATTCAACCGGTTTTTATAAAAAGAAGCAGCCAAGCCCCACTCTACGTGGACTTGGCTGCTTCTTTATTAGACGTTCATCCTGAACGACTTCGAGTCCGGGCGCGTTAAGAAGGTTCCACGGTTTGTTGTAATGAGGCTGGAAGAAGAAATCGACGTAGGCGAGTTCTTCCATCGTCATCCGGTTTTGGATGCAGACCGACATCGTATTTATCGATTGGGTCAAGTCGGCTTTGGACAATACTTGGGCTCCTAAGATGCGCTTGCTCTCTTCCTCGTAGACGACTTTCAACATGGCTTTCTCGTAGCTCGGCATAAATTCGGGACGGTAATTTTGCTCGACGACGATGCTCTTCGCGTTCATGCCCGTCGCTAGCGCGGCCGCTTCCGTCATGCCTGTCGAAGCGATGTGCAGATCGTAGATTTTGATCGCGGAAGTCCCTTGCGTACCCAAGTATTTCACGGTAGGCTTCAGTAGATTTCGCGCGACAAGAGAACCCATGCGCACCGCGTTCGTCGCCAACGGAATATAAGCCTGCTCCCCCGTCGGATTGTATCGCACGGCGCAGCTATCGCCCGCCGCGAAGATGTCGGGGTCGCTCGTGTGCATGTATTCGTCGACGATGGACGCGCCGTTAGGAAGCGTGTCGACTTGCCCCTGCAACAGCTGCGTATTCGGCCGGAAGCCGATGCATAGAACGACCAGATCCGCGACATATTCGTCGTCGTTCGTGACGACGGTCGTCACGACTCCGTCTTTTCCCTCAAAGCCGGTCAAAGTCTGCCCGAGCGCCAAGCGGATGCCGCGTTGGAGAACGATGCCTCGACTCGGTCCGTCATTTCGGGATCCAAGTACCGGAATAACACACGGTCCATATTGTCGATCAACGTGACGTTTTTGCCGTGATGCTCGAAAGCTTCGACCAACTCGATGCCGATATATCCCGCGCCGATAACGGCGATGTTGTTCGCGTGTTCGGCTTTCTCGATGATCGTCAAGGCGTGATTGTAGTTTTTGCAAAGCAGAATGTTGTCCAGCCCGATGTTGCGTAAATCGGGAATGACCGGCCAGGAGCCCGTCGTCATGACGAGTTTGTCGTACGTATCGGAGAAGCGCTCGTTCGTCACGAGATTGCTGTTCATCGCGTCGATTTCGAGCACTTCATGCTGCATGAACATATGGACGCTGAGAGCGCTCAGCTCTTCGGGAGACGAATAGAACAAATCCTCCGTGTTCTCCACTACCCCGCCGACGTTAAGCGCGATGCCGCAGGAAAGGAAGGATACGTTGTCGTTTCTTTCGTATACGTTAATTTCCGCGTCCGGATACATGCGCGCAAGGTCCTTCGTCGCTTCCGTTCCGGCATGGGTGCAGCCGACTACTACGATTTTCATCGTTGTTCCCTCCAATAGTTTGTGATTCATTTCACATAATTCGAGAAAGGAAAACCAAGTTCTCGACTAAGAACTTGGTATTCAAAAAGCAACCGCGAGTTACATCGGCAAATCGTAGCCGGTGATCGTCTTCGTCTCCAGGCAGTCTTCCAGCCCGTGCACGCCGTATTCGCGGCCGATGCCGGAATGCTTGTAACCGCCGAACGGAGCTTTCATCTCGAAGCCGGCGCCGTTGATGAGCACCGAACCGGCTTGAATCCGGGTAGCCAGCTCGTTCGCTTTCTCCAGGTTGCTCGAGCTGATATACGCGCCAAGGCCATAGTCCGTGTTATTCGCCATTTCGATGGCTTCTTCTTCGGTTTTGAACGTCAAGATCGAAAGTACCGGTCCGAAAATTTCTTCCTTCGCTATCGTCATGTCTTCCGTAACGTTGGCGAATACGGTCGGTTTTACGAAGTTACCTTGCTCCAGTCCCGCTGGGTGGCCTGCGCCGCCGACCACGAGTTCCGCGCCTTCTTGAAGGCCGACGTTAATATAGTGCTGAACTTGATTGTATTGCTTCTCCGACACGATCGGACCGAGATTCGTATCGGCTTCGGTCGGCAAGCCGACTTTCATCGATTCGACCGTCGCGCGGGCCAGCTGTTTTACTTCTTCCAAGCGATGCTCGGGAACGAACAATCTCGTGCCGGCAACGCAAGCTTGACCGTTGTTCGAGTAGCACGATTTGACGGCGGCCGGAATCGCTTTGGAGAAATCCGCATCGTCGAGCACGATATAAGGCGATTTACCGCCCAGCTCCAAAGTCACGCGTTTCATCGAATCTACCGTCGCTCTGCGGATTTCTTTACCGACCCGAGTCGAGCCGGTGAAGTTGACCATCGCGACGTCCTTATTGCGAGTTAATTCCGCCCCGACCGTTGCGCCAAGACCGTTAACGACGTTAATGACGCCTGCAGGAATACCCGCCACATCGAAGCATTCGATCAACAGCTGGGTTTGCAAGCCGCTCATTTCGCTCGGTTTAATGACGACCGTGCAGCCCGCGGCGATAGCGGCGCCAAGCTTCGCCGTAATTTGCGAATAGCTCGCGTTCCATGGCGTGATGATCCCCATGACGCCGACAGGCTCGGAGACGACTTTGGCTTTGCCTATATAATGAA
The DNA here is from genome assembly GCF_017652985.1 of Paenibacillus artemisiicola. Classification (GTDB taxonomy): domain Bacteria; phylum Bacillota; class Bacilli; order Paenibacillales; family Paenibacillaceae; genus Paenibacillus_Z; species Paenibacillus_Z artemisiicola. The sequence continues at coordinate 58,134 of NZ_JAGGDJ010000022.1, forward strand.
CGAATTCGAAATCCTCGAGCGCTTCTTTGCTGATCATCAAGTTCATCGCGGCCAGTTGCACGCGAGGAACGGAAAGCATTCTGGGAGCGCCGTATTCGAGAATGTTGGCTTCCGCCAGTTCGTCGGTTCTCGCCAAAATGGCATCGTTCAGACGTTGCAGCATATCCGCTCTTTCTTGCACGGTCGTTCTGGAGAAAGCGGGGAATGCAGCTTTGGCAGCCGCGATCGCAAGCTTAGCATCTTCCTCGTTGCCGAGCGCCAATGTCGCGAATACTTCCCTCGTCGAAGGATTCACCAATTCTTGACGCTCCGTGCCCCGCGGAGTTACGAATTCGCCGTTAATATAAATTTTGTCAATGTGTCTCATTAGGAAGTACCGCCTGTTATTAGATTTTTGTTGCGGATGGCGACGTTGCGCGCATCGTGTTGCGGGAAAAAAGCAGGAATCCGACGGCAACCGCGGCCAAACCGACGGCTACGGCCGTGAACACGTCGCGAGTCGAATCCGAACGAAGCAGCGCTTCGACTCCTGTAACGAACAACGGGCTCAGGAATTGACAAATATATACGCACGCGAGCAGCAAGGAAATGCCCGTCGTAACGATTATCGTCGGAACGACTTCCGACGTTTTAATGAAGGATAACGGGAAGAGCACCCCTTCGGCCAACCCGATCATGAACACCGCCAAGGCGACCGTCCATTCCGCGTGGGCCGAAGAAAGGAGCAGGAAACCTCCGCCCATCAAAATCAAAACGAGCGGAACGAGCATTTTTTTGAATGCTTTGGTTACTCGCGTTATGAAAAGTCCACCGATAAAAACGCCGACTAACGAAAAGGCAATCAAGTAACCTGCCGACGATACGCTGCCGATTCCATTATTCGCGATGAACAGCGAAAGATTCGTCGGAATCAACGCGAACATCATCGTATGGAAGCCGCCCGCGATCGCGACCGCGATGAAAAACTTCGGCAGCTTCGCGGAAGATTTCGTCGATTGACTGGTTTGAAGAGGCGGAAATTTTGGAAGAAACGCGATTACCAAGATCAGCAGCACCACTACGTAGAAATACGTCATGAAGACGTCTCTCCACCCCAGCGATGCGATAAAACCGCCGATCGAAAGGAAAATGGCGCCGCCGATACCGTTGATCGACGTTTGAATGCCGTTCATGCGCGACCGCGCTTCGCCCTGGAAGTTTTCTGCGATCAACGAATTAAAGGTCGGCGAGATTAAGCCGATGCTGAGGCCCAAGATCGCCCTGCAAACCAAGATTAAATCGAACGACTGCATGAAAGCCGGACCGACGCCGCCGATTAAATACAACACCAGTCCCGTGATCAGAATCGATTTTCGATTGAATCTTTTGGCCAGCGTACCGGATAAAAACAAAGTCGGCAAGATGAATAAAGAAGATATTGTAACGACCCATTGTACCAGTAGAGCGTCCGTATTCGGGAACGCCACGGCCAGCGGTTTAAGCGCCGGTGCGGCCATCATCGTTCCGAAGGTAGTCGTAACGACCAACGACAATAATGCGATTCTTGCGCTTGCTTTCAATGACGAAACCTTCTTTCGCCCTTAGGGATTGATTTAGAAATCAGAAATCGGTCGAGCGGCTGATCGCTTCCCAACGTTTCGTCTCTTCCAGCTTGCCGTTGTCCATCGCGTTCGCGAGCTCGACGGCGTCGCTTCCGAGCAGCAATCGAAGTGGCGGATTCTCTTCGTTCACGATCGTGATGATCGCTTGAGCGGCTTTAGCCGGATCACCTTTCTCTTTACCGGTATTTTCGCGGAAGTGCTTCATCATGTAGCCGACCGTGTTTTGATACTCGGCGCGAGGCTCGACTTGTTGCATCGAGGAGCCTGCCCAGTCGGTACGGAATCCGCCCGGCTCAACCAATGTCACTTTGATTCCCAGCGGTCCGACTTCTTTGGCCAGTACTTCGGAGAAGCCTTCGACCGCCTATTTCGCGGCTTGGTATGGCGCAAGCCCCGGCGCTCCGATACGGCCGCCGATGGAGGAGAACTGGACGATGTGGCCGTGTCCCTGTTCTCTCAGTAAAGGCAATGCGGCTTTCGTCACGTTGACGACGCCCCACAGGTTCGTTTCCACTTGAGCGCGGAAATCTTCCATCGACGTTTCTTCAGGAGACGTTGCCGTAACCCGCGTTGTTCACGAGCACGTCCAGACGACCGAACGCTTCGAACGCGACTTTGATAGCCGACTTAGCTTGATCGTACTGATTAACGTCCAGCGTCACGAGGCGAACCTGGTCTCCGTAGCGCTCCGCCAAATCGGCGAGCTGCTCCGTTTTCCGAGCCGTTGCGACGAGGCGTTCGCCTTTCGCGAGAACCGCTTCGGCGAGACTGCGGCCGAACCCGCGCGAGCTGCCCGTAATCAACCATACCTTTTGCATATTCATGATCTCCTTTGAGCTGATATTCGGAATGTTTGTTCCATAGTTAGTATAGCTCTTCACTATCGCATAAGTCAACGAAAACCGGAATGTATATTCCAAAAAATTCGGCAAGAAATATACTTTCCGCGATTTACTCATGCATTTCTACATGGTTATGAGGAGCTTGATCGTTTATTATACATCGTTTTATGGAATTTATATTCCGTAAAGTAATTGGATATCATGGTAATTCAAACAAGCAACGCTTTCCAGGACGACTCCAGAACTTGCTGCGTCTGGCTCTCGTTTAACGGATATTTCCGCACGTAATAGCCTTTTAGAATCGAAGACACAATGCCGTGAATGAATTGATGGCACAGATGGGTATCCATTTCTTTGAATAGGCCTTGCTTTTGGCCTTCGACGATCAGGGAAAGCACGACTTCGACCGAATTTCGGGAATCGTCCATGTTGCGGAGTTCCGGTGAAATATACGGCGAGAAGGAAAAGCTGTCGATAAACAGAAATTCCTTCGGATAATGAATGCCGAAGTGCAGCCTGTTCAACTGAAGGCATTTAAACCGCTCGTAAAGGCTTGCCGTCGAATCGTAGCCTTGCAGCATATATTCCCCCATGAGCATACGCGCTTCCTTATAGACGGCGTTGACCAATTCTTCTTTATTCGAAAAATAATTATAAATCGTGCCGGATCCGACGTCCGCTTTCTTGAATATTTTCGAGAAGGTCACCGACTGCAGCCCTTCCTCGTGAATCAGGTCGAGCGTGGCAGCCATAATATCCTGTCTCTTGCCCATTCTCTCCACTTCTCCTTAAAATGAATGCCCTTAATCGATCCTGCCGGAACGACTAAGGGCATTGGGGTTAGTTGAGCGACCGGGGTTTACGCCCTTTCGACCTTATCCTTTAATTAGATGTTGATCGATTTATGCTCGACGAACGCGCCCAAGCCGACAACGCCGAATTCACGGCCGATGCCGCTCGCTTTATAGCCGCCGAACGGTCCTTCGTACGACACCGTCGCGCCGTTAACGACGAAGTTACCCGTGCGGATTTGGCGAGCGATTTCTAAACCGTGTTCCTTCGTGCCCGACCAGACGCCTCCGCCTAAGCCGAATGGCGAATCGTTCGCGATGCGCACGGCATCGGCTTCGTCTTCGTAAGGAATAACGACGAGCACAGGACCGAAGATTTCTTCTTGCGCAATGCGCATGCTGTTGTCGACGTCCGCGAAGATGGTCGGTTTGACGTAGAAGCCGCCTTCCAAGCCCGCGGGAACTTCCGTTCCGCCGGTAACGAGACGCGCACCTTCTTTAATTCCCAATTCGATATAGGATTGAACGCGTTTTTGTTGGTCTTCCCGTACCATTGGACCGATGAAGGTCGCAGGGTCCGCGGGATTGCCCACGACGAGGCTTTCGGTCATCGTTTTGATCAAGGCGACCGCTTCTTCGTAACTTTTTTTGGAGACAAGCACGCGGGTATGCGCTACGCAGCTTTCTCCGTTGTTTACGAAAGACGTATATTTCAAGCCTTGAACGGCGGATTCGAGATCCGCGTCGTCGAGAATGATCGTCGCGGATTTGCCTCCGAGCTCCAAGCTTACACGCTTGAGCTGCTCGCCCGCAATGGAAGCGATGCGGCGACCGGCTCCGGTCGAACCCGTAAACGCGATTTTGTCGACGCCCGGATGGGAGACGAGGTATTCGCTCGTTTCGCGGCCGGCCGGCACGATGCTTACGACCCCTTCGGGGAACCCAGCTTCGGCGAAAATTTCGCCCAGCAAGAGCGCGTTAATGGACGTTTCCGGAGATGCTTTAAGGATGACCGTATTGCCCGCAAGCAATGCGGGGATCATCTTGGCAAGAGCCGATTGGTGCGGTGCGTTCCAAGGAATGATCGCGGCGACGACGCCGACCGCTTCGCGGCGAATAATCGGACCTTTGCCGTCGTTCAGCGTTTCTTCCCAAGCGTACGATTTCGCGGCGCGAAGATAAGCGTTCGTTTGCTCGGACAGAGAGTGCTGCAGTCCGTTCGTGAACCAGCTAGGCGTACCGTTCTCGGAAGTGATCAGAGCCGCGATTTCGTCCGCGCGCGCGGCATGCAATTCATTGAAGCGAGCGACGAGATCTTGGCGTTCGCCCGGCGTCATTTTCGGCCAAGGACCGTTATCGAACGCTTTTCTGGCCGCCGCAACGGTCAAATCGATATCGGCGGGCGAAGCTTGAGCCGCTTTGCCTACAACGGATTGGTCATGCGGGGAAAGAATTTCGATGACTTCTTGGTTGATTGGCGCTTTCCATTGACCGCCGATAAATAGTTTGTCGTATATTTTCATTTTCGTTTCTCCTTTAGGATCGTATAGTTTATGACTCCATGGCTTGGCGACGGGGGGACGAGACTTTCGGTAATTGTTTGTCGCTGTATGCCATTCGCCTCCTCTGTACCGCATTTATTTGGAATGTTTGTTCCACGAGACCTAGTATACTCTCTCGACCAGGTGTTAGTCAAGAAATTTCGGAATGTATATTCCATTCGATATTATATACGGTCAACTTCGGACAGTTCAATATCACATTTATACACGTTCTGACTGGTGAATACAGCGTCATATCGGAACATAAATTCCAATTTCGAAAGTGTCGCATTTGGGGACGGCAGGCGTATGCGGCTTACAGAAACATGCCGCCCGATGCCTCGATTCTTTGCGCGTTCAACCGGCCCATTTCCGGCGAGCAAATCGCGGCGATAACGCCTTCGATGTCGTCGGCTTCCCCTGCTCTCCCAAGCGCCGTAACGGAGCTGATTTGTGCTTGAAGAGCCGAATTGTTCCGAAGCGTTCCTCCGGCGAAATCCGTCATGATCGCTCCTGGCGCGACGGAATTGACGCGAATGCCGCGGGTGTGCAGGCCTTGTCCGGCGTTGTCGACGAAGTAGTTCAGGTCAATTATCGCCGGCGCATAACGGTTGGTTTGTGGTTTTTCCCAAAACAAAATCCCCTATTGCGATATACAGCAATGGGGATAAAATGAAGTAAAAGCGTTTGGCTAGTGTCATTTCTAAGAGATGTGGCACACTACACCTTAATAGGTTCAAATGTTTTAACGACTTCATATGAACCGGGCTCGAATTTCGCTATCGTCATCGCTTCTTGTAAATACGGAAGAGGTTTTGGGTCATTTCGCATTGCTTGGTAATGCTCCATGGTACTCCATTGCGCGTACATCGTTACTTTCGTTCCATCCGTTCCTCGATGAAGGCTACATGAAACGAATCCTGGCGCATATCGAACGGAGGCATCCGTTGCTTGAGTAAGCAATTCGAGAAGTCGGTCTTGATTTTGGGGCTCGACGGTAAACACGTTGATAAAGGTCACGACTTTGTTGCTTGTGGAAATTTGAGTCATCGTGGGCTCCCTCGCTGTTTTCTGGAAAGCGGCAAAAAATTTTTTCTCAGGTATTATTGTTAGTTACCGTACCTGCTTTTATACAACGAATAAAACGTGTCAGTTCACGCTCTCAACCGTTAAGGATAACTGCGTTTGCGAGTAAGGTGTGGTCAAAGATGGTTTAATAATCTAAAGGGATCAAGCTCTTGCTTAACGGCAAGTTCTTGATCCCTTCATAAACTTAATCGCTTTCTGCGATTTATACGAGTATGGCTTTCCAAGAGGCTTCGACGATTTGTTGGATCTGGAAATCGTTTAGAGGATATTTGTGTATATAATATCCCTTAAGAATCGATGAAATGATTCCATGTATGAGTTGGTGACATAAATTTGAATCCATCTCTTTGCCATAGCCTACACTTTTTTCAAAGTGTCCAGTCTATGGGGACCAAGTTTAGGGAGCTTCACTCTTATTTGATGTCTTTGGGCTGCTGAAAATCTCGTTTATATTACTAAAAAAAGTGCAGAAATCGCGAAACCGTTCCAGGCTTTTTCCATTCATCCGTTTATGCATCTTGTCGGAAAGAGCGTGCGGTGGAATTGTTCTTTCATCCAAGAGATTGCTCTTATTTCAGTACCATCGGAGGACCGATGATTACCGTATCGTGGTTTGCAGCGATTTGTATGATTTCCTCGAGAGAATGACGTCCAATTTCAGGGAAGAAATCGTCGATACCGCCGGGTGTGAAGATAAACAGCATCCGTCCTGTTTCGGGACCGACATTAGCCCATGCATGTGCGGCGCCACGAGGAACCCGGACGGTCGTTCCTGGAGTTGCATCGAACTGATCGTCTCCAACTTGGAAACGGAAAATGCCTTCAAGGATTTCAAATGTTTCTTCTCTTTCATTATGGATGTGCTTCGGCGGGCCCATTAGAGAAGGAACTCGCGCTTCGATTACCGTCATTGCTCCGTCAACTTGATTGCTGTGTAGACGAACGGTCATCTTCTCACCTGGCATCGTGTCGAACCATTCAAGATCCTTCGCGTAATTAACGACGGGTTTACTCATGATGTTATTCTCCTTTACCCCCACATTAGTGTTTTCCGAAATAATTTTCATTCTGTTTTATTCCATCACCTCCTTAATCGATGCTTACGACGATTTTTCCGATTTGCTTATCGCCCATGGCGCGGTGAGCTTCTTCGATCTGATTCAACCGGAACGTCCGTTCGTTCAAAATCGGTTTTAACACTCCTTGCTCATACAAATTCGCGATTTCGCGAAGAATTTCGCCATGACGAGAACGTCCCTTACCGGTAAGCATAGGCATAAGCGTAAACACCCCAGAGTAGGTGCCGGCACGAAAAGATAAAGGCGCCAGACTATGCGTTCCCCAACCCAGAATACTGACTACGTGGCCCGAATATCGTTTCACGGCGTTGAAAGATGCATCGAGCGTCGTGCCTCCGACGTTATCCATTACGATGTCGAAGCCTTCCCCATCCGTATAAGCCTGTACGTAGCTCCCAACCGAAGCGTCCGTGTAATCGATTGGCGTGGCGCCTAGTTTCTTAATGACGTCTTGACTCGCTTTCGATCCTGTCGCGAACACGTTCGCCCCCCGCGTCTTGGCGAGTTGGATTCCGATATGGCCGACTCCGCCGGCGCCGCCGTGAATGAGCACGTTAAGGCCTGGACGCACGTTCGCTTGATCGACCAGCGCTTCCCATGCCGTAATCGAGATCAACGGCAATGCCGCGGCCTCCCTCATCGACATGCCGTTCGGCATTTTTGCGAGCAAATCCGCATCTACCGCCGCGTATTCAGCTAAAGAACCTTGAATTCCGCCTACGCCGCCTGTCAATCCGTAAACCGAATCTCCGGGCTCGAATCCGGTTACGTCGGTTCCGACTTCTTCTACGATACCGGCCATGTCCATACCCAATATCGCGGGAGGCGCCGTGCGGGTGTGCGGCGCCACCCCTTCCCTCGTCTTCAGGTCTAGCGGGTTTACTCCGCTCGCTTTGATCCTAACGAGCACCTCATTGTTACCCGGAATCGGACGGAGCGTTTCCCCGACTCTAAGCGGTGCTTTAAATTGCTCCAATATCGCGGCTTTCATCATCGTTTGTTTCATGAGTTCATTAGCTCTCCTTTATTGTATGGTTTGAATAACGGAAATCCCGAATATAGAAGATTAGGTTCGCGCTAGTCTCTTCCCGTTCGATGTCCAGCGAATTATCGAGGCGATAAGCAGGAATGCCAAAATTATCGCGATCAGGAGCAAGACGCCGCGAATGGAATTTAGATGAAAGAACGATGAATGGCATTGTTGACGAGAGGAGAATCAATTGGCTAATGTTCGCGAACGCGGTCATAAGCATAATCGCCAGCGTACGATGGCGTTGCATTGCGACAACCGCCATGTTATTTAACAAAACAGGATAGGCAAGTCCGAATCCGAACCCGACGATCCCTACCGTCACGGCAACCATCCATAACGAATGAGCTTCACCTAATAACAAGAACGCTGCGCCGAATAACAGGAAAATGAGGGGGCGTTCCCTTTCCTAATCGTTGCCTGAGCTTGGTCCCGACGATACCGGACATAAAAACCAATAGAAACGATAGAGCCGTTAAATATCCCGACGTTGCGGATGTGCCCAGATGATGAATCGACGACGAACGCGGCAAGGTTGGCCTGCTATTGCGATCGTTTTCGTCGCTCTCTGTCTTGACCGGTTTAACGCGCGGAACAAAAGCCAACACCAGAATGAGCAAGACGACGCCGAAGGAATAAGTCCAGAACACGCCTCTCCATCCTAACGCCGTAACGACTCCGCCGATAACGAGAAAGAAGGCGCCTCCTAATCCGTTCACGCCGACGGTGAGACCGTTCATCTTGGAACGTTCCTCGCCTTCGAAATACTCGGCGACTAACGCAATCATCAGCGGGGTGATGAAGCCGATGCCCAGTCCAAGAACCGCGCGCATAACCAAAATTCCTCCGATGGAATTCATGAACGCGGGTCCGACCTCGCCGATAACGTACAAGATCTATCCGATGCGTCTTCTTCGAGAGCCGGTTGGCCAACAAACTTCCGACCAACAAACTAGGTAAAATAAAGAAAGACGCGAAAGTGACGACGAGTTGAATAAGCACCGGGTTTACTTCCGTGAAATCCAGTATGAGAAGCTTGACTGCCGGGGCCACCAACATGGCACAAGTGTCGAAGTGACCGCCAACGCAAGCAGAGTCATTTTAAAGCTCTTGTTCATGGAATTGCTCCTTTAGGGGGTTCGATCGTATAACCCCGCGCGTGGAGGGTGGACTTATACGATCGGCGCGGAGGGATGAAGCGGTCGAACCGCATGATCCCCGACTACGATTAGTGGACTTCGTAACCGAGAATCGCTTTGGGTTCTACGTGCTCCTCCAAGCCGTAGATGCCCGAATCCCGACCTAAACCGGATTGCTTGAATCCCCCGAAAGGCGCGTAAGGATCATCCTGCAAGGCTTTGTTGATCAGAACGCGCCCGGCGATGATTTGCGAAGCCACTCGTCGCGCCCTATCCATATTCGAGGAGCTGACATAGGCTGCCAAACCGAAAATCGTATCATTGGCGATGGCGATCGCTTCCTCTTCCGTTTTATAGGAGATGACCGAAAGCACCGGACCGAAGATTTCCTCTCTGGCGATTTTCATGTCGTTCGTTACGCGGGCAAACACGGTCGGTTTCGCGTAATACCCTTCCTCGAGTCCCGGCGGATGGCCTAATCCTCCCGCAATCAGCTCGGCGCCTTCATCGATCCCGGCTTGAATGTAACGCTGCACGGTTTCGTATTGTTTTTGGCTAACGACCGGTCCCAGTACCGAATCCTCATCCATCGGATTTCCTATTTTGGTTGAAGCTACGGCTTGCTTAAGAAGTTCTATCGCTTCGTCCAATCGGCTTTCCGGAACCAGCAACCTCGTCCCCGCGTGGCAAGCTTGTCCCGTATTGCTGAACCCGATGGATATCGCCATCGGAATCGCTTTGGAAAAATCGGCATCGTCCAGGATGATGTTCGGATTTTTCCCTCCCAGCTCCAAAGCCAATCGTTTAAGGGTGACGGAAGCGTCTTTGCAAATTAATTTCCCTACCGGAGTCGACCCCGTGAAAGAGATCTTGGCAATATCCGGATGCCTGACAAGCTCTGCTCCGACGACCAGTCCCGTCCCGTTCACGATATTCACGACGCCTGACGGCAGCTTCGCCTCCGCTACGCACTCCATTAATAACTGCGTCTGATAACCGCTGAGCTCGCTCGGTTTAACGACGATCGTGCATCCCGTCGCGATGGCCGGGGCAATTTTATTGCAAATGTGCGTGTAATTGGCATTCCAAGGCGTTATTGCGCCGATGACGCCCAGCGGTTCAAGCACGATTTTGGTTGTCCCCTGCATCTTCTCGAATGAAAAGTTTTTTAACGACTCCTTGGCGAAAAGGCAAGTTTGCGCGGAAAAGGCGGTTCGGCCTCTGGACGGCTTTAAGGGAGAACCGTACTCCTCGACCGCGGCTTTGGTTAATTCCTCTTCTCTGGCCATAATGGTATCATGAAGTCTCTGGAGCATCTGACCTCGCTCTTCGACCGTCGTTTTGGAGAACGTTTTAAAAGCGGTTTTGGCCGCGGCGATTGCCGTTTGAGCATCGTTTTCGTTGCCTAGAACGAGCTTTCCGATCACTTGCCGTTAGAGGGATTCACCAATTCTTGAATTTCCGTTCCGGTCGTCTCCACGAATCGGCCGTTTATGAAATGCTGATTAAATATACGCAAATGCCATCTGTCCTCTCGTCGTTGATTCTGAGGTCGTTAAATCGATTCCCGCGTATATGTTTAGAAAAGGAGTTGGAATTTATGCAATTTACGATCAAAGAAGCCTCGGAACGCCTCGGAATTCCTCCGCATACGATCCGGTTTTACGAGAAAGAAGGGCTACTTCCTCATATTCGCAGAAACGAAAGCGGAAACCGCGTATTCGATGATGAAGATCTGGACTGGATAAAACTAATGGCCTGCTTTCGGATAACCGGGATGACGATATCCTCTTTAAAGCGTATCGTCGATTTGGCTCTCCAGGGAGACTCTACGATTCCTCAAAGAAAAGCGATCCTGGAGCAGCACAAGCAGGAATTGCAACGGCGCCAGGCCGAGCTGGATGTCGCCTTCGAAGCGGTTAATCGTAAGCTGACGAAGTACGAGTCGATCGAAAAAGGCGAGACCGTTTCCGGATACGAATTCGAAATGGATCATTAATCAGGCGATCGTCCGATTATTGCGGAACGACGTCATGGCCCATAATCGTTTTCGGCTCGACGTAGGCTTCAAGCCCGTACGCTCCGAATTCTCTTCCGATTCCGGATTGCTTGAAGCCTCCGAATGGTGCTTTCGGTTCGTCGTACAAGCCGTTAATGAGCACTCGGCCCGCTACGATCCGGGAGGCGACGCGATTCGCTCTCGCCAAATCCGCGGAACTGACGTAAGCAGACAGTCCGTAAATCGTATCGTTGGCGATTTCGATCGCTTCTTCCTCCGTTTTGTAGGTCAGAATCGAAAGAACCGGACCGAATATCTCTTCCTTGGCAATGGTCATATCCATGGACACGTTCGCAAAAACGGTAGGCTTAACAAAATACCCGGTTTCCAACCCTTCGGGACGACCCGGACCTCCGACGATCAACTCCGCTCCTTCTTCCGCGCCAAGACGAATATAGCGTTGAACGGTATCATATTGCTTCCGGTTGACCATCGGACCGATGAACGTTCCTTCTTCCCGAGGACTCCCTACCTTGATGCCTTCGACCGTTTTAACGACTAACTGCTTGACTTCCTCCAAACGGCTCTCGGGGATGATCAAGCGGGATCCGACATGGCAGGCTTGGCCGCTATTGCTGAATGCGGTCATGACGGCCAGCGGAATCGCTTTAGCATAATCGGCGTCATCCAGAATCACGTTAGGAGATTTGCCTCCGAGCTCTAATACCATTCGTTTCATCGTAGCGGCGCCGTCCCTGGCGATGATTCTGCCCACGTTCGTGGAGCCGGTGAACGAGATCATCGCGACGTCCGGATGACGGGTTAATTCCGCGCCTACTACGTCGCCTCGGCCGTTAACGAAGTTAATGACTCCGGCAGGAATGCCTGCTTCGTGGAAGCACTCGGTGATCTCTTGCGTTTGAATGGCGCTAAGTTCGCTCGCTTTAATAACGACGGTGCAACCGGCAGCGATCGCGGGAGCCAACTTCGTGGAAATATGCGTGTAATTCGCGTTCCAAGGCGTAATCATCCCGATCACGCCTAGCGGTTCAAGCGCTACTTTGGCTTTGCCGATGCGTTTTTCGAATTGGAATTCTTTCATGACGTCCATATTATGAAGGAAGTTGGCAGCCGCGTACCGGGTACGGCCGGCTGTAGCGGCTGCAGGAGCGCCGTATTCTTCTACGGCAACTTGATTCAGGTCATCGAACTTCTCCATCATGACGTCATGCAGACGTTGAAGCATGCGCGCGCGTTCTTCGATCGTCGTTGCGGAAAAGGTTTTGAAAGCGGCCTTCGCCGCCGTAACCGCATCTCGGATGTCTTGCTCGTCCCCGAGCGTTACCCGTCCGATGACTTCTTCTGTCGCAGGATTAATGAGGTCCATCGTTTCGGTTCCGTGGGGCTTTACGAATTTCCCGTTTATATAAATGCGATCGATGTTTCTCAAGACCAATCTCTCCTTTAAGAACTATTCTATAGTCGTCGAAAAAGGGAATCGCGGCGACTACAAGACGACTATAAACCTTAAAGTCGACTTTAAGTCAAGGCGTGTTTTTCGGTAACCAAGATCGTTCCAGACGGAAGCATGGACAAGTCTTTACCGAAGCATTTCTGCGATGATTTCATAATTGCGAATCCGGTCTTCATGTCCGTAAATTTGCGTCGTAATGATGATTTCATCGGCGGAAGTAATCCGGAGAAGCTGCTGCATGCTAGCTTTCATTCTATTGCGATCTCCGATCGTCAGACTGCGATACATCGAATTATGCTCGAGCATGAGAATTTCTTCCTCTGAAGCAACCTGCCTCATATCTTCCACCGGCGGCATAAGCGGGGTCAATCTGCCGCTGAATACGCCCAAGAACATCTGTTTCTGAGTCGAAGCCAAATAATGAGCGCGTTCGTTCGTATCCGCAACCGTCGCATTCATTCCCGCCATGACATAAGGTTTGCTTAAGACGCGCGACGGTTTAAATAACTCCCGATATAAACGAATTGCAGGTACCGTGTAATCGGCGGCGAAATGACTGGCAAAAGAAAACGGCAAACCTAGCTCCGCAGCTAGCCGAGCGCTATAATCGCTTGACCCGAGCAGCCAGATGGGAATCGATAAACCTTTCCCCGGATAGGCTTTCACTCTTGCCGAAGCATCGTCTTGAAAGTACGATGCAATAATTTCGGAAAATCATCGCCGTTCGCGTTGCCTCGCCGAAGAGCGGCGGAGGTGGCCGGGTCGCTGCCGGGGGCGCGGCCAATGCCAAGATCGATGCGACCAGGATACATGGACTCCAAGGTTCCGAACTGCTCGGCTATCATTAATGGAACATGGTTTGGCAGCATGATGCCTCCGGAGCCGATATGAATTCGCTTGGTCGCAGAAGCGATATACCCTATGATGATGGAGGTAGCCGAGCTCGCGATAGATGGAATGTTATGATGCTCGGTAAACCAAATTCGATGGTATCCCCATTCTTCCGCTTTTTGAGCCAAGTCAAGGCTATTCCTGAACGTGTCCCGCGCATTGCCCCCCGCAATTATATTGGTCGTGTCAAGGATGGATAAGGGGACGCCTTCAAACGTTCTGGGAGGACTTTCCGGCATGGTTATCTCCCCTCTCCTCGTAAAACAAGTGCATCTTTAGGGTTCGAAACCGCAGTCCTCTTCTTGCCCCCGCTCATAAAAGCAAGGAGCAACGCAACGATCGCGAACAAACCGCTTACGACGAGCGCCGTGTGGAAACCCGATAACAAGGCCGTGTTGGCCGGGACATCGTTTGCCGAAGCCGTCACCGAGGCGGCGATCGTCGCCAGAATCGACAAGCCTAAGCTGCCGCCCAATTGCAGGAAAGTATTCACGATTCCGCCCGCAATGCCGTGTTCCTCGGGCTTCACATCTTGAACGGATCCTACGATGACGGCCGTATAGGACGCGCCGATCGACAACCCGAGTACGATAAACGCCGGGAGAATGAACGATGCGTAGCTTTTATCCATATCCATCTGACTCAGCCAGAACATCCCGAGCGCGTTGATGGCCTGCGTGACGATCAACACTCTCTTCGCTCCGAATTTGCGCATGAAGAACGGCGTGATCTGCGTGACGACGATCGAGGTCAGACCCAGCGGCAAGAAAGCCACCCCGACGGCTAGAGACGAATAGCCGAGCTCGTGGAAATACAAGGTCGAGAAGTAATTAAATCCAGTCATATAGGAGAACATAAGAAATCCGATTATATTCGATGTGACGAGCGAACGGAACTTGAATAGACGAAGGGGCATTAACGGATTTTTGGCGAACTTTTCAATCAGAATAAACAAGCCCAACACCAATACCCCGATAATCAACATCGCGATCTTCGTCGCCGACCAAGCGCTGTCCACGTCCGGCATGGAAATGCCGTAGACCAGAACGAAAATGCCCGCCAACACCGAGATCAAACCGAGCCAATCGATGGTTTGTTTTTCCTGCATCGCCGACGGACTTACTGTAACGAATAATAATCCGACGATAAGCAATAGGGCGAGCGGAACGTTCAAATAGAACAAGGATCTCCAGCCCGCGGAATCGGTTAGCAAACCGCCGACGATCGATCCCGCCGCCGCCCCCCCGGATCCTAAGGCGCCGAATATGCCGAACGCTCTGTTGCGCTGCGGCCCGGCAGGGAAACTGTTGCTAATGAGCGACATGGCCGCCGGGATGGAAAGCGCGGCCCCGATTCCTTGTACCGCCCTGCTGGCAATGAGCCAGACCGGATCCGTCGCCAACGCTCCCGCCAACGAAGAGAGCCCGAAGAGGGTCAAACCGATCATTAATACGCGTTTTCTTCCCAGCAGATCGCTGGCCCTTCCCCCGATCATCAGAAAACAAGCGAAGGTGAGCACGTATGATGTCACGATCCATTGCAAGTCGTTCGCCCGCATATGAAGCGCCGACTGGATGGAAGGCAGCGCTACGACGACCGTTGTACTGTTCATGACCTCGATAAACTGGGTAAAGCAGACGATGATAAGCAAAATCATATTCGCTCTCGAAATTCGATCGCTCACTTCGTTTCCTCTCCTATCCGTATCTATAAAAATGCTATAAAAATGCTATAAGAAATGAACGAGGGAACGACATGTCCCCTCGTCCTTCCAAACTTTAATGGTTCGCATTAGAGCGGATTCGAGTTGTCCACCTTCTGGGTGACGCCGGTTTCGTTGGCTTTCGCGATCGCATCCGCCAGACGATGGCGTTTCACGGCATGCGCGAAATCGGGCGTCAAGGTCGTGCCTTCGCGAAGATCCTTGGCGAAGCTTGCATAAACGTAGCCGACGTTGCCGAACTTAGCCGGGCTTTCCGGAATATCTTTGACGATGTCCGTATATCGGCTCGGAACTTCCATTTCGGACAACGACGTTTGTTCGCCGGTGCCTCCGAAAAGTTTAAGCGGGGTGTTCTGAATATTTCCGTTATTCTCGGCAATGATGACCAATTGTCCTTTGCTGCCATTGATTTCCCAACGCAGATCGACGTCTCTGGACGTCTCGCCGCGATAGACGACGGTGGCAAGCGCTCCGCCGGTTAACGTGCCCGTAACCGCCAAGTGGGTCGGCGCGGTGACTTTAACGGTCGATTCGTCTTCGAGTACTTTGGCTTCTTGGAATCGAATGGCGAATTTCGCGGCGACGTCATCGAAATCGCCGAGCACGTAGTTCAATCCGTCTATGGCGTGCAGCGTCGGCGAGCTCAATAAAGTCGCGCCTTTGGTTACGTCGTACGTATAAGCGAACTTCCTAGGCGTAACGGGACCCCAGATGAGAGACGTGCCGTTCATCGTCGTGGACATGACCTCGCCGATATAACCTTCCTTGATCAGATCGTACGCGTATTGAATCGCGGGAGAATATCTCGCTTGCATTCCGACCATCGTACGAACGCCTTTTGCTTTCGCGCGCGTTGCCAATTCGTAGGCTTCGCCCGTCGTTACACCTAACGGCCATTCGCTGAACACCATTTTGCCGGCTTCGATTGTGGCGAGGGCGATATTATAGTGTGTATCAACGTTCGTAGCGATTACGATAAGATCCACGTTTGGGTCGTTAATCATGTCGTTATAATTGTCATAACCGGCCACTCCGTATTCCTTGGCCGCCGCGTCGGCGGAATCGCGTCTGCTGGTGCTAACAGCTCTTAATTCGTAATCCGGCAAATTTTGAATGGCCGGCAAGTGCGCGAATACGGCCCACCCTGGATTCGCGGAGCTGGCTCCGACGACGCCTACCCCAATTTTTTTGTTTTGTTGATTCGACATTGTTTATCCTCCTCAGGAATGTTTTGATGATTTACTTACTATGATTCCCCTTTACCCGATCATTATTGACCCGATTTCGCTAAAGGGGTAACATGTAGTCAAGTAATTGAACTGAACTCGCCACATAACCGGACCGTGATCCGGATGCTTCTCAATATAAACGGACCATGGTCCGGTTGTCAATCGCATTTTGTGAACGGAGGGAAATCGTGATGCTGGAACGCACGCTTCGCAAGGATGCGCAGGAACGCAGGCAAATTATTCTGGAGAAGGCGGCCCAACTGTTCGCCCAATACGGCGTCGAGAACGTCAGCATGCGGCATATCGCAAGAGAGGCTGGCGTCGGACAAGGAACCTTATATCGCAGCTATACGAACAAAGGCGAATTGTGCTGGGACTTGATTGGAGAAAGCTGTATTCAGAATAAAAACAAAATGGAACGATATCTTCTAGAACGATCTTCAAGCTCGCTTAAAGAGCGATTGGAAACCGTGCTTGCGTACCATTTGGAATCGCTGGAAACGCACTCTCCGCTCTTGGCTGCTATGCAAACTAACAACAATTCCGAGGAAGAACGCAGTGCTTCCTTCTACAATGAACATTATGAGTCCATACATTCCCTTATCGTGAGATTGCTCGAGGAATACAAGGAATCGAATGACACCTCGAAGATGGATCCTGTCTTTAGGGCGGATGCCATCATGTCTACGATGGCTCCGGAAATGTATTTATTTCTGAAAGAACAACGTCATTACACTTCCGATGAAATCAGAGATAAGCTGTTCAGCACTTACGTCGAACCGCTCTTTCTATAACAACTTCAAGAGGAGCCCGCTGGGTCGTGTATCGACCTAACGGGCTCCTCTTCTTTGTTTTATCCGTTTCCGTTCGAGGTGGACTACGCTCCGATTTGACAAATGGACCTCGGTCCGGTTATTATTAGCACGGTAATCGGACTGCGGTCCGTTTCACAGCTTTACCAAATTGAAACGCGGGGTGAATAACACCGATGGAGATCGAGGAGAAAAAAACGGATTTGTTGTCTACGTTTAATTTTAGGCATGCTACGAAAGAATTTGATCCGGTAAAGAAAATTTCCGACGAGAACTTTCAATTCATTCTCGAGGCTGGACGGCTTTCTCCGAGCTCGGGAGGCAATGAGCCATGGAGATTCGTGATCGCGCAAAGCGAGGAATTAAGAAGAGAACTCGCGCCGCTCGTATACGGCGCAATGCGATCTCTTCCGACATCGAGCCACTTCGTCATCTTATTGGCACGAAAAGGGCTCACTTATGAAGCCCCGTATCTCATACAGCATCAAACCCAAGTAAAGGGGGTCCCTGTCGAAGTTTATGAAAGCATGAAACAAGCTTACGTTCAATTCTACAAAGATCTTCATTTGGATACGGAACGGGCTCTGTTAGATTGGTCTTCTAAGCAAACTTACTTGGCAATGGCGAATATGATGACGGCCGCGGCTCATATCGGCATTGATTCGTGCCCGATCGAAGGATTCGATATGGATGCCGTCAATGCTCTGCTCGACAAGAAAGGTCTGCTTGGAGACGACGAGTTCGGCTTAAGCGTGATGACGGCATTCGGCTATCGGTCCAGAATGCCTGCACGTTCGAAAACGAGACGGCCCATGGAGGATCTCGTTCAATTCGTCTAAGTTTTATGGATTTGAAGGTTGGAGGACTACAAAAAAAGATTTTTGAAAATTCCCGGAGGCGTTCCCTCCGGGTTAATTTACGGCGATTCCGCTGCTTCCGGTTCAATAAATCCAGCCAACTTAGTCAACGTGACGGGGGCAATAATTGCGAGCGGAGAGCCATTCAGCTTTTATTTCAACGAAGAAAATTTCGGAGGACAATTTTTTGCTCATTCTCAAGGCTGGCTGCCTTTTATCCTATCGACCATCATCCGTTCGACTAAGACGTTTCTATGCCATCCGGTTCAGCTTCGGTAAGGCGAGCTCGGGAGCCTCTTCCTCGAAATAACGAAACGACTAGAAGCAGCAATGGGACGACAATGAGAAATGGGATGGAATATAAAGGCCATATTTTTTTTACGTATTCGACGAGGTCAAGCTGATTGGGATGTAGAAACGTCGAGAGCAACAATATCATCAAGCCGAGCGGCAACAAGTAAATTCGGTAGTCCCTGCTTCGCATCGTCTGGGCGAAGGCGATCGATGTCGATAGGAGGCATACACTTAGCTTCGTGAATTCGTTGAAGATCCAAACCGTAAAAACGAGCGGCTCGATTCTCTCGAAAAAATCGCCTACCGCGATGTACATAAACGAAGTATAGCTCGGAAACAATTGCGCACTCGCGATTTCCCCCAATACGAAGATATTGACGAAACACGTAATGAAAAGCAGGATCCCGCAAGCACCGATAGCGCAGATTACGGTCCGTCTAACGGTTGAAGTCCGATTCACGTACGGAATCAGCATGGCGAAAACGATTGTTTCTCCAAGCGGTACAGTCGCGATCTGTCCCGCGCCCCACAAGACGGAAGGCCATCCGTTATCAAGGATCGGGAGCATATTAGCGGGTTCCATATCCGGGATCAATAAGACGCTTCCGATAAATGTGGAAACGAAAATGAGCACGAGGATCATCAGCGAGCATCTGCTTACGACCTCGATTCCCTTGGTTGCGGTCCATACCGTAAGCGTGATCATGACGGTCCCGAGGACGACGGTCGGCGTTCGCGGCAACAAAACCGCAGCAGTCATATCCGTAAAACTCCGAAGAACGTAGCAACCGAGATAGAAGCCATACCAGGCATATAACAAGCCGACGAGTTTGCCGATCCAAGAGCCTAGAAGAATATGCGCAATCTCCACCAACGATTTATGCGGGTAACGGTGGCAAAGGTAAACGTATAGCCCATTAATGGCTAGTCCAACAAGCGTACCGATCAAGACGGATATCCAAGCATCGTGCCCCGCTGCGAAACCGACAGGAATCGTCAGTAAGCTGCCCACGACGAAAACGAACATGAGGGCGAATAACTCCATGTTGGAAATCCGGTCGTTGTACCCGTAGCTTTTCATGACTCCTCTCCTCCGTTTCGTTTACATCTCCATGAACATGAGCCATTTTTTAATGAACAACGACGGACTGGGAATGGGAACTTTCAAAATCAATAGAAAACCGATAGTGGCAATCCCTACATACATTATCGTAACGAGTATATAATCTTGTATACTCGCCTTCATCTTCATCCAGCGTAATTGCATCCATGCGATGACGATGATGCCGAACATATACAACAGCCCCGACCCTAAGATCATCGCTTCGCCTCGGTTTCTTCGTTCGTTAAGGAACCCGTAGTAATTCCCGCCCTATCTATCTTGATCGTCGCCTTTACAGAAACTTCGGCGCTAGCAAACGTCGCGTCCCAATTTTTT
The DNA here is from genome assembly GCF_017652985.1 of Paenibacillus artemisiicola. GTDB lineage: Bacteria > Bacillota > Bacilli > Paenibacillales > Paenibacillaceae > Paenibacillus_Z > Paenibacillus_Z artemisiicola. The sequence goes on from NZ_JAGGDJ010000022.1 coordinate 77,963, forward strand.
CGTACCTTTCTCCAAGCGCTTGGTTGGAACCGGTGAAGCTGCAAGCCCATTCCGAAAACGTCCGCTTTCCATTCGGTTTGCGCTTTTTTCACTGTATGCAGGGCTTGCCTGGCAATCAATTGCCCAAGCTCCTTTTCGATGACTGAGACGTTCTTCGGATCGTTCATATCCATATTTACATTCGCTTCGTTGAGTACGCCTTTCCCGTAAAGCTCGATACACAACAGGACTTTGCCGTCTTTTAACGTCGTAACAATACGACTGCTCGTTTTGTTTAACACGGCGCCGACGTTGCCTCCTGCCCGGGGTAATTTTTCCGCTACAATTGTTTGACCAAGCTTATTTTTGATCCAATTCATGCTTCTCGTTTCGATGTCGTTCAGATAACCCACAAGCCGATAGTCTTTAAAAACGGCGGTCGAAGACAGTGAATTCAATCGAAAGTCGTCCTCTTTCCCGGGATTGTCCGTCGGGGAGATTAACTCGACCGCCCCCATGACCGGGACGATACCTTCGTTTGCTTGTGCCATGAGAAAATCCCGAAATGTAACCGATGTGCCCGTGCCGGAACGTTCAAGCTCGCGGACGTCCTCCGACGGAATGCGTTCAATAGGGTGGTCGTTCATTAACAGTTTCGTTGCTTCTCCCCCCTTTGCAACGACTAAATACGTTCTTAATCGGCTTCCTGGATCTCTGGCGTAATAATCGAGAGCATCTTTAATTCCGCTTCTGGCAAACTTTTCTCCGATAAAGACGACTCTTCGATGGCCCTTGAAAAAATGCCGGGACATCTTGTATTGAATTTTTCTTTCCGCATCGTGAATGTTAATTCCTGTAGAGGTTACAACGAAATACGTTTTGCCGAGCATCCCCCCCGTTGATGCCTTCCCGCTCTCCCCGCCGCCGGCACCTACGGGAATTGGCACTTGAATCGAAATTTTCAACTCGCCTTTGTCCGTCATATCCAAAGCCGATGCCATAAAAAATGAAATGTCGTTCATTTCGACCCGATCCCAGCATCCGCCGAGCAGCGGGACGATCAAGAGAAGCCAAAGTGATCTCATCGCTGTCTTCAATCCTTCCCGCTCCCTTTCGATCGTTGACCGACTGATTGCGGCCGAAGATAAAGCGTCCATATAGGAGCACGGAATAACGCGTCCTTAAGACCTTTCAGGTTAACAGGCGCCATTGGAAACAAATACGGCACGCCGAACGATTTCAGTTCGCACAGATGAACCAATATCACAAGCAAACCAACCGAAACCCCGTAGAGTCCAAATATGCCGGCAAGAATAATTAAAGGAAAACGTAAAATACGGAAAGCAAGTGAGAAATTATAACGGGGAATCGTAAAGGAAGCGATTCCCGTCAAAGATACGACGATGACCATTGGAGCCGAGACGATACCCGCTTGAACAGCCGCTTGACCGACGACCAAGCCTCCTACGATGCTCACTGCTTGGCCGACTTGTTTAGGCAGTCTCACTCCCGCCTCCCTTAAGCCTTCGAATGTAATTTCCATAATCAGTGCCTCCACCAGTGCCGGAAAAGGTACTCCTTCTCGCGCCGCCGCGATGCTTAGCAACAGGTTCGTCGGAATCATTTGTTGATGGAAGGTAGTCAGAGCGACGTAAAGCGACGGCAATAGCAACGCGATCATGGAAAATAAAAGGCGGATCATCCGAATCAAATTCGCGTAAACGACCCGTTCATAATAATCTTCACCTGCCTGAAGGAATCCCCAGAAGGTCATCGGTGCGCTAATAACGAATGGAGATCCATCTGTAAGGATCGCGACCTGGCCTTGCAATAAAGCAGAGACAACATAATCCGGTCTTTCCGTCGCGAGGAACTGAGGAAACGGAGAGAAAGGTTTTTCTTCAATGAATTGCTCGATATTTCCCGATTCCAGTAATTCATCCGTATGTATGCTTTGAATTCTGGCCTTGATTTCCCGCAGAACTCGTTCGTTGACTAAACCGTTAATATAAGCAATAGCAATGCTTGTTCGAGTGATGTCACCGACCGTCATTCCGTCGATTTTCAAACGGGATGAACGAATTTTCCTGCGGATCAAGCTCGTGTTCGTGTTCAATATTTCTGTGAAGGAGTCGCGCGGGCCGCGAACCGTATTTTCGGTGGACGGCTGCTCTACCGATCGAACGTTCCCTCCTGCCACGTTTGCCAAGATCGATTCCGATTGTCCGTCGACGCACAAAATAACGAAGCCCTTTAAGATTTCCAGCTCGATCTGCCGGAGACTCGACGCCCGTTTAACTTGGCCGATCGCAATCCATCTCTTCTCGAGGACCCGAATGATATCCGCTTTTGCTGGAATCGATGGTAAGGAATAGTCGCTAGTCATTAACGGGTTCAGGATCGTTTCTTCCAATTGCTTCGCGTCGACGAGTCCTTCGATATAGACGAGCAGAGCATCGGCCACATCACCAATGCTGAATGCGCGAAAGACTACATCTGAGCAGCCATTAAATATTTCTTTAAGCTTACCCGTCGTCTCCTCTAAAGAGGAGGATAGTTTATCTTCTCCTTCGGGAATCGGATTTTGTCTCTCCACGAATACATTTTTTACTTTTCCTTTCCCCAAAAGCCTTCTGATCATCGCAGTCCTCTCCCACGAAATGCTTGTTTGGATTCGCATGTATTTTACACTTATGACCATTTTTTTATGTATAGGTATCGAGGTGAAGCAATAACCGAAAGTTTAACTGAAGAAACAGAAGTATGATGAGGCAACTTTAATGAGCATATACAGAGAACAATCGTAAAATTCCAGATGTAAAGCTGCAGAGTACACGGGGTAATCCGGGCGTTTAGGTAATTACATTTCTTATATCGCTTTATCGTATTGCTTCATGAAAGCCGGATTTTGTACAGATGTTAAACCATCGATCACTACGTCGGGATTGTTCTCGTTTTTGTTTTTGCTGTGCAGTCTCCAGCGCAACGACGACAGCCGATCGTTATCAGGTCGGCTATCGTCGTGTCATAATTGAGCTATCGTTTCCCGTTTAGTTTAGCGACTAACTGCTATTGCCTTGAAAAATGAATGATCTAATTGCTCAATGGCGATTTCAGCCGAAGGCTCTTTTCCACTGATTCGGTATACATCTCTTGCAGTGCTTCCATCTGATGTACCCAAGTTTTCCTTAATTTCTTTTACAGATTCACCTGTTACCTTATATTTTTGGTGGTTCCAAGTTAATGAAAAAGCGGAGATCAAAAATCTCCGCTTTCTTGAACATATTCAATTGTTTATTCTACAGCTGCCGCTTAATGAAGCGTCTTAGGAAAACCTTCACGCCATGAAGCGAACCGTGGACTCCAGCCATTCCGAAGTGCCTTTGCATTAAGCGCTCCACGTTCTCCTCTCAAGCTTCCTGGCATTGTCTTGGGTTCTGGAGCGTTAAGGGCTTTCGCATAGACAGGCACCCATTCGGTACCCGCTACTGGATCGCTATCCACAATGTTATATGTTCCTGTGGGCCATTCCAGTGCCAAAACAGCTGCAACTGCTGCGTCTTCTGTATGCACAAAAGAAGTGACGCCGTCAGTAGCAGGCAAGTTCCCAAGCCGAACTCGCTCGGCGAACACTCCGTTCGAATCGTACCAGGTCCCTTCACCGTACAGCACGCCGTATCTAAGAATGACATGCTCCGGCATTTCCGAAGCGGTGGTTTCCAGTGCATGAACACCATGCACGCTTGTTAATTGCGGTTCCGGAGCCTCAAAGTCTAGTGGACAATCCTCCGTTGCCAGCCCTTCTCCAGGCGCATAGGTCATTGTGATGCTTTGCGCGATCATTCGTCGAACGCCAGCGGCGAGCGAAGCATCCACTAAGTTTCTCGTTCCTTCCACGCGAATTCTTGCATTGGCGGATGGATCCATAGCCTGCAACGAAGTCAGTTGGTGAATGACCACCTCTGGGGATGTTTCGGCAAGTACGCTGAACAGATTCTTGCGATCATATACATCTGCTTGGACGAATGAAGCTCCAGCTTTCTCTAAGCTTTCTGCATGCTCCGGGTTGCGTATTAGCCCAATCACTTCATGTCCCTTTTGTACAAGCATCGGAATGAGTACCCTCCCGATGACGCCACTTGCTCCAGCAACTAAAATCTTCATTTGTTACTGCCTCCTTTTCTATTTTTAGTTAAGACCAAATTGTTATCGCATTTGTGACAAAAGATGCGACAAGCGCTAAATATGCTTACGGGGAACGTTAGCACCAAGACATAAAGGCAACCGACTACGCGATCGGTTGCCATTGTTCGTTGAAATAACGGGCAGAATAGACCAATCAATTGTTGGGGATAATATCCCAAAAAAATGAACGCGAGAATATTAATGAAAAGGTTTATGTAAAGCCCTCCATCCCCAGCGAAGACTACAGGCGCCTGATTCTGATGGCAAATATCTGTAGCCGTTGGCCAATTAAGCTAGAAACGCGCATGCTTGCTCCGATAGCCGCTCACGCTTCTCCGGTCGCCGCGTATACGAAGCGGAGCGAGTTCTGCCCTTTGCTTTTCCCGATCGTAGTCAGCAAAGCTTCGGTATTGACCGGCAGGATACACTATGTTGCCGTACATTTTCGTCAGGAAGTCGACGAGACCCAGGTCCGCCGAAGACGAATAAGCGAAGCCGCTTGGACCCGATGGTCGCGCGGGCTGCTACGATCGTTTGCTGCCCGGTCACCCATCCGTTCATCGCATTGACAGCCTCGTCGCGCAAGACGCGTTCCACCGATCGACCGCACGTCGGAGCTTACCAGAATGCGTAGGCAGATCGCTTCGGAAGAGAGATCTGCCGTGCCTAGAGTGGCGTCCATTTCATGAAAATCCCAACTCATACGAAAAATCAAATAACAATAAAATCGTATGAAGAGCGGTATGGAATTTGATAAGGTTTAGCGGAATAATGGAAGGAAGCAGTATAATAACGAGACCTGACCAAGCTTCTCTCGCGCACTTGCCAATGCGTCTGCTTGGGTTCCGGAACTTCTCTATCCGTCGTTATATCCGGGAGGGGCACTCTATAAATCTATCACTCCAAGAATTTAATAGATTAGATTGAGATAAGGAGTTGATGGGATGTTGGATATGTCGACGGTCGACTCGTACCGTCCTCTGCTGATAACGCTCGCCTACCAAATGCTAGGTTCCTTAAGCGAAGCGGAAGACATCGTGCATGATGCGCTGGTCGATTATGTGATGATTGCAGATCACGGCAGCATCAAGCACGAAAAAGCTTATTTGGTTAGAATGGTCACAAACAGAAGCTTGAACCTGAAGCAATCCGCGCGCAAACGGCGTGAATTATACGTCGGGCAGTGGCTCCCGGAGCCTGCAATTGCCGATGGCGGGGTCGGCGGAGCTTCCGCCGCGTTCGGATCCACGACCGGAAAGACAGAGAATCCCGCCAATTACATCGAGCGGCAAGAGAATATCACGTACGTGATGCTCGTCATGCTGGAGAGGCTGACTGCCGTCGAACGCGCCGTCTTCTTGCTTCGCGAGACGCTAGACTTCGACTATGGGGAAGTCGCGGACATCGTGCAAAAGTCCGAAGCCAATTGCCGCAAAATTTTTAGCCGGGCCAAGGAAAAGTTGCAAGGCTCGGCGGGAGAAGGCGGCGGCGCGGAAGCAATCGATCCCATGCGGCGAAACGAGGAAGAAGCATGGGCTTTCGCCAAGGCATTCATGCAGGCGGCCGAGACCGGAAATTTGTCCGCGCTCGTGGACATGCTGGCGCATGACGCCGTATGCGTAGCCGATGGCGGTAGTAAAGTCCGCACGGCGATCAATCCGATCGAGGGCAGTGAGCGCATCGCAGCATTCTTTATCGGTAACGCGCGCAAAGGCACGATGGGCGATTCCTTCTTGCCGGTCGATGTGAGCGGCCAACCCGGCTTTATCGTTAACCAGAACGGCCAGCCGACCATGGTCATGGTGTTCGGTTGGGACGCAGAGAAGCGGATTTCGCGCATTTTCATTATTCAGAACCCTGACAAGCTCGTTGGTGTCACATACCGATTCGCCGCTTTGTCTTAGATAGCGAAAGTCGATGCAAGCATGTCGGCACTACTATTTAAGGAGTGATTGGCAATGGAACCAAGAATGTTGTTGAAAGAAGTTAACCCTGCGGCTTTCGCGGCGATGGTGGGACTTGAAAAATTTCTGGACGTCGCAAGTCTCGACAAAAAACTGAAGGAGCTTGTCAAAATACGCGCTTCGCAACTCAACAGATGTGCCTTCTGTCTCCACATTCACACAATCGATGCCCGCAAGCTGGGCGAAACAGAGGTTCGCATCTACACTCTTAACGCTTGGCGCGAAACGCCCTTCTTCACCCCGAAAGAGCGAGCGGCGCTAGCTTTGACGGAAGCCGTGACCCTGGTCGCTTCCAATCACGTTCCCGACGACGTGTACGAAGAAGCGGCCCGTCACTTCAGCGAGCAGGAAATCAGCGAGCTGCTGATGGCCATCATCACGATTAACGCCTGGAACCGCATCGCAATCACGACGGGCTTGACCCCTCCGGCATAATAGTTGGCATGGGCGCCGGCGTTCTGGTGGGCGCAGCAACCCGGAGAAATCAGGTTAGAGCGGCGCTGGGAGCCCTAGTTTCCCACTATTGGAGAACGATAGATGAATGAGGAATGAGAAAAGCGGCAGTCTAGGACTGATATGCTCCCCATACGGTAGACAGGTGAAATAATAAAACCTGTTATCGTAAGGGGAGTTTTTTCATGTCTCGAGGAAAGTATAGCGTTTTGGAGAAACTCGCTATTCTCGAAGAAGTATCAAATGGGGAAATTGGTTTTCTGGCAGCTGCGAAGAAATATGAAATTAATAAGACCACTTTAATGAGATGGCAACGTAGGTACCAGACGTGTGGGTATGAAGGCTTGGAGCGTCGTACGCATCTTCAAAGCTATAGTGCTGAACTCAAACTCCGAGCGGTGAAGGATTACCTTGAGGGTGGATTGTCGCAGTACCAGGTCATTGCTAAATACAAGATTGTGAGTACGCGGCAGCTCTTTAATTGGGTGAACAAGTATAATGGTCATAGCAGCTTAAAAGCCTATAAAGGGGAAGCAATAGCTGAACACTTTCAGGTCTCCTACCAGCAAGTGTACCAGTGGGTGAAGAAGTTCGAAGATGGCGGTCAGGATGCGTTAAAGGATGGCCGAGGGAGAAAGAAAGCCCCGGAAGAGTTAACGGAGGCCGATCAACAGAAACTCAAGATGAAACAGATGGAGCACGAGATGGAGCGACTTCGGCTGAAAATGCATTCTTAAAAAAGTTAGAGGAACTCGAAAGAAGGCGACGCTAAACCAAACACGGCAGGAAACGATATACCTTGCTATCCAATCCCTTCAAAAGGGGTCAGTGAGCGTCCAGCTCT
>NZ_JAGGDJ010000023.1 GCF_017652985.1 Paenibacillus artemisiicola
CCCCCCCCCCCCCCCCCCCCCCCCCCCCCCCCCCCCCCCCCCCCCCCCCCCCCCCCCCCCCCCCCCCCCCCCCCCCCCCCCCCCCCCCCCCCCCCCCCCCCCCCCTCTCCAGCCGGAGGCCGCCACCCGGGCAGTCCTGCCGCCAGGGCTCCAGCCGCGCGCCCTCCCGTCCCCCGGGCCCCCGCTGTCACCCCGCCGCCCCGCGAGCCGCCCCCGGCCCCCGTCGGGCGCGGCTTCCCGCGCCGGAACTCCGCAGCCGGCCAACCGCGGGCGCCCGCCGGGGCGCGCAATCCGCGGACGGCCCCGCCGCCGGCCCTGACAAGGCGGCGCCGCCGCGACTCGGCCGCAGGTACCGGCGCGACTGCAGGCCCTGCACCCGCCGCGACCAGCCGGGCGCCCGCCCGGGCGCCGCGTTTATTTCCCCCGGCTGGCGCTCCGCGGCTTGAGGGCGGACTGCTCCGCCGCCGGCGGGTTCTCTCCGCCGTCCAGCGGCAGCCGCACCTCGAAGCAGGTGCGCACGACGTCGCTCCGCGCCTCGATCGTCCCCCCGTGCTGTTCCACGATATTGCGGACGATGAACAGGCCGAGCCCGGTGCCGCCGCCCTGGTGGGTCCGCGCCTGGTCGCCGGTATAGAACATCTCGAACAGATGCGGCAGCTGCTCCGGCGGAATGGAATCGCCGTAGTTGGCCACCTGCACGACGGCCTCGCCGCCTTCCTCGAAGCAGACGATGTCGATGTAATGCCCGTCCGCCCCGTAGCGCGCCGCGTTCGTCAGCAGGTTCTCGAACACCCGCGCCAGCAGCTCGCCGTCGCCGAAGAGGCGGACGTTCGGCGCGATGTCCGGGCGCACGGTCAGCTCCTTGTTCTCGAACAGCGGGTACAGCTCCTCGTTCAGCTGCACGAGCAGCTCGCTCAGGTCCAGGTCCGCCCGGTGCAGCGGCGCCATGCCGTGATTCATCCGGGTCACCTCGAACAGCTCGTCGATCAGCTTCTCGAGCCGCTTGGACTTGGTGAAGGCGATGCGCGTGTAATGGGCGGACTGCTCCTTGGACAGCCCTTCGTCCCGAAGGATGAAATCCAGGTAGCCGAGCACCGACGTCAGGGGCGTGCGCAGGTCGTGCGCCAGGTTGAGCACGAGCTGGTTCTTGCTGCTCTCCGCGAAGTCGCCCCGCTCCACCGCCCGCTGCAGGTTCTCGCCCGCCAGGTTGATGTCGTCGGCGATCCGCTCGAATTCGTCCTGCGAATGGATGACGACGCGGCTGCTGAAATCCCCGGCGGCCAAGCCGTGGATGCCCCGCGAGATCGCCTTGAAGTACGCCGCGTACGGCTTCGTGAACAGGTAGAAGAACAGAATCGTCAGCGGGATCATCAGCAGCATGGCGAACTTGAAGTCGCCGATGCCGTTCGCGATGATGTGCCGCAGCCGGAATAGCGGATCGTCGGCGAACCGCGCGTCGGCCAAGTAATACGATTCCACCGCCTTGTACGCGAGGAAGAGCGCAAGTCCCGCAAGCAGCATGCTGAACACGAGGAAGAGGATCATTTTGACGCGGAAGCTGATGCCGGGCTTACCCATTGAACGTGTACCCCACGCCCCAGACGGTCTTGATCCACTTGTTCTTGTCGTCGCCGAGCTTCTTGCGCAGGGTGCGGATATGCACCATGACGGTATTGCCGCTCTCGTAATACGCTTCGCCCCAGACGCTCTGGAACAGATGCTCCGCGCTGAACACCTTCTTCGGATGGCTCGCCAGCAGGTACAGGATGTCGAATTCCTTCGGGGTCAGCTCGACGGGATGGCCGAACTGCGTCACCGTGTGCCGGCCGGGATCGATGACGAGGCCGCCGGCCTCCAGCACGGGCGCGGCGCTGCCTCCCGATTGCTGGTTGAAATGCAGCGCCCGCCGCAGCTGGGCGTTCACGCGCGCGACCAGCTCCATCGGATTGAACGGCTTGGTCATGTAATCGTCGGCGCCGATGACGAGCCCCGTGATTTTGTCGAGGTCGCTCGTCTTCGCGCTGAGGAAGATGATCGGCATCGCGGACGTCTCCCGGATCTGCCGCGTCACCTCGTAGCCGTCCATGCCCGGCATCATGATGTCGAGAATCGCCAGGTCGACCGTCTGCGACTGCACGGTCTGCACGGCCTCGAGGCCCGTCGTCGCCTTGATGCAGCGGTAGCCCTCCCTCGCCAGGTGCAGCTCGACCAGATCGGCGATTTCCGCTTCGTCGTCCGCGATCAATATCGTCATGCGCTTCATCCGTTATTCCAGCTCCCGTGCGGGCAAGCCGAAGCTTGCCGTTTTCTTTTTAGTTTACTCCATCGGGCCGGGTTATAGGAAATGCCCGAGGCCGGGCAGGACAAATTTCGCTAAGCCGGCATCGTATCATGACGGATTTTGGAATCTCGCGTCGAACTTGCGTATGCTATAATACGTCCGAATAACGACGGCGCGCCCGCCGCGGGAAGGAGCACCCAGAGGCATGAAGCCACGCATTTTCGCGCGCAAATCCCAGTCTTTAAGACGAAGCCTGGTCATCTACCTGGTCATCGGCAGCCTGCTGCCGCTCGCCGTCCTTGGCGTCATGACGTACTACTCCATCTACTCCATCCTGACGAACAAGATCCAAAGCGGCATCAGCGCCAGCCTGAACCAGGAAGCGGCCACCCTGGAGAACACGATCAACAACCTCGACTTCGCCTCCAAGCAGTTCGCGCTGGACGGGCAGATCGTCGACGAGGTCGGCAGCTTCCTCCAGGAGAAGCAGGTGTACAAGAAGTCGCAGCTCATGGCGAGCATCAACCAGAAGATCAACCTCGTCAACTTCACTAATCCGGTCCTCGGCGTAACCGCTTACGTGGAACCCGGGCTGGACGATCCGGTGCTGTTCACGAACTTCAGCCTGAGCCGCGATTTCGCCACGGACAAGCTGCCGCCGTTCATGTCCTATAACGGCGCGTCGTACTTCGGCCCGCACAAGACGATGTACAGCTCGAGCAACAACTTCGTCTTCTCGTCGCTGCGGGTGGTGCGCGTGCCCGGCGCCAAGGACGTGTACATCTACCTGGAGACCAACTACAACCTGTTCGCCAAAATCCTGAGCGAGCGCTCCTACGGCATGAAGGTGACGCATCTGCTCGTCAACGAGCACGGCGACATGACGTATGTCGAAAACAAAGACATGCCCCGCGAAGCGCTCGACGTCTCCTGGACCGACGACGCGGCGCCGCACAAGGTCAGCGGCGGCTACCACCTGTTCCGCTACAAGAGCCCGCAGGGCTGGCAGCTGATCGCCGCGGTGAAGCAGTCGACGTTCAACAGCGAGATCTATGCGTGGCTGTACAAGCTGTTCTTCGTCGCGCTCGCGACGCTCGTGTTCTCCGTCCTGCTCGCGCTGTTCATCTGGAAGCAGGTGTATCGGCCGCTCCGGAAGGTCAATTCCGAGATCGTGCGGATGGCGGAGAACATCGAAGCCCCGGTCGCCTATACGCGCGTCGAGGAGTTCGACCTGCTGCTCGGCAACTTCCAGGACATGAAGACGAAGATCAACGGGCTGCTGAACGAGGTGGAGCACAACGAGCAGCAGAAGAGCCGGCTGGAGATCGAGAAGCTGCTGAGCCAGATCAACCCGCATTTCCTGCACAACACGCTGAACACCGTCCAGTGGCTCGCCCGGATGAACGGCCAGAAGGAAATCGACAAGCTCGTGACTCTGCTCGTCAAGGTGCTGCACTACAACCTCGGGAAGAAGAGCATCATCGTAACGATCCAAGACGAGATCGACGCCCTGCAAAACTACATGGAGCTTCAGCGCATCCGCTACGACTACGAGTTCGAATACGCGGTCGACGTCGAGGAGTCGGTCGCCGGCGCGGCGATCCCGCGCTTCCTGCTCCAGCCGCTCGTGGAGAACGCGATCTATCACGGCACGGGCGAGCGCCAGGGCCGCGTCGCGATCACGATCCGGGCGCTGGAGGGCGGCCGCGTCTCGCTCGAGGTGGCCGACAACGGCGAAGGCATCGACCCCGCGACGGCGCGGCGGCTCCTCCATGAAGATCCCGGCGCCGCCAAGCGCGGCCTCGGCATCGGGTTGTCCTACGTCAACCGGCTGCTGAAGCAGTTTTACGGGGAGCGGATGTCCATCGACATCGCCGGCGTTCCCCATGAAGGCACGACGATTACGATTATCATTCCGCGCAAAGCGAAGGAGGAGTTCGATGATTAGGGCAATGGTTGTGGATGACGAGAAGCTCGTGCGCAAAGGGTTCATCTCCGTCATCGACTGGGCGTCCTTCGGGATCGTGATCGCCCAGGAGGCCGCCGACGGCCGGGCGGCGCTGGAGCTGCTCGAGAAGCAGGAGGTCGATCTGCTGTTCACGGACCTCACGATGCCGGGCATGGACGGCTTCGAGTTGCTCGGCCGCGTCCGGACGCGGTTCCCGCGGATGAAGTCCGTCGTGCTGACCTGCCACCACGAATTCGATTACGTGCAGGAAGCGATGCGGCTCGGCGCGATCGACTACATCGTGAAGACGGTGCTCGACATGGACAACGTCGACGACGTCATGAACCGGATCGTCGACCGCGTCCGCTGGGAAGCGAGCAGCCGCGCGGCGTACGCCCCCGGCGCGGACGCGGACCGCGAACGGTTCGCCTCCGGCGACGCCCTGGCGTTCGTCCCGCTCGACCCGGACGCGGATCCCGCCGAGCTGCTCCGATTGCCGTTCGCCCAGCGCCACGCGATGCTGGAGCTGGCCGGCGGCGTCCGGATGGCGCAGCTCGCCCCGCCCGGCTGGACGCCGGAGCTGCGGCGCGAGCTCGAGGGCCTTCATGCCGGCCGGTGGCGCACGGCGCTCGTCGCCGGCTTGGAGGACCGCCCGCCGGCGGACGTGAAGCGCGCGCTCGGCGAGCGGCTGGCCCGCCATCTCTTCTACGCGCCCGAGCCGCCGGACGGCCGCCCGGCCGAGATCCCGTACGAGACGCTCGCGAAGGCGCGGCCGGACGCGGACGCGGCCGGGCTCGAAGCCGCGTTCGACGGGTGGCTCTCCGTCAAGTGGGCGCTCGGCGCGGCCGAATGGGACGCGTTCGAGCGGGCGGTCGCGGACCTGCGCCCGGCGCCGGAGCGGCTCGAGGCGTTCGCCCGGGCGCTCGAGCGCGAATGGGCGGGCGTGCTGCTGGACGGGGAAGCGCTCCGCCGGCTGCACGCCGACGGCGCGCCGCGCCAGGCCTGGGCGCCGTGGCGGGACTGGTTCCGCCTCTTCGCCGACCTGGCGCAGCGCCGGATGCACGAGCTCTCGCTGTCGCGGGAAGTGATGGCGAGCCTGATTCAGGCCCTCCGCTACATGCGCGCGCACGCGGGCGACAAGATCAACCAGGCCGACGTCGCCCTGCGCATCAACATGAGCCGCAGCTATTTCAGCCAATGCTTCACCCGCTTCGCCGGCCAGTCGTTCGGCGAAACGCTCCGCGGCATGCGGATCGAGCGCGCCAAGGCGCTGCTCCTGGAATCCGACGCGCCCGTCTACGAGATCGCCTCCCTCGCCGGCTTCGAGGACGACAAGTATTTCAGCCGCGTGTTCAAGGAGCGCGTGGGCCTGCTGCCGACGGAATACCGGAGCCAAAGGGGGAAAACGGTCGGCAGCCGGTAGGAAAACGGTTCGCCAACTGCGAACGCCGCCGGATCATCTGCGGCCCGTTTTCCCTCCGGCCGCACGCACCTGATCGGGTAAGATGAAAGCGTAAACACGAATCAAACACAAACGGGGTGTTTTTATGAAAGCGAAGCTTCTGCTCACGGCGATGGCCATGTCCCTCGTCTTATCCGCCTGCGGCGACAACGGCGGCAATGGCGGTAATGGCGGCAACAGCGGCAATGCCGGCAACGGCAGCCAGGCCTCCGGCAACGACGGCCAAGCGGCGAACGCCGGCAACGAGGCGACGGGCGACGATCTGGCCTACGGCAAATCCGCCGAGCCGGTCACGCTCAGCATCGGATTCAAGATTCCCGACGACAAGCTCAAGAACGGCGACACGAACGAGAACAATATCGTCTCCCGCTACTTCGAAAGCCTGACGAACGTCAAGGTCGTCCACGCCTGGGAAGCCAAAGGCGACGACGCGTTCAAGCAGAAGGTCAACCTGGCGATCGCGAGCAACGACCTGCCGGACGCCATGGTCGTCGACCGCAACCAGCTCCGCAAGCTGATCGACAACGACATGCTGGAAGACCTGACGGACACCTACGAGAAATACGGCTCGCAGCTGGTCAAGGACTTGTACGCCTCCACGAACGGCATGGCGCTCGCGGACGCGACGTCGGACGACAAGCTCTACGGCCTGCCGAACGTGGCGATCGAGGCCGACGCCCCGTCGCTCCTCTGGGTGCGCCAGGATTGGCTGGACAAGCTGAAGCTGTCCCCGCCGAAGACGATGGACGATCTCGAGAAGATCGCCAAGGCGTTCGTCGAGCAGGATCCCGACGGCAACGGCAAGGCGGATACGGTCGGGCTCGAGGGCGACAAGTCGGTCGTCTACGGCCAGAAGCCGAATCCGAACGGCTTCGACGCGATCTTCGGCGCGTTCCACGCCTTCCCGAAGAACTGGATCAAGGACGCGAGCGGCAACGTCGTGTACGGCTCGATCGCGCCGGAGAACAAGGAAGCGCTCGCGAAGCTGGCCGACTGGTACAAGAACGGCCTGATCGACAAGCAGTTCGCGCTCTACAAGGAGACGCAGGAGCCGATCGTGGCGAACAAGACCGGCCTGTTCTTCGGCCCGTGGTGGATGCCGTACTGGCCGCTCGCCGACTCCGTCACGAACGACACCAAGGCGGAATGGAAAGCGTACGCCGCGCCGCTGGACGCGGACGGCAAGTTCACGACGCACATGGCGCCGGTCACGGACCGCTACGTCGTCGTCCGCAAGGGCTACGAGCATCCGGAAGCGGCGGTCAAGATGCTGAACGTCTTCACCCGCTACGAGCGCAGACAGGACCCGAACACCGAGGAAGCGAAGAAGCTGGACGATTACGCGGCCGAGACCGGCGTGCACATCCGCAACTTCTATCCGTTCGACCTGCTGCTCGACTACTCCGACGCCGTCGTCAAGCGGTACAACGACGTGCAGAAGGCCGTCAAGGGCGAAATCGATCCGTCGACGTTCGATCCCGACACGAAGCTGGTCTACGACTTCACGATGGCCGAGAAGGAAAATCCGAAGAAGAACATGGACGCCTGGAAGCCGGCCAAGGCGTACGAAGTCGGCGGCGCGGTCCTGGCGACCCAGCCGATGGAGAAAGTGTACAGCGTGTTCTACGGCATGACCCGCACCATGGAAACGAAGTGGGCGACGCTCGAGAAGCTCGAGAGCGAGACGTTCCTGAAGATCATCGTCGGCGATCTGCCGGTCAGCGCCTTCGACGACTTCGTCGCGCAGTGGAAGAAGCTCGGCGGCGACCAGATCACGAAGGAAGTCACGGACATCGTCAACGACAAGTAAGACGGCCTGAGCAGCAGCGGCGGGCTTCCGGGCGACGTCCCGGGAGCCCTTTTTTATCCAAAAAATTCCCGAAAAAGCGGTGAGAACCGATGCGCACGAAAAAGAATGGCTTTCATTACAACCTCATGGTCCTGCCGGGCATCGTCTTTCTGGCCTTGTTCAGCATCGTACCGATGTTCTACGCCGTCATGGCGTTCCAGAACTTCAAGCCGGGACGCGGCATCCGGGGCTCGGAATGGGTCGGCCTCGATAATATTACCTATCTGTTCCAGCTGCCCGACAGCAGGCAAATTTTCTTCAACACCATCTTCCTGGCGGTGCTCAAGATCATCGCCAACCTGATCGTGCCGCTCGTGTTCGCCCTGCTTCTGAACGAAGTGCGGCAGCGGTTCCTGCGGAAATCGATCCAAACCATCGTCTATTTGCCGCACTTCCTCTCGTGGGTGCTGCTTGCGACTATATTCTTCGACGTCTTCTCGCTCGACGGCATCGTCAACAAGGTATTCGGCCTGTTCGGCATCGATCCCGTCCTGTTCTACGCCAGCAACAAGTGGTTCCCGGCCATCATCGTCGGCACGGACGTCTGGAAGGAATTCGGCTTCAACGCGATCGTCTACCTGGCGGCGCTGACCGGCATCAATCCCGTGCTCTACGAGGCGGCGAACATCGACGGCGCGAGCCGCTTCCGCCAGCTGTGGCACGTCACGCTGCCCGGCGTGCGCACGACGGTCGTGCTGCTCGGCACGCTGGCGCTCGGCAACGTCATGAACGCCAACTTCGACCAGATCTTCAACATGTACAACCCGCTCGTCTACCAGTCCTCCGACATTATCGACACGTACGTCTACCGCGTCGGCCTGAACGACCTGCAGTACAGCCTCGCGACCGCGGTCGGCCTGTTCAAGTCGGTGGTCAGCTTCATCCTCGTCGTCGTATCGTACGTGCTGGCGAGCCGCTTCGCGAACTATCGCATTTTCTAACTCGAATGGGGTGACTACCAATGGTGGGAAGAGCCAATCTATCGAACCGGGTGCTGGATACGACGATTCTGGTCGCGCTGATCGTTTTCTCGCTCGCGTGCCTCGTGCCGATCCTGCATACCCTCGCCGTCTCCTTCTCCGATAAGGCGGCGGCCGACGCCGGGCGGGTGCTGCTGCTGCCGATCGACGCCACGACGGCCAGCTACGCCAAGGTGCTCGACGACGGACTATTCTTCCATGCGTTCTATATCTCGATTAAGCGGGTGGTGTTCGGCGGCCTGCTGAACTTCGCGCTGACGGTCATGATGGCTTACGCGCTCTCGAAGGACGCCAAGCAGTTCCGGATGCGCAACGTGTACATGTGGTTCCTCGTGTTCACCATGCTGTTCAGCGGCGGCATCGTGCCGTGGTTCATGACGATCAAATCCTACGGCCTGCTCAATTCCATGTGGGCGCTCATTCTCCCCCACGCCGTGCAGGTGTTCAACGTCATCCTGCTCATGAACTTCTTCCGCAACCTGCCGAAGGAGCTGTCGGAAGCGGCCGAGATGGACGGCGCCGGACCGTGGTACATCATGATCCGCCTGTTCGTCCCGCTGTCGCTGCCGGCGATCGCCACTGTGACGCTGTTCAGCATCGTGTTCCACTGGAACTCGTTCTTCGACGGCCTCATCCTGATGAACAAGCAGGACCACTATCCGCTGCAGACGTACATCCAGACGCTGGTCGCCCAGCTCAGCGCGCAGGCGATGACCGGCATGTCGCCGGAGCAGCTGGCGCAGGCGATGGCGGTGTCCAACCGGACGTTCAACGCGGCGAAAATCATCATCTCGATGATTCCGATCCTGCTCATCTATCCGTTCATCCAGCGCTTCTTCATTCACGGCATCACGCTCGGCTCCGTCAAGGAATAGCTTCGGCGTTCGCAAAACGCCCCGGAAGCGGCATCGGTTCGAAACCGATGCGCTCCGGGGCGTTTTTCGCGCTGTCCGCCTGCGGCGGGCGCGGCCGCGATCCAGACCCGGCCGCGCGAAGCGAGAAAACGCGCCAGCCGAAGCAATCTGTTGGAGAATGAAGGAAGCGAGCGGTTGGCTTCGCTTTCAAGCGCGGTTTTTCTCGATTTCGCGCGGAATAGCTCCCGCAAACGCGTTTTACCTGGCCCGCGGGCGTGCCGTAATATTGAGCTCATGCAAGCCGCAGGGCAAGGAGGGGATCCCGTTGGTCGTGCTATGCGCGTTCGCGGCGGCTTATTTGATCTATCTGGTCTATGCGCTGCTGAATATCGAGAAATTTTGACGGCCGGACCGATAACGGGGGTGCATCCAAGATGTCCATGGACCGAAATTACCGCATGAGCGGCAAACAGCTCGGGCAGGCGCTGCTCGGCAGCGTCCTGAAGCTCCATCCCGTGCGCATGGCGGGCAACCCGGTGCTGTTCGTCGTCGAAGGCGCGACCGCGCTCGTGCTGCTGACGATCGCGTTTCCCGCGGTCTTCCATGCGGAGGGCCGGCAGGGCTACAATACGTTCGTCTTCCTCGTTCTGCTCTTCACCGTCTTGTTCGCCAACTTCGCGGAGGCCCTCGCCGAGGGCCGCGGCCGGGCGCACGCCGACGCTTTGCGCCGGACGCGGACGTCCGCGCAGGCGAAGCGGCTGCGCAAGGACGGCACGGTACAACTCGTGGCCGCCTCGGAGCTGCGCCGCAAGGACGTGATTCTGATCGAGCAAGGCGACATCGTCCCGGGCGACGGCGAAATCGTCGACGGCGCGGCGGTGATCGACGAGTCCGCCGTAACGGGCGAGTCGACTCCGGTGCTCAAACGGGCGAACAGCGACTTCAGCTCCGTGACCGGCGGCACCTTGGTCGTCAGCGACGCGGTCAAGGTGCGCATCACCGCCGATCCCGGCGAAACCTTCCTCGACCGGATGATCCGGCTGGTGGAAGGCGCCAAGCGGCAGAAGTCCCCGAACGAAGTGGCGCTGAACACCCTGCTCGTCGTCTTCACGCTCGTGTTCCTCATCGTCGTCGTGACGCTCGGCCCCATCGCGGCCTACGTCGGAGTCAAGATCGAGACCTCCACGCTGATCGCGCTGCTCGTCTGCCTCATTCCGACGACCATCGGCGGCCTGCTGTCGGCGATCGGCATCGCCGGCATGAGCCGGGTGACGCGCTTCAACGTAGTGGCCATGTCGGGCCGGGCGGTCGAAGCGGCCGGGGACGTCGGCACGGTCATCCTGGACAAGACCGGCACGATTACGTACGGGAACCGCCAAGCGTTCCGCTTCGTCCCGCTGGCCGGGGTCGACGTGAACGAGCTCGCGCACGCGGCCGTCTGCACGTCGATGCACGACGAGACGCCCGAAGGCCGTTCGGTGCTGGATTATGCGAAGCGCATCCGCTTCGCCTGGAAGGACGGCGAGTTCGAAGGCGGCGAAATCGTGCCTTTCACCGCGGAGAGCCGCATGAGCGGGCTCGTGCTGGAGCGCGCGTCGTATTACAAAGGCGCCGCGCCCGAGATCAAGGCGCATGTCCTGGAGCTAGGCGGGGACTATCCGCCGCAGGCCGACGAGATTCACGAGGCGATCGCCAAGGAAGGCGGCACGCCGCTCGCGGTTTGCCGCAACCGGCGCGTGCTCGGCTTCATCTACCTGAAGGACACGATCAAGCCGGGGCTGAAGGAGAAGCTCGCCGAGCTGCGCGAGATGGGCATCAAGACGATCATGTGCACGGGGGACAACCGGCTGACCGCCGAGACGATCGCCCGGGAGGCCGGCGTCGACGAATTCGTCGCCGAGTGCAAGCCGGACGAGAAGATCCGCGTCGTGCTCGCGGAGCAGGCGCAGGGCAAGCTGGTGGCCATGACGGGCGACGGCACGAACGACGCCCCGGCGCTGGCGCAGGCCGACGTCGGCATCGCGATGAACAGCGGCACGACCGCGGCCAAGGAAGCGGCCAACATGATCAACCTCGATTCCGATCCGGCCAAGCTGATTCCGGTCGTCCTCACCGGGAAGCAGCTGCTCGTGACGCGCGGCGCCTTGACGACCTTCAGCCTGGCCAACGACTTCTCCAAGTACTTCGCGATTCTGCCCGCGGCCCTGACAGGCTTCATGCCGCAAATGGAGGCGCTCAACGTCATGCGGCTGCACTCGCCGGAATCGGCGGTGCTGTCCGCCTTGATCTTCAACGCGCTGATCATTCCGGCGCTCATCCCGCTGGCGATGCGCGGCGTGCGGTTCGCGCCGATGAGCGCGGACCGGCTGCTGCGGCGGAACGTGCTTATCTACGGCGTCGGCGGCATCTTCATTCCGTTCTTCGGGATCAAAGCCGTGGACATGGCCTTGCAATGGATCGCATGACGGGAGGGGTTCGCCCATGAAATACGCCATTCATACGAAGCTGATGCTCGCCTTCACGGCGGCGGCCTTGCTGCTCGGCCTGAACGGGCAATTGTGGTACGGGTTCGCGGAGAAGCTCCGCGAGCGGCCGCCGGGAGAGATCGCCTTCAAGACCGAGCAGCTGCAGCTGCTCGGCGTCACGATCGGCTGCTTCGCGCTCGTCCTCGGCATCGGGCTCTGGACCGCGCGGCTCGTCTCGAAGCCGGCCGCCCGCATCGTCGCCCGGGTGGAGACGATGGCGGCGGGCGACCTGCAAGGCGAGGAGCTCGCGATCGCGCGGCGCGACGAATGGGGCGACACGGCCAAGGCCGTCAATCATTTGAGCCGGAATTTCCGCGGCCTCATCCGCCGGGCGGCCGAATCGTCCGCGGAGCTGACGGCCGGCGCGGACAAGCTGAACGGCTCCGCCGAGCAAACGGTCCGCGCGGCGCGGCAGATCGGCGACGCGACGCGCTCCATCTCCGTCGGCTCGGAGCGGCAGGTCGACCGCGCGGCCGAAGCGGCGGCCGCCTGCCGGGAAGTCAACCTCGCGTTCCGGCGAATCGCCGATTACGCCGAGAGCGTGAGCGGCTCCGCGGAGCACGCCGTCCGGGAGGCCGAGGCCGGAGACGCCGTCATCGCCCGCAACGGCGCGCAGATGGCGGCGATCGGGGACGCCTTCGGCCATACCGCCGACCTCGTGCGCAGGCTGGGGGACCGCGCCGGGGAGATCGCCGCGTTCGTCGGCACCATCCGAGCGATCGCCGAGACGACCAACCTGCTGGCGCTGAACGCCTCCATCGAAGCGGCCCGCGCCGGCGAGCACGGCCTCGGTTTCGCCGTCGTGGCCGGCGAGGTCAAGCAGCTCGCGGCCGCGTCGAAGGCGGCTTCCGACCGGATCGCCGGGCTGATCGCCTCCGTGCAGCGGGAGACGCTGCAGGCAATCGGCACGATGCGGGAGAGCCGCGCCGAGGTAGAGACCGGCATGGACATGATGGCGGACGCGAGCCGCTCGTTCCGGCGCATCGTCGAAGCCGTCCGCGACGTCGGCGAACGCGGCGGGCAGGTCCGCCGCGTCGCCGAGAACGCCTTCGCGCAGTCGGACCGCATCGCGGCCATGACCGGCGAGCTCGAGCGCATCGCGAAGACCGCCTGGGCGAGCTCGGTCGACGCCGCGAACTTCTCCTCGGAGCAGGCGTCCGCGACGGAGGGCTTGTTCCAGGCCGCGGAGTCGCTGCGGAGCATGGCGCACGAGATGGACGAGCTGGTACGGCGGTTCAGACTATAGCGATGGGATAACAAAAGCCCGGCGGCGCTCATGACGAGCGTCGCCGGGCTTTAATGCGGTGCGCGGCGGCCGAGGCCGCGATTAGGCTGCCTCGGCCCATGGACGAGGCGCGCTCCGTGCCGGAACGCGCTCGGCCGCGCGGTTCGCCGCCGCTCCGCGCGGCCGAGCGCCCGCGCGGCGGCTCGCGGCCGGGATGCGCCCGCGCCGCTTATTCGCCCTGCCGCGCCAGCTCGCGGATTTCCCGGCTGCCCAGTATGGCCGGCCCGAAATCCGCCCGCGCCGCGCGGATCATGGCGAGTCCGAGCTCGCGCAGCGTAACGACGCCGCCCGGCATCAGCAGGCGCAGGACCGGGTACAGCCACATGAACGCGCGATAATATTTATGCGTGTTCTTGAGCCCCTTGGTCGGGTGGATGTAGCCCGGCCGGAACATGTACGCGCGCTTGAAGGGCAGGCGCAGGAGCGCGTTTTCGGTGCGTCCCTTCACCCGTGCCCACATGCTGCGCCCCCGCTCCGAGCTGTCCGTGCCCGTGCCGGTAACGTAGCAGAAGACGAGCCCCGGATTGAGCCGCGCGAGCAGCTCGGCGGCGTGCAGCGTCAGGTCGTGCGTCACGCGCGCGTAATCCGCTTCGCTCATGCCGACCGAAGAGACGCCGAGGCAATAATAGCAGGCGTCGTAGCCCGCGAGCTCGGACGCGACCGGGGACAGGTCGTACAAGTCGGCGTGCACGATTTCCTTCAGCTTGCCGTGCTTGACGCCGCATGGCCGGCGGCCGACGACGAGCACCCGCTCCACGTCCGGATGCAGCAGGCACTCGTGCAGCACGCCTTCGCCGACCATGCCCGTCGCGCCCGTCACGATGACGCGCAAGGCCCGCTTCGCTCCTTGCCCCTCCACTCGCATCCGCTCCTTATCCGCTTACGTGCGGGTCAAATAATGACGAAGGCCGTCCACGGCGACCTGGTGGTCTTCCTCGCCGGCCAGCCCGGATACCGTGACCGTGCCGACGACGCCCTGGCCGCGCACGATGATCGGGAACGAGCCGCCCTCGCCCTGATACTCCTCGAGCGGCAGGCCGGATCCGTCCTTGAACGTCGTGCCTTCCGCTTTATATTTCTCGCCGACGTAGAGCGAGCTGTGGCCAAAGTGGCGCACCACGTTCTTCTTCGCGTTGATCCAGTACGTGTTGTCCTTGGACGTGCCCGTCATGTAATGCGTGAACAGCGGAACCTCGCCGTTCTCGATATGGACAGCGATCCCTTTGCCGAGCACGTCCTTGGCGTGCTTGACGATGATGCAGCCCAGCTCGAAAGCGTCCTCGTTCGTGAAATAATCGAATTGCAGCTCCTCTTCCTGTGCCAACAGCGCGTGCAGAAAATCACTCATGGTCTGGTCGTCCCTCTCTTCGCTTCGGATTCCCTCTTAGTGTACGACAAATCGGGACGGCACGCCAAATCAGCCCGCGTCAGTCCACCTTCGCGCCGTGCGCGCGCAGGAACAGGACGGCCTGGGCGGCGTCCATCCGCACGCCCTTCACGTCGACGGAAGGCCAGTTCACTCCGTCCATGACGGCGCCGCGCAGGTCCGCGCCCTTCAGCTTGGCCTGGGCCAGGTTGACCCGCGTCAGGTCGCAGCCCCGCAAGTCCGCCTTCTCGAGATTGGCGCCCGACAGATCAGCCTCCTTGAAGCAGACGCCGCGCAGGTCCTGCTTGGTCAGCCGCGCATGCCGGAGATTCACGTAAGACCAGTCCCCGCCGGCGACGGTGAAGCCGTCCAGCTGCGCCTGGGCGAAGTCGGTCCCCGTCATCTTGCAGGCCGAGAACTTCGCCACGAACAGATTCGCTTCGGTAAACCGGCAGTTGAGAAAGGCCGACTCCGCATGCGTCGACGCGTTCAGCAGCGCGCCGCGGAAGCTGCAGTCCACGAAGCGGCAGCCGGTCGTCGCCAGCTCCTCCATGGACGCGGCCGAGAAATCGCAGCGCTCGAACGTGCAGCGGATCAGCTCGCCGTCCCGCAGGTCGCGGCCGCCGAAATCGACGGCTTCGTAATGTTGATCGATATAGGAATACATTCGGTTACCTCCTTGGTGCCGCAGGCGCGCCGGTCGTTGCGGGTTTATGGCTTCGCGCGCGGCCAGCGCGGGGCGGCGCTTACGGCCCGGTTCCCCTCGACGCCACGTACCAGCCGTAGCCGGATTTCTTGACGTAGAGGAAAGACGCCTCCAAGCCGGACGCGTGATAGAGATCGCCATACCGCGGATCGTCCTTGATCGTGCCCTCCGTGACGCGCGCCTCGAACGCGAGCACGGGATGGAAGGACAGCAGGATGTCCTTCCGGACGGCCCATTCGGGCGTCGGGGACGGCGAGAACAGCGCCAGCGCGAAGCCGGCGACGATGACGATCGGGACGGCGGTCGTCATCCGCTTGCCGCGGTTTGCCATGGCAGATCGCTCCTTTGCTTGGGCCCGCGCAAGCCGATCGCGGGCATGAGTATGCGTTCGCGGTACGCTAGCATAGTTCGGGCCCGTCCGCCCGGAATCCTTCCCGCGCTGCGTACATTCGCCCGCGGCTATGATTTCTTCGGCTTCAGCAGCACCCATTCGACCACGGCGAAGTTCGCGACCAGTCCCGCCCAAATGTTCACGTTCAGCACGGCCTCGACCATGCCTTCCCGGCCCGCGGGCAGCGTAAAGCCGTGCAGCAGGCCATATGTCAGCAGCAGCACCGGCACGAGCAGGCGCCCGCTCACGGCGACCAGCGTGATGCCGAAGCTGCGGAGCATCCAGATCCGGTGCGCGTCGAAGTCGCGGCGCAAGGCGCCGCGCCAGCCCTTCCAGGCCGTGAAGAGCCACGCGAGCGCCAGCGCGAGGAAGCCCGTCGCCTTCGAGAAGTCGTCCATATAGCCGGCAAGCGGCAGCGCCAGCAGCCCGGCGGCCCCGACGCTCGCGACGTAGACTCGGCCAACGATGCGGTGCAGCCCGGGCCGCCGCGCGCGGAGGCGCCCGGAGAACTGG
This sequence comes from Paenibacillus artemisiicola, assembly GCF_017652985.1. Classification (GTDB taxonomy): domain Bacteria; phylum Bacillota; class Bacilli; order Paenibacillales; family Paenibacillaceae; genus Paenibacillus_Z; species Paenibacillus_Z artemisiicola. The sequence continues at coordinate 16,161 of NZ_JAGGDJ010000023.1, forward strand.
GCGAAGCCCGCGAGCATCGCGGCGAACGCGAAGGCGATATGGGCGATCAGCAGCGGGAAGCGCAGGCTGCCCGGCGCGATGTCCACCCGGCTGTTCGCGGGGTCGAACGTGAAGTACGGCGCGGCGAACGGAATCATGACGCCGAGCGACGCGATCAGCAGCAGCAGCCGGCGGTTTAGCTTCGTCTTCAAGATGGGGCACGCTCCTCGTCGGGCGGCCGCCTGTCCGGGCGGCCGTCCGTTCTCGCCTCCCATCGTAACACAGCCCCGGAAGGAGCTTCGTCCGTCTCGGGACGGAGGCGCGGCGCTTCCATAACGCCGAAGAACCTCGGGCAGCCGGAGGCCGCCCGAGGTTCGGAAGAGAGGCGCGATTGCGGCGCAAGCGCGCCGGCGACGGGTTCGCCGCAACGGCGCCGCAACGGCGCCGCGACGGGCGCGCCGTCACCGGCAGGCTGCGGCAGCCGTTACGCCTTCGCGTCGGCCGCCGGCGCGCCGGCGGTGCGGACTTCGCCGCCCGCGGCCGGACGGGCCTGCGCGGCGCCATCCGCTTCGGCGGCCGACGGCTTCGCCCGGCCCACGAACATGGCCAGCGGCAGCGCGATGATCGCGACGATCGTGGCGATCAAGTACACGTCGTTGACGCTCATCGTGAACGCCATCATGCCGATGTGCTGCTCGTTCGTGTCCCCGGCCTTCGCCAGGTCCGCGGCGTGCTGCGTGGATCGCGACGCGAGCAGCGTCGTGAAGACGGCGATCGCGAACGAGCCGAACACGTTGCGCAGCCAGTTGGAGATCGAGGACGCGTGCCCCGTCAGGTGGCGCGGGATGCGCTCCATCGCCGCGTTGCTGGCGGGCATCATGACCATGGCGATGCCGAGGTTCCGCACGATCATCCACCAGAGAATGTACGTATGCGAGATATCGATGCTGCCCCAGCACAGCATCAAGGTGCCGAGGGCGAGCAGCGGAATGCCGACGCCCATCAGCCAGCGCGGGCCGATCGACGTATACAACTTGCCGATAATAGGCATAACGAGTGCCATGACGAGCGACGCCGGCAGCAGGATCAGCCCCGTGTCCATCGTCGACACCTGCTGGATGCGCTGCAGGAAGAGCGGCGTCAGCAGCGTGCCCGAGTACAGGCTGATCGTCAGGATGACGGTGATGATCAGGTTGAGCGTGTAGCGGCCGTTCGCGAGGACGCGCAGATTAAGCAGCGGCGATTTGGACCGCAGCTCCTGCCAGACGAACGCGAGCAGCAGCAGGACGCCGACGACGATCAGCGAGACGACCTTCGCGGAGCCCCAGCCCCACGTACCGCCTTGGCCGAGCGCGAGCAGCAGCGAAGCGCTGCCGATCAGGACGGTGGCGAAGCCGATGCCGTCGAATTTCTTCGGCACGCTGAGCCGGTAATACGGAATATAGGCGGCCACGAGCACGATGGCGATCAAGCCGATCGGAATGTTCATCCAGAAGAGCCACTGCCAGTCGAAGTTCTGCAGCAGCCAGCCGCTGAAGGTCGGGCCGATCGCCGGCGCCATCATCGAGGCCAGCGACCAGAGGGCGATGGCCATGGCTTGCTTTTCCCGCGGGATGACCTGGTAGACGACCGCCATCGAGGCCGGAAGGATCAAGCCGCTGAACGCCCCTTGCAGGATTCGGAACGCGATCAGCGAATATTCGTCCCAAGCGACGGCGCAGAGGAGCGACGACAGCGTGAAGCCGACGAGCGCGAGCAGGAACAGCCGCTTGTAGCTGAACCGCTCGCCCAGGTAGCCGACGATCGGCGCGAACGTCCCCATCGCCAGCATGAAGCCGGTCAGCGTCCACTGGATCGTGCTCAGGCTTGTTTGAAAATGGTCTTGCAAAATCGGCAGCGCGATGTTGATCGTGCTGGATGCCAGAACGCACAAAAACGACCCCACGAATATAGCGGTCATAATCGGCCAGAAGCTGGCTTTCGTTTGGGCTTGCTCACCCTGTTCCATGGTCTCCCCATCTCTCCGTTCGTTTGCTGATATGTAGCTTTTTACATATACTGAATACAGCCCTATTATAGAACCGAACCGCCCTTATGTCAAAATTTACTTATGAAGGGAAGCGTCCCGTGAACACCTTATCGTACGGCCTCCTCAGCCTCCTGTCGCATACCGCCGATTCCGGCTACGATCTCATGCTGAAGATCCAGCCGTTCTGGCCCGCCAAGCACAGCCAGATCTATCCCCTGCTCGCCCAGCTCGAAAGCGGCGGCTACGTGCGCCACACGCTCGTCGTCCAGACGGACAAGCCGGACAAGAAGGTCTACTCCATCACCGACAAAGGGCTGAACGCCCTGCGCAATTGGCTGACGCTGCCGACGGACGAGCCGGTCACCCGCGACGAGCTGGTGCTCAAGGTCTTCTGCATGGAACAGGGCGACCCCGCCGATATCCGCCGCATGCTCGAGATGCGGCTCGCGTATTGCCGCGACCAGCTGCAATGGCTGCAGACCAAGATGGACGCCTACACGAAGCTCAACCCTTCCCCGTCGTTCGGCATCCTGCTCCTGATGGAGAAGGGGCAGTTCGCCATCAAGGCCGACCTGCAGTGGGCGGAGTGGGCGCTCGCCCGGCTGGACGAACGCGAAGCGGCACCAGGTTCCTCGCGCGCGGACGAAGCCTGATGATGTCGCGCGAGGCCGGGGACGTCCGCTCATCGCGCTCGATCAATCCCGAAACTCGAAAAACGACCGTGCCGCCCGGCGATTCGCCGTCTGCCCGGTCGTTTTGTTTGGCGCGGTCGGCGTGGAAGTTCGGCCGCCGAAGCCCTTCGCGCGCCAACGCAAAAAATCCCGTTCGTCCATGCGGCCTGAATCCGCATGAACCAACGGGACGGGAACGGTGCCGCTTCCGGCCGGTTACTTCACCAGCAGCACCGGGCAGTGCGCGTGCTTCGCGACGGCGTGGCTGACGCTGCCGAGCAGCAGCTCGGAGACGAGGCCGACGCCGCGGCTGCCCATGACGATCAGGTCGGCGCCGGCTTCCTTCGCCGTGCGGCAGATGACCGCGGCGGGGTCGCCTTCGGCGAGCAGGACCTGGTGGCCGGCGCCGGCCGCCGCCAGCTTGGCGTTCGCGTACGCCAGCACGTGCTTGTCCTCTTCCTTGAGCGCCTCCTCGATGCCCGTCGCGACGGTCGGCTCGCTCAGCGTCACGCCCGGATTGACGTGAAGCGCCGTCAAGCGGACGCCGCCGCCGAGCGCGCCGGCCAAGCGGACGGCATGGTCGAGCGCCTTGCCGGACAGCTCCGATTCGTCGAGCGAGATCAAAATATGGTTGTACATGGCGGTTTCCTCCCTGGTATTCGCCCGCGGGAACGGGCGTGATTAGTGTGCGCTCTCGACGTCGTCGACATGCTTCAGGTGCTTCGCGTTCACCAGCAGGTACAGGGACGCGATGACGACGAACGCGCCGCCGACGATGAACGGCATGTGCGGGTTGAACCAGTCGGCCAGCTTGCCGGCCAAGTACGGCGCGATCGCGCCGCCGATGAAGCGCAGGAAGCTGTAGGCCGCCGAAGCGGTCGGGCGCTCGACCGGCGCCGCGTTCATGACCGCGGTCGTGATGAGCGTGTTGTTGTTGCCGAGGAACGCCCCGGCGACGATGACGGCGACGATGACGACCGCCTTGTCCGTCGTCCACTCCGCCATCACGAACAGCGTGACCGCGAACAGCAGCAGCATCGCGACCATCGAGGCCAGCGTGCCGAAGCGCTTCTGCAGCCACGGCGCCATGAAGACCGATGTAAAGGCGAGCATCAGGCCCCAGCCGAGAAACACGTAGCCGAGCCGGTGCTCGTCGAGGCCCAGGCCGCCGAGCACGAGCGCCGCGTAGACGAGCAGGGTGAAGAAGCCGAAATTATACAGGGCCGCCGCGATGCCGAAGGTGCGCAGGGCGCGGAATTTCAGCGCGCGGAACGGATCGGCGAGCGACGTCTTCTTCTTCGCGGCCGCGGAGGTCCCGGCCGGCGCGAGCTTCCGGCGGCTCGGCATGAGCGACAGGATGAGCAGGAACGCCAGCACCATCAGACCGGCGACGCCGAAGAACGGACCGCGCCAGGAGATGGCGCCGAGCTCGCCGCCGAGCAGCGGCCCGACGGAGATGCCGAGGCCGACGGCCACTTCGAAGAGAATGATCGATTTGCCGACGCCCGTCTTGGACAACGAGACGATCGCCGCGAGCGCCGTCGCCACGAACATGGCGTTGCCGAGCCCCCAGCCGCCCCGCAGCCAGACCAGGCTCCAAATCCCGTTCGACATGCCGCCGAGCGCGGAGAAGACGGCGATGACGACGATGCCCGAGAGCAGCGTCCATTTCATCCCGAGCCGGGAAGAAATGAAGCCCGTGACCAGCATCGCGACCGCCATGACGGCGTTATAGCTCGTGAACAGCAGGGTCACGTCGCTTGCGGAGGCGTGCAGCTTCTCGGCGATCGCCGGCAGAATCGGGTCGACGAGGCCGAGCCCCATGAACGCGATGACGCTGGCGAACACGACCGCCCAGACCGCGATCGGCTGGCTGAACATACTGACTTTCTTCGCGGGCGGCGCTTCGGTCGCGCCGCCGCGATGACTTCCGGTTGCAGAGGATTGCATATGGCTTAGAGCTCCTTTTCGTTGGATAGTCTGACGATGCCGTCGGAGACGCGCGCGCGGAGGCCTTCGATTTCGCCTCGGAATTCGGCCATCCGGGCGAGCTTCTGGTCGATCATGCCGAGCTGCCGGTCGATCGTGGCCTGCATGCCGCGCAGCTGCCGCAGCTTCTCCTCCCGCTCCTCCGTCTTCCGGTACGTCTGCTTCTGTTCGTCCAGATTCTCGTGAACCGCGACGAATTCGAGCAGCTCCTGCAAGGAAAAGCCGAGCACGTCGCGTGCGTTGATCAGCTGCTTCAGCCGCTCGATGTGCTTGCGGGCATACAAGCGGATGCCGCCCTCGCTTCGCTCCGGAGGCGGGATCAGCCCGAGCTCCTCGTAGTAGCGGATCGTCCGCTTCGTCAGCCCGCATGCCTTCGCGACCTCGTCGATTTTGAACGTTTCCATGGACCCGTCGTCTCCTTCCTGTAGACCGCATCGATCTTATCTATCAAGCATAGGTAATTCTAACGTTAACGTCAACGTTAACTTTTGGCTGCATGGATTCATTGCCGGAATCGGCTGTTTCTAGCATGCCCTCCATGACCCGCGTCATCCGCTGCCGGCGGCTCGGTCAGCCCTTGGGCGCAACCGAAAGAGGACCTTCGCGCGCCGCGAAGCTCCCCTTGGATGGACGATGCCGCAAACCTGCGGCAGGCGGTTCATTTTGCTTGACCGGCCAGCATCAAATATAAATATTTGTCCGCATGCTTCATCTCGTCGGTCAGAATTTCGAACACCATATCCCTGTAAAAGCGGGCCGGCAGTCCGGCGCGAATGTTCCGGTAACGCTCGACGGCCGCCAGTTCGCCGAAAAAAGCCTTCCTCAAACCATCCGCGTAGGACGCCGGCTTCTCGAACGCCTCTTCCTGTCCCGCGCCGACGGCCTGACCGGTGAAATCGGCGTAAATCTTCCGGAACATCCGGTTGTGCTTGCGCTCGTCGTCCCGAATCGACGCGATGATCGTCCGGGCTTCCTCCGACGGGGCTACCGAAATCAAATAATCGTAAAACAATTCGTCTTCCCGTTCGCCCTGCACGGCCTGCCTGACCAGCTCGAGCGCCGTCTGAAGCGACTGGTAGGATGCTTGTTCGTGCCCGCCGCGCCAATACCCGTAAGGCGGTACGTTAGACGGAGCGTACGGCGGCAGGTATGGATATCCGTTCATAGTCCCCTCCATGCAACATAATGCCATCAAGGCATCCTATGTAGGCACGTTGGAAATATGACCGATTGCCGCCCCGCATAATATGCTAGCGCCCCTCAAGCTCCGCTTCGACATGGAACTGCGTCTCGTACAGCTGTTTGTACAGCGGGTCGCGCGCGACCAGCTCGGCGTGCGTGCCGACGGCGGCGACGCGTCCCCGCTCCATGACGACGATTTTGTCCGCCTTCAGAATCGTGGACAGCCGGTGCGCGATGACGAGCGCGGTCCGGCCTTCCAGCAGGACGGCCAGCGCGTCTTGGATTTTGCGCTCGATGACGGTGTCGAGCGCGCTCGTCGCCTCGTCGAGCAGCACGATCTTCGGCCCCTGCAGCAGCACGCGCGCGATGGCGAGCCGCTGGCGCTCGCCGCCCGAGAGGCGGTAGCCCCGCTCCCCGACGACCGTGTCGTAGCCCTCCGGCAGCGCGGCGATCGTCTCGTGGATCTGGGCGGCGCGGCACGCGGCCTCCATCTCTTCGATCGTCGCCGTATCCTTCGCGAGGCGCAGGTTGTTCGCGACCGTGTCGTGGAAGAAGAACGGATCCTGCGGCACGAGCCCCATCTGGGCGCGCAGCGCGTGCAGCGTCAGCGTCCGCGTGTCCGTCCCGTCGAGAAGCAGCCGCCCCTCGGCCGGGTCGGAGAACCGCGGAATGAGGTTGAGCAGCGTCGTCTTGCCGGCGCCGCTCGGCCCGACGAGGGCGACGGTCTCGCCGGGCTCGATCGAGAGGTCGATCTCGCGCAGCGCCCATCGCTCGGCAGGCCGCTCCGGCGTACCGCCGACTTCGCCCATGCCGCCGCCCGTGCCGCCGCCCGGAAGCCGGCTCCGGCCGTTCGCGGCCGCCGGCCCCTCCGCCCGCGTCTCCCGCGGGCTCGGCGCGTACGAGAACGACACTCCTTCCAGCCGCAGGCTTCCCTGCACGCTGTTGTCCGGGATGGCCCGCGTCCCGTCGACGACCTCCGGCTCCACGTCCATGATGCCGAAGATGCGCCGGAACAGCGCGACGGACGAGAGGATGCTCACGTGCAGCTGCGCCAGCTGGCTGAGCGGGCCGTACAGGCGGGACAACAGCGCGGTGAACGCGACGATGACGCCGAGGCCGATGTCGCCCTTCACCACGAGCCAGCCGCCGTAGCCCCACAGCAGCGCCGGCCCGATGGACGAGAACATGCTCAGCCACATGAACAGCCACCGGCCGACCAGCGCCTGGCGCACCTGCAGGTCCCGCAAGGTCCGGTTCGATTCGGCGAATTCCTTCTCCTCCGGCCCCTGCCGGTTGAAGATGCGGATGAGCAGCGCGCCGCTCACGCCGAGCGACTCGCTCAGCTGGACGGTCATCTTCGACAGCCACTGCTGGATCTGGCCCTGCAGCTGCTGCCGGGACTTGCCGACGCGCTGGGTCGGAATGACGAAGCCGGGCACCACGACGACGGCCAGGACCGCGAGTCGCCAGTTCATGCTGAACATGAGGAACAGCGTCGCCGCGATGCTCAGCAGGTTGCTGACGAAGCCGACGAGCGTCGAGGTGACGACGCTCTGGATGGCGGTCACGTCGTTCGTGACGCGCGAGACGAGATCCCCCGACTGTCGGGAGGCGAAGAAGCCGACCGTCTGCCGCTGCAGATGGCGGAAGATCGCGATCCGGTAATCCGCCATGACGTTCTGGGCGATCAGATTGCTGAGATACGACTGCAGCACGCCGAGCAGCCCCGTGCCGATCGACACGCCGATGAGCGCCAGCGTATATTCCACGATAAGGGACATGTCGCGCCGCTGAATGCCCTCGTCGATGATCTTCTGCGTCAGCCACGCCGGAATGGCGCCGCCGAGCGACACCGCCAGAATGACGATCGTGACGACGATGGTGTACGGCCAATACGGCACGAACGCCCGCAGCGCGCGCCGAAAAATCGGCCAGTCGAAATGCTCGCTCTCGGCCAGCTCCCGCATCCGCCACCGGTTGCCCCCCGCTCCCTGGCCGCCGCTGCCGGCGCCGAGGCCTAATCCGCGAAATTCTTGCATCGCGTCCGCTCCTCTCCCTCGGCGCGCCCGGTTCTTCCGGGTCGTGCCCGTTTAGTCCCGTTCATGCTCTTCCGCCTGAGCCACGACGACTTTGACGCCGAGCGCGCGGATCCGCTCGACCGCGTCCGGATCGGCGTCCCCGTCCGTCACGAGCAGGTCGAGCCCTTCGACGCCGCCCGTCTTGGCGAAGCCGTCGTTGCCGAGGGAGCGGTGCGTCGTCATGCCGATCGCCCGGCGGGAGGCCGCGATGACCGCCCGCCCGAAGGCGGCGACCTCCGGCGTCGAGACGAAGACGCCCTCGTCCGAGAAGCCCCCGCCCGTGACGAAGCCGATGTCGAATTTGAACTGCCGGATGAACTCGTTCGCGATGACGTCCGTGATGTTGCCGGACCGCTTCACCCGCCCGCCGATCAGATACGTCTCGATGCCTTCCCGTTCCCGCAGCGCGTCGGCGACCCGGATGCTGTTCGTCACGACCGTGAGCGGCAGCCCGTCGGGCAGATGCTTCAGCAGCACGTACGCCAGCGACCCGCTGCCGATGAACACGGTATCGTTCGGCCGCAAATACGAGACGGCCAGCTTCGCGACGGCGTTGCCCTGCGGCGATCCTTCGCCGTAGCGCATCTCGGGCGGCGGAGGCTGCTGCCGCACCTTCGTCGACGCGATGGCGCCCCCGTGCGTCTTGCGGAGCAGACCCTGCTCCTGCATCCAGGTCAAGTCCCGGCGGATGGAATCGATGGAGATTTGAAACTTCTCGGCCAAGTCCTTGGCGAGCACCCGCTTCTCCCGCTCGAGCAGCGCCAAAATCTGCTCGCGGCGTTCTTCCGCGAACATGCCCGACGTATCCTGCGTCGTCATGCGCGTTCCCTCCTTGCTCCTTTATCGTTGCGGATCCATTTCGCTGATCCATGGTTTGATTATATGCGTTTTTATTCCGGTTTACAATTCTATTTATGCACGTTAATTCATTTTTGTTCCGCTCAACCATTTAATTCTCGCATAAAACCGCACCTTGCCGCGGCAGCTCGCAGGGATATCGCTCCCTCGGGCATGCCGAACCCGCCAATGATGACGACCGCCAACCAGCAAAAAAAACCCGTCCGGGAGCCGCAGCGCTTCCTCGCGAGGTTTCATTGCTTCTTATCTATTCAGGCAACGCTATACGTACAACGTCCATGCCTTCCCGCGCGTTACCCGTGCACCGGCTCCTGGTCCAGCTCGTTCAGGATATTGTCCTCCAGCACCGACGCCTTGTCCCCGTACTCCTTGACGATATGCTTCTCGCCCCAGTCGCACAGCATGTGCAGCACGGTCTCGAGGCTCCAGCCGTACTCGGTCAGCTCGTACTCGACCTTCGGCGGCACCTGGTTGTAGACGATGCGGTTGATGATGCCGTCCTCCTCGAGCTCGCGCAGCTGCTGGATCAGCATCTTCTGCGTAATGCCCCGCATCAGCCGCTTCAGGTCGCTCGTGCGCTTCTTCCCCCGAAGCAGGTAGCACAGAATCACGCACTTCCACTTGCCGCCGATGACCTCGAGCGCCGCCTCCACGGAGATGTTGTACTTCTTCTTGCCGAGCGTTTCCCCGCTTTCCATCCCTGCTCCTCCCTTTCAACATACAAAAGTAACTTTTCGGTGACTATATAACCGAAAAGTACGTACTACTCACTTATACCCGTAGCCCGTATAATAGCATTCATCGGCCGGCCGCCGCAAGAATTCGGAGGAGGAGAAGCATGACCGCTCAACGGAAAAACAGTACTTTGGCTCTGCTGGCGCTCGCAATCAGCGCCTTTGCGATCGGCACGACGGAGTTCATCAGCGTCGGCTTGCTTCCGCTAATCGCAGAGGATTTGCATATATCCATCACGGCGGCGGGGCTCACCGTCACGCTTTACGCGCTCGGCGTTACCGTCGGCGCGCCGGTATTAACGTCCTTGACTTCGCAGGTATCGCGCAAGACGCTCCTGCTGTGGATCATGATCGTATTCATCGGGGGCAATCTGCTCGCGGCGACGGCATCCGGCGTTGCCGTCCTGCTCGTCGCCCGCGTCATCGCCGCGTTCGCGCACGGCATCTTCATGTCGATCGGCTCCACGCTGGCCGCCGATCTCGTGCCGGAGAACCGCCGGGCGAGCGCGATATCCATCATGTTCTCCGGACTCACCGTCGCTACGGTGACCGGCGTGCCGATCGGCACGTTCATCGGCCAGCAGCTCGGCTGGCGCGCCGCTTTCTTCGCCATCGTGGCGATCGGCGCGATCGCGTTCATCGCCAACTTGGCGCTCGTGCCTTCGGGACTGCGCAAAGGCGCCCGCATCCGGCTCGGCGACCAGGTCAAGCTCGTCACGAAGGGCAGACTGCTGCTCGTCTTCCTGATCACGGCTCTCGGTTACGGCGGCACCTTCGTCGTGTTCACGTACCTATCGCCGCTGCTGCACGAAGTGACCGGCTTCAAGGAAAGCACGGTCGCCGTCATTCTGCTGATGTACGGCATCGCCATCGCGATCGGCAACATCATCGGCGGCAAGGCCGCCAACCGCAATCCCGCGCGGGCGCTGTTGTATATGTTTGCCCTTCAGGCCGTCGTTCTACTCGTGCTGGCGTTCACCGCGCCCTACCAGATCGCCGGGCTGATCACGATTTTCTTCATGGGCTTGTTCGCCTTCATGAACGTGCCCGGCCTGCAGGTTTACGTCGTCACCTTGGCCGAACGGTTCGCGCCGCAGGCGAAGGACGTCGCGTCCGCCGTCAACATCGCCGCGTTCAATGCCGGCATCGCGCTTGGCGCGTACTTGGGAGGCGTGGTCACCGATTCCGCGGGGCTCATCCACACGACATGGGTCGGCGCCGTCATGGTCGCGGCGGCCGTCGCGCTGACGGCATGGGCGAAGCTGCTCGAACGCAAGGACCGCCGGCCGGCCGCGGAGAACGAAGCGCCGAAAGCCGAGCTGCGGCGGGCGTAAGCGGCGCCTGCTTCGACGAACCGGCGATCCGATGATAGAACCGACACTTATATAAGCGAAAGGGAGTTTTCCATCATGTTGAACCATCTGCAAGATACCGTCGCGCTGCATAACGGCGTCCGCATGCCGGGCTTCGGCCTCGGCGTCTTCAAAGTCCAGGAGGGCGAGGAGCTCGTGGAGGCGGTCAAAGCCGCTATCAAGCACGGCTACCGCAGCATCGATACCGCCGCGATCTACGGCAACGAGCAGGGGGTCGGCCGCGGGATCCGCGAAGCGCTGCGGGAGAACGGCCTGCGCCGCGAAGACCTGTTCGTGACCTCCAAAGTGTGGAACGCCGATCAAGGCTACGACTCGGCGATCGCGGCGTATGAAGCGTCCCTGAATAAGCTGGGCCTCGATTACCTCGACCTGTACCTGGTCCACTGGCCGGTGAAGGACAAATTCAACGAGACATGGCGCGCGCTGGAGACGCTCTACAAGGAAGGCCGCGTGAAGGCGATCGGCGTCAGCAACTTCCAAATCCATCACCTCGAGGAGCTGATGCAAAGCGCGTCGGTGAAGCCGATGGTCAACCAAGTCGAGCTGCATCCCCGCCTGACGCAGAAGGAGCTGCTGCGCTTCGCGCAGGCGCAGGGCATCCGGCTGGAGGCCTGGTCCCCGCTGATGCAGGGCGAGCTGCTCGATAACGGGACGCTGAAAGCGATCGGCGCGAAATACGGCAAGACCGTCGCCCAAGTCATCCTTCGGTGGGATATCCAAAACGGCATCGTCACGATTCCGAAATCGACGAAGGAGCACCGTATCGTCGAGAATGCCGCTATTTACGATTTCGAGCTGACGGCGGAAGATATGACCGCGATCGACGCCTTGAACGAAGATCGCCGCGTCGGCCCGGACCCGGACAACTTCGACTTCTAACCGCCATCCGCCATCCGAACGAACGTCTGCAACAAGGCCGCCCTGCATGCAGGGCGGCCTTGCCGCGTTTGCCAAAAAAGACGCTTGGCGACGCTAGCATCGATATGATAGTATTGATACAAATTGTATCATCACTATAATGGTCAAGGAGCTGATCGTCTTGTTTCCACGCAAGAAGCTGCAAGTGCTCGCCCTTCTGCTCGCCGTCGCCGTGTTCGCCGCGCTGCTGCCTGCAACCGCTTTCGGTGCTCCCGGAGCGCCGAAAGGCATCTACCTCGTCTTGGACGGCATTAAAGGCGAAACCAGGGCCGAGGCGGTTAAAGACGGCATCGATATTCTGAGCTTCTCGTTCGGGGCTGCTAATACCGTCTCCGCCGGCGGCGGTGCAGGAGGCGGCGCCGGGAAACCGGAGTATACCGACCTCTCGCTCATGAAATACCTCGATGCCGCTTCGCTGCCCCTGCTGAAGAACCTCTCCGAGGGCAAAGCAATCAAAAGCGGCAAGCTGTACATCTATAACGGCGCGAGCGACAAGCCCGTGCTGACGATCGACATGAAGTCCGTCTTCGTCACGTCCCAGCAGCTGTCGAGCAGCAACGGCGAACGGCCGACGGAATCGCTCTCGCTGAAATTCGCCCAAGCGACGTTCACCTACAACGTGGTCGGGCCGGACGGCCGCGTCGTCACGACGCAGACCGTCGATATCGGCGTTGGCCCGAAAGGATAAAGGAGGAACGACCCATGAATCACCCGCAGCCCCAACCGCCGCAGGACGGCAAGAAAGCCTGGACGACGCCGAGCCTGATCGTCCTGAGCGTGAAAGAAACGAAAGCTTCCGGCGACAAATGGCAGTTCGTGCAGGACGGCGATTTCTGGAAGCGCACGCCGCTCATCAGCTGACACGCGGGCACGCGCGCCCCGCGCCTGCCCGGCATAAAGGAGTAGATCGGATTGTCTAGACGCATACCGCTCACGCTATTGGCGTTCCTGCTCGCTTCCGCCCTGCTGTTCGTCCCGAAGCCAGCGCCCGCGCAAGCCGCCGCCGGCCAATTGCCCGCCATGCTGCTGACGCTCGACGGCATTAAGGGCAGCTACTCGGGCGGGCCGTTCAAGGACGCTATCCAGGTGTCGTCCTACGCGTTCGACGCCGCCAACGACAGCCCGCCGGGCAGCGGATCCGGTTCCGGCGGCGGAAAGCCGGCCTTCGGCGCCATTACGCTCGCGAAGCCGATCGACGCCGCCTCCGCGCCGCTGCTGGACGCGCTCGCGAAGGGCAAGACTATCAAGGACGGCTACCTGTATTTCCAGACGACCGCCGGCGCGGATTCGCGCACGTACATGATCATTCATTTCACCGATGCGCTGGTCACGCACTATCAGCTCGTGCATGGCGCGGACGCATCGCCTACGGAGATAATCGAGCTGCGGGTCGCGTCGATGCTGTTCAAGTACGTGACGACGAAGCCCGACGGCTCCCCCGGCACCGTCATCGCCGTGCCGATCGGCAAAGCCCCCGTCGGCGCCTCCGCCGTGACGACGCAGTACCACTTCGAGCCGATCTACGCGAAGACCGCCAAGGGCGACGCCTACATCGAAGGCTTCACCGTCTCGCTGAAGGCCGCCGCGGCGAACAGCCTCGTCGACCGGACGACATACCGGATCAACGGCGGCGCCTGGACGGATTATACCGCGCCGTTCAAGATCTACGCGGACGACACGCATACGCTGGAATACTACAGCACGAACGTGGACGGGGACGTCGAGAAGGCCAACGTCATGGACTTCGACGCCGGCACGTTCACGGGCAACGGCAGCTTCTGACGCCATGGACAAGCAGCAGCAAGACCCGCAGGGCACGCTCGCTACGAGCGCCGCTTTGCGGGTCTTGCTGCTGTTATCGGCCGAACGAACCGATTACTATAGAGAGAGTTCCCATCCTGCATGTACTGGAGGTACCACGAATGACGAAAGCAGACACTATGGACAAACGCCTCGCGGCGCTGGACGCCGTCACGGGCGCGGCGGTCTTCGCGATCGTCGAGGAGCTCTACGGCCTCGACCTCGCCTCCGCGACGGCTTCGCCGGACGCCCCGCGCCTCGGCGAAGCTATCGACGCCTGCCTGGCGGACAACGCCGGCCGCCCGGCCGGAAGCGCGCTCCGCGCGGCGATCAACGCCGCGTGCGGCGTCAATCTCGACGCCCTCTCCGCGCTGGAGGGCAAGCGGATCAGCCTCTATTCCAAAGGCCGGTGGATGCTGCGGGCCGACGACGACCTGTTCGTCGTGCAGACCGGCGACGGCGACGCGGACGTCGCCATCTACCCGACCGGCCGCTACGCGGACATCGCCGGCACGCGAGCCCTGCCGCCCGAGCTGACCGAGGCGTTGGTCCGCCTGGGCTACGCGGTCAACGGACCGGCCGGCTGCTCGTACGCCGATCCGGCCGGCGAAGCGGTGCCCGACGCGTTCAAGGGGCGGACCATGGCGGCGCTGCTGGACGTCATCCGCCGTTCGTTCGCGGACGTCTAGGCAGCCGTTGCTTGTTACTTGCCGAACGAGGACAGGAACTTGACGCGGTCGCCCATCGGCGGCGTGTTGTTGTCCTTGAGCGCGATCTCCAGCACCGCCGGGCCGTTCGCGGCCAGCAGCCGGTCGATGGCTTCCTCGCGGAAGTCGTCCATCGCCTCGACGCGGTAGCTCGGAATGCCCATGGCCGCGGCCATCTGCGCGATGTCGACCGGCTCCTGCTCGAACGAGGCGTGCGTGCGCTTGAACTGCAGCGAATGCCCGTGATAGACCATGCCGAGCCGCGCGTTGTTCATGATGACGAACAGGATCGGCAGCTTCGCCTCCTTCGCGGTCAGGATCTCCATGCCGTGCATGAAGAAGCAGCCGTCGCCCGTGATGCAGGCGACCGGACGGTCCGGCTCCGCCAGGGCCGAGCCGATCGCCGAGCCGATCCCGCTGCCCATCGCGCCGAAATGCACGTTGATGTTGAACGAATCCGTATCGAGCACGTGCATGTAATGAATGACGTACGACATGAACTCGCCAATGTCCACGGTGTAGCGGGTGTTGACGGGCAGATGCGTCTGGAGCGTCCGCAGCGCGTTCGCCGTGTTGTAGGCGCCGGCGTCCTTGACGGCCGCCCGGCCGAACGCGCCGGCCTCGCCGCCGCCTTCCGTTCCCCGCGACGCGCCCAGCACGCGCAGCTCCTCGATCAGCATCAGGAGGCTCAAGTGAATGTCGCCGAGCACCGGAATGTCGACTTCGTACTTGCGATTGAACACCGTCTGGTCGAAATCCAGCTGAATCGTGTACCGGTCCCCGACCAATTGGACGTTGTAATTGTTCGTCGCCGTCTCGCCCAGGCTGGAGCCCACGATCAGCAGCGACTGGCGGGCGCCCTCGGCGATCAGATTCGACGCCGCCTCGTGGCCGGCGAAGCCGAAGACGCCGGCGAGCAGCGGGTGATCCTCCGGAATGTAGCCCTTGGCCTGCGGCGTCGTCATGATCGGCCACCGCAGCATCTCCGCCAGCTCGAGCAGCGATTCGACCGAGCCGCGGACGCCCTGGCCGACCAAGATGCAGCCGTCCGGCCGTTCGGCCATCGCCTTCGCGGCCGCCTGGATCGTCTCGAGATCCGGAATCATCGGCTTGCGCTCCGGCAGCGCCGGAATGTCCGGCTGGCCGATCTCGGCGTGCTGCACGTCGATCGGGATGGCCACGTGCACGGGGCCGGGCACGCCGGAGACGGCGATTTGGCTCGCCTTGACCACCTCGCGGAGCAGCTCCTTGGCGTCCTTGACGAGGACGCTGTATTTCGTGACGGGCTTGAAGACCGGCACGGCGTCCAGCTCCTGCGACGCGTTCAGCCCCATCGTGCCGACGGGCACCGCGCCCGTCAGGAACAGCACCGGCAGATGCTCGCGCATCGCGTTGGCCGCCCCGGTCACGAGATTCGTGCCGCCCGGGCCGCTGCAGCCGATGGCGACGCTCAGCTGGCCGGCGTATTTGGCATACGCCGCCGCCATGTACGACGCCGCCCCCTCATGCTTGGCCACGACCGTCTCGATCTCCGGCATCTCGTACAGCTCGTCGAAGAACGCGTTGACCGAGCCGGCCGGAATGCCGAACAGATGACGGACGCCGCTCTTCTTCAAAAACTCCAATACCGCGCGGGCTGCTTTCATCTTCTATCCCCTCTCTTATCTACAAAAATCAGCGTGGCGCCGCCAGAAACTTCGCCTCGAACTCCGCCGCCCGCATCGGGCGGCCGAAATAATACCCCTGCATCAGGAAGCATTCGCGCGACGACAGGAAATCCACGTGCTGGCGCGTCTCGACGCCCTCGGCGATGACGCTCAGATTGAGGTTCTGGGCCAGCGTAATGATCGTGTTGATGATGGCCGCGTTGGCGTCGTCCTCCGTCACGTCCTGCAGGAACGACTTGTCGATCTTCAGCGTGTCGATCGGCAGGCTCTTCAGATAGCCGAGCGAGGAATACCCCGTGCCGAAGTCGTCGATGGCGATCTGGATGCCGAGGCCCTTCAGCGCCTTCATCGACTCGAACGTCAGGTCCTTGTTCTTGATGATCAGGTTCTCCGTCAGCTCCAGATGCAGGTAATCCGGGCAGAGCCCGACTTCCTCCAGCGCGTTCTTGACCATCGCGAAGAGGTTGTTCTGCTCGAACTGGCGGGCCGACAGGTTGACCGAGACGCTGAACGGCGGATACCCCTCCGTCTGCCACGCCTTCAGCTGGCGGCACGCCTGCTTCAGCACCCATTCGCCGATCGGCACGATGAGCGCCGTCTCCTCCGCGATCGGAATGAACTGGTCCGGCGCGATCATGCCCTGCTTCGGATGGTTCCACCGCAGCAGCGCTTCGACGCCGACCAGCCGGTTCGTCTGGTAATGGATCTGCGGCTGGTAGTACAGCTCGAGCTCGTCCAGCTCCAGCGCGCGGTACAGGGCGTTCTCGAGCTTGACGCTCTCGAAGGTACGCGTGTCCATTCCCTCGCTGAAGAAATGGTAGCTGTTGCCGGAGATTTCCTTGGACTTGTACATCGCCGTGTCCGCGTTCTTGACCAGCGTGTCGGTCGTGTCGCCGTTGTCGGGATACAGGCTGATGCCGATGCTCGCCTTGATGTAAATCTCGTTCTCCAGCAGCTGGAACGGCTCGTCGAACGTGTCGATGACCGCGTGCACGACCTTCAGCACCTCGTGCTCGTTCTTGACGTTGGGCAGGTAGATCGTGAATTCGTCCCCGCCCATCCGCGAGACCGTCGCCCCCTTCGGGACGCACCGGCTGAGGCGCTGCGCGACGTCGCGCAGCAGCAGGTCGCCGAAGCTGTGGCCGAGCGAATCGTTGATGAACTTGAAGCGGTCGAGGTCCAGATAGAGCACGGCCAGCTTCTCGCCGTTGATCTGCGCCTGCACGAGCCCCTGGTTCAGCCGGTCCTTCAGCAGCACCCGGTTCGGCAGGTCGGTGACGCTGTCGAAGTACGCGTGGTACTTGATCTCCGCCTCCATCTGCTTGCGCTGCGTGATGTCCTTGAAGGTGACGACGTCGCCGACGATCTCGTCGCCCTCCCGGATGGAGGAGATGACGAATTCCACCGGGAAGCTGGAGTTGTCCTTGCGGTAGAACCGCTCGTCCTGGCCGTAATTGTCCCAATTCCCGTCCGAGGCCGTGGCGACGTACTGCAGGCTGTCGCGGCCGATGTGGGCGCCGTAGAAAATGATGCTGGACGGCTGCCCGATCAGCTCGCTCTTCGTGTCGTAGCCCAGCATGGCCGCCGCCGCGGGATTGCAGAAGGTGATCCTCCGGTCGAGATCCAGGCCGAATATGCCTTCCCCCGCCGAATTCAGGATCAATTCCTTCTCGCGGCTCAGCTGCTGCAGCTCCGCCACGACGCGCTCGAGCTCCTGGTTCTTGACCGTGATCTCAGAGGTCCGCTCTTGGATGATGTTCTCCTGCTTCTCCATGTACATCAGGTTCGACAAGGTCGCGGCCGTCGCGTCGACGATCGACTGCGCGAGCTCCTTCTTGGCGACCGGGTAGCCGAGGCTGCCCTCTTCGAGCCGGACGACCGGAATGACGCCGAGCACTTCGCCCATCGTGACGAGCGGCAGCATGAACAGCCCCTTGATGCCGAACGTGCGGCACAGATCGTGATTGGGCCGGTCGTCCGCGAACACGTCCGGAATGAGGACGGCCTTCTTCGTGCGGATAACCTCCTGGAAGACGGGGTCGTTGCTCTCGTCGATCCGGATCTTGCTGTGCGTCCGCATCCAGTCTTCCTCCGACCAGTCGCTGTCCTTGCTCAGCTTGGCCGGCTTGATCTGGCTCTCCGTGAGCGGATCGAGCAGATGGACGCCGATGTTGTAGTTGCCCAGCACCTTGCCGAGGTAGGAGAAGCAGATGTCGAGGCTCTGCTGCAGCGTGGAGCACATCGCCAGATCGCTCGTCACGTCGAGCAGCAGCTGCTTCTCGGCGATGAGGTTCTCCTTGTGCGTCAGGTTGCGCGCGTTCTGGATCGCGACGGCCGCCATGTTGACGTAGGCCTCCACCGTCTGGATCTCGGATTGCGTCAAGTTCATCGGAATGCCGTAGTCGAACAGAAACACGAGGCCGAACAGCTCCTGTTCGAACGAAATCGGTAACACCAGCAGCGATTTGATCTGGAAGCCTTCGACGGCTCTCGGATCGGGCCTGGTGTCCTTCGAGGTATCCGGGATGTACACGGCTTTCTTCGTCTCGACGACTTCCTTCGCCAGCAGGTCCACTTCCATGTCGATGACGTGCATATCCAGCGTCCAGCCGTTGATCACCTGCGGCTTGCCGACGTATCCCCTGAAGGTCCCATCTTCCTGCGGCAGATAGATGCCGACGGAATCACATTGGACGATCTCTTCGGAGATCGCGGTGGTCACATGCTCCAGGACTTCACGCAATTCAAGCTTCGTATTGATCAGTTTTGTAAGATGCGCAAGACGCGAATACCGCATTTGTTCCTTATACACCATTAAACCCCGCTCCCGATTCACGCTTTGTTACCGACTTCCTTACAAAGTTCTACAATAAATACGATTTTCCTGTCTAAAGAATAATTAAATCTTGACAAAGTCTCCCGGAACCGTCGGCGTTGTTCTCCGGATACGAAATTTGCCGCGCTATTCTGCCAGAGCCTGTCAAAATATCAGAGTCCCAAGACCTAGCCCGCTGCCGGCCGCTGCCGGCCGCGGACGGCAAAAAAGGCACCCTCATCGGGTGCCCTTCACATGATTGGCTGTCCTCGCGGTTCGCGGTCCGCCGCGCGGCTATTCCAGGGCCAGCCTCGTATCGCCGTTGATGTACGTGCCGTGGTCGATGCCCTCGCAGATCTCCTTCATCCAGCCCGGCCGGTCGAAATTGAACACGTGCATCGGCAGGTTGTAGTCCCGGGCCAGGATGAACGCCGATTGGTCCATCACCTTCAGGTCGTGCTGCAGCACGTCGTTGTAGTGGAGCGTTTTGAACTTCCGGGCTTCCGGATCGCGCTTCGGATCGGCGCTGAATACCCCGTCCACGCCCTGCTTGGCGACCAGCAGCGCGTCGCAATTAGTCTCGATTGCCCGCTGGACGGAGGGGTAATCCGTCGTGACGTAAGGCTGTCCGTTGCCGCCGGCGAAAATGACGATGTAGCCCTTCTCCAGGTGGTGAATGGCCCGGAGCCGGATGTACGGCTCGGCCACCGACGTCGCCGGAATGGCCGTCATGACGCGCACTTCCCGGTCGGTTCTCGCTTTCAGCACGCCGCGCAGCATCAGGCTGTTGATGACCGTGGCGAGGGTGCCGATGTTGTCGGCCTCCGCCCGTTCGATGCCCCACGACTCCGCCATGCTGCCGCGGAAGATGTTGCCCCCGCCGATGACGACCGACACCTCGACGCCGAGGTCGACCACGGACATGATTTCGCGCGCGATATGCTCCAACCGGTCCGGCTCGAACCCGAACTCCGAATTGCCGGCGACCGCGCCGCCGCTTAATTTGATCAGCACTCTTCCGTATCTGGCCATCTTCCACACCTCCGATAAAATAAAAAGCACTAAAGCATGGAATGCTTTAGTGCTTCGAAAGACGAAAATAAGAAGAAGACGCCGGTTCGCTGCTCGCGCTGCCTCGTCCGCTTCATCCTTTCGCCTCCTTTTGCTGAATCGCGTTCTTTCTTAGTGTATACGTTCCGGCGGCGGTTTGACAACCGGGACCGCGGCACCGGGCCGCGCGCCTCAGCGCGGCTGCCGGCGGCCGGCCGGCGCGTGACGCAAGGCGGATGACCGGCGGCCGGCGAGCGCCGCCGCGAGAATCGCGACCAGCACGAGCAGGACGCCGATCATGCCGACGACGCCCGGCCAGCCGTAGGCCGACAGGAACGAGCCGCCGGCCGTGCCGAGGACGCTGGAGCCCAGGTAGTAGAACAGCAGATACAGCGAAGAGGCGTACGCCTTGTACGGCGGCGCGGCCGTCTTGCCGACCCAGCCGCTCGCCACCGTATGGCCCGCGAAGAAGCCGAACGCGAACAGCACGATGCCGGCGATGGTGAGCGTCAGGCTGCCGGCCAGCGTAAGTCCCGCGCCGAGGAGCGACAGGACGACGCCGGCCGCGATCAAGCCGGCCCGCGAGTACCGGTCGGCCATCCGGCCGAAGAAGAACGAGCTCCAGGAGCCGACGAGCTGGAAGACGAACAGGCAGCCGATGACCGACTGGCTGAGGCCGTACGGCGGCTTGGCGAGCAGGTAGCCGATGTAGTTGAACAGCGTCACGTACCCGCCGAGCAGCAGGAAGCCCGCCGCATAGAGCGGGAGCAGCCGCTTGTCGGCCAGTCCCGCCTTCAGTCCGCCCGCCCAGATGCGCAGCGAGATGCCGGACGGCCGGAAGCGGCGCGACTGCGGCAGGTACAGCCAGAATAGCGCGCTGCAGATCAGGCTGAACGCCCCGAGCGTCAGCAGGCCGGCGTGCCAGTCGAACGCGTCCGTCAGCAGGCTGACGATGACCCGGCCCACGAAGCCGCCGATGGCCGTGCCGCCGACGTAGACGCCCATCGCTTTGCCGATGCTGTCCGGCGCGATCTCTTCGTTCAAGTACGTCATCGCGACGGCCGGGAAGCCCGACAAGCTGATGCCGAGCAGCAGGCGCAGCGCCAGCAGCAGCTGGAAGCTGTGGACGAAGGACGACAGAATGGCGAGCGCCGACGTCGCGAACAGCGACGCGACCATGATGTTTTTGCGGCCCCAGGCGTTGGAGAAAGCGGAGATGAACATCATGCACACGGCCAGGCTGATCGTCGAGACCGAGATGACCAGGCTGGCCGAGGACGGGGAGACCCCGAACTCCTCCGAGAATTGGCCGAGCAGCGTCTGCGGGCTGTATAGAACGGCGAACGTGACGATGCTGCCGAGCAGCATGGCGAGCAGCGTCCGCCGGTAGGTCGCGCTTCCTTTGGCGATATGCGTCATGGCGTAAGGACTCCTTCTCTCGTTGAACTGAGTCTAAGTGTACGCCTCGACAATTCATAACGTCCAATTTATTATAGGTATGCGAACGATGCCTTTTCATTATCGATTCGATTCAACGTCAGGAGGCTTGCCCGGATGGAATGGCAGCAGTTGGAGTACTTCCGCGTCGTCGCCGGAACCGAGCATTTCACGCAGGCCGCCGAACGGCTGGCCATCTCGCAGCCGGCGCTGAGCCGGTCGATCACGCATCTGGAGGAGACGCTCGGCGTGCCGCTGTTCGACCGCGTCGGCCGGTCGGTGAAGCTGAACGCGTACGGCGCGTCGTTCCTGAAGCGCGTCGAGCGGGCGCTGCAGGAGATCCAGGACGGCATGGCCGAGCTGCAGCAGCTGCGGGACCCGTACACGGGGACGGTATCGCTCTCGTTCGTGATGACCTTCGGGCTCAGCTTCCTGCCGGACTTCATCAGCTCGTTCAACCGGCTGTATCCGCAGGTCAAGCTGCAGCTGTTCCAGAACACGACGGCCGCCATCGCGCGCCAGCTGCAGGACGGCGAAGCGGACCTCAGCATCGTCGGCTCGCTCGATCACCGCAATCAGCTCGAATGGCATAAGCTCCTCGACGAGGACTTGTTCGCGTACGTTCCCGCCAAGCACCGCCTCGCGGACCGCGAGTCGATCCGCCTCGAGGAGCTGGCCGGAGAGCCGTTCATCGGCTTCAAGAAAGGCTACGGCATGCGCGACTTGACGGACCGGTTCTGCGCGCAGGCCGGCTTCGCGCCGCAGGTCGTCTTCGAGGGCGAAGACGTCGCCACCGTCTCCGTGCTCGTCTCCTCGGGCATCGGGGTGACGCTCATCCCGTCCTTCCGGGGGATCACGCCGAGCAAGATCAAGAAGCTGCGGGTCGAAGAGCCGGCCTGCCGCCGGGAGATCGGGCTGGCCTGGCAGAAGGGCCGCACGCTGTCGCCGGCCGCGGAACTGTTCCGTTCGTTCATTATCGGCCAGTTCGCCTGAACGCTTCGCGCGGTCGGTCGGCAAGCCCGCTGCTATGCGGGAAAGCCGGTTGCGGTACGGGAAAGCGAAAAAAGCGCCGGCCGTCTCCCCCGATGATCGGGGATGACGGCTGGCGCTTCGCGCGTTCCGGCGTTATGGGCGGGCGCCCGCCCGCCGTCCGCGGGCCCGGCTTCGCTTAGTGAACGCCGTTCACGACGAGCTTCACGTCGATGTTGCCGCGGGTCGCGCGGGAGTACGGGCAGACGCCGTGCGCCGCTTTGACGAGCTCTTCGGCCGTCTCCTGCGAGACGCCGTCGATGTTCACGTGCAGCTGCGCCGCGAGCTGAAAGCCGCCGTCGGCCGCCTTGCCGATGCTGACGTGCGCCGTGACGTCCGTGCCTTCATGCTGAACCTTCTGCATGCGGGCAACGAGCTTGAGCGCGCTGTGGAAGCAGGCCGAGTAGCCTGCGGCGAAGAGCTGCTCCGGGTTGGTGCCTTCTGCGCCGTTGCCGCCCAGTTCCTTCGGCATCGTCAGGTTCAAGTCAAGCACGCCGTCCGAGGACGTCACGCGTCCGTCCCGTCCGCCTTCCGCCGTTGCGATTGCCGTGTACAAGGTTTCCATGAATGATCGCTCCTTCGATTTAAGCTAATGTAACGTTTACGTTAAATTAACTTTAATTTAACTAAATTTAATTGAATACAATTTAATTTCATGTACGTAATTTAACATGCCTGTCCGAGGATTGCAACCTTCTTTACACAAGTTTTAGGATCGCTGAATCGCGGTGCGGGACATCGTGCCGCAGGACGCGCGAAAGCCGCCCCCTGAAGGAGCGGCTTTCGCGCGTTTTCGTTTCCCGTTCGCGCCCGGGTTGAACTTTGCTCGCTGCATGCGGCTGCAGAGCGTTCGTTTCCCTGCCTCTCCGCGCGCCGGCAGCACGGACGAGGGACGTCATTATCCCGAATCGCCTTGCTTGCTATCGTGCGGAGGGCGCTCCGCCTTCAGACGGACGAGCACGGTCGTGCCGGCGCCGAGCTCCGACGCGATGGAGAGGCCGTACGCGTCGCCGGCGTACAGCTTGACCCGCTCGTTGACGTTGAACAGCCCGTACGAGCTGCCGCCGGCGCCGTCGTCCTTCGCCTCGGACGGGGCCTCCGTCAGCAGCCGCGCCGCCAGCCCCTCGTCCATGCCGATGCCGTTGTCGGCCACGGTCAGGACCAGGTCCCCGCGTTCCTCGCGGGCGGCGATGGCGATGACGCCGCGCCTGCCCTTCGCCTTGCGGATGCCGTGCAGCAGCGCGTTCTCGACGATCGGCTGCAGGATGAGCTTCGGCATGGCGCACGCCTCGAGGCCGGGCCGGATGTCGAGCTCGAAATCGAACGTATCCGGGAAGCGGCTCCGCTGGATCTCCAGGTACACCTGCGCGAGCCGGAATTCGTCCTCGACGCTGACGATGCTCCGGCCCTTGCTGAGGCTGAGCCGGAAGTATTTCGCCAGGCTGTCGATCATCTGGCTGATGTCCGTCGCGCCCTTGCCGATCGCGATCCAGTTGATCGTGTCGAGCGTGTTGTAGAGGAAATGCGGATTGATCTGCGCCTGCAGCGCCTGCAGCTGCGCCTCCCGTTCCAGGAGCTGCGCCTTGTACTTCTCCTCGACGAGCGTCCGCACCCGGAGAATCAGATGGTCGACGCTCCGCTCGAGCAGCCGGAAGTCGCCGTTCACCGGCGGCAGCTCGCTCAGGCTCGTCTCCGTGCCCTCCCGGCGGATGACCGTGATCACCTGCTTCACCCGGCGGTTCATGCCCCGCACGATGATGGCCATCAGCACGAACGGCAGCGCCAGGAAGAGGGCGATGTACTCCAGCAGCGACGTCCACTCCGACCGCTGCGTCAGCTGCACCGCGCGGCGCGACAGCTGGGACTCGGTCCCCTGCGCGACCAGCTTCCAGCCGGTCGGGTCGAGCGTCGCGTACATGACGTCGTTCACTTCGTCGTTCAGCTTCACCGCGCCGATGCCCTCGCTTCCCCGCCCCAGCACGGCCAGCACGGCCGGATCGACGCTCGTGCCGATTCGCGACCGGTCGGGATGGTAGACGATCGTCCCGTTCGGATCCGCGAGGTACACCTGCGTGCCCGGCGCGAACTGCAGCGCCGACAGGATGCCGGACACCATGCTCTCCTTGACGTCGATCATGAGCACGCCGGAGATTTTGTCGTAACGGTTCGGATCGCGCAGCATGCGGGCGAGCGAGAAGATCCGCGCGTCGCCCGCGTCGAGGAAATGCTCCGTGTAGTCGCCGGTCCAGACGATGCCGCCGTTCGCGGCGATGATCGGCACGTACCACGGCCGGTCCTTCAGGCTGTCGAGCGTGAAGAAATTGATCCGCTCCGCGGCGTACAGCTTCGACTTGTCGACGAACAGCCGCACGTGGTAGACGTCGGAATTCGTCTGCACGGTATCGACCAGGTTGCGCAGGTCCTTGACGACCTGCAGCTGGACGGCGATCGACTGATCGTCCGCGCCGACGGACAGGTACGTATGCAGGTTGGCGTTCATGAACGCCGCGTTGCTGATATCCTCGAGGTGCTCCAGCCGGTACGACAGGTTGCTGCCCGCCTGCTTCACCGTCTGCTGCATCGTGCGGACGACCTCGTCCTTCAGGATCTTCGCCGAGCGCTCGTAATAGCCGTACAGGAACACGGCCGCCGGAAGCACGATCAGCAGCAGGTACGCGATCAGCCACTGGCGCGGCATCGCGAAGCGGCGAACGAGCCGCAGGCCCGCCCCGGCGGCGGCGGCCAGCCGGCGCCAGACGAACGCGGCGGCGTTACGCATGGGTTTCCCGGTACGCGCTCGGCGTGACGCCCGTCGCTTTCTTGAACAGCTTGGTGAAGTAGCTCGGGTCCGTGTAGCCGATCGCATGGCAGATGTCGTAGAACTTGTACTGCGGGTCGCGCAGCAGCTCCTTCGCCTTCTCCACCCGGACCTGGGTGAGATACTCGTTCACCGTCTGCCCCGTCTCCTGCTTGAACAGCAGGCTGACGTACGTCGGCGTCAGGTACACCTCCCTGCCGATCTCGGCCACGGTAAGCCCGCCGTTCGCGTAGCCCCGGTCGATGATGGCGCGCACCCGCTCCACGACGTTCGCCGTCTTGCCCGTGCGCTTCTCGCGGATCCGCCCGCACGCGTCCAGCAGCCGCGACTCCAGCAGCCGCCGCAGGTCGCCGAGCGTCTCCTGCTCGAACAGCGCCTCCCACAGGCCGGATGCCGGCGCGTCCGCGTCCGATCCGCCCGCGGGCACGTTCAGCTCCAGCAGCAGCTGGTCGACCGCCAGCGCGATCTGCAGGCAGACGTTGCGCCCGTACTTCAGCCCGTCGCGCCGCCTGCGGGCCAAATCGGCGAAGATCCGGTCGAGCCCCGCGCGCAGCTTGTCCGGGTCCGCGGCTTTGAGCGCCGGGATCAGCCCCTCGCGGTCGGCGGGGCCGCTCCGTTCATAGCCGCCCGCTTCCGTCTCCGGCCCCCGCAGGCTGTCCATCGTGATGATGCGGTTCTTGCCGAGGTACCACTTGTGGTCGGCCGCCTCGCGCGCCTGCCCGTACGCCTGCGCGAGCGCGTACGGCGACGTCACCCGCTCGCTGATGCCGATCGTGACGCCGATCTTGAGCCAGCGCTCCAGGTTGCCGCGCACGTCGCCCGCGAACGCGAACAGCGCCTCCGCCGCGTCCGACGCGTACTCGTCGGCCGGCTCCGCCCGCAGGATGCCGACGAACTCCCCGGCGCGGCGCTCGAACGCGTAGCCGGCCAGATGGCGGTCGATCAGCTCCTGGGCGATGTTCAGCACCGCGTACCAGAGCAGCTGGCGGTCGGTCTCCGTCCGGCTCGCCAGCACGCCGGCCATGTCGTCGACGGAGAGGACCGCGACCCAATACGGCGCGTCGGCCGGCAGGCGCAGGCCGAGGAAGTCGAGCCGCTCGCCCAGCCCCTGCTTCGGCGCCCCGCCCTCCACCAGCGACAGCAGCAGCTTCTCCCGCAGCAGGGGCATGCCTTCCTTCAGCTTGACCTCCAGCTCTTCCTTCCGTCGCCGCTCGGCGCGCTCCGCGTCGAGCTCCGCCACGACGCGCCGGATGACCGCGCTCAGCTCCTCCAGATTCACCGGCTTGAAAATATAGTCGACCGCGCTGACCTTCAGCGCCGACTTCAAGTAATCGGCGTCGTCGTGCCCGCTGACGAACACGATCTTCGTCCCGGGATGCCGGGCGGAAATCTCCCGCGACAGCGCGATGCCGTCCAGATTCGGCATCCGGACGTCCGTCAGCACCAGATCCGGCGTCTCCCGCCCGACGATCTCGAGCGCCGCGTCCCCGTCGTCCGCTTCGTCCATCACTTCGATGCCGAAGGAGGACCAATCGATATACGCGCGCAAGCCCGCGCGCACCGTCGGCTCGTCGTCGACGATCAGCAGTTTGTACATGAACCCGAGTCCCCTTCCTTCTCATGATGTAGGCGCCGACGGCGCGGCAAGGCACCGGCCTCCTTCCGCGGCGCGAACGGCCGCCCGCGCTCGCAAAACGGCAACGAGGCGGCGCCCCTTACGGGCACCGCCATTGCCGGAAGACCGCCCTCGCTTCGCGCTTCGGCCTTGGTTAGGTTGTCGTCACGCGGAAGCGGACGCCCTGCCGTTCCAGGATGTCGTGCAGCTTCGCCATGGACACGTCCTTCGCCGCATCCCCGTCGTCCAATGCGATCGCCGCCGCCGCTCCGGCGGCCTGGCCGAGCGCGTAGCAGGTCGCCTGCACGCGCATCGAGGACATCGCCACGTGCGTCGCCGAGATCGCCCGGCCGGCCACGAGCAGGTTGTCGTACGCGGCCGGCACCATGCAGCGGTACGGGATGTCGTAGCCGTCCACCTTGCGCTCGTCGGTCGTCTTCTGCGCGTCCGGGCTGTGGATGTCGATCTCGTAGTTCGTCTGCGCGACCACGTCCGCGAACCGCGCCCCGTCGACCACGTCCCGCTCCGTCAGCGTGTAGAGGCCCTCGATCTGGTTCGTCTCGCGGACGCCCGTCTGCGGCGCGATATGCGCGATGGCGTACGTCTCGAAGCCGGTGCGCTGCAAGTAATGCGCGATGGAGAACACCTGACGCAGCGCCTCCGTCTCCGCGAAATTGACGTCCGCGAGCTTGGCGCCGTTCGCCTTGACGCGCGACATGTTGACGAGCAGCGTGCCGTCGCCGTGCTGCTCCCAGTACAGCCGCCGGCCCTGCGGCAGCTCGGCCACGTCGTGATAGAAGTAGCAGCCCTCCGGCAGCACCTGCTTCACCGGCTTGCCGGTATCCTGCATCGTGAACATGAGCGTCATCGGCTGGGTCAGGCCGTCCGACTCGCGGCCGGCATGGTACGGCACGCCGGCGTCGATCGCCACGCGGGCGTCGCCGGTGGCGTCGATGAACACGCCGCCCTCGAACGCCCGCAGCCCTTCGCGCGTGGAGACGACGACCGCCTTCAGCCGCCGGTCCTCCGTCACCGAGCCGACGAATTCGCTGTGGAAGAACGTCTGCACGTTCTCCTTCTTCATCTTCTCGTTCAAATACTGCCGAAGCAGAAACGGCGAATACTGCGGCGCGATGGATTGATCGTGGCCGTCCGGCAGAAACGCCGCCAGCATCTCCGCGATGATCTCGCGGTAGATGCCCGTCACGTTGCCGACCGGCATGAAGATGCTGACGTTCGCGAGCGTGCCCATGCCGCCGAGCTGCGCGGATTTCTCCAGCAGCGCGACCGTCTTCCCGCAACGCGCGGCGGCGATCGCGGCCGCCGTGCCCGCCGGGCCGCCGCCGATCACGACGACGTCCGTGCGCGAATGGGTATCGACGTTCCGGGTGAACGAATACTGCGTGCTTGCCATGAATGAGGACTCCTTTCGATTCGAGGCGAAGCGGCCCGCGCCACGCTCGCGGCACGGCGCGGGCCGCTTCGCCCCCTTAAGCGGTAGGATTGCGAATCGTCCGATAATTCTGCTTCTACTACGCGGCCGTTATTTGACCGTGGCGTACCAGTCGTTGATTTCCTTTGCGCTCGCTTCTTCGCCGGCCGCCTTGTACTTGGCCTGGAACGCTTCCAGCCCGGACAGCGGCTCCGCGCCCGCGATCAGCTTGATCGTGTAGTCGCCGACCATGGATTCCAGCTGCAGGTTGTTCTTGGCGTATTCCGGCATGTACGGCGCGAGGCCGAGCTTGTTCGGGATCTTGACGTCGTCCGGCTGCTTGTTGTTCAGGAAGTCGAACGCCTCGAACATGACCGGGCTCTTGCGGACGCGCGCCTGCCAGTAGAGCGGGTAGTTCGTCTCGTCGGTGCCCGCCATGTAGTTGTTCGCGAGGTTGCGCTCGTCGTTGAAGATCGGCAGGATCGGCGCGTACGCGCCGTTCTCCATCTTGAAGTGCTTGCCTTCCTCGCCGATGGCCAGGTCCTTGAACGTCGCCGGATCGAGGCTCGCGTTGATCCATTTGACCGCGTCCTCCGGATGCTTCGCCGCCTTCGGCACGAACGTCAGGCGGTCGAAGCCCGCGTTGGCCGCGAAGCCCGCCTTGCCGCCCGGCCCCTTGAGCGCCGGCACGAAGGCGAATGTGGCGTCCGGCGCGCTCTTCGCGAGCGCGTCGGAGATCGTCGGGATGTCCGCCCAGTGCACGATAATCGCGCCCGCCTTGCCGCTCGAGAACTTCTCTTTGGCCGTCGCGTCCTTGTTGACGACGAATTGTTTGTCCAGCAAGCCCTGCTTGTAGAGGTCGGCCATGTAGGTAATGTAGTCCGTGTACGCCGGGTCGAGCACGCGCGGCACCAGCTGGCCGCCGACGTCGTTCCAGCTGTTCGGCATGCCGAACGCGCCGACGATGTTGTCGAGCATCGGCAGGTCGCCGCGGATCGTGAGCGGCACGTCCTGATCCCCGTTGCCGCCCGGATCCTGATCTTTAAACGCTTTCAAAACGGCGGTGAGCTCGTCGGTCGTCGTCGGCATCTTCAGGCCCAGCTTATCCAGCCAGTCGGTGCGGATCAGGATGCTGCTGTTGATCGCGTACGTGACGGTCGTCGGAATCGCGTACAGCTTGCCGTCGACCTTGAGCGCGTCGATCGACGCCTGCTTGATCGAGGCCTTGATGTTCGGGCCGTACTTGTCGATCAGCGGCAGCAGGTCGACGAGCGCGCCCTTCTGCGCGTAATCCGAGTACAGCGCCATGTCGCTGTAGGTCGTGACGAGGTCGTACGGCTCGCCCGAGGACATGATCAGGTTCAGCTTCTCCGCGGACTTATCCTGCGGGAGCATGTCGTACTGCACCTTGTAGCCCGTTTTCTCCTCCAGCATTTTCGCGACCGGATACGCGTTGTAATCCTCGTTCTGCCAGATGTCGAGCCGCTTCAGCTCCGGCTTGGCCGCATCGTCCGCCGCGCCGCCCCCCGCGTCCGCCGCGCCGGCGTTCGTACCGGCGTTATTCCCGGCATTAGTGCCGGCGTTATTCCCGCCGCCGTTCGACGAGCAGGCCGCCGCGGCCATCAGCAGCGCCGCCATCGCGGCCATCAGCATGACCTTCACAACCTTCTTCATTGCATGACCCTCCTGTATGGTAGTATATATCATTAATCTCGCGGCATGCCGCCAAGAATTAATGCGCTTGCGGCTTTTCGGGAACCGATCAGCCCTTCACGGAGCCGATCAGCACCCCTTTGATGAAATATTTCTGCAGAAACGGATAGACGAGCAGGATCGGGATCGTCGACGCGATGACCGTAGCCGAGCGCACGCCCTCCGCCGGCACGTTCATCAGATCGTCCGCGCTCCGGTTCAGGGCCGACGACGTGTCGGCGTTCATGACGATGTCCTGGAGGTACAGCTGGAGCGGCTTCAGGGACGCGCTGTTGATGTAGAGCATCGGGTTGAAGTAGTCGTTCCAGTAGTACACCGCGTAGAACAGCCCGATCGTCGCGAGCACGGGACCGCTGAGCGGCAGGATGATGCGGAAGAGGATCGTGTAATTCCGCGCCCCCTCGAGCTTCGCGGACTCCTCCAGGCTCGCCGGGAGGCTCTCGAAATAGCTCTTGACGACGAGCATGTTGAACACGCTGACGAGCGCCGGCAGGATGAGCGCGCCCAGGTTGTCGATCAGGTCGAGCTGCCGGATGAGCAGGTAGTTCGGAATGATGCCGCCGTTGAACATCATCGTGAAGATGAACAGCACGATGAGCGGCCCCGTGCCGGGCAGCTCCCGCTTCGAGAGCGGGTACGCCGTCATCGCCGTCACGAGCAGCGACGCCAGCGTGCCGATGATCGCCACCAGCGCCGATATGAACAGCGCGTGCAGGAACTGTCCGGACGTGACGACGAACCGCAGCGTGTCGAGCTGGAAGCCGACCGGCACGATGCCGACCTTGCCGGCGACGATCGCCCATTCCTCGCTGATCGACTTCGAGAGCACGTTCGCGAAGGGAAGCAGGGTCGCGAGTCCCATGAGCGTGAGCGAGATATAGATCACGGCATCCAGCGCGTAATCGCGGATTGATGTGCTGCGCATCGTGTTTATCGCCTCCTACCAGATGCTGCGGTGCAGAAATTTTCGGCTGAGCATGTTGCCGATGACGATGAGCAGGAAGCCGACCGCGGAATTGAACAGGCCGACCGCCGTGCTGAAGCTGTAATCCTGCTGGCCGAGGCCCATGCGGTACACGTACGTGCCGATGACGTCCCCGCTCTTGTAGACGAGCGGGTTGTACATCGTCAGAATCTGCTCCGTGCCCGCCTCGAGCAGGCTGCCGATCCGCAGGATGAGCATGAGCATGATCGTCGGCAGCATGCCCGGCAGCGAGATGGAGACCATCTGCCGGATCCGCCCCGCGCCGTCGATGGCGGCCGCCTCGTACTGCTCCTGGTCGATCCCCGCGATCGCGGCGATGAAGACGATGGCGTTCCAGCCGATCTCCTTCCACCCGGCCGTGAAGACGACGACGCTGCGGAACCAGTGATTTTCCGTCAGGAACGAGACCGGCTGCCCGCCGAACGAGCGGATCAGCTCGTTCACGAGTCCCCCGATCGGGGACAGGATGTTGATGAACAGGCCGGAGATAATGACCCAGGACAGGAAGTGGGGCAAGTAGATGATCGTTTGGATCGTCCGCTTGAAGACCATCCGCCGCACCTCGTTCAGGAAGAGCGCGAGCACGATCGGGATCGGGAACAGGATGACGATCTTGTACAGGCTGATGAGCAGCGTGTTGAATAGCACCCGCAAGAATTCGTCCGAGCGGACGAGCTTGCGGAACTGCTCCAGCCCGACCCAGTCGCTGCCCTTGATGCCGCCGAAGATGTTGAAGTCCTGGAACGCGATCACGATGCCGTACATCGGCGTGTATTTGAACAGGAGGAGGAAAATCACCCCGGGAATCAGCAGCGCGTACATGTCGAGATTGCCGCGAACCAGCTTCCACCGGCGGTTTCCCGTCCGCTCCCGCGGGGCTGTCTTGCTATCGAGCGCCATATCGGCCTTGCTCATGTCCGTTCACCTTCTTTAGGTCCGTCGTGTTTTTATTGTAGTGAACGCGCTTCCGCCGCTGTAGCGGGCAATCCTTCGATTTCTGGTCGATTTGTATAGAAGTTCGGGGGAAACGCAAAAAAGGACCTCGATCGAGGTCCTTTTTGGAAATTCTCTTTCGAGGTCCTTTTTCAAGATCCTATTTCGAGGTCCTTTAGGGCGGGCGGCCGCGGGATCGGGCGCCCGACCGGCAGCCGTGCAGGTTTAAGTTGAAACTGTTCCACGTGGAACCCGCGTCCCTGTCGCGTTGCGTCATGATGACTCCCCCTTTGCGGCTTGCCGGCCGCCGTTACGTCCGCCGCCGGTACGTCGCTTGGATAAACCCTCCGAAAACGTCGTGGCTGAACGCGAACCCGCGGCTCAGATAGAAATTCAGCGCCGCCTCGTTGCCGTTCGACACGAAGATGAAGACGACGTCCGCGTCGCGGAAGCCGTCCAGCCAGTCCATCGCCATCCCGAAGAGCTTCGAGCCCAAGCCCAGATGGCGGTAGCCGTCGCGGATGTAGAGATTGTTCAGGCAGCCGGCCTTGTCCGGCAGGTCGTCCCAGTCCGGGTAGAAGCCCAAGTACGCCCCCTGCTCCGCTCGCGGCGCCCAATCCGGATACGCGTGCCGGCTCTGCGAAATGTCGTCGATCGTCGAGAACGCGTACCCGACCGGAACGCCGTCCTCCTTCGCGACGAGGACTTGGCTCGCCAGCGCGCGCTCATAGCTGCGCTTCATGCGCGTGTCGAAATTCATGGCGTCGAACAGCTCGGGGCGCAGCTGCGCGTTCGCCTTCTGAAATGCCATGAGCTCGTTGCAGAGCTCGCGGCATTGCTCGATATTTCCGTCTTGCGCGACTTCGATCGTGATGCGGTTGTCCATGTCCGTCCCTCCTTATCGCGCGGCGGCTCCCGAACGCAGCCGGGCGGCAAGAACATCATTGTAAGGGCGATTGGCCGCCTGCCGCCGTTTATCCGTTCTTCCCTTATTCGTCGTTCGCCCCCGCCGGAAGCTTGGCCGCGAAGCCGTCGAGCAGCACGCTCAGCCCGAACCGGAATTCCTGCTCCCAATCGGTCGAGGTCGTGACGGCCGCGAGGCGCACCATATTCGGAAACCGTTCTTCCGGCAGCCTGCGGAACGCTTGTTCCTGCTGCTCGTTCATCGCCTCGCGGGACGCGAAGCCGCTTGCGCGCGCCCGGAACCGCGCCTCTTCCGCCGCGAAGCCCAGCACGTACGTTTTCACCATGGACGCCAGCCAAGGGACTTGGCGGTCCGGGAAGCCCGCCGACGCCAGGCACTGAAACAGCCGTTCGATCTGGGTCAGGCGCTCGTCGCCGTTTGCGATCGTCTGATGGAACAGCTCGAACGCGTCCCTGCGGGAGAGCAGCACGTTTCGGAACTGGCCCGCCCATTGGGAAAGCTGCTCCCGCCAAGGGAGGGACGGATCGATCCGTTCCATGCCTCCGCAGATACGGTCGGACAGCAGCTGCATCAAGGCCTCTTTGTCCTTGACGTGATAATAAAGGGAAGCCGTCTTGACCTGCAGGTCGTCGGCGATCTTCCGCATGCTTAAGTCCTTCAAACCAAGCTCGTCCAATAGCTTAAGGGCGGCCTCCAAAATCCGTCCGCGTTCAAGCGGCATGTAGACGGGGGCCGGCCCGTCCGCCGCGCCGCCCGGCTTATCGGCGTACACTCGCCGTCTCGCCACGTTCGCTCACCTCTCTTACGTGACCAGTATACCATTCGCTTTACATTCTAACACCTTTAGATTAATCTAATGGTATTAGAATAAACGCAAGGAGCGATTCCTGCATGAAACTGAACCATTTGAATGTATGCGTGCCCGATTTGAACGAAGCGGTGACGTTTTTCCGCGACGTGTTCGGCTTTGAATTGAACGGCCGGCACGGGGACGCCATCGCCGCCATGACGGACGACGACGGATTCAGCCTCGTGCTGAGCAGCCTGCGGCCCGGCGAAGAAGGGTATCCGAAGGATTTCCACCTCGGGTTCTACGTCGATACGATCGCCGACGTCGACGGCTTTCACGATAAGCTCGCGGCGGCCGGGATTGCGGCCGAGCAGCGGCCGCGGAGGATCCGGAACGGGTACACCCTTTATTTCACGGCGCTCGGCGGCATCCTTTTCGAAGTGACCAGCTTCCAGCGGGAAGCCGCCGCGCCGCAAGCTTAATCCGGTGTTATCAGCCCCGCCTGAGCACGCGAACGAGAAAAAGGCGAAAACCCCGCCAAGGGTTTTCGCCTGCTTTCCGATCCAATACTTCCGGACCGATGTTCCCGATCCGATGTTTCCGATCCGATGTTTCCGATCCGATGTCCCCAATCCGATATTTCCGAAACCGATGCAACCGACCTGACGCGCCCGTCGTCCGGCTAGCCCTTCACCGCCGCGATCGCGCCGTTCACGGCATCGATCACCTTGTCGCACCACGCGTCGAATTCGGGGTCCTCCTTCTGCAGCTCGGGATGCGCCAAAATATGCGCCACGGTCTCCCGCACGCCCTGGTCGAAGCGCGTCGTCGCGACGAACTCGGGCACGAGCCGCTTCAGCTTGGCGTTGTCGAACGCGACGGAGTTCGCCTTGTCCCCGATCAGCCCGCCCGTGAAGTCCTCGCGGCTGCACGCGGCCAGAAATTCCGAAGAGACGCGGACCGCCTGCAGCTTCACGCCGAGCGCGTCCGCGATCGCTTCATAGATCTGGTTCCAGGTCAGCGTCTCGTCGGACGTGATTTGGACCGCCTCGCCGATCGCGCGGCGGTTGCCCATGAGGCCGATGAAGCCCTTGGCGAAGTCGCGGTTATGCGTCATCGTCCACAGCGACGTGCCGTCGCCGTGAATGAGGACCGGCTTGTTCGCGAGCATCCGTTTCGCCACCTGCCACGAGCCGTTCCGGCCGTGCACGCCGAGCGGAATCGTGCGTTCGTCGTAGGTGTGGCTCGGCCGCACGATCGTGACCGGGAAGCCCTGCTCCCGGTACTGCTTCATAAGGTAGTCCTCGCACGCGATCTTGTTGCGGGAATACTCCCAGTACGGATTGGCGAGCGGCGTGCTTTCGGACACCCGGTAATCGGACAGCGGCTTCTGGTATGCCGAGGCCGAGCTGATGAAGATGAATTGCTTCGTCTTGCCTTGGAACAGCCGATAGTCCCGCTCCAGCTGCGCCGGCACGAAGGCGATGAAGTCCGCCACGACGTCGAAATCCAGCTCCCGGATCAGCTCGGCGACATGCGCCTCGTCGTTGATATCCGCCTGAAGCACCTTCACGTTGTCCGGCAGAGCCGCGTTGCGGTTCCCCCGGTTCAGCACGTACAGCTCGCATCCGTTCGCCGCCAATTGCCGCGTGATCGCCGAGCTGATGATGCCGGTCCCTCCGATAAACAGCGCTTTCATTACTAGCCACCTCCGAATGGAATTGAGAACGATTCGCCGACAAGTCTCGTTTCCTCTATTCGCGATCCGGAGTCCGAATTCCTCTAAATGCCATTTATTCGGCAAACACCGCGCCCGCGTCAGCCGGTCATGGCCGTCACTCCTTGTCGACCGGCCGCCGGACGCGGTCCTCGTAGCCGTCGACGAACAGCTGCCCGTGCGTGCCCCGCACCGCGTAGAACACGTCCTCCAGCCGCTTTCCCCGCCGGTCCAGCTCGCGCTCCAGCCATTCCCGCGTCAGCCCGTTCGCCTCGAAATTCCCATCCAGCAGCGCGCCGTCCATGACGAGCTCGACCGGGAAGGATTGCGGCTTGACCTTCAGCTTGAGATCCTTCTTCACGGCGACTTGGAATTCGCCCTTCTTCAGCACCGACAGCGTGCCGTTATCCTCCAGCACGACGTAGTCCACCTCGCCGATGTCGAAAATCCCCTGCTCCCGCAGCGCCTGATCCAGCGAGTCGAGCGAATAGCGGATCTTGCGCATGTTCGCCTCGAGGATGCGGCCGCCCTCGACCAGTACGGTCGGCGAGCCCGAGATCCACTTCCGCAGCCGGCGGCTCTTCAGGGCGACGACGGACAGCAGGAACGACGTGCCCGCCGCGAAGACGAGCGCCAGCACCATGTAGACCGCTTTGATCTTCAGGTTGAACGCCAGATTGCCCGCGATCGAGCCCAGCGTAATGCCGGTGACGAAGTCGAGGAACGTCATGTTGGATACCGTCTG
This sequence comes from Paenibacillus artemisiicola, assembly GCF_017652985.1. Classification (GTDB taxonomy): domain Bacteria; phylum Bacillota; class Bacilli; order Paenibacillales; family Paenibacillaceae; genus Paenibacillus_Z; species Paenibacillus_Z artemisiicola. The sequence goes on from NZ_JAGGDJ010000023.1 coordinate 52,150, forward strand.
CTTGCCGAGGAGCTTGGCGATGAGCAGGAGCAGCAGAATGGCGATGACGGACCGGCACAGCACGTCCACGTACGTATTCATCCGCGCGCCTCCTTTTCCTACTACGATGTCCAACTTCCTCCATCGCCAATCGCTCCGGCGCCCCTTCTCCCGCGCGTCCGATCCGCCGTCCGCGGCCCTGCTTCGAAACCCGCCCGCGATGGTTTAAACCCTCCGGTTATGGAGATAGTGGTAAAAAGTACAGCATCCGGGTGATGACGCATGGTCGATTTCTATCAAGCATTCCGTAAATTGAAGGCGAAATCCGCCTCGAAGCCGAAAGGGCCGGGCACGGGCGGGACGAACGCCGTGAACGCGCTGCCCGCGTCGCTGGCCGCGACGCTGAGCCAAATCGAAACGCAGCTCGGCGGCAGCACGGATCTCGTCATCCGCCGCTTCGTCATCCGCACGAACCGGCAGCCGCACGCCGCCGCCGTCGTCTACATCGAAAGCCTGTCGGATCCGCGGTCCTTGCTCGAATCGCTGCTCGTCGAAAGCAGCGAGACGCAGCAGTTTCTGCAACCCGACGATAAGACCAACCCTCTGAAGCTGATCCGGGAATACATCCTGAAGGTCGGCGACATCGGCGGCCTGTCCGATATGGATACGCTGTATCACGCGATCCTGTCGGGCGATTCGGTCGTGCTCATCGACGGCCACGCCGAAGGCATCGTCGCCAGCACCCGCGCGTGCCGGGACAGGGGCGTCGACGAGCCTTCCTCCCAATCGGTCGTTCGGGGTCCGCGCGAAGGCTTCACCGAAACCCTCCGCACCAATTCCGCCCTCATCCGGCGGAAGATCAAGGACTCCAACTTATGGATGGAGACGCGGCAGATCGGCAAGGTCACGATGACCGACGTCGCGATCATGTATATCCGAGGCATCGCGAACGATAAGATCGTCGAGGAGGTCCGCCGGCGGCTGGATCGGATCGACATCGACGGGATCCTGGAGAGCGGCTATATCGAGGAGCTGATTCAGGACGAGACGTACACGCCGTTTCCGACGATGTACAACTCCGAACGTCCGGACGCGATCGCCGGCGGGCTGCTGGAGGGCCGCATCGCCATTCTCGTGGACGGCACGCCGTTCGTCCTGCTCGTGCCCGCGCTGTTCGCGCACTTCCTGCAGACGCCGGAGGACTACTACCAGCGGGCGGACATCGCGTCCCTGCTTCGCATTCTCCGCTACGTCTGCCTGTTCATCGCCATGTACGGGCCTTCCGCGTACATCGCGATCACGACGTTCCATCAGGAAATGATCCCGACGCCCTTGCTCATCAGCGTCGTCGCCCAGCGCGAGGGCATCCCGTTCCCGGCGTTCATCGAGGCGCTGCTGATGGAGGTCACGTTCGAGATACTGCGGGAGGCCGGCGTCCGCATGCCCCGCACGGTCGGCCAGGCGGTGTCGATCGTGGGCGCGCTCGTCATCGGGCAGGCGGCGGTCGACGCCGGGCTCGTCGGCCCGGCCATGGTCATCGTCGTCGCGATCACGGCGATCTCGAATTTCGTGATTCCGTCGTACAACATGGGGATCTCCATCCGCATGATTCGCTTCGTGCTGATGATGCTGGCCGCGTCGTTCGGCCTGTACGGCATTCTCGTCGGAACCATTATCATGATTCTGCATCTGTGCGGCCTGCGTTCGTTCGGCGTTCCGTATATGACGCCGTTCGCGCCGTACATCGCGGAGGACCAGAAGGACAGCATCTTCCGGGTTCCGCAGTGGGCGATGCTGACCCGGCCGCGGCTCATCAGCCAGGCGAACCGGACCCGGCAGAAGGACGATCCGCCGCATAAGCCCCCTTCCCGCGGCTAACCGCGTGGACGCGAAGAAAGGGATGAACCCGGCATGACGGCAACGCGAGCACTCAAACTCGTCCTGATTTCTCTGTGCGCGCTCCTGCTGACAGGCTGCTGGAACCGCAAGGAGCTGAATGAAATTTCGATCGCGACGGCGTACGGCTTCGACAAGAACGGCGACCGGTACGGCGTGTCGGTCCAGATCATCAACGCCACCGAGATCGGCTCGGGCAAGGGAACCGGCAGCCGCGTCCCCGTGCTTACCGTACGGACGAACAACGAACGCTCGATTTTCGAATCGATTCGCGAGATGGGCACCATTGCGCCGCGGAAAATTTATTCCTCCCATCTCCGCATTCTCGTCATCGGGGAAGATCTGGCCCGCGCGGGGATCGCGAAGGTGCTCGACGGGCTGTCCCGGGATCACGAGCTTCGCACGGACTTCTACATCATCGTCGCCCGGGGCGCGACCGCGAACCAGGTGCTTCAGATCCTCACGCCGCTCGAGAAGCTGCCGACGGACAAGATGTACACCTCGCTCGAAACCTCGCAGCGCAACTGGGGCGTCTCGACGAAGGTCGACCTGCATCAGCTGATCTACGACCTGGTCGACCAGGGCAAAGATCCGGTGCTGACCGGCATTCGGATCGTGGGCGATCCCCGAATCGGCGGGAACCGGCGAAACTTGAATTCGGTGTCCGCTCCCGCCTACTTGCAGTATCAGGGACTCGGCGTGTTCCGCAAGGACAAGCTCGTCGGCTGGCTCAACGACAAGCAGAGCATGGGCTACAACTTCATCCGCGGCAACATCAGCAGCACGATCGTACGGATGCCGTGCACCGGCGGGGACGACGTGGAAGTGGAGCTCATTCGCACGAACCACCGGATCAAAGGACGGGTCGTGAACGGCGAGCCGCGGATCGACGTGACCGTCCAGGCGGAAGGCAACATCGGCGAAGTCGAATGCGGCATGAACATCGCGACCAACGAAGCGATCGAGCTGTTCGAGAAGGAGCTGAGCGATCAGATCGAAAACATGATGAAAGCCGCCGTCGCGCGGGCGAAGTATTACAAGTCGGATATCTTCGGCTTCGGCTCCGCTATCCACCGCGCCGACTACCGCGCGTGGAACCGGATGAAGGACCGCTGGGCGCAGGAATTCGCCGATCTCCCCGTCCATATCGCCGTGAACGCGAAGATTCGCCGCACCGGCTCGGTCGTGGAGTCGTTCCTGGAACGGATGGAGGAGGAGTCCGATTGATTTGGATCGTGCTGTTCATGGCGGCTCTCGTCGTTCGTTTCCAGTACACGCGGCTGAAGCGGAGCGGGCAGAAGAAGGAGCTGGCGGTGTCGGCGTGCCTGCTGGTCGCGGCCGTTACGCTGAGCATGCTGCAGAGCTTCCGCGTCGAGCTGCCCAACCCGCTCGACTGGCTGACCGTCATTTATAAGCCCATGAGCAAAGCCGTTTTTTCCATGCTGAAATAATCCCGGCGGAGAGGAGCGTCCGAACGATGATCGAACAAGGCAAAATCAACGCGCGGCAGCTGGCGATCCTGACGCTCCTGTTCAGCTTGGGCAGCTCGATTCTGATCGTCCCTTCGGGCCTGACGGCCGTCGCGAAGCAGGACGGGTGGCTGTCGGCCATCGTCGGCGTCGGCGTCGGCGTGCTGCTCATCGGGCTCTACGTCACGCTCAGCAAGCGCTATCCCGGCCAAACGCTCGTGCAATTCGCCGAGCAGATCCTCGGCACCTGGCTCGGAAAGCTGGTCGGTCTTTTGTTTTTCTCGTTTTATTTCCTGCTCGCTTCCCTAGTGCTGCGGAACGTCGGGGACTTCATCACGACCATCGTCATGCCGGAGACGCCGATCCAGATCGTGCATCTGCTGTTCATCATGGCGATTCTGATGAGCGCCAGCCTGGGCCTCGAGGTCATCGCGCGCACGGCGGAGATCTTCTTGCCTTGGATCATGACCATGCTGCTGCTCCTGATCGTGTTCCTGTTGCCGCAGATCCAGTTCGACCGCATTCAGCCCGTCTTCGAAGCGGGGGCGAAAGCGATCATCAACGGCAGCCTCTCGGTCATCAGCATTCCGTACCTGGAACTGACCGTCTTCCTGATGATCATCCCCTCCGTCAACAAGACGAAGATCGGCATGCCGTTCCTGAAGGGAGCCGTACTGGGCGGGCTCGTCATCATCGTCATTACGCTGCTGTGCGTGTTCGTCCTCGGCTGGGACTTCGCCTCGCGGCACACGTTCCCCAGCTACACGCTGGCGAAAAAAATCCAGGTCGGCGAATTCCTCCAGCGGATCGAGGTGCTCGTCGCCATCATTTGGTTCCTGACGATCTTCTTCAAGCTGTCGCTCTGCTTCTACGCCGCGCTGCTCGGCTTCGCCCAGGTGCTCCGGCTGCAATCGTACCGTCCCATGATCGTGCCCTTCGGCATTCTCATCGGCGTCCTGTCGATTATTGTCTACCCCAACATCGTCTATTTCCGGGTGTTCGCCGGCGAGATCTGGCCGTTCTACTCGGCCACCTTCGGCTTGTTCTTACCGCTCCTGCTGCTCGTGGTCTCGTGGTTCCGGCCCCTTGCCGCCGGCGCGGCTGGCGGCGGAAGCGGCTCGGGCGGAAGCCAGCCCGGCGGGGGGCAGTCGGGCGGGAATCAGCCAAGCGAAAGTCCGTCCGGCGGAAGCCAGCAGAGCGACAGCCAGGCGGGCGGGAATCAGTCCAACCAAGGCCAGGCGGGCGGGAACCAGCCAAGCGGAAGTCCGTCCGGCGGAAGCCAGCAGAGCGACAGCCAGGCGGGCGGGAATCCGTCCGGCCAAGGCCAGGCGGGCGGGAACCAGCCAAGCGGAAGTCCGTCCGGCGGAAGCCAGCAGAGCGACAACCAATCGGGCGGTAATCAGTCCGGCCAAGGCCAGTCGGGCGGGAACCAGCCAAGCGGAAGTCCGTCCGGCGGAAGCCAGCAGAGCGACAACCAGGCGGGCAGGAATCCGCTCGGTGGCGGCCAATCCGGCGGGAACCGGCCTGACGAGAGCCAGGCGAACGTGAACCAGCAGAGCGAGAGCCCTTCCGGCAATAACCCGTCCGTTGGCAGCCAGCCGGGCGGCGGCAATACCGGCGGCGCCAGCGCTAGCAAGAGTCCGTCCGGCGAAGGCCAATCGGGCGGGAATCCATCCGGCGGAAACAAGTCCGGCTAGAGAACAAAAGCAAAAAGCAGCGCCGAAAGCGAAGGAAATCTCCCCCGAATCCCCCGACATTTGGTAGGATGAAAGCGATAGCCCATTTCCGCAAAGGGGGAGACGGCATGAACGTAGGCAGGGCCAAGCAGGCCGCGGCCGCATGGGTAAGGTCTCAGGCCGCGCGGGAGAGCAGCTTCCGCGGCGCGTATTTCAGCGGCTCCACGGTCGGGATGCCGGACGAAGCCGAGCTGCCGGCGTCGTCCGACGTCGACGTGGTGGTCGTGACGGGGGAAACGGAGGCGCCGCTCAAGCCGGGGAAGTTCCGGTATGACGGCGCGCTCCTCGAAGTAACGGTGCTGGCTTGGGACGACCTCGCCTCCGCCGAGACCGTGCTGGCCGACTATCACCTCGCCGGCAGCTTTCGCATGAACGGCATTATCGCCGACCCCGACGGCCGGCTCGGACGGCTGCAGGAGGAGGTCGCCCGCCATTTCGCCGACGAAGCCTGGGTGCTGCGCCGCTGCGCGCACGTCCGGCAGCGCGTCGAGACCGGCCTGCGCGGCATCGATTACGGCGCGCCGGTCTACGACAAGGTCACGCAGTGGCTGTTCCCGACCGGCGTGACCGCGCATTTGCCGCTCGTCGCGGCGCTGCGCAATCCGACGGTGCGCCGGCGGTACCCGGCCGCGCGGGAAGCGCTGCACGCTTGCGGCCACGCCGGCGCGTACGCGGAGCTGCTGGACCAGCTCGGCGGCGCGGCGCTCGCACCCGCCCGGGCCGAGCGCCATCTCGAGGCGCTCGCCCGGACGTTCGACGCCGCCGCGGACGCGGGCCGGACGCCGTTCTTCTTCAGCAGCGACATTACGGCGGACGCCCAGCCCATCGCCATCGAGGGCAGCCGCGCCATGATCCGCGCCGGCGACCATCGCGAGGCGATGTTCTGGATCGTCGCGACGTTCGCACGCTGCCTGAAGATTCTCGGCGCGGACGCCCCCGCGCTGCTGCCCGCCCACGTGCCCGCGCTCGAGGAAGCCGCCGCGGACCTCGGCATCGCGTCGGACGGCGACATCGCCCGCCGCGCCGAGGCGACCCTCGGCTACCTGCCACGGCTTTGGGCGGTGTGCGAGGCGATCGTTGCCGCGCATCCGGCGATCGTCCGGCCCGGCCGATAAAGGCCGGCCAGCGGCACGCATGGCTGCTGCCGGATGCATGGGCGAGCCGAATGCGCCCGCTCGGGCGCCCGCCCGGCCGCCCGGGCGCCGAGCGGTACCTAAACCGCGTCCCTACCAAAAAGCCCGCGCATCGGCGCGGGCTTCGTTTGCTTAGGCGGACGTTCGGGCGGGCGCCCGCGTTCTCGCCGGCGGCTCCTGAATCTTAGCTGCCCAGGAAGCCTTTCTTGAAGATATCGAGCAAATATTCGAGCGTCGTCGGATCGCTGTACGAGGACGCCTCCGTGTCGATCTCGATGACGCGCTTGTTCTTGACGGCCGGGACGTTCGTCCATGCCGCCGTCTTCATGATCGCGTTGTCGGACGCGCTGCTCCGGCTCAAGACGACGTAATCTCCCGCGTACTGCGACAGCACCTCCGGCGACAGCGTGTAATAGCCCGGTCCAAGGGCGTCCTTCTTCACTTTCTCCTGCATGCTCAGCCCCATCGCCTGGTACAGCAGCTCGGTGCCGCGCGCCCAGTTGTTGCCGAAGACGTAGAAATCCTTGTTGTCCGTCTCGAAGACGGTGACCGTCGCGTTCTCGCCGATCTTCGCCTTGATGGCCTTGCCCGTCTCTGCGGCGCGCAACGTGAAGTCGTCGACCCACGCCTGCGCTTCCTTCTCCTTGCCCAGCAGCTTGCCGATCTCGACTTGCTGCTTCAGGTAGTCCAGCTTGCCCCACGTGTAAACGACGGTCGGCGCGATCTCCTTCAGCTTGTCGAGATTTTTCATATACGAACCGGCAATGATCAGGTCCGGCTGCAGCTCGATGATCTTCTCGAGGTCGTTCTCCGAGACGATCTGGACGCCCTTCAGCTTATCCGTGAACAGCGGGTTCTTGTTCGTCCACTCGTCGACGCCGACAAGCGTTCCGCCGAGCGAGACGACGTTCGGCGCGTTCGTCAGGCCGACGATCCGCTGCGGATGGGCCGGCACTTCGACCGGGCCGTTCTCCGATTGGTACGTGACCGTGCCAGACGGCGCTTCCGCCGCGCTGCCCGCGGCATTCCCGCTTGAAGCGTTGCTCCCGGCCGCCGCGTTAGTCCCCGTCGCTTCGTTCGCCGCTCCGTTCCCGGCCGGCGCGTTCGCGCTGCCCGCGTTCGACGCCCCTTCGTTCGCGGCTTTATTCCCGCAGGCGCTGAGCGCGAGCATCAGCGCGAGCAGAATCGGTACGACTGCCTTCTTCATCTGACGATTCCCCTTCGTATGTACGCGATTGTACGCTTTATTCGATAATGATTCTCATTATCATTAAATTCAACTATAGAGGGTCGCCTGCCGGATGTCAACCGCAATTCCACAGCGACACCACCTCGGCCGTCGCCGCCAAAAAAAGACCGTCCGGAAGCGAGCTGGCTTCCGAAACGGTCTATATCGGTCTCTGTAGCGATGCCCGGCGTCCGGCGCTTACGGCGCCGTGCCGTCCTCGCGCGTTCACCGCGCCGCGCTCCGCTTGATCTCCCTAGCCAGCACGTCGACCAGCTCCGCCATCGTCACCGCCGCAAGCACGCCTTCCATCGCGTCCTGCGCCTTCAAGAGCAGCAGCCGCAGCACCTGCTCGATGTTGGCGCCGACCTCGCAGTCCGGATTCGGCTGCCCGTGGACGTGGAACAGCTTGCCCTCCTCCACGACCTCGACCGCGCGGTAGACGTCCAGCAGCGAGATCTCGCCCAGCCCGCGCGCGAGCGACGCCCCGCCGCTGCCGGCGCGGACGTTGGCGAGCCCGGCCTTCTTCAGCTGCCCGAGCACCCGGCGAATGACGACCGGATTCGTCCCGACGCTGCCGGCGATCCATTCCGACGTTTGATGCTCGTTCGGATTGATCGCCAGGAGCGACAGTATATGAACGCCGATGGAAAATCTGCTGCTGATTTGCACGTTCAACACCCTTTCGTTGTAGTGATTATAGGTACAACGGCTTTCGTTTGTCAACCGAGGCGCCTGACCGTGCCGTGCCGCCGATTATTCTCTTCCTCGCGCCCGAGGCCGGATCGGAATTCTTCGTGTTTGCGCTTACATTTAGTTGTCGTTTTTGCAGGCCGGGATCCGAAGCGCTTTCATTCGGTACGATTGATGGAAATTTCGTAAAATCCCTTGTATTCTCGCCCGGCACGCCACACAATAGGGGTTAGCTTCCGGCGGCCGACGCGCCGCCGGGTCTGATTGGCTTGCGCAAAGCGACAGCTTTTGCTCCGCCTTCAGCCATGACGCCACACAACATGAAAGGTGATCGCATCTCATGGAATTATCGCATGCTTCCGTCCCCCGTCCCGCCGTTCGCAAGAAGCCGTCCGCGCTTCCGCTGCTCTCGCTGACGCTCGGCGCCTTCGCCATCGGCATGACGGAGTTCGTCATCATGGGCATTCTGCCGAACGTCGCGGACGACCTGCACGTCAGCATCTCCGCCGCGGGCCAGCTCATTACGATGTACGCGCTCGGCGTCGCCGTCGGCGCTCCGATCCTGACGGTCTTAACGCACAAAATCCCGCAAAAGCAGCTGCTCTGCTTCCTGATGGGCCTCTTCATTCTCGGCAACGCCGTCTCCGTCTTCGCGCCGAATTACGCCGTGCTCATGGGCGCCCGGCTGCTGACCGCGCTGACGCACGGCACGTTCTTCGGCGTCGGGGCCGTCATCGCCTCCGGGCTGGTCGCGCCGGACAAGAGGGCCGGCGCCGTCTCGATGATGATGGCGGGCCTCACGATCGCCAACATCATCGGCGTGCCGGTCGGCACGTTCATCGGCCAGCATCTGGGCTGGCGGGCTTCGTTCGCCACGATCGCGCTCATGGGCGTCGTGACGCTGATCGGCATCCTGATGCTCATCCCGAAGCTGAAGCCGGAGGCGCCCATCGGCATCGGCAAGCAGATCGCCGCGCTGGCGAGCCCGCGGCTGCTGCTGTTCCTCTTGATCGCGGTGCTCGGCAACGCCGGCCTGTTCGCGGTCTTCACCTACATCACCCCGCTGCTCGTGCAGGTCACCGGCTTCGCCGAGCATAGCGTCACGTGGATTCTCGTCCTGTTCGGCTGCGGCGTCACGCTCGGCAACATGGTCGGCGGCAAGCTCGCGGACTGGAAGCTGATGCCGACGATTCTCGGCCTCTACGCCGCGATTTGCGTCATTCTGACGCTGTTCGCGTTCACGGTCCACAGTCCGGCGGCGGCCGTCGCGACCGTCTTCCTCTGGGGCGCCGCCTCGTTCGCGGTCTTCCCGGGCCTGCAGGTGCGGATCATGAGCTTGGCGAAGTCCGCGCCGGCGCTCGCCTCCACGACGAGCCACTCCGCCGGCAACCTCGGCAACGCGACGGGCGCGTTCATCGGCGGCACCGTCATCACGCAGCTGTCGATCGAAGCGCTGCCGTGGGTCGGCGCCGCGCTGGTCGCCGCGGCGCTCGCCGTCGCCTTCGTCTGCCTCATGCTGGACCGCAAATCCGCGGCGGTGAAGCCGTAACCGCCCGCGCAGGCGACACCCCAAACAGCCCCGGCTCCTTGCCGGGGCTGTTTGCGTATCGTCTCGCGGACCGCGGAGCTCCCTCCGGCGCCCCCGCGCATGAATCAATTCGCGATTTGCCGCCATTCCGGGAACTCGTCCAGGTAGCCGTACAAGCTCAGCTCCTGCAGCGAGCGGCGGATGTTCTCCTCGTCCTCCCCGGACTGCGACGCCATCTCGAGCAAGCTGTGCAGCTCGACGCGCGGATGCTCCTTGCAGAAAAGCAGCAGTCCCTTCGCCGACCAGGACAGCCGGTCGTCCTGGAAGACGCCGACCATGCGGCGGAACAGCTTCAGCGGGAGAATCTTCAGCTCGACGAGCCGCTGCAGCGCCTTCACCGTCTGCTTCTCGTCCATCCGCCCCAGCTTCGCGATCTCCGCCACGTTCGGGAAATGCGATTCCGTGGCGAAGCACTTCAAGATGATGTACACCATTTGCGAATGAATGTCGAGGCCCGCTTGGTGAAACACTTCCTCCGACAGCGTGTAGCTGCGGGTTCCATCGTTCTGTTGTCCGTTTGGCATGTCTGTGTCCTCCTTCTTGCCGTTATCGGTACCGGCCCGGCTTGGCGCCTCCCGCCGCCGGGCCGCTAGGAGCGAAGCTTGCCGGCGTTGCGGCCGGCCTGGCGGAAGATCTCGTCCAGGCTGAACGCCTTCGCGGGAGCGGCGGGCAGCGCGGCTGCCGGCCCGAAGCCGTCTTCCTCGTCCGCCGGCTCCGGCGGGAAGCCGCCCTCCTCCGCGTCGCGATCGAATCGTCCCGCCGCCGCTTCGCGCGCGCCCTCGGCCTCGTCCCCGTCATCGTCCATGCGGGACAACGCCCCCAGCGCTTCTTCGCGAACGATATGCCGGATCAGGATGTCCATGATCCCCTGGCTGAAGACGCCTTCCGCCTTCAGCCGGTTCAAGTACCGAATGACTTCGGGCGGCGTGTCGGCCGGAATATAGAGCGTGACGTCCTTGCCGGGCGATACCGGCACCATCGATCTGCGTTTCTTCTTCAAGCCTTCCCGCCCCCGCCGCCTTCAGGCTTCCTGGCGGGGTCGGCAGCCGCGGGCGCGGAGGGCTGGGCGGGCGCGCCGGACCCGGCGGGCGCGGCGGATGGCTTGTCGGCGGCAGCCGCGACCTCGGCCTCGGCTTCGGCTTCGGCCTGCTTCAAGGCGTGCCGCAGCAGGAAGAACGTGCCGCGGGCATTGCGGAACTGGCTGTACTCCGTCTGGTCGAAGCGCAGCGGCAGGCCGAGCTCGGCGTTCAGCTTCTCGATCCACGGCTGGAGCACGATCGCCCCGCCCCCGATGAACCAGAACTCGTTGGCGTACCGGACATGCTTCCAGGCATTGCGGGCATACTTCAGCACCTTCTCCGCCAGAATGCGCATGTGGCGATTGACCAGCGGCGTCATGTCGAACGCGACCTTGCCCTCGGCATAGATCTCGTACTCCTTGTTGACGAGCATGAGCGTCAGCTCCGCCGTGCTGGAGATCAGCTCCTCGCCCTGGGCATTCACTTCGTTGCGGATGTTCTCGAGCGCGTCGTTCAGGTAGATCTTCGCGCCGGTGGAATGCCGCTGATCGAGATCGAGCCCCGGCCGGAAGAACGCGATGTCCATGTCCACGCCGCCGACGTCCGCGATGCCGAAGCCCTTATGCGCCAGCTGCGTCTTGGCCGTCGCCTCCATGTCGTAGACGCCGGAGACGTCGTCGATGCTGATGCCCGTCGGCAGGACGAATTCCAGCTCGACGGTGACGCCCTTGAAGCCCGGCGTCGTCACGAACGTGACCGAATGGACCCCGCCCGCGATTTTCTGCGCGAATTCTTCGCTGAACTTCGTGATTTCGCGGATCGGCAGGCCCGTGCCCAGGTTAACCGAGGCCTTGATGCGGTTTTTGCCCCGCGCGATCGCGTCCTCGTGCTTCTTCGCCACGGCGTACGCCGCCGCCGTCAGGAGCGTCACCATCGTCTCGGGCCGCTGCGCCTTCTTCTGCACCGCCTTGTCGCCGACGATCTCGTGCACGATCCCTTCGTCGCCGATCGCCAGGTTGCCCACGTACACGTGCCGGTACTGCTCCGAATCCAGCGCGGGCGAGGTAATCTGCACGTCGAGAAAATCGAGGGGGTCGCCCTGCTCCATCAGCAGGTAGCGCTCGCCGAACGGCTGCGCCACCACGTTCGGGAAAATAAACGCGTTGCCGAGCTCGTCGTAAATGCCTTTGATATGGCTGCTTCCGTTATCGATCGCTAAATCCAGCGTTGCGGTAAGAATATCCTGTTTAACCATGCGGTTTTGTCCTCTCCCAACCTTATGAGATTCTATATAGATTCGCAGGGTCGGCGGGACTTCGGAGGTTTATTAGGAGTTTTTAACAATTTTGTGTTCGGGGAGGGAGCATTGGCTTGGATGAGCGCGAAGTTTAACCGTTAAACGGCGCTGTTTAAACGGTAAAGTTCAACGCGTGCCTTTCACGCTTTAACGTTTGCCTTTTAAACTTTACCTTTTACCTTTTAACGTTCATTCCGATGCCGTCCGGGTCAGCCCGGCGGATCCTCCGCTCCCCGCGCCCGCCGATGCCCGATGACCGCCCCGGCCAGACGGAGCGCCAGCACGTTCAGGAGAATGACGCCGGCGTAGACGAACACGGAATAATACAGATGCCAGCCATGGTAGCGAAACACCCCCGCCTTCGACGCCGCCCATTCCAGCCCCGTAATCAACAGCGTCCAGCCCGCGACGTACAGCACGCGCCGGTAGCCGGACGGCTTCCACCGGTCATAGAGGTTCAGCAGAATATATAACACGGGCGGGTACAGAAAGAAGTACAGCACCATATCGAACCACTCGTACTTCTGCACGTCGTTCGCGTCGTACAGGTTGAGCGGCGGGAGCGCCAGAATGAAATCGCCAACTTTGCCCAAATAAACGTTGAACAGATAGACGAACAGCGTGAGCGGCGCCGGAAACCGCCGCGGCAGCAGCAGGCAAACCGTCAGCACGAGCGCGATGCTGATCAGGATGAACCATTCGTTCGCGTCGAATCTTCGGGGCGGATAGAGCATCATAAGCCGACCTCCCGCTTGCGCAGCGAGCGGCGGAACCAGGCGGCGAAGCCCCAGGCCGGCAGCAGCACGGACAGCCATTTCAGCGCCGAATAGCCGAGGTTCCACCGCTGCGCCTTCCAATAGCCCAGCTCATCGAACAGCAGCTCCGTGCCGTACAGCCCCAGCAGCACCGCCGCCCCGAGCGCGAGCTTCAGGACGAGCGAAGCTTTCGGCGAGAACCACGCGTACAGCACCCACAGGAGCAGGCACGGCGCGACGGCGAGATGGCCCAGCATCAGAAACCAGCTGACGGATGCCCGCCGGGACGGTTGGATGAAGTCCAGGTTGAGCGTAATCATGCCGCAGAACTCGATGATGAAGACGTTCAGCGCCATGAAGGACGCCGCGATCTCGATCGGGCGGAATACGTTCCGAAGGCCGAGGAGCGACCAGAAGCCTCCGACGGATAAGAGCATGATCACGATGAGCGATAAGACCAAGCGTAACGCCTTCTTTCCGGTAATATGGCGCTGCCGAGCACCGGTGCGGCGGCTCATGCTAAAGTGTTGCCATTATTGCCAACAAATTCTCGGCCGGGGCGCAATTCGCCGGCTCGCGCGGTCACCGCCGCCGTGCGCGAACGCCGCAACGCCGCCGGACAAGCCGCGGCCTGAGCCGGCCGGCAACGCAAAAGGACGCCCCGAAGGACGTCCTTGGAATGGCGGTGATGCCAAGAGGATCATGAGAATGCGAATCATGCCGATTCGATTCGCCATGGCGGCATGACGGCGGTGCGACTGCAGCACTCCCCGCAGCATTCGCGTCCAACCCGTCGTCCGCTACGCGCGAACCTTGTCGTCCTTGGGCAGAAATACGGCCAGTACGCCGAGCAGCGGCAAGTACGCGCACAGCTTCATCATGAACTCGATGCTCGTCGCGTCGGCGACCCAGCCGAGCGCGGCCGAGCCCAGCCCGCCGATGCCGAACGCCAGGCCGAAGAACAGGCCCGAGACGAGTCCGACCTTGCCCGGCAGCAGCTCCTGCGCGAACACGACGATGATCGAGAACGCCGAGGAGAGCACGAAGCCCGCGCAGATGCACATCGCCGCCGTCCACGCCAGGCTGCCGTACGGCAGCAGGATGGAGAACGGCGCCGTTCCTAAGATCGAGAACCAGATGATGTTGCGGCGCCCGTAGCGGTCCGCGAGCGGCCCGCCGAAGAACGTGCCCGCCGCCGAAGCCGCCAGGAACGCGAACAGGAACAGCTGCGCGTGCTGCACGGTCACGCCGTAATGATCGATCAGATAAAAGCTGTAATAGCTCGACAGGCCCGCCATGTAGATATGCTTCGTGAAGACGAGAAACACCAGCACGGCGATCGCCCAGCCGACCTGCCTGCGCGTCAGCGGCGAACCCGCGGCGCTCTCCCGCATCGCGTCGGCGGCTGCCTTCGGCTTGGCCGCCGGGCGGAGCAGCGGCGCGTTCTGGCCGTACCAGCGGGCGACGTACGCCTGTATGACCATCGCGGCGATCGCCGCGATCGAGAACCAGAGCACGCTGATCTGCCCGAGCGGCACGAAGATCGCGGCGCTCATGACGGGGCCGAGCGCGCCGCCGATGTTGCCGCCGACCTGGAAGATCGATTGCGCCAGCCCTCGCTTGCCTCCCGCGGCCATATAGGCGACGCGCGACGATTCCGGATGGAAGATCGCCGAGCCGATGCCCATCATCATGACCGCGAGCACGAGGTAGACGTACTCGGGCGCGAGCGCGAGCCCCACGACCCCGACGAGCGTGAACACCACGCCGACCGGCAGGATGTAAGGGCGCGGGCGTTTGTCCGCGTACATGCCGACGAGCGGCTGAATGACCGCCGCGGTAATGTTCATCGCGAAGGCGATGAAGCCGATCTGCTTGTAGCTGAGATCCATCGAATCCCGCAGCACCGGGAACAGCGCCGACACCGTCGATTGCATCGTATCGTTCAACAGATGCACGACGCTGATCGCGAACAGAATCGGAAATACGGTCATGCCGAGCGGCACCGACCGGGATAATGCTTTGGCCACCTTGATTGTCCTCCCCCAACGACTCCGAATTGCCTGAACCGCGGGCCGGCGTTCCGGCCCCGCGGCCGTCATAATAAGTGCATCTTGGCTTCCGCCTCGTCCCACGGCACCGTGTAGCCGTGCCCCTTCGCGCAGAAGATCGAGGACGAGCTGTAGAGCGGGTCCGCGTCCTTCCGGTACGCCTTGCGGGCGATGACCTCGCGCTCGTCGTGGCAGCGGTCGTACCCGTCGAAGACGAGCCTCAGCGTGCCTTTGCCGTGCGTGTACGCGGCCAGCTCCGCGCCGTACTCCATGAACGTCGCCACGGGCACGCGCCCCGTCACGACGGCGTGCGACGCCGTCGTCGCGGGCGGCTCGAACTGCCCGGACGCCCGCTGGATATCGGACAGCGCCCGACCCAGTTCATCCAGCTCCACCCGAATCTTGAACGCGTAATACGGCTCGAGCAGCACGTTCTCCGCCTTCTCCAGTCCCTGGCGCAGCGCCCGGAACGCCGCTTCGCGGAAATCGCCGCCGTGCGTGTGCTCGTTGTGCCCGGCGCCGGTCAGCAGCGTGATCCGGACGTCGGTCAGCGGCATGCCCGTCAGCAGCCCGTGATGGTCCCGCTCGAAGAGATGCGTCCGGATCACGTTCTGGTTGCCGACGCTGAGGTCGTCCGCGTGGCAGGCGTTGACGAACGTCAGGCCGCTGCCCCGCTCGCCCGGCTCCAGGAGCAGATGGACTTCGGCGTAATGCCGGAGCGGCTCGAAGTGGCCGTAGCCGCGCACCGTCGACTGAATCGTCTCCTTGTACAGGATCTCCGGCGCGCCGAACGCGACGTCGAGCCCGAAACGGTCCTTGGCCAGCTGCCGCAGCACCTCGAGCTGAATGACGCCCATGACGCGGATATGAATCTCCTGCAGGCTCTCCTCCCAGACGACGCCGAGCGACGGATCCTCCGCGTTCAGCATCCGGAACGCCTTCAGGACCTCCTTCGCGTTCAGCGTCTCGGCGAAGACCACCTTCGACGTCAGCGTCGGCACGAGCTCGTAGCCGATCCGGTCCGCGCAGGCGCCGAGCCCCTCGCCGGTCTCGGCGCCCGACAGGCCGACCACCGCGAACAGATCGCCCGCCGCGACGCGGTCGACCGCCTGCGTCTTGCTGCCGTTCACGAGCAGCAGCCGCGTCGCCTTCTCGCCGGTCCGCGCCTCGCCGGCGCCGTAGAACAGCTCGTCGCGCACCTTGAGCTCGCCGCTCAGCGCCTTCACGTACGTCACCCGCGCGCCGCTCGCGTCGTGGCGGATCTTGTACGCGCGTCCGCCGAAGGGCGCCCGCTCGTCGTACGCCGTGACCGTAAGCGCGTGCAGCCGTTCCAGGAACTCCGTCACGCCGACGTCCTGCAGCGCGGAGCCGCTCATGCACGGATAGAGCCGGCATTCCCGGATAAGGCGCCGCAGCGCCTCCAGCCAGAACGCCGCGTCTCCCGCGCCCGCCAGAAACGCCTCGAGCAGCGCCTCGTCGCGCTCCGCCAGGCTTTCCCGCAGCGCCTCTCCGATTTCGGAGCCGGCGAAGCTGCCGGTCAGCGGGCATGCGTCCGGCGTCAGCTGCGCGCGAATCTCCGCGAGCGCGCGATCCGGGTCCGCGCCGGTCCGGTCCGTCTTGTTCAGGAAGAAGAACGTCGGGACGCGGTGCTTGCGCAGCAGCTGCCACACCGTTTCCGTATGGCCCTGCACGCCCTCCGCGGCGCTGACGACCAGAATCGCGTAGTCCATGATCCGGATCGCCCGCTCCATCTCCGGCGAGAAATCGACGTGCCCCGGCGTATCGACGAGGTAGTACGTGTCGCCTTCGTAGGTTATGACGGCCTGGTCCGCGAACACCGTAATCCCGCGGGCGCGCTCGATCTCGTGGCTGTCGAGGTAGGCGTCCTTATGGTCGACCCGGCCCCGCTCCCGGATGCTTCGCGTATGGTACAGCAGCTGCTCGGCCAGCGTGGTCTTGCCCGCATCCACGTGGGCGAACATGCCGATCGTGATTTTCATGCGTATCCCCTTGCTCTCGCAGTCGATTGTCCGGCTTGTAGCCTGCCCCGCTATCATAACACAGCGGACGCGATCGCGGACCGGTTTTGTCCGCCGCGGACGCCGGTTCGCGCGGATCGGCGGCCCTATCCGGCAACGCCGAAAACGCCGGGACCGTCGGTCCGGCGAATGCGGCGGCGCGGGCGTCGCGCCGCCGCGCCGCGCGATGCGGGGTGCAGTTTGCGGCGCGGGCCGCATAAACTGAGGGGTACGATGGTACGACATATCGGGAAGGGAAGGCGAACGCGATGATACGCATCCTGCTGCCGCCGTTCACGCGGGAAACGGCGATCGCGAAAGTCCGCATGGCCGAGGACAGCTGGAATACCCGCGATCCGGAGCATGTGCCGCTCGGGTACGCGCCGAACAGCCGCTGGCGGAACCGCGCCGAATTCCTGACGGGGCGCCCGGAGATCGTCGCCTTTCTGCGCCGCAAATGGAACCGGGAGCTCGACTACCGGCTGATCAAGGAATTGTGGGCGTTCGGGGACGACCGCATCGCGGTCCCCTTCGCGTACGAATGGCACGACGACGGCGGCAATTGGTACCGCTCCTACGGCAACGAGAACTGGGCATTCGATTCGGACGGCCACATGCGGACCCGATACGCCTCCATCAACGATCTGCCCATTCGCGAATCCGAACGAAAATACCATTGGCCGCTCGGTCGAAGGCCCGACAGCTACCCGGGGCTGTCCGAGCTGGGGCTGTAGGCGGGCGCCCGCCTGCCGCCCGCCTGCCGCCCGCTCGCTCGGCCGCGTCTGCTGCAGTACGCGCTGCGATCGCGGCGCACCCGGCGGAAAGCGCGGCCTAATCCGTCTTGTACTTCTCCTTGACGATGCCGGAGCCGATGCCCGCGCCGACCATGAGAACGAGCGGACCGAAGTTCCAGAACCGCGAGCCGCCGATCAGCGGCAGCTCGAGCGAGGTCGTCTTGTTCAGCAGCAGCACGGCCAGCTTGATGACGAGCAGGATCGCGCCTACGCAGAATGCCGCGTCGAACGCGAATTTCAGCTTGGGGAAGGCCAGCCGTTTGCCGTCTTCGATGACTTTCCGGGTCAACGCCCCGTCGCTTCGCAGCAGCTCGTCGATCGTGACGCCGAAGAGATCGCTGATCCGGATCAGAATATCGATGCCGGGGTAATTCTGGCCGTTCTCCCACTTCGACACCGATTGCCGGCTCACGAACAGCTTCTCCGCCAGCTCCTCCTGCGACCAGCCCCGCTTCGCGCGCTCGCCTTTCAATTTCTCGCCAAACACCATGTCAGCCTCTCACCTTTCGCGTCGTCGTCCTTGCCTCCATCTTGGGCAAACCCCGGCCGAAAGTAAAGCCCGCGCTCGTTGCGGCCCCCCGCAACCCGCGGTTGCGCCCCGCGGCGCCCCGCCGGACAAGCAAAAAGAGGAGCGTCCCCGCTCCTCTTCCTACGTCGCCTCGCCCCGTCCGCCGGACGCCTCCGCCTCCTGCGCGAACTGGCTCCGGTACAGCTCGGCATAATGGCCCCCGCGGCGGAGCAGCTCGTCGTGCGTGCCCCGCTCGGCGACCTCGCCGCCGCGGATGAACAGGATATCGTCGGCCTCGCGGATGGTGCTCAGCCGATGCGCGATCACGAAGCTCGTTCGCCCCTGCATGAGCGTCTTCATCGCCTCCTGGATCTGCAGCTCCGTGCGCGTGTCCACGCTGCTGGTCGCCTCGTCCAGGATGAGAATGGCGGGATCCGCCAGCACGGCGCGGGCGATGGTCAGCAGCTGCCGCTGGCCCTGGCTCAGGTTGCCGCCTTCGGCGCTGAGGCGCGTCTCGTAGCCGTGCGGCAGCTTGCGGATGAACGCGTCGGCGTTGGCCAGCCGGGCCGCCGCCTCCACCTCGCGGTCCGTCGCGTCCAGGCGGCCGTAGCGGATATTGTCCCGCACGGTGCCGGAGAAGACGTACGCGTCCTGCAGCACGAGCCCGATCCGCCTGCGCAGCGCCTGCTTGCCGAAGCGCCCGATGTCTTCGCCGTCGATGGCGATCCGGCCGGCCTGAATGTCGTAGAACCGCGTCAGCAGGTTAATGATCGTCGTCTTCCCCGCGCCCGTCGGGCCGACCAGCGCGATGGTCTGGCCGGGCGAGGCGCGCAAGTTCAGGTCCTTCAGCACGGGCACGCCCGGCTTGTAAGCGAAATGCACGCCGTCGAACGCGACCTCGCCGCGAATGGGGCGATCGGCCGGCTCCGCGGATCCCTCTCCCG
Organism: Paenibacillus artemisiicola; assembly: GCF_017652985.1. Taxonomy (GTDB): domain Bacteria; phylum Bacillota; class Bacilli; order Paenibacillales; family Paenibacillaceae; genus Paenibacillus_Z; species Paenibacillus_Z artemisiicola. The sequence goes on from NZ_JAGGDJ010000023.1 coordinate 71,255, forward strand.
TCTCGGGCTCCTCGTCCAGCACCTCGAAGACGCGCTCGGCGCCGGCGATCGCGGACTGGAACAGGTTGTACTGGTTGGCCAGCTGATTGAGCGGCTGGCTGAACAGGTTGGCGTAGCCCAGGAAGCTGACGATGATCCCGACGGTGATCAGGCCATGGTACGCGAAGATGCCGCCGAACGCCGCGATGACGACGAAGCTCAGGTTGCGCATCGCGTTCATGAGCGGCCCCATCGAGCCGGACAGGCTCTGGGCCTTCACGCCGACGGCCCGCAAGCGTTCGTTCATCTCGCGGAATTGCGCCAGCGACCGCTCCTCCCGGCCGAACGCCTTGACGACCTTCAGGCCCGAGATGCTCTCTTGCACGAAGCCGTTCACGTCCCCCAGATGCCGCTGCTGCTCCGAGAAGTACCGCCGGGTATACGACGTGATGCGCTTGGTCATGAACGCGACCAGCGGCACCGTCACCATCGTCACGAGCGTCATCCACCCGCTCAGCGTCAGCATCATGACGACGCTGCCCGCCAGCATGAGGACGGAGGCGATCAGCTGGACGACCGTCTGGTTGAGCGTGTTGGACACGTTCGAGATATCGTTGGTGGCCCGGCTCATCAGCTCGCCGTGCGTCTTGTCGTCGAAGAACCGCACCGGCAGCCGCTGGTAGTGCCCGAACAGGTCCTTGCGCATGTCGCGCACCGTATGCTGAGACAGGCTGGAGGCCGCGTACTGCTGCACCCAGGTGAACGCGGCGCCGAGCGCGTACACGCCCAGGAGCAGCAGCCCCGTGCGCGCGAAGCCGTCCCCGCGGTGCGGCACGATGTAATCGTCGATGAGCGTGCCCATGATGTACGGGCCCAGCAGCTGGAGCCCGGACGTCAGCACGGTGCAGACGACGACGGTCCAGAGCGCGCCGCGCTGCAGCCGGAGGTAGCGGCCGATTCGGCGCAGCGTGCCTTTGGCGTCCTTCGTCCGGACCTTCGGCGCCGCCCCTTGATGCGGGCCGGGACCCTGCCGGAAGCCCATCTGAGCGAAGTCCGCCGGGGCTTTGCCCGCGCTAGCCTGCGCGTTAGACTGATTGCTGCCCGACATATGGCTTCTCCTCCTCCCGCTTCCCGAATTGCGACCGGCAGATCGCCTGATACACCCCGCAGCTCGCGAGCAGCTCTTCGTGCGTGCCGCAGCCGGCGACTTCGCCTTCCTCGAGCACGATGATCCGGTGGGCGTCCTTCACGGACGTGATCCGCTGCGCGATCAGGAACGTCATCGCATCCTGCCGCAGCGCCTGGAGCGCGAGGCGAAGCCGCCGCTCCGTGCCGAGATCGAGCGCGCTCGCGCTGTCGTCCAGGATCAGGATGGGCGGCTTCGCGAGCAGCGCCCGGGCGATCGAGAGCCGCTGCTTCTGCCCGCCGGAGAGGTTGACGCCCTTCTGGCCGAGCTTCGTCTCGTAGCCGTCCGGCAGCGCGGCGATGAAGTCGTGCGCCTGCGCGAGCGCCGCGGCCGCTTCGATGTCCGCCTGCGACGCGTCCGGCTTGCCGAACGCCAGATTGTCCCGGATCGTGCCGGTGAACAGGTACGCGTCCTGAAAAATCATCCCCACGCGGCGCCGCAGCTCCGTCAGCGGAAGGCCGCGAATATCGCGGCCGTCGAGCAGGACGGCGCCCGCCGTCACGTCGTACAGCCGCGGGATCAGCTGCACGAGCGTCGACTTGCCCGAGCCCGTGGCCCCGATGATCGCGACGGTTTCCCCGCGGCGGGCTTCCAGGCTGATCCCCCGCAGCACCGGCACTTCTCCGGCCGGCCCCGCATAGGAGAAGGCGACGTCGCGGAATTCCACGTGCTTGGCCGGGATCGGCGCTTCCGCGTCCTGCGCCCCGTCCGCGATCGAAGGCCGAGCCTCCAGCACGTCGCGAATGCGCCGCGCGGAGACGTTCGCCTGCGAGACGTTCATCAGCAGACCGCTGACCATGAGCAGGGACGCGAGCACCTGGCCGACGTAGTTCGCGAACGCCACGAGATCCCCGACGCGGATCGCGCCAAGCCATACGCGGTTGCCCCCGTACAGCAGGATCGCCACCAGGCACGCGTTCATGATCAGGGACACGATCGGCGAATTGAGCGCGATGAGCCGCGCCGCCCGGACGGACGCCCGCGTATAATCCGCGTTGATGTCCCCGAACCGCTCCTTCTCGTAATCGGAGCGGACGAACGCCTTCACGACCCGGATGCCCGCCAGGTTCTCCTGGATGCTCGTATTGACGGCGTCCAGCTTCGCCTGCATGCTCGCGAACAGCGGCGACGAGAAGCGGATGAGCACGAAGATGACCGACGCGAGGACGAGAAGCGTGCCGAGCAGGATCAACCCGAGCCGCGGATCCATGAGCAGCGCCATGATGACGCTGCCGATCAGCAGGCTCGGCGCGCGGACCAGGCCCTGCAGCGCGATCTGCAGCAGATTTTGCACCTGCACGACGTCGTTCGTGATCCGGGTGATGAGCGAGCCGGCCTTGAACGCGTCCACGTTCTCGAACGAGAAGGTTTGAATCTTGGCATAGAGCGCCTCCCGAATGTCGGCCCCGAAGTTTTGCGAGGCGCGGCTCGCAAAGAGATTGCACCCGACGCCGGTGATCAGCGAAAGCAGCGTGACGAGCAGCATCAGCAGTCCGGTGCGCTCGATGACGCCGAAGTCGCGGACGACGACGCCGAAATTGACGATATGCGCCGCCAGCCGGGGCTGCAGCAAATCGAAAAACACCTCGCCGAGCATGAACAGCGGCCCGAGCAGGACGAACTTCCAATACGGCTTGATATAGGCGCGAAGTCCCCACATGGCTAGCCTTTCTCCCCCTCCGTTACGAATTGGCGGTACATCGGCGCTTCGGCGCGGCGTCCGGCACGCTTCTCCGCCGCGAGGCGCAGCTTCATGCGCATACGCTTCCCTCCCGATACAATTGAATACATTTGTATACACTATCACAACTGTATACAAATGTATGCACCCTGTCAATCGAAAATCATCGTTTCGCCGCAGCTTGATCGAAGCAGCGCACTAACCCAAATCAAACGCAAACCGACTACCATCCCCCCGACTGCCGCTGCTTGGGGTTCCGCTAATCCGTCGCGATGCAAAAAGAGCCATCCCCGGCGGGGATGGCTCTTCGTATGATTCAATTGGATTCCGGCAATGGGCGGTACGGGCGAAGGCGATGGCCGATTGCCTCGAATCGGCAGCGTGCTGCGCGCTGCGCGCGGGCAGCCGCGCACGCCGCGCCTTCGCCCCTCTCTGTGAAGCGTCCCGAATCCCGGGCGGCTACGATCGCGCGATCGCGTCGAGGGCCAGCGCCTCCATCGCGCCGCGGATGACGCCGCACGACTCGGCGAAGCGGCGTCGCTCGCCCGGCGTCAGGTTCAGCTCGACGATCTCGGTCATGCCGTCGCGAGTCAGAATCGCCGGCACGCCGGCGCAGAGGCCGCTTTGGCCGTATTCGCCCTCCAGGTACGCGGATACCGCGACGATCCGGTGTTCGTTATTCAAGATCGAGCGGGCGATCGAGGCCAGCGCGCTGGCAATGCCATAGGTCGTGGCCCCCTTTGCCTGCAGGATCTCCCACCCGGCGTTGCGCGTCTGCCGCGCGATTACATCCAGGTCCAGCCGGTCGAACCGTTCGCCGTGCTGGGCGAGAATATCGCGGATCGGCTTGCCGCCGATCGTCACGTGCGACCAAGCGGGGAACTGCGAGTCGCCGTGCTCCCCGAGCACGTACCCGTTGATGCTGCGCGGGTCGACGGGCAGATGCTCGGCCAGCAGCGTCTTCAGCCGCGCGGAGTCGATCGACGTGCCGGTGCCGATGACCCGCGAGCGCGGGAAGCCGGACAGCTTCAGGACGATGCCGGTCACGACGTCGACGGGGTTGGCCGCCACGAGGAACACGCCCTCGAAGCCGGCGGCCACGATTTGGGGCACGATCTCGCGGCAGATCTCGAGAGAGCTGGCCGCCAGATCGAGGCGGGTCCCGCCCGGGATCATGACGACGCCCGCGCTCAGGACGACGATATCGGCATCCCGGCAGTCCGCGTACGTCCCCGTGCCGACCTTCGTGCGGTTATGGGTGAAATCCATGCAGTGCGACAGGTCGAGCGCGTCGGCGCGAACCTTCTCGGCCGAACGGCCGATGAGCACGATCTCGTCGCAGATGGATTGGTTGACGAGCGCATAGGCGCAGCTGGCGCCGACGGCGCCGACGCCGACGATCGCCACTTTTCTTGCTTTGCTGGGCATTCCTATCCCTCTTCCCGTTGTGATGTCGGCGTGCTCAATGATAGCTATCATTACATATATGTGCATGAAACATCCCATATACCGAACATAAAGCATTATAGCATGCCCGCCGAGAAAAATAACCTTCCTATAGGCGTAAATACTCGATTAGTCTCTCTTATTTGCTGGAAATTATGGCTCCCCGTCAAGGAAAGGATGAAATCCTTCCGGCCGCTTAGACGGCGCGCGTTCTTTTGGACGCAGCGCCGCAGCTTAAAGCTGCAGGTTGGCGTCAGCTTTATGGGATATTCATGACTACCGGTACCGATAACCAACGCAAAACGCTCCGGGATTCCCGTGTTCGGAAATCCCGGAGCGCCTATGTCGGGCAGCCTCTACCCGCGCTTACATCGCCGATTCTTCTTCTGCTTCTTGCTTATTCCCGCCCGCCGTCTTCTCCAGTCCGGCGCCGAATTGCTGCGTCCAAGCCCACATAGCCTCGAAGATCGGCTGCAAGCCCTGCCCGCTCTCGGTCAGCTCGTACTCGACATGCAGCGGCACGCCGGGGTAGATCGTGCGGGTCACGAGCCCCTTCTCCTCCAGCAGCCGCAATCGGTCCGTCAGCGTCTTCGGGCTGATGGGCTGCAGCTTGCGGCGCAGTTCCCCGAAGCGCCGGGCGCCGTTGAAGAGTTCGAACAGGAGCAGCAGCATCCACTTGCCGTCCAGCATCTCCAGAATCGGTTCCACGCGGCCCGGACAGGATCGGTCCATCATCTCGGATTGCCCCCATACTTCATTTTTTGAAACTATTGCACAAAAATGTAACTACTTTTCAAATGTACCACAGTTCCGCTAGGATGGAAACCGAAGACGATCACGAATTCAAGGAGGCATTCTCTTATGAAAACCTTATTATGGGCAACCCTGTCGGCCAACGGCAACTATGCGCAGTCGGGACCCGGCAACCCGCCGAAGCCGGAGGCGCTCGCGGATTTCGCGGCGCAAGCTGCCGCCGCGGGCAATTTCATCGCCGGGCGGCGGACGTTCGAAGCGATGCGCGGCAATGGCGGCGCCGGCGGACCGTTCGCCGCGCTCGACATCGTCGTCGTATCCCGGAACGCCGGGGAGCTGCCGGGGGCGACGGTCGTGCGGTCGCCGGAGGAAGCGCTGGCGTATTTGGCGGAACGCGGCCACGAGACGGCGCTGATCGGCGGCGGTGCGGAAATCCATAACGCGTTCCTCGGCGCGGGGCTCGCGGACGAAGCCGTCTTCAACGTGGCGCCCGTCCTGGAGGGAAAGGGACTCAACCTGCTCATCGATACGGAACATTACGCATGCAAGCAGGTGCGGCTGCTCGACTGCAAGCCGCTTGGCGGAGGCGTCGTGCAGCTGCGCTACGGAATCGAGCGCGAGTAGGCTAGGCGCCCGCGCCGCGCGTCGGCACGAAAACGATCCGCTGCCCGGCGCCTGCCGGCGTCCCCCAGACGTCGGCTACGTCGGCCAGAGGCACCGGTACCGCGTTCACGCTCAGCCGCCCGTCCGCGATCGCGTCGACCAGCGCGGGCAGCTCGGCCATGTAGCCGGCCGTCGTCACCGAACCTTGGCCGCTGCCGAGCAGCCGGAAATTCGCCGAGCGCAGCGCGGCCGACGGCACGGCCGCTTCCGGTCCGGCGACGGAGCCGATCTGGATCCACGTCAACGCCCGGCTCCGGTCCGATCTGCGCTTCAGCAGCGGGACCATCGCGAGCTCGGCCGGCTTCCCCCACAGGTAGTCGAGGACGACGTCGACCTCCGCTGCCGCCTCGCCCACGCGCCGCGCCGCGGTCTCCGGATCGCCCGCGAGCGAGACGGTCTCGTCGGCGCCGATCGCGCGCAGCGCCCGCAGCCGCTCCGGGTCGCGCCCCGCGCCGATGACGCGGCCGGCGCCGAGCAGCTTGGCGATCCGGACGGCCATCTGGCCGGAATTGCCGGTCGCGCCGAGCACGAGCACGCTTTGCCCCGGCCGGAACGCGATCCGGCGGCGCAGCGCGACCCACGACGACATCGCCGGATTCATGGCCGCCGCGATCTGCACGGGATCGGCGCCTTCCGGCAGCGGCACGCTGAGGCGAACGTCGATGACCGTCCGTTCGGCCATCGACCCGAACGCGGTATCGGGCGCGGCGAAATAGACCGTCCTGCCGTCCGGCAGCCGCCCGACCCCGTCGATGCCGGGCACGAGCGGCAATTCGCCTCGGCTCGCGTAATGGGAGCCGTCGGCCTGGGAGCGCACGCGCGGATGCAAGCCCGCGGCGAGAACGTCGACGACCGCGTCATGGGCGCCGGACGGCTCCGGCAGATCGATCGCCTCGAACTTCGGCGATTCCTGATAAGAACGTACGACGGCTGCGTACATGGATAAGCCTCCCTTTGCGGGCAAGCCCGCCATTTAGTTTGTGATACAAACAATATAGTTGGTCTCACGTACAAAGTCAAGGCCGGCTGTGCTACAATGGAAGGCAGCGACGTACCGAACGCCGGCGGCCGTGCCGCGCGTTCGAAATCCGGCGTCGTCCGGAGTGATGGCCATGAACCACGAATCCGCGCCGCAGCCCGGCGCGCTCACGATCGCGGACGGCTTGGCGCAGCTGTCCTTCCTGGTCCACGGAATATTGGGCCGCGCGGGCGCCGAGCACGATCTCTCGATCATCCAAATCCGGCTGCTCGGCATTCTGCGGGACCGCGAACCGAGCATGCTGCAGCTCGCCCGCTTCCTGAACCTCGACAAATCCAGCATCACCGGCCTCGTCGACCGCGCCGAACGTCGCGGCCTCGTCGAGCGCGTCGCCGACGCGCAGGACCGCCGCGGCTTCCGCGTGCGGCTGACGGACGCCGGGCGGCAGCTCGTCCGATCGGCCGGCGGCGAGATCGAGCGCGGGCTCATGGCGGCCGTCCAGGGCCTGGACGAAGCGGAGCGCGCGCAGCTCGCGGCGATCGCCGGCAAGATCATCGCCCAGGCGACCGCCGCGCGGGAGTGACCGCCCGCCTTCCCGCCCGAGCCGGTACCGGTACCCCCTGCCTTTCCGCCTGGTACGGGCACGTCACCTCCCGCTACCCTGTCCGCTGCAGGCACCGCCGCCTCCCGCCTTCCCGCCTGATGCAAGCGCCGGCAGGCATCCCGCGCGGCCCGCGCGCCACAAAAAAAGCTGCCCGGACCCCGTCCGAGCAGCTTTTGTCCCGTTATCGCATGCGCCGCCGTCTAGCGCGCGATCGTCGCCAGATCCGCGAGCAGCCAACCGCGGCTCTCCGCGTCCGTCACCCGCTCCGTCAAGCGCGACGCTTCCGCCGCCGCGGCCTCCATCCGTTCCCGCTCCCCCAGCACGGCGTACGCCCGTGCCTGCGCCTCATGCGCATACGCCATGTAGAACGGCGCCAGCTCCGCCTCGGCGGTCACCTTCAGGCACTTCTCCGCGTACGCCAGCGCCTGCTCCCCCTGCCCGATCACGGCATACACGCGCGCCAGCTGCCAGTAGCCGATCGAAATATTCGTCGCCGTGTGCCCCTCGTGCTGGGACCAATGCCAGAACGAGGCGTGGCAGAGGTGCACCATCTCGTCGTCGTCGCGCTCCGAGCGATCCTCCTTGCCCAGCAGGTCCCACACCTTGTTGAAGCACGAAGCCGCCCATTGTTTATGCTCCATTGCGCCGCTCTCCCCCATGCGTTTCGTTCGGTCCGCCTGCCCTCCGAACGGGCGGCGGCATAAAATAAGCCTCCTGTTCGTCGCGATCAGGAGGCGTTTGGGTTTTCGTTTGCCGAGCGCGGTTATCCCGGCTGCTGCCCCGGCACGTTCACTTGGAACGTGAGGCCGAATTTGTCTTTCACGATGCCGTACATCGGGCTCCAATCCGTCTTCTGAATCGGCAGAATGACTTGTCCGCCGTCCGCCAGCGCTTCGAAAATTTCCTTCGCTCTCGTCTCTTCCGTCGGATGAATCGCGATTTGTACCGCGTCGGTCACCTGAAACGGCGCCTCGTCGAACGAATCCGAGAACATCAGATGCGATTCGCCGATCTGCAGATGTCCGTGCATGACGCGGTCCTTCATGTTGTCCGCGATCGGGTATTCCGGATTCGCCGGCATGTCGCCGAACGCCATGATGCCGATGACTTTCCCGCCAAGCGCTTTCTCATAGAAATGGATCGCTTCCCTTGCGTTGCCGGCAAACATCAAATACGGGTTCAAACTGATGGACATCATTCAACAGCCCCTTCGGCATGAATTGGACAACCTCATTCATTATACACGAAGCCGCGCCGTTTCAACATGGACCTTCCGGGGTCCGGCGGCGTGCCGGAAGCGAAAAGGACGCCTCTCGAGGAGGCGCCCTGCCGGTCAATCCGCGTCGTTACGCCAATCGCCGGGGTTCGGCGATGCTTTATTTTTGCGGAATCATGTTATTGTAAATGCGCGTCGCATGGACCTTGCCCGTGCCGACGTCCTCGGACGTGTAGCCGGACACGATGTTGCCGACTTTGAATTCCTTCTGCAGCAGCTCCTCGGACGGCGCCGCGGCCGTCGGGCCGTCGATGCCCATCGCCGTATCCGGCGTCACGCTGACCCACAGGTCGCCGACCTTGAAGCTCTTGCCGTCCGCGCTCACTTCGGTGATCGTGCCTTCGATGTTGACGGCCGCTTTGCCCGTCGTCGCCGGTTTCTCGGCCGCCAGGTTGGTGTAGATGACGTCCGCCGTCACCTTGCCGGTCGATACGTCCTGCGCGGTGTAGCCGGAGACGATGTTGCCGACCTTGATCTCCTTCGACGGCGCGACGGCCGTCGGTTCGCTGCTGCCCCACTTCGTGGCGTCCGTGACCGTGACCCACAGGTCGCCGACCTTGAAGCTCTTGCCATCCGCGCCCACTTCGGAGATGACGCCGTCGATGTTCACGGCCACCTTGCCCATGATCGGCGCCTTCGTCGACGTAGATGCCGGCGGCGAGGAAGGCGTGGCCGGGCTATTGCCCTGGTTCATCGCGAAAATCCCGACCGACAACACCGCGCATGCCGCGATGCCGACCGTCCAACCCGTTACTTTCCGTTTCATCGTTCTTTCCATGCGTATCCGCTCCTTCGGTTTGTTTGTGTGTAAGGTCGTATCCGTCGTCCGCGCGGGCTGTTCCAGCTCGCGCTTCAGCTTCTGATAGGTCGCTTCTTTGAAATCCTCGCTCGTCTTCACGCGGTCCATTGCGGATTTATAGACAGATTTCTTCATCCTCCAAGCCTCCGATCTTCTTTCTCAACAACAGTCGTCCTCGCGCCAGCCAGGTTCCGACCGTTGCCGGCTTGGCCTGCATAATCGCCGCGATTTCTTGGATGGAATAGCCTTCGTAATAATGCAGGTGAATCGGGATGCGGTATTTCTTCTCGAGGGAGAGCACGGCCTGCAGGACCTCGTTCTCTTCCTTCGGGAGGTAGCTTAGGTCTTCGGGCACCGGATTGCGGTTTCGGAACCAGCCGGCCTTCAGCATGTTTTTGCTTTTGTTGATGGCGGTACGGATCAGCCACGCTTTCTCGTGTTCGTCGCTTTCGAAGACGGGACGCTTCTGCAGATACGCGAGAAACACGTCCTGCGCCACTTCTTCCGCGTCCGCGATGTTCTTCAGGTAGGCGAACGCGATCTTGATCAGGCTTTGCGAATAGCGATCCAAGGCCCGCTGCACGGATTCATTGAGCTCGGATGAATCGTACACCTCAGCACCTCCTTTCACTTGTAATACAATCGAGCGCGCCGTTTTTTTTCACGCCGCCCAAAAAATTTAAATATTTCGCTTTTCCTAGCTCGTTCATGGCTGTAGACGCAGCGCCGCGCGTAAATGACTGCAGCGGGGGGACATGTAAAATCGACCAGTCTCCGCGTTTTATCGTTCCCATGCTTCTTATCGCGCAACAAAAAAGCGCCAAGAACGGGAATGTTCTTGACGCTTTGCTTGCGTAATGGATATGCTGGCTTGCCCTTCTACATCGGGGATGAAGCCAGCCGCTTCCCGCGGAGGCGGCTTGACCCCCGTCCGCGCGGTCCGGACGCGGGCGCCCGCTTACTTGCCGGCGTTGGACCGCCGTCTGCGGTGGCGTCCGCCGCCGGAGCCGCCCGCGCCGCCTTCCTTCGCGGCCGCGGTCTCGCCGCGTCCGGCTTGCGCGTTCCGGCCGCCCTGCGCGTTCTGGCCGCCTTGGCCTCGGCCGCCGGCTTGGAACGCGCTAGCCGGAC
>NZ_JAGGDJ010000024.1 GCF_017652985.1 Paenibacillus artemisiicola
TGGTTTGAAGCAAAGAAAGAATGAGGGTGTCTATGTGACCTTTTAACACCTCTTTGTTAACTTCCATTTTTTTCACCTCTTGCAATCACTATAAAATAGATTACTCTATAATACAAGGTATTGGATTAAAAAAATTGCCAACTGTTATTCAATTCTAATGACCGTTAGCTGAGAAAACGGCAGCTTTTAAAGCTAGCTGCCGTTTCTGCGAACTTGAACTCTCGTTTCCCGTCAGTATTTGCGAAATGAATGAACAATCCTGCCCGTTAGCTTAATGCCCGCCTGCAATCTACACGGTCTACTACTTTATTTTTCAGTCTATTATTTTCACCGAACACTTGCGGCGGGTTGCGGCGCGCCCGCTAGTCCGCGGTCGCGCCGCTCCGGTACTCGCCGGGACCCGCGCCGACGACGGCCTTGAACAAGCGGCTGAAGTAGGCCTGGTCGGCATACCCGACCTGCTTGCCGACTTGATACACCTTCATGTTCGTCTCGCGCAGCAGCGCCTTCGCCCGGTCGATGCGATACCGCGACAGATGCCACGTGAACGGGCGGCCCGTCTCCGCCGTGAACAGCGCGCTCAAGTAATTCGGCGTCAGCTCCAGCCGCTTGGCCAGCAGGTTCAGCGTCAAGCCGGGATCGGCATGGTCCGCTTCGATCATCAGCAGCGCGAGCCGGACGATCCGGCCGACGAAGCCGGCGTCGCGCCCCGGCGCCGGGAACAGCTCCGCCGCGTCCAGGCCGCACAGGCTGTGCTTGTACAGGCCGCGAAGCTCCCCGGCTCCCCGGGCGATGCCCCCGATGCCGAGGCGGATGGCGACGCCGAGGTTCTTCTCGAGCAGCGCTTTGCTGCGCGCCGCGTACTCCTCGATCGGCGGCACGGCCAGCCGGTCGGACAACAGCACCGCGGTCATCAGCTGCTCGCCGACGATGACGACGGCGTTCCCGTGCGGGGCGAGCGCGTCCTCCAGCAGCACCTTCGCCCAGAACCGCTCCGGCTTCGTCCAGAAGCCGCGGTCCGGAATCATGACCGAGAACACGCCCGCCCAGCGAAACGGCGGCAGCGCGCTCCCGCCCGGCCCGCCGTCCCCCTCCGGCGCGCGGAGCAGCTCCTGCACGCGCTTCTCGAGCGCGTTGCGCTCGCGCAGCCGCTGCACGGCAGGCGCTTCCCCGCCGGAACGCTCGCCGGCCGGCCGCGCCGGCTTCGCTCGCTCCGCTTGCCCATCGGCACCCTGGCCGTCGCCGTCCCGGGCTTCCCCGGCATACTCGGCGAGCGCCAGCAGCATCTGCAACGCCGCCGCGCGTTGGGCGAAGCCGTCGTCCGCCCCGCCTTCCCGGGCTTCGTCCGCGCGCGCCGCCAGAGCGTCGAAGTACGGGCGCAGCGTGCGCGCCGCGTCCGAATCCGCGGCGAAGAGACGATTCCCAAGCCCCGCGAGGCGGCCGTGACAGACGGCGTCGTCGACGTCGAGATGCAGGCAGAAATACGTCATGGACGGGGACGGTCCGATCCGGCTCCGATGCGCGACGCCGGGCTGGATCAGCAGCAGATCGCCTTCGCGCTGCTCGTAGTCGACCCCGTCCAGCGTCATGGTCTGCCGCCCCTCCAGCACGAGGTTCAGCTCGAACAACGGGTGGTCGTGATCGGGATACGTCCAGCCCTCGCCGACCGTCCGCCCGTGCATGCCGTACAGCTGCGCCGAGAACCGAAAGTCCGGCAGCGCGTGCTGCCGCAGATTGTAGCGCCTTCCGGCACCGGCGTCGGATATCCAGGACATGCGCGTTTCGCCTCCTTTTGCTTTCCGAGTTGCGTCGTTCATTCCTTCAAGGTGCTCTCCATACGGTGCGCCAAGCCGGGCTCGCGGTTTGGCGCCTCCTCCGTGCCCGCCGTCACTTCGCCGGCCGCAGCTCCCCTTCCTTCAGGATCGGGTGCCGCAGCAGGATGCGCGTTCCTTCCGGGGACGTCTCGATGCGCAGCTTGCTGCCGTCGCCGAAATACAGCTTCAGCCGGTCGTTCACGTTGCGCAAGCCGACGCCCCGGGCGCCCTCGGCCGACCTGCCGTTCGGATCGGCGTTCTGCCCCAGCTTCTCGATGACGTCGGCGGGGATGCCGCCGCCGTTGTCGATGAGATCGACGACGAGCTCGTCGCCTTCGCGGCGGGCGCTGAGCAAAATTTTGCCCTGCTCGAAATTGTCCCGGATGCTGTGCTGGATCGCGTTCTCGACGAGCGGCTGCAGCAGCAGACGAAGGAACGGCACGTCCTTCAGCTCGGCGTCGACCGCGTACAGGATGCGGATCGTCCGGCCCATGCGCGCCTGCTCGATCTGCACGTACGCCTTCACCTGCTCGATCTCGCGCCCCAGCGTCGTGATTTCTTTGCCCTGGTTCAGGCTGAGCCGCAGCAGGTTACCGAGGGCGGAGACCATTTCGCTGATCTCGCTCCGGCCGTGGTTTTCCGCCTTCCAGCGGATCGACTCCAGCGTGTTGTACAGGAAGTGCGGGTTGATCTGGTGGCTCAGCACCTGGAACTCCAGCTCCTTCTTCTGCCGCTCCGCCCGCGACGCTTCCTCGATGAGCCCTTCGATCCGGCGGATCAGGCTGCCATAGCCCCGGTACAGCCAGCCGACCTCGTCCTGCCGCGACGACGCCGGGATGAGCTGATGCAGGTTGCCTGCTTCCAGCCGCCGCATGTACCGGACGAGCCGGGCGATCGGCTGGGTGAAGTACGCGGTGATGTACAGCACGACGCCGATGCAGCAGAGCAGGTAGATGACGAGGAAAATGACGAGCAGCCGGTTGATCTCCGCGATCGTGCCCGTCAGCTCCTTCAGCGGCGTCAGGCTGGCGATCGCCCACGGATAACTGTCCATCCGCACGTACGTCGCGAAGTACTGGATACCGTCGATCATGACGGTCTCCGAGCCCTGCGCGCCGCCGCCGCTCCCTTCGCCCTGCCCGATGAACCGCTGCGCCGGAAACGGGCTGCCCGTCCATTCGTTCGCATGGGAATCGTACAGCACCGTTCCTTTCTCGTCGAGCAGCAGCACCTTTTGGCCGGACATGCTCCCCGACGGGGAGAAGAACCGCTTCAGCTGGTCCTCGGACAGGTCGGTGGCGATGATGCCGCGCGGCACTTGGTCGTACAAACCGGAAAACCGCTTGATATACGTCAGCAGCGGCCGCTCGAAATTGCCCTTCTCCGGCATCGACAGCCGCCACGTCGGGCTGACCGTATTGAGCGAGCGGCGAAACCACGGCTCGTCCTGCACCCGTTCCGGCTCCCCGATCGTGCTCATGTAATCCTTGTATTTGGCCGGGTCGATCGGGTAGACGTGGATGCGGAACGCGTCGATGGACGACGTCTTCTGGTAGATGAGGCTGACCAGATTGAGCGTGAACGCGTCCTCGGTCGCGGCGTTCGCCGGCGCCGGGGCGCTCAGCAGCGCCTGCAGCTGCTTATTGCCGATCAGGCCGTTCACCTGGTCGTTGAGATTTTCCAGGTAGCTCTCGAAATTGCCCCGCGACTGCTGCAGGTAATTAATCGAGGCGTTCATGTTGGCGTCCGATATGCCCTCGATCGCCTTGATGTGCGCGTAGTACGCGAACCATAAAAAAGGGACGATAATGATCATGAAGAAGATCAATATCATCCGGTTGCGAAACGAAGACGCGAGGCGCAGGGACACCGGACTAGTCATGGCCCGCGATCCCCTGCAGCCTGCGGTATTCCTTCGGCGTGTGGCCCGTCTGCTTCTTGAACAGCTTCGCGAAATGAACCGGATCCTTGTAGCCCACCTGCGAGGACACCTCGTATACCTTGAACTGCACCGATTCCAGCATCCGCTTCGCCCTCTCCATCCGCAGGTCCGTCAAGTATTCGAGGAACGTCTTGCCCGTTTCTTTCTTGAACAGCTTGCTCAGCCACACCGGCGTCACGTGCACTTCTTCCGCCACGTGCTGCAGCGTCAGGCCTTCGGCGTACCGGTCGCGGATGAACCGCTCCGCCGCCTGGATGATCTGGCCGGGCGACACGCTCTGGGTCCGGAAGCCCCCGGCGATCGTCAGCAGCGCCTGCTCCACCTGGTCCTTCAGCGATTCCAGCGTATCGAACTGCTCCAGCCGCTCCCAGACGGCCATCGGATTGCGCTCCCACGTCCGGTCCGCCCAGCCGTGCTGCCACGCTTTCTTGAACAGGTCGAGCAGCCACTCGAAGATCCGCTGCTGGATGTCCCGGATCTGCGTGAACGACCAGCCCTGCACCATGTCCACGAACAACTCCATCGCCGTCCGGATCTCCTCGTCCGTGCCGTAGCGGATCAGGTCGAGCACCTCCGCCGGCTGCCGGAGGGACAGGTTGTCCTGCTCCGCCTCGCTCTCCCAGCCGAGTCCCGTCAGCAGGCGGTTGCCGCCGTAGACGGCTTTCTGCTCCAGAATCTCCTCCGTCTCCGTGTACATCGCGTTCAGGTCGCTGGCGTGGCCGATCGTGCAGCCGAGCGCCCCGCTGACGTTCGCCTTCACGTACTTGTTGATGCGCCGGATGCACAGCTGGCCCAGCTCCTTGTACTGCTCGAGCCGCTGCGCCTCCGGGCAGTCGAGCAGCAGCACCCAGCGGTGTTTGCCGTCCTCGTAGAGCACCGAGCGGTAGGCGCAGTCCTCCTCCAGCGTCTGGCGCACGACGTTGCCGATGCCGAAGAGGATCAGGTTCCGCTCCTCCCGGCGCTCGACCGCCTTCAAGTCGTCCGCTTCGAGCAGCAGCAGCGCGAGGCGCTCGCCCATGAGCCAATCCAGCTCGAGCGTCCGCAGCCGGTGCGCGATGCGCGTCTCCCGGTAGGCGTTGTATTTGGTCTCGACCAGCTCGCGCAGCACCTCCTCGCGCATCTTCGGCAGCGCGCTCTGCACGTGCGACTGGAGCAGCACCTCGTTATCGCGGTCGCGCTTCTCCTTTTGCAGCTGGTCGATTATCCGCGACAGAATCGCGCCCAGATCCGCCGTGTTGATCGGCTTCAGCAAATAATCCATCGCGCCCAGCTTCATCGCGCTGCGCACCATCTCGAAATCGTCGTAGCCGCTGATCACGATCGCCTTCCAGCCGCCCGCCCGCTCGGCGCCGTAGCGCTCGATCAGCTCCAGCCCGGACATGCGCTTCATCCGGATGTCGGTCAGGATCAAGTCGGGCTGCCGGGTCCGGGCCAGCTCCAGCGCGGAATCGCCGTCCTCGGCCGTAATCGCTTCCATAATCCCGTACGCGTCCCACGGAAAATTGCGGCGCAGCCCCTCGCGGATCTCCCATTCGTCGTCAACGATCAGCACCAGCATCGCGCTCCCGCCTTCCCCGTTCTTTTCCCCGATCATATAACGGGCGCGGCCCGTTATACAAGATGCCAATCTTGTCTTTAGGGGAGAGAATCCAAGCGTTATTTCGGCGACGAGGTCGGAAGGGCGCAAACAAATAGGCCGCCCATTCGAATGGCGGCCTAATCGGGCATCGCAGCATCAGTGCCGGACTAAAGCATCGCGGTCGGCCGCTTGCGGCGGCTCCTCCAGCCACCCGTGTTCGATCAGGATGTTGGCGCCGTCCTCGACGTAATTTCCGACTTGCAGCAGAAAGCGCCCGTATTTCTCGACGAGATCGTGCCGGGCGCTCAACGATATCGCATTGCCGTACGAGCGAACGCGCATCGTATACATATCGAGTTTGTGAAACAGCATTAATTTGTCCGAGAACGGGGCTGCCGTCGAGGTGGTGATGAACGGATCGAGGATCGGCGGCGCGAATAGGTTTTCCCGTTCGAGAATTTTGCTGAAGTGGGCGTGGTGCTTCTCGGCGAGTTCTCTCCCGCGAACGAAATACGACTTGGCTTGCTCCGATCGGGCGACTTGGCTGAAGGCGATCAGAACGGCCTTGCTGATGGCGTTGTTTTCGATGTTATCGTACAGATGCGTGATTTCCATCGCTTGAAGCGGCCGGACATCCCCGAAAAATCCGTTCAAATAGCTTTGCTTGCGGATGAAGTCCACCCGCTTCGGATACGGGATATACGGGGGCTTGACGATCAGTCCTTTTGCAAGCAAGGCTTCGTTCACCCGGTTAATCATCGAGAGCGTGAGCGTGACGCATTGCGTAAAAAATTCGCGCAGGTCCGGTCTTGTCATCAACGGAACGGCGATGGAATAGAGGCTGAGTCCTGCCTTGCCGACGTACTTCAAATAGAACAGGCAAAAGTCATCCGCGAATAACCGCGGCGCCCCGGTAATGAGGTCATCCGCCGTGAATCCGACGGGAATCGGGTAATTCTCCTTCGCGAAGATGTCTCTTATCGTCTGCGCGAGCTGTTCCGCTATCTCAAGGGCATACGCCAGAATGCTTCTGATTTCTTCGTTCTCGGCATGCTCCAGCATATGGCTCAACACGCAGATCCCCATCGTGTTCCCCATATAAGTCGTCCAGAGCTTGCCCTGTTCGGAGGACGTTAACGGTTCGTCGGCGCCGGTTTCGGGGATTAAGGGCATTGTGGATGTTGGTTTAATGATGATCATGCGTTGGTTCGCCACCCTATTAAAATTTGCCCTTAATATAACCTTAAACCGCTATCCTATACCTTTAGGCGCCTAGCCGACGCGCCGTAAACGGCATTTCGGGCCGATTATTTGGACGGGAAAATGAAACGGGACAGCCGCAGCCGCCCCGTACAATCGGCAAAATCGCGGCCGCGGCACGTATGTACGGGATGTGGTACTGTACATTTGGTGAAATTGCGGCTGCGGCGTGTATGTACGGGACGTGGTACGGTACATTTGGTGAAATTGCGGCTGCGGCGCGCATGTACGGGATGTGGTACCGTACATTTGGGTGAAATTGCGGCTGCGGCGCGCATGTACGGGATGTGGTACGATACATTCGGCGATTTTCCGGCCGCGGCGCGCATGTACGGGACGTAGTACGGTACATTCGGCGATTTTCCGGCCGCGGCGCGCATGTACGGGATGTGGGACCGTACAATTGGCGAATTCGCGGTCCCGTCTCGCATGTACGGGATGTGGTACGGTACATTTTGCGAAATTGCGGCCGCAGCACGTATGTACGGGATGTGGTACGGTACATTTTGCGAAATCGCGGCCGCGGCACGTATGTATGGGATGTGGTACGGTACATTTGGTGAAATTGCGGCTGCGGCGCGCATGTACGGGATGTAGTACGGTACATTTGGCAAAATCGCGCTTGCGGCGCGCATGTACGGGATGTGGTACTGTACATTTGGTGAAATTGCGGCCGCGGGACGTAGTACGGTACATGCCTCCCGCCGCGAACCGCCGCCCCGGCAAAAAGCCGCCGTTGGCGCCAAGCCGGTCCGCTTCCGCGAGCCGGCCCGACGCCAACGGCGGCTCCGGACGCAGCCAGGCGCTACGTCGCCGCGAACAGGGTCAGCGCCTTCTTCCGGTTGTTCGCTTCGGCCAGCGCCTTCGGCGTGACGCCCGCCGTGTTGGCTTGCTCCGCGTCGGCCCCGTGCCGGAGCAGCAGCTGCAGCAGCTCCGCCGGGTCCCTGCGCTTGACGGCGTGATGCAGCGCCGTGTTCCCCGCTTCGTCGGCTTCATCAACGTCGGCGCCGTGCTTCAGCAGCCACTCGGCGATGGCGAACCGCTTCCACTTGTACGCGGCGAGAAATACGCCGCCGTCGATCTCGGCGCCGTACCGGCGGAACAATTCGGCCGCCTCGACGTCGTCGTTCCAGGCGATGGCGAACTGGCAGTTGCCGGGGTTCGCGCCCTCGGCCAGCAGGTAGCTTACCAGCGCGTCGTTGCGGCCGCGCGTGTAGGCATACCAAAGCGGCGTCGCGGGGAAGAAGCCGCATGGCGCGGACCCGGACGCGATGCGGTGCACGGCGTTGATGTCCATGCCGCTCCCGAGCAGCAGCTTCAGCAGGGGCAGGCCGTTCGCCGCCTTCCGCGGGTCGCCCGACGCGTCGAGCCCGCACAAGTGATGCAGCGCGTTCTTGCCGTCCTCTTCCGACCAGGCGAGCCATTTCGGCTCTTCCCGCAGCAAACCGCGGACGGCGTCAAGGTCCGCGTTCCGCACCGCGCGAATGAATCGGTTCATCGGTCATCTCTCCCTCCGTGCGTGCCAAGCGGTACGCTAGCGTACCGCTTAACTTCCCCGCGGCCGGCCGAAAATCCTGCCGCCGGTCCGGCCCTTCCGCACGATTCAACCGGGCTCCTGCCAACAGTCGCGTGCGCTTTCCGCCCGCCTACCCGACCCGCGACGCGCGAACGCCAAAAAACGGGGCAGCCGCAGCCGCCCCGTCCCGAAATTCCTTGAATGCGCCGATTAGTTCACGTTGACCAAAATATCGATCGGATACCGGCCGGCATTGCGTCCGTACAGCGCCAATCCGCCCTCGTCCGCCTCGACCGTCAGCTTGAACGCGCGGCTCCGGTCGAGCTTCGCGACGATGCTGCTCGGCAGCACGACCTTGCACAGGTAGCCGTAGGAACCGGCTTCGTCCAGCTTGTTGTGGACTTCCTGGTACTGGTACGACAGCGCGCCCTGGCTGTCCGCCGGATTGTCCGGCAGCAGGAACGAAGCGACCTCTTCGCCGTCCACGAGCACGCGGATCCGCGATTCGTGGCGCTCGTCGTCCGTCATGTAGTACGTGTTGGCGTTGTATTCCACCGCCGCGTCCGCGCCGTGCATGAAGTCGATGCCGTGCGCCTTCTCCCGCGCGCCCTCGATGTTGCGCGCCAGCAGCCGCTTCGCGCTCGCCTCGAAGTAGAGGTCCGCGTGCCGCAGCAGCGGAAGCTCGCCCGCGTCCGGCAATCGCACGTCGTAAACGAAAGCGCCCGCCCGGCCGCCGTTCGTCTTGCCCTCCTGGATCGCGTTCCATTGGTACGCGAACGTCTGCTCCGCGAAGCCCGTCACCGGCACGGCGACGAACCGGCCGTCCGCGTCGTACACCGGCGTCTCGCCGCCGCCGCGCACGTCGAACGTCACGAAGTTGCGCGTCACGACCGTGCCGTCCGCCGCGCGCAGCGTCAGCGCCAGCACCGCGAGCGCATCCTGCTTCGGCAGGTCGAACGCGATCGGCGCATGGATCGCCTTCACGCCGAAGCCGTTCCAATCCAGCTCGATGACGCCGCGGTCCCCCGTCACGCGGGTGCCCAGATTGTCGTGCCAAAGCTCCCAGCCGAGCAGCAGTTTCTGCCCGTGGTAGCGGTCCGAATAGCTGGACTTCAGCAGCGGCACCGACAGGCGCGTTCCGGCCTGCGCCGTCTGGCAAGGCGGCGCGTCGATGACGATGAAGTCCGGCGCGTGCAGATCCGCCAACGTCATGCCCGGCACGAAGCCCTCGTAGCCGAAGAATTTCTCGCCCCCGTCAAGGCGGTAATACCCGTTGAACTCGTTGGTCACGTCGCGCAGCTCGGTGAAGACGAACCCGCACATTTTGTCGTGGCGGCGGAATTCGTTCATCATGTAGCGGTAGTGCCAGGCGAGGTCGCTGTCGCCGGCGCCGCTGACGAAGCCCCAGACGTTGCCGCATTCGCTGTTCAGCAGCGGCGCGTCGGATTGGACGTTGCCGCCGGCATAGTTGAACGCGGAGCCCGGATACGTCTTCTCGACGACCTCCGTCACGTGCGCCCGCACCTGCTCGTAACCGTTAATGTAGAAATGCCACGTGTTGATGTCCGATTCCACTTTGTCGTAGTTGCACGGCGAATTGTCTTCGACGAGGCGCGTCGGGTCGACGCTCTTCGCCCAGCGGTACATCGCGCGCACCCATTCCTGCGTCTCCGGCAGGTACGTCGCGACGGCTTGGTCGCCCGCCTGGCCCGTCAGCGCGAGCGTCTCGGCGTCCGTGCGCAAGCCCCACGTCTCGTTGAACATGATCCACGAGAAAATCGACGGGTGATTGAAGTCGCGGTCGATGATCTCCTTCGCCTCGCGCTCGTACGCCGCGCGGGTCGGCTCGTCGGGATTGCCCCAGAAGCACGGCATATCCTCCATGATCAGCATCCCGAGCTTATCCGCCCAGTACAGCTTGCGCGGCTCCTCCGGCTTGATGTGAATCCGCACGAAGTTCAGGCCGAGGCGCTTCGCCAAATAAATCTCGTCGCGCATCTCGTCGTCCGTCGGGTACGTGAAGAAGCCCGTCTCGTGGAACGATTGGTCCAGCGTGCCGTTCAGGTACACCGGCTTGCCGTTCAGCGTCACCCAGCGGTAATTGCGGTCGCCGAACAGCGCCGTGCCGACCTCGCGAATGCCGAAATACGTCGTCACGGCATCCGTGCCGCCGTCGCCGGCCGCGAGCTTGATCTCGCCCTCGTACAGGTACGGGGTCTCCGGGCTCCACAGCTGCGGGTCCTCCACTTGGAACGATACGCCGACCAAATTGCCGCCCGGCGCGAGCGACACGTTCTCCGCGTGGCAGACCGCGCCGTCGCCGAAGTTGAACTGCAGCGAAGCCTCGCCGGCTTTGCTCGCCGCGATAATCAGGTTCGCCTGCACGGTACCGTCGATCTTGGTGACGAACTTCGCCTGCTGCACGTAAGCCTGCGGGCGCGCCTCCAGCCAGACCGGCTGCCAGATGCCGCGAATCTCGCCGTAGCCCTGCTTGCCGCGCGTCTGCGACTTCCGGTCGTAATCCTCCGCGCGCACCATGATCGTGTTCGGAGCGTCCGTTTGCCAAGCCGCCGTCACGTCGAATTCGAATTCGCCGTAGCCGCCGGAGTGGGAGCCGGCGTGCGTGCCGTTCACCCAGACGTCGCAGCGGTAGTCGACCGCGCCGAAGCGCAGGAATACCAGCGATCCGGCCGCTTCCGGCGTCCAGCTGACCTCGCGCTTGTACCAGCCGATGCCGCGCTCGTCGCGGCCGATGCCGGACAGCGGGCTGGCCCACGAGAAGGGCACGACGATTTCGGCGTCGAACTCCGCGGAACCGCTCTCATTTTCGCTCTCGAGACGGAACGACCAGGCGCCGTTCAGGTTCAGCCAATCCCGGCGCTGCCAGTCCGGACGCGGGTATTCGGGGCGGGGCACGGAGGCCGCCGACGTTTGCACTGCTTGAGCTGCCATGAGGGGAGCACAACCTTTCGGATCAAAGTAGGTTACTTCTAGCACCGATTCTAGCACTGGTATATAATTTAATCAATATGTATTATACTTTTACAATATAACAGTTTTCGAGTACACTGATCGTATCCGAATCGACCGATGAAAGGCTGGCGTCACCATGAGTTTTGAATCCAGGCAAGACCTGCTGCGTTTCCCCTCCTCCCGGATCGTCGACGTGGCCAAAGCACTGTCCGGCGACGTGCGCGTGCGCATACTGGAAGCGCTCGGCGAGAAGCCGATGAGCATCAGCCAGCTGGCCGAGGCGCTCGGCGTCGCGCAGCCGACGATCTCCATCAACGTGCAAATTCTCGAGAGCGTGGAACTCGTCTCTTCGGCGCTCGGCGCGAACCGGGAAAAAATCTGCTCCGCCACCTGCCGGTCCATCCAGCTCGACCTGCCGGTGAAGCTCGGCGAAGGGCTGCACCGCACGGAGGAGCTGCACATGCCGATCGGCATGTTCTCGCACTGCTCCGTCCAGCCGACCTGCGGCATCGTGACGAAGGAATGCGTGCACGTCGGCTCCGTGGACGATCCGCGCTCCTTCTACATGCCGGAACGTTTCGAAGCGTCGCTGCTCTGGTTCTCCGGCGCCGGCTACGTGGAATATTATTTCGCCAACCCGATGCCGCCGGGCGTGACGATCGACGAGCTGGGCTTCAGCGCGGAGCTATGCGCCGAGGCCTCTTCCTTCCAGATGGACTGGCCCTCCGACATCTCGCTTTACATCAACGATATCCTTGTCGGCACCTATACCAGTCCCGGCGATCTCGGCGACCGCAAAGGCAAGCTGACACCCGATAAGTGGCGCAGCGGCACGGAGTACGGCCAGCTGACGGAATGGCGCGTGACCGGGGAAGGCAGCCGGGTGAACGGCGCCGCCTCGTCGCCGGCGACCGTCGACGCGCTCGGGCTGCAGTACAACAAGCCCATCCGCGTGCGGCTCGAGGTCGGCGAAGACGCCGTCAATTGCCGGGGCTTGAACCTGTTCGGCTCGGACTTCGGCGATCACCGGCAGGACTTGGTGCTGTCGTTCATCCGCTACGCGGAGTAAGGACGGAGCGAGGCGGGCGAGTGCGAAGGACAAAGCCGTACGAACCTCACGAGCCGTGCAAACGAGCAGCATGGACCTATGCACAATACGCACAGCACGCACGATTCAAACCCGAATAAGCGCGAGACCGCCATGCGCGGTCTCGCGCTTATTCGTCGTGAGCGGGGCATGGCCTTGCGGCAGGGGGCGCCGCCGCATGAAAATCCCGGTTCGCCCATGGCGACCCGCCTTTGGTCCGGCGCGGCGGAAGGCGGCGAAGGACCAATGTCCCGTTGTGGACAACTTTCGCTGTGGATATGTGCATCGCATTCCGTTCTACGTGGAATTCCTCCGCTTCCGCTTGTGCGCAATGGGGATAACCCTGTGCATAAATCGGGGCTGGAAGGCTGGCAGAACAGGCAGCTTAGCCTTCGATGTCGCCCGCGGCGCCAGCTCCGGCCGCTGCAGCCGAATCAGGCCGCGCGGCCGGCCGTTCCCCGGACCGGCCGCGCAGGCTGTCCGCCCGAAGCGGCCTCGAGCGCGCGTACGCGTACGCCTCGTCCGCGCGCGCGAACCGGTGGCCGGGAGCCACGAGCCGCTCCCACTCGGGCTTGGCAAGCACCCGGAACGGCTGCGGCCGGAGCCCGGCGACCAGCACGGTGCCGCCTCGCCGCGCGAACGGTTCCAGCGCGGCGGCCAAGCAAGCCTCTCCCGTCGCGTCGATGTAAGGAACCCGTTCCGCGTCCAAGATCAGCACGTCCCTCCCGGCGTCGGCCTCGTCCCGGAGCATCCGCTCCAGCCGGTGCGCCGTAGCGAAGAACAGCGCGCCTTCCACCGCGAACGCGCCGATGCGGCCGCCATGCGTATCCGGGCTTGCCGCCTCCGCCGCCGTTCCTTCCCTTCCCTGCGGCTCCGGAAGCCGCCGCACGATCGTCAGCGCGCCGCCCATCCGCAGGATGAAAATCAAGCCGGACAACAGTAGGCCCGCTTCGACCGCGGTCGTCAGGTCCGTCAAGACCGTCAGCAGGAACGTCGCGGCCGGCACCAGCGCCTCGAGCCCTCCCGTCTTCAGCAGGCGGGCGAACGCGCGGCGCTCGCTCATGTTCCAGGCGACGACCATCAGAATCGGCGCCATGGCGGCCAGCGGAATGGCGGACGCGTACGGGGCGAGCAGGAACAGCACGAGCAGCACCACGATGCCGTGAATCACGCCGGATAACCGCGAAACCGCGCCGCTCTTGATGTTCGTGGCCGTCCTCGCGATCGCGCCCGTCGCGGGGATGCCCCCGAACAGCGGCGCGGCCATGTTCGCGATGCCCTGGCCGATCAGCTCGCGGTTGCCGTCATGCCGGGTGCCCGCCATGCCGTCTGCGACCACGGCCGACAGCAGCGACTCGATGCCGCCGAGCAGCGCGATGACCAGCGCGGGGCGAATCAATTCGACGATGCGCTCGAGCGACAACGCCGGCCAATGGATCGCGGGCAGGCTGTTCGGTATGGCGCCGTACGCGGTGCCGATCGTGGCGACATGGCCTGGGTAGAACAGCGAAGCGGCGGCCGTGGCGGCAAGCAGGCCCGCCAGCGAGGCGGGCATGCCGGGCAGCAGCTTCGGCGCGAGCAGGATGAACGCCAGGGAGATCCCCGCCGTCAGCAGGCTATAGCCGCTCGCGTCCCCGAGGTGCAGCGCCAGCTCCTTCATGTTGGGGAGGAACGCTTCGTGTTTCTTCAGATCCTGCAGGCCGAGGAAATGGCCGATTTGCCCGGCGAAGATCGTCACGGCGATGCCGGCCGTGAAGCCGACCGTGACCGGCCGCGGGATGAACGCGATCCACTTGCCCAGCCTGAGGAGGCCCATGAGGAGCAGGAGCACGCCTGCCAGAAAGCCCGCCAGCAGCAGATTCTCGTAGCCGTACTGCAGTACGATCGCGAACAGCACCGGCACGAACGCGCCCGTCGGGCCGCCGATTTGAAACCTCGAGCCCCCGAACAGCGACACGCAAATCCCGGCGACGATGACGGTGAACAAGCCGTATTCCGGCTTGACGCCCGAGGCGATGGCGAACGCCATGCCGAGCGGAATCGCGACGATGCCGACGATCAAGCCGGCCGTCGCGTCCTGCCGCAGCGAACGCATGCCGTAGTTTCGGAATCCGTCGCCAAGCTTCATGGACAACATCTCTTTTCTTTTGAATATTTGATTATTTGAATATATAGAAAATGATACGCCCGCTTTTTGCCTGCTGTCAACCGCGCTTATATCCGCCCGCCTTTCCCCGGAACAACAAAAAAAGGCTCGACGGTGCGGCGGCCGTTTTGCCCTTTTGCGATGGCTATTGGTTTTTGATGTTCTCGAGCAGCGATATCGCGTTGATCAAGTGGTTGTCAAAGATTTGCCGGGCGACCTTCAGCAGGTCCTTGATCAGCGGATCCCGCAGCGCGTAGATGACGGACGTGCCGTCCTTCGTCCCGACGACGACGTTCTTGCTCCGGAGCACCGCGAGCTGCTGCGAGACCGCCGAGCCTTCGCTTCCGAGCAGCGCCTGAAGCTCGTTGACGGTCCGGTCGCCTTCCGACAGCACCTCGAGAATCCGGATCCGCAGCGGATGCGCGAGCGCCTTGAAAAAATCGGCCTTGAACTGCTGGACTTCCTGAATCATGGCGCCTCCCCTGCACGTTGACATTAAGATTAGCCCCTATCATATCATATTTGCCGGCCAAACGCGCATCCGAATGTGGATAACCTCGCCTGTGGATATGTTTACGGGCGTGCCGATCGCATGGCAATCAGGCGCTTGGATGTTGTGCATGTTGGGGATAACGTTGTGCATAAGTCCGAAAACGGGACATTCGGCGGCGACCGTCTCCCGCGATGCGCCAGGGACTTCCTGCCAAATATGTCTTGTATAGCGACATACATCGGTATACAATATCGGTGAGGTGAACGTCGTGGACAAGGAGCTCTTGAAAGGCAGCATCGACATCCTCCTGCTGTCCGTCATCCGGAGGCAGGATACGTACGGCTACGACATCGTCCAGCAGCTGCGGACGCTTAGCCGGGACTCGTACCACATGAGCCAAGGCACGCTGTATCCCGCGCTCAAACGACTGGAGCAAAAGGGGCTGCTCCGCTCGTATTGGTCCGACAACGCGGAAGGCGGCCGCCGGAAGTTCTACGCGCTGACGGACGCGGGCCGCGCGGAGCTGGCGGAGAAGCTGCAAGCCTGGGATCAGGTGCATGCCTTGATTCAATCGTGCAGAAAGGCGGGTTTCGCATGAATCCATTTCACGAGTATTTGGACCGGATGCTGAAAGGCGTCCGCGCTTCGGAAGCAGCGAAACGGGAGCTGTATGACGAATTGCTGGATCATCTGCAGCAGCTCCGGGCGGACTACGCGGCGCAGGGCTTGGCCGACGAGCATGCGGTACGGCTGGCCGTCGCCGATTTCGGCGATTCCGGCCGGCTGGGCGGGCTGCTGAACAAAGCGATGTCTCCGTATCGCAAATGGCTCCGGGCCAGCGCGTGGGTCGTCCTGGCGGTTTATGCGCTGAAGGTGATTCAGGTCTTATTCCTCAATTGGTCCAGGTTCAGCATGCGGAGATCGTCGTTTGATATGCCCGGCTATTACCCGCATGCCAACTTGACCCCGTTCGTCAGCATCCGCAACTACGCCATGAACTACAGCCATTACAACTTCGACATTTGGTTCTTCAATCTCTTCGGCAACGTGCTGCTGTTCGTGCCCTTCGGCTTCCTGCTGCCGATTCTGTTCCGGAAAGCACGAAGCGCGTCCGCCATGCTTGCCCTGTCGCTCGCATGCAGCCTCGCGATCGAGCTTACCCAGCTGGCGACCCGTCTGGGCCAGTTCGACGTCGACGATCTCCTGCTGAACGCGCTCGGCGGCTTGACCGGCTTCGCCGCCTGGGCCGCGGCTTCGAGGTCCGCGCGATGGGTCGCCAATAAATATCGTCCGGCCTCGGCCTGAGCCGGACAGCCGCGGCAGCAGAAGGCTCCGACCGTTACGGTCGGAGCCTTCTTTATACAACGAATACGCATCGGCTTCGGAGTCAACCATTCGCCTTTGAAGCGGCGGACGATAAGATCCATCTCAAGCCCGCATCCTTGACGAAGACGCCCGTTCCCGCCTCGCTCGCCTGCTGCAGAGACTCGACCTTCCCCTCCGTCTGATCGTCACCCTGATTCCGGCTGACGCCAAGCCCGTACTTCATGCCGATCAGCGTCCACGCGATCGCAACTACCGCAAGAACCGCCACGATCATTCCCATGATCTTCAGCTCCCGGTTCACCATCGTCAACCGCCCCCTTTTATCCCTCAGACGGAAGAAACTGGATAAAAGTTGCGCCGGTTTCGCCGACGCGGGCCTGAATCGTTCGCGCGCCGGCGAACCGGCTTACGCGCGGGTTCCCGTGCTTTGCTCGACTTCCTCTTGCGTCACGAAGCCCGCGTACGCGCTGCGCCCATCCTTGGCGATAACCGGCCCGTTCAGAAACTCTTTGCCGGTATCCGGATTGTACGACCCGACGACGGAATACTGAATGACGTAGCCTTTGCGCGTCGTCCGGCTTCGGTTCGGCGTGCTGCGGTGGAAGAGCAGGGAATGGAACGCGACCATGCTGCCCTTCTTCAGCTCGACCGGAATGCCCGGGTCGTCGCCTCGGTAGCAGACATAGCCGATCTCCGAGTGCACGTGCTCGACGAAGCCCTGCTTGTGCGAACCCGGCTGGACGTAAATGCAGCCGTTCTCGATCGTCGCGTCCTCGAGCGCGAGCCAGCACGTCACGTAATGCACCGGCTCGGTCGGCACGTAGCCGTTGTCCTGATGCCACGGAAAATCCCGTTTCGCTTCCGGGCGCTTGTACACGGACTGGTCCCAATACAGGCGCGTGTCCGGCCCGAGCAGCTCCGTCGTGATCGCCGCGAACCGCTCGTCCGCGATGAACCGCTGTATGTCGGGATGCCGGTAGTTCAGATGGCTCGTAAAATTGATCTCGTTGGCGGCGCTGATGAAATCCCGCCCCTTCTGCAGGCGGCGCGCCGATTCCTCGTCCAGCCGGTCGATATGCCCGCGAATCGCGTCGATCTCGTCCTCGCCGAACAGATGCTCGAACACGATGTACCCTTGTTCCTCGTACTGCTTCAATTGCGCTTCGGTCAGCTTCAGCATGCGTCATCGCTCCCCATGGATTGGTGAACCGGCCGGACGGCGGAGCCCGCAACGAAGGACGGCAGCCGGCCGGTTGTAATCGCTTGCTTTCATTGTCCGCGATGCGCGCGTCCCGCTCAATGGCTTATCTCCGCCGGTTCGTTGTACGTTTTCCACCTTTTCCGGCGGTCGGGGCGCCGCCGCCGCGGACATGACCAAAAAGCCGGCCCTCCCCTTGGCAGGGAAGAGACCGGCTTTCGGCCGAGCGCTTATCGCATGCGGCGCAGCGTCACATCTCGAGGCACAGCAGCGAGAAGGTGCCCATCTGGAAGCCCTCGAACAGGACGCGCGGCGCCGTCTTGCCCGAAGCGCTGCCGTACGCGAGCAGCAGCGGGACGAAATGCTCCGGCCGCGGCACGGCGCGAAGCGCGTGCGGCGCCAGGCGCTCGTAGTCCGCGAGCGCCTCGGCATCCCGTTTCGTCACCTTGTCGGCGATCCACGCGTCGAACTCGGCTGCCCACGGCTCCGCGTGCTCCTGCTTCCATTTGATCTCGCCGAAATTATGCACCGTCGTGCCGCTGCCGATGACGAGGATGTCTTCCTCGCCGAGGCCGCGCAGCGCTTCGCCGATCGCGAGCTGCCGCGCCGCCGGCAGAAACGGCTGCACGGATATCGTCACGACCGGGATGTCCGCGTCCGGATACATGTGGCGCAGGAACACCCACGCGCCGTGGTCCAGGCCGCGGCTCGCGTCCCGCCGCGTCTCGATCCCGTGCCGGGCGAAGCGCGCCTCCACCTCCGCCGCGACGTCCGGCGAACCCGGCGCGGGATACGTCAGGCGGTACAGCTCATCCGGGAAGCCGCCGAAATCGTAGATCGTCGGCAGCGGCCCCGCGGCGAACGAAACCGTCGCGACCCGCGTCTCCCAATGCGCGCTGAAGAGCACGATCGCCCGGGGCTTCCAGCGTGTGCCCGTCTGTTTGAGAAAAGCGGTGTACGCGGATTCCTCCACGGCCATCATCGGCGAACCGTGGCATATGAACAGGGAAGGCAGCAAGGCGTTCATCTCCTTTACGCCCGTTCCGCGCGGCTTCCGCATCTCCGAAACCGGCCGCTAGCGCGCCCGTCATGAGGCGAGCCGCCTCCCGCGGCGGTCCCTTGTGCGCGGAAGGGCTTTAGGGTTATAATACGACAATAGACTTACTTTTAGTAAGTAGGCACGTTCGCGTGCCCTAGTACCCTTTGGGAAACCGGCAAGGAGGATTTCGACTTGGACGAATGCAAAGCAAACACGGCGCTCGACATTCTGATCGGCAAATGGAAGCCAATCATCCTCTATCATCTCGGCAGGGGCGGCACGATGCGGTTCAGCGAGCTGCAGAAGACCATTCCGGAAATCACGAAAAAAATGCTGACCTCGCAGCTGCGCGAGCTCGAATACCACGACATCGTACACCGCGAGATTTACATGCAAATCCCCCCGAAGGTCGAATACTCCATCACCGAGTACGGCCAGACGCTGTTTCCGATCATCAGTCTCATGCACGATTGGGGCGAGAAGCATGTCGTCCATCTCGAAGAAAAGTACAGCAATAACGACGATGCGTTACAGGAAAACGCGAACTGAAACGGCGAAAGGCCGCGGTCCGGACGAAATCGGACGGCGGCTTTTTTTTGCGCGCAGGGGCGAGCCCGCCGCATCGACGGCGCGCGGCGGGCGGCCAGCGAAATCATCTCCATCTTCGACCAGTGTTCCCCGATCGCCGCCGCGTTACGCGCGAGCGCTATGCCAATCGAAACCCGCCCGCATTATGAATCCGTCCGCCCGCGGCGAGATGATCGCGCACGATGCGCTGCAGGGTCGTCTCGGCCTTCGCGCTCGGCAGGTCGGCTAGCGTCGTGCCATAGCCGAATACCCGCTCCAGCGTCTGCGATTCGTTCGACAGCACCGGCACCGGATGATAGTCGCGCTGGAACCGGACAATGTTGGACGACTCCGGCAGCAGCGTCCGGAACGCCGGCGCGAGCAGCCACGAATCGCAGACGAACGCGCGGTACGGGTTACTCGGGAAATGCGTCGCCGCGAAGGCGGCAGCGCGCGCGTACGAGTCCCGGCACCCTTCGGGGGAGAGGCGCTCGCCTTCGGGGACGTGCACGTTCAGCACGGGATCGCCCTTCTGCAGCGCAAGCTCCCATTCGTCCGCGCCGAGCCGGACCGTCTTGCGGTCCGCCGCGCCGAGCGCGGAGACCGGATGTCCCTCATAACGCGCGCCGTCGAACGCATACGCGGATTCCCAGCCGCCCGCTGCGTCGAAGAGGCCGCATGTGCCGTCGAGCTGTCCGTCGCTCCGGTAGCGCACGCCGCCTTCGGACAGCACCGCGACGCCGCCCGTTGTCCGGTGGCGGAACGCTTTGGCGGGGAACGGACAGGCCGCGAAATGGAACTGCAGCCGTCCCAGCCGGAACAATTCCCCGCGCAGATGCTGATGCAGCCAGCCGAGCTCGCTCAGCCCCCAGCGCCCGTGACGGCGCAGATGCGCGCGCATCCAAATGACGAGGTCGTGCACCGTGTCGACGAGCACCTCTTGCGGCAGGCCGCGCGCCGCATAGCGTTCCGCGAGCAGCGGAATCGCGCCCGCGTAGACGACCGCCGCCAGCAGCGCGCCGTCCGCGCCGAAAGCGAGCAGCTCCCGGTTCACGTCGTCAGGCGGCCGGTTCGCATCCTCGAACAGCTCCCGTCGGAAACGCACCGCCGCTTCCGCCAGCTCGCCGTCCCCGCGGACCGCCTCCGCCGCCTTGCCCAGCACGTCCGCAATATCCGCCGGAAACCGCGCCGCCTCGCAAATCGCCGCCAGCTCCCCCGGCGCCAAAAAATCCCCGCTTGCGCTTATCATCTCTGCCTCTCCCCTTATCGGCCCGGGAACCATTCCTTCGGCCCGCGGCCCGAATCCTCATCTCCTCCCACTATAGCAAGCGCGGCGAAGCGCCGGCAAGCCGTACCGGCAATAACGAAAAAGCCTTCGCCCCGAAAAGGGGCGAAGGCTTCGATAACGCGGAGCGCGGGAGCCGCGGAGCGCAGCCGCGGCGGCTCCTTACGCCGTGCCGACCGCGGCGCCGGCGGCCTCCTGCGGATACAGCCGCTTGGAGATCAGCGTCTGCGCGATCATGACCAGGCCGCCGACGCTCCAATAGAGCGGCAGCGCGGCAGGCGCCGTGAACGAGAACACCCCCATCATGACCGGGGACAGGTACAGGAGCAAGCCCATGCCCTTCGCGCCGTTCATCGGCGGCTGAGCGGCCTGCTGCAAGCGCGCCTGCAGCAGATAGACGCCCGCGGCCACGAACGGCAGAATCGGATCCGGGCTTCCGAGCTGGAACCACAGGAACGTATGATGCGCGAGCTCGGGATTCGAGCGGATCGCGAAGTAGAGGCCGGACAGGATCGGAATTTGCAGCAGCATCGGCAGGCAGCCGGCGTTCAGCGGGTTGTAGCCGTGCTTGGCGTAGACCGCCATCGTTTCTTCCGTTTGCTTGCGCTGCTTGTCGGGAGCGGCGCTTTTGGCGTATTTGCGCTTGACGGCCTCGAGCTCCGGCTGCATGGCGGCCAGCTTCCGCCGCATGCCCTGCTGCCGCTTGTACTGGTTGATCATGAACGGCATGAGCGCCAGCCGGACCAGGATGGTGATCGCGACGAGCGCGAGGCCGAAGCTGCCGTCGAACCAGCCCGCGAAGTGGTCGATCAGCCAAGTGAAAGGCGAGACGAAATAATCATGGAATACCGCGATTTGCGCGTACGTGTCGGACATCTTGAAAATCCTCCCTGTTGATGGTTTGCGTCGGTCGTCATCAACAGGGTCGTGCACGGGGATGAATCATCGTCGGGCGCTTCCTTGCGTTTCGTCAGCCGGACATACCGCAGGCTCTGAACCGGCGCATCGACGGCCGGCAGCTTGGGCAGCGCCGGACCGCCCGCCGTCTCGCGGAAAGCCGTCCAACCCTTCGCCGCCGAGGCCGGCAGCGCGAACAGGCACAGATACGCCAGCGACACGAGCGTGCAGATGGAGATTGCGTACAGCAGCGCGTCATGAAGCTCGAACAATGAGGATCACCCCCTTCGGTGCAATGCGTGTTCGTCCATTGTAGTCCTATTCGCCCCGAGCGGCATCGGTCGCAAGACGGACGGCGCCGCGTCGTCGGGGCTCAAGATTTGGAAGCCGGCGCAACTTCTGGCGGGCGGCTTTCGTCATTCTTCATAACAATCTCCTCTACTCCTGTCTTCTACTTCAATTTCTGAAAGGCGATGATTCGATTGAAACTGAAATGGCTCGCGTCGGCGGCGCTCGCCGCGTCGCTGCTGGCGCCCGCGACCGCCGTTCACGCCGCAACGCCCGCATACGCAAGGCTCTCCTGGGACGGCGGCGGCGATTCGCTCGGCACCGCGATCATGAAGAACGGCACGGTATACGTGCCCGCGAATACGCTCGAATCGGCCGGCATGACCGTGCGGTGGGACAAGTCGCGCCAGCGCGCCGATTATGCCGGCTACGGCAGAAGCCTCGCCGTGCGGATCGGCGGCACCTCCGCCGTGCTGGACGGCGATCCGGTCCGGGGCATGCCCGCCCCGTTTCTGTACCAGGGCCAGCTGTACTTGAGCGGACGGTTCGTCGTCGCGGCGCTCGAAGGCGATTCCGTCGCCTGGGACGCGAAAACCCGCGTGTTCAGCGCCAAGCACCTGCACACGTACGCGGGCTTCAGCCAGACGTACGGCGGCCGCACGTACAGCGTCGTCAAGCGCACGGGCGAATTGTTCGCAAGCACCGGCAAGAACGGCGCGCAGGTGAAGCTGGCCGACCTCGGCTCTCAGCTGTACGACGGGGTGTCGATGGAGTTTCAGCCGACCGAAGGCGGCCTGCTGCTGCTGACGATCACCGACAACTACGGCGAGCCGCATCTTAACGATCACCGGTTCGCGCTCCTTCTGAAGAACGGCGCCGTCATCCGCCAAGCGGACGTCCATTATTGGCAGCGCTTCGAGAAGAACGTCGCCGCCTACGGCGATCATCTGCTGCTCACGGACGGGCAGACGCTCCGGGTGATCCGGGACGGCACCGGCGCGGTCGAGCAGACGATCGATCTCGTCAAGCTCGGCGGCGAGGATGGGCCTTACTTCGTCGAAGGCGCCGCGGACGATTACCTGCTGATCCGGCCGAACGCTTCCGGTCTCCTGACGCTCGTCGACCGCACCACCGGCGCGAGCGTCAAGCTGTACAAGCAGCTGCTCGACGCCGAAGGCCAAGCGTACGCGACGGAAAACGACGTTCCCTACCATGGCGACGAGCTGCATTTCGTGAAACGCGACGGCGATACGCTCTACTTCGAGGACGACAGCCCTTTCGCGAAGGATAGCGGCCGCCTGCTGCCTTATAAGCTCCCGATTCCGGCCGAAGGCGGCACGTCCGGCCCTTGACCGGCATCCGCCGCGCCCCCGTTCTCCGGAACGGGGGCGTTTGCCGTTCTTCCTTCGCCCGGCCTTTCCGCCGCGTCCGCCGTTTCCTTCTTCCGCCACACGTTGCGGTACAGGCCGGTCACCGTCAACGTGACGGTGCCGGTCTCCTGCAGCGACACGCCGCCGGCCTCGTACGCGCCGGCCGGGAACACGTAGAACGCGAATTCGTCGCCGTCCTTCTCGTTAAGCCCTCCGATGGCGAAGACGGGGCTCTCGTAGTTCTGCCCGTTGTACGCCGCCGTCATGGAAGCCGTCATGTCCGACGAGAAGGCATGCGCGCCCATGGTGCGGTGCCGCGACCCGGAGACGAGATCGGCGCCGTCCGGCGAATACGTGCCGTGCGAGCGAAGGCCGATCCGGTACCCGCCGGTCATGGCGCTGCCGGTATTGTCGACCCAGCCGACGTCGATGACGTACGAACCGTCGTCGTACAGGACTTTGCCGGTATTGCCGCCCAAGTCGGCCAAATCGATATCGACGGAGTAGCTGCCGGGAACCGGGTAGCCGCCCGTATCCGTGAACGAATCCGTGTCGTTGACGATGCGGGCCATGCCTCCCTGCCACGCGCCGATCCGCGGCTGCGCATAGCGGTAACCGGCCAGGATGGCGACGCACAGGACGGCCGCGGCAATCGCTCTCGTTTTCATGCTTGTCCCCCCGATCAAATTGTTGTTCGCACCGAGTTCCGGTTCGCGCCGGACCGATGCCGGCCGTTCAGGCAACCTGCGGAGCCGATGATAACCCGTTAATCCGTCTTACGATGAAAACGGCGATCGGTTCCCCCAGCCGGGTGGAAAGCGGAAATTTCGGCAGCGGCGCGGCTCCGCGGCGTTCGGCAGGCGCAAAGCAAAAGGAGCCGCGGATAAGCGGCTCCTTTTGCTTCGTATTCGACGCGCAGGTCTGGCAGCACCGGGTGTCGCGGAACGGGCGCGCGTTATTTCCGCGCGACGATCAGCATCCGTTCCGCGTTCGTCCGGATGCCCTTCTCGGTCCGATGCTCCTCGGCGAAGCGCGCCAGCACTTCAACGTCCTCGTCCCGCTCGCCGAACTCCGGAATGATCGGCGCGTGCTTCAGCAGAAACATCAGATCCTCCGCCGACCGGTAGTACTCCGCCGCGTCATACCGGAACGACTGCACGTCGCCAAATCCGGCATCGCGAAGCTCGCTGACGCAGCGCCGCAGCAGCGTGCCGGGCGGCGCCTCCCGCCAGCCGCGGCCGAACGCCGCGACGAGGTTGCGTTTGTCCCCTTCGCCGACCTGCTGCGTGACGAAGACGCCGCCCGGCTTCAGCACCCTGGCGACCTCGCCCGCGTGGAACGGCGCATGCCGGCAGCAGACGACGTCGAAGCCGCCGTCCGGAAAAGCCAACCGCTCCGCGTCCATCCGCAGGAAGCGGACGTTCCGCCGCCCGCTGCGTTCCGCGTTCCGCTTCGCCGTCTCGATCATGCCGGCCGCCCGATCGATGCCGACCAGCTCCCGCGCGGCATCCGCGAGCACGAGCAGCGCTTCGCCGCCGCCCGTGCCGATGTCGAGCAGCGCGTCCTCCGGCCCGCACCGGGCGCGCACCTCCTCCGCGTACTGCCATGCTTCGCCTTCCGCGACCGTCCGCACGGCGCTGAAATTCCAGCCGTTCCGCGCGCCCGTCCGTTCATAAAAGGACCGGTAGTCCTTGTTCGTCATCGTGTCATTCCTCCCGTTATTCGGCGAGAAGCGCCATCCCTCCCCGCCTCGTTCGTCATCGCATGCCGCCCGGAGGGCAGAGTTCCCCCTTGGCGGCCGGTACGCGTCTCAGCCCGGCCCGGCTAGCAGCCGCTTCGAACGATTCGGTGCGCCAACCTCTTCGCCTCCATTCGGCAGAATCTACCTGTAATTGTAAATGGCCGCAAGCATCCCCGGCAATCCCGGCACGATTGCGGCATGCAAAAAGGCGCCGCATCGGCGCGGCGCCTTAATCGTCTTCGTCTTCTTCCGTCTCGCCGGCTTCGTACGTGCAGCGGAACCGCTCCGTACCGGGGTATTTCTCGCCGAGGCTCACCACCGTGAACCGGCTGCTCCGGTAGAAGTCGGCGGCGTCCTCGTCGGTCTCGGCCACGAGCGCCGTCGGCTTTTCCAATTCCAGCAGCTCCAGGATCATCCCTCTGCCGTAGCCCTTGTACCGCTCCTCGGGCGTCACCGCGATATGATCGATCTCGACCGCGCCGCCGTCGATCCGGTGGTAGCCGATGAGGCCGATGACGTCGCCCTCCGATTCGTAACCGAGCAGCGTGTGCCCGGAGCCGTCCTTATAGAGCTCGACCGCCCGCCGGAGATGCTCCGGATCGGGAAACACCGACCATTCCAGCAGCTCCCGGATGGCTTCTTCGTCCAGCCGCGATGCGATGTTCACTAACATGCGTAAGACCGCCT
Source organism: Paenibacillus artemisiicola (assembly GCF_017652985.1). Classification (GTDB taxonomy): domain Bacteria; phylum Bacillota; class Bacilli; order Paenibacillales; family Paenibacillaceae; genus Paenibacillus_Z; species Paenibacillus_Z artemisiicola. The sequence continues at coordinate 25,209 of NZ_JAGGDJ010000024.1, forward strand.
TTGCTTGGTTTCTCTGGGCCATTATAGCATAATCGTCCGTTCCTTCGCTTACTTGGCGGCCGGCCGCTCGATCCCGTCGATGACCCACGCGCCGTCCGATCGCGCGAGATGGAATTCAAGCCGGTACGTACGCCGGTCGTCCTTGGCATAAGCCACGTTCGCGGTGGCATCCGTCTTGCCGTCGCCCTGCACCTGAACGTCGAACGGGTCCTCCGCGAGCGCGGCCGAGCCGCTGAATGCCTGCAGCCAAGCGCCGCCGACGAGCTCCGTCTGCGCCTTCGAGCAGGCCGGGCACAACGCCTCCAGCCGCCGGTCCACCTCGGGGGCGTCTTCGAAACCGGCCAGCGCCCGCAAGGACAAATACTGCGTCACGGCGCTCTCGGCATCCGCCGGGTAGTCCGGGAGCGCCACGATCGTGCCCGTATGCACGAAAGCGCCGCGCTGAAGGGAGTACGTGCGCGTCACGTCGTAGAACAGCACGTCGTAGCTGGTCCGGTGCTGTACGTAGCCGTCGTAATCGCCGTTCTGGTCCGCGTCGATCAGCGCGTCCTCGCCGACGCCGGTCGGGGAGGCGCTGCTCACGAGCCGGATCGGTTTTTTGCCCGGAAGGGCGATCAATTCGAAGCCTTCCAGCGAGACGCCGTTCGTCAGCTTGGTCTCCACGACGGGCGATTTCCGGTCCGACAGCCGCACGAGCTCGATCTCGTAGACGCCGTAGCCGGTGCCTTCCGCCAGATTGCTTCCGAGCTGCGCGACGCCGCGTTCCCCCTGCTTCAGCACGTAGATTTCGCTATACAACCCGTCTCCGTCCCGGGTGTTCTTCACGCCCAGCACCGCTTCCGATTCGCCGTCTCCGTTCAGGTCCGTCTCCACGAAGAAGCCGATCGCGCTCCCGTCCTGCAGCGGGTGGCGCTCCGCCATGAAGTCGAGGTACGCCTGCGGCACCTTCGGCCCGGTCTGCGGCGCGTCCGCCATGGCTTCGGGGTAATCGACGCCGTTGACCTTCACCCCGGTCACCGTCTTCGCGGCCGCGTCGCAGACGACCTCGACCGTCACGCCGTCCTGCCCGTTCACGAGCTTGAAGTCCCAATACCCGTTCGCATGGGCAAGCTCCCGCATCAGGCGCCATAGCGAAGCATGGTCCGCCAGATCCTTCTCGCCGGGATAGCTGACGTAAAAGGCCGGGTAAGCCGCGTCCCGCGTCAGCTCGACCTTGGTGACGAAGAACGGCGCATCCTGCAGGATCGCCTTGGCCGGATGATTCCAGCCGGCGATGTCGGTGATCGTCAGCGTCCCGTCGGCCGAGGCGGCGCCGGCCGCGCCGTTCCCTTCGGCCGGGTCGGACGCCGGACCGTCCGCGCCGCCGAGCGGAGTCGAGCGGGCGTCGGCATCGCCGGAGCCCGCATCTCCCGTTCCGACAGACGTATCGATCGGCGTTTTCGCGCCGTCGCCCGGCGTCCCGGCGCCGGGTTCGTTCGCGCCGCTGCAGGCGGCGAGCATAAGTTGGGCAACCATCAGACCTAGCAGCGGAACAAGCCGCCATCGTAATGTTCGCATAGATTCCCCCGGCGCTTTTTTTGCCTAATTATACCACGCGCCGGCGAAGCCCCGCGGCCTTTCGGGCCCGCGCGCGCAAAAAAAATTCCGAGGCGCCGGCCTCGGAACGTTCTTCACGCTTGCCTGGCAGGGCCGGAAATTAGCGGGATGCTTCCCTGCCGCTTCGCGACTGACCGCGGGACAGGTCCGCGCTAGACGGCGTCCAGCACGAGCACCCAATCGCTGCCCCTTCCCGCTTGCGGCGGCAGAAACGTCGCTTCGCCCGCGTTCGGGAACCGGCCGATCGCCGTCGTTTCGCCCGTGCGCGGATCGAACCAGGAGGCGTCGACTTCCTCGCCGGCGATCCGGCCCATTGCCGCGCGCAGCGCGAGACCGTTCGGGGAATACAGGAACGCGTGCCGCTCGCCCCTCGCCGCGACCGCATGATTGGCGCCTTCTTCGTTGGCGGCGAGCAAGCTTTGGTCCGGCACCCGCTCCAGCATCGGGCGGGACTCCGCAAGCGTGCGCACATGCCGCATCTGCGCCGCGCCGGGACGCAGGATCGCCTGCTTCCACGTCATGATGAACGTGCTCGTCGGCTCCGTATTCAGCGACCAGACGCAATGGTGCCCGTACGTGATGCCGAAGCCGCCGGCCAGCACCCCGTAATACGCGGCCTTGCGCACGTCCGCCTCGTCGAAATAGCCGTTAACGGGGTTAAAGCCCCGCGGATGGTCCTCGTAGCAGGGCTCCGCCTCGAGCATCGGCTTGACCGGCGTCCGCGCGTAGTCGGCCGCCACGAGCTTGTAGTTGGTTTGCTCGCCGAGGCCGTGGCTGGATTGAATCATGTTGAAGTCGAGCCACGGCTCGCCATGCACGTGATGGGAGGAAGAGTGTCCGCCCATCGGATGGAACGTCCGGAGATGGCGGTTGCCGTCGCCTTCCGCGAGCCCTTCGGCCATGGCGTTCACGATCTCGAAATGGCGCCGCTGCGTCAGCGCCCGGTCCCCGCCGAGCACCCAAATCACGTTCGACCGCTCGCGGTAGCGCTCGCCGAGCCACCGGCCGTAGGTCCGCGCGTTGTCCGGCGCGAAGATGTCCGGTCCCTCGCCCCAGGCGATATGGTACTTATCCCCCCAGGTCGGCAGCAGCGCGATATACAGGCCGAGCTCCGCCGCCTTGTCCACGACGTAATCGACATGATCCCAATACGAATAGCCGCCCGGCTCCGCGCCCGTATCGGGCGTCGACGGATCGAAGGCGCCGTTCGCCGACCGGAGCAACGGCACCCTGCCGTACGCGTTGGGCTTCGTCAAGCCTCCGAATTCCGCGAGGCCGACGGCTTGAATGACCGTATAGCCCCGTTCCGCGCGATTGCGCAAATAATGGTCCGCTTCCTCGCGCGTGGACCGGTGGAACAGCTCCCACGCCGTATCGCCGAGCCAGAAGAACGGCGCGCCGTCCTCCGTCACGAGATAACGCCGGTTCTCGCTCACCTTCAATCTTGGCAAAGCCGCGTTCGTCGACATTCGCTTCTCCTCCGCGCATTCAAAATGGTTCAACCCCGCCATAAACCGTTTCACTTCGCAATATAGCACGGCAAGTAAGCGCTGTCCATTCTAAATATACGCGTTGTATACAATCGATCCGCGACCCGTGGGCCAAACGCAAAAAAGCCCGCGCGTCTAGGACGCTCGGGCTTCCGCGCTTCAATCGCGGACAGAATCGATAGCTAATAATCGCGGATTCATTGGCTGAGCATTAAGGTTCCGCTATATACGTGAAGGCATCGGAGACGGTGGATGAACCGCCTTCTCCCATCACGATGACATCAACGAATCCCGGAGCGCTAGCCGGCGTTACGAGCGTAATCTGGGTATCCGAATTGATTGTAAACGGAACCTTCTCGCCTCCGAACCAAACCTCCGTAGTGTGTGCAAAGCCGGAGCCCGTAATGACTACCGCCGTACCGCCAGTAACCGGGCCGGCCGTCGGGCTAATTTGAATGATATTAGGCATCGCCGCGTACGTATACGAACCGGTTAACGTCCCCGAACCGCCGTAAGTCGTAACCGTTACGTCAACCGGAGCGCCTGCCATGCCTGCCGGTACAATGACATTGAGCTGCGTGGGCGAGATAGGCGTGTAGTCGTAAACCGATACGCCGCCGAACGTAACGCCGGTCGTCCAATACAACCCGCTTCCCGTGATGGTCACGGTATTGCCGCCGCTGTCCGGACCGATAGGTTTGCTAATGCTCGTTACCGTTGGGGCGGCGACGTACGTAAAGCCTCCGATTACGGTTCCCATGCCGCCCGCCGTCGTGACCACTACATCTACCGCGCCCTCCATGCCAGCCGGTACGGTGGCCGAGATTTGCGTATCCGAGATGACCGTGAACGATACAGCCGCTTCGCCGCCGAAGGTAACCGATGCCGCGTCCGTAAGGCCGTTACCCGCGATCGTTACGAGAGTGCCTCCCGCAACCGAACCATAAGCCGGACTAATAGCATTGACGACCGGCGTCGCAACAAACGTATATCCGGCAGTCGCCGTTGTCGATCCGCCAAACGAGGTTACCGTAACGTCCGCCGAACCGGTAAACCAAGAAGATGGTACGATGACTGTAAGCTGCGTGTCCGTCACGATTCCCGTAATCGAGCCTGGCATGCCGTCGAACGTAACGGCCGTCGCGCCCGTAAAGCCGCTTCCGGAGATGGTTACGATATTGCCGCCGCTATCCGGTCCGGCTGCCGGACTGATGCTTGTAATCGACGGGACCCCGACATACGTAAAGCCGCCCGCCTTGGTTCCCGTGCCGCCGGACGTCGTGACCGCGAGATTCGCCGAACCCGGAGCCGCTGCCGGCGAAGTCGCCACGATCATCGTATCCGAAAACACGGCGAACGATATGGCCGGCATGCCGCCAAACGTGACGGCCGTCGCGCCCGTGAACCCGGTGCCCGTAATCGTCACGCTCGTGCCGCCCGCTGTCGGACCGGCCGAAGGGCTGACGCTCGCAATCGTCGGCGCCGCCACGTACGTGTAACCCGCGGCCTTGGTCCCTGTACCGCCGATCGTCGTAACCGCGACGTTTGCCGAACCTGCCGAGCCTGCCGGGGCGGTAGCCACGATTTGCGTATTCGATACAAGGGTGAACCCGGTCGCAGCTGTGCCGCCAAACGTGACGGCCGTTGCGCCCGTAAACCCGGTGCCCGCAATCGTCACGATCGTTCCGCCTACTGTCGGACCGGCCGATGGGCTGACGCTCGCAATCGTCGGCGCAGCCACATACGTATACCCTGCGGCCGCCGTCGCCGTACCGCCGATCGTCGTAACCGTCACATCTACCGCGCCTGCCGTTCCTGCCGGAGCGACAGCCGTGATTTGCGTATTCGAGTCCACTTCGAACGAGGCAGCCGCCTCTCCGCCAAAGTTAACGGCCGTCGCGCCCGTAAACCCGGTGCCCGTAATCGTCACGCTCGTGCCGCCCGCTGCCGGACCGGCAGACGGGCTGACGCTGACCGTAGCCGGAGCCGCTACGTACGTAAAACCTCCGACCTTGGTTCCCGTGCCGCCGATCGTCGTGACCGCAACATTCGCCGCGCCTGCCGTTCCTGCCGGAACGGTTGCCGTGATTTGCGTATCCGATACGATCGTATACCCCGTAACCGGCTCGCCGCCGAACGCAACGGCCGTTGCGCCCGTGAAACCGATGCCCGTGATCGTCACGCTCGTGCCGCCCGCTTCGGGGCCAACCGCCGGGCTAATGCCGGCAATCGCCGGAGCCGCTACGTACGTAAAGCCGCCGGTCTTGGTTCCCGTGCCGCCGACCTTCGTAACCGTGACGTCCGCCGCTCCCGCCGTGCCTGCCGGCGCGACTGCGGTGATTTGCGTATCCGAATCAACCGTGAACGAGGCAGCCGGCGCGTCTCCGAATGTAACGTCCGTCGCGTCCGTGAACCCGGTGCCCGCGAGCGTCACGCTCGTACCGCCCGCTGCCGGACCGGCCGCCGGGCTGACGCTCGCGACCGCCGGCTTCCGGACGATCGTCACCGCGCTGCCGTCCGTCGTGGCTTCGACCGTCAACGAATAAATGCCCTGGGCGTTCTTCACGTTAATTTGGAAGGTTGCCGGCTCGCCCGTGACAGGGTCGCCGTCGTCAACCAAATGCGTTGCCGTATAGACGCTTCCGACATTCGTAAACGTATCCGGGTTGCTGCCGTTGATTTTAAAATTGTCGAGCTTCGTAACCGGAACGTCCGCCGTAAAGGTCAGCGTGATCGTATCGCCGATAGCCGCGACGCCCGGGCTTTCGTTGTTTGAAGCGATGCCGACGTTCGAGATGACCGGCGGAGCCGCCTGGTCGACGACGACCTCGCGCGTCGCTTCCGCGGCCGGATTGCCGGCGGTATCGCGAACGTTGTAGTGTACGACATACGTTCCGGCCGACGTCGTGTCGATGGAAGAGACCGGCTCGCCGTTCTTCGTGTACGTGACCGTCGCGCTCAAAGCCGAATCCTGATTGTCCGTCACCGTAACGCCCGCATCCGCATAGTCGCTGCCGTATGCGACATGGACAGTCGCTTCGCCTTTCAGCGCGATTACCGGCGGCGTACGGTCCGGCGTGCTCGTCACCGGCGACGACGGACGCACCAGATCCGAGCCCGCGCCGTTGTTGACGGCGCTCGTACCGCCGGCAATCGCGGCTCCGCCGCCTCCGGTCACGCCGGTCACGCCGGCCGCGACCGAAATGCTCGTTCCCGGCGTCGTGATTTTGGCATTCGCGCCGCCGGACTTAACCTCGACCTTCGCAACCTTGCCCGCGCCGGCAACCTCCGTGCCTTCGGCCGCGGTCGCGACCGCGCCGACCGTTCCCGCGACGTCCACCCGGGCGCCTGCGGCTTCCGCGTTCACGGTCACCGTATCCGCGCTCGAGTCTTCGTCGACGATGACTCTCGAATGCTCGCCGCTGATGCTCACTTCCTTCATGGTCGCTTTCCGAGCGGTCACCGTGACTTCGGGCGCCGCGACCGCGATGCTGCCGACGGTCCCCTGCACGTTCACGTCGTCGGAGCCGTCGTCCACGTAGACGACTTCGACCCTCGCATCGTCCTGCACCTTCACGCTGACGACGCCGTCGATTCGGGACACGATGACCCGCGATACGGATGAATTCCCTTTAATGATGACGGAATTCTCCCCGCCTCCGCGAACGACCATCCTGCCCGTGACGTTCACGTTATGCAGCGTGATCTCGCCGTTGCCGACCCCGTCGCCGAGAATCAGATCGCCGTTCACCGTGACGTTATCCAGCATGACGCCCGGCGCGTTGATCAGGACGTTCCCCTGCGCAACCTCCGTGACGACGCCTGCCGAACGGACGTATTGCTTAATCATGTTATCGAGCGTCTGCGCGAACTCCGCCCGCGTCATGCGCCCCTTCGGGTTTAATTTACCGTCTGCCCCGTGAACGTAACCGGCGTTCGCGATCGCATGGACGCTCCCTTTGGCCCAAGCGGACAGCTCGCCCGCGTCCGCGAACGCGACGTTCGAGGCCTCCGCCGGCTGCAGCTTGAATACGCGGGCGAGAATCGTGAACGCTTCTTCGCGCGTGACGGCATCCTTCGGCCGCATTTGGCCGTTCGAACCGCCGACGGCGCCCATATGATAGGCGATCGCCATGTCCGGCGCGTACCAAGCCCCCGGCGCCACGTCCTCAAACGCGGCAAGATCCCCCTTCACGGAAGCGCCGAACATCCGCACGACGATCGAGGCCATTTCCGCCCGCGTCAGTTGGGCATTGGGATTGATCTTGCCGTCCGCTCCCCGCAGCAGTCCGTTCGCGACCGCATGCTGCAGCGCGGACGTCGACCAATCGCTCGGCATATCCGCGAACGCTTGCGCCCCCGCGCCTTGCCCCGCCCCGGCCGCCCCGGCCGCGCCGGCCGCAACCGGCAGCGCGCCGAACAGCATGGACGCGGCGACGAGCATGCTCACGCCGCGAAGCGTCTTCTTCGTCCTTCGTAAACGCAATTCCATTCTCCCCTTTTCTGTAAACCGAGTCCGCGGAAAACCGTCAAAACAAAACTTTCACGTTCTGACAAAATTCAGCAAAATTCTCCGTTTCCCTAGTATAGTTCCAGCGACACTAGTCCGCAATGCCTATTTTCATAGATTTACCAAGACCGGGGACGCAAAGGCGGCTTCGCGAAGAGGGAAGCAGGCTTGGAGAATGCCGCCGCATCGACGACAGACGACCCCCGCCAGAAGCGCAGACAAAAAGCCCCGACGCGCCGGCCGTCCGCCGATCTCGTCGAGGCTTTTCCGTTACAACGCAAGGACCGGCCGCACTCCTGGAAGCGATGCCGCCCTTATTCCCCTGCCGCCGTCAACTGCTTGCGGCCGACGATGACCCTGTCTGACGCGGGGCAGGCTCGCGATCTGACGGTCGTAGACGCTCCGGTCGTAACCGATGACGACCGTGCCCGGTCTTTGCCGAGCGGCTCTCCATAGACAGAGCGGTCCGGACGAATGGTTCGGCTTCGCGGCGATATCCGCCATGGCTGCGTCGTACCGCGCGACGGCTTCGTCGGACGCGCCATATTTTCTTGCCAGTCTTAAAGCACGACATAATCTTCATAAAAAAGAACCGGCCGGGCACGTAACGTGCCTCGGCCGGTTCTTCGCCCAATCTCGGAGCAGGACCGGGTGCTGCATGACGTTGCGCCGAGCACGGCGGACCGGCTTCGACAGCCGGCCGCCTCGCCGGCATCTGCCGGCAAGACCTGCCCGCCAGCCGATCGGCCTGCCCTGACCAGATGGCGCCCCGATCCGCGCCGCGCGTCAGTTCGCCGCGTTGACGGTCCGCGTCCGCGGCGCCACGAGCTCGCCGCCGAGCTCCGCCGAGCGCTGCTCCGCTTCGATGATCGCCATCGTGTCCAGCGTCGCTTCCGGCGGACAGACGGCGACCGGCTGCCCGGACGCCACGGCGTCCAGGAAGTAGCGAATCTCGCGGTAGTAGCCCGCGTCCTGCGGCAGCTCCGCCTTGAAGCCGGGCTCGCCGACGGGATGCACGGACACTTCGCCCTCCGCGAACACGATGCTCGCGCCCTCCAGGTTCACCCGGTACGTCATCGCGAACTTGATGTCGCCTTCCAGCGTCCAGTCCGCCTGCGCGTTCAGCACCATGCCCTCCGGATAATAGTAGTTCGTCGAGACGACGTCGTACCCGCCCTTCGGCGCGACGACCCGGCCCGACGTCGATACCTTCGCCGGCAGGCCGAACAGCCAATTGACGATGTCCGTGTCGTGGACGTGCATGTCGAGCAGGCAGCCGCCGCTGTTTTCGCCGTTCAAGTACCACGGCAGCGGATAGCCCGACCCGCGGAAGAAGTAGCCGGCTCTCACGTTGCCGTAGCGTCCGTCCGCGACGCAGGCTTTCAAATATTCATAGGCCGGCCAGAAGCGCAGGCACTGCCCGATCATCAGCGTCCGGCCGGAAGCGGCCGCCGCCTCCGCCATCCGGAGCGCCTGCTCCGACGTGCGGGCCATCGGCTTCTCGCAGAGCACGTGATAGCCCTGCTCCAGCAGCGAGCAGGCCAGCTCCGCGTGGAACGGCGTCGGCACCGTGATGTCGACGATGTCCAGCGTTTCGTCCCGCAGCATCGCCTCGACCGAATCGTACAGCGCGTACGCCGCCAGCCGGTCGTTCTTCAGCTCCGCGATCTTCAGGTCGCAGATCGCCGTCAGCTCGACGGGATAGCCCTCCCGCGCCAGCCGTTCGTACACGTCCAGGTGGACGCCGCCCATCGAGCCGATGCCGATCAGGCCGACCCTGAGCGTCCGGTTGTCGTTCGCGTTCGTCATCTTAGCCTCGTCTCCCTTCCAAAATGCGGTCCATCGCCAGCGACGCGTTGTAGACCATTTGATACGGATCGTGCTTGTACGTCCCCATCTCGGCGATGAGGTAGCCGTCGTAGCCGACGGCCTCGAGCGCGTTCATGACGGCCGGGAAATCGACGTCCCCCGCCAGCAGGTCGACGAAGCCGTGCAGCCCGCCCGCCTCCAGCCGGTAGTCCTTCACGTGCACCTTCTTGATGCGCTTGCCGAGGATGCGGACCCACTGCTCCGGGTACCCCGTCGCCAGCACGTTCCCCACGTCGAAATACGCCCCGACGTACGGCGAATTGACCGCGTCGATGAAGCCCCGCAGCTCGAGCGGCGAGAGCAGAAACTTGTTCCAGACGTTCTCGAGGCCGATGTTGACGCCGGCGGCGCGCGCGTCGTCCGCCAGCCGCGAGATCGCGTCCAGCGCGCGGTCGTACGCGTATTCGTAGTCGACGACCTCGAAGTCCGGGATGAATGCCACGCCGACGGCGCCCGGCACGACGAGTATCGTGTCCACGCCGAACGCGGCGGCCAGCTCCAGCTGTTTGCGGCAAATGTCCATCGCCCGGGCGCGGACGGCTTCCGATTCGCTCGTCATGCTGTTGCTCCAATACAGTCCCGTGGCCAGGCCGCAAATTTCCACGCCGGCCGCTTCCGCCTGCGCCGCGATGGCGCGCGCGTCCTTCTCCGTCGCCCGCAGCCCGAGCTCGCCCGACTCGTCGAGCGTCAGCTCGATGCCGTCGTAGCCCGCCCGCTTGGCGATGCCGAGACAATCCGCGATCGGCGTCCCGCCCGGGAACGACCATTTGTTGATCCCTTTTTTCACCGTGGCTCCTCCTTCGGCTTGCTTGCCGTTTTGCATCATTCCGTCATGCGTATTTTCATTATAGCGAGCGGAACGTATAATGAATTTGGACGATAGAGGCATTAGTTGGACGATTCCGGTTCGTTTTTTTCAAGGCTTTTCAAGAAAGGGGCCAGGCTCGCGATGACGGAAGAACCGCTCTACCCGCTGCGCCGGACGGCTGCGTTCCGCGAGTGGAGCCCGAGCATTCATTACGCGAAATACCAGGTGCTGCAGCCGGCCGCGCTGGAGTGGCGGCGCTTGTACGACTATGAGCTGCTGTACGTGTACGAAGGCGAAGCCGCGACCGAGATGAACGGCCGGCGCCACGCCGTCCGGACGGGCCAGCTGGTGTTCCTGCCCGCGGGCATCCGGCACCGGAACGCGGTCGTCGCCCCGAACACGCGGCTGCTCGGCATTCACTTCGATTTCTTCGACGAGCTGGCGGTCCTCTCCGACGCGGACTTGGTGGTGAACGAGGAGACGGCGGACGCGGCGAAATTTTGCCGGGAGGCGCACGCGGAGCCGTTCGCGCCGCTGTCGGCGTTCGCGGTCTTGACGCCGCCGCCGGCCTGCGTCGCGCTCATGGAGGCGATCGTCGAGGAGTTCTCGGCCCGGCCGCTCGGCTACGAGCTGGCCTGCAAGTCGCTCATGCTCGGCGTGCTGTCGCAGCTGCTCCGGCTGCAGTACGCCGAGCCCCTGTCCGGCGCGACGATCCACGTCGCGCGCATCCGGGAGCTGATGGCCGAGATCGAACGCCGACCGGCCGAGCGGTGGAGCAATCCGCTGCTCGCGGAACGGCTCGCGATGAACGAGGACCATATGGCCAAGCTGTTCAAGGGCGTCGCCGGCCAGGCGCCGGGCGAGTTCGTGCGCGCCGCCCGCCACCGCGAAGCGCGCCGGCTGCTGCGGGAATCCGACCTGACGGCCGAGCGGATCGGGGAGCTCGTCGGCTACGCGGACCTGCATTATTTCAGCCGCGTTTTCCGCAAGCTCGAAGGCGTGTCGCCGCGGGCGTACCGGAAGCTGTCGCGGGTGTTGTAAGGCACGGCGAACGACGGCAATGCCGACAATGGCGAACGCCGGACAGGGACGCGTCGACGGCGATTGAAGACGGCGAACGACGGCAATGCCTGATAATGGCGAACGCCGGAGAGGGACGCGTCGACGGCAATTGACGACGGCAGACGATAGAAGCGCACGACGACGAAGGCACATCGGCGCAAGACGAAGAGACCCTCCTCGGCGAGGAAGGTCTCGTTCGCGCGGCGCGTTCGGGCGGCATGTTTCGGCTTTACGATAAGACACCCCCATGCTCAGACGAGCCGGGGGTGCCGTTCTGCGTTACGGCAGCGACTTCTAGCAGCGGCTGATACGGATGACGCTTTCGCCGGTTTCGGCGGGCGCCCGCAGCGTCAACCGAATCCGGTACAGCTGCTCGCCCCACGCCTCCCGCATCACGGGGTCCTCCAGCGGCACGCGCTCCGCTTCGCCGGCATACCGGTCTCCGTCATACGCGATCCGGATCCGGTTCCCGCGCTCGTCCTCCAGCACGAAGCTTCCGCCGCCCTCGCCGCGGGGAAGGCGAGGCGTCATCAGATGAAGCGCGACGCCGGCCGACGGCTGCCGCAGACGATACGCGTCCCGGATTTCCACGTACGGCGACCCGCCGCGGACAAGCGTGCACGTCCGCCGCCAGCCGACGATCCCGGCCGCGTCCGGGTAGGCGCCCGCAAGCTCCATCGCGAGCGAAGCCGCCTCGTCATCCCGCTCGCAACGGACGTCGCCGGCCCGATACGGCCTGCCGTTCATCTGCTGAACGCCGTTCGCCAGCGGCACGTTGTGGTAGGCGGACCGCACGGCCCATTGGTCATACCGCTCGGCGAAAAACGATTTGGACGTATACGTCAAGACGCCGGGATCCACGAGCATCGGCGAGCCGTCGCAATAGACGATGAAGTGCCCGATATCGTTATGGTTGTGGCTTTCGTCGTTATGTCCGCCCTTGGCGGCCAGATAGAGCCCTGCGGAGGATCCTTCCCGTTCCCGCGCCGCCATCCATTGAATGCCGTCCAGCCAAGCGTCCCGGACGTAAGGCGAATCGCCCGAATACCGCTCGACCTCCGCGTAATGCAGAATCGCCGGCAGGAGGCGGAACAGGTTCGCGAACTCCGGCCGGGTCGCCTCCGCCCCCCGCATCCACTGCGCTCTCGCGCCCAATTCGGCAAGCCGGGCGTCCCCGGTCCGCCGCCCGTAGCGGTAGACCAGCTCCGCGGGAATCGCCACCCGGGGCGGACTGTCCGCGGCGTTGACGTAATACGCCTCGTCGATGAAGACCTTGTACAGGAAGGCGCCCATGCGCCGGATCAGCGGCTCTTCGCAGCCGTCGATCGCCCCCTCCGAGGCGCCGTGCAGCAATTCCAGGCAATCGAACAACGCCCCCGCCGCGTACAGCCAATATTTCGGCCCTTCCTCGCAGCCGCCGTCGGGATGCAGCCGTTCGAGGTAGCGGTCCAAGCTCCGCAGCGCCTTGGCGACCGCCGTTTCCCGCCGCGCGGGGTCCGCTTCCAGCAGCAGGACGGCCGCCAGGCAGTTGGAATGGCACCACGGGTTCCAATTGTTCAGCATCCGTTCCCCGTGAAAACCCATCCACCAAAAATCGTCCCGCTCCAAGTACGGATCCAGGATCCGCTTGCCAACCTCCAGCTCGATGCGCTCGCCGATCATCCGGCTCGTTTCGTCTAGCACGGGCCTCAGCAGGTACAGCGTCCAGGCGAGCAGCGCCGCCGTCTCGGCCGCGAAGAGCTCGATCACGGGATCCGATACGTCCGGGAGCAGCTCCTGCCGCTTCATCATGTAGCCGTGCGCGGGAATGCCCCAGAACGTCTCTTCGCAGATGGACCAGATGCCATTGACGATTTCGTCGGCGAAGCGGCCCCGGTTCTCGATGCATTCCGCGACGACGAGCTCGGCCAGCGCATGCCTCCGCTCCCAGGAAGCCCGGTCGTAGCGTTCGCGGTCTCCCGTCCGGCCGTAGGCCATGTACGCCGCGGCCGGCAGCGGTGCCCAGCCTTCTTCGAGCCGGCGCTCGCCTTTGCGGAGCCAAAAGGACTTCAGCGTCTCCGGCAGCGCCTCCCACGACTCGCGGTCCCCGATCGCGGGAAACGGCTTGTACCGGTCCTTCGGGAGCAGCAGCTTCCCCAGGTCTTCATTCGCATAGCGTTCCGCAAGCATCGAACGTCCCCCTTGTTCTCAGCCGCCGAAAGCATACGCCATCAGCACTTCGTGCGCGTACGTCCCGTCGTCCAGCTTCAGCGCGTTCCGCTCCAGCCCGTACGCGGCGAAGCCCAGCGACTCGTACAGCCGCTTCGCGGGCGCGTTCGTATCCACCACGGCCAGCTGCGCCAGCTCCAGTCCGGGCAGTTCGCCGGCGCGGCGGAGCAGCTCCGCCATCAGCCCGCGGCCGACGCCGCGTCCCTGTGCCGCCGGATCGACGTACATGCCCCAGATCATGCCTTTATGGCGCATCTTCCGCGAAGCTTCCCGGCGAAACCCGACGATTCCCGCGAGCTCGCCCGCTTCCGTGAACGCGCCCAGGATGAATTGGCCCGGATCCGCGGAGAACCGCGCCTGCACGTCCGCGAACGGCGTGTCCTTCGCTTCCTCGTAAGCCGAGCCGAAAGCCAGCGGATACCGCCGCAGCGCTTCGAGCCGCAAACGCCAAAAGCTCGCCGCGTCCTCGACCGTCAGTCTTCTAATGTCCATCTCCCGATTCTCCTTCCTTTCCGAACCCCGTAAGGCCTCGCGCCTGAGCCCCGCACCGGCCGCGCGCTTGGGCGCGAAACCGGCGGGCCGGCGCAAGCCGGCCGGGACGTCGCGGCGCCATCGCCGCCGCGACGTCCCGTTCGGCGTTTCTTACCCTTTCGCCGGCCGCCGCCGATTCCCTCCCGCGCGGTTCCCGCCGGCCGCCCGGCCATGCGCCTCGAAGCGGCCAAAACGGCAATCGGCGTGCTCCGCGCCCGATCTTGTGGTAGAATCTTATGGTAAACCATAGGGAATTCCCGCGAGCCTTGGCGGCGTCCGGCAGGATTTTTTCCACAACTGTCGAATACTGTCGTGATACCCAATCAATTCATAGGGGACAGAACCAGCAAGTTACTGCATAATGAGAAGTGTGCCAGACTATTTTTGACATGAAAAAGGGAGCACGTACCATGATCGTACATTACACAAAAGATATCGCCAGCGCCCTCGGCATTTTGAGCTCCGGCGAGCTTCAAATGACGCGTCTCGGCGGCTTGGACGAATCGAACGACGCTTTACGCCACTTGAACGACTTCAACCGCCTGCACTATACGCAGGATCTGATCGCCACCTTCAAGCAAGCGCTGAAACTGATGAACCAGACGCCGAACCTCGACCAGAAGCAATTCTTCACGCATACGTTCATGGCGGCGCAGCTCCGCAAGGTCGCGTACCAGAACGGCGTTTCGCTCGGCGGCTCCCTCGGCCGGCTCTTGAGCCAGAACAGCTTCATGGCCCGTTTCAGCGACGAGGAAGCGAGCGCTTTCGCCGATCCGTCCCGCGGGGAGATCGCCTTCGAATTCGAGGGCAATCCGCTGGCGGCGCCGCGCGGCTTCCAGCTGCTGTTCAATAAAGTGCACTACACCGACTCGGAGAAACTGAAGAAGCTCGAGGCGGACAGCGGCGACGACATGGCGCAGTTCATGGACGGCGTCGCGCAGGAGAACGACTCCACGTTCGCGGACATCCTGGCCGCGTACATCGAGAAGCTGGAGAAGCAGCAGCTTAGCTACACCGGCATCATTCACGATCTGCTTGCCGCCCTGATGGAAGAGAACCGCGGGGGCGACTATACGCCGCTCGACCTGTACACGCTCGACGAGACGGTGCAGACGGTCAAATTCATCCACGACTTCATCGTCGAGGACTACACGACCAAGTTCCGCACGGAGACCGGCCAGAAGCCGCCGACCAAGCTCGAGATCAAGCAGATTCTGAAGCAGAACCCGGACATGATCCAGGCGACCTGGATCGACATCCGCAGCGCCCTGATCGCGGACGACGGGTCCGAAGGGGAGCGCGAGGTGCGCGCGATCCTGCTGCCGCAGAACAAGAAGCAGTTCAATCAGCAGAAGAAATTCATTCCGGCCGACTTCGAAGCGGACAAGCTTCGCCGGATCGTCATTTCCGCGAACGCCGCGCACAAGGACGAGTGGAAATCGAAGCTCGAAGACGCGCTGTTCACGAACAAAATCGCGAACGTCGAGGTCGTCGTCCTGTAGGACGCGGCGCCGCCGAACGCGCCAAAAAGCGGCTTTCCCGTTGCGGGAAAAGCCGCTTTTTGGCATAAACGCCGCCGCGATCGCGCATGCTACGCGTGATCCGGCTTTTTCCGCGCGCGGGCGGACTGTCCGACAGGGCGGCGGCATCCCGGCCGGTCGGCTTGGACTTCTCGATCCGGCCTGCCCGCCGCTTCCCCCGGCGCTTGCCTCGCCCCGATCGCTTAAGGCCGGTTGCGGTACGCGGTCGGCGACATGCCCTGCAGCCGCGAGAACACCTTGCCGAAGTACGCCGCGTCCCCGAAGCCCGCGCTGCTCGCGACGATCTGCACGGGCAGGCTCGTCCGGCTGAGCAGCAGCCGCGCCTTCTCCATCCGGTATCGCAGCAGGAATTCGTACGGCGCCGCGCCGGTCCGCGCATGGAACAGCTTCGTGAAATACGCGCGGTCCAGGCCGACGTGCCGGGCGATGAGCGAGATCGTCAGCTTGCTCTGGTAATGCTGCTCGATGAATTTCACCGCGCGGGCGACGTACGCCTCGCTTCCTTCCTGGCGGCGCGCCGGCGTCCGCGCTTCCCGGCGCCCCTCCAGGAAGGTGCCGAACAGCTGCAGCAGCAGCCCGCCGCCATGCAGCTCGGCCGCCGGGTCGTCGGCGGCGGAGCGGCGCAGCAGCTCGGCGAGCAGCCCGGCCGCCGCCTCGGGCGCCGGCTGCGCGGCGGTCGGCGACTGCTGGCTGAATCCCGCCGCCCGCAGCAGCTCCGGAGCGAGCTTCCCGCCCATGCCGACCCAATAATACGTCCACGGCTCCGTCTCGCTCGCCCGATACGACGCCGGCCGGTTCGGGAACATGCAGAAGCAGTCGCCCGCTTGCAGCGCGTACTCGCAGCCGTCGGTCTTGAACGTCCCCTTCCCCGATACGACGAAATGGATCAAGTAATGGTCGCGCATCGTCGGACCGTATTGATGGCCCGGCTGGCAGCGCTCGCGCCCGCAATAATAGAGCCGCGCGTCCAGCTCCAGCCGTCCCGTCATGAAATGCTCCGCAAACCGCCTGTCCGGCGGCGCCTCTTCGCTTCGCGGCATCATGCCCCTCCTGTTCTGCCTGTCCTACCTAACCTACCTGTCCTACCTAACCTAGCCTGCCCTATCTAACTTACCCTATCTATCTCATCGCGCGAATCGTCGCTCCTCGAAAGAAACGCCGAACGACGCATCGAACGACACAACCGATCGGCACATCGCAGCGAACCTCGCAGCACACAAATCAACCCGCTTACAACCCCGAAATTCGGCCAATAACTCCATTTAAGACACAAACGAACGAATTTGCAACACATTTCGCACCTGTATGCCGCCCCCTCTCCGGCGCTATAGTTAAAGCAATGAAACGACGAGGAGAGGATTTCCCCTATGCATAGCTTAACGGCAGGCTTGTACGAATACCGGCTGGACAGCGAGGCTTCCCCGTTCCGCGCCAGCCTGCGGATCGAACGCGAAGCGGACGGCGTCGACATCGTCCATCTGCT
Source organism: Paenibacillus artemisiicola (assembly GCF_017652985.1). Lineage (GTDB taxonomy): Bacteria > Bacillota > Bacilli > Paenibacillales > Paenibacillaceae > Paenibacillus_Z > Paenibacillus_Z artemisiicola. Next base: position 42,307 of record NZ_JAGGDJ010000024.1, read on the forward strand.
GATCGAAGCCGACGAACCGCAGATTCCGCCCCCCTTTACGCTCTCGTGGCACGTCCCGATCATCGACGCGCAGGGCATGTGGCATCCCACGGCCAATTTCAACAAAGGCCTGCGGGCCGACTGGGCGCAGCCCTTCGATTCGAAGTCGACGTATTCCGCGCCCGTCGTCAGCCTCTACGCCGCTTCGGGCCGCAACCGGCTGACGTTCGCGTTCTCCGACGTGCTGAACGTGATCAAATTCGACGCGGGCGTCAACGAGGAGACCGCCCGGTTCCGCTGCCTCGTCGCCCTGTTCGACACGCCGACGACGCCGCTGTCCCGCTACGAGGCCGAGCTGCGCGTCGATGCCCGGGACGTTCCGTATTACGAGGCGCTCAACGGCGTCAGCCGCTGGTGGGAGACGTACCCGGCCTATGCGCCCGCGCCCGTGCCGGCGGCGGCGCTCGAGCCGATGTATTCGACCTGGTACAGCTTCCATCAGCAGCTGACGCCGGAGGCGATCGAGCGCCAGTGCGAGCTCTCCCGCGCGATCGGCTGCGATTCCGTCATCGTCGACGACGGCTGGCAGACGGCGGACAACGCCCGCGGCTACGCGTACTGCGGCGACTGGAACGCCTGCGCGGAGAAGATCCCCGACATGAAGGCGCACGTCGCCCGCGTCCACGCGCTCGGCATGCGCTACCTGCTCTGGTACTCCGTGCCGTTCGTCGGCATTCACAGCGGGGCATGGAGCCGCTTCGAGCACAAGCTGCTGGCGTACATCGACCGCCTGAATACGGGCGTCCTCGATCCGCGCTACCCGGAGGTGCGGGAATATTTGATCGGGACGTACGAGCGGGCGCTGCTCGAATGGGACCTCGACGGGTTCAAGCTCGATTTCGTCGACGTGTTCCGCCAGCCGGCCGCCGAGCGCGAGGACGCCGACCCCGGCCGCGACATGGACTCCGTGGCGCAAGCCGTCGACGTCCTGCTAAGCGGCGTCATCGACCGGCTGCGCGCGATCAAGCCGGAAGTCATGATCGAGTTCCGCCAAGCCTACATCAGCCCGCTCATGCGCAAATACGGCAACATGTTCCGCGCCGGGGACGTGCCGAACGACGCGCTGCAGAACCGCGCGCACACGATCGACGTCCGGCTGCTCTGCGGCCATACGGCCGCGCATTCGGACATGATCATGTGGCATCCGGACGAGCCGGCGGAATCCGCGGCGCTGCAGCTGATCAACATCCTGTTCGCCGTGCCGCAGATTTCGGTCCGGCTGGACGCGCTGCCGCGGCGGCATCAGGAGATGGTCGCCTTCTGGCTCCGGTTCTGGCGCGAGCACCGGGACACGCTCATGGGCGGAGAGCTGGCCCCGCATCATCCCGAGCTCAACTATCCGCTCGTGACGGCGCGCGGCGCGCGCGCGTTCATCGCCGCCGCCTACCACGACACGGTCGTCGGGCTGCCCGGCGGACGGCCGGAGACGATCATCCTCGTCAACGGCACGCGCGGCGGGCGCTTGGTCGCGGAAGCGGCGGAGGAGATCGGCCCGCGTTCCGTCCGCGTCCTGGATTGCTGCGGCGAGGAGATCGACGCGTACTCGCTGGACGGTCTGAAGGGGCTTCGGGCGTTCGACGTGCCCGCTTCGGGCCTCGTGATCCTGCAAGCGTAAGCCGTCTCAGCCGCGGCGGAACGCGGATTACGAGCGGAATTGACCGCATGAACGATTCGCATCCCTAACCGTTAACCGCGCAAAGGCCCATAGCCGCGATCGGCCGGATGAGCCTGAGCGGAAGCTGTTTCCGGCAGCCTGCCGGGGCAGCTTTTTCAATTTTCCGGCGTATCCGGATCGTGATGGAAAACAATAATTTGGTATACTAAAAATAGCCATTTTTATAAAATTTTAAAAGGGAGGCTGCCCATGGAACACCATAAAGAGGCGAATCATTTATCCGATATTCGTAATTTATTTGAAGGCATGAAAGGACATAATTTTGGATTGCCGGATTGCATAGCGTTTATTTCGGAACGCTTAGACGCGCACGAAGCGCTTGATTTTTGGACGATTGCCGCGATTACCGGCGATACCGTCGCGCAGGTTTACAACCATTATTCGACTACCGGCTGCGATTATTGCGTGTCGGGGTATCTAGCAGGGCCGGAACATATCGCGCATGTATTCGACGTGCTCGGTTATCGCCATGAATACGTTAAAGCCGCGCGAATCATCGCCGATCGGACCGTTTATCTGCGGAAAATAGCAGAGTCCATCGACAAGGGCATCCCGGTGCTCGTCAAATCCAATCTTAACGATATCCCGGCATGGGAATCCGACGCGGGGACGTACGTTCTGATTGTCGGATACGAACACGGCGGAAAAACGGTGAAATTGCTTTTACATGACACCGTTACGATCGACTATGAAATAAATGATGGGAATAAGTTGGATTTGATATTTATCGGCGACAAACAACGCGAGGTTTCCCTTCAGGATATCTATCTGAAGGTCATGAAGAACATGCCGCATTGGCTAACGCTGCCGGCACGAGACGGTATGTTTTTTGGCGCTGCGGCGTTCCGTGAATGGGCCGACGACATTGAAGCCGGGCGATTCGAGGATGAAAGCCTTGGACTATGGGAGAATTACGGCGTTTACGTCTGCAACCTTGCCACGAGCGGAGGCGAGCCTACCTACATCTTCAGCAAGCTCGCGGAGATCGATCCCGCCTATTCGGAGTGGGGGCTGTTAGGCGAAAACATACAAGAGCTGCTGCCCGCGGAAACGCCGACGGGCGGAAGAAGCCGATTGTGGATCCAACTGGAAGAGATGGGCGGCGGGATGAATATGAACGATGTTAAAGCTACGATGCGCGATAAAGAAAAACGTTCCAACGTCGCCGCCGCTCTCCGCGATTATGCGAAACGGCTCGATCAAGCGCTTGAATTAATGGAAGAAGACTTGCGTCGATTATAAGTAACCGTGCGCGTTGTTCGAATTTGGCTGGAAATCAGTGGCCGTTGCGGCAAGCGATGTGCGCCGCCACCGCTTGCTGCATTGCCGCTCCTACTTACGCCGTTTGAAGCACAGGCATGCTCGGCCGTCATGCGCGCACGGCTGGCCGGTCAATGATAATCCCGGTACTCCTGCGGCGTGCAGCCGACCAGCTTCTTGAACAAGTAGGTGAAATACGCGGACGTCTGGATGCCGACCCGGTCCGCCACCTCGTAGACCTTGATGCCCGGGTCCTTCAGCAGCTCGCGCGCCCGCTGGATGCGGGTTTCCTGGACGAACTCGGAGATCGTCTTGCCCATCTCGCGCTTGAACAGGACGCTGAGGTAGCTCGCGTTCAGGCTGAACGCCTCCGCCAGCTGCTTGACCGTCCAGTTCTCCTGCAGCCGCTCCTCGATGAAGTCCGCGATCCGCCGGACGAGGTTATGCTGCTGGTTCTGGCGTTCCTTCTTCTCGACCGTCATGTACCGGTCCACGTAATCGACCAGCAGCAGGATGATCTGCCCCGTGCTGCCGCAGTCGAGCATCCGCCGCCACATGAGGATGTTCATCTCGCCGTCCGCGTCGTCCTTCCACTTCAGGTTCCGGATCAGCTCGCTCAGGAAGCTCATGCCGAACGCCTGCACGTACGAGAAGGACGCCGGCTCCTGGGCCAGCAGCGCGTCGAGGATCCGGTTCATGTACGCCCCGACCTTGGCGGAGTCTCCCGATTCCATCAGCTTCAGGATCGTCGGCATGAATTCCTCGCGGAGCCGGAAATCCCGGAATTCGCTGCGATCCGCGTAATCGTGCCGGACGATCTGCCCGTCCGCGACGAGCCGCGCCTTCGCCATCATGAACTTGATCTCCTTGTAATGCAGCGGCACGTCCTCCCACCGGCTGCCCGCCCGGCCGCAGCCGACGGTCGCCGAAGCGCCGTACTGCTCGAGCAGCATCCCCTGGACGAACGGCAGCCGCTTCTCGGTCCGCGCCCGCGCCTCCGGCGTCTGCCCGAAGAGCAGGACGGCGATCTCGTCCGGCGTGAGCTGCGCGAGGAACAGCGGCTCGGCGCCGTCGCCGGACAAGCCGACCTCGACCGTCTGCTTGAAGCCGCTCGCGAGCAGGATCCGGTCCTTCGCGTCCTTGCCCGACGACAGAAAATGGTCCAGCCCGAACACGACGAGCTGGAAGCCGCGCGCGACGTCCGGCAGCGCCATGAGGCCGTTCCAGGAGGCGAGCATCTCGTCCGTCTGCGGAATTTCCGCGATCAGGTCGTTCACGAACCGCTCCTTCACGAGCTTCAGGCTCTCGGACACCTTCTTCTCCAGCTCGCTCGTCTGGTCGACGAGGCTGCGCATCTTCTCGAGCGTCTCGCGGAAGCCCGCGAGCCGGCCCGACACCTCGTCCATCTTCAGCGGCTTGAGCACGTACGCCTGCGCGCCGACGTGGATCGCGTCCTGCACGAACTCGAATTCGTTGTAGCCGCTGATCATCAGCACCTGCAGATGCGGATGCAGCTTCTTCGCCTCCGCCACCAGCTCGATGCCGTTCATGCCGGGCATCGAGACGTCGGAGATGAGCACGTCGAAGGCCGACGCGCGCATGGCGTCCAGCGCCTCCTCGGCCGATTCCATCGTCGCCGGCTTGTCGTACCCGAGTCCCCGCCAGTCGACGTAGCGGACCAAGCCTTGGATGTTGGATGGCTCGTCGTCCACGATAAGCACCTTGAGCATCTATGCTTCCCTCCTGATCGCCGGCTCTTCGGCGCTGGCCGGGAACGCGACGGACGCGTGCGTCCACGCGCCGGCCTCGCTCTCGATCGTCAGCGCCGCGCCGCTGCCGAAGTACAGCGCGAGCCGTTCTTTGATGTTGGGCGTGCCGAACCCGCCGCCCTTGCCGACATGGGTGCCCCGCTCGATCTCCCGGAGCACGGACGCCGGTATGCCTTGGCCGTTGTCGAAGACGGACATCCGGATCGTCTCCCCGTCCCGGACGACCGCGATGCGGATGACGGCGTCCGGCCGCCGCGTGATCGCGCCGTGCAGGTAGCAGTTCTCCACGATCGGCTGCAGGACGGTCTTGATCGTGTAGCAGTCCAGCGCCTCGTCGTCGATGTCCCATTCGACGCGCACCTTGTCCGGATACCGGAACTGGCAGATGTCCAGATACGCCCGCACGTGCTCGAGCTCGTCCCGGACGCGGATGACGCTGATCCGGTTGTTCAGCGTAATCCGATAGAACGTCGTCAGCGCGTCGATGATCCGGATCTGCTCCCCGTCGTCCGCGTCCATCGCCCGCCAGCGCAGCAGGCCGAGGGAATTGTAGATGAAGTGCGGATTGATCTGCGCCTGCAGCGCCTTGAACGCCTGCTCCTTCTCCGCGAGGCTCGACTTCGTGATGTCCTCGACCAGCTTGCCGAGCCGCTCGGACATGAGGTTAAAGCGGTTCTCGAGCTCGCCGAGCTCGTCGTTCTCGCTGTAACGGACCGCCGCTTCGAATTCCCCGCGCGACAGGTCGCCCATGCGCGTCCCCAGCTTGCGGATCCGCCGGACGATGTTGCGGACGATCGTCGTCATCAAGGACAGCGACAGCAGCAGGAAGAACGTGATGATGCCGACGATCAGGATGAGAATCATCCGGTTCTGGTTGTCGAGGTGCTTCGTGCGCATGAGCGCCACGAGCGTCCAATGCGAGGACAGCGGCTGCGTCATGAGCATGTCCTTCGTGCCGGCCAGGTCGAGCGTGCCGACGTCCGGCGCCTGCTTGGACGAAGACGGGGACGACGGCGCTTTGGTTGCGCCGGGCACTTCGGCCGCATCGGGCGCTTCGGCCGCACCCGGCGCTTCAAGCGCATCCGGCCCGGCCGCGCCAAGCCCTTCGAGCGCATCGGAGCCTGCGGCCGATCCGGCCGATCCGGCCTCCGGCCAATCGTTCATTTGCAAGCGCTTGCCGATTTCCGCGCGGTTCGTCGCCGCCAGGATGCGCCGGTTGTCGTCCACGATATAGAGGCTGCCGTCGTTGAACGGATGGTCCAGCAGCTCGCCGAAGACGGCGTCGTAATTCAGCAAAATGTACACCATCCCGAGCAGCTCGCCCGAGTTGTCGATGATCTTGCGCGTCAGGACGCTCTGGTTCGGCTTGCCCGGCACGCTGCTCCAGAACAGCGGATTCGGCGAGCGCTTCGCCCGTTCGTACCAGGCCTGCTCGTCCATGCCGGCGAGCTGCCGCCCCGCTTCCGGCCGCCAGAGCAGCTGGCCGTCCTCCACCAGCGTCCCGTTCGTATGATAGATGCGGAAATCCGCGATCCCGGGCAAATATTTGCTCGTGATCGTGAACGTCCGGTCCACGTAATTGACCGTGTCCACGTTCTCGGACATGTCCGCGTAGTCGCGCCCGAGCCGGGCGATGAGCTCGCCGTCGGTCGCCGTCCGGACCGCCAGCAGGTCATAGCTCTTCTTGCTGAAATCGACGACCTGCGCCGTCTGCTGCACCGCTTCCTCCGCCGTGCTCACGTAGCTGTGGTGAAAGCTGCGGATGACCAGATAGACGGCCCCGCTGCTCAGCACGAGCGTCGGCAGCAGCAGGATCAGCACGTAGAGCACGACGATCTTGCCGCGGAGGCTCAAGCTGCGGGTGAAGCCCAGTATCCATTTGTCGAGTCCCAGTCGCAGTCGCAAGGCTCCCTCCCCTTTCTCCACGGAGTATAGCACACGTTCGCGCCGCGGTTAACCGGAAGCCTCCCCCTGCCGCGCGTCCCCTCCGCAATCGTGCCGAAAGGGAAGCCGTCTTCGCGACGGCTCCCCTTTAATGAAGCAAAATCCATGCTTATGCGGTTGTTGCCCCGCCGGTACCTTCAAGCCGGCGCCATGCGGCGCGGGCGCGTCAGCCGTTGGACGCGGCCGTCTGCTCCTGCAGCGTCGCGTTCCACTCCTGCTTGAGCTCGCTCCAGTGGGCGCGCTTCTCGAGCGCGGACTGGAAGTCGGACCATGCCGCTTCGAACGCCTTGTCGTCCTTGGCCATGAGCAGCTTCGCCTTGTACTCCTTGCGGACGTTCTCGAGCTCCGGCAAATATTTCTCCCAGAGGCCGCCCGGCTTCGCCTTCACCATGTCGTACGGCTCCGCGACGCGGACGCCGCCCATCTTGCCGATTGCCTGCGTGAAGTCGATCGTCTTCTGCCGGCCCTTCGGCTCGGTCAGGGCGTAGTTCCACCACGGGTACCATTCGTTGCTGTAGGACGAGATGGCGTACAGAGCCGGGTTCGTGCTCGCGATCTTCGCCGCGTCGCCCGAATCGTGCAGCTTCTGGTAGTTCTCGTCCGTGAATTTCCACAGGCCGAGCGGCTTATCCACCCAGTCCCAGAATACGCCGGCCGGCCCTTCGTTCGCGACCTGCTGCTGCTCCGGCTTCGGCGTCAGCATGTAGTCGACGAACTTCAGAATCGCGCCCAGGTTCTTCGTGTTCTTGCTGATGTACAGGTCATTGCCCGGGTACGGGTTGACGATCTGGTTCGAGCCGATCTTGCCGACGCCCGGTACCTGCGGATACGGGATCGTGTCGATGTACCACGCCGGCTCCGTCGGCCCGTCCAGGATCTCCCAGATGTGCGCGTCCATGTTGAAGAATCCGCCGACGTTCATCGCGATGCGGCCGGACTTCGTTTTCTCCTTGTACCGCTCCGCCTTGTCCGTGATCGCCTCGGCGTCGATCAGGCCTTCGCGGTACATCTTGTTCATCCATTGGTAGGCGGCCTTGTACTGCGGATTGTCATAGATGAATTCGTAGCTGCCGTCGTCCTTCTTCTGCACCGGGATGACGCCGCCGGCGGTCGCGGTCGACACGCCGAACGTGCTCAGAATGATGTTCTCGTCGTTCGCGTCCGAGAGGAAGCTGAGCGGGATGAGCGCCTTGCCCGACGCGTCCTTCTGCTTGGCCGCGGCGCGCAGGAAGTTCTCGATGCCGTCGATCGTCTTCAGGTCGTCCATCGTCATGCCGGTCTTGTCGAGCACGTCCTTGCGCACGAACCAGCCCCCCGAAGCCCAGCCCGGCCATGGATCGGACGGATTCTGGTCGAACCAGGTCGGGATCGACCAGATATGGCCGTCCTTGTCCTTCATCGCGTCGAGGTACAGCTTCGGAATGGACGCGAGGCCCGGGTATTTGTCCGGCATGTCGAAGTACTGCTCGACCGGCATGATGCTGCCCGAGCGGATCATCGAGGAGTTGACGATGTCGCTGCGGCCGAACAGCGCCGCGTCGTCGAAGCCGCCGGTGTTCAGCTTCAGGTTGAGCGCCGTCATGGCGTCGCCCTGCGTCGACTCCAGCTGGACGTCGATGCCCGGCTCGTGCTCCCGCCAATACTTCTGGACCATGCTGTCGTTGTTGATCGTCGCGGTCCAGCCGAGCCATAATTTGAACGCTTTGGAATCGCCCGCGTCCGGAGCCGCGCCCGCCGTCTGGTTCGCGTTCGCGCCGCCGTTCTGGCCGGCCGGCGCGTTGTCCGCCGCGTTCCCGCCGGAGTTGCCGCCGCTCGAGCACGCCGTCAGGCCGAGCACGAGCGCCGTCAGGGCGGCCGCCATACTCTTTCTTCCCATAAGCCTTGTCATGCGCTGCTTTCCCCTTTCTGTCTCTCCATTATATATGGTGTTTCCGTACACCCGCTTGGAAATGGAACCAATTTCCAGCACGCGCGAGCAGGCCGCGCGAGCCGCTCCTGCAAGCCGCTGCCCCGCTGCTTACCCTTTGACGGAGCCGATCAGCACGCCCTTGACGAAATACCGCTGCAGGAACGGATAGACGCACAGGATCGGAATCGCGCTGACCATGACCGTCGCCATCTTGACGGACATGAGCGTCACGTTGGCGAGGCTCGAGCCCCGGGCGATCGCTTCCACGTTGTTGTTGGAGCCGAGCACCGCCGAGATGTCCTGCGCGGACAGCAGCTGCTGCAGGAACGTCTGCACGGGGATCAGGCTTTGGTTCGAGACGAAGAACGCGCCGGCGAACCAGTCGTTCCAGTGCATGACGCCCGTGAACAGGCCGAGCGCCGCGAGCATCGGCTTCGAGAGCGGCAGCACGATCGACCAGAGCACCCGGAACGGATGCGCGCCGTCCATTTCGGCCGATTCGATCAGCGCCTCCGGAATCCCCTGGATGAACTTCAGCATGACGAACATGTTCCAGGCCGAGAACGCGCTCGGCACGATGTACACCCAGAACGAATTCAGGAGCGAGAGGTCGTGCAGCTGAATGTAGAACGGGATGAGGCCGCCGCTGAACAGCATCGTCACGAGCACGTAGCCGAGCAGCGTGCCCCGCAGCGGCAGGCTCCGGTAGGACAGGCCGAACGCCGCGAGCAGCGTGACGAGCAGGCCGACGACCGTGCCGGCGATCGTCCGGGCGATCGTGATCCAGTAGGCGTGCCGGATGATCTGGTTGCCGAGCACGATCCGGAAGTTGTCGAGCGTGAATTGGCGCGGCCACAGGTAGACGCCGCCCTTGGCCGCGTCGCTCCCCACGTTCAGGGAGATGGCCAGCATATACAGGAACGGATAGATGACCGAGAAGCACAGGAGTGACAGGAGCACCGCGATGACGAGCTGCCCCGCTTTGTCGCTTGCCGAATGTTTCATGCGTTACCAGAGCCCCTCCCCGTTGAATTTGCGCGACAGCTGATTCGTGACGAGCACGAGGATCAGGCTGATGACCGAGGAGAGCAGGCCGACGGCCGTAGCCATGCCGAAGTAGCCCTGCTGCAGCCCGCTTCGCAAAATGTACGTGTCGAGCACGTCCGCGACCGGCTGGTTGGCCGGGTTCATGAGCGGGTAAATCTGGTCCATGCCGACCGCGATCAGGCTCGGCATGCTGAGGATGAGCACGATGGCGATCGTGGGCATGATACCGGGAAGCGTAATATGCCGGATCTGCGCCAGCCTGCCCGCGCCTTCGACCTTCGCCGCCTCGTACAGCTGCGGGTCGATCGTCGTGATCGCCGCGAGGTACAGGATCGTGTTCCAGCCGACTTCCTTCCAGAGACCGCTCGCCACGATGATCGGACGGAACCATTCCGTCGAGCCGAGGAAGAAGATCGGATCGGACCCGGTCTTGGTGACGAACTGGTTGACGAGGCCGCCGTCCAGCGTCAGCAGCGACTGCAGGATGTACGCGACGACGATCCAGGAGAAGAAATGCGGCAGGTAGCTGACGGACTGCACGAACCGCTTGAACCCGCTGTGCCGCACCTCGTTGATGAGCAGCGCGAGAATAATCGGCGCCGGGAAGCCGAAAATGAACTTCAGCAGCGCGATGATGATCGTGTTCTTGACGACGATCCAGAATTGGCCGTCCTTCAGGAACGAGAAATTTTCCAGCCCCACCCACGGGGCGTTCCAGATCGTGTAGCCGATGTGGAAATTTTTGAACGCGACTTGGATCCCGGCCATCGGGATGTAGCTGAACAGGAACAGCAGCACGACGGCCGGCGCGATCATGACGTACTGGGCGCGGTATTTTGCCAGTCTTTCGAGCATGGGATCACCTCTGTACGCTCATTATACGGACAGGGCGAAGGCCGAGGTAGAACACAACGGTTGGATTTCTATCGCAATGATTAGCGATTTGGACGGAGAACGAGGGGCGTTTTTGAAAACGTTTTTTCATGGAGGCTCGCAGCGGCGCGCAAACGAGGCGGCAACGGAAAAAGAGCCTCCGGAACGCGGGGTTCACGGGAAGGCTCTCGGCAAATCGATATGAGGGCGGCTTGCGGCAGCGGGTAAACCGCGATAATAAGAAGCAGACGCCGAGCCTGCTCCCCCATGCGTTTATTTCATTTTCAGATGAATGCCGTGCAGCAGCCGGATGATTTCGGCCATCCCCCGAAAAAACGCGCCCGCGGCCGCAAACGCGCAGAGCGACACGAAGGATCCGGTCGCCGCGTCTTTCCACCACGGCAAGACGAACAACAGCAGCCCGATGCCGAACGAAGTCCACGCTGCGAAAATCAATAGGGAAGCAACTCTATTTTCCTTCTTATCGCTGTAATCCATCTCGAAATCCTTGAGATCCGACTTCAAACCCGACACTCCTTATCGCTTCGTTCGTCCTTAACCGACCATGCACGGCCGTCGCTTGCCGCCGAGATCAAAGCTCCATCGCATGCCCGTACCTGTCCAGGAACGCTTCCTTCTCCTTGTAATCCGGCATGATGCTCCCGACCCGCCTCCAGAACGACCGGTCGTGATTCATATGCAGCAGATGGCAGAGCTCGTGGATAATGACGTAATCGATCACTTCGACCGGCGCCATGGCCAGACGGTAATTGAAGGTCAGCTGCTTATTCGAGCTGCAGCTTCCCCACTTGGTGATGGAGTCCATGATTTCGATGGACTTCGGCGTTACCCGCAGCTGCTTCTGATACCCTTGAATCCGTTCCAGCACGACCTTCTTGCAGCTGGCCATATAAAACTTCTTCAACCGCAGCCGCAGCTCTTCCTCGCTCAGCCCCTCCGTATCGATCAGCTCGTTCAGCTTATAGTAGCGGCCGAGATGCAGAAATTTCCCTTGCTCGCCCTCGTATTCCCGCACCCGCGGCGCCGAACGCGCCCGTTCGATGGCGTCCAGCCGCGCCGCGAGCTGCGCGCCATGCTGTCTCACCGCCCGCGCGATCTCGTCCTCGCTTGCCCCGTTCGGGGCCTTCGCCGTAACGAGGCCGTTCGGATCGACTCGGACGGAGAGCTTATTTCGGGCCCCGTAGGCCACGTGAACGTCTATGACGCGGTGCTCCAGTTCGATTTTCATGCTCGTCATCATTTCTTTCCGGGATAATGTCGCGCCGCGCGCGTGCTTCAATTTTAACGCGCGCCGCAGGGGGCGTCCAGCCGGGCAGCCCGGATCAGCCGCGGTGAATCCGGCGACTTCGGGAATATACCCGCTAAGGCTTGCCCAAACCGGAGGCGTTGCGGTATATACTAGAAGAAGGAAGTCAAAAACAAGGAGGCTGTTCATGGGAAAAGTCGTTCATTTCGAGGTGCATGTCGATGACATGGAGCGTGCCAAGAAGTTTTATGGCGACGTGTTTGGCTGGACGTTCGAAGATTGGAGCAGTTACGCCGGCATGCCCTACTTCGGAGCGGTGACGGGCGACGCCGAAGCGATGGGAATCAACGGGGCTTTGATGCAGCGCATGGGACCGCCTCCCGCGCCGGGACAGGCCGTGAACGGCTTCGCCTGCACGATGGGCGTCGCTGACTACGACGCGACGGAAGCGAAGATTCTGGCGCTTGGCGGCACGGTCGCGCTGCCGAAGTACGCCCTGCCCGGCATGGCGTGGCAAGGCTACTACATCGACACCGAGGGCAACATCATCGGCATTCACCAGCCGGACGAGAACGCGAAGTAACGTGCCGCTGCAAAAGCCAAAAAGCTCGACCTATACGGGTCGGGCTTTTTGCTTCTCCGGGTGATTCCGGATTTCCGCGTGCTTCCGTTATTCCTAGCCGTAGCGATATCAACAGTTCCCGCGATTATTTTCGGTACAGCGGATAGGCGACGCGCATCGGCAGTTCGATGACGACGAGCCGCAGCGGCGCGTCGCTCGTCGGCCGGACGACCGCGCGGCCGCCTTCGGGCGCGTGGATCACGCTGAAGTCCCTGCCGCGGAACGGCACCGTTCCGACCTCCGTCTCCCAGGCGCCGTCGCCGCGGACCGCAAGCGCCGCCCACGAATAGCCGGCGGGAATGTCCTGCGCGAACGCCGCGCCCGGCTCGACCGCGACGTCCCACATCTTCGCGTCGGTTACGAGCCGGATCGGAGAGCCTTCTCCGAGCACGGTCTTCGCGCTGACGCCCGGCGCCGGCGACGCGGCGGGGAAATCCTCGTGCCGGTAATCGGCGTACGTCGGCTCCCGCAGCACCGCGGCGTTCAAATCCGGCTCGAGCCAGATCTGGAACGCCTCGGCGTCCGGTCCGATCGACCGTTCCCGGTGCGAGACGCCGGAGCCGGTCTGCATGACCTGCGCGCCCCCCGCGCCGACGATGCTCTCCGTGCCCAGCGTATCGCCGTGGATCAATTTGCCGTGCAGGACGTACGACATGATCTCGAAGCCTTGATGCGGATGCAGCCCGACGCCGCCCTCCGTCTTCGTATATCCCCAGCCCCAATAGAACAACGGCCCGACGCGGCGGACGACGGAATCCTGATGCGGGAAGCCGATCGGCTTCTGCACGACGATGCTGCCCCCGTCGAACAGCTCCTTGACCTGCTGCTCCGGCGGATAAATGCCGATTTTCATGCGTTCCTCATTCCTTTCCGTTCGCGATTCGGACGCTATCTTCCGCTTCACTTAGCTTCTATTCATAGAAATCCTATACTTAGGATATATTTATCCTAACACTAGGATATCGGCCTGTCAATGAACGGATCGGAGCTTGCTTGATGGCTTGATTGTTTGTTTAATTGTTTGTTTGATTGATTGCTTAATTGATAGCTCGCTTGCTTGCTTGTTTACCTGTCCGGAAGCGCGCCGCGCCAAAAAAACGGCAACAAGCGAAACCATCGCCGGCTTCTCCGTCGTTGATTAGAGTAGATAGCGCTCATGAACGGAAGGAGTTGAAGCATCCATGAAAATCCGCGCCGCGATTACGGCCGCGTTCGGCCTCGGCTTCGCGCTGTCGGCCTGCATGTCCGTCTATTGGCTCCGCGTCGACAAGGATCATCCCGCGATCAGCGGGCTGATGTGCCTCGCGATCATCTTCTTCGGGCTCGCGCTCGTGAACGGGCTGGCCTATCTCTCGATCCGGCTGCGCGGCCGGACGCATCGCACGTAACGTCCGGCGTATCGCCCGCGCCGCTCCGCGCAACGCCAAACAGCCTTCCGGGAACGCGGCGCGTTTCCGAAAGGCTGTTTGAGCTTCCGCCCGATGATGCGATGCCGGCGTCGGGAACGCCGCGCCGCTTAGACCTCTTTCAAGCCCTTAGACCTCTTCCAAGCCGTCCAAAATCTCTTGCAGGCTCAGCTCGGCGCACGCCATCGACGTGTCCGCCGCGCCGTAGTACATCCGGACCCGGTCCCCGTCCACGAGCGCGCCGCAGGAGAAGACGACTCCGCCGAAGAAGCCGTTCGCTTCGTAATCCGCATCCGGCTCCATGATCGGCTTCACCGAACGGGCCAGCACCTTCGACGGATCGTCGATGTCCAGCAGCACCGCGCCCATGCAGTAGCGATGGTCCTTCGTCGCGCCGTGGTACAGCTCGAGCCAGCCGCGCTCCGTGCGGAACGGCACCGCGCCGCCGCCGATGCGGCCGCTGTCCCACATGCCTTCGCGCAGGCCGATCAGATGCTTGTGGTTGCCCCAGTACAGCAGGTTGTCCGACTCGGCGATCCACATCTCCGGACGGCCGCAGCTCTTCGTCGTCGGCCGGTGCAGCGCGTAATACTTCCCATTGATCCGCTCCGGGAAGATGAGCACGTCCTTGTTGTCCGGGCCGAAAATCATGCCGTGATGCGTCGTCGTCACGAAATCCTTCGTCGAGACGAGGGACTCGCCGATGCCGACCGGCGACACCGCGGAGAAGTAGATGTAGTACGTATCCCCGATCTGCGTGATGCGCGGATCCTCGATGCCGAACGTCTCGAGCGACTGCGACGGATACACGAACGGCTTCTCGTCGATCGTGAAATTATGGCCGTCCTTGCTGCGCGCGATGCGCAGGTACGACAGCGACGTCAAGTATTGGAAGGCCGGGGCGTTCTCCTTCAAGATAATGACGCGCGGATCCGACAGGTCGTAGCGCTCGTCGTCCTTGCGGATCGGAATGAGATCGAGGCCCCCGGTCTCGACATTGTAGACCGGCGCCAGCACGACCTCGGGGTCGGGGCTGATCGGGCGCTCGGCGATGCGAAGCAGCATGATGACTTCGCCGTTATACTCCGCGATGCCGGCGTTGAACGCGCCGATGACTTCGAAGTCGTCCCGGTGCGGCTTCACGTCCGCCGGCGTGACCAGCGGATTTTGTTCATAGCGGTAAATATTCATGGCGTATAACTCCTCTGTATGGCTCTATTTATCGTAGACAGTACGGTTCTCTCGCTTAAAGAAAGGTTAAGAGGGCCGAACGCGCGGCTCGGCCCGGCGCGGGCCGCGCTTCGCCGCGCTCGCCGCCCGTTAACGGCCCCGGAACGGATCGTCGATGACGATCCGCTGCGCGTCCGCGTCGCTGATGCCCGCGTACAGCACGGCGCTGCCGTCCCCGCGGCGGACGAGCCCGCCGCTGAACACGACGTCCTGCAGATCCGGCCGCTTGGCCGGCCCCGGCAGGAACCGGCTGCGCTCGGCGATCAGCTTCATCGGCGCGAACGTTCGGTCGGCCGGGTCGAATTCGAACGCCATCGGATAATAATGGCGGTCGCCCGCGTCGTCGAAGCAGGCCACGTGGCCCAGTACGCCGACGCGTCCGTCCATCAGCAGATGCGCCTCGTTGGCGCCGCCCCATTCGCCCTCGGCGAACTGGCCTTCGAGCAGGGGCGCGTCGTCGATGACCGCGATCGACAAGTCGCTCAGGGCATTCACGCGCGTAAAGCCGATCTTGCCGCGTCCGCCCTTCTCGCCCTGCGGCCGCGTAAACACGCCGATCGCGCCGTCCGCGAGCTCGACGAGCCGCAGGTCCTTCATGCCGTCCGGCCCTCGGAAGAACGGCTTCAGGCTGCGGATGTCCGCGCCGCGGTAGAACACGGTGCGCCACATGAGCGCGCCTTCGTTCGCCGGATGCGGATAGATTTCTACGCCGCCGACGATTAGCTCCCCTCCGATTCGCGCATGGAACGGATCCTGCAGCGTCAGCACCGGCGCGTCCGCGACCGGCATCCACTCGCCGCCGCGCTCCGCGAAGAACACGACCTCGGAATGCTCGCTGTCGCGCGATTCCACGCGGCCCGGAATGACCGATACGCCCTGATCCTCGAACGGCGCCGCGATATTGTACACGTCCTTGCCGGCGAAACCGCCGAAGTTGATCCGCTCCGCGCCTTCGGCCCGGGCGCCGGATGCCCGGTACGCCCCGACCAGTTCCCCGCACGCTTGCGGCTGTCCGCGAAATCCTGTTGTCATCGTTCTCTCTCCCCACTCCGCCTGGCGTTTATTTCAGGTTAAACTGCATGCCTTCTTTGAATTTCTTGCTGAAAATGATGAACATGATGATAATCGGCAGCGTCAGCACCGTCGACGCGGCGTACAGCGGACCCGGATAGGAGCCGTACGGCCCGAACATTTGCGACAGCAGGACGTTCAGCGTCAGCATGGAGTCGCTCTTGACCGCGATCATGTCCCACAGCAGCTCCGTCCACCGTTCCATGAGCAGGAACAGGAAGATGACGGTCGTGATCGACTTCGACATCGGCAGCATGATGCGGTACATGATTTTCAGGTCGGACGCGCCGTCCAGCCGGGCCGCTTCGATGAACACCTGCGGCACCGCCTTGAAGAAGTTCGTGTACATGAAGATCGCCCACAGGCTGACCGCCTTCGGCAGGATCAAGCCCAGGTACGTGTCGTACAAACCGACGCGCTGGATGATCAGGAACGTCGGAATCAGCAGGATGATCGCCGGGAAAAACATATGGAACAGCACGAAATTGTCGATCGCCTTGCGGCCGAAGAAATTCAGCTTCGCCAGCGCGTAGGCGACCATGATGCCGAACAGCATCATGAGCACCGTCGAGCAGAGCGACACGATCACGCTGTTCATGAACGCGTGGAACCACGGGCGCGTGACGCCGGTTTCGCCGCCGTGCAGCAGCCAGTCGTACGACCGGGTCGTGAATTTCGTCGGAATGAGCGTCTTGTCGATTTGCGTCCAATCCGCGAACGAATTGAGCACCATGTACAGGTACGGATAGACCATGATGAGCAGAAGCACGATGGCGAGCGCGTAACGGACGGCCCGCCTTGCGCCGCTGTGCCGTTTAGACCCAACCATTGCGTTTCCCCCAAACTTCCAGTAATTTGCGGATCACGTAGATGGAAATGAACGTCGCGATCGAAGCCAGCAGCGCGACCGCCGAAGCGTAGCCGCTTTGCAGGTTCGAGAACGCCTGCTTGAAAATCTCCATCTGCCACGTATTCGTGGCGTTGCCCGGTCCGCCGCCGGTCAACTGGTACACCTCGGTGAAAATCCCGAACGTCACGCCGAACGCCAAAATGAGCGTCGTGTAGAGCGACGGGTAGAGCAGCGGCAGCGTAATGCGCCAGAACCGCTGGCTGTCCTTGACGCCGTCGATGGCGGCCGCCTCGTACACTTCCTTGTCGATGCTCTCGAGGCCGGACGTGATGATGAGCGCGTAATAGCCCGTGAACTTCCACGCCAGGATGAGGCCGACGATCATAAGCGCCGTGAACGGCGTGCCGAGCCAGTCGATGTCGAGGCCGATGCTCCGCAGCGCGGTATTGACCGGGCTCGTATACGACAGCAGGCCTTTGACGATCAGCGCCGAGACGACGCCGGAGCTCAGGTACGGCAGGAAGAAGCCGATCAGGAACAAGCCCTTGAACCGCTGCAAGCCGTGGACGAGCACGGCGACGCCGACGGCGAGCGCCGTCACGATCGGCACGAAGATGAGCATGAACCGGTACGTGTTCCAGAACGCCGCGTGAACGCTAGGCGACTGAAGCGCATCCGTGAAGTTGCTGATGCCTTTGAAGTTGAATACCGGCTTGATCAGGTTCCAGTCCGTGAAGGAGAGGAAGAACGTCCAGATCAGCGGGATGAAGAAGAAGACGACGGAATAAATCAGATAAGGGCTGGTGAAGAGCCAGCCCAATCTGTTGTTTCGTTGGTCCATGATGGAATCCCCCTTATTTCAGGGCTTTCTCGAGCGCAGCCTTCATCGCTGCCCATCCTTCCGCAGGGGCGATTTCGCCTTTGACGACCTTGTTGAACGCTTCGGATCCGATGATCGTCTGCAGGTCGTTGTATTTGGCGTTGTCCATCGGCGGGATGGCGTTCGGCACGTTTTCCGCGTAAGGCTTCAGCTGCGGGTTCGCGTCGAGGATCGGCTTGAAAGCTTCGTTCGCGGACAGGTCGTCGCGCGCCGGCGGCAGGTTCGTGTCCTTGAACCATTTCGCGTCGTTCGCGGCATCGCTGTATACCCATTTAATGAAGCCGACCGCGGCTTCCTGCTGCGCCTTCGACGCGGACGCGTACACCACGAGGCCTTTCGTGTCGGCGAACGTTTTGCTTTGGGCCGGGTCGACGCCGTCCGGTACCGGCGGCATGCTCAGCGTGTACGTGTCGTTGTACTTCAGGTTCGGGTACTTCTGCGCCCACGTCGTGAACGTCCAAGGGCCTACGTCCGTAAAGATGCCGACGCCGTTCTCGAACGGATCCGTCGCTTGGCGGGCCAGCAGGCCTTTCTCCTTGCGCAGGTCGTCGACGAAGGTCAGCACTTGCTCGCCGGCTTTCTGATCGCCCGTGAAGGAGCTGCCTTCAATGAACTTATTGCCGTTCGATGCCGCGTCATACAGCATGTAGAAGTCGAACCAGCGCTTCCATGCCGTCGGATCCGCGAGGTCCGCCTTGGCCCAGAGGTATTTTTTGTCGCCGTATTTGGCTTTCAGCTTCTTCGTCACCTCGAGCACTTCGCTGTAGGTCTTCGGCGGCGCGTCGTAGCCGAGCTCCTTCAGCGTGTCGAGGCGCCAGCCGAACAGCATCGCGTTGGAGTAGATCGGCAGTACGTATTGATGGCCGTCCGCGAACTTCCACGGCTCGATCGTCTTCGACATGTCGCGGCTCGCGATGACGTCGGAGAAGCCGGCGATCGTATCGAGCGGCACGAGCGCTTGGCTGTCGGCCAGCTGCGCCGCGAAGCCGCGGTTGATGTTCTCGGACATCGTCGGCGCGCTCTTCGCAGCGATCGCCGCTTGAATGCCCGCTTCGGACGTCGGCGATTCCTTCATCGCGCTGACGTTGATTTTTACTTTATCGTTGACCGCCTGGTAGGCTTTCGCCATCTCGGTCCAGTAAGCTTGCTGAGTCGGGTTCGGCGCCGCCCAAAACTCGATCGTCGTGACCCCGCCCGCATTGGCGTTGTTGCCGCCTGCGTTGCCGCTGTTGTTCGTCGCCGTGCCTTGGCCCGTCGAGCAAGCCGACAGCAGTACGGCTGAAAGCGCAACCACCGATAGTGCCGAAGTTTTCTTTTTCATATTACGTGCCCCTCCATGCTGTGATTGTAATGAAGATTAGACAAAATCATGCGATTTGTAACCTGACAAGTAACGTGAGAACGCTTTTATTATGCTCCTAGTCATCAACTTAGTCAAGTGACAAATTTTAATGTAACCGTTTAATAGATTTTGTGGTAATGTTAATAATGTAGATTGTAACGTTACAGAACAACGGCGGAACGCCCGTCCCCTAGCTTCGATCGCCGCTCCCCTTGACAATCCCTCGCGAAATTGGGAACAATGAAGATGAAACGGTCCATTCCGCTCCTTCGGAAACGGACCGGCAACGGAGGTTATTCGATTGAGAACGAAAGTGACGATGCAGGACGTGGCCGACAAGCTTAATCTGTCCAAAAATTCCGTTTCCCAAGCATTGACCGGCAAACCCGGGGTCAGCGAGGAAACGCGGCGCCTCATCGTGCGGACGGCGGCCGAAATGGGCTATACGTACGCCAAGCGGCAGGCAGCCGAAGACGCTCCTTCGCGGACGGGTTCCAAGCGTACCGTTGCCCTCATCGCCTCGGATTATGCCTTCTCCATGAAAAGTTTTTTCGGCGACATTTATTTGAGCATCGATAAAGAATTGAACCGCAGGGGCTACGGTCTCGTCATCCAATCCATCAGCCCGGAGCAGGCGGCTTCGCTCGCGCTCCCCTCCTTCCTGCAGGACCGTTCCGTCGACGGCGTGCTGATCCTCTCGCACATTACGACGCCTTACATTCAGGCCGTCCTGAACACCGGCATTCCCGCGGTGCTGATCGACCATCACCATCCCGCGCTGCAGGCGGATACCATCCTGACCAACAACCGCTTCAGCGGATATGAAGCGATTCGCCATCTGGCCGAGCTCGGCCACCGCGATATCGGCTTCATGGGCAACATCCGGCTGTCGCCGAGCTATTACGAGCGGCTCGAGGGCATGCGGCTCGCGGCGTTCGAATTCGGGCTCGAGCTGCGGGAGCCGTGGCTGATCACGGACGCCGCCGAGGACAGCGAGAGCGTGCGCGACCGGATCAAGGCGCTGCCCGCGCTGCCGACGGCCTGGTTCTGCATCAACGACGGCTTCGGCTTCATGGTCACCTCGGCGCTGCAGCAGCTTGGCATTCGAGTGCCGGAGGACGTCTCCATCGTCAGCTTCGACAATGGGTACTTGTCCCGGCTGGCGACGCCGCCGACGACGACGATGGACGTCAATCTCCCGCTCTACGCGGAATGCGCCGTCGAGCGGCTGTTCGGCCGGATGGACGACCCGGAGCAGCCGATGACGGAGACGCTGCTGCCGACGTCGCTGCTCGTGCGGGCTTCGACCGGGCCGGCGCCGGCGGGCCGCTGAGCGGCGGCTGCGGCGGCGGCCGGTTCTATCGCGCATGCCGACGGAACCAATGCGCTTGGCACGACAAAAAGGAGCGGTCCGCGATCATCCGAAGATGACCGCGGACCGCTCCTTTGTTTGCGAGCCGCCGTTTATTTGAAATACGTCGCGAGATGCGCCGCCGCCTTCACGATGCCTTCGCGCTCCTTCTCGATCGAGCCCCAGAAGCGGTGGTCTTCCAGCTCGATGCTGACCGCGCCTGAGTAGCCGAGCCGATCCAGACGAACGGCGACCTTGCGCCATTCGACGTCGCCGTGGCCCGGAATCGTGTAGCGCCAGGAGCCTTCGGAGAAGCCGTACTTCTCGCCGAACGTCGATTGCAGCACGCCGCACTCGTACAGCTCGTCATGCAGGATTTCCGTGTCCTTGCCGTGCACGTGGTTGACGCGCTCGCCGAACTCCTGCAGCGCCCGGATGTAGTCGATGCCGAGGCGCACGAGGTGCGACGGGTCGTAGTTCAGGCCGAAGTGCTTCGACGGAATCGCTTCGAACATCGCCCGCCACATCTCCGGCGTGCAGCCGAGCGTCGCGTAATGCGGCGCCGGTCCCGGCCAGCCCTCGATGGCGATGTAGATGCCCTGCTGCTCGGCGTGGCGCACGATCTCGGGGAACGTCTCCTTCCAGATCGCGAAGCCTTCCTTGCGCGGCAGCGTATGGTCTTCCGGCACGAGGCACATGAACAGGACGCGTCCGCCCAGCGCGGCGATATCCGACATTTCCTTCTTCGCCGCTTCCACCGCGTCCGCGCGGGTCGCCTCGTTGCGGCTCAGCAGCTTGGCCGTATGCTTGGCGTCGACGGAGCCGATGCCGAGTCCGTTCGCTTCCAGCGCCGACTTCCACTCCGGCGTCAGCCGCGGAATGTCCAGCACCTCCAACCCGGCGCCGGCCGCCCATTTCGCCGTATTTTCAATTCCTTCCGCGCCGATTTTCGGCGGAATTCGCATCCCCAATTTGACATTCATGCCGTAACTTCCTCCTCGAAAATAATGAAGTGTCGTAGCGTGCGATTCATGCGTCCTTGCGTTCCTTCGATGACACCTCGATTATAAAATATTTTCGCGTCGAAATTGGGCTTTGGCGGAATCTTGCAGGTTGCGAAAAAACGACAAATTGCTTGAAAGCGCGATGCCGCTTGGGACGGGCCGGGCATAGGCATTCCGCGACGCCATGAAAGCGTTGTCGCCGTTTTGGAACAATCGCGGCCGGCAACCGCGGAGACTTGGCGGTTCAAGCGCCCGAGGCGCATGAATATCCACATGCTGGGAACCCTACTGACGCAGGAGCAAAAGGAATCTACGCGGCAGCGGCGGAGGGAAAGGACCCGACTTCGATGGCAAACGAAGAACTGAATGACATTGTCGACAAAAACACCGCGCAAATCCAGGATTTGATCAACGAGAAAGTCCGGCTGTGGTACGACATCACGCTCTTCTCCGCATACTGGTGGTTCGATCTGGCGCTCTCCGTTTTGCCTTGGGTGCTCTGGCTCGTGCTCCGGAAACGGGAGAGCGAAGACCGCCTGCTCTATGGGGGGCTGTTCATCATGACCGCGGCCGTGATTCTCGATATCCTGGGCGACCAGCTCGGACTCTGGTATTACCGCTATAATCTGATCCCCATCGTGCCCTCCTACTTCCCGTGGGACATGACGCTGATGCCCGTAACGGTGATGTTCCTGCTGCAGATCAAACCGGCGTTCAATCCGTACGTCAAAGCGCTAGTCTTCGCGCTGGCCACCTCGTATATTGGCGAACCGATCTTCCGGTGGATGCAAGTCTACGTCATGTCGCATTGGGAGTACTATTACTCCGTGCCCATCCAAGTCGTGCTGTACCTGACGGCGCATTACATGACGAGGCGAAACCGATACGATCCGCTGGTCGCGTGAGCGGACGCGCCTTGCCTGCGCGGTTCAATTCCCTTCAACCGCAAACGCGAAAAAACAGCCCGGACCATTAGGTTCCGGGCTGTTTCTCGCGGAAGCGTCAATTCTTCTTGCGGGTCAGGTGGATGAACGTCACCGCGAGCGCCAGCACGAGCACCGCGCCTTTGATGATGTCCGTCGTGTAGTATTCCACGTTCAGCATCGTCATGCCGTTGACCAGCACGCCGATCAGGACCGCGCCGAAGAACGTGCCGATAATGTTCGGACGCCCCGCGCCGAAGACGGAGTAGCCGACGAACACCGCCGCGACGGCCTCCATGAGCATCGGCGAGCCGGCGTCGACCTGGCCGTTGCCGACGCGGGCCGCGAACAGGATGCCGCCGATGGCCGCGAGCACGCCGGACGCGACGTATGCGTACGTGCGGACGCGCTTGACGCGCAGGCCGGACAGGCGGGCTGCTTCCTCGTTGCCGCCCATCATGATCATTTGCCGGCCGAGCCGGGTGTACTTGAAGAACAGATGCGCCGCGACGACCGCGATGATCATCAGCACGACGGGGAACGGCACGCCGAGCAGCTTGCCTTGGCCGATCCACAGAAATTCCTTCGTCATGACGCCCGGCGCCTTCGTGCCGTCCTGCATCTGCATGTTGCTGTAGATGGAGTAGCCCTTGGTGTACGTCTTGTGCACGCCGCTGACGATATACATGACGGCCAGCGTGGCGAGCAGGTCCGGAATCCGGATCTTGACGATCAGGAACGCGTTGATGAGGCCGACGATCGCGCCGAAGACGAGCGGAATGACGATGACGAGCACTAGCGGCAGCTGGTACCAGACCATCAGCGTCGCCGACAGCACGGTCGCGAGCGAGACCGTCGAACCGACGGACAGGTCGAAGCCGTCGACCGTGAGCGAGATCGTCACGCCGATCGCGACGAACGTCACGATGGAGATGGAACGCAAAATATCCGCCAGGTTGTTGTACGTGAAGAAGTATTCATTATAAAGCGAAAAGAACAGCAGGACGACGCCGATGAAAATGATCGCCCCGTACTTGAACGAAAACTGCAGCAGCCGATTGTTCACGCCAAATCCTCCTTACCCGCACTCGCATAATAAAGCAAATCTTCCTGGGTCGCTTCGCCGCGCCCGAACTCGCGCACGATCTCGCCGTCGCACAGGACGAGAATCCGGTCCGCCAGCCCCAGCGCTTCGGCGAATTCGCAGGTCAAATACAAGATGCCTTTGCCTTGCTGCGCCAGTTCCCCGATGATCCGGAAAATGTCGCGCTTCGCGCCGACGTCGACGCCCTTGGTCGGTTCGTCGAACACGAACACGCTCGCGTCCGTGCTCGTCCACTTGCCGATCGCGACCTTCTGCTGGTTGCCGCCGCTCAGGAACGCCGTCGCGATGTCGGGTCTGGACGCCTTGATGCCGAGCCGCGCGATGGCGCCGTCGGCGTGGCGCTTCTCCTTCGCGCCGGAGATAAAGCCGAACCGGCTGAGCGAGCGCAGGATCGGAAGGCTGAGGTTATGCAGCACGGATTCCCGGACGAGGATGCCCTCCTTGCGCCGTTCCTCGGGCACGAGCACGATCCCCGCCGCCACGCCGTCCGCCGGCGAGCGGGGCGCGACGCGCTTGCCGCCGACCGCGATGGTGCCCTTCTCCGCGACGTCCGCGCCGAAGAGCAGGCGGGACAGCTCCGTCTTGCCGGCGCCGACGAGCCCGACGACGGCGACGATCTCGCCGCTGCGCACGGTCAGGTCGACGCCGCGCACGCGCCGGCCCGCCGCGAGCCCGCGGGTCTCGAGCAGCGGCCCGCCGATCGTCGCCTCGAGCTTCGGATACTCCTCCTCGAAGCTCTTGCCGAGCATCGCGCGGATGACGTCGCCGGCGTTCGTCGCGTCCGCGGACTCGTTCATGACGACGGCGCCGTCGCGCATGACCGTGATCCGGTCGCTGACCCGGAACACCTCCGGCAGCCGGTGGGAGATGAAGACGATGCCGATGCCCGCCGCCTTCAGCCCGTCCATGAGGCCGAACAGCCGCTCCGCCTCCTCCATGCTAAGCGGGGCCGTCGGCTCGTCGAGAATGACGAACTTGGCTTCCTGGGCGAACAGCCGCGCGATCAGCACGAGCTGCTTCTCCGCCAGCGTCAGCTCGGCCACGCTGCGATGCACGTCGATCTGCAGGCCGAGCTTCGCGAGCACCTGCGCCGCTTCGTCGTTGAGCTTGCCCCACGAGATCCACTTGCTGCCCCCGGAGGCGGCCAACCGGTCAAGCATAATGTTCTCCGCGACGCTCAAATGCTGCACGAGCGACGTGTCGACCTCCTGGTAGACGCAGTGGATGCCGCTCTTCTTCGCGTCCGCCGGCGACCGCACGGCCAGCGTCTCGCCGTCGATTCCGATCGTGCCTTCGTCGCCCTCGTAGGCGCCGGATAAGATTTTCATCAGCGTGCTCTTGCCCGCGCCGTTCGCGCCGAGGAGCGCGTGCACCTCGCCGCCGCGCAGCTCGAAATCGACGTTCTTCAGCGCCGCCACGCCCGCGAACGATTTGCCGATCCCGCTCATCCGCAGCACCCGCGCCGTCCGTACTGGCTGTCCAGAAACCATCCTCATTCTCCTTTCGCGCTTCGCTCAAATAATCAACTTGGTGAAAACCCGTGACCTGCGGTCGGTGTAGGTCTCCACTCGCTGTTGCAGCCGGATTTCTTTGATTAAATCAAACATTAATAGGCTGAAATACGGCTACAAAGGCGACCGCTTGCGCTGTTCCGACTCTACACCGGCCTCCGGTCACTTTTTTCACCATGATGCATTATAAACCGCTAACACTTCTATACCTTTAAACGCAGGAAACGGCGCGGATTCCCCGCGCCGTGCCTGCTTGCAATTTCGTGCTTACTTGCCGACGGCTTGCTCCAGCTCTTTGAGGTAGTCCGTGTTGCCTTGGTCGCTTTTGCCCCAGCCTTGCACGTATTCGCCGAGATCGGCGGTCGTGACTTTCTTGTCCGTCGGCAGCGCGTCGCGGCTGACGAACACCGGCTCGATTTGAACCGTCGCGTCCGTTTTGTCGCCGTGCAGCTTCTGGTACAGGTAACGCACTTGCACTTGGCCGATCGAGGACGGGTCGGCGCCGGCTGCCGCTACCCACGGGCTGGCCGGATCTTGGATCAGCGCCAAGTCTTCGTCGCTCATATCGATGCCGTATACTTTGATCTCCGTGCGGCCCGCTTGCTTGATCGCGTTCGTGACGCCTTTCGCGAATTCGTCCCAAGCCGCCCATACCGCCGTGATGCTGCCTTTTTCCGGGTACTGCTTCAGAATCGCTTCCATGCGCGTTTGCGCGTCGAGCTGCGGTTGGTTCGCATCGCCGAATTGCGCGATTTCTTTAATGTCCGGGTACTTCTTCAGGAAGCTCGCGTACGTGATCTGACGGCTTTCCATCGGCGGGAAGCCCGCGACCCAGACCTTGACGATGTTGCCCTTGCCGCCGGCGTCCTTCGCCAGCGCTTCGAGCGACTTGTCCGCGAGCATCTGGTCGTTTTGCGCCAGGCTCGTGACGCCGTCCACCGACAGGCCCGAGTCGAACGCGACGACCGGAATGCCGGCCGCGACCGCTTTGTTGACGCCGTTGGTCAGCGCGTCCGCGTTGCCGTGGTCGAGCAGGATGCCGTCGTACTTCTGGTTGATGGCCGTGTCGAGGTTCGATACCATTTTATTGAGGTCGTTGTCGGAAGCCAGTACCGTTACCTTGCCGCCGTACTTCTCGACCTGCTTCGTCACGCCGTCGACGTATTGCGCCGAGAACGTGCCTTGGTTGAATTGCATGATGAGTGCGATTTTCTTGCCTTTGAGCGAATCGGCGCCGGTGCCGCCGGATGCCGCGTTCCCCGAATTCGCCGGAGCGTTGCCGCCGGCATTGGCCGCGTCGTTCGCGTTGTTCGTCTTGCTGCCGCAAGCGGACAGCACGAGGACGAACGCCAGCAGAAGTGCGAGCGCGAGGCCCGCGCGTTTGTTGACTTTCATGGTAGAACTGCCTCCCTATTCTTCATCTCTCTAAAGCTATGAAACTTACTATAAACGGTAATATCCTAGTATGTCAATCGGAAATAAGAAAGACATATTTTGGCATTTCCAATGATGCCCATTCCGCACGAAAACCGCCCCGTCACGGGCGGCTTCCTCCGATGTCCCCTTATGGTTTCGCATCGTCCGGCGGGTACTTGCCCCGCTTCAGCTGATCGATCGAATAGCCGAAATCCATCTGCAAATGAGGGTAATCCTTGAAGCTCTTCCAGTCGCCGCCCCAGGCGAAGCCGAGCGACTTCGCGACGGCGACGACCTCCAGCCAGTCGGCCTTGCCGTTCTTGTTGCCGTCGTAGTCCATATCCCAGACGACGTCCCCTTGCGGGGTGCGCAGCGCGAAATCGATCGCGAGGCCGTAATTATGGTAAGACGTGCCGCCCTTGGCATTCGTGACGATCTGCCCCTTCGCGGTCCGCCCCTGCTCGTAAAGGACATCCTGCTCCAGCTTGCTGCGGAAGCCGTCGGTAATCAATATCGTGATGCCCGCCTGCGACGTCCGCTTGACCAGGTCCATCATCTTGGCGGCGACGACGGGATGCAGCGACGCGCCCGGCGGCAGCGGCTCGCCCGGCACGACGTCCGTCCGCGGCAAAAGCCGGTCCTTGAGCGGGGAATGGAGAACGAACATGCCCGCGAGCGAAACCAGCATGAGCGGCAGCAGCCACGACCGTTTCTTCTCTCTCCTCAGCCCCGGCCTCGCCGGAACCGGGACGCTCCAACCCGGCATGCGAATGCTCACTTCCTTCGAAGCTTCCTGCGTGACTGTGCTAGATGGGTATTTTACTAGTCTACCCTATTCTATCGGAATTTTACGTGTCGAAAAAGAGAAAAAGCATCAAATTATGTCGTTTTTCCAACAATGTGCGGCGTTAAATTTTGCTAGGAACGCCCTAGCCCTCAGGGCGCGCCGATCCGGCCGATCAGCAGGTCGACGTCGACGGTGATTTCGGCCGCGTCCCTCGCCGCGAACGCCTCGGTCCGTGCCCGGTCCGCGGACCAGGCGAGCGGCGTCATCCGCGTCAAGTCGCGGAGTTCCGCTTGCCGCAGGAGCATCGCGTGCCGGACGCGCACGGCGTCCAGGAGCCGAACCCGCCGATCGAACCGCGCGATCGTCGCGTCGTTCGCGTACGGTTCCCGCTCCCGCCCGCCGAAGAGGGCTTCGCGGAGCTCCCGCAGATAACCGGCTCGGGGAACGGCTTTCAACAATAGCCCGCCGGGCGCCAGCAGCCTTCCGAACTCGCGGTAATTGGCCGGGGACAGGATGTTAAGGAGGACGCCGAACGTCCCGTCCCGAAACGGCAGGTTCGCCAAGTCGCCCGCGAGCCAGATCGGTCCCTCGTACGCGGCGGCGGCCAGGCGGACCGCGTCCTTCGCGAGATCGACGCCGACCGCGGCGGCGTCCGGGCCGCCGCGCCGCCGCAAGAGCATCGCGAGATGCGAGCCCTCCCCGCAGCCGATGTCCGCGATCGCCGCCGGACCGCCGGCGCCTGGCCCGTAGGCCGCGATGGCCTCCGCCAGCTGCTCGTGCAGGGGCGCATAAAGCCCGCTCTCCGTTATGATCCGGCGCCGCGCCTCGAACAGCTCCTTCGTATAGCCGCCCGCTTGGGCGCGCGGCGCAAAATTGAGGTACCCTTGTTTGGCGAAATCGAACGTATGCCGGTTCTCGCAAACCAGGCTGCCCGCGTCAAGCACCGCCATGCGCCCGCCGCACAGCGGGCACTTGAAATCCGCCTCGCGCGCTTGAACGCGGCGGATGCTTCGCATTTTTTTGGTCATCGTCACTCTTCCTTTCGCGAACGCAAAAAAACCGCAGGCCATATGCCTGCGGTTCAGCGGAAAAGGGAAGCGGACTTCCCGTTGCTCGCGCAACGAAGAAGCCTTGGCCGACGCCCGATCAATCTCCTGGATTACCGGAAATGGGCAGACGGATCCCGTTACCTCCGTTCAGACAAACAGAGCCTTTGAATGGCTGGAATTACGCCTTCAAAGTCGGGATACGCAGTCTGACGTAGTGCTGCATCTCCGGCAATCCTCCTTTCCTTGTATCACGTATACGTTCGACTATACTGCCGATCGGCCGGCCTGTCAAAGCAAGATCGGCCGGTCCTGCCGGAGCCCGCTTCTTCTGCCCGCCGTCCGGCGGCGCGGCGGGTTCGCTTACGCCGGCTTCTTGACCGCCTCGCCCGCTTGGCCGCGCTGCGCGAACGGCGGGACGAAAGCGATCAAGCTCAAGATGAGGCCGAACAGGAACAGCCGGTGGATGCCGTCGTAGAACTGGTCCGCCTTCGTCACGAACGCCCCCATGACCGTCACGCCGACGGCCGTGCCGATGTTGCGCGCGAACATTTGGAGCGAGGTCGAAATGCCCTTCTGATGCGCCTCCACCAGCTGCTGCGAGCCGATGATCGAGACCGTGGACAGCAGGCCGTAGGCCAAGCCGTACACCGTCATGGCCAGGAACACGTAGCCCAGCGTCGTGCCGGCCTTGAACGCGAGCAGCAGCAGCGCCGAGACGACGAGCAGCGCGTTGCCCGCGATCAGCAGCCGCTTGTAGCCGAAGCGCAGCACCCATTTGCCCGCCGGCACCGACACGGCCATCCAGCCGAACGCCACGAACAGCAGCGCGATGCCGCTGGTCAGCAGCGAATGGCCTTGGTTCTGCACGAACAGCGGCACGAAGCTCGAGGCGCCGAACAGCGCCATGTACGAGAGCAGCGAGCCCGCCAGCATCCACGAGACGGGCTTGTTGCGCAGCAGCGACATCGGCACGATCGGCGACGCGTGCCGGCGCTCGTAGACGAAGAACGCCGCGAGCAGCACGGCGCCGCCGGCCGCGTACCACGCGAGGCCGCGCTCGACGATCGTCGTCGCGAGCAGCAGCGAGACGCCGCCCGAGAAGAGCAGCGCGCCCAGCACGTCGATCTGCGCCTTCTTCGGCACGTACACTTCCTTGTACGGCAGCAGGGTCAGGAACGACACGAGGCAGATCGGCAGGTTGACGTAGAAAATCCAGTGCCAGCTCAAATATTCCGTGAACACCGACCCGAGCAGCGGCGCGAGCACCGCCGACAGCCCCCACATCGCGGTGAAGAACGCCTGGATCTTGCCGCGCTGCTCGACCGGGAACAGGTCCCCGGCGAGAATGGCCGGGAACGGCAGCATGAAGCCGGCGCCGATGCCCTGCACGGCGCGGAAGACGACGAGCTGCACCATCGTCTGCGAGAAGCCGCACAAGAGCGAGCCGCCGAGGAACAGCAGGATGCCCGCGGCGAAAATCCGTTTGCGTCCGTACAGGTCGGACAGCCGGCCCGCGAGCGGGGACAGCACGGTGGAAGCGATCATGTAGGCGGTGAATACCCACGCGTACAGCTTCGTCCCGCCCAAGTCCTTGACGATGACGGGAATGGTCGTATTGATGATCGTCGAATCCATGGATGCCACGAGCATGGCCAGGACGATGCTGACCATGACGACGATGCGGTTGTTCATAAGCGCGATTTCCTCCGATCCCTCTTGGCGTGCGTGAACAGCTATGTCTGTCATTGTATAGGAGTACGACTTGGTTGACTAGCGAAAGCGGCATCGCAATGAGAGGTTGTACGCAGCGGGGGCGCCGGGAGAGGCGGGCAGCCGCTTCTCGTACGGAACGGCCGCCGGGGATAGCGAAGGACGGCGGGCAGGTGCCGGCCGTCCTGGCAATACGCGATGATTTCCTCGGGAATACGCCATTATGAACCGAAGTCGGCGACCCGGAAGCGAAGCAGAGGACTCCGCGAAACCCTTCGCTCCCGAAGCCCTAACCCGTCCCGGCGCCCCGCTCCCCCTCAGAACGTCCGGTAAAACCGCCGCGCGCTTTCCTTCTCGGCCAGCGGCAGGCGCAGGGCGACCGGCAGCATCTCCGGGAACGCCTTGTGCGGCTCGCGCTGGTACCAGTACGCGACGGACGAATAGTCGTTGGACTGGGCGTTGCCGTGCCCGTGCTCGATGCTGAAGCGGAGCGAGCTGCGGAAGATGATCGGATCGACGATGTGGAAGCGGTACTGCGTCATTTTGCCGGAATATTCGAGGAACGGAATCGTGTTGCTTTCCCGCCAGGCGTCGCCGTTCTCGCGGATCGGCGCATACAGCGACAGGCCGTGGTACGGCGCATAGTACTGCCCCGACGGATACCCCCACGCCGCGCAAAAATAATCCTCGGTCCCCGTGCCGTGCAGCCGCGGCGGCCACGGCTCCCCGTCGATGAAGAACATGTCGTCCCCTTCGCCGGGCCAGCTGAATCCCGGCACGGGATTGATATGGTCGATGCTGAGGTTGCAGCCGACGTAATGGCCTTCGCCCTCGGCGTCCAGCAGCACGTAGTTGTCGTCGCCCGTCAGATTCTTGATCTCGCACACCTTGACGTCGGCATACGCAGCCTGGTCCTGGGCGTCCTGCCCGGCTTTGAGCCGCTCGAGGTCCGACGTTCCCTTGGTGGGGTTCTCCCGCCGCCACGACGCGTGGAAGTAGAAGCTGTCCTCGGGCACCGGCTGCTTCACGTAGTCCACGTAATAGTACAGCACGAGGTCGTGCTCGCATTCGTTCACCAGCT
The DNA here is from genome assembly GCF_017652985.1 of Paenibacillus artemisiicola. GTDB lineage: Bacteria > Bacillota > Bacilli > Paenibacillales > Paenibacillaceae > Paenibacillus_Z > Paenibacillus_Z artemisiicola. The sequence goes on from NZ_JAGGDJ010000024.1 coordinate 73,428, forward strand.
CGATCCGCGCGCGCCGGCGGAACGGCATCTCGAAGAAGCTGTTCATCGCGGCCTTGTTCTCCACGACGCCTTGGGTCGTGATCATGTTCAGCGGCATGGACACGTAATGGCTGGCCACGCCGTGGCCGACGCCGAAGAAATCGCCGACGGGCGCGTCCACGCTCGGCTCGCGTTCGTCGTCCCAATACATGCGCAGCAGCGCTTTGCGGAACGCGTACTTGTCCCGCGCTCCGATGGTCATCCAGATATGCTTGACGATGCCGGGGCCGTCGATGTCCGTGATGACCGCCGCGGCGCCCGCCGTAATCTCGAGGCAATCCCGGTTGCCGCCGGTCCGGTCCCAGCTGGACGCGCGGTGGGAGGTGCCTTCTTTGCGCAGATAGAGTTGCTGCATATCGTCGATCGCTCCGTTTCGCGTTTAGCCTGACATCTCTCAATCGTTGTTATTATTTCAAATGCTTGGCAGAGGGTCAATCCCTCTTCCGGCATGTCCTCTCGAGCCGGTTGCGGCCGGGTCGCCTCGCCCGCCGATTCCGACCGATGCCGGCCCATTCCCCCGCATGCGCGCCGGAACGCGAACAAGCTTCAAGCGGGCTCGCTTGAAGCTTATCGATGTTGCTCTGACATCCGGAATACCCGGAGCTCCGGGCACGGCGTTCCCGCCGCTTACCGCGCGCCCTTGATCGGCTCGAGCGGCGTCTTGGCGTGGCCGTACTTCGGATAATCGCGGCCCGCCGGCGCGGCCCATTGGACGGCGTTGTCGATGACCTTGCGCACTTGCGGGTTATGGTACGTCGGGTACGTCTCGTGGCCCGGGCGGAAATAGAAGACCTTGCCGGAACCGCGCGTGTAGCAGCAGCCGCTTCGGAACACTTCGCCGCCCTCGAACCAGCTCACCATGACCAGCTCGTCCGGCTGCGGGATATCGAAGTGCTCGCCGTACATTTCCTCGGCCGGCAGCTCGATGTACTCGCCGATGCCCGCCGCGATCGGATGCGCCGGATTGACGACCCAGATGCGCTCCTTCTCGTCCGCCTCGCGCCATTTCAGGTCGCAGGACGTGCCCATCAGCTTGCGGAAGATTTTCGAGAAATGGCCGGAGTGCAGCACGATCAGCCCCATGCCGCGCAGGACGCGCTTGTATACGCGCTCGACGATCTCGTCGCTCACTTCGTGATGCGCCAGATGGCCCCACCAGATCAGCACGTCGGTGCCGTTCAGCACTTCTTCCGTCAGGCCGTGCTCCGGCTCGTCCAGCGTCGCGAAGCGCACTTCGCCCTGCACGTTCAGCCCTTCGGCAATCGCGGCGTGCATGCCTTGCGGATAGATTTCGGCGGCTTTCGCGTTGGTCTTCTCGTGGCGGAATTCATTCCAAATCGTGACATTGATCGCTTGGTTCGTCATCGTCGCGTCGTTCCTCCTGTAAGGGGATTCAAGTTTGCTTTTATTATAAGGAACGGGGCGCTTCGGATCGATTGCAGATCGGGCGAAGTTTTTACGGTATTCTGTCTTCCCGCCCGCAAGCCGGCCGATTCGTGCTACACTGGCGTTACGCCATGATATCCGGAAAAGGAGCGCCGCCATGACCGCCGAAATCCGCCACGAGCACGTCGCCTACCAAAACCCCTTCCTCGCCATCAAGATCTGGCGGATCGACTCGGACCCGGAGCGCGACCGGGCCTACCGCCGGGACAAGGAAGGCCAGCGGAAGGTGCCGTTCCCCGCGTGGAACTACCACGACGAAATCGAATTTCTGCTGATTCTCCGCGGGGAGATGACCGCCTACTACGGCGAGGAGCAGCTGCCGCTGCGCCGGGGCGACGTCGCCCTGTTCGGCTCGGCCGAGCCCCATACGACGCTGCAGGCGAACGACGCGCCGCTCAGCTATCTCGTGTTCCAGCTGAACCTGCGCAAGTACTGGGATCAGAGCACGATGAACAACATGATGCATTTCGCGGAGATCATCCGGCCGCTCAGCGCGCTGAATTATATCTTCCGGGAGAACCGCGCCGCCCGCGCGCAGGTCGCCTCCCTCATCCGCGGCATCTACAAGGAGATGAACGACCCGCAGATCGGCTGCGAGCTCGCGGTCTCGGCCATGATCAAGACGATTCTCCTCGCGCTGCTGCGGAACGACGGCCGCAAGCGGCTCCACTACCACGACCACCTGCTGTACGAACGGCTTCGCCCGGCGCTGCATCACGTCGAGGAGCATCTGCACGAGAAGCTGTCCGTGGAGACGGTCAGCGGGCTGCTCAGCATGAGCGGCACCCATTTCATGAAATCGTTCAAAAAGGCGCTCGGCATGACGTTCACCGAATTCGTCGTCTTCAAGCGCATCAAGCGCGCGGAGCAGCTGCTCCTGACGCGCGACATCAGCATCGCGGACGCGGCGGCGGCCGTCGGCATGTCCAACCTCGGGCATTTCTACCGGCAGTTCAACCGGCTGAACGACTGCTCGCCGAAGCAGTTCCGGGACAGGCTGCGAATGGAGCAGCGCGAGTGACTTTGCTTACCGTTCTTGTTGTCGCCTCCCATATAATGCGTCTAAGCAACATACGGCGAAATGCATCCAAACGATCATTAAGATCCCGACCGGCACGACATAACCTTCCCGGAAGACTAACAGATGACTTCTGTAACCCATATATATTAAGGTACCTAACGAAGTTACGGTTGCGATTCTCCAAACACGACGTCTTCGAAAGTATCCCCAGAGGACAAGGCTATAGCTGGCCATCGTAAAGATTTGGTACAGCCCATAACGACTGATTCTCGGGTGGTTCGGGAACAACGACGTCGTAAACCGCATATACCCGGACAAATCGAGCACGCCCCAAAGGAGCAGTATCGTACAGATCGGGAACATGCCCAGTATAAGGTAGCCCTTGAAGTATAACGAACGGACACCCTTAACCAGATGCGCATGCATCCATTTCGAAATGGCGAAAAAAACCAACAACGCGAGGAAGGTCATCCACGTTCTCCACCAATGATGACGATAAATATCCAAATGCACGAACAGCACTTCTACCATCGCGTAAACAAGGGCGACAACCGCATGCCAGTAAAATGGTTTTCGCCGAATAATCAAAAGCAGCGCAGACGATGCCACGCCAAATTGCGAGAACAGATTCCCCGCTAACGAATCATTGAAGGGATCGAGTTTTGGATTTTGGATGATTCGGGGGCAATACACGTACGCATGCAAAAAAATCATGATAAAGGTTTCAAAATACAACGGCAGCCCCACAAGCGACAAATAGAAAGCAAAGGTACGGAAGCGATTCTCCGACCGATACAGCGCGTATACGACTTGAATTAAGGTTGCCAGGCCCAACAATAAGTACCAAACGGTATGCGACCAGAATGCGTTCATAACCTATTCCTTTTGTAATAAAATAGGAGCAATCCTATCTTTGCCCGTTCGGGTAGCGTTATTCATTTTTGACGCAAACCTGTGACGCGGATGTACATAATGCTGACACCAAATGGTTCATTCCACGACGAAGAGATTCGATCCGCGGCGAACCAGGCGCGCCCGCGCAAGCCAAAAAGCGACTCCCGTACGGGGGTCGCTTTTGTTTGCGGCTATAGCGCCGCGCTACGCCTTCGCGATCGTCGCCATGCAGATCTGCGACGAAATGTCCCAGCTGTACTTCCCGCGGCTGCCTTCGTACAGGATGGCGAAGAAGTCCTCCGTCTCGATCAGCGCCGGGAACCAGATCGCGCCTCCGTCCTCCTGCCCCATCGCGCCGCAGCCGAAGATCGGATTGCCGGGATGCCGCTCCCAATGCAGCAGGTCCGTCGAGCGCGCAAGGCCGAAGAAATCCGGCTCGTCCGCCAGGTACGAGCTGCCGCCGTACATCAGGTAATACGCGCCGCCGTCCTGCGTCAGCTGCGCCGTCACGATGGACAAGGCGTCCCAGCTCCCCGGCTCGCCCGCGAAGATCGGGCGGTCGGACACCGGCTCGAACCGGATGCCGTCCCGCGAACGCGACAGGTACAGCTGGTACCCGTTCTCTTCCAGCAGCTGGTAGATCATGTAGACATAGCCGTCCTTGACGATGACCGCCGGCGCGCGGCCCTCCATGAGGCTGCCGGCCTTCTCGAAGCGCACGCCGTCTTCGCTGACGGCCAGTCCGACGCAGTCCGGTCCCGAACCGATCGCGGAGTAGTAGACGAACACTTTGCCGCCGAACACGGCCGCCGACGGATCGAGCACGTCTTTATCGTCGAATTCGCCCGGGGCGCCGACGTCCACGATCGGCTCGCCGCCGTTCAGGTCGCGCAGCTCGATATTGTCGCGGGTCACGCTCGCGATCTCGGCGACGCCGAGCCGGTCGTGCCGCTTGCAGTCGGTGCCCGGCTGGATGCCGTTGCCGCGGTAGTACAGCAGCTGCCGGCCGCCGAATTCGATGACGTCGGGATTCGCGACCCAGACGCTCCGCCACGTCTCGCCGCTCGCCGGGATGACGGGGTTGCGGGGGGAATGATGCCAGGATAGGCAGTTTTGCCGGTAGTCGCCTTTGAATAATTGCCACAGCTTCTCGCTCATCGCATGTACGCCTCCTCTCGTTACCTCCACTATAGGCCGCGGCGGCGAGCGGAACAAGGACAAATCGGAACGAAAGCTTGGACGTTTGAAACCGAAGCGTGCCGCTTGCGCGTTCTTTTCCGATGCCGAGCCATCCGCCTTTGACAAGGATCGCAGACAGCTTTAATATGAAAGCCGAATGACGGGTTCCGCAAACCGATTGCACTTTCGAAACCCGGGACGACGATGAACCGGAGGTTGCTTCATGCCGTTAAACGAGCTGTTCGCGCATATCCCGCCGCTGCCGCATTTCCTGACCGCCGGCCGGGACGTCTTCCAGCCCGGCGACCGGCACGTGGAGCGGCAGGCGATCGGCGTGTTCGACCTGATCGTCGTGTCGCGCGGCGCGCTGCATCTGGGCGAGGCGGGCGCCGACGTGCGGGTCGGCGCCGGACAGGCCGTCATCCTGCGGCCGGATCGGCATCACTATCCGACGGGGCCGTGCGAGGAGGAAACGCATTTCTATTGGCTGCATTTTCAAATTCTCGCGCCATGGACGGAATGGAGCGGCGACGCCGGCGCCGTCCCGCCCGCCCCGCAGCGAAGCGCCGAGCTCGGCTACCCCGGCGACTTCGGACACCAGTACGAGCTGCGGCTGCCGCGTTACCTGACGCTTCCCGAGCCGCCGGACGTCTACGCCGACATCGAGGGCTTGCTCGCGCTGAGCGTCCGGTCGGACTTGGCCGGCGGCTGGCAGCAGCAGACGCTCTTCCACGGCTTGCTGCAGCACCTCTGCGGCGATGCCCGGCAGCGGCGCGCGGATTCCGCCGCGGTCCAGCTCGCCGAGCGCGCGGCCGCTTGGCTGAAGGCGAACTATCGCGAGCCCGTCACGAACGCGCGGCTGCGGGAGGCGCTTCACTACCATCCGATCTACGTCACGCGCTGCATGCGCGCCGTCTTCGGCCGCACGCCGAACGAGTACGTGAACGACGTCCGGCTGGAGCAAGCGAAGCTGCTCCTGCTGACGACGGACAAGACCGTCGCCGATATCGCTTCGGCCGTCGGCTTCGACGATCCGGCGTACTTCGCCCGCCGGTTCGCCGCGGCCGCCGGCGTCAGCCCGTCGGGCTACCGCAAGCGGTTCGAGGCGCGGGAGCGATGAGCGGGGTCCGAACGCCGTCTCGCGGGCGTCGCGAGGACGCGCAGCGCCAGGAACGGCAAACGGATCGCCATTTCCGGTTGAACATGACGAAGAACCCCTCCGGAGGGGGTCTATCGTCTCCGCGCGCGTCCGCGCCGCGGCCCGTTCAGCCGGAAGGCGGCGTGATCGCGGCGTCGAGCACCGGCATAGTAGACGCCATCGGCGCCTGGTCCTGCTCCCGCGAATGCGAGCTTGGCCGCGCGGCGCCGCTGCCCGTCCCGCCGCCTTAAGCGCCCGTACCCGGCACCGGAATGCCGAGGCCGGCCGCGCCGAGCGCCGAGGTCGCGGCGTCCGGGCAATAGCGCTCGACCATCTGCAGGCCGAGCGCGGCGCGGCGCGCCCGCTCGACGCAGAGCGCGACGTTCGCGCCCTCCAGGTGCTCGCCGGACGGATAGACGTCCGGGTGGTTGCGCAGCCCGAACTTGATATAGACCGGGGCGAGCAGCCGGATCAGCTCCGCGATCTCGTAATGGCGGATGAAGCCGCCGAGCGTGTCCGGTCCTTCGACGTAGACGTCGAGCGGAATGTCGACGGCCGCCCGGATCGCCGCCAGCTTCGGCAGCGTCAGCCCGGTCGGCACGTTGTACGTATCCGCCCCGAGATCCTGCATGATCCGGACCGATACCGGATTCGACGCCATCATCTGCACGGAGCACTTCACGACGAAATCCCGCGGCAGCTCGCCGGCCTCCTTCATTCGCTTCGTCAGCCACAGCAGTCCTTCGTCGGCGACGAGCGCGCCGCGCAGGCCGAGCGACGCGCCCCGCTTCAGATCCTCCATCGCGTACACCAGCTGGTCCGCGCCTTCATGGCGCAAGCCCGCGGCCCGGCCCGCCGGCGTGAGCGGCGTCGCGCCGACGTCCCACGTGCCCCGCGGCCCGACGAACAGGCTCAGCTCGATCCCGCGCTCCGCGCACATCGCGACCATGTCCCTGATCTCCCCGTCGGTCAGCAGCATGATGCCGCTGCCCTGCGACACGCGGTGCACGGTCAAGCCGCGGCGGTCGATCTCCCGCAGCGTCGCCGCGAGCGCCGCCGGTCCTTCGACGCTCGGCAGCTCCACCCGGTATTCCGCGCCGTCCGGAAACCGCTTGGCCGAGGACGGCAGGTCGTACAGATCGCCGCCGGGAAAGCCCAGCGCGCGCAAAAAAGCTCTTGTCGATTCCATAGGTAGCATGCTCCCTTCGCATTCGTATAAGCGGACGCGCGGCAAGGCCGCCGGTCGCCCGGTCGGCCCTGCCGATCATCCTTGTGCCATGCGCGGCCGGCGCGGCGATCCGGCTGCGCCCCTGCCGCCGACCCGGCCGCGCCCCGCCGCC